>CAVXPE010000012.1:0-299909 GCA_963763545.1 Bryobacterales bacterium
ATCGTCGGCGAAATCACGCCGCGCGACGCGGTTTCAAAGCTCGATAAGGCTCTCGGCGCCTGGAAGGGCGGACCGGCCGCTGCTCTCACGTTGCCTATCGATCCGCCCATCGCGGAGAAAAAGGTCTATCTGATTTCGCGGCCCGGCTCCGTGCAGACCGAGATCACGCTCGCCAATCGCGCGATCGACCGCAACAATCCCGATTACATCGCCTGCATGGTGATGAACCAGGTCCTCGGCAACGGCCCGGCGGCGCGTCTGTTCCGTATCATTCGCGAAGAGAAGGGCTACACCTATGGCGTCAGCTCCAGTTTCGCCGTGACAAAGTACACGGCGCACTTCACCTCGTCGATGTCCGTGCGGACGGAAGTAACCGAACCGGCGCTCGCCGATCTGCTCAAGGAATTCCACGAAATCCGCGACGTCCCCGTTCCCAAGGAAGAGTTGGAAGGAGCGAAGCGAGCCATGGCGGCCAGCTTCGCCCTTGGTTTGGAGAGCCCGGCGAACGTACTGAACCGCTGGATGCAGCAGCGCGAATTCGGCCTGTCCGAAGACTATTGGGACACGTACACCGAAAAGATCGCCGCCATTACCGCGGCTGAGGTGCAGCGCGTAGCGCGCAAATACGTACCCTACGACAACGTTCAGATCGTCGCCGTGGGCGACGGCGCCAAGATTCGCGATCTGCTGAAGAAGTTCGGCCCGGTAGAAGAGATCTCGCCCGGGAACTGATGCTGGTCCCGCCGCGTCCTTGCTGTACTAATTCGTTTCGGTCCCGGCAGCCGCGCGCAGTTCGTCGATCCTTTGCCGCAACGCCTTCGTAAAGCACACCGCGTCCGCATCGGTTGCTCCGCTAGCCGTAAAGGCCGCGTGCAACTGCGCATCGGTAATGGCGCCGAGATATTTCATGAACCAGGCCGCGTGCGCCGCTGGGATTCCGGTGCGGAATCCTTCGCTGATATTGCCGTCGTAGCGGAATACCAGCGTGCCTTTCGCGCTCCGCTCCACCCAATGCGCGCTCTGTTCCAGGAAGGGTCCGCAGCGCCAGATCGACCGCGCGCGCGGGCCTGAATCGCCGCCGAAACCCGCGCCCCAATCGGTGAACGCGTAAATGTAGCGCGTGCCGAGAGGCTTCTTGAGTTCGAAGACGGCGGTGTTTGGACCGCCGGCGCCAACCCGCGCATCCTTGTTGTCCCAATTGGAAAAAAGCATAATCAGGATCTTGAGCCCGCTCAGCTCCTTGGTCCCGCCGTAAGGGGGGCCGTCGAAGCGCCAGTTCTTGTCGTTGAGAAACTTCAAATCTGGATCGCGATATTGGAAGCGCCCATCGGTAAAACTGCCGTCCTCGTGCAGGCTGGGGTCTTTCCGCTTCATCGGTTGAAATCCCTCAAACTTGCCGGATGCCATGAAGAAACTCGGCTCCGCAAAATAGCCGCACGCTCGCACTACCCGCCAGCAGAACGATTCCGGACGCACCTCGTACCCGAACTTCACGTTCCACGTCGCGCCGTTGGCGTCTTTGACGAATACCTTCGGCTGCGTGCCGCTCAGGTCTTCCCGCAGGAACGCCAGTGGCGGTTTCGGCTTACTCACCGGCGCGCCCACGGATCCGCCGAAATCGAGCCTCGTCACGTCGCCCGGGTCCCGCCACAGCGATCCCGAAGGAAGTTGCGCATACCCCGCCGCGCACATCGTAGCCAACGCCAGAAGCCTCTTCATTCCGTTCTCATCTTAGCCGTTTGTTACCCTTAAATAGTGGTAGTTAAGCCGTCAGCTAAGCCCGAAATCATGAGCCCCGCGGGCTATTGGCCGCAGTTGCGCGCGGCCATCGAAGCCGGCGCCGACGCGGTCTATTTCGGCCTCAAGCATTTCACCGCGCGCGCCAAAGTCGGCTTCACGCTGGCCGAGCTGCCTGAAGCCATGCGCACTCTGCACCGCCGCGGCGTGAAGGGCTACGTCACCTTCAATACGCTGGTCTTCGATCACGAACTCGAGGAGGCCGCGCGCACGCTCGCCGCCATCGCCGAAGCCGGCGCCGACGCCATCATCGTGCAGGATCTGGGCGTGGTGAAGCTGGCGCGCGAAATCGCGCCCGGCCTCGAAATCCACGGCAGCACGCAGATGAGCATCACCAGCGCCGATGGCGTTCGCTTCGCGCAGAGCCTCGGCGTGAGCCGCGTGGTGATGGCCCGCGAACTATCGCTCGACGAAATCCGCGCCATTCGCGCCGCAAACCGATTGCGAGCTCGAAATGTTCGTCCACGGCGCGCTGTGCGTGTCGTACTCCGGCCAGTGCTTTTCTTCGGAAGCCTGGGGCGGCCGCAGCGCCAATCGCGGCCAGTGCGCGCAAGCCTGCCGCCTGCCCTACGAGATGATGGTGGATGGCGCATCCGGCCCCTGGCCGATGCGCGCTACCTGCTTTCGCCGGGCGATCTCTACGCGCTGCGCCAGATTCCCGAGATCGTCGAAATCGGCGTCTCCGCGCTCAAGATCGAAGGCCGCTACAAGGATGCGGATTATGTCGCGCTCACCACGCGCGCCTACCGCAAAGCCGTGGACGAAGCCTGGGCCGGCCGCCCGCGACCCCGTCGACGCGCCGCCGAACTGCAGCTCGAACAGGTTTATTCGCGCGGCCTCGGCCCGCATTTTCTCACCGGGACGAATCATCAGGCGGTGGTCAAGGGCCGCGCCCCGCGCCATCGCGGCGTCCTCATGGGACGCGTGACGCGCGTCCCGATGGCGGCGTCGCCATCGAACCGTCCGCCGCGCATGGCATCTCTCCGCTGAAACCAGGCGACGGCGTCGTGTTCGACGCCGCCGATTGGCGCAGTCCCGAGGAGCCGCGAAGAGGGCGGCCGCGTCTTCGAAGTGAGCGGCCGCGAGGGCAGCTGGAACTGCGTTCGGCAACGGCGTGATCGACTCCTCGCGCATCCGCCCCGGCGATCTGGTCTGGCGCACCCACGATCCGGATATGGACAAAGCGGTTCGCCCCTACATCGAAGCCGCCGCTCCGCTGCGCAAGCAGCCTGTAGCGTGCGCGCGATCGCGCGCGAGGGCGGCCGCTGGAAACCGAATGGCGCGTCGGCGAAGTCGCGGCGTCACCGTGTTCTCACCGAACCCGCTGGCCGCCGCGCAGAATCGCGCACTGGACTGCCGAATTCCTGCGCGCGCAATTCGGGCGCCTGGGCAACACGCCATACGAACTTGCCGAACTCGAACTCGAACTGACAGGCTCGCCGTTCGCTCCCGCCTCTCTGCTGAACCAAATCCGCCGCGAAGCCGTGGAAGAGCTTCAGGCCGCGCAAGCAACCCTGCGCTTCTGATGTACGCCAACGGTCGTGCGGCCGGTTCTTTTTCGTCCGTACACCATACACCCGCGACGCGGCGCGAGGCCCCCGTTCTCCACCTCCTGGTCCGCACCGCCGGAGCAACTTGACGCCGCCATCGACGTCCGCCCCGCCAGCATCACGCTCGATTATCTCGATCTCTACGGTCTCCGTCCCTCGCTCGAACGCATCCGCGCCGCCAGATCTCGCGGCGCGCATCGCCAGCCCCGCGTACTCAAGCCCGGCGAAGAGCGCATCGCCGATTTCCTGCTGAGCTGCGATTGCCCGATCCTGGTCCGGTCCGCCGGCCTGTTGCACGCATTGCGCGGTCGCGCTCATCCCGAACTCATCGGCGATTTCAGCCTGAACGCCGCCAATGCCATCACCGCCGCGGAGCTGTTCGATCTCGGCCTCGCCCGCCTCGACCCCCACGCACGATCTGAACGCCGCGCAGATCGCCGAACTCGCCCGCGCATCGGGCGCCGGACGCATCGAGGCCGTCGCCTATCAGCATCTGCCCGTCTTCCACACCGAGCACTGCGTCTTCTGCCGCTTCCTCTCCACCGGGACCAGCTATCGCGATTGCGGCCGCCCCTGCGAAAAGCACTCGCGTCGCGCTGCGCGATTCCACCGGCCGCGCGCATCCCGTGATGGCCGACGTCGGCTGCCGCAACACCGTCTTCGGCGCCGAAGCGCAGGAAGCCTCCGCGCACCTGGAGGATTGGCTCGAGGCCGGCATCCGCCATTTCCGTCTCGAATTCGCCCACGAAACCGCGCGGCAGACCTCCGCGGTCGCTGAGGCATTCCGTGACATGTTGGATGGGCGCAAGTCCGCCCGTGAGCTGGCGCAGACCTTGCAGCGCGCCGCCCCGCAAGGCATCACCGAAGGCAGCCTATTTGTGGTGGTGGGATAGCAGACTGTGGCAAAAAGCCGCTCCATTGCGGTCGCGGTCTGTAGCGGTCGCAGCCGGGTAACGAAACTGCCGCGAGTAGATCCCCGTATTAGAACCTGCGAATGCCCCCCGGACTAACTTACTTCTTCAGGATTTCAGCCAGCAACGTCATGCGGTTTGCATCCGCCGGAGTGGCGGCTGTCGCTGCGCCCTTTTCGAGGGTCGCCGCGAAGGCTTTCAGCTCCTTGGCGTTCTTCTTGTCCATGGCGCGTCTTGATCGCCGTCGCCTTGTCCGCGGTGAGGGCATTGGTGCGGGCAAGTTGCTCGACATAGGCCTTCGCAGTGACGAAGTTCGCCGGGTAGACGATCTTCGTCGGAGCCTGTGCGTTGAACTCGGCGAGATGCACCTGCTGCGCCGCGTCGATCTCCGCCTGGCTGACGAACTTGCTCGGCGTCAGCCTGAAGACGTCCAGGCCGCGGGCGATCTCCGAGCCATAGATGTAGCCGTTGTACCAGTACGCCGACCACTCGCCGCCATCGATGAACTTATTGTCGTCAAGCGGTCCGCGATCGAAGTAGGCGATCTCGAACGGATGCGTCGCATCGGTAAAATCCATGATCGAGATGCCGCCCTGATACCACGACTTCACTTCGATGTCGCGTCCGGGGATGGGAATGATCGATCCATTGTGCGCGGTGCAGTTTTCATTCTCGGTCTGCGGCGCGGGCATCTTGTAATAGCTGCCCAGGGTGAGTTCGCGATTCTTCAGGGTGAAGATAGAATCCGCGCCCCACGTCATCGGGTCTTGCGCGCGGCAGCGAGGCTGCGAACCGCCGCCCCACTCGTCGTCGAAGATCACCTTGTCGCCGGCGTTGTTGAACATCGCCGAGTGCCAGAAAGAGAAGTTGGGGTCGGAGACCGCGGTGATGCGCTTGGGGTGCACCGGATCGCGTGATGTCGAGGAGGATGCCAACCCGCGTGCAGGCGCCGGCGGCCAAGCCGAGATCGGGGTATGCGGTGATATCGTGGCAGCCGCTGACGTCGGTCGGGGCAGCGCCTTCGCCGTGCACGTTGCCGACGTGCAGACCGTTCATCGCTCCGGTGGTCTCATCGGAGAAGATGCGCGGGCTGTTGACGACCTTGGCCAACTCAGGGTGTGCGAGCGGGACCTGGATCACGACGATGGTGTACAGCGCGGTGTTGGGATCGTCGACGCCGCCGCCGGAGCAGCCGGGTAGCTCCTCGGCCGAACGGATGGCCGAGTAGCCGGAGACGTACAGATAGACGTTGTCCTTGTCCTTCGGATCGACCACCAAGGTGTGGGTGTGCGAGCCGCGGCACGTCTGGACGCCGGGCAACTGCTTCGGATGGGCCAGGTCGCTGATATCGAAGATGCGCACGCCGCGGAACCGGTCCGGGCTGGGCGGCGCCGGCGCACGGCCTCCTCGTCCTCCGCGGCCGCCACGCCCGCCGCGTCCGCCGCGCCGCCGCGCAGCGCCGGCGTCGCGCGCGCATCGGCAGCAGCAACAGGCGGTGGCGCCGGTGGAACATAACCGGGAGGCAGCGGAATGCCCTGCGTGCCGCAATCGACGCGTGCGCCGGTCGCTTCCACCGACATGAAGAGGAGATGGCCGTAGACCGATACGTCTCCCTGAGCGCCGGGGCACATCACCGAGGTCGAGAGCTTGGTCTTGGTGGGATCCGTGATGTCGTAGAAGTTCAGGCCGTTATAGTTGCCGACGAAGACGTGGTTGCCGCTGAAGGCCAGGTCGGAGTTGGTGGAGCCGTACGATCCAGCGCGCGGAGGACGGGCGGTGGCGCGCCGGGAACCGGTGGCGGCGGGGTCGGCGGAGGGGCCGCGTCCTCGGGGTGGTGCCGGCGGCAAAGCCGGTAGGTTTGGGCAGGTTGACCACAAGCTCCATGCCGAGGGCAGCGACGCCGGCGTCGGTGATGCCGCCCTTCAGTCCGACACGCGGATCGTTGGGCTGCTGGGGGTTGTTATACACGGTGGGCTTTGCCGGGCCCGCCACGATCTGTGCGAAGGAGGCCGAACAGGCGAAGACGGACAGCGTACATGCCAGGGCGGCGCGACGCAAAGACGGTGAGTTGATGAGCATTTCTATTTCTCCTTAGCCAACATGTTTCGCATCGCGTCGATCTCACCCTGCTGGGTGACGCCGATATCCGCGGTGAAGTCGAATAACTGCGGGTCCTGGGCCGCGCCGGGCGTGTCGAAGAGGTCCTTGACCATCGTCAGCGCGCCGCCGTGGTGTTGGATCATTCCGGTCAGAAAGAGTTGGTCGAACTTGGGGCCGGTCGCCTTGCGCAGGGCATCCATCTGTTTGGGCGTCAACATTCCGGGCATCAGCGGCATGTCCATGTGGCTGCCATGCCGGCCATATCTCCCATTTCGGTGAGCGGCTTGTCGCGATAGGTGAGCCAACGCTTCATGAACTTCATCTCGTCGGTCTGCGAGATGCTGATGCGTTGACCGAGCGACAGCAGTTTGGGGTTCTTGGTTCGCCCCGGCATCAGGGCCACCATCTCGACCGCCTGATTGTGGTGCATGATCATGCCCTGCATGAACTTGACGTCAGCGTCGGTCGGCCCCTGCTGGCCGGTGCCGGCCGTGGTGGCCGGGGTAAGGATCTTGTCGGGCTTTCCGGGCGCTCCGGGCTGGATGAGCGGCACGCTGTTCTCAGACTGTGCCGGTTGCTGCCCGAATGCCGCGGCCGCGCCCACAGAGAGCAATGCGGCACAAACCAACGAAAACCGGAGTGGCATAAAATTCTCCTTCACGAAGCGACGGCTTTGGCCCTGGGTTAAGAGTCGAGTTGGGCTATTTTAACATTGAACCGAACGTCTAGCTGTTGCGGCACTACGATACTTCGTGGCCGGCATGTCGCTATGCCGGCGCTTTCTTGGGGGTGTGGATAAAAGTCGAGCGCTGAGTCGTTACCAATTGAGGGGAGAAAACCCCAACCGGTGACCGATTCGAACTACGGCCCGGATTTTCCCAAACGGCGTCAAAGGGAAAGGAGCTCCAATTATGAAGAAGATTGCCTTGTTCAGCCTGCTGGCGATAACACCCGCTGTCGCCCAGCAGCCGAAATTCGATGTCGCGGACGTGCATGTCCCCGCGACGGCGCACGGGTTTGCGCAGAATTTCGGCGGCGTGCTGCGCGCCGGACGGTACATCAACCGGGACGCGACCATGCTCGAACTGATCGAGGCGGCATACGGGGTTTCGGAGGATACGATCTCCGGCGGTCCCGGCTGGGTGAGTTCCGAGCTTTACGACGTGGTCGCCAAAGTCCCCGACGGCACGACGACGGCGACGGCCAACCTGATGTTGCAGGCGCTGCTGGCCGAACGCTTCGGCCTGGCGATTCACAAGGGTACGAGCCCGGCGCCTCGCTACGTGCTTGAGCGTGGGCAAGGGATCGAAATTGAAACCGGGGAGCGGAGCGGGAGAACCCCGGATGCCAACAACAACGGCAGGCGGGCGGCGGAGGGAACCCGGGCGATCCGGCTTCGATGCCGAACATCAAAGTCGCGTGCCACGACCTGACAGCGTCCGGCATTGCCGAGAACCTGCATCAGATGGCGGGCGGCTATCTGGATCACGACGTGATCGACTCGACGAAGCTCGATGGTACGTTCGACTTCGACCTCGAGTGGACGGGGCGCGGCGCGCTGGCGGCCAAAGGCTCGGACGGCATTTCGATTTTTGACGCGGTGGATAAACAGCTGGGATTGAAGCTGGAGCTGAAAGACGTTCCGGTACCGAGCGCTGGTGATTGAAAGCGTGAATCGAAAGCCAACCGCCAATCCGGACGGCATCGAAGCGACTTTGGCGCTGGCACAGGCGCGATTTGAGGCCGCGATCATAAAGCCCGCCGACCCGAACGGGCGCCCGTTTACCGGGTTGCTTTATACCGGCAGCAGCGAGATGAAAGCCGGCGGCACACTGCGGGCCCTGATCGCGCTGGCGCTGCAGATTACGCCGAATATCGCCGCCGATATGGTGATCGGCCTGCCCAAATCCGCGGACTCCCAATCATGGGACATCACGGCCAAGGTGCCGAGCACCGGCGAGGGAGCGCCCAACGTCGTCGGCGGACGGCCGCAGCCGCCGCCGCTCAGCGTGGGTTTGGAGATGCTGCGCGGCTTGTTGCTGGACGACTTCGAGCTGAAGACTCACACCGAGACGCGAGAGGTGACGGTGTACGCGCTAACTGTGGGGAGCGGTAAGCCGAAATTGACCAAGGCAGACGATTCCGAGCGTTCCGGATGCAAGGTGGATCAGGCCGCGCCGAAGCCAGTCACGAAGATGGGGCCGATGATCGGCTGTAAGAACACCACCATGGCTGAGCTGGCGGAGAGTTTACAGCGAATGGCCAATGCGTATATCGATCACCCGATCGTGGATGCGACCGGCCTTGCAGGGCGGGTGGGATTTCCTGATTGGCTGGACGCCGAGAGGCATGTTGCAGACGCAGCCTGCTCCGAATCCGAACCAGCCGGCGGGAGCGATGGCCGAGGCCTCGGATCCAAGCGGCATCACGCCTTTCGAGGCGGTTGAAAAGGAGCTTGGACTGAAGCTGGTGAAACAGAAGCGAACGATTCCGGTGATCGTAGTGGATCATGTGGATGAGAAGCCGATAGTGTAAGCGGCGCGCGTTGCATGGTCATCAATGCCGCGGATAGAATAACAACCGTGACTCAGACGGTCGAAATTCTTGTCCTCGATTTGCTGGAGTGGCTCTCTCGCAAAGATCGATCCTATGAGGAAACGATGGATGCCTGGCGTACCTCCTGTCCGAAGCTCCCGGTTTGGGAGGACGCAACGGATCGCGGGCTGGTTTATTCCCAAAACCGCAACGGCCGAACCTTCGTTCACGTAACGGCCGCCGGGCTGGAGCTTCTCGAGAAAATGAGACCGGAGCGGCCATTGGCTTAAAGTCAGGCAGGAGTCAAGGGGTCAGAGCGGGTGTTTTCCGGCGTTGACGCAACCGTAAGCGAGGTTTGAAGCGAGGTTCAGGCGCCGCGGCGTATCTCTTGTATAATCGGCCGGCCGTCACAGTATTGTTTCCGGCTCGTAATCAACCGGTAAACATCGGCTGGCAAAATACAAGTTACCTCATTCAAAGGGCAATCCAAAAAAATGCTGAACCTTCGCAACTTTATGTGTGTCTGTACGCTCCTGGTCGTGTGCGCGGCCCCGAGCGTCGCGCAGTTTGAATCCGGCTCCGTACTCGGGACAGTCACGGATCCCTCGGGTAAGGTAATCTCCGGCGCCTCGATCACGTTGATGAACGTGCGCACGGGCACCTCGTTGCGCGCCAAGACGGATAACAGCGGCGACTTCCTCTTCGTCAACCAGCGCCTGGGCACTTATCTGGTCCGCGCGGAGATGAGCGGATTCAAATCGGCCGAAACCAGCCCGTTTGACCTCTCCGTCGACGCCCGCCAGCGCGTCGATCTGAAGCTCGAAATCGGCGCGGTGTCCGAATCAGTTACTGTTACGGGGGCAGCCGCCCTTCTCGAGGCGGACACCAGTTCTCGCGGCGAAGTGATCAATTCGCGCGAAATCGCCGATCTTCCTCTCAACGGCCGCGCTTACGCCGACCTTACGCTGCTGGTGCCCGGCGTGGCGAAGTCGCCGCTCGAAAACGGTACCGATTCCAGCCGCGACGCTTCTTACAACGTCAACGGCGCAGCGCAGCGAGCTGAACAACTTCATGCTGGACGGCGTCGACAACAACGCCTACGGAACCAGCAACCAGGGCTTTTCGAATCAGGTGATCCAGCCCAGCCCCGACGCCATCCAACAATTCAAAGTTGAAACCAACAACTACAGCGCCGAGTACGATCACGCGGCGGGCGCGGTGATCAACGTTACCCTCAAAAGCGGCACCAACCAGTTACATGGCTCGCTGTGGGAGTATAACCGCAACACGGTCCTCAACGCTGTCGGCTTCTTCAAGCCGCTGAACGGCACGCTGCCCTTTAATCAGAACCAGTTCGGCGCGGCGGCCGGCGGCCCAATCCGCAAGAACAAGCTATTTGTCTTCGGCGATTACGAAGGTTTCCGCCGCGTCTACCATCCGCTGCAGTTCGCCACCGTTCCCACGGTCGCCATGGACCATGGCGATTTCAGCGCGTTCGGCCTGGCTATTGCCAATCCTTTCACCGGCGCAGTGGCTCCTAACGGAATCATCCCCGCATCGCAGTTCAGCCCCATCGCCGGAGCGCTTACCTCTCTGCCCGCGCCCAACTTACCCGGCCTTTCGAATAACTACGAATCGGCGCCATCCGACATCATTTACAACGATAAGGGCGACATCCGGGGCGACTATTACATCAATTCGAGGATCACGCTCTTCGCGCGCTATAGCCAACTCGATACGCGCATCTTCAGCCCGCCGAATATTCCGGGCCCCGCGGGCGGCAATGCCAACGGCAACGTCTACGTGCAGACCAAGCAGGGCGTGGCCGGCCTCACCTGGACGGTCAGTCCGACCTCTATCCTGGAATTCCGGCTCGGCGGCGACTACAGCCACAACGGGAAGCTGCCGTCGACGGTAGGCCAGCCCACTAACGGGTTTACGATTCCCAACGAGCCCCTCGATCCATCCTTCGCGGGTGGTCTCATCAGCTCTTCGGTTAGCGGCTTCTCGCAGTTCGGACGGCAGGGCAGCAATCCCCAATATCAATATCCGCTGGTCTACGATCCGAAGGTCAACTTCACCAAGATCCATGGCCGGCACAGCTTGAAGATTGGTTTCGAATTCCAGCTGATCGATACCGATGTCAGCGATTTCAATCCTAAGTATGGGCAGTTATCTTACGGCGGTTATTTCAGTGACCCGTCGTACTTCGCGAATCCGTCGTCAGTGAACAGCCTCAGCACGACCGCGAAGCAGGTCTACGCTCTGGCCGACTACTTCTACGGGGCGGAGAGTAACTACCAACTGAATAACAACCCTGTCGCGCACTATCGGCAGCGCATGTACTTCGGCTACGTTCAGGACGATTTCAAGGTAAGCAATAAGCTGACTCTCAACCTGGGCCTGCGTTACGAATTCGCCACGCCGCAATATGTAAGCGATAACCACCTCGCGAATTTCGACCCGCTGAACAACAGCTTGATCTTCGCATCGCCGGGCAGCCTATACAATCGAGCGCTGGTCCATCCTGACCACAACAACTGGGCGCCGCGCGCCGGAATCGCCTATCAGGTCCGTCCTAAGACCGTAATCCGTTCGGCGTATGGCATCAGCTACGTGCAATTCAATCGTGCGGGCGGTGAAAACCTGCTGGCGTACAACGGCCCGTTCATCATCAACTCGTCGATCAATCAACTGCCGAGCCTCGGCAATTGCGCCAGCGCCGATGCAGCCGCGGGGACGTGCTTCCGCTCCACCGCTCAGGGCTTCCCGAACGGCCTGATCGACCCGGCGAACTTTAGTACGGCGATCTCCGAGGTGCGCTACATCCCGGGCAGTCTTCGTACCGGGTATGTGCAGAGCTGGCACTTCACCGTACAGCAGGAAGTGACGAAGGACCTGTTGCTCGATGTGGCTTACGTCGGCAATCACAGCGTGGGGCTCAACGTTCTTTCGGACGCCAACCAGGCTCTGCCCAATCCACTGGGCCAGAATCTTAGCCTCAATGCACGCCGGCCCATACAGGGTTTCACCGACATCGAAGTCGCCTACAACGGAGGCTTCGGCAGCTATGAAGGGCTACAGGTCAAACTCGAGAAGAGAAATTCCAACGGTCTCTATTTTCTGAATTCGTTCACATGGTCCAAGGCTATCGATAACGCGCCGGGGCATCTGGAAAACTACGACGGCGATAATTCGCGCATCAATTACTACAACACCAAGATCGAACGGGGCCTTTCGGGCTACAACCAACCACTCAACGATACCTTTTCGGTACTGTATGATCTTCCCGTGGGCCGCGATCGGCGCTTCAAGGTCAGCAGCAAAGCTCTCGATTATGTGGTGGGCGGCTGGTCGGCGAATATGATCAATACGATGACCTCAGGACTGCCGATCGACGTTGGCTACTCCGCCAGCTCGCAACAGCAGGTGAGCGACCTGGTCTCGGAGCGGCCCAACATCGTCCCGGGACAGCCGCTTTATCTGAGCACGGGTAATCCCGTCAACTACCTGAACCCGGCTGCGTACAGCGTACCTTCTTACACGCAGCCCTTCGGGAATACGCCGCGAAATAACGTGAAAACACCCGCCGTATTCGAAACGGATTTCGGACTGCATAAGAACTTCGCAATCACGGAAGGGCGCTATGTCCAGTTCCGAGCCGAGGCGTTTAACCTACTTAACAAGACCAACTTCGCGACCGTGAGCGGCACGAACTCGAACAGCAGCGGCTTCGGGGTCTTCAACGCAACTTTCCCGGCGCGGCAAATTCAGCTGGCCCTCAAGGTGGTGTTCTAATGAAACTCGCCGTTTTGGTGTTACTGGGATTTGCGCCGTTGAGCGCCCAGCAGGTAAAGATTAACGAGATCCAGTTAGTGGGGACTCACAACAGCTACCATTCCGGCATTAGCCCGAATGAAATGGCGAACCTGCGCAAACTGAATCCGCGCGCGGCCGATTCGCTGGAATACCGGCACCCGGCTCTTGAAACGCAACTCAACGACGGCGTCCGCCAACTGGAAATCGATATCTACGGCGATGCCAAGGGCGGCCTCTTCGCGCATCCGCTAGGCCCTGTGATGGCGGCCAAAGCGGGACTGCCCGCGGATCCGCCTTTCGATACGAACGGCATCATGATGAAGCCGGGCTTCAAGGTGCTGCACGTGCAGGACGTCGATTACCGAAGCAACTGCGAGCCGTTCACCAAGTGCCTGGCGATTGTTCGCGGGTGGTCGAATTCTCACCCCGACCACCTGCCGATCTTCATCCTCGTCGAAAACAAGGACGGCAAGCCCGCACTGGAGGGTGGCGCCACGCCCGAGCCACTTACGCCCGAAACGTTTGACGCCTTGGACGCCGAGATCCGCTCCGTTTTCCAACCTGGCGAGATCATCACGCCAGACGATGTGCGCGGCCGGCATAAGACATTGAATGAAGCGATCCTCGCGGATGGCTGGCCTACTCTCGATAAGGCCCGCGGGAAGGTTATCTTCCTTCTAGACCAGCGGCGCGTCGGCGCGCTGTACACCATAGGCCATCCGTCTCTCGAAGGCAGAGTCCTTTTCACTAACGCCGCTCCGGGCACGCCCGATGCCGCTTTCACCGAATGCAATGACTCCGCCAGCGACCCCGAACTCGTGCCCGGTCTCATCCGCAAAGGCTATTTGGTCCGTACGATGACGGACCCTGGATTCGCCGGCGTCAAGGCGAACGAGGCTGCAAAGCGCGACGCCTCGATCAAAAGCGGAGCGCAGATTTTGAGTACGGACTACCCTGCCGGTGAAGCGGCGGAATCGGGCTTCTTCGTGACTGTCCGTCCCGCGGGAGAGACTTATCCTAACGCGCGGTGCAATCCGGTGCTGAAGCCGGCTAACTGCACGGACGCGATGCTGCGAGAGAAGAAGTAAGCGACAGGACCGACCGGCGCACAGGCGCGGGCAACGCTTTTCACGCTTCGCGAGACGGAGCCCCGTGTGACTGGCGAATGCCGGCGCGATTGAGCATCTCCAAAAGCTGACGCTCGGTGCGCCTGTCGATCGGCCCCGCCGCAAGGCGTACTTCGCGATCGTAGATAAATGTCTCAGCCGCGGACAATCTCGGGCGCCGTGCGGCAATTCCGCCGATGCCGGGCCAACAGTTGCTTTTGGTATCCATTTCAATCGAGCATCATAGGGGGGGACCTCCACCGCGAAGATGGCAGGTGCGATGATGGAGAACATATGATCCGGCGAATTGCGCCCCTGGCGCTGTTAATTCTCGCGGCAGCGGCCATCGAGACCCGCGCGATTGAAGCAAGCACTCCCGAGCAACCGGTTGAGGTGAAGACCGTGCAGAGCGCCGATTTCGCGCGTGGCGGGACGGTTCGTATCGGCGGCACGCAGGGCGAGTTGAACATCGAGACGTGGGACCAGCCGCGCGTGGAAGCGACGTTAACGCGAACGGAATACACCGACGCGGACGAGCGTGACCGGATGAAGAGAAAGCTGCAGCGCATCGGGCTGGCGGTAGAAAAACACGGTAGCGATGTAGCGGTAGAAGTGCAGATTCCAAAGCGGATTTTCATTGCAAGGTGGCTGCGCGGCAAGACTAACGCTACGTTGGTGTGCCGGGTGATGGTTCCGCGCGATGCCAAGCTGGTGGTGCGACACGAAAACGGCAGCGTATTCGTCTACGGGGCTGCGAACGATATCGATGCAAAGGCGCGATTCGGCGATATTGTATTGCAACTGGCCGATCCGGGCCAGTATGGGATCAATGCGAAGGTGAATGTGGGCGGCGTGTATACCGACTATTCCGGGCGGTACCGCCATCCGGTGCTGGTCGGAGAGAAGTACGCGAGCGATGCCCCTGCAGGCGGCCACACAGTGACGCTCCGCGTGGAAATCGGCGGGATCAGCATTGTGAAGATGGGCCCTGTTCCAACGTCGGGGTTCTAGGACACGGTTTACTCTCAGCAATCCGCGGCTGGCGGGCCGCCTTTACATACATTTTCATTCCCTCACTCCGGCCGCGCGTCTTATGTAGTGGAGGGCAGGAAGATGCTAAAAAAGATTGGACTTCCGATGATCGCGCTGGCCGGAATCTTGGCTTTTAGCGCGCCGCGCGCAGCTGAGGCTCGCGTGCACTTTGGGGTTGCGATCGGAGGGCCGGTCTATACCGCTCCGGTGGCCCCCTACCCGTACGGCTATGGCTACGCGCCAGCGCCTTATGTTGACCCGTATTACGCTCCGACCTATGTGGCGCCAGCCCCGTATGTCGCTCCTTACCTAGGCTTCGGCGTTGGTATTGGCGGCGGATACTACGGCGGCTATGGTCACGGTTATGTGGGCCATGGTTATGCGCCAGCATTCCGCGGCGGAGGCCACGTCGGTGGATTTCATGGCGGATCCCGCGGCGGACGGCGTTAACAAATAAATATCGAACCTAGAGGAAAGCGGGAAGCCGGGCGGAGAGCGCCCGACTTCCCGCTTTTTATTGGCCGCGCTGCAGGCGCTGGAGAAGGCTAGCTTACAGTTTCTTGAAGAGCTTATCGAAGGCGCTGCGCGCATCGTCGGCGTTGCGCGGCGCTGGCGGGCCGGTTGGCGAGGGGGGATGGGCGGCGTGCGAATTGCCATTGGCCGAAACGCCGTCGCGAGCCACCGTCACGCGGGGCTTAAATAGCGTACATTCGTTCGCTTTGTCCTTGATCGCGATTCGCACAGGAATCGGCTTGGCGCACTGGAAGCGTGTCGATGGGTCGAAGTAGTTGCACTGCTTGCAGCAATGCAATGCGGCGCCGCACTTCGGACAGACTCCATTGAAATCGACTTCGGCCGGAAGCGTAGTGGCACAGTTAAAGCAGCGGGATGCTGCTACGTGCTGCACCAAGCGGGGCAGCCTGGGTCCGGTCACATCGATCGGGGGTCGAGGTCCTTGCGGTTTGGGACGATCTTCACGTATGGGTCTGGAATCGCGATCCGAATCCATGTACCCGTTCTGTCTGTACTTGCGGTCGCTGTCCATTTGGGAAAATTGCTCCGTTGTTAGCTGGACGTAAAGCGTTGAAAAAAAAGACCCATGGCACCTAAGTTCGAAAGGTCGGAGGGACCGCAACGCTTTTGCGGAGGCGCCGTGCGGCGACAGTTGGCGTTGGGATCACAGCGAGGTTTGCGGGAAATCCGAGGCGCATCGGTCAACAGGTTCGGGAACCCGCTACTGCTTCCAACTACTTGTTTACCACGGAATTCACCGGATTGCACGCCCTAAGTTGCGGGTATCGGTACGGGTACGGGCTTTGGACAGGGTCGGATTGGCAGGTTGGCGATTTGCGAAGCAGCGAATTTGGCTTTGCGCCAAGCCTGTTGTACCAATGACGCTTTGTCCGATACGATGGCGCGCGCGATGCGGAAATCCGGCGGGTATGAGTACACGCCGGAGGAGCGCTCCTTCGCCGACACGCTGCAGAAAACCATCGACACTTCGCGCAAGTTGCTGTCACCTGACAAGGTGCAGACGGATCATTCGGAAGCAGCGGGTCCCGCATCGAGCGATGTGGGCGACGTGAGCTGGGTGGTTCCTACGGCGGAGTTTACGGCCGCAACATTCGTGCCAGGGGTCGGCGCGCATACGTGGCAGGCGGCGGCCTGCGCGGGTTCGAGCATCGGGCGCAAAGGCATGGTGGTGGCGGCGCGCACGCTTGCGCTTGCGGCAGTGGAGTTGTTCGAGACGCCCGCGGAGTTGGACGCGGCGAAGACGGACTTCGAGAAACGCCGCGCGGGCCGTCAGTGGACAACTCATATCGCCGCGGGGTCGAAGCCGCCGCTCGATCATGCGGTGAAGAACTAGATTGGCTGTGACTGCCAGCCGCCGCCGAGCGCCTTATACAGATCGACCACGCTGAGAAGTTCGCTGAGCCGGATCTGCGCCAGCGACAATTGGGCCTGAAAGAGGTCGCGGTCGGCATCGAGAGCGTTGAGCTGCGTATCGACGCCGCCGCGATAGCGCACGTAGGCGAGACGCTTGCGATCTTCGAGCGCGGACACCAGCTTCTCCTGCTCGACGCGGCTTTCGCGCGTCCGTTGGTGGGCGATCAGCGCGTTTGAGACCTCGGTGAAGGCGGTCTGGATGGTCTTTTCGTATTGCACGAGCGCGCTCTCGCGTTCGGCTTCGGCGAGCTTCACGTTCGATTTCAAGCGGCCGGCGGTGAAGATCGGCTGCGTCACTTGCGGAACAAAGCTCCAGGCGCTTTTCGGGCCGGAGAACAGGCTCGACAGTTGCGTGCTCTGGCCGCCGAGGAATCCGCTTAGGCTGAGCTGCGGGAAATACGCGGCCTTGGCCACGCCGATGTTGGCGTTGGCGGCGATCAGGGCCTGTTCGGCGGCGCGAATATCGGGACGGCGCTCGAGCAACTCCGAGGGCATGCCCGTAGGGACTTCGGGAGGCATCTCCTGCTCGATGAATTTGCGCCCGCGCACGATGGAACCCGGATTCTTGCCGAGCAGGAGGCTGATCTGGTTTTCCGTTTGCTCAATCTGTTGCTGCGTAGCGGGAATGGTTTGCGCAGCGCTGCTCACGAGTTCCTCGGCCTGGCGCAAATCGAGCAGCGTCGCGACGCCGCCGCCTCGGCGATCCTGTACTAACCGCAAGGAATCCTGGCGCGTTGCGAGGGTATCGCGCGAGATCTGCAGATCGTAATCGAGCTGCAAGAGTTGGAAGTAATCGCCCGCGACTTCGCTCACCAGCGTAGTGACAACGGCTTTGCGGTTCTCATCGGCGTTCAGCAGATCGGCGCGCGCGGCTTCGGTAGCGCGGCGCAGGCGGCCCCAGATATCGATCTCGAAGGACAGCATGTTGAGTCCGCCCTGGCCCCAGTTGCGGTTCTGCGATGGGAACGAACGAAGCGGGCAGCGGCAAGTTGCCGTCGCGCGACAGGCGCGTGAATTCCAGATCGCCGCTGGCGGTGAGTTGCGGGAATTGGTTCGAGCGCGTGACGCCGAGATTCGCGCGGGCCTGCTCGACGCGCGCGACGGCGTCGCGCAGATCGTAGTTTTGCGCGAGCGCCGTGCGGATTAGCGCCTGGAGCTGCTCGTCTTTGAAGACCTCGAACCACTTGAGGCTGGCAAGCGATGCGGCCTGCTGGGGCGGCAGAGGCTCGGGCGCGCGGAAACTCGTAGGCGGGTTCACGGAGGGGCGCACGTAGTTCGGCCCCACGGTGCAGCCAGTGAACAGGGCCGCGGCGGCGGCGATGGGCAATGAGTGAGTATCTCATGTCAGTCTCCTTGCGCCGGCGACGGGCAGCAGACCTGGCTCGTGCCGTTGCGCGCCAGACAGCTTTTCCACCATGTAGAAGATCGCGGGAATCAGGAAGATGCCGATGGCGCTGGCGGCCAGCATGCCTCCGATTACGGTGGTCCCCATGATCTGGCGCCCTACGGAACCGGCGCCCGAGGCTGTCCATAGCGGAATGCAGCCGAGGATGAAGGCGAACGACGTCATGAGGATAGGCCGCAGACGAAGACGGGCGCCTTCAAGCGCGGCTTCGGCGAGCGGCATGCCGCTCTCGAATTTGTCCTTGGCGAACTCGACGATGAGAATGGCGTTCTTGGCCGCGAGTCCGATGAGCATCACCAATCCGATTTGCGAGTAGACGTCGTTTTCGATCTGGATCATGTACTGGCGGCAGGAAGAGGCTCATCGCCCAGCGGCGCAGCCAAAGAATGGCGAAAGCGCCGAACAGCGCGACAGGCGTGCTGAGAAGCACGCTGAAGGGAAGCGTCCAGCTCTCGTAGAGCGCGGCGAGAATCAGGAACACGAAGAGCAGCGAGAAAGAGAAGATCACCCACGTGGGCACGCCCAACTGGGCCTGCTTTTCCTGGAAAGACATGCCCATGTAGTCGTAGCCCATCTCGTGCGGCATGGTTTTGTCGAAGGTCTCTTCGAGCGCCTTCATCGCCTGGGCCGAGCTATATCCGGGCGCGGCGCCGCCGATGATCTGAGCGGAGCGATACAGGTTATACCGCATGGTAAACTCCGGACCGGGCCGCGATTCGAACTTGGTGAGCGCGGAAAGAGGCACCATGCCGCCTTTCGAGTTGCGGACATAGAAGAGACCGGCACTATCGAGATTGTTGCGGTACTCGCCTTCGGCCTCGACATAGACCTGCCACTGCCGGCCGAAGCTGTTGAAGTAATTGACGAACAGTCCGCCCATATAGGCCTGGATGGTGCGGTAGACGTCGGTGAGCGCGACGCCCTGCTTGAGCGCCTTCTCGCGATCGACATCGAGAAATTGCTGCGGCACGCTGGGCAGGAACGGTGCTGACCAATCCGGGCGCGATCTCTGGGCGCTTGGATGCGGCGGCAACGAATTTGTCCAGATTGTCCGCCAGGAACTGAACGTCTTTGCCGGCGCGATCTTCGAGAACGAAGGTGAATCCGCCGGAGGTGCCGACGCCGGGAATAGCGGGCGGCGGGAAGCTGAGCGCAAAGCCATCGGGGATCTTGGCAAGCTCCTGGTTGACGTGCTCCACGATTTCGTTGTATTGGGTAGCGCGGCTCTTGCGCTCGCTCCATGGGTCAAGAGTGACGAAGAAGAAACCGGTGTAGCTGGTGCTGACGAAACTCAACAGGCTGAAGCCGGCGACGCGCGTCGTGTACTTCACGCCCGGCGTGTGCAACAGAATCTCCTCCACCTTGGAGCAAGCGGCTTCGGTGCGTTCGAGCGACGACGCGTTGGGCAGTTGCAGGTGCATGAACAAATAGCCCTGGTCTTCGCCCGGCAGGAAGCTGGTGGGAACGCGTCCGCTGAAGAAGGCCGCGCCGAGCACCGGCCACGGCCAAGAGGAGAACGACCACGGCGCTCTTGCGGAGAAGGCCGCCGGACAAGTGAAGATAGCCGTTGGTGGCGCGTCCGAAGAGGCGGTTGAAGCCGTTAAAGAAGCGTCGCAGCAGGCCGTGGCTCTCTGTTTTCGGCTTGAGCAGGAGCGCCGAGAGCGCGGGGCTCAACGTGAGCGCGTTGAACGCGGATAAGATCACGGAGATGGCGATGGTCACCGCGAATTGCTGATAGAGACGGCCGGTGATTCCGGGGATGAATACGGTTGGGATGAAGACTGCGGAGAGCACGAGCGCGATGCCGATCACGGGACCCGAAATTTCTTCCATCGCTTTAAGCGCCGCGGCTTTGGCGCTCATGCCTTCTTCGATGTGGCGCTCCACCGCCTCCACAACTACGATGGCGTCATCTACCACGAGGCCAATCGCCAGCACCAATCCGAAAAGCGACAGGGTGTTGATGGAGAAACCGAAGACCGGGAACATGATGAACGTTCCGATCAGAGAGACCGGGACGGCGAGCAATGGAATCAGCGTTGCGCGCCAGCCCTGCAGGAAGAGATACACGACGACGGTAACAAGCGCGATGGCGATCAGGATGGTGACGACGATATCGTGGATGCCTTCGGTGACCGAATCGGTGGTATCGAGCGACACCACGTAATCTACATCTTGCGGGAAGCGCTTCTTGGCCTCTTCCATCAGCTTGCGAACGCCGCGCGCCGCATCGACGGCGTTGGTGCCGGGAAGCTGGTAGACCGCGATGATGGCGCCGGGCTTGCCGTTGATGCGGCCGGTGAGCGTGTAATCCTGCGCGCCAAGCTCGATGCGCGCGACGTCGCGGACGCGCACGATGCCGCCATCCGGGAGTTCGCGCACGATGATGTCGCCGAACTCATCGGCCGATTTGAGGCGGCCCTGCGCGCGCACCGAGTAGGTATATTCCTGGCCCGGAGGCGCTGGCGAGCCACCCACCTGGCCGGCCGGATTCACGGTGTTCTGAGCTTGAATGGCGGAGACCACTTCCGTGACGGTGATGCCGAGCTTCGAGAGCTGGTCGGGCTTGACCCACAGCCGCATTGCGTACTGGCCCGCGCCGAAGACTTGCACGTTGCCGATTCCGGGGACGCGCGTCAACTGATCGTTCAGGTTGATGTAGGAATAGTTGGCGAGAAACTTTCCGTCGTACGTGCCCTTAGGCGAGAAGAGACCCATCACCATGAGCGGAGCGGTGACGGACTTCTGCACGGTCACGCCAAAGTTGGTGACATCCTGCGGAAGCTGCGAGGCCGCTTGCGTTTCGCGCATCTGGGTGAGCATCAGATCGGTATTGGGATCGGTCTTCACGTCGAAATCGACGATCATGGTCATCTGACCATTGCCCGCAGCGTTCAGCGAGTACATGTAGTTGAGATTGTCGACGCCGCTCATCTGCTGTTCGATGGGCGTCGCGACGGATTGCTCGATGGTCTGCGCATCCGCGCCGACATAGTTCGCGCGAATCTGGACTTCGGGCGGAGCGATCTGCGGGAACTGCGCGATGGGCAACTGCGAGATGACGACCAGGCCGATGATCACCATCAGGATGGAGATCACCATCGCGACGATGGGGCGATTGATGAAGAACTTCGACATTACTTGGCTCCCTTGCTGGCTTCCTTCGGATTCACGACGGCGCCAGGGCGGATCTTGAACAGGCCATCGGTGACGACGCGCTCACCGGGCTTCAATCCGTCTTCCACGATCCATTTGGAGCCGATGCGGTCGCCGACTTTCACCGGCGTGAAGCGGATGGAGTTGTTGGGATCGACCACAGCGACGAGATACGAGCCCTGCGTATCCGTGACGGATCTTTGCGGCACAAGCAGCGCGCCCGATCGAACGCCGAGCGTGGCGCGCACCTTCGCGTATTGGCCGGGGCGGAGTCTATTGCCGGGGTTGGGAAAGAGCCCGGTGAGTTGGATCGATCCGGTGCTGGGGTCCACCTGGCGATCGGCGAAGGAGAAGCGGCCTTTGTGCGGGTAGACGCTACCGTCAGAGAGGACTAGGTCAAGCGCGAGCTTGCGTAACTGCGAATCGACGGCGGTAAGCCGGAGATACTCCTGCTCGCTGACGGTGAAGTTGGCTTTGACGGGGTCAAGCGTGGAAACGGTGGTGATGGCGTTGCCGGCCGGGCCGACGAGATTGCCGACCTGAGTGGTGGCGGCGCCGACGATGCCATCGATGGGGGAAGTGAGTTTGGTGAAGCCGAGATTGACTTTCGCGGTTTCGACAGCGGCCGCGGCGGCGGCGATTCCGGCCTGCGCGGCCTCAATGGTGGCCTTTGAAGTCTCCACCTGAGCCTGCGCGGCGGCCACCTGCGCCTTGAGGGAGCGATTAGTCTGTTTGGCGTTGTCGAAATCCTGCTGCGTGATGGCCTCCTGTTGGGCGAGCGGGGTGTAGCGGTCCTCATCGAGTTGGGCTTTGCGCTGGTTGGCTTCGGCGCTCAAGAGCTGCGCCTGCGCCTGGATCAATCCGGCGTTGGCTTGGGCCAGTTGCGCCTTGGCCTGAGCGAGCTGTCCAACGGCTTGATCCTCGGCGGCTTGAAAGGGCCGCGGGTCGATCTCGAAGAGCAGTTGGCCCTTTCGGACGAACGAGCCTTCGGCGTAATCCTGCTTCAGCAGGTAGCCAGTGACCTCGGCTTTGATGGCGGCATTGACCAGACCATCGAGTGTGCCGATCCACTCGCGCTCGATGGGGATGTCTCTCTGCTCGACGAGCGCGACTTCGACATCGGGTGGCGGCGGCGGTCCGCCCGCAGCGTTCGTTTTACCGCAGTTTGTAGTGACGATGGCGGCCGAGCCGAGTAGGAACGCCAGACCGGCGCTCGCGATCAAATTCTTCAAATGAAATTTCACTTCGCTCTCCCTTTGCCCTGCGATTCGCCGTGACACGGCGCCATCCCGATCATCCGCCGCAACGGCCGCTCTCCCCTGGCCTTCAGGTTGTCCACGACGTGTCGGGTTTCGACTCCGCTCGCGATGAATGAGACTCCAGCATCGCGCATGTCGGAAAGAAGCCGCTCGCCATTTTCGTCGATGAAGGTGACGCCGGCCAGGTCGACAACGTCTTGCGAGCCGGCCGCGATCTGGCGCGTGTCCTCCCAGCAGGAACGCAACTCTTGGACCCAAGGACCGGCAAGCCGGCCGCAAAGAATCCATTGCTGGCCGGTTTTGGTGGGGGAATAATTAATCCGCAACATAGTCCGTTTCGCTTTGGCGTTGAGGGATGCACGCCGCACGCCGTTTGGAATTGGGCGGCTGAAGGCTCGTATGCGGTTCAGGGGAAGGGATTTACGGAAGACGAAGGGCGCCGCTGCCGGAGGCGTGCCGATGCCGCGAATCCGGCTGGCGCCGAGATTTCGGTAAGTCGCCAGTGTCCGTAGTCCAGAGAGCCGTGCTCACGACCGACTATTCGACCACTTGAACCAGGTTGGAGTCGATAATGCGCTGATCCGAGGTCATTAGCCTGAGCCGGTGAACCCGGGCCGTAGCTGCAATCGCGCGGTCGGCAGGATCTCGCAATACGCCCAGCGATGCGATCTCCCGGGCCACCTCACAAGTCAGCGGAAGGATTCGAAAGGTCGGATTCGAATTCAGATCCTGGAGAAATTATCAAAGATATCTTTATCATTGGCTTCTCTCCGCTTGCGAGGACGGCATTTCCAATAGGCTAATCGCGCTGAGAGCTACGGGCTCGTCCCGCCGAACAGCCGAATCGAGCGTTCGCAGTTGTATTCTGGATAGTTTCTTGGCGTCGATCAACCATCGAATGAGGACGTGAGTGTCTACCAAAAAGCGCGGCAGCAGGGCAAATCCTATTTCGATCCGGCGACTTCCCAAAGGGCAGACATGTCATGATTAACGATGTCGCCCAAGATTCGGGCCTTTCGCGCCCAACTATTGCGTGGCGATTTCAGGACGTTGGGCTTCGCCTGGGCCGAGGACCGCGACTGGACGACCGCGCCGGGTGATCGTGATGCGCTCTCCAGTGTCGCTCGATCTCTCCCAGGCAAGCCAGGCACTTGGCCTTGAACTACAATGCGCTCAAGACTCGCTCCATCATGACTTTCATGAAGCAGGTGACATATGGTCACCTGACCAACTGAACCGCGCGCCCCTCGTGAAACGGGTCAAGGCCGCTGACTACCGCCCTTACGCGCCTCTGCGCGAAATCCGGATGGCCAGTTTTTGCATGCGCGACTGGAGAGTAGAGCGCTTCATGCCCAGCAGCGCGGCGGCGCCGTTCGGACCGGCGACGGTCCAATTGGCCTGCTCCAGCGCAGCGAGGATCTGTTGCCGCTCAGCGTCATCGAGAGATTCGCGCATGTTACGGGAGGGCAAAGGGAGATCGCCAGACGGCGCAACGGGAAGCGAATTGGAGTGGCCGTTTGGCACGCGCAAATCTTCGACGGCAACATTCAGCAGCGGTGCCCTTGGTTAAGATCACAGCGCGCTCGATCACGTTCTGCAGTTCGCGAATATTGCCGGGCCATGGATATTTGGTGAGGGCGCTCATCGCTTCCGGCGCGATGGCGTCGATGGTCTTGCCGAGACGCCGGCTGAGCTGCTGCACGAAATGGCGCACCAGCAGAGGGATGTCCTCGGGGCGTTCGCGCAAAGCGGGGACGCGGATCGGAAAAACGTTCAGGCGGTAATAGAGATCGGGGCGGAACTTCTGCTCCTGGACCAGCTCTTCGAGGTCGCGATTGGTGGCCGCGATGAGCCGGGCGTCGGAGCGCAGAGTGCGCGTGGACGCCGAGGCGCTCGAACTCGCGCTCCTGCAGGACGCGCAGCAGCTTCGGCTGCAGTTCGAGCGGGATCTCGCCAATCTCATCGAGGAAGATGGAGCCCTGGTTGGCGAGCTCGAAGCGGCCGATGCGTTGCGCGATGGCGCCGGTGAAGGCGCCGCGCTCGTGCCCGAAAAGTTCGCTTTCGAGCAAACCGGTGGGAATCGCCGCGCAGTTGAGCTTGACGAACGCGCGCGCGTGGCGCGCGCTGAGATTGTGGAGGGCGCGGGCGATCAGCTCCTTGCCCGTGCCGGTCTCGCCGTAGATGATGACGGTGGAATCGGTGGGAGCGACCGTCTCCACTTCGCGCAGGACGCGGCGCAGGGCTTCGCTCTTGCCGACGATCTCTTCGAAATTCCGTTCGCTGCGGATTTCGTCCTCGAGATACAGCTTCTCGCGCGCCAGCTTGTCCTTGAGATCGGAGACCTCGCCGAAGGCCATGGCATTTTCGATGGCCATAGCTACCTGGCGGGCGATCTGAGTCAGGAAAGGCAGATCGGCTGGGGCGAAGACGTTCTCGCGGAAGCTGCCCAAGCGACAGGACGCCAACGGTCTGGCTGCGCCCGGTGAGCGGGATGTGGACAAGCGATTGGATACCGATTTCGGCGGCGATGGGCAGGGACAGCAACTCCTCGCGCGACATGATTGCGGGCTCGCCGGTGCGGAAGACGCGCGATGGTGGTATCGCCTTCCTTTGCCGGAGGCTCAAAGCCCTCCACGATGGGTCCGGAATTGCCCGGAAAATCGAGCGCATAGAGGCGGAGCCTCCCATCCTCGGGACTCGGCAAATCGATGCCGACGCCATCGCACTGCATCGTGCGGCGGATGTTGGCGGAGATTTCGCGGAGCACCTCGCGGAGATCGAGCTTCGAGACGACCTTGTTGGTGAGGTCGAGCAGGAGTTGCAAACGCTCCTGGGCCTGTTGCGAAGCGCGAAAGTTGATCGCATCGCCCATCGCGAGGGCAATCTGGCTGGCGACCAAGCTGCAGAAGCGGACCTCTTCGGGTGAGTAGGCGTCGCGCCGCATGCTGGCGATCACCACGCTTCCCAGGCGGCGGCTTGGGGTTGTCAGAGGGAACGCGCAAACCGATTGCAGACCCGCTTCGCGCATGAAGGGCGTAGAAGCGGGGAAGCGCGTTTCACGATCGAGCGTTCCTAAAACCACCGTTTGCTGGTGCTCGTAAACCCAGGCGGCGAGGGTGGCTATCTTATCGCACTGCCGAAGGGTCGTGTTGCGTTTTTTGGCAGCCCGAACAGAGGTGAAAAGCCACTTTGTTCGACTCTTCGTCATACTGCGCAATGCCATCAAATGGAACCACTTGGCCGAGCTCGCGAACCAGAATTTCAAAGAACTCGCGTGGCTCCTTTTGAGAGCGGATGGACGTCGCGATACGAATCAGGGATTCGTAGCGTTCCGCGGTCACCTGGTCCGGTTCCGCGAGTGCAATGGCCGAGGTGGGCATAACCTTAAGACGTTCCGGCCTGGGCGAAATTAGACAGCCTCACCAACCCGTGTGGAATTGGATGCGGCGCGGCGCGCCGGGGATTCAGGCCCGCTTCGCGCCGGATTCAGGGCCGGCCGGGAGCGTGAATGCTCGCAAATATTGCGCCGGCGGATCGAGTTCCGCGCCCAGCGCGCGGGCGGCGTTCAACGGGAAGTATGGATCGCGCAGGAATTCGCGCGCCAGGAGAACCATGTCGGCCTGTCCGGCGCCGATGATGTGTTCGGCCTGTTCCGGATTCTGTGATCAGGCCAACGGCGCCGGTTGGAATGCCGGCCTCGGCGCGGATGCGCTCGGCGAAGGGGACCTGGTAGCCGGGGGCCATCGGAATCTTTTGTTCGAGGGAACTACCACCCGAGGAGCAATCGATCAGATCGACGCCCATCGGCTTCACACGTCGCGCCAGCGCCACGCTGTCTTCGATGCTCCAACCGCCTTCCACCCAATCGGTGGCGGAAATGCGCAGCCAGAGCGGCAACTCCTGGGGCCACGCGGCGCGCACGGCTTCGATGGTTTCGAGCGCGAAGCGGATGCGGTTTTCGAAGGGGCCGCCGTATTCGTCGGTGCGGCGGTTGCTTAGCGGCGAAAGGAATTGGTGCATCAGGTAGCCGTGCGCGCCGTGGAGTTCCACGAGTTGAAAGCCGGCCTGCAAGGCGCGGCGCGCGGCGGCGACGAAGGCATCCACCATCGCGTGGATTTCGCTTTTCGAAAGCTCGGCGGGTACGGGATCGGCGGGGCGGAAAGGAATGGCGCTGGGCGCGACCGGTCTGCCATCCGCCTTCGGCCGCGGGGATGGCGGCGCCGCCCTCCCAGGGACGCCGCACGCTCGCTTTGCGTCCCGCGTGCGCCAGTTGGATTCCGGCCACGGCGCCGAATTGCTTGAGAAACGCCGCGATGCGGGTGAGGAAATCGATGTGTTCGTCTTTCCAGATGCCTTGATCGAAGGGCGAGATGCGGCCGCGCGCTTCCACGGCGGTGGCTTCCATCATCACCAGGGCCGCGCCGCCGACCGCGCGGCTGCCGAGATGGACCAGATGCCAGTCGTTGGCGAAGCCGTCTTCGCTCGAATACTGGCACATGGGGGAAACGGCGATGCGGTTGCGAAACGTTATGCCGCGCTGGGTCAGCGGCTGGAAGAGGTTGATGGTCATCGCTTTCTAGTATCGCCGCTTATGGCGGGCCGACACCGCGACGCCCTCACCGCAACAGGAAAATCGCCGCGGGAATCAGCGCCAGGATCACCGCCATCACAAGCCAAGACATCGATTGCGCGAAATTCAACGTGTACCCAATGCCCAATCCGTTTCTGCACGAACAGCGCAGGGTCCGCCGGGTTGTAATAAATCGAAGACAGCCGCCAGCATGAATCCGGCGTCGCGTCGAATGGAATGTCCGGATCGCTCGTCAGTTTATAGGAATAGGCCAGCACGACTCCGACGAGCACAAATATAGGAACCACAAAAGCGATCGTCGAAAAACGCCACAGCGGCAATATCGCAGCCATCCCGAAGACATATGCGAGCACGTACATGACGCACAACATCATCTTCAACATGGCGATGCGCATCGCCGAGCGCCGCGAGCCGTAATAGCCGGCGAGTCCCACAATAATCAACATTGCCAGCATTGCCGCACCGAACCATAGCGGCCCGTAAACCCCGTGCGGAGTGCGCGATACCCAGCGGTTAGGCTGTCCATCCCAGCCCCAATGCACAGCAAACCGCGGCGGAATTTCATCCCAGTGGGCGCGCAGAATAAGCAGCTATAGAGACAAGAATCGCGAACGGCGGCAGCGCCAGCAACGCCCATAGCGGCAAACGCTCCGGGGCGGCGGCTAATCTCCGCTTCGCGAACGGGAACGGCTGGCGTTGAATGACTCTGCACGCGGCTGCGAGCGTGAAAAAAAGCAACGAATGCCGTCAGCGGAACCAGAAACATGGCCGCCGCCGGAGCCGTCTGCGGCAAGGCGGCCATAACCGCTACGGCCAATATCGTCGCGATCGCAACTGCGGAAACATACCCGCGGCGAATTGACCGGCCGGTTTCCGATTCTGGAAATCCTGGGGCGACCGTTAGCCCAAAGTAATAACGGCGCGGCGTGAGAAACGGCGCCAGAATGCTGAACGCCCCCAAAACGATCGGCGTAATCATTGAGATCAACGTAAGCTCGTTCATTTCAGGTTCTCCCCCGCCGCGCGCAGTTCGGCGGCGATTCGCGCGGAGGGAACGCCCGCAGCCCGCATTTGCGTCACCAGGTTGCGCAGCCGTCCGCGAAACTCGGCGAGCCGCTCGGGCGAGGCCGGGGCTGGCCTGCCGCGATCGAGCACCGTCGCCCCGCTGCCCTGGCGGACATCCAGCCAACCCTCGGACGCCAGTTCGCGATATGCTTCCCCGACCGTGTTGAAGTGAACGCCCAGCTCCATCGCGAGCCGGCGTACGGAGGGGAGCCGTGCGCCAGGTTCGAGACCGCCCTCCACTAACAGCGTCCGCAGGCCATCCACAATCTGCCGGTAGGCCGGGATCGGAGACGAGAGATCAATCCGAATTTTGGCGTCGCGGCCCATCCACTGCATATTGTATGCGTACACTGTACACTTCGCAAATTCGCCTGCACCTTTTGCCCGCGCGCCGCGTCATCCGGTCGAGATATGTGGACATCGCTTATCGCCCTTGCGGTGCCGGCGCACTACCGGGGTTCGCCCATGCCGCCGTGATTCGCGGCATGGTGGTGGAAAACCAGACCGGCCATCCGCTCGCGCGCAGCGTGGTGGTGGCATCGCCGGTGGCGGGCACTCCGGGCGGAGCCAAATCCATGCGTACCGATCTTTACGGTGGTTTCGTCTTCGAGGATCTTCCTGCCGGCGCCTTTCTCGTCTCGGCCGCTCGCAAAGGCTTCGCGAGCGTCAGTATGGCCAAAAACAGTGGAAGTCGGCTGGCCTGCCAGTAATTCTGGAGACAGAACCAACGGATGCAATTAGAGATCCGCCTGCCCCGCCTGGGCGCCATCGCCGGCCGCGTGGTGGACGAAAACGACGTGGGCATGCCCGATCATGACGTCGTTGTCTACCGTGTAGCGAAGCCGCCGGTATTGGTGGCGCGCGCCACCTCCGACGACCGCGGCGTATACCGCATCGGCAGCCTGGAGCCCGGCGCGTATCTGGTGCGCACCGTGACCCGCGTGTACGAAGAGGGCGGCTATCTCCCCACTTTCTATCGCGACGTGTTCGACCATCGATCAAGCTCATCGCTCGAGGTGATGCTCGATCAGCAAGTGGAGGATATCGCCATACGCCCCATGCCCGGCCGTCTCTTCAAACTGGCCGGTATCGCGACCGTGCCGCAGATGCGCGACAGCGTAATCAACATGACGCTGGTCTCCGATATGGGCAAAGAGTCGATTGTTGCGGAGACCCCTTCGGGCAAGTTTCAATTCAATCCTCAGGCGCCGGGAAAATATGAGTTGAACCTACACGCGGTAAACGGCGGCTATCAGTATTACGGCTATCAGGAATTCGAAATCGACCGCGACCTAACGGACATCCACATCTCGGGCACGCAGGCGCCGCTGCTCCGCACGCTGCTCGAAGACGGCCATGGCGGCCGGGTGGACTTCCGCCAGATGCAGATGCTCGCACGGCGTAAGGAGCTTTCCGGCCCCGGCGAGCGTCAGAAGATCGACCTAAACGCCGACTCGGTGCGGCTCCCTCCCGGCCGATGGGAGTGTGCCCTCGATCCTTCCCCCGCGCTTTACGCCAGCCGGTTTCAGACCAACGGGAACCCTGTCCCCGGCCGCGCCGATGGCTGGAACGAAGACATGATCGTCAGCGGCGTCGGCGTAAACACCGTAAAGTTCGTTCTCTCGAATTCCCCCGGATCGGTGCACGGCGTCGTCACGCTCGGCACGCAGCAAGCTTTGGGCGCACCGGTGTTTCTGGAATCTTCGGAGATCGAGCCCGCCCGCCGGTTCAAGGAGCCCTTCATGGTCCGCACAGACACGCGAGGCCAATATCAATTCTCAGGTCTCGCTCCAGGCGAATACCGCCTGCTCGCGACGTTTCGAATATCAATCGCCCACTGCCGCCGAATTCGATCTCGCGCGCGCCGTCACCATCAAGATAGAGGAAGCGCGCGACTTGCAGCAGGACCTGAACCTTTTTGTGGCGCGCTGAGCGCCGCAAAAACACGAACCCCGGAGAGCGGGGCCCGACAACCGCCTCTCCGGGGGTGAAACAGGGAGAAGGAAATACTTCTGATCACCTGTCGATAAGTGAGACGCGCCGCACGACCGTTAGGTTTTAAACGGACAGGTTACAGCCAATACTGCCACTCGCCGGTGGCCAACACCCAACCAGCCAGCACGGCATTCGTCACAGCGTGCGCCAACATACAATCCGCCAGGCTTTTGGTCCGGATGAGCCACCAGTTATAGGCGATGCCGGCGATCAATCCAACTTCCCAGTACGGTCCATGTTCCGATGCAAATAGGATCGCCACTACCCAAAATGCCATCGGCGCATATGTTCCAAGCGCAACCTTTTGAAAATTATTGTCGATCAGCCAGCGCATCAGCCATCCGCGCCAGAATAGTTCCTCGGCGATTGGTACTAGGGCGACGGAGCCCAGAACGCGAATCGCCACAAACCAGGACGCGGTTTTCAAATCGGGCGCGATGGAACTGGAGGCGGAGCCAGTGATGGCGTTGTCGAACAACCAGAAATGCCGGTAATGGAACAGCCGGTCGGGCGCGACCCAGATCGCGAAGACCGCGATGCCGATTGCGATGCTAGCGAGCGGGGCCTTTGGACGCCAATCGATGTATGGCCATGAAACGAAGAGAATCGCCGCCAGCGTCACGGCGAAGCGGACGGGATACAGGATTTGCGAATTGGGCAGGAAGGCGTGCTCGGCCGCCATGATGGCGACGAACGCGACAAAAGGGGCGATGTAGCCGGCCGTCGCATTGCCGGCCAGGATTTGGCGCATCATTCTGTTGTACCGCGATGTGCCGTGTTCGGTGCGACAGGCGAATTCGCCTAACCTCGCGGCTTGCGTCCAGGTCCGCGCACCACGATCACCGGCACTAACCCGCTGCGCTGGATCTTTTCCGGCTGGTACTGTGGGCGCGCCGCGAACTCGCGGTTTAGCGTGGAAACGAATTCCGCGATCTGAGATTGCATCCGCCCCATCTTCTCGCGCATGTTCAGAATGATCTCGACTCCCGCCAGGTTAACGCCCAAGTCGCGTGTCAGGTGTAGAATCACCTCGAGCCGCTCGATATCGCTCTCGGTATAGAGCCGCGTGTTGCCGTCGCTGCGCGAAGGCTTCAGCAGCCCTTCGCGCTCATAGAGCCGAAGCGTCTGCGGATGGATCTCGTACTGCTCCGCGACCGCGGAGATCATGTAGGCCGCTTTGGATTTCGCCTTCGCCATGGTCTAACCTCGCGCGCTCAAACCTCGGGCCAGATGCCTGCGCGCAAATCCTCGGGTTGCAGTTTCGCCATTTCCTTCAGCAGTTCGCGCGTGCGCTCGTCACGTGGGTCAGGCGCCTGGATGGAAACTTGCACGAACTGATCGCCGCGCTGCCCGGTGCGCGAATTGGGCACGCCCTTCTCGCGCAAGCGGAACTTCTGTCCGTTCTTCGTACCTTGCGGAATCTTGAGTATGGTGCGCCCGTCGATGGTAGGCACTTCGATCTTCGAGCCGAGCGAAGCCTCCCACACGGCGATGGGCGCCTCGATCTCTATATCGTCGCCATCGCGCCGGAAATACGCATGATCGCCCACTTTTGTCGTGATGTAGAGATCGCCCGCCGCGCCGCCCATGGTTCCCGCGTTGCCCTTGCCGGGAACGCGCAATCGGGATCCGTTGCGCGCGCCGGGCGGAATGCGAACCTCCACCACCTCCGTACGCGCTACGCGTCCGTCACCGCCGCACGTAGGGCAGGCGTTGTGGAGCTTACCGCTGCCTCCGCACTTCGGGCACGTCAGATTGAACCGCATCGCGCCGGCCATCTGCGAAACCTGTCCCGAGCCCTTGCATTGCGGGCAAGTCACGTCGCCACTGTCCGCCGTCCCCGTGCCGTGGCATGTCGAGCAGACCTCGTAGCGAGTGATATTCAATCGCACCTGCGCGCCGCGAATAGCCTGCCAGAAATCGATATCCAGCACGTATTCGAGGTCGTTGCCCTTCTCGGGCTGAACCTGCGGCTCAGCCTGGCCACCGCGGTTGAAGAATTGCGAAAAGATGTCGCGGAATCCGCCCTGTTCCGTGGGGCGCCGGCCCCCGCCTGCTTGCGATCCGCCAGGAGCGTCGGCGAACGCGTCGGAAAAGTCGAATCCGCTGAAATCCATGTTGGGCGACTGGCTGCGGCGCTGCCCTCCGGCGCCCGGCGGAGGCCCGGCGAATCCGTTTTCCGAATAGAAGCCGAACTGATCGTAAACCTGCCGCTTTTTGGGATCGCTCAGGATATCGTAAGCCTCCTGAACGTTCTTGAAACGGTCCTCCGCCGCTTTGTCTCCCGGATTCAAATCCGGATGATACTTGCGAGCGAGTTTGCGGTACGCCTTGCGGATATCGTCCACGGAGGCTTTCCGCTCCACGCCTAGCGTTTCGTAATATTCGTGCTTTGGAGGAGACATAGGGAGCGCCCCGCGCTTCGCGCGGTGAGGCAGGCCGCGAGGCCTGCCTCCACTTCTACTTACTTCTTATCGTCGACATCCACAAACTCCGCATCCACTACGTCGTCCTTCTTGCCGCCGCTATCCGGGGAAGGTCCAGCCCCCGGTCCGGCGCCATCGCCGCCCGGCGTGGGTCCCGCCCCTGGCTGCGAAGACGATTTGTACATGGCTTCGGCCAGTTTGTGGCTCGCCTGCGTCAACCGGTCGACCGCCGAGTTCATGCGGTCGGCGTCGTTTTCGTTGATCGATTTCTTGGTCTCTTCAATCGCCGCTTCGATCTCCTTGGCCTCGGACTCGCCGATCTTCGAGCGATGCTCCTTCAACGTCTTTTCCACGTTGTAGACCATGGCGTCGGCGCGATTGCGGGCTTCGATGAGGTCGCGCTGCTTGCGGTCGTCGGCCGCGTGCGATTCGGCGTCCTTCGCCATCTTGTCCACTTCGTCCTTGGAGAGGCCCGAAGAAGAGGTGATGGTGATCTTCTGCTCGTTGTTCGTGCCGCGGTCTTTCGCGGTCACATTAAGGATGCCGTTGGCGTCGATGTCGAACGTCACTTCGATCTGCGGCATCCCACGCGGCGCAGGCGGAATGTTGCCAAGCTGGAACACACCCAGCATCCGGTTGTCCTTCGCCATAGCGCGCTCGCCCTGGTAGACCTTGATCTCGACCGACGGCTGATTATCCGCCGCCGTGGAGAAGACCTCGCTCTTGCGCGTCGGAATCGTCGTGTTGCGCTCGATCAGCTTGGTGAACACGCCACCCATGGTCTCGATGCCCAGCGAGAGCGGGGTTACGTCGAGCAGCAGCACGTCTTTCACTTCGCCGCCCAGCACGCCGCCCTGCACCGCCGCGCCTACCGCGACCACTTCATCGGGATTCACGCCCTTGTGCGGCTCCTTGCCGAACAGGTCGCGCACGATGCTCTGGATTCGGGGCATGCGCGTCTGGCCGCCCACGAGCACCACTTCGTCGATCTTCTGCGGCGTCACACCCGCATCCTGCAGCGCCTGCTTGCACGGACCGGTGGAGCGCTGGACGATGTCTTCCACCATCTGCTCAAACCGCGCGCGCGTCAGTTTCATCTGCAGGTGCTTGGGACCGGACGCGTCCGCCGTAACGAACGGCAGGTTGATCTCGGTCTCGAGCAGCGTCGAAAGCTCCATCTTGGCCTTCTCCGCCGCTTCTTTCAGACGTTGCAGCGCCATCTGGTCGCGCGAAAGATCGATGCCGTTCTCTTTCTTGAACTCGCTCACGATCCAATCGATAATGCGCTGGTCGATATTGTCGCCGCCCAGGTGGGTATCGCCGTTGGTCGATTTCACCTCGACTACGCCATCGCCCACTTCGAGAATCGAGATATCGAACGTGCCGCCGCCGAAATCATATACGGCGATGGTTTCGTTCTTCTTCTTATCCAGCCCGTAAGCCAGCGCGGCCGCGGTCGGCTCATTGATGATGCGCATCACGTCCAGGCCCGCGATCTTGCCCGCGTCTTTGGTGGCCTGCCGCTGCGCATCGTTGAAATACGCCGGCACGGTGATCACGGCCTGCGTCACCTTTTCGCCCAGATACGATTCGGCCGCTTCCTTGAGCTTGGTCAGGATCATCGCCGAGATTTCGGGCGGGGACATCTTCTTGCCGCTGACATCCACGCGCGCATCGCCGTTATCGCCACGGACCACTTTGTAGGGCACCATCTTCATCTCTTCCGAGACTTCGTCGTAGCGGCGGCCCATGAAGCGCTTGATCGAGAAAATCGTGTTTTCCGGATTGGTGATCGCCTGGCGTTTCGCCACCTGGCCCACCAGCCGCTCGCCGCTCTTGGTGAACGCCACCACCGAGGGCGTCGTCCGTTGCCCTTCCTGATTGGGGATCACCGTCGGCTGGCCGGCTTCCATCACGGCCACCACGGAGTTCGTCGTACCTAAGTCAATTCCTATGATCTTTCCCATTGCGAATTCCGCTCCTCCCTTAGTACAAAGCCATTATCAGATATGAGCGCATCATTGTCAAGTATTAATGATGGCCCATGCAATCAATGTCTTGCACGATCCAACAGGGCTTCCACGAGCGCGGGATGCCCATCGAGCGGAGGCGTCACGTGGATGTCCAGACCTGGATGGGCAAGCGCAATTCCATCGATCAATCGTGGTAAATCGCGTTCCAGGTGGGTGCCGAGGGTCAAGAAGTAAGGGATAACGGTGACATGTTGGGCGCCCGCGGACACGACGGCGGCTACGGCGGAGGCGAGATCGGGCTTGCCCAGCTCGAGAAATGAGGCTTCGACCACGGGAAATCCGCCAGCGCGCGCCAGATCGGCGGCCACCTTTCGGACGGCGTCGTTGGCGGATTCTATGCGTGACCCGTGTGCAAAGAGGATGATAGCGGTCGACATTTTCATCTAGCCCAACGGAATGCGCCCGCAGACGGCAACCTGTTTATCCTCGGGCTTACTTGTGCTCGAGCCGTTCTTCAATACGGGTCAGACGGTTGTCGATTTCGATTACTTTGCCGGTCAACATCGTCAAGTCCGCACGCAGGCCCCGCATATCTTGGCGAATCTCGGTGCGCAGGGTGCGCCCATCTTCGCGAATCTCGGTGCGAAAAGCGCACACATCCTCGCGAATGCCGCTGATCTGGATCAGACTCAAAGTGAGGCTTGCGAGGATAGCTATGATGGGCACGCCGATAGCTAGATAGAGCCGAACATCCGTCATAAACCAGTCACTCCGAATTGTAGCGCTTCCACGCCGCGCGCAGCCTCACCGCCTTAGGCTCACGCTCACCGATTGCCCCGCACGAACCTCGAGCGCCTCCGCCTTCGCCGCTCTCTCCCGCAGACCCGAATCGCTCCCATGCACGTCTTCGTCGCCAACCAGAACCACCGCGCGATACATCCCCGGCGCCACGTCCTTGAAAACGAACGTCCCGCTCTGGCCCGATTCCGCATATTGGATTGTTGCCGGCGAGACCTTATCCGGCAGCGGGTCGGGCAGAAGCGCCACCGTGGCCCCGCGAACCGGCGTCTGGTCGTCGCTCCGAACCATTCCGCCCACCACTCCCGGCCGCGACGTGACCACAATCGCAATCGGCGAATCCGGTCCGCTCAGAGTCATCACGTTATTGTGTGCGCTCGCCCCGTCGAACCGCATCTGCACCACGGCGTATCCCTCCGGCAGCGTCACCTGCGGCCAATAGTCGCCCGGCGGGATTGAGTCCATTTGAAAACGGGGAGCCTTCACCCGGATCCCGCGGCCGGGCATTGCGCCGCTTACCAGAGTTCCGCGCTTCCCGACTCTAGCGACCCATCCCGAGGTGGGCACGAGACTGAACCCCATCCCTTCGGGAAGCCTGGCGTCTTCCTCCAGCATGCGAATCTCGCCGGAAATACCGGCTTCCGGCGCAAGCACCGCCTTGAAGTTTTCGATGTCGTGGTCCGCTATCTCCACCTCATAGTAGGCTGCCAACTCGTGCGGAGACTTCCCCGCGATCAGCACCAGCTCATAGGTTCCCGGCGCGAGATTTTCAATGCGGAACGGCCCCGGCAAGGGCATATTCTTCGGAGCCCGCAGCCCCGGACCGCCGTCCAAAAAAACGCAACCGGTTCATGCTCGAATCCACGCGGCGCCACCACCCTTCCCGAGAGCGTGTGCGCCGCGTGGCTCTCGATCGAAATATCGAGCCGCCGGGATTCGCCCTCGTCCAGGTGGACCAACGCCGCCATCTCCGGCCGCGCCACATCCGGATACCACCGATGGCCGTAAACTTTGTCCCCGCCCGGTTTCGCGGCCGCCGCATCCGCAGTGAACGCTACCACCGGTTCGTCCGGCGATTCGATCGAAATCCTGTAATCGCCCGCCTCCAGATTCGCCAAATCGTAATTTCCGTGGCTCGGCCCTGGCGACCCCGGCCCGCCCATGTAATAAACGTGTCCGGGGACATATTCCCGCCGGCCTGCGGACACGCTCGACCCTTCGATTGGCTTTCCGCTGTCGCGATCCGTCAGCCGCCCATAAATCCGTCCCAGCGGATGCATGGCGAAGTTGCGCGTGACTGTATCGCCCGCCGCTATCGTGAAGCCAGCATCAGCATCCTGATTGTCGTTAATCAGCTTGTAGCCGGTCCAGGTTAATGGTCATGCGGACCTCGCCCGCGGGAACATTCTCCAACGTGTAGGCTCCGTCCAGACCGGAAAGGACGCCGACGAAATCCTGGCCTACGTTGCAGCCGACGTGTGCTTTCGCGATCGGCTGGCGCGTCACCACATCGGTGATTTTGTCGGTAATTTTGCCTAGACTTTGAGCCGGAAGAAGGCCCTGCGCCAAGGCAAGAGCGATCAGGGTCAGCCGGAGCATGCTGCTTTCGACGATGCGCGCGCTCGGATTGTTACGCGCGCTTCCAGGCCGCACCATCTACGGCTTGGGCAGTGCAAACGCGACGATGCTGCTGCCTGACGGCGCGTCGTTCTTGCCGCCTCCGCAAACGATCACGACATACTCTCTGCCCGCGATTTCGTAAACCGAAGGCGTCGCATTGCCCGCGGCCGGCAGGACTGTCTCCCAGAGCAGTTTGCCCGTTAGCTTATCGTAGGCGCGGAATTTCTTGTCGAAGTTGGTTGCGCCAATGAAGAGCAGCCCACTCTTCGTCACCACCGGGCCGCCATAGTTGTCGCTTCCAGTGTCCTTGATCCCCTTAGCCACCAGTTCCGGGTACTCTCCGAATGGAATGCGCCACCGGATTTCGCCTTTATTGAGGTCGATGGCGTTGAGCGTGCCCCAGGGAGGCGTAAGCGGCGGGTAACCATCCGGGTCGCGGAACAGAATGTAGCCTTCATTGCGGTACTTGAGCCAGTTCGGATCCTTGGCGGCCTCCGCAGGGTCAACCGCCCCTGTATCCCGGCCGGTGGTGAGGAACTCGACGATCTCGTCCACGCCGCGTCCGAGGTGCGAGAACCCGGGCATCCGCCCTGTTCCTTCGCGAATAATGGCGGCAAGTTCGTCGCGGCTGCGGCGCTTGCCGATATCCACCAGCGCGGGGAATGTGGGAGGCGACCCTTGAAGCTTCTCTCCATGACACCCGGCGCAGTTGTTCTGGTACAGCGACTTCGTATCGTGCGTGACCAGACGGATGATCCACGGCTGCTCGTTGGAATTGACGTAGAGCAGGCCGGTGGCCGGATCGAAGGCCGCGCCGCCCCATTCGCCTCCGCCATCGGTGCCGGGAAACAGGATCGTGCCGCGCGAGGCTGGGCGGCCCGAACAGACCCTGAGAATCGAGCTTGCGAAACATCTCCAGCACCGCCGCATGGGCTTCGGGCGTGCGATTGGTGATCATGTCCTCGGTGAAGCTCTGGCGCGTAAAGCTTGGAGGCTTTATAGGATACGGCTGGGTTTCCGCAAGCTTTTCACCATCCACCTTCGAGGCCGGCGCCGGTCGATATTGGATAGGGAAGAGCGGCTTGCCCGTCCGGCGATCCAGCACGAAGACGTAGCCGGTCTTGGTGATCTGCGCGACCGCTTCCACGGGCCGTCCGTTCCGCGTGACTGTGACCAGACTCGGCGCCGCGGGGAAATCCAGGTCCCAGACATCGTGCCGCACGCCCTGAAAATGCCAGATCCGCCGGCCCGTGCGCGCGTCCAGCGCGAGTACACAATCGGCGAACAGGTTATCGCCGATGCGGTTGGCGCCGTAGAAATCGAAAGAGGCCGACCCGGTGGCGGCGAACACCATGCCGAGCTTGGCATCGACGCTCAAGCCGGCCCAGGCGTTGGCGCCGCCGGAGATTTTGTATGCGTCCTTCGGCCAGGTTTCATAGCCGAATTCGCCGGGATGCGGAATGGTGTGAAAGATCCAGCGGAGCTTGCCGGAATGGACGTCAAACGCGCGGATGTGGCCGGGCGAGCCGGGCAGCGTTTCCGGAACGGTGCTGCCCAGAATGATCATGTCTTCGAAGATGACCCCTGGGCTGGATGCGCTAATGCTGATCGATTCAACCGGACGGTCGAGACCCTGCCGCATGTCGATGCGGCCCTCGTCCCCGAAGCTGGGGATTGGCTTTCCGCTGTGCTTGTCCAGGGCATACAGGAAATTGCGGTAGGTGACGAACACGCGGTCTTGATAGAGCGTGACCCCGCGGTGCCGGAAGCGGCGCTGGGTGGTTGAGCCCATGCTCGGATCGAACTTCCAAAGCTCACGGCCGGTAGCCGCATCGAGCGCCACTACGTGGAGCGTGGGCGTGGTGGCATAGAGCACCCCATCCATCACGATGGGGTTGCTTTGCATCTCGGAATTCTTAAAAGCGTCGTGCCCGTCCCAGCTCCATGCAACCTGTAGCTTGCCGACGTTGGCAGGCGTAATCTGACCAAGTTCGGTATAGCGAATGTTGTAGGGGCCGCCGTTGACCGGCCATCCCACGTCGGCTCCGTAAAGCGACACAGGCAAGCAATAGAGGAGAAGCAGTTGGATACGAGTCATTAGTGAAAATCTTCCGACGCCTGTGAGGCTTGGAGCATCGGAAACATCATATCGCCATCCCGCTGGAAACCGGGCAGGACGCGACGCGTCATACTTAAAGCAGCGCCGTAACGACTAACCCCATGAAGCGTCTTCTTGCCGTCGTGGCCCTCGCCGCGTGCGCCCTCGCGCAATCGCGCGGCGGACGCGCCTCCAAGGCCGCGGAATCCGCAGCACCAGCCGTACCGGATAAATGGCCAATCCAGACGCTTGCCGTGGAAGGCAACCACGTTTTTCCCACCACGGCGATTCTCGCCGTCGCCGGGCTGAAGATCGGCCAAGTCGCCGGCAAACCCGAATTCGAAGACGCGCGCGATCGGCTCACGGCATCCGGCGCCTTCGAAACTGTTGGCTACAAATTCCTTCCCGCGCCCGATGGCAAAGGCTTCCACGCTAGCTTCCAGGTGGCCGAGACCACGTCGCTCTTTCCGGTGAAGTTCGAAGACCTTGGCGTGCCGGATGCCGACCTGACTGCTGCCCTCACGGCGCGCGATCCACTCTTTTCCACGGCGAACTTTCCCGGCAACCAGACCACGCTCGATCGCGATGCGGGCTGGGTGGAAGAGATTCTCGCGTCGCGCGGAATTCGCGAGAAGGGTGTTCCCGTAAAGGTCGCCGCGGTTGTCGCCGATATCGGCGAGGGCAAAAACGCCGCCCTATTTCGGCCCGCGCGAGACCTACCTGCAGTGGCGCGGATCAGCTTCGAGGGCAACCAGATCGTCGCGGGCAGCGTGTTGCGTATGGCCATCGCGCCGACTGGAATCGGCTCGCTTTATACGGAACGTCATTTCCGCGAGATCCTAAACGCCTCCATTCGTCCGGTATATGAGGGGCGCGGCCGCATGCGGATCTCGTTCCCCAAGATCCGCACCGAAGAGGACGAAGACGTCAAGGGCATCCACGTCATCGTGACGGTGGACGAGGGCGAAGTCTACACGTTACACAACGTGGGCATCGCGAAGCCCAGCCCGCTGCCCGAGGGTCAGTTGCTGCACGAAGCCGATATCAAGACTGGCGATATCGCCAATTTCGACCTTATCGCCGAGGGACGCGACCGCGTCAAGACCGCCGTGCGCCGCGCGGGCTACCTCGATGTCAAGGTATCGATCGACCGCGAGTTCGACGACGCCAAGAAGACCGCGGACGTGACGTTCCGCATCGATTCCGGCCCGTTGTATTCGATGGGCAAGCTCAGTATTAAGGGTCTCGATCTGGATGGCGAAGCCGAAATGAAGCGCATCTGGAAGCTGAAGCAGGCGATGCCTTCAATCCCGAATACCCCGAGCATTTTCTGGAAACCGTGCGCGAGGAGAATCTATTCGATCATCTGGGCAAGACCAAAGCGGATACGAAAATCGATGCCAAGACCAACGCCGTCGATGTAACCCTCACTTTCACCGGCGCCGAAGATCCTCTGAAAAAACCCACCCGCCGCAAAATATAATAGGTACTCTTGACTGCCTTGCATTTCGGATGCGCCGTTTGCACGCACAATGTCCGCCACTTTCAAATGTCCTGGATTAACCGTTCAGTCGCTCTAGAGATTGCATTCCGATGAAATCCGCCATCGAAGCCGCCCACGCCCGCATCCAACCCTACATCCGCGAAACGCCCGTCGAACCGTGGAGCTCCGCCGGCCCCAACGTCTTCCTGAAGCTCGAACACCTGCAGCTCACCGGCTCCTTCAAGCTGCGCGGCGCATCCAATAAGATCGCGCTGCTCACTGCCGATCAAGCGGCGCGCGGCGTCGTCGCGGCGTCGAACGGCAACCACGGACTGGGCGTCGCTGCCGCGGCGAAGGCTCGCGGCGTCGCTGCCGAGGTTTATGTTTCCGCTCACGTTTCACCCGCCAAGGCGCGCCGCATCGAGGCGCTCGGCGCGCACATCCGTACTGCGGGCGAAGATCCGCTCACCGCCGAGCTTGCCGCTAGACGCGCGGCGGAAGAATCGGGCCGCGTGTTTATCTCGCCGTACAACGATCTGGATGTCGTCGCCGGTCAGGGGACCATCGCTGTAGAACTTCGTCGCCAGCTTCCGGAACTCGACGCCGTCTTCATCGCTGTGGGCGGCGGCGGGTTGATCGGCGGCATCGGCGCCTACTTCAAGGCCGTCGCGCCCGCAACGGAGATCGTGGGATGCTGGGCCGCGAATTCGCCGGTGCTTCACGAATGCCTTCGCGCCGGCCGCATCGTCGGGGTCGCGGAGGATCCGACAATCTCCGAGAGCACCGCCGGCAATCTCGAACCCGATTCGGTCACGCTCGATATCTGCCGCGCGGCCATCGACCGGCACGTGTTAGTCTCCGAAGACGAGATTCTCGCCGCCATGCGCCGCATCATGGAAACCGAACATTGGCTGGTCGAAGGCGCCGCCGCCGTGGCCGCCGCATCGTACCTGCAGGACGTGAAGCGCTACGCGGGGCGTAAGGTGGCGATCGTGCTCTGCGGGCGCAACCTTTCACCGGAAGCCTTGGCGCGGCTGGTATGAAGCGTTACGACACAGCCGTGATCGGCGCCGGCGTCTTCGGCGCCTGGACCGCCTGGCATCTCGCGCGCGCCGGAAAATCGGTGCTGCTCGTCGACGCCTGGGGCGCCGGTCACACGCGCTCGAGCTCCGGCGGCGAGACGCGCATCATCCGGTTGGGCTACGGCGACGACGAAATCTACACGCGCATGTCGATGCGCTCGCTCGCCATGTGGCTCAAACTCTTCGAACGTACAGGTCAGCCGCTTTTTCACCGAACCGGAGTGCTGCGCCTTTCGCACGACGACGATGCTTATAGCGTGGCTTCGCGCGCCACGCTCGCCCGTGTGGGCGCGCCGCACGAAGTGGTGCCGCCGGACGAGCTCTCGCGTCGCTGGCCGCAAATGCGCCTGCCCGTCCCTGGAACCTATGGACTTTTCGAGCCGCAGAGCGGGGCTCTGATGGCGCGCCGCGCCGTCGCGGTCGTGGTCGAGGAGGCGATTGCGCATGGCGTGGATTACGCCGTTCAATCCGTGACATGGCCCAACGTTGCAATCGACGCCGCGACGTTCGTCTTCGCGTGTGGCCCGTGGCTGCCAAAGTTGTTTCCCGAGATTCTCGGCCGCCGTATTTATCCTACGCGCCAGGAGGTCTTCTTCTTCGCGCCGCCGGCCGGCGATGACAGCTTCGCGCCGGAGCGTCTTCCGGTTTGGACCGATTTCACCGATCCGCGCGGCCCCTACGGATTCCCCGATATCGAAGGCCGCGGCATCAAACTCGCATTCGACCAGCACGGCGAGGCGTTCGACCCCGACACCGGCTCGCGCACGGTGTCGGCGGACGGTGTCGAACACGCCCGCCAATTTCTCGGCGAGCGCTTCCCCGCGCTACGCGACGCCCCGCTCACTGAAGCGCGCGTCTGCCAATACGCCAACACATCGAACGGCGATTTCCTGATCGACCGCCATCCCGACCAGAGCAATGTATGGTTGATCGGCGGTGGCTCCGGTCACGGCTTCAAGCACGGACCAGCCGTCGGCGAATACGCGGTCTCGCAAATCCTTGGAGAGGCCCCACCCGAGCCGCGCTTTTCGCTCGCCACTAAAACGGAATCGAAGCAGCGTACCGTGTATTAGCGAGCCTCGTGACCTGAACTCAGTCAATTCGCTTTGCCGTCTGGTCTCTCCCGTTCTGGTGAAGGATTACCTGCTTCGCATTACCTTTATCATCCGTGCCGAAGGTGAGTTGCGCATCCACAGCCTTCAGGAAAAACGTGTCTTGGCTTTCGGCGAATATGGCCAGCTTCGGCTGTCCCGTAAGTTGCGCGAAAAACCGATCACCCTCGCGCGACACCGTCAGGGTGACATTCGGCGCAAATTGGTAGCTTCCGGCATACTTATCGAAAATCTTCGAGTCGAGAGTGATTTCCTTGTGCTCTTTTGGCGCGTTCACCTTGAGCAACGGATAGCTCTGGTCGAGCAAATGCTGACCAATGTCGTCGGCGCCCTCCGCCGACGAGAGATTCGAAAGCACCACAACACCGGCCCGGCTCTTGGGATCGAATCCCATCCATGTCCGGTATCCGCCCGTTCCGCCATTGTGCCAGATGATGGAATTTCCATCCTTCGTCTGAATGAGCCAGTTGTAGGCGATTTGCATGTTAGGAGCTCCGGCCGGGCGCCGAATCGATATCTCGTCTGCCATGGCTGCGGCAAGGGGCGTCTTGATATAACCGAGATTCGCTGCGAGGAATGTCAGCATGTCGTTCGCGGTCGACCGCAAAGCTCCAGCGCCGGACAACGCCGCTAAATCCCAGTTAGGCACAGGATCCAATCCCGCACCATGTCCGACCGCCAATCGCGCCTTCATCCCCGGTGTGAGCGTAACGCCGGTATTGTTCATTCCCAGAGGTACAAGCACGCGGGCTCTCACCATTGCTTCGTAATCCATCCCGGCGCGAAGGCTCAACGCATGTCCCAGCAGGCCCACTCCCAGATTCGAGTATTCGAACTGCGAACCAATGTCGCGCGGTAGTTCGTAGGCCGAGAGAAATGCATAGAGCTGCTCGGGGCTATAGTCGGCGTAAGGATTCGACGGGTCTTTGGGGTTGAGATTATTCGGCAGCCTCGGGAGTCCGGAGCTTTGGGTCGCAAGATCCTGCAGCGTGATCTTCTTCCCGTTGCGTTCCGGTACCTTGACCGTTGCCGGCAGGTATTTCGACACCGGATCGGTCACGGAGACTTCGCCCTTCCGCGCCATATCCATGAGCACGAGCGACGTAAACACCTTAGTCATGGAGCCGATCTCAAAGGTGGTGTCGCCATCGAGCGGGCGCTTGTCACCCTTAGCGAGGCTGCCGTATGAGACGACGCGCCGGCCTCTTGCATCAACCACCCCGACGACCACGCCGATTCCCAGATTCTCCGCGCCGACGCGATCCGCGAGGATTATTCGGATCTCGGGATCGGACGGAACGGGCGAATTTTGCGGAACCGGCTGTTGGGCGAACGCGAGCGTCCGCGCGATCATCATCCCCGAAGCCAAAACAAGAGCTAGGGCCTTATGTGACATCAGACTTCTCCGTTTCCAAATGGTCCTATTCATTATCGACCTCCATTTTTTTCAACTCCTGAATTCTGCGGTCGAGTTTCCCCGCGGCAGATTCGTTTAGCTTCCATATCCCAATGAACATAACTGGAAGAGCAGCGGCAAACGCGATCAGCGGCCTAGTGACTCCGCGATAAATGGCGGATACTATCATTTCGGCCACAAATCCGGGTACGAACGGAAGCAGATACCACAGCCATACGGTTCGCAGGGCGTTGCGCTGACGTTCCAGTTCCCGGATGTGAAAATCCAAGGAAACTTTCGAGTCCGCGTCCACCGGAAGAGATCGAGCGGAGCCGCGCTGGTGGACCTGAAACAGTACGTATATCGTGCCCGCAATCAGCAGTAGCGAAGGAACGAGCTGCCACCCCCTGAAGCGCCAGAGGCTTGCCCCAGAAGCGCCAATGACGATCGTTCCGGCCGCGTATTCCCGCAGATTTCGCCAGTAAACGCGCCGCTCCAGGCGGGCAGCTCTGCGCCGCACGTCTTCGAGCGTAATCGTCATTCTCTCGTCCTCCTGGTTCTGCCAGAGATTCCTTGGGTCGTTCAGATCGAAATCATTTGGCATGGCGTTCTCCCTCATTGAAATTGCGAGCCAGAAGCGTTTTGATCCGATGAACTTTGGTGGCGACGTTTCTCTCCGATAACCCAGTCAGTTCGCCAATTGCGTTGGCGTCCATCCCTTCGAGCCACGCGAGAATCACTTGTCGATCCGTGGGCCTCAAGCGCTGGATTAACTGCGTGAGTTGATCCAACGCCATGCGCCGGTCGGCGTCGTGCGGCGCAGGCATCGCATCAATCTCCTCGAGACCCACCATTTGCGGCCGTGCCCGCTTTTGCCGAATCACCCAAGAAACCGCGGTGTTGTGCGCCACGCGGTAGACCCAGGTACGAAGCGAGCATCGCCCATCGAATCGTTCGAAGCTGCGCCATAAGGCGAGGTGGACCTCCTGGAGAAGATCGCGCCGTTTCTCGGAATCGGCCTCGTAGCCGCGCGCCAGCCGACCCAGCGCCGGGCCATATTCCGCGACGGCGCGTTCATATTGGGCGTCCTGCTCGCTCACGTTATAGGTAGTCGGCACAGGGAGAAGTTTCTTACACGTCAATTCTGGCGCTGTTTACGGGCCGATCAGACACGCTCTTTGGGCAGTATGTCCGAGCGTATGGCGGTCTGTGGGATGGGGGCGGGGCGGTGAAGAGGCTTGCGCCGTTTGGCTACTTGCCGTCGCCGCTGAGCGGCGCCGGCATGGTTTGTAGCTTGTCGTAGTTCTTCTCGACAAAAGCGGCATTTTCCGGCGGGATCGAGGACGGGTATTCCTTGATGTCTCCGGCTGTCACGATCAGGAATTCACGCGGCTTGATGCCGGCGGGGCGACACGCGTTGATAATCTTCTCGCCTGCATCAGCGTGGGAGCGTTTCGCCATGAGTTATTGTCGAAGCACTTCTTCGCCGCGGGACGTCCGGATAGTCCTTTTTTGCGCGCGATTGGGCTGTGGCCCCAAGGGAGGCGAAGATCTACTTCGCCGCCGTGCCTCCGGCCGCCGGTGCGGGAGTCTCCGGGGCCTTCGACGGCCGCTCGACCTGTCCCTGGATTCCCTCCTCGAGCGAAATCTGATTCGCTTCGAGCGTCTGCCCCAGCACTTGATCCAGCGAGACGCGCGCGCGCTGATATGCCACAATCGCGCCCACCTCGGCGAGTTGCGCCGTCACCAGCATGCGCTCGTCGTTGATCAAGTTGTTGAACGTCGCCGTGCCGAAGGCAAACTTCTTGCGGTCGTCTTCCAGAATCTGCTCTTGCAGCTTGCGCGTGTTGACGGCCGTCGAATAGCGCGCGCGCGCCTGGCGTAGCGCGATCGCCTGGTTCGAAATCGCCACGCCGATGTTATTGACGTCGCGCTGACTGGTGAGTTGCGAGGCCTGTAACTGGAACTGCTCGATTCCGTAGTCGGCTTGCGCGCCGCGGTTGTGCAAGGGGAATCCGCTAAGAGACACGCCCGCATATTCGCTGGGAAAGTTGCGCCGGAAGATCTGGCCCAAAGAGTTGGCGTAGCCGCCGGCGAAGTAACCATTGGCGTCGGATCCGGCTACTGGCTGGCCGGACGCGCCCCTATCGTAAGTATCGGCATAAGCGATCACAACGGGAAGCAATCCGTTCGCGGTGCCGATCGCATTGATCTCCGCGTTCTCGTCGGCGATCTTGGCGGCTGCAATATCCGGCCGCTTGGCTAATGCGCCTGCCACCAGGTCGCGCATGGCGGGTAGATTATCTTCCGGCGGAATCTCGATCGCATCCAGGCAAACGATGTGGGCATTCTCCACGGCCGGGTCTTCCCGTCGCATGATCTCCAGTTTCAACTGGTCCTCGCGCTGCCGCACCGTCGCTTCCGCCAGAATCAAATCCTGCTTGCGGCTCTCCGCTTCGGCTTCGGCGCGCGGCAATTGGTATCGCGCGAGCGTCCCCAATTCGATTTCATATTTGGTCTGTTCGGCGAATTTCTGCGTCACTTCCAGTGCGCGCTCACGCGCCTTCAGCTCATCATTGGCGTTCACCAGGTTCCAATAAAGGTTCAGCGTGTCCGCGACGGTTGCGATCAATCGGCCGCGGAAGGTCTCGCGCGCCGCACCGACGCCATTCCGCGCTACGCGGATACTGCGGCTGTTCAATGACGTACCGTAGCCCTGCGCAAGCGGTTGCTGCAAATGGATGCGCATATTCGGGCCCAGTTGGGGATTGACCGTATCGAAGGGCGAATTCTCGGTCTGGCGGTAGTAGTAGTTTCGTACGGTTACCGAACCGCCCGTGGAGATAGCCTGCTGAACCTGCGTGGAGGAGATCACATCGCCATCCACCACCGGGTTGACGCCCGCCGCAGCCACGTTCGCAAACGGAGTGGTGATGTGCGAAAACGTGTTCTGCCCGGTGAATGAGGGGTCGTAATTCACGACAGCAGGGCCAACCTGCTGAACGCTGACGCCGCTGCCACCGCCCACGCCGCCAGCCCCCCCGCTTCCCGAGCCCCCAAGCCCGGCCGCGGCGATCGCCCCCAGCACCCCGATGCCGCTGTCCGTGGCTCCCACCTGCGGCGCGCCGCCCGGAACGCCGCGGATCGGCCCCCCGGCCTGCGCGCGTACCACCGCCCACTCGGCGGTTGGCAGCATGTAGCGGTCGATTTCCAGATTGAGATTGTTCTCAATCGCCAATGCCAGCGCGTCCTGCACCGTCAGGTACAACGTGCCCGCGCGAATCAACGAATAGATCCGGCTCGAGTTGTTCAGCCTCGCCGGGCCAACATACGTTCCCTCATACCATCGTATTCCGGCGGTTCCGGACGGTCTTTCTACCACCGGCAATTGTGCCTCGCAAGGCGCGATTGCAATTGTCGCGACGGCGAGCCCAACTACGAACGGTCGAATGGCATTCATGGCTCGCCTCATTTTCTTTCTCCCGGAACTGCATCGGGTATAAACGAAGGCCGCGCCACGTGGCCGCTCAACGCCTCCTCCATTTTGATATTGTTCCGGTCCAGGGTTTGGCCCAGCGCCTGATCGAAATCGATGCGAGCATGAATGTAAGACGCCATCGCCTGCACTTCCAGATCCTGATCAGTGGCCAAATCCTGCTGCGCCTGGATCACGGTGGTCACGTCAGATCCCACCGCGCCGAATTGGAATCGCTGCTGCTCCGATTGCAGGCTTTGTTCCGCCAGTACGCGCGTGTTTACCGCCGTCTCGTAGCGCACCCGCGCCTGCTGCAGCCCGATCACCGCATTCTTCACATCCACCCGAATCTGGTTGAGTGAACGTTGGAATTGCAGTTCCTCGGTGCGCAGCTTGAGTTGATCCATGGCGTAATCCGCCTGTGCCGCCCGGTTACGCAAGGGGATGTTGAAGGAAAACCCCGCCGAGTAATTGGGGAAGTTCCTACGGAATAACTGAGACAGCGCGGTCCCCTCGCCGCCGGTAAAGTATGGCGCCGCAGCGCCGCAACAATTGTTGTAGATCGCGTTTGCCGCTCCGGCCAGCCCGTTATTGGTTACCTCGGCAAAGGCGCTCAAGGTGGGAAGCAGTTCGGCCTTGGAACCGGATAGGTTTAACTTGGTGTTTTCCATGTTGATCCGGCTCTGCTCAATCTCCGCGCGGTTGGCTACCGCCGTCTGAATCAGATCCTGTATGGGCTGGATTTCATCCGTCTTCGGCACTTCGATGTGGTCGAGCGGCACAATGTGGACGGCATCGTACTGCGCGTCCTGCACGCCCGTCCGGCTCAACGCGTTCTTGAGAACGGTCTCCTGCTGCGCCAGGTTCGTGCGCGCAATCAGCAGCGCTTCCTGCGAAGCGGAAACCTGCGCCGCGGCGCGAGTGACTTCCACCGGCGGCAAAGCGCCGGCCTGCACCCGCTTCTGATTATCTTCATAAAGATGCTGCGCCGTCGCCAGGGTCTGCTCCTTGATGCGAACATCGTCGTTGAAACTTACTAAGTCCCAATAGAGATTCAAGATGGCCGAAACCGTGGTTATCACCTGCAGTTTCACGGTCAGGTTTGTGACCTTGACATTGTTTTTTGCAATGTGGATCTGCCGGCCGTTGACCGCGGGGCTGAACCCCTGCAGCAGGCTCTGGCTGACGGTGAAATCGATATCGGAAGTGATGTAGGGATTCAGCGTCAGCGAAGGGCTGTTGCTGGCGGTGCGGTAGCTGGAGTAACTTGCGTTGATCGACGTCCCGGTCAAAAACTGTTGTTGAAATCCCACCGTGTAGAATCGCTGGTCCTGCACCAGCGCTGTGGTCTGATTGAGGCTGAGGTTGGTTTGCGGCGTCGAAAAGTGGCCGAAGGTCGCCTGCGCGTAAAAACTTGGGTCGAGGTTCGGCGGATTCGGGCCGAAGCCTACCAGCACCGCGCTGCCGGCGATCGCCCCGCCCGCCGCCACGCCGCTCGCGTTGCCGCTCACGCCGATGGGGCTCACGCTCACCGGCCCTGGGACCACCGGAAGGGCAAAGTCCTGGCGCAGAAGCTGCCCGCCCATCGTGCGCCGCAAACCTTCGTTTGCGAGAAACGGAGCATAGCGCTGGATCGCAATATCCAGATTGTTCTCGAGCGCCAGCGCGATCGCGTCCTGAAGCGAGAGATATAAATTGCCGCCACGAATCAACGTTTCAAGCCGCGAAGAATTCGTCAGCCTCGCAGGAGCAACAGCGCGTTTTTCGAGGTGAAACGGCCGCAACATTCTTCCCCATACAGGCGAGGCCGCGGGCGTGGAAATGGAAACCTCGGAAGGTTGCACAAACGCTTGCCCAAATGCGGGCGGTTGCGCAAGAGCCGCGCATAAAACCATCAAACCAATTGCAAAACGCATTTTCATTGCGATCCTCGAATTTGTCGAAGGCGCTAAAAGTGCAATCGGAGGGCCGATCTAAATGCAGTAGGCGCAGAGATTCAACAGCAACAGCCGGCAGCCGGCAAAGAGCCGCTGTCCCATTTCGCAACATGGTGTTCGGCTCCGAACACCGCTTCCATTGGCGAGGTCGGTGGCGCTTGCGCCGGTCGCGGATCTTGCAGCGGGTACTTTCGCACCGGCTCGATGAGTGCGCTCTTAGCTTGACGCAATGGGTAAAGCGCGGCAAGCTCTCGTGGTTTATCCCGATAATTCCTGCCGCATTAGGCGTTGCAAGCTTGACACAGCAGCGCGGGTCGCGTCAGACTTTGACATGGCTCGTTTTTGCGGGTCGCCGGGGAGCGAAGTTTGAATCTGAGATCGATATTCGCGTTCTGCCTACTGGCTCTGCCGGCGTATTCCCAATATGCCGGGCCGGCCATCCTGAGCCGCGGCGACGCGCCCGCGGCGATGTCAGGAACGCAGATCAGCTTTCGTCCTTACTTCGAAGTCACCGCCATCTATGACACCGGTCTCGCGGGCGTCGGAGTGAACACGCAAGGCGAACTCGGTACAACCGCGGCCGCCGGCATTCAGGTCGCGGGCGGAATCAGCGGCAGCCACTCCTGGCGCCATACGACGATCGGTCTCGATTACCGCGGCGATATCAATCACTACAATAAGACTACGTTTTACGACGGCACGGATCAATACCTCGCGCTGGGCATTCGCCATCAGTTCACGCGGCATCTCGCCCTTAACCTGCGCGAAACCGCCGGATTGTTCGACCGCAACTACAGCCTGGGCGCCATTCAGCAGGCCTTACCCTACGATCCCTCGCAAACCACGCTGCCCACCACCGATTTCTTCGATAACCGCACCGTGTATCTGAATACGCAGGCCGACCTGATCTACCAACGCACGTCGCGGCTTTCCTTCGATTTCGGCGGCAGCGGCTTCGTTAACCGCCGGCGCTCTACTGCGCTCTATGGCCTCACCGGCGCCAGCGCGACCGGCGATATGCAGTACCGCCTTTCCCGCCGCACCACCATCGGCGCCAACTACCGTTACGAACACTACAGCTTCACGCGCATCTTCAGCAGCACCGATCTGCACAGCTTCGCCGGAACCTTCGCGATGCGAATCTCCAGGCGGTTCGAGTTCACCGGCTATGGCGGCGTCACCCGCGCCGAAACCAAGTTTGTGCAGGTTGTTCCCGTCGACCCTGCCATCGCCGCCCTGTTGGGCATCCAGTCCGCACAGCAGGTTTCCTATGGCATTCGATACGTTCCCGATTTCGACGGCCGGCTGTCGTTCATCGTTCATAACGGTCTGTTCTACGCCAGTGGAGGTCATCTGGTGGTTCCCGGCAACGGACTGTTCCTTACCTCGGAAGCCACTCAACTCGCCGGCGGATACAATTATACCGGTCTGCGCCGATGGAGCTTCAGCTTGAACGCACTCTATAATCGCGCCAATTCATTCGGCAACATCGTAGGCAATTACGGCAACGAAGGCGGATCGCTCAACGCGTCGCGGCAGATCGTGCGGAACTTTCATATGGTGATGAGCATTACCGGCAATCGCTATTTCAGTTCAACATTCGCGCAATACAACCGGCCCATCTACGCGTTTCGCTTCGGAGTCGGATGGTCTCCCGGCGATGTGCCCCTGCGTGTTTGGTAGGCTACAGCGCGCGCTTCGGCACGCCAGTGGATTCCGGCCATAAACTGCGCGGCGGAACGAAAAATACCGAAAGACCAAACACAGCCGCCAGCATCAACGAGACGAACGTTCGCGCGAACGAGGAGAGCCGCTTCAAGGGGAAGCGGGCCGGTAAGAGCGGATCCAATCCCGCCGACCCGTAAAACAGCGCCTGCGCGCCCAGCACCCACCACAGCCACGGCGAGGGAAGAAAGCAACTGCTCGCAAACAATACGGCTAGCACCCAGGGAAGCATCAACCGCCCCAACTTATACGACACGAAATGGAACCACATGCGATTCGCCGGACCCAGCAACTGCGGGTACGCGCGCAATATCTGATAGTTCCCCGCCAGCGTCCTCCTCTTCCGCGTAAACTCAGTCCAGCGCCTGGTCGGGTAGTCGTAGGCGTGCGCCAGCGGCTCGACAATTAGGCGATAACCGCGAAAAAACGCCGCCAGGGGAAGGTACACGTCGTCCAGCAATTGGTCTGGCGGAATCCGCACGGCCAGTTCGCGCCGCAGGGCGTAAAGTGGACCAGTAGCGCCAAAAATAGAATCGATAGCGCTCAGCTTGTTTCGAATCCAGCTTTCGTAGCGCCAATACAGGCCGATGTCCGTTTCGTCATGCCTCTTCCCGCCGCGAATCAGCAATTCACCGCTGACGGCGCCTACCGATGGGTCAGCGAAGCAATCGATCAATGCCTGGAGACTATCCGGCGCCACCACCTGCCTGACGTCCGTGAGAAGTAGAATTTCATTCTTGGATTGCGGAATGCCAACATTGAGCGCCGCGCCCTTACCGCCTCGCTCCACTCGCAGCAATCGCACGCCGTCCGCGGCGTACCGCCGCACAATATCGTCGGTGCGGTCAGTGGAACCGTCGGAGATCACCAGAATTTCCACCAACTCGCGCGGATAGTCGAGGGCCAAAAGCGAATCGAGCTTGTCGCCTATAAATGGCGCGGCGTTATACGCCGCGATCACGACGGAGACGCTTTTCTGCTGCCGCCGCCGGGCAACCGGTCTCGATCGTATCCGCGCCATCAGCCCCAGCAGCACCGGATAGCCGAAGGAGATGTAGCATCCTACGGCGGCCGCGGCGCAAAATAGTGCGATTGCGAACATGACTAATCAAACAATAACTGTTCCATACCCCGCGCCACAACATCCCAGGAGTATTTCGAAGCAACCAGATCCCAGGCGGCGCGCGAGAGTCGCTCCCGTTCGGCCGCGTTTGCGAGTAACTCCAGACAGCGCCCGGCGAAATCGGCCGGCGAATCAGCCAAATAGATGTTATCGCCGTCGGATACATCCAGACCCTCCGCACCCACCGCGGTGGAAACTACAGGCGTCCCGGCGGCCATGGATTCATATATCTTCAAGCGCGTTCCCCCGCCGATTCGCAGCGGCACGATCGAGATGAGAGACCCGAAGAGCCACGGCCGCACATCGGGAACCGTGCCCGTAACCTTGATCCGGCGATCCTCTTCCGCCAGACGCAATACCTCCGGCGCCGGGCGCCTTCCCGCTATCGCCACCGAACACTCAGGCATCTTGGCGCGGATCAGCGGCAGCACCTCGCGCGCAAACCAAGTAACGGCGTCGATATTCGGCATCCAATCCATCGACCCCAAAAAAACCATATCGGCTAACTTCTCACCGGCGCCCGGGCGCGCGAAGTAACCCAGATCGACTCCGGTCGGCGCAGCGTACACCCGTTCTACTCCGTACCCGCGGCGTATGGCCTCCGCGTCGCCTTCCGAAACGGCCACCACTTTGCGAACCGCGCGGCAGACCTCGCCTTCATACCGAGACATCCGTTTTGCCTGTAACTGGAAATAGAGTTTCTTCAGGCCTGAGTTATGCTCCACATAGCGTTTCCATATAGTAGCTTCCACATTGTGTTGGAACAGAACGCAGCCTTCGAGGCAGGAGAAATTCGGCGAGGGAAAGAGAAAGTCGCAGACTACCGAATCGAATTTCTCCCGCCGCAGAAGCTCTTCCACCTTGCGCCGCATGGCGGTCGACCGGTACCGGCTCACCGCGACCGGGATGCGCGAAAATAACCCTTCGACAAGCTGCAGCGCGAACCTGGCGGAAGTTTTATCCGCAACTCTGTGGGCCACGGGATAAGCCTTTGCGCAGTATTCGAAACTGCGCGCCAGACCCTCGGGCTGCGCGGGATCGTCAAACGCGACGTAGTGCACCTCATGCCATTGGTGCAGCCGCCGCAACGTTTCCAGTGTTCGAATCTGTCCGCCGCGCGTGGTTGGGTGCAGGAAATCAGTCTTCACCCATAACAGCTTCATAGAGAAATAGACGGCATCGGCCAACGGAGTCCCTTGGTTCACGTCAGTGTAGCATCCAAACTACCTCGCATCGATACGCCCGCGGCCGTTCCGATTTCCTTGATTCCCGGCGTCCTCTCACACTCTCCGCCCCGCTTCCACAAGATGCTATATTCAGCTTTCATCGGCGGAAAGCCTCTTGCGTGTTGCCCTGCTCCAAATTAATCCCACCGCTGGCGATCTCCAGGGAAATTCTGCACTCATCGTTCGAGCCGTTCGCGCCGCGCAATCGCAGGGCGCCGATTTAGCCGTTACTCCCGAACTCGCCCTCATGGGCTATTTGCCGCGCGATCTTCTGATGAACCGGGGCTTCGTCGAGCGCAGTTACAGGGCGCTAACGGACATCGCCACAGATTTGAAGGACGCTCCTGCCGTGCTCGTAGGCGTGGCTACGCCCAACCCTGCGGATATGGGCCGGCCGCTTTTCAACAGCGCCGTACTTTTGCATAAAGGCACAGCCGGCCCCGCGTTCCACAAGACCCTTCTTCCCACTTACGACGTCTTCGATGAGGACCGTTACTTCGAGCCCGCGCACGGCCCGCAAATGCTCGAATGGAACGGCCGCCGCCTTGGCATGAGTATCTGCGAGGATGTCTGGAACGACCGAGATTTCTGGCAGCGGCGCCGCTACCACGAAGACCCCATCGAGGTCCTTGTCCAATCCGGCGCCGACGCCATTCTCAATCTTTCTGCGTCGCCTTTCACCGCAGGCAAGCAGGAACTGCGCGAGCGCATGCTCGGGCAAATGGCGCGCCGCCACCGCCTTCCCCTCGCCTACGTCAATCAGGTTGGCGGCAATGACGATCTGATCTTCGATGGCAGAAGTTGCGCCTTCGACGCCCAGGGCCGCCTCTTGGCGCGCGCCAAAGGCTTCGAAGAAGATGTGCTGATCGTTGATCTCAACGCCGATCCCGCACATCGCCGGCCGCATCGCACCCGACGATTTCACACCCGAATCCGAAATCTGGCGCGCCCTCGTCTTGGGCGTCCGCGATTACGCGCGAAAGACGCGCTTCCGCCAGGTCCTTCTCGGTCTCTCCGGCGGTATCGATTCCGCCCTCACCGCCGCCATCGCCGCCGATGCCGTTGGCGCGGAGAACGTCCTCGGCGTCATGATGCCATCAATCTATTCGAGCCACGGCAGCGTTGACGATTCGGTGGAACTCGCGCGCAACCTCGGAATCCGCACCCTCACACTGCCCATCGGCGGCATCATGAGCGACTACGACGCTGCGTTGCGCGACGCTTTCGAGGGCCGACCCGCGGATGTCACGGAAGAGAATATCCAATCGCGCATTCGCGGCAATCTGCTGATGGCGCTCTCCAATAAGTTCGGCTCGCTGCTGCTTACCACCGGCAATAAGTCGGAGTTAGCGTCGGTTACTGTACTCTTTATGGCGATATGAACGGAGGTCTCGCAGTCATCGCCGATCTTCCGAAGATGATGGTATATCGGGTTGCGCGCTGGAGAAATCTTCGCAAGCCCGATATTCCTACGGCCATATTGTCCAAAGCGCCCTCGGCGGAGTTGCGCCCGGATCAAACCGATCAAGACAGCCTCCCGCCATACGATCTGCTCGACCGGATTCTGGAGTTGCACGTCGAACAATCGCAATCGGCCGAAGAGATTATCGCCCAGGGCTTCGACGAAGCCACGGTCCGCAAGGTTCTCAGACTGGTCCGAATGGCCGAATTCAAACGAAAACAGGCGGCGCCGGTCTTGAAAGTAACGTCGCGCGCTTTCGGCACTGGCTGGCGGATGCCGATCGTCCGCCAGGAGTAACTACACACATTTATATGAGCGCCGATATCTGCGTCATGGGGGGCGGCGGCCACGTCGGCCTCCCTTTATCGATCGTGTTCGCCTCCAAAGGCAAGAAGGTTCGCATCTTCGACATCAATCGCAAGACGATCGAAACCGTGATGTCGGGCCAGATGCCCTTCATGGAAAAAGGCGCCGAACCGCTCTTGAAGGACGTCCTTTCGAAGGGCATGCTCGATGCCGATACCGTCCCCGAGTGCATTCGCGGCGTGCCCGTGATCATCATCACCATCGGCACGCCGGTCGACGAGTTTCTCAATCCGTCGCTCAAAGCCATTCACCGCTGCTTCGACGAACTGGTTCCGTTTCTGTCCGACGATCAACTGATCGTGATGCGCTCCACGGTATATCCCGGCGTCACCGAATCGATGGCGGCTTACCTGGCGAGCAAGGGAAGAAAGACGCGCGTCGCATTCTGCCCGGAGCGCATAGTGCAAGGCTTCGCCATCGAAGAGTTGCAGACGCTGCCGCAGATTGTAAGCGGCACAACGAAGGAGGCGGAGGACGAAGCGGCGGAGTTGTTCGGATCAATCGCGCCGGAGATCATCCGCCTTTCGCCCCGTGAAGCCGAGTTAGTCAAGTTGTTCAACAACGCGTTCCGGTACATCCAGTTCGCCGTCGCGAATCAATTCTTTCTGATTGCGGAATCGGCGGGCGTGGATTACTACCGCGTCATGGACGGCATGAAGCGCAATTACTCACGCGGGGCCATTCCCGGCGCGGGCTTCGCCGCCGGACCCTGCCTCTTCAAGGACACGATGCAGTTGGCGGCCTTCTATCGCAATCAGTTCAGCCTTGGCTACGCCGCCATGCTCGTGAACGAAAGCATGCCGCAGTTCATCGCCGACCGCCTCGCATCGCAGTGCGACCTCGCCAAAACGACCGTCGGCCTTCTTGGCATGGCGTTTAAGGCCAATATCGACGACCCGCGGTCTTCGCTCAGCTACAAGCTGAAGAAACTCCTCGCCCTGCGCGCCGGGAAGATTCTGACAACCGATCCCTTCGTGTTCAACGACCCCGATATACTGCCCCTAGAAGCGGTGGTCGAACAGAGTGACGTACTGGTACTATGTACCCCGCACGATGCCTACCGCTCGCTCGACCTACGTGGCAAGCCCTGCATTGATATCTGGAATTTCTGGAACCTCGAGCCTGCCGGTAGCGATGCCGCCCGCGCGTAGGCGGCGCACCGCCCGGGAAGGCCCTACTCCGGCTTGCCGGTAATAAAGACCTTTTCCCCCGGCTTCAGCAGCTTCAAACGCTCGCGCACTTCGAGCTCCTGTTCCGAGGGATTCGTCTCCAGCCGCTTGATATGATCGCGCATGCGCTCAATTTCCCGATCGAGCTGCGCGTTCTTATCTTCCATTTCGTGGATCTCCAGCCGCTTCTCCAGCAACCAGGGGATTCCATGCGGCCCGTGCAACGTGAAAAACGCATAACACGCCGCCGCGAGGAAGGCCGCGAAATATGCCATTCTTACAAGCGGAGCTTTCATCTGAGGGGGCGCCTGGAAGATAATAGTAACATCACCAACGAAGTTCTTACCTTACTTTTTTCCAATGACCGATAAGATTGTGGTTCTCAGTACCTGTGCTTCCGGTGAGGAGGCAGACCGCCTCTCACGAATGCTCGTTGAACGCCATCTCGCCGCATGCGTCAACGTGTTGCCGAATATGCGCAGCGTCTATCGTTGGAACGGCGGCATCGAATCCGCGGTCGAGTGCCTGTTAGTCATCAAATCGTCGCGCGGCAAATTCGATGCGCTGCGGGCGGCTCTCGAAGCGGCCCATTCCTACGAGTTGCCGGAAGCTCTCGCCCTGCCGGTGATCGATGCGTCTCCGGCGTATCTCGAATGGCTCGGAGCGAGCCTCGGAACCGAATAGTGCCCAACCTTTCCGCATTCATCTTCGATATGGACGGCGTTATCGTCGATTCCAACCCGCAGCATCGCCTCGCCTGGGAAGCCTTCAACGGCCGCTATGGGCTTGAAACCACCGAGGACATGCACCGCTTTATGTACGGCCGCCGCAATGATCAAATCGTGCGCGATTTCTTCGGCGAACAGCTCTCCGAAGACGAAGTCGCCGCCCGCGGTTTCGCTAAGGAGGCTCTCTACCGCGACATGATCGGCGATCGCGTCGAGAGCATGATCGTTCCGGGATTGCGCGATTTTCTCGATCGACATCGCGACACCCCGAAGGCCGTCGCCTCCAACGCCGAACCGGCCAACGTCGAATTTCTGCTCGATCGCGCGGGTTTACGCCCGTACTTTCGCGCCGTTGTGGACGGCCATCAGGTCGCCCGCCCAAAGCCCTTTCCCGATATTTTCCTGCGCGCCGCCGAATTGCTCCGTGTTTCGCCCGCCGAGTGCCTCGTTTTTGAGGACTCCCATTCGGGCGTGGAAGCAGGCCAGGCGGCTGGGATGATAGTAGTAGGACTGCGTACTACCGAAGCCAACTTGCCCGGCGCCAGACTAACCATCGATAATTTCACTAGCGGGGATTTGGAAACATGGCTCGCTGCCAACGCCTGGGCCGCGAAGTAGGATTTTACCGGGGAGCGCTGTGTCTAGCCGCACTTGCGGCGGCGCGCCTCACTGCCCAAACAACCGCGGCCCCGCTAAACCTCACGCTTGCCCAGGTTAACCAACGACAAGCCCCCGATTTTTCGGCCGTCTATCTGGGCCGGACGGTGCTCGTTCGGGGCGTGGTTAGCGCCCCGCCGATACATTTTCCGGCATATACCGCGTTGGCGATCGAGGACGGCGGCGGCGGCGCGATCCTCACTTCGCCTGCCGGCGGCCCCGCGCTGGACGGTTACCGGCCAGGCAATGAGCTTCGGGTCCTTGGTTTGGTCTCTCAGGGATTGGGCATGCCGGTCATCGCGTCCAAAACCATCGATCTGCTTGGCCAGAGGCCGGCTCCAGTGCCCGTTTCCGTGCCGCCGCGGGATCTCCAGGATTTCCGCTATCTGGGCCGCCTCGTGCGCACTCAGGGACGCGTCCAATCCACTGAGCTAACTTCCTCCGGCCCCTCCATCACTCTCAACGATGCGGGCCGCCTTTGGATCTTCCTACCGCGCGAACAAAATCAGCCCTCGGGGGATTTTACGTCTATCGCGAAGGGCGATCTCGTGGAAGCAACCGGAATCGCTTCGCAGTATTGTCCCCGCCCGCCCTACAATCGTTCCTTCGAGATCCTCGCCCCCGCGCCGGAAAACGTGGCCCGCAAGGAGCGAGCGCTCGGCCTGCCCATTATCGCCGTCGGCCTCGGATTGGCCCTTGTGCTCATCACCGGATTCGTCCTGTGGGGCCGCGAACGCCGTTTGCGCGGGCAGCGCGAACGCCTGCGTAAGACTTATCAATTAGGCGAAGAGATTCTCGGCGCCGCGTCACCCGAAGCCGTCTGGACCCGTATCGCCGAAACTTTACCCTCCATCCTGGGCATCACGCGCGTGCATCTTTACGTGCATAATCGCGCCGCCAAAACCCTCGAGGGAGTGGCGGAACAAGCCGGCGAATCCGTTTCCATTCTACTTTCCGCGCCTCCGGCCGGCACGCAATCGGGCGCCGCAGCCTGCTTCCACTACCGCACGCTGCTGGTGATCCCGGATATCTCTCGTAGCCCCTTCCCTATCGCCACCTCCGACCGCAGCACGCCGCAATCCCTGCTCTTCGTTCCCATGATGGCCCAGGGAGAGGTCATCGGCGTGATGGAGCTCGATCAGGACGACCGCATGCGCGATTTCTCGGCCGACGAACAGGCCCTCGCGCAGCACTTGGGCAATCAGATCGGCGCCGCCCTCCGCCTGCTGGCGCAGCGCTCGGTGCAGGCGCAGCTTTTCCGCACGGAGAAAATGGCCGCCGTGGGCCGCTTGATCTCAGGTGTGGTGAACGAACTGCAAACCCCGCTGCAGTCTATCGGCGAACTTGCCAAACTCGCGCTGGAGCGCGAATCCCTGGAGACCGCCGAACGCGATCTGAAGGCCATATCCAGCGAGGCGCAAAAGGCGTCAGGCATCGTCGCCCGCCTCGTGTCCTACGCCGCCGCCGAGCAATCCGAAGCGCGTCCCGTTTCCGTCGGCGCTCTGCTGCGGACATTGATCGAATTCCGCGAGGGTGATTGGAAAGCCAGCGGCATCCGCCTCACAGAAACCATAAGCCGTGAGCCGCTCAACGTGCTAGGCTCGCAGGGACAGTTGGAGCAGGTCTTTCTCAACTTGTTGGTTCACGCCGAGCAGGCCATCGCCGAATCTCCTCGCAAGACCATCTCTATCCGCACTAGCGTGCTGACCAAACGGTTGTTGGTCGAAATCTCCTTCTCCGCCGCTCCCGAATCCAGCAAGCCCGAAGATGCCGCCTCCATTCTCGGCGTTACGCGCAGCGTGGTGGCCGGCCACGGGGGCGAAGTTCGCCTCATCGAAAAGCCCAACTTCGATCCCCGTTTCGAAGTGGACCTGCCCCTGCTCGCGAGAGACCGCGCCGGGGCGCCTGCCTCCGCCGCCCCCGCGCCCCACGAACCCGGCAGCCGCATGACCGCCCTTGTGATCGAGCCCGAAGAGAGTGCGCAACGCCAGTTGATCGCGCTCCTCTCGGCGCGCGGTTTCCGCGTGGTTCCACTCACCAGCGCCGACAACGGCCTCGATCTGGCGCAGCGCATGCGCTTCGACGTGGCTCTTTGCTCCGTCCACGCGCCCGGGCTAAATTGGGTCGAGCTCTCCGAACGCATGCATTCTCGCGTCGGCGGTTTCGTTCTACTCTCCGAAGGCTACGATTCGGAACTCGCGAGCGATTTCGAAGGAGATGGGCGCTTCGTGCTTCCCAAGCCCGTGCAGGAAAGTGAACTCGATCGCGTGCTGCGCGGCATCGAGGCCGCGGCTCCGTCCGGCAAAGTGATCAGCATCCGGAATATCGTCGCCTGAGCTTAACGCTTGCGAACCCGGACGATCGCCCCGGCACGGCAGCCGATCCGCTCCGCCGCCGAGCCGCGGTCCATCGAGACCTCGATAAACCCCGAGCTGCCTTCGATCAGGAACAACCTCCCCGGCTCCATTTCCGCGTAATGGCTTGCGACGGCGGAAATCCTGGTGCCGCCGATCTCTAGCGAAACCCGCTTTATCCCAAGATCGTCTGCAGGCAGATTGGTCACGATATTCCCGAAGCGATCGATATGCAGCACTTGGGGCCGCGCCAGATCCGCCAGGACGACGGCCGGGAAAATCTTCCCCATGTTCGCGGCCGGCACACCCGCTGCGAGATGCGCCCCTACCGGCGCGAAGACGTCGCGCCCCTGGAACGTGCGGCTCACCGGCCAGTGGAAGTAGCGGTCGTTCGTAATCACCCGCGCTTTGTGCTTCTCCCGCGCCATCACCATCGAGAAGACGCCGTTATCCGGACCTACGAAGTATTGCCCGGCCGCCTCCACCAGAATCGCGCGCCGCTCCGAGCCCACGCCCGGATCGATCACAGCCACGTGTACCGTCTTTTTCGGGAACCAGGCATAGGCCTGAGCAACGAGATAAGCGCCCTCCGCGATCGCGAACGGCGTCACCTGGTGGCTGATATCCACGATCTGGGCACGTGGGCAAATTTCGAAGATGACGCCTTTCATCGCGCCCACATAGTGGTCGACGAGCCCGAAATCGGTGGTCAGAGTGAGGATCGGTTCGGCCATTCGCTAAAATAGGGTTACGTGCCGCATTACTACTTCGACCACAACGCCACTACGCCCATCGCTCCCGAATCGCTCGAAGCGATGACGCTTTGTCTTGGTCAAGTGTATGGTAACGCCTCGAGCATTCACTACTTCGGCCAGCTTGCAAAGCAGCGTCTCGAAGCCGCTCGCCGGCAGGTGGCTGCCCTGATCGGGTGCGATGCCAAAGAACTGGCCTTCACCTCCGGGGGCACCGAATCCGACAACCTCGCCATCCTGGGCGTGGTACGCAACGTCGCCGGCCCGCGCCATGTCATCACCAGCGCCATCGAGCACCCGGCCGTGTTCGGGTCCGTGCGCCCAGCTCGAACGCGAAGGCGTCGAAGTGACGCGCGTCCGAATCGATGGGAGCGGCATCGTCGATCCCGACGATATCCGCCGCGCGTTACGCCGTGAAACCGCGCTGATCTCCATCATGCACGCCAACAATGAGTTGGGGACCATTCAGTCGGTGACCGAAATCGCCTCCATCGCGCGCGAGGCTGCCGTTCCGTTCCATGTGGATGGCGTGCAGGCGCTCGGTAAAATCCCCGTCAATGTACGCGAATTGGGCGTAGACCTCTACAGCGTGAGCGCCCACAAGATCTATGCGCCGAAAGGGGTAGGGGCGCTCTATGTGCGCAAGGGCGTCAAACTTGCCGGCGTGACATTTGGTGGACAGCATGAGCGCGGACGCCGGCCCGGCACGGAGAACGTGCCCGCGATCGCCGGCTTCGGCGCCGCAGCCGAACTTGCGGCGCGTACGCCGCCCGACTCTTATCTGCGCGACCGCTTGGAGCGCATCGTGCTCGAGCGCATCCCTGGAACACGCGTCAATGGTTCCCGCGCGCAACGTACTCCTAACACCACGAATATCCAATTCGATGGCGTGGATGGTGAAGCCATGGTGATCGCGCTCGATCTGCGCGGCTTTGCCGTCTCCACCGGCTCCGCCTGTTCCAGCGGCGCCGTGACGCCGTCCCATGTGCTCACGGCAATTGGCCTTTCCGCCGATAGCGCACGATCGAGCATCCGCTTCTCTCTCGGCGCATCCAACACCCGGGAGCAAGTGGATGAACTCACCGCGGCCGTCGAGACTTCCGTAGCGCACCTGCGCCGTATTTCGGTGCATGCCTGAAATGAGTGAAACCTTACCCATCGCCGTGGCCATGTCCGGCGGAGTCGATAGCTCCACCGTGGCTGCGCTCCTGGTGCGCCAGGGCTACCGCATCGTCGGCATGACCATGCAGCTCTGGAACCAACGCCGCCTGCCTGAGCTCTCAACCGAGGGAGCGACGGGCCGGTGCTGCTCTCTCGACGATGTCTACGACGCGCGCCGCGTGGCGGAACAGCTCGGCGTACCTTACTACGTGGTTAACTTCGAGCGCCAGTTCGAGGACCAGGTGGTGAAGCCCTTCGTCGCCGAGTATCTCGCCGGACGCACGCCCGTTCCTTGCACGCTCTGCAACAACTACATCAAGTTCGACCGCTTCCTCGAAATGGCCGATGCCGCCGGCGCCGATCAAATCGCCACCGGGCACTATGCGCGCATCCGCTATAACGCCCAGACGTCCGCCGCTACGAACTGCTGCGCGGCGTAGATCACGCCAAGGATCAGACTTACTTTCTGTTCGGTCTCACTCAACCGCAGCTTGCACGAACGCTGTTTCCGCTCGGCGATCTCACTAAGCCCGAGGTGCGCGAATTGGCGAGTTCCATGGATCTCGCCGTCGCCGTCAAGGCCGATAGCCAGGAGATCTGCTTCGTCCCCAACGGCGATTACGCCGCGTTCATGAACGCCTATCTCAAAGAGACCGGCGTCGAGCCGCGCGCGCACGGAAGGCGAGATCGTCTCCGAGGATGGCCGCGTGTTGGGCCGGCATGAAGGCGTCCACCGTTTCACGGTGGGACAGCGCAAGGGCCTCGGCATCGCCGCCGCCGAGCCGCTGTATGTTATCGCCACCGACCCGCAAACGCAGCGCGTCGTAGTGGGATCGAACGATGGTCTCTTGCGCAAGCGCTGCTTCGTGAAGGACATTAACTGGATCTCAATCGCCGCCGCCGATGGCCCGGTACGCGCCCAGGTGAAGATCCGCAACAAGCACGTGCCGGCACCCGCCACCCTGCAAACCGCAGGCGATGCCACGCGCGTCGAAGTGGCTTTCGACGACCCGCAGCGGGCCGTGACACCCGGCCAAGGCGCGGTTTTCTACGATGGCGATGTCGTCTTGGGTGGTGGCTGGATCGAGTGAAGCACCTCTGGCCAGAATTTGCGGTCCATGATATGCTGTAGCGACCACGGGCACTCGACCGGGAACGTCGAAATGGGCAGGCCGGTTTCTTCTTCCGCCATCTCGCGCGAAGCAGGATGAAAGCATCGATTCCATTTCGCGCCGCAGGCTAGGGGCGTCGGCGAGCAGGTCGTCAATCTCCAGACGCTGGTTGCTCACGCTAATTCGCCGAGATCGCAAATGCCGCTGCGCATGCCCCTGATACCGGATTTTCAGCAAATGCATCAACAACTGCCGCAGCCGGCGGCGCAAGCTATGGCGCCAATTATTTCCCAAATCCTCGATCTCTTCCGCGACGTGTTCAGTATCAACTTCAGCCAACTCGCCTTGGCGGATTAGTTCGGCAGTCTCGCGAGACCACTCGAGAAAATCGACCTCATACTTGCTCATTCCCTTTCCTCCTTGCATTCCGCGCCGCGGCTCGACCATTTTAAGGGTATGCCGAATTGCGGCTGAAGGTTTGATTCGCTATGTCCATCCGCTAACATAAGGTAATGGCCAAGAGAATCATGGTTGCCATAGTCGGCGCGGGCATGGGCGCTTTGATCGGCCTTCCTATCGACTTTCTTGGCGCTGGAAGCATCGCGCTCATCCTTGGCGCCGTCGCTGGCGCCGCCATCCCTCTAGCTATCCTCGGTCAGCCCGGACACTGACATTCGTCTCCATCCGTGATAAGGTAGAACAATTTTGCATTGAGGAGGCAGTTCATGTACTGTCCGAAGTGTGGGGCATCCGTTGCCGCCGGTCTGGCTTTCTGTCCTACATGCGGGGCCAACCTACAGACCGCGGCGCCGCAGCAACCACCGCCGGCTTCACCCGTATACACGGCGCCGGCCTATGCCGCATCCCCGCAACCCGCTCAACGGGTGTGGGACTACGCAACCTGGAGCACGCGCGCCATCGGCTATATCATCGATGCGTTGCTGGTGGGCGCAGGGATGGCCCTCCTTTACTTTGTGGTGGGCGCCATGCTCGCTTCGATGTTCCATTTTGCGGGTGGGCGCGAGGCTTCGGGAACCATCTGCTGCATGATGATTATGCTGTTTCCGCTGGCCACGTTCATCGTCGGCATCTACAACAGCGTGTACCTGATTGCGCAGCGCGGGTATTCCATCGGGCAGGGAGTGGTGAAGGTGATGGTGGTCGATGCCGCGGGAAATCTGCTTACAACCGGCTCTGCCTGGATACGCCTGCTTGTGCGCGTAGCCTTCGGATTTGTGCCGTTCCTGCCCCTCCTCGATCTGTTGTGGCCCTTGTGGGACGTCCGGCGGCAGACGCTCCACGATAAGGCCGTTAATTGCTACGTGATCAATATGAGGTAGCGGCGAAAATGGCGTTAACCGCGCGGCCGGGTTTTCCGGCGTTCATAATCGGATGCGTCACGCTCGCCGATCTCGTCATCGGGCGGGTATTGCTCCGCGCGGACGAAACGCGGGTCTATCTCGCGGGCCGCGCACTGGATTTGCAGTGCGCCTTCCGCGCCGCCACCGGCCTCCCCTGCCCTACATGCGGCCTCACGCGAAGCGTGGTAATGACCCTGCACGGCGACTTCGCGCGCGCCTGGAACATGGCGCCCGCCGGTCCCGCGGCCGTCGCAGGGTTGGCGGCATTTGCGCTGGCGATGCTGGCGCTGGCCTTCATCCAGTCGACCGGAGCGGAAGATCGAACTGCATTTGCGCGGCTCTGGATTCGCAAGGGCGCATTTGCGTATGGCGCCGCGGCAACCGTAGTTTGGCTCGGAGGATGGGTCGCGCATCTCGAAACCGCGCTTGCAGCGCGGTGAGCGGCAGTACAGTACTTGCTTGCGGCTCGCCGCGGTGGGCATTAAAGTTCTGACTAGGAGGAGTTGGTACATGCCGTTTTGCCCAAGTTGCGGATCTCAAGTCGAAGGACGGTTTTGTGCGAAGTGCGGCGCAGCCGTGGGAGCAGGACCGGCGAGCCCGCCGCCACCCCAGTCACCGCCGCTGACGAGTTATCCTCCACCGGTTCCGCCCCCAGGCGCTGCCGGCATGACCGATAATGCGGCCTCCGCGCTCTGTTACGCGCTGGGAATCATCACCGGCGTGCTATTTCTCATATTGCCCCCGTACAACCAGAACAAGACCGTTCGGTTCCACGCCTTCCAATCGATCTTCCTGTTCGTGGCTGTAGTCATTGTGGCGATTGTTGTCGGAATTCTCGATTCGATGATCTCCTCGATCGTCGGATGGTGGTTTTCCTTCGCGATAAGCCGGCTATTCGATTTGGCCTGCATCGCGCTTTGGATCTATATGATCGTCACGACATATCAGGGCCGCTCGCCCGCGCTGCCGATCATCGGACCGCTTGCCCAGCAGCAAGCCTAATCGACTGTTGCGTCGAGTTCGCCCTTCGAGAGACGCACGTGAATCCGCGAGCCCGCACCCGTTTCCGCGGCATCGGTGAGGACGGCGCCGTCGTGGGACACGATCGCGTAACCCCGCTGCAAAACCAGCAACGGGCTGAGTTGTGAGAGCTTTGCCGCAAGTTGTTCCATGCGCCGCCGGCGCGCGGTGAGCAACAGGCGCATGCGCTGCGCCGCCGAGACCATCGCTGCATCCAACCGCCGCCGGTCGGCCGCCAGGCGCGGCCGCATATCGAACTGCCGTACGCGCGTTTCGAGCCCGCGCCGCGCCCGCTCGCGCGATTCGATCGCAGCGCGGATCCGCTCTCGCAGCCGGAATTCCTGCTCATCGACGCGCTGCAGATTGCGGCCGATGCGCCGGTGCAACACGCCCAACGCACGGTCGATGCCCTGCTGACGCAACCGCCGATCGAGCATTGCCAGGCGGTAACGGAGACCCTGCGCGGCCTTCGCTCTCGCAATTGAGATCCGCTCGATCAGATCTTCGAGCAGCGGCACGGCCAATTCCGCCGCGGCCGAAGGCGTTGGCGCGCGCAAGTCGGCGACGTAATCCGCGATCGTGACGTCGGTTTCATGGCCCACTGCCGAGATCACAGGCACGGCGCAAGCCGCAATCGCGCGCGCAACCGCTTCCTCGTTGAACGTCCACAGATCTTCCAGCGAGCCGCCACCGCGTCCGGCGATCACCAGGTCCGGCCACTGCGTGCGACTGAAGTACTCGATCGCCGCGGCAGACCTCTTCCACCGATCCTTCGCCCTGCACCAGCGCCGGAAAAAGCCGGATGTGCAGACCCGGGAATCGCCGCGTCAGGATATGAACCATGTCCGCGATGGCGGCGCCGCGCGGCGATGTGACGATGCCGATGCGCCGCGGGAAGCGCGGCAGCGCACGTTTGCGCTCGACGGCGAACAGCCCTTCCACCGCGAGCTTCTTCTTGAGCTGCTCGAAGGCAAGCTGCAACGCGCCGAAGCCTTGCGGCTCGATCAGATCGACCAGCAGTTGATATTCGCCTCGCGCTTCGTAAACATCGATTCGTCCGCGGGCAAGTACGGCCAGCCCATCCTGCGGCTTGAACTTCCAGTAGCGGTGCGAGGAGCGGAAAGCGACGCACTTCACTTGCGATTCGCGCTCCTTGAGCGTGAAGTAGTAGTGGCCGCTCTGCGCCAACTTCAGTCCGGAGATCTCGCCCGAAACCCAGACGTCCTGAAATTCGGCATCGAGCACGAAGCGGATAGCGGCGTTCAGCTCGCTGACGCCGAAGACGCGCCGCTGCGGCGTGAGATCGAATTCGAGCGCGAATTGCTCCACGCCTAATTATGAACGGTCATGTAGAGCGTCTGTGTTGCCGGGACTGCCCGCCGTTGAATGTCGCGACTACGGGATAATCGCCATTCGCGAGGGAAGCCGGCACACTGAATGGTGACCTGATAGAGCCCGGCGAAACTCGGCGCGCAGCGCGCGTCATAGACGGTCGCGGCATTGGACGCCGATCATCTGCGCTTACCGGAGTCGCCGTGGAGTAGGTCTGGTCCGAGCGGGACGCTGAACCCCAACCGGCGCTGCGGGATTGGTCGGACCGAAGCCGGTGCCCCACAGGATGAGAACCTCGCCGGGCTTGGCGGGCGTTGTCGTCACCCCGCTGAAGGTAGCGGCTTTCACCGCGTATGAGAAATCCTGGCGTGTAAGCGACAGCATAGCTTGCCGCCGAGAGAAATGAAGGACGTGGCTGCACGGCTCTGCGCGTTGAGTCGCCGTGGCGGCAGAACTGGTTCCACTCGTGGTTGGTGACGATCACGGTGGCGTCCGATCCCGGGCCGATGTTGGCGCTTGCGCGTTGATTTGCGTGGGGCTGACGTAATCAGAATACGCGCACTGCCCGTTGACGTTAGGCTCACGCCTTGCAAGCTTGGTTGGAGCATTTTGCCGTTGAGATCGCGCCCGCCCAGGTGTAGGTGGTGGATGGGCCGAGATTGGAGCCGTAGATCGTCAATCCAGGAGCCCGCCGCACGCTGCCGAAAATCCGCCGAACTCGCTCGCGTTGACGATGCCGCCGGACATGATGGCGGGCGTGCTCCGCCGCCACCCGAAGGGCGTCAGCGTGTACTGCGTGGAGTAAATGTGATCGCCAGTCTGGCTCGGCGGATTACCCACGCCCGCGTTAGCGGCAACATAGATGGTGATGTTGCCGACGTTGGTGGCGGGCGGCGTCCACGTAAAGGTGTATGTGTATGGCAATCCGTGAGCGATGGAATTCTCGTATCCGCCGTTGCCCGGCGCGGAATCGTTTGAGTCCCGGTCTGTTCGATGTATTGCAGCGTTAGTTGGCCGACCGGTTTCAACGAGGTGCATGTCTGGCCGTTTGTAACCTGATAGGTGAAAACTGCAAGATTCGTCTCCGAGCAGACGACCTGCGTATACGTATCGACGGTCGCGAAGGTACCGGCCATCGTCGATGGCGATGAGGCAACGCGCGCCGTGAGCTGAAACCCAGCGGCTTTCTGCGTAGGTGGCGGATCGGTGATCGTTACCGAAAGCTGTCTGCGCAACCCCGGAGTGTACGTCATGCCATTCGGAAAGTTTACGGAAACACCGCCTTTATTGCTTGGATCATTCGCCGTGCCGGTATGACATCCCGAAGTTGCGCATGTCGCGCCACTCGCGCCGCCGTTTTCATTTGGTACGCCGCAGTATCCCGGGTCCGGGCCATATTCGTATGCCCAGAGCAGAACTGGCAAGGTCCCCATTACCATTGCCGCTTTGGCCAAAACAATCTTCCGTTGACGCGTCATAGTTTCAGTAACACCTATAGTCGCAGAATTACTCGTTAAGATTCGCTAAGGAGTCGGGGGCCAACCTCAGACGCCTTTCGCGCCGTAGTGCTTAGTGGTACGCCTTCGATTTCCGCGATGCCGAACCAGCGAAACGGGCCCTTGGGGACGCGGGCGGTCGCGGCCGCAACTGTGAATCGGTAATGGTGATGCGTAATGGTGTGACGGATCTCGCCCAATTCCTTTCGCAGACGCGCATTCGGAAGATCGGCGGGCGTCGGGAGGTCCCAAAATCCGGCCATGCGGCTGGCATCCGGTTCGCGCTGCCGCAGCAGAATGCGGCCGCCGCGGCGCACGATCAGCAGCGTGCCCTCGATCTTCACCGGCGCCGTTCGGCGCAGCTTCACCGGCAATTGCGCCACGGTTCCGGAGGCTCGTGCGCGGCACCGCGCGGACAGTGGACACGCCTCACACGACGGGTTCTTCGGCAGACAGACTGTTGCGCCGAGTTCCATCATCGCCTGATTGAACGCGCCGGAACGCTTGGTATCCATCCACGATTGCGCGACCTCGCGAAACCGTTCGCGGGTGCGCGCGGCGCCGATATCCGATGCATCGTTTTCCACGCGCGCCACCACGCGCATCACATTGCCATCCAGCACGGCATGAGGCAGTGCGAACGCAATGCTGGCAATCGCGGCGGCAGTGTAATCGCCGACGCCAGGCAGCGCGCGCAATCCATCGTAATCGCGTGGAAAGCCGTCCGCCTCCGGCGATCTGCCGCGCGGCGCGCCGCAAGTTGCGCGCGCGCGAATAATAGCCGAGGCCGGCCCAGAGCGTGAGCACCTCGTCCTCGGCCGCGCCGGCAAGGCTTCCACCGTCGGAAATCGCCGCAGGAAGCGCTCGTAATAAGGGATCACCGTTTGCGCGCGCGTCTGCTGCAGCATGATTTCGGAAACCCAGATGCGATATGGATCGCTGCGTCGCGCGCCAGGGGAGATCGCGATGGCCGGCGTCGTACCAGGCGAAGCAGTCGCTGGGCGATAGCGGGCAATCGTTGAGGGGAAGCGATCAATCGATAACCCGAAGCCATTCGGCGACGACGGCGAACCCTTCCGGCTCTACGTCCCACGCTTCGTAGTCGGGGTTCAGAGGCTCGAGGCGAATGCGCGCATGCTCCCACTCTCCGCCCTGCTGGCGCTTCTCGCTGGTGTAGCGCTTGATGGTGTAGCGCGCGGTGTCGTCGGACACGCCGAAGCGCTCCACAAGCACGATCTTCCCCTGCCGCGAGCCCACCGGGTTAAATCGGAACAGGTTCAGGCTGCCGTCGGGGATTCGCGGCTCCATCGAGTGCCCGGTCACGTGCGCTACGAAAAGACTGGGGTCGAGCTTCATGCCCTCGGGCGCGGGTACCCAATCTTCAGCCTCCACGGGCATCTCCTCGCCGAGGCGTCCCGCGGCCGCGCGGAGCGTGTAGAGCGGCAGGTGCGTCTCGAAGCGGCGCACCTCCACCGGCTCCACGTTCTCTTCATAAAGCTGAGCCAGAGCGCGTGTGAACGATTCCGCTTTTACCTCTGCGACGGTCGCTGATACGCAGCACGTTGGAGAGCGTGTCTTCCATCCAATCGAGCAGCGCCGGGGCGCCATCTTCCCTGATGCGGCCTCGAAGATCGTCCTCCAGCGCGGCGAAGACTTCGGCGTCTTCGGGTTCGGCGATGTCGTCGTACTGTTCGCGCAGTTTCAGCCAGCCGCGGCCGGTATCGGAATCAATCAACAGAACACCGATATTGCGCGGCGCCCGATCGGGCAAGGCGCTTTCGAGAACGGCGTATACGCCAGGGCGTCCGAGGATGGAGACTGCCCGGCCCGTCATCAGTTGCGTACCGGAGTTGCCCAATACCCGGGCTTTGCGCGGATAATAACGTTGTTCAACGCGGGGATGGTCACTTTGATGTGCCGGTAGAGAGTCTTGTCGCCCTCTGCGATTTCGGGAGTGTATCGCATCACGTATTGCTGCTGGATATCGCCCGAAACTCCGCCAACCGCTTTGATAATCGCCCTCGAGATCTCGCCGGCATATCCGCCCGTACCGACGTCGAGCGCATAATTGCCGTCGTCGGTGGGGTGGGAAAGATACCCCGAGACGTCTTTGTAGAGGTTATCCAGCGGATACTCGATGCGGCCACCGGTTTCGCTCACCAGCTTTTCCAGCACGTCTTTATCGGGGTTCTCGAATCCGAAATTCTGCGTGCTGATGGCATAGATGGTCACCAGGTTGCGTTGCGCCAATTCGAGAACCTGGCCCAGCGATTTCTTGCTAGAGCTATCGTGACCATCGCCCACGATCACGATGACGCGCCGCGGCTCGTAAGGCTCGCCGGGGACCAGTTTGCGGTCGGTGCAAGCGCGATAGATAGCATCGAAGAGGGCAGCGTTGCCGCCGGGACGAAGCGTACGGATCCTATCCGTAATCTTCTCGGAATCCTGGGTGGTGTTGATGGCCAACTCGGCTTCCGTAGAGTAGGTGATCAGATAGCCGGTGTATTTGGGATCGCCGGAAAGGATGGCCCAAACCAGCTCCATTATGGCGTCCTGAAAGGTCTTCCAGTGGATTCTGGCGCTGGCGCTCATGTCCAGCAAAAAACCGATCACGACGGGCTGCTTGGGATCGTGGCTGAAGAACTTGATCTTCTGCGGCTTGCCCTCGTCGAGGATGCGGAAATCGCTTGGCTTCGAGGTTCGAGACGAACTTGCCGCGCTCGTCGGTGACGGTCACGGGCACGATGATTTCGGTGGAGGTTGAGCCGAACTTTACGTCGCCGGGATTCGGCGCCGTAGCTTGTTGCGGAGCCGCCTGTGCTGCCGCAGGCGCGGCCCCAACCTTCGGCGCAACTGCCTCTTGCGGAGTTGCTGGGAGGCCGAGCGTCAAAGCGCCCAGACAGGCGGCCATAATACTGCGATACATAGATTGCCTTTTATTTTACCGCGATAACGTCCACGCCAAAGCCGGCATCCATCGAGGGTAACCCCTCAAACAGCAAAGTGGTGGCCGCCGGCGCTCGGAAGAAACCACCTCGCACTTTGCGTACCTCGGCCGCGAGGCTCGGTGAAAGGGGGTAATAATGCGCGTAAGCTACGTTGGCCATGCTTGCGCCCGCCTGTTCCAACGATCGTTTCAATCGTTCGAAGGCCAGGCGGCTGTCCGATTCCTGGTATCCGAATGAATATTGGCTGCCGGTCAGCACAACCTGCGGAGCCGCGACGAGCGCGGATTGGGATTCGCCGCCGTTGGTTCCTATGAACTCCACCGGCTGCGCGGGCGCGGCGTGCAATCGGGCAACGGCCTCGCATGCAGCCATCGCTTCGCGCGGGGCGCGTTCGGGCTGCACGAAATCGAGCGCGGCGTGCGGATATTCGGCGTCGACGAACTGGCGGGTCTCGGCGAAGCCCGCGAGCGAACTGACAAAGCAGGTGACACGGGCGGCGTCGGAGGGCGCGAGCTTCGCCTGCCGCCAGCGATTCCCGCAAGCCCGGCAAGGGATTTTTGGATCAGAGGCTGCACCGGGCCGAGCGGATCTTCGGCGGTGGCTACGGTGGGTGAAACGAAGGCAACTCCCGAGGGATTCACGTCTTTCTTGGCTTCCGCGATGGCTTCGAACTCCACCTGCGCGCCCTCTAGGGGCAGCGCTCCCACCTTAATCAGCGCGATGGTGGGCAGAGGCTGCTTATGCCCGGCGAAGAATTCACTCACCAGATCACGCACGTGGCGCAGATCGCCCGTTCCTGCCACAAACACGCGGATCTTGAGTACGGTTTCGCCACCCGCCTCGTGCTGCAGGGCCTTGAGCGCATCGCGCACCTGTGGCGAGAGCAGGCCTTTGGCGGAGAGCGGCGTGGTGTGGAAGGCGAGCCGGCGAGTTTCGCCGGTCACGGCGCTGGGAAGCTCCTCCGGCACCCGAAGCGTCTGGGTCTCTTCCTCCTTCTTTTTCTTTTGCGCCGAAAGGCTGGAGATTATTAAAAGTGCGCAGAGAAGGGCCGCCAGGGGGCGCATCGTTCTTGGATTGTAGCGCAGAGCCGAAGGAGCGGAGGCCGAGCCGAAAATACAAAACCTGCAGTGCAGCCCGAGGGTTAAGTTCGCGCCGATGCCACTTATCAAAAACGATATGTTATCAAAAACGATATGTGAGCCTCGGTTGGCCATCCAATATGGTATGCTTTGGCTGAGTGGTCGTAAACCCAAATTCCGAAGTTCCGCTCTACCGGCAGCTTGTTTGAGCAAATCGCCGCCCAGATTCGCGGCGGACAGCTAGAGCGGGGAGAGCGATTGCCAGCCACTCGCGAATTGGCTGGCCAGCTTGGACTGAACCGGACTACTATCTCGGCGGCTTATGAGTTGTTGGAATCGGAAGGTTTGATCGCGGGCCAGGTGGGCCGGGGGAGTTTTGTCACGGGCGGCAATAAGGAACCGCCGGCAAGACCACCAGCGCTCCATACCCAGGTCGCGGCGCCAGAGCGAGATAGCGGCATAAATTGGGGAATGCTGCTCGACCGCGGCGATTCCTTCGCCATAACCGGCGCGGCGATGGGCCGTGAAATCAGCTTCGTGATGTCGCGGCCTTCACGCGATCTATTTCCGCTGGACGATTTCCGCGCAAGCTGCGAAGCCGTGCTGCAACGGCACGATCTGGCCGACATTTTGCAGCTCGGGTCTCCCAGCGGATATGAACCGCTGCGGCGCCATCTCCTCGAAGAGGCGCGCGCACAGAATCTGGCGGCGCCGGGCGACGATCTCATCGTCACCAACGGCTGCCAGCAGGCGCTCGATCTGATCGCGCGCGTTCTCCTGCGGCCCGGGGACACGGTCGCTATCGAGGATCCCGTATATCCCGGTCTTAAGAATCTGCTGACCGGGATCGGCGCGCAATTGGCGGGCATTCCGGTTGGCGGGGATGGAATCGACATCGCGCAACTCGAGCGCGTGCTGGAGCGGGAACGTCCGCGGCTGATCGTGGTGACGTCGAACTTTCAGAATCCGACGGGCGCGACGCTGACGGAACAGTCGCGCCGCGCGCTGTTGCAGGTGGCGCGGGCCAAGGGCGTGCCGGTGGTGGAGAACGACGCTTACGGCGAACTTCGCTATGAAGGCGAGCCGGTGACTGCTATCAAGCAATTGGACGATCGGGGCGGCACAGTGCTGTTGCGCAGCTTTTCGAAAATCAGCTTTCCGGGTTTGCGGGTGGGATGGGCGCTGGGTCCCAAGGCGCTGATCGATCGCATGCGCCATGCGAAGGAGGCGTCCGATCTGCATACGGACCAGCTTTCGCAAGCGGTGCTGTTGGAGTTCGCCGAATCGGGCCGGCTCGGCGCCCACCGCGCGCGAGTGTTGGACGCGGGCGCCGCAACGGCTGCGAGCGACGCTCGATGCTTGCCGCGAATATTTGCCCGCGGGAACGCGCTGGACGCGCCCGCAAGGAGGCATGAATGTTTGGGTGCGGTTGGGCGAGCCGCTCGATGCAGCGCAGCTTTTGCCGCGCGCTCAGAAGGAAGGCGTGGCGTATCTGCCGGGCCGGTATTTTGAGGTGTCGCGGCACGATGCAGGCACGCTGCGGCTGAGTTTTGCGGGCTTGCCGCCGGAGGAGATCCGGCGAGGCGTGGCGGTGTTGGGTAGAATCGCCGCCGCTGAAATGGAGGCGGCGTCGCAGAGCTTTGAGCCCGCGCCGGCGATGGTTTGAGGGGTTAAGAAATCACCGCAGAGACGCCGAGACGCTGAGAAAACAAGAATGATTTTCTTTGCGTCTTAGCGTCTTTGCGTGACAGGTTTTTGGGGAGGAGCAACGTATGTTTCAATTTTCCAGCGAGCAGTTTCGAGTAAAGGTCGGTTTGGCGGAGATGTTGAAGGGCGGCGTCATCATGGACGTCACCAACGCCGAGCAGGCCAGGATTGCAGAGGACGCCGGAGCTTCGGCGGTGATGGCGCTTGAGCGCGTGCCGGCCGATATTCGCAAAGAGGGCGGCGTAGCGCGCATGGCAAGCATCTCGAAGATGGAAGAGATCATGGCTACCGTCACCATTCCGGTGATGGCGAAGGCGCGCATCGGCCACTTTATGGAGGCGCGCATTTTGGAAGCGCTGGGCGCGGACTACATCGACGAGAGCGAAGTATTGACGCCGGCCGACGAAGAGCACCACATCGATAAAAACGATTTCAAAGTACCCTTCGTGTGCGGGGCGCGCAATCTGGGCGAGGCGCTGCGGCGAATCGCCGAGGGCGCGGCGATGATCCGCACCAAGGGCGAGGCAGGGTCGGGGAACATCGTGGAAGCGGTGCGCCATATCCGTACCATCGTGAAAGAGATGCGCCAACTCACGGTGCTCGGCAAGGAAGAGCTTGTACACGAGGCCAAGAACCTGCAGGCGCCGTTAGAGCTTGTGGAATGGGTGGCGAAACACGGCAAGCTGCCGATGCCGAATTTTTCCGCGGGTGGAATCGCAACGCCGGCCGATGCGGCGCTGGTGATGCAATTGGGCGCCGAGGCGGTGTTCGTGGGGTCGGGCATCTTCAAATCGAGCGATCCGCAGGCGCGCGCCAATGCAATCGTGAAAGCAGCCAAGAATTTCAACAACCCCGAGAAATTGCTCGAAGCCAGCCGCGAACTAGGCGACGCCATGCCCGGTCTGGAGATTTCCAAAATACCGGAAGGGGAGTTGCTGCAAACCAGAGGCTGGTAATGAAGAAGGTTGGCGTGCTCGCATTGCAAGGCGATTTCGCGGCGCACGGCGCGGCATTGGAACGCGCCGGCGCGGAACCGGTGTTCGTGCGCGAGGCCGAACAATTCGCCGCACTCGACGGGCTGATCATTCCGGGCGGCGAAAGTACAACCATGCTGAAGCTGCTGCGCTATGAGGGTCTCTTCGATGCGCTGGCGGAGTTCGGCCGGCGACGGCCGATTTTCGGAACATGCGCCGGGGCTATCCTGCTGGCGAAAGACGTTTCGAATCCGCCGCAGGAGAGCCTCGGGCTGATGGATCTTTCGGTGGAGCGTAATGCCTATGGGCGGCAGATCGATAGCCGCGTGACGGAAATCGAGCCGGGGGAGGACTTCGCGGCGCGCACGGCGCCCGACAAACTGGAGGCTGTGTTTATCCGCGCGCCCATCATCCGCCGCGACTGGCCCTGGCGTTAAGGTGCTGGCTCAATACGCCGGAGATCCGGTATTGGTGGAGGAGGGCCGGCATCTGGCGGCCACATTCCACCCGGAACTGACCTCCGACGGGCGCGTGCATCGCCTGTTCCTGGACAAATTGTGAAGCACGGCGCGCAAGACGAAGATCCTGTTCGTTTGCATCGGAAACTCCTGCCGCAGCCAGATGGCGGAGGGGTTCGCGCGGGCTTACGGTTCTGACGTGCTGATTGCGGCGAGCGCAGGGCTGATGCCGGCAGCGGCCGTTGCCCCCGACACGGCGCGTGCCATGCTCGAAAAGAACATCACTCTGCGCGACCATTTTCCCAAGCATATCCGGCAACTGGGGCGCGCGCGTTTCGACCTAGTCGTGAACATGAGCGGGTTCGATCTCGAAACAGTTCCCGGCGACTCCGTCATTTCCTGGACCGTAACCGATCCGATTCGTGAGACCTATGAGCGGCATTGCGAGATTCGCGATGAGATCGAGCGCCTGGTGATGAACCTGATAAGCTCTTTTCGTCGAAATGTCTGAAAACAAGGCCTTGCAGCTTTATTGGAATCTGCGGTTTCTATTGAACCGTATCAAACCCCTGTCGAGCCTTGTGCAACTCTGAGGCTCTCGCGGTCGCACAATCATCTACATTTTCTACTAATACTTTAGGAGCGGAGGGCAGTTTTTCTATCGCGGCATTCACTTCCTTCCCCGATGCGCATTCCTGCTACCTTCACGGTAGCGGAGATTGTCGCGAGCCGAACCGGTTACGGACCGGAGTTCGGTGGTCAACTTCCGGAAGAGGATAGTTACGGGATTAGTATTTCAGCGCGCCAAGTTTCGCGTTGCCGACAAGCCAAGCAGGTGATGGGAGTTGTCTGGGATGCTAGAATAATGCCAATTTCGTTTGTCTTCGGTGTGTAGGGGCTGGTAATGCACGCCTGCTGCGCATCAGGGGACGGCGAACCTCGGGATCGAACTGAGAATCGGAGCTCTGGCGGCGTGCTGCCGTGTCCTGAGCGAATCGCTGGCGAACAGAAGGATTGAAGATGATACGACGTCGTGGCTGCGTCGCAGCTCTCGCGATCGCGTCTGCATTTGCCATCGCCGCCGTCGCGCAGGAATATAGCTTCCGCTTTTACGGACCGGCCGAAGGGCTCCAAAACTTGGTTGTGCTGTCGCTCGCTCAAGACCATGCCGGTTACATCTGGGTCGGCACGGAAGGTGGCCTGTACCGCTATGACGGCACACGTTTCCGGTTGATGGGGCAGGCGGAAGGACTGCCGTGCTCCACCGAAGTCCACGGCCTGTTCTTCGCATCCGACGGCGCGCTTTGGGCCAATACCTGCGCTAAATCTTCCGCTTCGATGGACAACGGTTTCTGGCGATCCAGGGTACTGATAGGTTGCTTCGCGGCGCACAAGTGATGGCGGACGGGGCGGCTGGCGGTGTTTTATTCACCACGCCTACCGGTCTTTACGAGACGTACCGCGACGCGCATGGCTCCTTGTCGACGCGCTCCTATTCCCTGCCCGCGGCGCTGACGGGCAAGAAAATGCACGGTATCCTGCGGCAGGGCGATCGCCTGTGGTTCGGATGCGGCCTGCAACTCTGCATGGAACAGGCTGGGCGGATTTCGGTGTTTGGGACGGAACAAGGACTGCCGGAAGACGCGTGGGACGGAATTGCAGTCTCGCCTGATGGGTCGGTGTGGGTGCGCAGTCCTAAGAGCGTCTACCGCCGGTCGTCGGGACAGACCAGATTTTCGCAGGAGAAGCCGGACATCGCGTCGAGCGGGTTCTGGGGCGCGCTCACGCAAGGCCGAGACGGTTCCATCATGGTCCCAACCGATCGGGGGCTGGCAATCCACACTGAGGCGGGGTGGAACATCGTAAACCGGCAGCGCGGTCTGCGCAACGAAAACACGGCAGCGGTGCTGGAAGATCGCGATGGGTCTGTGTGGATCGGTCTGGCTGGCGGCGGGGTGGCGCGGTGGCTTGGCAGAGGCGTTTGGGAATCCTGGAAGATGGGCCAAGGCTTGCCTGGGGACATGATCTGGAACATCAGGAGGGACAGGAGAGGGGCCCTCTGGGTAGGCACAAGCTCGGGGCTGGCGCGCATCGACGGTTCGGGGCGGACGAGGACTTGGACCAAAAAGGACGGGTTGGGTAGCGACAACGTCCGCTGGCTGGCCGAGACGTCCGACGGTTCCATGTGGGCGGCTATGAAGCCGGGCGGCCTGGCCCGGATCGATCCTGCTTCCGGCAAGGTTCGCCTCGTCGGTCCCAAGGACGGGCTGCCCTGCGATCCGGAAGACGTGTTTGTGGATCGGCATGACCGGCTGTGGCTACCAACCTTGTGTGGCCTGTTTCTCAATGAGCAGCCATCCGTATCGAACCGCGTGATCCGCGTGGAGACGCCGGAATCCTTCGGTCGTGGCGCCTGGAAAGTAATGGAAGACGCTCAAGGGGTCATTTGGGTCACCACCGGGAAGGTGTTGTGGAGCGTTCGAGAAGGGCAGTGGCTCGAGCACCGCCGCAGCGAGGGGATGCTGACGGACAACCCCTACGTGATGGCTTTGGCCCCTGATGGGTCGATATGGCTGCGGCATCGGTACGACGCGGGCATCGACCGGCTGGAAGTCTCCGGAGATCGAATTGTCCGCGCTACCGCCATAGTGCCGGCAGACTCGCATGCGGCAGCGGAAACATCGTTTCATGGCTTCGATGCTTTCGGCAATTTCTGGCTCGGAAGTATGAACGGAGTGTCGGTTCTGCATGACGGCGCCTGGACGACGTTGACAACCGAAGACGGCCTTGTTTCGAACGATTGCGACGGGGAGGCCTTCTGGGCCGATGCGGATGGCGGTGTGTGGCTGGGCACCAGCGGCGGCCTGGCGCACTATCGTTCCGGAAACAGAGTCCCGCCAGGCCCGCTGATTGCCTATCCCACAATCGTGCGCCTGGAGATAGACCAGCCGGCCCGGCTGATTCGGGCGGAGTTTTCTTCCCTGAACTACACCGCCGAGCAACTGGTGCGGTTCGCCTACCGGTTGGATCAGGCGCCCTGGACCGACTCGGTGGATCGGAGCATCTCCATCAGCGGGCTAGGCCCCGGCACGCATCGCCTGGATGTACGTTGCAGAGTTCGCGACGGCCCGTTCCCCCCGGAGATCGCATCGGCAGAGTTCCTCCTGGAACCGAGGTGGACAGAGACTTGGTGGGCTCGTCTCCTGGCTGTAGCGTGCGTGCTGGCGGCAATCGTCCAATTCGTGCGGTGGCGCCTGAGCGCGGCCGGGAAAAGACAGGCGGAGTTGGAGGCGATAGTGGCCGCCCGCACGACGAACTTGAGCAACGCCAACCGCTCTTTGGCCGACAACGCTCGCCAACTCCGCAGAAGCGAAGATCGCCTGAAAAATGCCGAGCGGCTTGCGCATGTTGGTCATTGGGACTGGGATGTTAAGTCGGACCAATTATCCTGGTCCGAGGAAATGTTTCGAATTTTCGACGTGCCACAGAGTTACACACCCACCTACAAGGGATTTGTCCAAGCAGTCATACGCTCAAGATCGCGAGCGATTGGAGCTATGGGTAAATGAATGCCTCGCGAAGAAGAATGAACACTCGATCGAATTTCAGATTGCGCGGCAAGACGGCGCCCTGCGAATAGTCAGCTGTAATTCCGAGGTGTCAATAGACGAGGAAGGCTTGTCGACGCGCTTGTTTGGCGCCTGTCAGGACATCACCGATTCCCGGCGCGCGCAGCAGGAGGACTTGGCCAGAAAGAAGTTGGAGAGCGTCGGCGTATTAGCCGGTGGCATTGCTCACGATTTCAATAACCTTCTGGGTGCGGTTCTGGCGCAAGCAGAGATGGGGCTGGCGGAGAGCGCCTCTGGATCGTGTCCCCAGGAAGAACTAGAGGCGATCCGGGACGTGGCCATGCGCGGCTCGGAAATCGTCCGTCAGTTGCTGATGTATGCGGGAAAGGAGACCGAGGTTCTCGGACTGGTCGATGTATCGCGGATCGTCGTGGAGATGCTCGAATTACTCAGAGTTTCGGTATTGAAGCGCGCCATCCTGACCACGGATCTCGCACACGGACCTTCCGGCAGTCTGGGCCAGCGCCGCACAGATTCAGCAGATCGTCATGAACCTTGTAACGAATGCGTCCGAGGCGACAGGAGATCGAGGCGGGGTAATCCGTGTGAGTACGCGGCGTATAACCTCAGGCCGGAGTGCGACGATCGCGAAAGGTCTCGCCGAGGGCGATTACCTGCAATTGGAGGTCTCAGACACCGGCAGCGGGATGACGCGGGAAATGCAGGCCAAGGTGTTTGACCCATTCATTAGCACCAAAGGAGCGGGCCACGGACTCGGGCTCTCCGTCGTTGATGGGATCGTTCGGGGTCTCCGTGGGGCGATCCATATTGCCAGCGAGCTCGGCCAAGGGACCACCGTTCAGATTCTCCTGCCTTGTGCGGAAATCATGGCTGAGGCAACCCGCGACCCGATACGTTGCCGAGGGATGGGAAGGTTCGTCTCGAGAATTCATCGTGTTGGTCGTGGAAGATGAAGACGCGCTTCGACGCCCTGTCGTGGGGATGTTGCGCAAAAAGGGCTTCATTGTAATGGAGGCTGCCGACGGTGCGGCCGCCATCGATATTCTGCGCGCGCACGGGGATAGGATTGAAGTAGTGCTGCTGGACATGACCGTTCCTGGGGCTTCCAGCCATGAACTCGTTGCCGAAGCGGCGCGCGCTCGACCGGATATGAAAGTGATTCTGACCAGCGCCTATAGCCAGGAGATGCTGACGCCTCCCATGAGCGCGGCGCAAATCCACGGTTTCATTCGTAAGCCGTATCAACTCGGCGATCTCGTGCAGACCCTTCGGAAGGCCACCTCCGCCTAAGCTGATCTGCGAACAAGCTTGGCGTCGAACTCCTCTCGCCGTCCCCCCTCCACTTACGCTCGGCAGCGTTCAGTAGGCTTGCTGAAGCCCCACAAAATGAATCTGAATGAGCAAGATCGTGTCCTTTCTTATTGGAGCGCCTTATAGAGGCGGTTGTTGCTGGTAGTCACCGGCCATTTACCAGGCCGCCTGAGCCATACAGCTAGCGGCTTGTTGGAGGCTTGTACAAGCGCGGCCTCGCAATTATCGCTACAAGCCATCCTCTAGCTGACGCAAGCCGGTACAAGTTAGCCTGTTTGGGCCGCCCTATCGGGGAAGGAGGTTCATTTATATGTGGGACATATTGAGTCTGATTATGTGGTATTGCGTTGTCGGAGGGACGAACGACTGACCCTGTTACGAACAAATACGTACTGACCGGATGCCTGGTGTCACGTGCTGATTGGGTGCGGTGGGTTAACGGGCAATCGGTTTGTTCTTACAAACGTTGAGGCGCGGGATTCTCAATTGATTGGTAGGTAGCGCGGATTCTTCCGCCGTCGATCAATCATCGCTTCGTTCCAGTCGCCTATGGGCGTTGTCGGCCTTGGTTTGTGGTCGTGAGCGAATGATGCGGCTCGTTCCTTAAACCACAGCATCATCGTTCTGCGGTCAATGAGGGCCGCGCCGGATGGCAAAAAAAGCAGTCGGGAAAAGGGGAATGGCCCATTCCCAAGAGAGTGTGGCGGTTGCCTGAGCTGGAGTGGCGCCAAGAGAACTCAAAACGAGGGCCATTGCGTATCGCCACCTGTCCCCAGTCATGCTATAGCTTTTGCTGAGTTGACCGTGTTAGTAGTAGCGAACCTGCGGTCGCCACAGGTGAAATTGGAACTACCTGATCCAGTTGGGCCTTGAGCTGAACGGGCGAACAGTGGAAATGCTTGGTGAAATCTATAGTGCGCTAACGTAAGCGCCTACGGTAGTCTGTGCTTAATTGCGCTGGAACTCATCCAGCATTATCTTGGCGTAGCTGGATCACGGGAACCTCCTTGTGACCCAGATCTATCGCACACTTAAGCGCGACGCATCCCTTACCAAACGCGTAGCGTCCGCCGCGCGGCAATTTCGCCATCTATCGCGGCAGGCAGGTTCCACGGCCCAGTTAGGCCTTTTCTAACCCTTGGGAAGCCGGCCTTGCGAGCGCCGCCCCGGTGTCGTAAGGGGTAATAGCGCCGGACTTGGCGCGGCGATCTCCAAACGTAGCAATCGCGTCTTCGAAGCAGGCAGTCGTAGACATGCACAGGCTAAACCAACCGCACTTTCTGAGTAGTTGAATCTAAAGGAGTTCCCGGGCTGATCACAGACCCTTGCGCTCGATCTGCGCCGCAAGAATCCAAGCAGTGCCGCCAAGGTGAAATGTAAAGCGTTTGATTTACCGTAGTGGCGCTGCGATTGCAGGTAGTGGCGCTGCGATTGCAGTTTGAATTGCGAAGGTGCGCCGCTGCAACGAATTAAAAGGAGCATTATATGTCCGAAAACTTGGTGTGCGAGAAGTGTGGACAGCGATTCAATAACCGGCAGGAGCTTCAGAAACACGCTCAACAATGCGCCGGTAAGGGCGCCCAAACAGAGCGGCAAGGACCGCCCGATGACGCATGGCGCCGGAGGCCAGAGTCCGGCGGAATAGGCAAAGACCTTTAGCGGCGGCTCCCTCCCACGGGCCGCCTCTTTTTTGCGGAATTTTTAATGGCCGATCGTTCCCTTCACCCCTCGCCGGATCAAGCCTCGAGCGCGATCGGACGAAATATCGAGGCAATCGTCAAACTGGAAGAATCGTTCGGCAAGAATCGGACGGCATCCGAACGCATAGCCGATTGGATCGCGAATTTTTCCGGGAGCCTGAAATTTATCGCACTTCATTTGGCTTTCTACGGGTCGTGGATTCTGATCAATTCCAGTAAGACGCGATTGCTGCCGCGCTTCGATCCATTCCCATTCCTGCTTCTGAGCGTCGTGGTTTCCCTTGAAGCGATTTTTCTTTCCACGTTTGTGCTTATTAAGCAAAACCGCATGAGCAAGCGCTCCGACCAGCGGGCGCATCTCGATCTTCAAATCAACCTTCTCGCAGAGCGCGAAATGACGCTCATGCTACAAATGCTGCAGCAAATCTCAGCGCGGTTGGGAGTGAGCGCGCCGAATGAAGAGATCGAGGAGTTCGCGGAAGAGACCTCGGTCGAGGCGGTGGCAGAGGAACTACGCGCCAAATTACCGGACGATTAGTCCGAGATCAATGCGGGCGCCCGTGTCCGACGAAATGCGCGAGAAAACGAAAGTAGAGAGGAGTGAAGCAGTATGTTGGCGCACAACGGTGCAGCGGTTGCAATTTTCAGAGTGGAGGATAAGGGATTATGTTATTGCTTCTCATTATTTTGATTGTGCTGTTATTCGGCGCGATACCAGCTTGGCCATATAGCCGCGGTTGGGGATACTATCCGAGCGGCGGGCTGGGGTTGGTCGTGCTGATCCTAGTGATCTTGCTGTTGATGGGACGGATATAAGACGCGCCGCCCTAGGGCTCGACTAAGATTTGGACCCTATTACTTTCGTGGCCTTCCACAGTTAAGTGCAATTCCGACATGCCGGCGTTGGTAACGGAGGGAAGTTGCAACTCCACCAAGTAAAAACCGATGTGGCCGGGCGCAAGCGTGGCGCGCATAACCTGGAGCGGAGCGCCATCGAGATAGGCTTGAACTGGTGCTGTGACGGCGGGGGCGTTTTCGGAAGCGGGAACGCCCGCCGGCCAATCGGGATGCACGCGGCCGAGGCCAGTCGCCAAAACAGCGAGGCGGCCATTGGAACGCGCGGGATTTCTTAAATCGATGGGCAAATCGGTGTCGGCGTCGTAAAGCATGGGAACAGCGCCGGCGCCGAGCAGAATGGCCGGAGAAACGGATTGCATTGGAAGATTCGCAGTAATCTGGCCATTGGTAGTGTTGAGCGCTAATGCGACGTTGGAGCCAGTGGCGTCGAACGGTACTTGAATCTGCGATCCATTTTCATTTGCCATTAGCACCGGGTATTGCACCTTTCCGTCTCCTGCCGAATTGACGTTCGCGCCAAGTACGCTCAAGAGCGAGCCGGGGGCCGCTGGGCGTACTGTAGAATCGGCCGCATCCACGATCCGCCAGGAGCGGCGGATATGCGGAGCGGAGGCGGCGTAAACACCATAGCCTTGGAGCGCGATATAAAGCTGCACACCGGCCGGATCGAGACGGACATCCGTTGCGGCTACTTGGGGCAGGCGGCCGGTCAGATTTTGCCAAGTGGGATTGCTCGATGCCGTTTCAAGATCGGCGCGGGCGAAGAAGACGCCCTTATCCGTTGCGACGTAGACGGAGCCCGAAGCGCGATCCGCGGTGACGCCGTGAGCGGCAACAGCCGGCAAGGTAGGCGAATCGAGGGCGTACCACGCGGCGCCGAAATCGAAGGTGTAAAGAACGTGGGGCCCGCTTCCGCCAACTGCCGCCACGGCCACATTGGGTTTCTCGGCATCGGCGAAAATGCTCTCGACGGGGCCTCCGGCAGTATATGGCAGGGGGTTGAAGCTTTTGTCGCCATCGCGCCAAACCCAGATGCGGCCGTCTTTCGATCCGGCGTAAACCGCCGCTTTCGATGCCGCCACTGCGCGTATCTCGGCGCCCAGCATGGCCGAATAGCGCTGCTTCGACGCGGCTTGATCAGCCAGATCGTTCGCCGCCGATATCTGCCATACCGCGCCGCCAGGAGGCAACTCCAATTCCCCTAAGCCGTCGGCCGCGATGCGCGTTCCTGCAATACCGGTGGGGGTTGAAACGATGCGCTCAATGGGCAAATTCGGGAACTCAAGATTGAGTCCACTCCAGGTAGAGCCGCCGTCGAGCGAGCGCCAGACGCCATAATCGTTGGCTACCACGATCTGGTTCGTATCGCTGGGCGACACCGCAACGCTATGCTGCGCGACGCCGATCACAGAATGACCGTGGTAGCCGGTGAGACTAATCCAAGTGTGGCCGCCATCCTGCGAACGCGAGACATGACGGCCTAACCCGAAGATGGAGGAACTGTCGCCCGCCGCGCTCACGATCTGCGCGCCGAACTCAGGCGGACGAACGGCGGATGCCGCAGCTGCCGCGGGGACATCGGTCTCGGCCGGCGCCGGAGCCCAGAATTCGAAATCGGCGGTTTGGAAAATCTTGCCGGAAGCGGAGCGAGCGAAGAGCACGCCGTTAGGGGAAAACCAGACTCGATCCACGGGGCCAGTGGCCGGCGAGGCGAGCGAAAGATCAACCGCAGCTCCTCCCACCCTGCGCCATGCGGGTGAGGTTTGGGCGGTCGCCAAAGCTGCCAGGGCTAGTACTAACGCCGGGACACGCTTTGTGGCTTTGTGACACACAACAGGCTCCATTCTACCCCAGATTTCACATCGGCGGTTTGCATCAAACACATGAATTTACGTGCTTTGTGAGCGAAGTTTAATGGCGGACACTGAGTTGCTTAGCATGTTTGATGCTAGATTAAAAAGAGTCTGGCCTGGGTGTATTTTTCTTAATGACCAAGAGCCCATCAAAATCGTGGATTGGCCGCGTTGCCTTAGCCGCGCTTGCAGGTCTTGTGTGTCTGCAGCCGCTGGGAGCGCAACCCGTCGCGAAGGTGGAACAGTTGATGGGCCAGGTTTCGCTCATGCGAGACGGGCATGTCGACATACCTCTTTATGTTGGGAATTCGGTGGCGGCGCAGCGGATCATTGTAACCGGCCCCAACAGCTACGCCAAGTTTCTGCTCGAAGATAACAGCACGTTTGAGGTCTACGAGAATTCGACCGTCACCTTCAAGGAGGATTGGCCGGCCTGGTCGCACCTGCTGAACGTGATTATGGGGCGGGTGAAGGTAATCATCGACCACTCCAAGGGACCGAACAACAATAGCGTTACCACCCCCACGGCGGTAATTTCCGTGCGCGGCACGGTGTTCGATGTCGTTGTAGAGGACGCCGACGGCACTACGCTGGTAAGCTGCGACGATGGACTGGTTCAGGTCCGCAATGTGACCGCTCCCGGCGCCGAACCTCTCTTGCACCCGGGTGAATCGTATCGTGTTTTCCGGGGCCAAGGGATTATGGGCAGGCAAATCAACAAGGACCCGCTTGTGCAAAAGGCTCTAAACGCCGTACGCGATGCCGTGCAAGTTGCCCTGCAACGCCACGTCGGGCTACCGGGTGGCGTAGGCGGACCGATCGGGTCGACCACTGGCGGGGCTCAAGGCGATAAAGGCAAGGGCGGCGCGGCGCCTCCGCCGCCTGCTCCCGGCAACGGCCATTAAGTCTCTCAATTGATCCGGACGCGCTGGCGGACGACGGCCGCTTACTTAATGGAAACCGAGGCGCACGTCTACGCCCTCGCCGTCTCCGCCAGCGTGCTGCTGTCGTTTTACCCGTTCCTCACCGTAATGCTCTCGTTCTGCCGGAACATCTTGCATTGGCCGGCGGCGGTACAGGCGATCTACGTGGCACTGGACGATTACTTCCCCGGCGATTTGGGCGTGTTCGTTCGCCGCAATTCGCCGCATTCTTCGGTGGAACTCGGATCGATGTTTCTATTGCTGCTCACGGCCAACGGGGTGTTCGAGCCACTTGAAGTGGCGCTCAACCGAGCGTGGGGCGTAGAGCGCAACCGGCCATACTGGCGCAACCAACTGGTGGCGCTGGGCATGATCTTCGCCTGCGGATCGCTGGCTCTGCTCTCGCTGATGTTCACCGCGCTCAACCGGAAATGGGTCGGCGATTGGGCAGGCGGCCAGGCCGGCGCAGCCGTGTGGCTCAACCTGCTGATCTTCAAATTAGCGGCGCTGCCGCTTTCGATTCTGGCGCTGTTTCTGGTCTATTGGCTGCTGCCGAACCGGAAGATCGACCCGCGCAACGCATGCGCGGCGGCCATCCTGACCGGAATTGTGCTCGAAGCGTTGAAGTATCTCAACCTCGTGGCGTGGCGATTCATGCAGGCCAAAATCAGCTCGGAGTACGGCGTGTTCGAGCACTCGGCGACGATTTTGCTGTGGAGTTTCGTAGCCGCCCTAATCGTGTTGGCGGGCGCAGAGTGGAGCGCGCGACGGAGCAGGAAGACGGAGAGAGAGCGTAGTTCACCCCGCTTTAGTGTGTGTTGCACTTGTGTTATCCTAATTGCATGGCGTCATCCACCTCGAGTTTTCGCATTCCGGATGAATTGAAGCTGCGCCTCGAAGCCACGGCCCGCCGGATGAATAAGGGGAAGAACTGGATTCTCAATCGCGCGCTCGAGGAGTACCTGGAGCGGCATGGGCGCGAGAGTTTGGCTGCGGAGGCGCGGCGTCAGTCTCTATTGGCAGCCGCAGTCCGTGGGAAGATCAGCGAGCGTGGGAAAGACGCTGCCGCCGAGACGTGGAATGAGTGAGGCGCACTTGCGGCGTGGCGACATCGTGGTTTGTGGGCTCCCGGGGGACTACGGAAAACTAAGACCGGCGGTAGTGGTGCAAGCAGATTTATTCAACGAGAAGCATCCCAGTATGGCAGTCTGTCCGATCACTTCCGAGATCACCGGGCTCTCTCTGTTTCGCGTGCCTCTCGGCGCAAGTGAAACGACCGGACTCCGAAAAGGCGTCCGAGGCAATGGTCGATAAGATAACGGCTGTCGACCGAAGCCGCGTGCGAGACCGAATCGGGCACTTAAACCGCGCTCAAATATCCGACGTCGATACCGCCTTGCGCCTATGGTTGGAGTTGCCGGAATAGATCACGGCACGAAGCGGTACGCCCACGCCATGCACAGTCAGGAAATGCCGCGGCGTGTTTGGATCGGGCTCCAGCTTCTGGCGCAGTTTGACCACGTGCGCATCCACCGTTCGCGTGTTGGGAAAGAATTCGTAGCCCCAGACCGAATTCAGAATCATGTCGCGCGTCAGCGGCCGGTCGGCGTTCTGGATGAAATAGCAGAGCAGGTTGTATTCGGCCGGCGTCAGCTTCAGCTCTTCGCCCTTGCGCGTCACGATGCGGCGCTCGAAATCGACTTCGTTATCGGAAAAATGCGCCACCTTGCGCGCGTCCGGCGAACTGCGGCGCAGCACGGCGCGGATTCGCGCCATCAGTTCGCGCGTGCCGAACGGCTTCACCACGTAATCGTCGGCGCCGATTTCGAGCAGCAGCACTTTATCCAGCTCGTCGCCCATGGCGCTGAGCACGATGATGGGCGTTTTGACGTGCGGCGGAGCGAAGCTGCTTGCAGATTTCCGTTCCGCTCATGCCCGGCAGGCGGAGATCGACCAGCACCAGATCGGGCTTGATGGTCACGGCCTTCTCGAAACCGGCGCGGCCGTCGCCCGACCAGCACGGCGCGGAAGCCCTCCTGCTCCAGCATCACGCCGATGGTGTCGCGCAGGCTTTCGTCGTCGTCGATCACGAGAATGGTCTGCATTTTGCGGTAGTATTGATTGTACCGGATCTTACAGGAACTCCTCTCCTTGTTATCCGCGTAAATTTCAAATTATGCGCGTAACGGTTATCGGAACTGGCTATGTCGGAACGGTCACGGGCGCGTGCCTTTCCTACCTGGGCATCACGTACGTGCGTAGACACCGATGAAAGCAAGATCGCCAAGCTGAAGCGCGGCGAATCGCCCATTTACGAGCCATACCTGGAATCGATCATGGCTCTGGCCAGGCGCGGGGCGGGCATCGAATTCACCACTGATGTCGGTCCGGCGGCGGCGGCGAGCGATGTGATCTTCATCGCGGTGGGCACGCCGCCGCTGGCGAACGGCGAACCGAATCTGGGATATCTGGAAGCGGCCGCGCGCGGCATCGGCGCCGGCATCGCCCGCGGCGCGAGCGATTCGCGCTTCCGCGTGGTGGTGAACAAATCCACCGTGCCCGTGGGTTCGGGCAACCTGGTGGAGGCGCTGGTGCGCGAAGGTTTGGCGCGATGCGGGCGGCGGAGCGCGCCTGGACGTTCATTTCGGCGTGGCCAGCAACCCGGAGTTCCTGCGCGAGGGCAGCGCCGTGGCCGATTCGCTTTATCCCGACCGCATCGTGGTGGGCGCGTCCGATGCGCACACGTTGCGCGTGATGCGCGAACTTTACGCGCCCCTGGTGAACCAATCGTTCGACCCGCCGGAGGGAGTGCCGCGGCCCGCATTCATGACTTCGGCGCCGATGGTGGAGACCTCGCTGACCAGCGCGGAAATGATCAAGTACGCCGCCAATGCGTTCCTGGCGATGAAGATCGGCTTCGCCAACGAGATCGCCAACATCTGCGAGCGCGTGGGCGCGGAGGGTCCCGAGGTGATGCGTGGCATCGGCCTCGATACGCGCATCGGCTCGCGGTTTCTCAACGCGGGGGTTGGCTGGGGCGGCAGTTGCTTCGGCAAGGACGTGAACGCGCTGCTGCATACAGCGCGCGAGTATGGCTACGAGGGCCGCCTGCTTGCGCCTCGCTCGAAGTCAACGCCGCGCAGCGCCTGGTTGCGATGCAGAAGCTGCAGGAGAAGCTGTACATCCTCAAGGGCCGCACCATCGCGGTGCTGGGCCTCGCCTTCAAGCCCGATACGGACGATTTGCGCGACGCGCCCAGTCTGCATTTGATCGAGCGGCTGCTGCAGCTGGGCGCGCGCGTCAACGCGTACGACCCGATCGCGATGGATGCGTGCCGCAGCCCAAAACCCCACGCTGAAGATCAAGTACTGCACTTCTGCGTTCGATTGCGCGCGCGATGCCGATGCGGTCGTGGTGGTGACCGAGTGGGCGGAGTTCCGCCAGCTCGATCTGAAGGCGCTGGCGGCGCGCGATGGCGGCGCCGGTGCTGATCGACGGGCGCAACATCTTCAATCCGGACGACGCTGCTCGCCGCCGGTTTCGATTATTCCGGCATCGGCCGCCGGTCTGCGTGGCAGCGGGCGTAAAACGCGAGACCGCAATCCCTTCTTGATATGCCGTTCGAACGCGTCTGCTCACTGGTGGACTTGCCGGCCAATTCCGTTTTCGAGGCGATCGTGCGCGACGACCCCTATGCCATCTGCAACGTGAATGGCAGAATCACCGCGCTCTATGGCATCTGTCCTCATGCGGGCGGCCCTTTGGGACAGGGGCAGATTGCGCCCTCGGGGCGGCTGGTCTGTCCGTATCATATGTGGGAGTTCGATTGCGTGACGGGCCAAAGCGCGTTTGTTCCCTCGATCGTCGTCCCCACTTATCCGGTGAAAGTGGAGGGCGATGACGTGCTGGCGGATCTGCCCTGATACAATGCCTGAGCTTCCCGAAGTCGAAACGGTTACGCGCTCGATCGCGCCACTGATCGGGCGGCGCATCGTCTCGGCCGAATTCAGCTGTTTGCGCATCTTGCGCGGCGGCGACCCGGACCGTATGTCCGCCGCGCTGGCGGGGCGCAAGATCGCAGGCGTGAAGCGCTACGGCAAATTCATCGTCGCCAGTCTGAGCGGCGGCGGATATTTGACCATCCATCTCGGCATGACTGGACGTCTGCTGCTCGGCGGACCAAGCGGCAAGCACACGCACGCCATTCTTACGCTCGACAAAGGCGCGCTGCTGTATGATGACAGCCGCCAGTTCGGCTGCATCGAATATTCCGAAGCATTTCCGAAACGCGTGGCGCGGCTAGGGCCAGAGCCGCTCGAAATCGGCGTGGAAGATTTCATCGCGGGATTGAAGCGGCGTAAGACCAGTGTGAAGGCGCTTGCTGCTGAACCAGACATTCGTGCGCGGGATTGGAAACATCTATGCGGATGAAGCGCTGTTCCGCGCGGGGATTCATCCGCAGTGCCCTAGCCGCGCGTTTGCGCGCGGATCGGGCGCGCAAACTTCATGCGGCGATCGGCGAAGTGCTTACCGAGGCGATCGAGGCTGGAGGCTCGTCGATTTCCGACTACGTGGATGCGGAAGGCCGCAAAGGCTTCTTCCAGTTTCAGCATCGCGTATATCAGCGAACGGGGGAACCGTGCGTGACGTGCGGCACTCGGTAAAGCGGATATTAGTCGCGCAACGTTCGTCGCATTTCTGTCCGCAGTGTCAAAAGCGTTAACGCAACACAATTGAAACCGTGTGTGCGAATTACCGCGTCATGTGGTGCAACGGGCCTTTTTGGCCCGCAATCATCTGTTTTCATGGATAATTAGAAGCAAGTGCGAATTCCGTACAAATAGAGGAGAAATCTCAAGTGAAGCATATTCGCCGTTACCTTCCGCTGGTTCTCGCCGGCGCTTTTGCAGTCCCCTTTGCGAGTGCGCAAAGCACGTTCGATATCAATATGGGCTTCGGCGCCGTGGAAGACTCCGCGGCATCGGGCGGGTATCGATAACACGACCTTGTTGGGATGCACCATCGGGTCGAGTACCACCTGCGTTTCCACCCCGAGTCTTAGCGGATTCATGCTGGGCTTCGGAGGGAATCTGATGCTTTGGAAGCGTTTCGGTGTAGGCGCGGAAGTAAGTTTCGAGCCCGGCAAGCAGAATTATTTGTCGTTGCCAACCGCGGGCACGGGCCTCACTTCCGATGTGATTCAATCGCGAACTACGTTTTACGACTTTAACGGAATCTTCGTGCCGGTGCGGTCGAAGAAGGCGTCGCTGCAGCTTGCCGGCGGCATCGGCGGCATGAATTTAAAGTTCTACGAAAATCAGAGCGCCACCACGGCTATCACCGGGAACCAAAACTTTAGCCAGTATTTCGCCAGCTCCAATCATTTCCAGGTACATGGCGGAGTGGGCGTGCAGATTTATCTAACCGATCATTTCTTCGTTCGGCCGCAGTTCGACGTTCACTGGGTCAACAATCTGTCGCAGTTCGGGCGAAGCACGCCGATTGTGGCCGAAGGTCTGGGTTGGTTACAGTTTCGGTGGTCAGTAGAGTGCGATTACGCGGGCAGGCGCATAGCGCCTGCTCCACTGTCGATGTCTTCCACCTTGACCGGTGGATTGTAGTAGAGAATCCGCTGGCAGTTCTCGCAGGTCATTATTTCCGTGCTGCGCTTCAGATCCTGGAAAAACTGAAGTCTTAAAGTGAGGTGACACGCGCTGCAGCGGCCATCGACCACTTCCGCGATGGCAAGGCCCTTGCGCGCCTTGCGCGTTCTCTCGTAGCGGTCGTAAACGGAGCGCGCCATGTTTGCGACGATGGACGCGCGCTCGCCCTGCAGTTCCCGTGCGGCCCGCTCATCTTCCGCGGTGCGCTCGCGTGCTTGGTTCTTTTCGCCTTCTACCTGCGCACTTTCCACCTTGAGTGCGGCCTCGGCGCTCTTTACGTTCTTATCGAGCGGCTCTGATTCCGTCATCAATTCGAGGATGCGATCCTCGAAGCGGCGAATCTCTTTCTCGCAGAATTCGATTTCATTCTGAAAGGCGCGATACTGATCGTTGGTCTTGGCCTGCAGCATCTGATCTTTGAGCTTCGAGATCTTTTGCTCCTGCATCTTGGATCTCGCCCTCGCATTGTTTCCGCTCTTTTTGATTTGCGGCGAGCGCCGCCCGATCTGCCTCAAGCTTGCGCTGGTGCGATCCCAAGCTTCTTCTCGATCTCGGCAATGTGTTTGGGGAGCGTCGCGATTTCGCGAGTGAGATCCGCAAGACGATTATCGATTTCCTGGAGACGGACAGCTAGCTTCAGGTCTTGGAACATTCCTGCTTGCAGTGTAGCATGCGTTACTCCGCGCGCCGGACCTCGATGCGTCGCGTACATATTTTCGGTTTCGGCGAGGGTTGCGTAGTTCATTCCCGGCAGCAGCGCGGAAGCGGTACCGGCGGCCACGCCCCATCGCAGCGCTTCCGGGACCGTTGAGCGTCCCTTGTTCATGCGCCACGCATATGCTGCGGTTAGTGCGTCGCCCGCGCCGATCGGGCATACGGCTTCAATCTGGCGGAGGAATCGCCTCAAACAATCCACCGGAAAAGGAGGCTATAGCGCCACGGCTCGCCAGCGATAGCACCACCGCATCGGGACCGAAGGATGCCAATCTCGGCTGCGGCCTGCAGGCATTGCGCGCGCGTGAGCAGGGAACGGTCGAGCAGCCGTTCGGCCTCGCTTTGATTCGGAGTCACCACGAAGGCCGCGCCGCGATGCCTTCGCGAAGCGCGTCGCCCGAAGCGTGTAGCAGGGTGCGCACTTTTTTCTTTCGCGCCAGCGCGATCAATTTGGCATAGAAGGAGGCTGGAACACCCGGCGGAACGCTTCCGCAAAGCAACAGCCATTTCGCCCGATCGAGCGCCCGCGCCACGGATCGCTCAATCTTGCCTACTTCTGCGCCAGTCAATTCAGGACCGCGCTCGTTCAAATTGACGCTAAGACCGCGCCGGTCGGTAATGGTGAGGTTGGTGCGGATATCGTTCCGCACCGCAACTGCATGGCTGCGGAATCCCTCATGCCGCAGATATTCCGTTAGACGCACGCCCGATTCTCCTCCCGCGATAGTAAGCGCGAGAGTCTCGCCTCCGAAGGAGTGGATCACGCGCGAAGAATTCAATCCGCGTCCTCCGGCCGAATCACTCGACGATTGAATATAGGAGCGGTCCTCGAAGGCCAGGTGATCGACGCCGATGCTGCGATCGATGGCGGGATTAAGCGTGAGAGTGAGAATCAACTCACCATTCTACGAGGGATCGGGACGCCGCGTGGACGTGACGCCGGTAATGATGCCGATACCGACAAGCACGATTACGCCCACGCCAATCCACTGATTGGAGATGTGCATAAGGTGCGCGCCGATGGCCAGACCAACGATGAGAATGATAAAGCCGACGAAATAAAGTCCAAAAGACATATTCGCCTCCCTGGCGAGGAATAATGCAGTTGACGTGCCCACGTACGGAAGATCACGACGGCCGTGCAGGCAGGCGCCTATGTTCATTGCTTCGGAGAATCTTCCCGTCCGAAAAGAGTGAACCAGATCGCTCCAGCAATGCCGAACGCGAAGGCGGCAAGAAAATTCAGGGCTGGGCCGCGGTCCCAGAGGAATGCCCCTCCGAGCGCGGCCAACGACACAACGCTGTCGCGAAATAAATAGTAGGCTCCGAACGATGCGGCCTTCCGATCCGGCGGCGCGAGGTGCATGATGAGCGCCTTGCGAGTTGGCTCGCCGAACTCCTTCAGACCTCGTACAATGAACGCGACGATCAGCGCGGAGAAAGTCCGCGAATAAAGTAATACCAAGGGAAAGAGGGCGAAGTTGACAAAGGTGATCGCGATGAACGGCTTCTTAGAACCCTGGTCCGCCATTTTGGCCACCGGCAGATAGCAAACCGCCGCCGTCGCCATTTCGATGGCCGTCAACAGGCCGAATTCGGTAGCGGTCACGTGGGCTGTCCGGTAACCGGCGATATCGCTCATGCACCAGAGAACGACATATGCATAAGGAATCTGTTCGCAGAACCGAATGAACAGATCGGCCGTGAAGAGACTCTTCAATTGCCGGAGGAAAACCGCGGAGAAGGCGCCAGGGATTGCTGTCGAGGGCGTCGGGAAGCGTCGGCTTCGCGCTGTCTTCGATCAAGAAGTGCTGCATGGCGAGCGCGATCAGCGCCATCAGTATCGCGCCGAAAAATCCGATCCGCACTCCCGTGACGGGTCCCCAGCGATCGATGCAAAGGCCGCCGGCGATCGGCCCGAGCGCCATGGGCAAGCGCCGAACCATGGAGTGCATGGCGACGCCAGTGACATGCTTCTTGGAGGGAAGAACTTTCGAGATCAGATCCATCGCGGCGGGCAATGAAATCGCAGTCCAGGAGAGAAAGAGTACCGACCCCGCCATTACAGCCTGCCACCGGGGCACAGCCAACACCACGATATACCCGGCGATGGAAATCAAGTTAAAAACCACCAGCGATCGTTTTACGCCCACCCGCTCCGCCAGCCATCCTCCTGGGAATGCGTATAGGGCGCCCAGTAGATTATTGAGGGCGTTGAGAGCGCCTGGCCAAAACATGCCGCTGCCGAGCGCGACAAGATACAGGGGAGGAAGCGCTCCGTCATCTTCTCGCCCATCCCGACCAGGACGACCATGGCTAGCAGCCCCACGATGCTGCGACGCAGCCCTAGCGCCTCGCCAGCTTGTTTCAAACGGCTCAAACGGAAACCTCCTCCGGCAAAACCCGCCGCCGCGATAACACCATCGACAAAGGCTTCAACTTTCTCGTTTCACGTCCTCGCGGGACTGCCCTTCTCTTTATTGGGACACAGAACAGAGTGCAATGCGTTTCGTCGCGGATGATCCTGGTTTCAACATCGAATACGTGGCGCAGAGTGTCAACCGTCAGCGCCTCTTCGGGTTTTCGCCCCCAGAAACAGTTCCAGTACCTTGGAAACAATCGGAGACTGTACAATGATCGTCTTGGCAATCGGATGAAGCTGCTGATCGTGGAAGACGAAGTAAAGACGGCGAATTTTCTCAAGCGCGGCTTTCTGGAAGCCGGCTTTGTGGTGAGCGTAGCGGCGGATGGCCTGGACGGCAAACGTCAGATCGAGAACTCCGCCTTCGACCTGATCCTGCTCGACATTATGCTCCCGGGAATGGACGGCCGCGATATCCTCACGTGGCTGCGAAACGCCGGCGTGCAGACCCCTGTCCTTATATTGACCGCCCGTGACGAAGTGGCGGATCGCGTCAAAGGCCTCGAGCTTGGCGCCGACGATTACTTGGTGAAGCCATTCGCCTTTTCCGAATTGCTCGCACGCGCGCGGACCATTCTGCGACGGCCGCCCGTGCGCGAAGCAGCCTCGCTGCGGGTGGCGGATCTCGAGCTCGACCCAGCGGCGCACAGGGCTACGCGCGCCGGTCAACGGCTCGATCTCACGGCGCGGGAATTCACCTTGCTATCGCTACTGATGCGCCGCGCGGGAGAGGTGGTGACGCGAACGCTAATCGCGGAAGCCGTATGGAATCTCGGCCCGGGAGGCGACACCAACGTGGTGGATGTGAACATGCGGCGCCTGCGGGGCAAGGTGGACGACCCCTTTCCGCAAAAGCTGCTCCGCACGGTTCGGGGGGTTGGATATGTTCTCGAAGACTCCGGGAAACGGTAGCCGGGCAAGCCGCGCATCCCTTGCCACGCTACTCACCGCTTGGTATACGGCGGCGTCGTTCCTCCTGGTAGCCGTAGCTACAGGCTCCTTCTACATCGGTTTGGCGGACAACCTGAGAAGAATCTCCGAGCAATCCCTGCTTGACGAACGGGAGGTGTGCCGCGCGCTGGTACGCGAGCGGGGCGGAGATTCGCATGCGCTGCACGAAGAAGTTGAGATCGATTCCGCCGTCCGGCGCTACCAAAAGTTCTACGTCCGGGTTCTCGATCCACATGGGAGGGCATTGTCCACAACGCCTGGAATGGACCGCGATCTAAGCTCGCCTCGCATGGCGCAGGCCGCCGCCACGAATCCCGGCATCTTTTGGATCAAGTCGCCGGGCGGGGCCCCCTATCGGGCGATCGTATCCACCATACAACCTGATGCTAACGAACCCGGCGTCTGGACGCTCCAACTGGCGGTCGACCTTACGCAAGAGCAGGAAGTCCTTGGGCGTCAGCGCACCTGGGTTTACATTGTGCTGGCCGCAGCGCTCATTTTTTGCCCGGCCGTGGGAGTTGCCATCGCCCGCAGGGGCACACGCCCGCTCCGCGAGGTCGCTGAGACGGCGCGTCGCATCGGCTCCAGCACGCTAGATGAGCGGATTCGGGCGGAAGGATATCCCGAAGAGGTTTACGTGTTGGCGGCGGCTTTCAATGCCATGCTTGAGAGGCTGGAGAAATCGTTCGCGCGCCTATCCCAGTTCTCGGCGGACATCGCGCATGAATTGCGCACTCCGGTGAACAACATCCGTGGCGAATCGGAAGTGGCCTTGGCGCGCGCGCGAACGCCGGAAGAGTATGTCGACGCATTGGCTTCCTGCCTGGAGGAATCGGTGCGGCTCTCCGATCTCATCGAGTCGTTGTTGTTTCTGGCGCGGTCGGAAAGCCCGGGCGACCATCTGAAGCGCACTCGCGAAGATCTCGGCGCCCTGTTGACGGACCTTTGCGATTACTACGAGGCGGCAGCCGCCGAGATGGGCGCGAAGCTCTCGGCAAGCGCCGAGGCCGGTTTGGTGGCCGAGATCGACCGAGTGTTACTCCAACGGGCGCTAGGAAACCTTGTATCTAATGCGTTGGCGCATTGTTCAGCCGGCGATTCCGTTTCGTTGAGCGCCAGGCGCCAGAACGCAGGGATTTGCATTGAGGTTAGCGACACCGGCTCTGGAATCTCCGCTGAGGTCCTGCCGCGCATTTTCGACCGTTTCTACCGTGCCGACCCGGCGCGCTCCCGCAACTCGGGTGGCGCGGGGCTGGGCTTGGCGATCGTTCAACAGATCGTCTTCCTCCACGGCGGCGACGTGCGCATCGCGAGTGAGCCAGGACGCGGAACCGTGGTTTCCGTGCTGCTCCCGCAAAAATAAATCCTGCTCAACCCCTTCGCATCAGCCGATTAATAGTTGGAGGGGAAAAAGCCATGCGAAAAGCGCGATACATTCTTGCCCTGATTGTTCGGTTCTTTAGCGCCGAGCCGGTCTTCAGCGCCCACAGCCGGTTTGTGATCTGATCCAAGAACACCGGCAGCAGTCAGGGCTGCGGTTGACCTCCAACGCGAGCACCGAAAGCACTGTGAGGTACAGAGGACGCTCTCGGATTCTTAGACGCGACGCGCACTGATGCAGCCCTTCGAAAGGCTACTCTGGCAACTTCGGCGATCTGCTTAAACCATCGTAGACGGCGCCTTTCGACAGTCGCTCTGCCGTCAAAAGCCGGCTGGTACGCGTTAAGCAAACCTTAACCTGACGAAAATAATGGAGCTGGCGGAGGGATTTGAACCCCCGACCCTCTGATTACAAATCAGATGCTCTACCAACTGAGCTACGCCAGCGTTCCTTTGTTCTGTTTTGCATGCGGGCAGCCGCCTGCGAAACCTGATGGACACGCTTAGATTTTAACAGAGAGTTGAGCGATTCTACGGCGATGTGCACGCTGGCTACCCACGCTGGCCGAGGCGATTCGATAATGCCACCGCGGTTCGTGAAGCGCTGTGCCGCGGGCGCTACGCCGATCGGCGGCGCTTCAACTACTCAGAGTCAGGCGCGTCCAAGCAAGCCTAGGTTCAGCCGGAAGCAACTCAGCGCATGAGAGATGTAGCGCCGCCGTTGGGCGAAGGTAAAAGGGCAGCCCCTTCCGAAGAAGCGGCAAAGAGTTCCAAGCCAAAATGGAAGCTCACGGCAGCAGGGAAGAAAATCGATCGTCTATGCGCTACGAAGCGATTGGCCGAGACGAGCGCTGAGCAAGCGCGGCGAAACCGGTCGCAAAGGCGGCCGTAAAACGCGGTGACACGAAATCGGAATTTATATTTCCCTTCCACTCAATCACTTACAAATTCTGCCTCCCGATTCCCGAAATCGCGCTCGCTAATCTGATCTTGTAAGGCAATACTGAACTAATTTCGAAAGAATCACAATCATGACTGACCAACAAACTGAAAACACCACTACACCCACCCAAGCCCCGCCCGCCGAGCCTCCGCAGAAGAAGAAAGGCGGACCTCGCACTGCGGAAGGGAAGCGCCGCTCGTCCTTGAACGCGACCCGGCATCAACTCCTCTCCAAAACCTACATCGCGACCCCCGAAGAAAGCGATGCATTCAATTCCCATATGGCGGCCTATCGCGAAGCCCTGGCCCCCGTCAGCTTCCTCGAGAGTGAATTGGCCACCCTGATCGCAATGGATCGCTGGAAAATTAAGCGGGCGATTTCGATCGAAAACTCGATTTTTGCGTGCGGGTATTTGGACCACGCCGAAGCCATCGATGTCGATAACTCGCAAGTCGCCGAAGCCCTCGCCGAGGCGAAAACATGGACCGCCGAATCCCACTCCCTATCGCTCCTGAACACCTATGAAGGACGCATCAGCCGGAGAGCCGACAAGAACATCGCCCAACTCATCGCCATGCAAGCCCAGCGTAACGAAAAATATGTCCAAGCCCAGCGCGAAGCTATCCACCTGGTGGAACTCGCCGAAGCCCAAGACGCAGTCTACGATCCCGGCGACGATTTCCAACCCGCCAGCGCGTACGGGGAGTTCGTTTATTCAGCCCCCGAAATCGCCCGCGTCCGTGACCGCAAAAACCGCCTCAATCTCGCCTGGGAAGTCATCAACCGCCCCGACCGCTTCAAAAAGGCCGCATAAAGCCGCAAAATTTGAACGAAACACTGGTGAACGCACAACCCGAACCCAACACCGAAGCCCAAGAACCGCATGCTCGCCTCTCAAAACTCTGCGCTTATCTCCGCGTCTCTGCGTCTCTGCGGTGAAATCAAGCCTCAAACCCGCCTAGAATTAAGTTATGGCAAGGTTTGAAGCCTCCCTCTCAGTCGAGCGCTTTTTCGATTTCGCGCTCCTCGGCCTTGCCGCGTGTGGTTTTCTTGCCGTCGCCGGCTCCGGCTACCTCGATTCGCCCACCATCGCCTTCACCGCGGCCGCGCTCCTGCTCCGGGCGCTCATCGTCACTCAGTTCATCTCGTTGAAAATATCGAACCGCGCCGTCAGCTTCGCCTGCCTCGCCTACGCCGCCATCTTCGAAGCCGATTACCTGTTCTTCTCGCGGAAACTCGTCGATTCCAGCGTTCACTTCCTCTTCTTCCTCGCCGCGCTTAAGATTCTTACCGTCTCCACGCGCCGCGACCGTTTCTTTCTCGCGTTTATCTCCTTCGCCGAATTAGTCGCCGGCGCCATCCTCTCTATCAACCTCAACTTTTTCGCCTTCCTCGCCTGCTATCTCTTCTTCGCCATCGCGGCGCTCACCAGCGGCGAAATCCGCCGCTCCATACGTCACGCCGGAATCAAAGCGCGCTCCGGACAGAGCGGCTTTCATCCCCGGCTCGCCGCCCTCGCCACCGCCATCGCCGCCGGCATCCTGTTTCTCACCGCCGGTCTGTTTTTTCTGCTCCCGCGCACCGCCGATGCCGCGCTTTCGCGCTTCCTTCCCCGCCGCATCTTCGTCCCGGGATTCTCCAATCAAGTCGTCCTTGGCCAAACCGGCAAGCTTCTGCTCAATTCGCGCCCCGTCATGCACGTCTCCAGCCCTCGCCCCGACAAGCTCTCGAGCGTCAAATGGCGCGGCGACGCGCTCACCTTCTTCGACGGCAAGAAGTGGATCAATCCCGCCCCCAATTGGGCGCCCATCGGTATCTACGAACGCCGTGGCGACCTCAACACTCCCGAGCAGCGTCCTCCCGGCCGCTACATCGCCTATGAGGTCCGCCTCGATATCGATGGCTCCAAGGCTCTCTTCATGGCCGGCGCTCCGCAGGTCGTCAGCATGAACTACGAGTATCTCGAAGGCTCCGAGACCGGCGGTTACCGCCTTCCCGGGCAGATCCCCGAGGGCTTCACCTACAGCGTCTACAGCCTCCTCGAAGAGCCGCCCGAAGTTAGTTCGCCGATCTTCGAAACCGCCGTCCTGAGCCCCGAATCGCGTGGGCGCAATCTCGAACTTCCCAGGCTCGATCCGCGTATCCCGGCACTCGCGCGCTCCGTCACCGCCGGCGCCGCCACCGATATCGCCCGCGCCCGCGCCATCGAACGCCACCTGCGGTCCGATTACGCTTACTCTCTCGAAATGCCGTCTCGCGAGCCCGCCGATCCAATGGCCGATTTCCTCTTCACCCGCCGCCGCGGCTACTGCGAATACTTCGCCTCGTCCATGGCCGTCATGCTCCGTTCCATCGGAATCCCCGCCCGCCTGGCCACCGGCTTTCAAAGCGGCATCTACAACACCCTCACCGGTTTCTGGGTGATGCGCGCCTCCGACGCCCATGCCTGGGTCGAAGCCTGGATGCCCGGACGCGGCTGGACCACGTTCGATCCCACGCCCGCCGATCCCAATGCCCACAGCTTCGGTCTCATGTCGAAGCTCGATCTTTACCTCGATGCGGCCGGCGCCTTCTGGCAGGAGTGGGTCGTCGGTTACGATCCGCACCGCCAGGGCACGCTCGCCGGCCGCTTGCAATCCAGCGCCGGATACCTCGGCTTCCGCTGGGTTGGCGTCGCATGGCGCTTCTCGATCGGCGAGATATCCACGCTCGCGCCATGGGTAAATCGCTATGCCGTCTTGGCTATGGCCATCGTTGCCGTGGCGCTGCTGAGCTGGTTCGCGGGACCTTGGGTCTTGATTGTCTTCCGCACCCGTTTGCGCGTAGCGCGCGTCCGCCGCGGGGAGGCGTCGGCGCAGGATGCCACGCTCCTTTACCGCCGCATGTTGCGCATCGCCCGCCGCCGTGGATATCAGAAGCCGCCCTGGTTCACGCCGGCCGAATTCGCCTCCTCTCTGCCTCCCGATGCTTTCGGCGGCGCCGTGGGCGAATTTACCGCCGCTTATAACGCGCTGCGCTTCGGACAACGCAGCGAAGGTCCCCGGCTCACGGCGCTGCTGGAAGATATGGAGCGGACCAGGCGATGAGCGCCATGAAGGCGGCCATCCTGCATCATCCCGCGCCCATCGCCAATCGCCCGCTCGAAATCGGCGATGCGCCCATGCCTTCACTCGAGCCTGGCCAGGTGCTCCTCCGCGTGCGCGCCTGCGGCGTCTGCCGCACCGATCTCCACATCGTCGAAGGCGAGTTACCTCCTCAGCGAAACCCTCTCATTCCCGGACATCAGATCGTCGGTGAGATCGTCGATGGCGCTACTCCCGAGCTGCCTCTGGGCACGCGCGTCGGCGTCTCCTGGATCGGCGGCGTCGATGGGAGCTGCCCTTACTGCGCGCGCCAGATGGAAAATCTTTGCGACGCGCCCACGTTCACCGGTTACTCCGTCAACGGCGGCTACGCCGAATTCGCGGCCGCGCGCGCCGATTTCGTCTTCCCGTTGCCCGATGGCCTTGACGATCTCCACGCCGCGCCGCTGCTTTGCGCCGGCATCATCGGCTTCCGCAGCCTGCGCGTGGCCGGCGTTGCCGAAGGCGAGCGCGTAGGCCTTTTTGGCTTCGGCGCTTCCGCCCATCTCGCCATCGCCGTGCTTCACTCGTGGAATTGCGAGGTCTACGTTTCCACCCGCGGCGAATCGCACCGCGAACTCGCGCGCTCCCTCGGCGCAACATGGGTCGGCGCTGAACAGGACCGGCCGCCCGTTCCTCTCGATCGCGCCGTGACCTTTGCGCCCAGCGGCGATGTAGTAGTTGCCGCGCTAGCCAGCCTGCGCAAAGGCGGCGTGGTGGCCATAAACGCGATTCACTTGGACCGCATCCCCGAGTTCGATTACGACACCCTGCTCTGGGGCGAGCGCCAGATTCGCAGCGTCGCCAACATGACCCGCGCCGATGCGCGCGATTTTCTCGCGCTCGCCCATCGCATCGGTCTGCGCCCCAAAGCGACCGCCTATCCACTCGATCAAGCGAACGAAGGCTTACTAGCCGTCAAGAATGACGCCATAGACGGCGCCGCCGTTTTAGTGGCGCAGGCCTCCCGGCCTGCGCAGAGGCGTGATCCTAAGTGATGACAGCTACTCCCCCCTACGACGCTCTCCTGCTAGTCTCCTTCGGCGGCCCCGAGCGCCGCGAAGACGTCATCCCTTTCCTCGAAAACGTCCTGCGCGGCCGGAACGTCCCGCGCGAACGCATGCTCGACGTAGCGGAGCACTACTACCAATTCGGCGGCAAGAGTCCCATCAATGATCAGGCTCGCCATTTGATCGCCGCGCTCCAATCCGAACTGGCCTCCCGCGGCCCGAACCTCCCCATCTACTGGGGCAATCGCAACTGGCATCCCATGCTGGCCGATACGCTGCGCCAAATGAAGTCCCATGGCGTCCGCCGCGCCTTAGCCTTCGTCACCTCCGCCTTCGGCTCCTACTCCGGCTGCCGCCAATACCGCGAAGATATCGAGCGCGCCCGCGCCGAAGCCGGCTCGGACGCGCCGGAAGTCCACAAGCTGCGTGTTTTTCACAATCACCCCAACTTCATCGAGGCGTTAACCAATCGTGTGCGCGAAGCGTTCCACCGCGTCCCCGCCGAACGCCGCTCAGCCGCGCGCCTTGTCTTCACCGCGCACAGCGTTCCTCTCTCCATGGCGGAGTCGAGCCCGTATGTGAAGCAGCTCGAAGACTCCTGCCGATTGGTCGCGCAGGCCGTTGGCTTCACTCCGACTCTCGTTTATCAAAGCCGCAGCGGCCCTCCCAGTCAGCCGTGGCTCGAGCCCGATATCCGCGATTACATTCGCGCCCAACACGCCGCCGGCGCGCTCACGGACCTGGTTGTTATGCCCATCGGCTTCCTCTCCGACCACCTGGAAGTCCTGTTCGATCTCGACACCCAAGCCGCCGATCTGTGCCGCGAACTAGGCGTAGGCTTTCACCGCGCCGCCACGGTCGGTGTGCACCCATCCTTCGTCTCGATGATTCGCGAGTTGATCCTGGAGCAGACGGAGGGAGCCGAACCCCGCTTCCTCGGTCCATTGGGTATCGATCCTGATCTTTGCAACACGCAATGCTGTGCCGCGCCTCGGCGCCCGATCGCGCGGCCGCCCGCAAGCGAAGCCGGTGCGAGCTAGGCGATGCGATTTCACACTCTGCGGCGTGAGCAATGGACGCCGCGTCCTCTCGCCGAAGTGTTCCAGTTCTTCTCCGACGTCCGCAATTTGGCGGAGATCACGCCAGCGTGGCTTGGATTCCGGATTCTCACTCCGGGACCGATTCGGATGGAGCCGGGCGCAAAGATCTCCTATCGGCTGCGCGTACACGGAATCCCGATACGCTGGACCACGGAGATTCGGGAATGGCAGCCGCCGCATCGGTTCGTCGATGTGCAGCTGACCGGACCCTACGCGCTCTGGCATCACACGCATCGTTTCGAAGCCCTAGATGGCGGCACGCGCATGCGCGACATAGTTCGATATCGCGTTCCGTTTGGACCTCTTGGCCGCTTGATGAATACGCTGATGGTTCGCCGCGATGTACAACAGATTTTCGACTACCGGCGAAAGCGCATTCTCGAGCTGTTCGGCGCGGAACGCACTGAAATCGGGCGATGACGAAGCACACCAGCCCGGCATTACTGTGGTTTCGTTCAGACCTGCGCCTCTCGGACAACCCGGCCCTCGCCGCCGCGCTCGCTCGCGGCGTCCCTGTGCTTCCTATATTCATCTGGGCGCCCGAAGAAGAGGGACCGTGGCCTCCCGGCGCCGCATCGCGGTGGTGGCTGCATCAATCTGCATCGGGAGTAAACTCGATCTGAGGCGTGACCGCATGATTTCGAGACGCCACCTGGGAAAGCTCGCTGTGGGATCACTAGCTATGCACGCATTGCCAGCGACCAAAATTGATTCCAACATCGACGGAATCCAGTTCGGACTGCAGACGTATGTATTCACCACGGCCGGCCTGCCGCAGAACGGTTTGCTCGACCTGGCCACGAAGAGCATGGTGGACGCCCATCTGGGAGAGTGCGATCTGTTCGCGCCGCTGGTAGAGCCGGCGGAGTTTTGGGACAAGATTCGCGATTTCACGGCGGCTTCCGACACCCGCGCTGCGGCCCGCCAAGCGCTCGACAGATGGCGCGCTTCCGTCTCGCTCGATTTCTACCGCGCTATCCGCAAGAAGATCAACGACGTCGGCATCGAGATCTTCGGAATGAGTGGATTCCCTGGCAAGACAAGAGAACAGCTGGAGCGCACTTTCGAAATCGCCAAGGTTCTCGGTGCGACGCTGGTAACCGTCGGCAACACCCTCACGGAGGCGAAAGAAGTGGCGCCGCTGGTGGACAAGTCCAGGTTCCTAGTAGGCCTGCAGGGCCGCCCTGACATGCACCCAACCAATCCGGACGCGATCTCTACCCCCGCGAATTTTGAAGAGGCGCTGGCGCTGTCGAAGAACTACTGGATGAGCTTCGATATTGGGGACGCCACCGGCGGCGGCTACGATCCACTCCCATTCGTGGAGGCCCATCACGACCGCATCGCCCTGATTTACCTGAAGGATCGGCGTAAAGACCACACGAGCATGCCATGGGGCGAAGGCGATACGCCCGTAGCCGATATTCTGCGGCTGGCGCGAGACCGGAAATACCCATGGCGCTGCTTCATAGATTGCGATTACAAAACTGCCGACCGTCCGGGAGACGTGAAGCGATCTTTTGAATACGCGAAAAAGGCTCTCGGCTAATATCCAGCAGTTGTTCCACACTAGGCGTTGATATTCATTATCAGTAGCGCTCATCGGAGCGCCGAGCGCACCTGCTGCAGCGTCTTCCTGGTCATCCCGATTTGCGCGTCGGCGGCGGGACTATAAAGCTCCTCGGCCGCCAGCGCTTTGCGAAGCAGATCGTCCGCCTCCGCGTATTTTTTCTGGCGAAAACGCAATAAGCCAAGGTTGTTGCGCGCAATCGCCAGTTCGAATCGGCAGTCCGCGCATTGGTCGAGCAACGCCACTGCGCGCTTCATTTGCCTATCGGCCTGAACCAACTTACCGTCATCCATCAGCGCCAAGCCTTCCTGGCTCAGCGACGTGGCATAGCGCGGATTGGCGGTCGCGCCCGCCCTTTCATAGATAGTTCGGGCTTTGCGCAGCAACGGCAGGGCGCGCTCCACATGACCCGCCTCGCGATGAATCTGGCCCACGTTCTGATACATCATCGCCGTTTCCAGCCCCTCTTGCGGCTCGGCGTCCACCGTTATCTTCAACGCCTCTTCGGCGAAGGGAAGCGCTTCATCCGGCTGGCCCGCGCGTAATCGCAGCGATGAAATGCCGGCCAAAGCATATGCCATCTGAATATCCCGCGGATACAGTTCGCGCGTTATGGCGAGTGCGTCCGTGAACAGCGCTTCGGCGCTATCCGAACCGCCCAGCATCATTTCGACGTTGCCCAAGGCGTTCATGGACGCCACAGTGCGAATGTGTTTCGGCCCCAGGGCGCGGCGGCTCAATGCGAGCGATTCGCGGAAAATTCCGCCGGTCTCGCGCCATCGGCCCTGACCGAAAACCGCCTCCGCGAGATTGAACAACACAATGGAAAGGTGCGCTTCGAAAGGCGCGCCCAGCGATCGGTAAAGGTCGCCCGCGCGGCGATAGTCCTTCTCAGCAGCGGCGTAGTCCCGGCCGGCAGCGGCTTCTAGGCCGTGCTGATTCAAGCTGCGCGCCTCTTGCTCTTGCGGACTCGCAGCAGCCGCTACAGCGGTCACTACCAGAAACAGAATCGACGTGGATAACAACCGGTGAGAAAGCACTTCCAACTCGACGTTCTCGACACCCGCCCTCCGTTGGTTCTCGCGCGCGAGGACCAGCATGTCATCCGTTATATCCAAGCTGTAGGCCTTGCCCGTCAACCCGACGCGCTTTGCGGAAAGCAGAACGTCGATGCCGCCGCCCGAGCCGAGATCGAGCACGGTTTCTCCGGCTTTCAGCTCCGCGAGACCGGTAGGATTGCAGCAGCCAAGGGAACCCAGCAAAGCCTTTTCCAGAAGGCCGCTTTTTTGGGCCTCGTCGTAGAGGCCCGAGGTGATCGGGTCCGCCGTGTCGCGGCAGGGGGCCGAGCCGCAGCAGGACGTGCCGCCGTCGCCGGCGGCGGGCCGCCGCGCGGTCTCGCTGTATTTTTCCTTAACGATATCTTTCACGTTGCTCATGCAGGCTGCTCTTTGCCTTTCGGCGCTCCATGTTTGTTTACGAAATCCAGTACCAGCCGCTTAATGTCTCCGATTTCAATTGACATAACCAAAGTCCCTCTTGAGTCAGCATCCTCGTTTGTTGCGGCGTCAGATCTGCTGTCATTCGTGGTGCAGTGCTACCAGCGGGTCAACGCGCGTCGCCCTCTGAGCAGGAATGAGACAAGCCAATAGCGCCACGACGCAAAGGAGCGTCGAGATGACGCCAAACGTGATCGGGTCGGTCGGTTTGATTTCGAAGAGCAGCGTCTGCAGGAATCGCGTCAGTATCGCAGATCCGATGAGCCCAGCCGCCACTCCGAACACGAGCATCCGCGCCCCCTCTCCTAGCACGATTTTCAGGATGTCGCTGCGCTGCGCGCCGAGCGCCATACGAAGGCCGATTTCACCCGTACGACGGCTAAAGGTGTAAGCCATGACGCCATAGATACCGATGGCGGCAATTACAAAGGCGACCGCCGCGAATACGCCCAGGAGTTCCAGAGCAAACCGGCGCGCTGCCAGATTTTTGCCGACGACCTCGTCCATCGTTCGGATGCCGTAGACCGGGATGCCAGGGTCCACCGCTTGCACCTCGTGGCGAATCGCCTCGCCCAAGGTACCCGGATCGCCGCCCGTACGCAGGTACACAACCGAAACATAAGGTGGAGATTGAGGTTCAGAAACGTAGATACACGGCGCGCTCGCCGTATCGAAGCCGTCCGATCGAATGTCACCGACGACTCCGACAATGGTCAGATACGATGAAGAGCGAAATGCTACCGTTCGCCCAAGCTTAATACGCTGTCCGACAGGATCTGCGTCGGGCCAGTACCGGCGTGCGAGCGCCTCGTTAACAACGGCGACCTGCTGACCCTTGGAGTCGTCCAGCTCGGTGAACACCCGCCCTCTCTTCAGAGGAGTCTTCAGGACATCGAAGTAGCTCGGACTTACGCTGGCCGCTTCAGCGACCGGCACGCGCTCCGAGTCCATGGCGCGATTTTCGATAACGAAAACGGTTTGATTCCGGGAGTTGTTCATGGGAAGACTTGCATCGCTTCCGATAGCCGCCTGCTCGACGCCGGCGAGCGCGCTGACGCGGCGCAAGACTTCCTGATAAAACGCCGCGCGCTTCTCCGTCACGCGATAAGCATCCAACGCCTTATCATTCGGGAGCGGCAGCGGTATTTTTGCCGTCATGAGCCGGTGCGGTTCGAACCCCGGACGCACCTCAAGCAGATGCCGGAAACTTCGCAAAAGCAGCCCGGCGCCGATAAGCAGCACGAGGGAGAGAGCGATTTCCGAGGAAACCAGAATGCGCAAGATTCTTATCTGGTGCTTGCTCGATCCGGAGCCCCGGCTACCTCCCCGGAGATTGCCTGCCTGGTTCGGACGCACCGTCTGCACCGCGGGCGCCAGGCCGAAAATAACGCCTGTCAGGATCGAGACGAAGAATGCGAATAACAGAACGCCCGGACTTAAGGCGATCTCATTGACTCGCGGAAGATCGGGCGGGGCCAGTTTCAGCAGCGACGTTTTCATAAGCGCAACGGTACTCAACGCGACGGCGCCCGAGACGGCTGAGAGTAAAATGCTCTCGGCAAGCAACTGTCCGATCAGCCGTGCTTTTCCGGCGCCGAGCGCGAGCCGCACTGCTATCTCGCGTTGACGTCCGGCCGAGCGCGCCAGCAGCAAATTTGCGAGATTCACGCAAGAGATCAGCAGAACGAACGCGACCGCGCCGAACAGCACGAACAACTCCGTCCGCATATTGCCGACGAGATCTTCCTCGACCGGAACCAGGCGCAAAGCCCATCGGGCGGGCGCCGGATAATCGTTTGGATACTGCCGGCTTAGCTGGTCGGAAAATGCATTCAGGTGTGCTTGCGCCTGCGCGACCGACAAACCGGGCTTCAACCGGCCCATCGCTCCCGGCAACATCCTGTACGACCTCAGCGCCGGTGCTGGAAATGGCCGCGCCTTGAACCCCGCGGCCAACCATGCGTCGACCTCGCTTGCCAAGGAACGGCCCGGGTGCCGGAATCCCGGCGGCAGGACCCCGATGATCGTATAGAGATCACTGTCGAGACGGATTTTCTTGCCGATGGCATTCGGATCACCTCCAAATGTTCGCCGCCAGAAACCGTCGCTGAGTACAACCCCATCGATGAACCCGGGCCGCTCATCGTTTTCGGTATACAGGCGACCTAGCTGGGGTCGCGCCGCCAGCATTCTGAAATAATTCGTGCTCGTTGCAAGCCCCTCGATGCGCTCCGGCTGGTCGGCGCCGGTAAGATTTGCATTGGTGGGCCACAGCGCCGAGAGGTCCTGGAAAATGCCGGACCTGTCCCGTAGATCCCATAATTCCGGCGCGGACATCCCGACATCGCGGCTGTTCGAGCCACGCAAATCGTCGAAGACGCGCACGAGCTGCTCGGGATGCGGATAAGGCAAGGGATTGAGCAGCACGGCCCGGACGACAGTAAATGCGGCCACGTTCACGCCGATCCCAAGCGCGAGGGTCAATATCGCCACAGCCGTGAAGCCCGGACTTCGCCGTAACCGGCGTGCCGCATAGCGCAAATTATTTCCCAGAAATTCGATACTCATTACCCAATCTCCTTCAATACCGATTCTTGACTGCGTTGCCCGCCCTAACGCGCCGCCCGGCGCCTAAGAGAACATACCGCTTGGTTTGGTCCTTAGGATGTCCGCTAACTGTGGCAGCAACGTGCATAACCTTGTGCCCGGCGCGAAAGCTTCAAAAATCATCAAAGTGGCAGTCCCCGGCGGCGGATTACCCCGCTCGGCATGGTTCAACTTCGAAAGACTCTAGCGTCATGACAGCCTCTGCAACTGGCGTGACATGACCGCCGATATAAATTCCGTCATCCTCTCCCTGAATCTCGACATGCAGCAAGCTGCGACGGCCCATTTTCGTTCCCTGCTCGCTAATGAAGCGCGTACCCGCCTGGCCCGACACCAGCTTGTGCCGGATCATGTATGCGGCGAGGGGTCCGGTGGAGCTGCCGGTCGCCGGGTCTTCGGCGATCCCGTATTCAGGCGCGAACATCCGGGAATAGGCCCCCTCAGCCGTCGGCGTAAACAGGAACACGCAGAAGGGCTCGCTCTCCGCACCCTTCAGACTCTTCAGGCCCGCTAAATCCAGCCATGCGCGATCGACTGCTGCTTTATCTTTCGCGGCAACAATAACTGTGGGATTGCCGGCGCTCAGAAGCTGCGGTTTTATGGGAAGGAGCTCCGGCGGTTCCAGCCCGAGCGCTCCAGCGCAGAGAGCGGAGTCATAACGCCTTCCTTCGCGAATAGGAGGCGTGCGCAACCAAATCATCGGCCGCGGGCCTCCTTCAATTCGAAGCGGAATAGGACCTGCCTGCATTTCCAGAACGAACCCACTGCTGCTTCGCAGGACAATTTCCTTTTGTAACAGCACGAAGGCAGTGCCAACCGTGGGATGCCCGGCAAAGGCCAGCTCCCTGGCCGGTGTGAATACTCGCAAGCGTGCGACGCAATCCTGGCGCGTTGCCGGAAGCACAAAAGCAGTTTCCGCGAGGTTGAGTTCCCTGGCGATCTTCTGCATGGTCCCTTCGTCCAGGTCAGACGCGTCCGGGAATACGGCCAGCGCATTACCCTCCAGAACCTCTGTCGTGAAAACGTCCACGACCGTATAGCGATAGGACTTCATTTATCGTCAACCTCCGCGATCAAGTCGATCTCAACACAAGAGCCGAATGGGACCTGAGCGACGCCAAACGCTGCCCGAGCATGGGCTCCGCCATCGCCGAAAACCTCAACCAGGAGCTCTGAAGCGCCATTGGCAACCAGATGTTGGTCCGTAAAAGCCGGGGTACTGTTGACCAGAACCTGCATTTTGACGATGCGCCTGATGAGGTTGAGGTCACCGACGGCTGCGTTCAGCGTGCCGATCAGGTCGATGGCAACGCCTCTGGCGGCCGCTTTCCCTTCTTCAATTGTGAGATCAGCTCCAAGCTGGCCCTCCCAGGGCTTCCCGTTCTTCTTGGCGATATGGCCGGACACAAACACGAGGCCCCCAACGCGGGTAAATGGTACGAACGCCGCGACCGGCTTTGTCAAAGCAGGCAGCTCAATCTTCAAACTCTTCAATGTCTCGTATACCGACAAACCGTTCTCCATAAAGACATCTGCGCCTCCGCTGCGCGTAGCTGGAATCTTATTGATCATCGTGCTCGCATCTCTCTGAATCCTCCATAGTGGCTATCCCCAAGCCTCGGGGCTACCGAATTGATGAATCGAATTGCCTCGTCATGTTCGGCGACAAAATACAAATGGTCCCATCTGCTGGTCGCGCGAGAATTCCGCGAACGTGTAACTGCTCGCGCCCAGCGTCGCCACGAACGATGGCTATCGTTACTCGCGATTTTGCGAGTTGTATCAGCGGTGGCGCTCGAAGCTCGACGTGGTGCTGCGCCAGGAGCACAAGGCCGGCGACAAGATGTTTGTCGATTGGGCAGGCGCGACGATTCCGGTTTAGCATCCGCAAAGTAGGATCTGCCTCACCGCCGTAAGAACCGAGTGTGGGTTTACGCGTTCTGTCGCGGACTCATTTCATCACCGACAGATACGCCGCCCACGGGCCAACCTCCTGCTTATAGCGCTTGGCCATTATGCGACTGATTTGCAAAAGGTGACCCAAATCGTGCGCGGTCCACGTCGCCATCAGCTGCCGGGCGGTTACAATGCCAAGTCCTGGATGCATCCCCTTCAATTCCAGTTTCTCTGGCGTCAGGTGCATTGCCCGAAGTCTCGCGATACTATCCAGTCGCGAATTCGCGAATTCCTGCAACAAGGCCGGGAGCGATTTCCCATCACGCTCGCGGAGCTGCGCCTCGCGATCAAAAGGCTCAAAGGGGCGGCTGGCGCCATACTCCAGAATGATCGCTAGACGCGGAATCCAGTCGGCTTTCTCTGCGTGAATCAAATGGCCAATGACGACGAAGGGACTCCATGTTCCGGGTCCCTCGGTGGCGGCAGTCCACGCGTCCGGCAAATCACCCAACAACGCGTCGAGCGTTGCGGGCGTGCGGGTCAATACGGACAGGCATTCTTCGACAAAATCTGGTTCCATGGCCGGTCAGTTCTGCTCCCAAGTACCCAAATCAGCGTGACTGATCAAGGTTTTCATCTCATCCCGCACCGCTTTGAATTCCGGCGACTCAAGTCTGGTCTTCAGACTCCGCTGGTGCGCGGCTTCATCCGGATATTCCATCAGCCACATCACGTCGGGGAGCGTGTCCGAGTTTCCCTGGCGGCGAAGAACATGGCCTCGCGGGAGACCGAGTTTTTCGAGAACATCGGAAGCGTGAAGTCTTACACGGTAGACGTCTTCCGCCTTGCCGGGCAACGCAAAATACGAAGTTTGCTCGACGATGGTTCTGGCCGCTTTGGGAGCGCTCTGTCCGCCAGCCATCAGCGCCATCAGGCTACCAGCGACCGCGAACCTTGCGATCGTCGCGGCGCTAATCCAAATTCCGCTCATAAGGACTCGATTCTCCTTTTCCGGGTTGCCGTCCTGCCCGCCTGTTGCCAGGTTGCGTTGGATGCGAAGGATCGTTATCGCATCGGCGGCGGCCAGATCACCCCGCGGCGCTCCTACTTAGACCAGGGCGGAACCACGCCGTTGCTGCGCGCGTACGCGATCGACTGCCCCAGATGCTCGTGTTGATCTTCGAGAAGCAGCATCAGCGCGCCCTGCTTCGTCATGTCTCTTCCGAACAGTTTCACCGGCGCCTGCAGGTCGTTGTCGGAAAGTCCCGTAATCGCTTTTTGCAGATTGACGTAAGAAGCCTTCAGAGCTTCCTGCAATTTCTCCGGATCGGTGATGGGCGCGGGCCGTGCCCCCGTATTCGGTGTGCCCGAGAGCACGCCGACGAGCATGCCGTTCTCCATAACGATCAGGTTGAACACGTCGCCGACGGAGCGAACGCCCTGGCCGGGCTTCCAGTCGTACTTGCCCGACATAACGCGCGCGAGTCCGGTGAATTTGTCGGAAAGCGTTCCGGCATCTTTTCCGAAGGCGGCCTGCATTCCTGCCGGCTGCGCCTGCGCCATCGGCGCCATCAGAGCGGCCGCAAGCGCGCACACTCCGTACTGAGTCAGAATCTTCTTCATATGGAACTCCTCTACGTCACTTTAATCTGAAAAAACTATTCCTCCCACTTCCCATTGTCAACGCCACAACCGACTGAATGCGCTCGCCGAGGCATTGGCAGCCAAACAGCCACCACTACATACAGCCACCCAAGATGCGGTCGATCTGCCGAAGATGGTTCAAGTCGTGTGCCGCTTCCAGGCGGACGAACTCCTCGACCGTTTGCCGTCCGCGTACCTCGTGGACCCCATAGCACTCCACCCACCGTGCGCGCGGGACCGACTCCAACAGTCGCAGGTTGCTCTCGCGCAGCACCCGAAAGGCCCCTGCCGAAAGGCTCGCATCTTGCTGCGCGTAACCCAAGCGCTCCGACCATGCCGCCTCATCCCACCACATTAAGGCCACGCCCGGATTCGCCAGCATGTTTCGCAATCGCCACCCCATCGCCAGCTCCGCGTCCGCCAAGTGCGCTACGATCTCGGCAATTGACCACTTTTCAGGTGCAGGGCGCCGGATCAACTCCTCGGGCGCGACATCGCGCAGACGCCGATCGAGCTGCGATGGGGTGGCTTGTTGGACACCGATGGGCTCCTCATCGCCAAGATAGCTTAGGACTCGAGTTCGGTATGCTTCGAACGTCTCTGCCATTGGTCCGTCACCGAGCCATCCTGGTTTGCAATCATACGGCTGTGATGACGTAACACAAAAACCGCCCTCACTGCGCTCCGCTGCAACGCCGGGCTGTCTCAACTTAAACGATTCGGGCTGCTCGTAACCCCGAATGCAGGTCTCAACGCGGCGTTTTTTAACTCCCCTGCCGCCAGCGAACCGGCTAGCCGTTTTCAACCCGCATTTTATGTCCAAGTACGCCGTCCCAATCAGCCTGCTTTACCGCGCCGGCGTTTGTGAATGTACTAGCTTGCAAAGTCCCCTAATCCTGCTGTTTCAACTCTCGCGCAAAGCGACGACCCGGTTTCCAGTTCAGAACCTCGGGGCCGCCAGTCTGCCGAATTTTGAATCGCATGAGGCATCAGGGCTTCCACAAAAGCATAAACTCCTTACTCTTTATAACGGAGAACCGACAATTCCACAAGTTCATTATTATCACGATGATATTGACGTATCCGCACGATTCTGCTATTCGTTGGGAGGAAGTTTTAAGAGTACTTTAGGAGGTTCCCTTGCTCGATGATTTACGCGCCCTCGTAGAGTTTGCCCAGGCCGGGTCCATAGCCCGTGCAGCCGATCGTCTATTCCGGACGCCCTCTGCTATTACCCGGCAAGTGCAAAGGCTGGAGGCTGCATTGGGCGCCGAGTTGCTCGACCGCTCGGTAAAGCCTCCGCGTCTGAACTCGCTCGGCTCCAGGGTGCTCGAACAAGCGCGAGATCTGCTACAGCGGACGGAGGCGCTGAAATCTCTTGCGTCGAGCGACGCCGAACCTCACGGCCTCTTGCGCATCGGGCTCGCGCATGCCCTGGCCGAGGGGACGCTTATCGAACCTATTCAGGCGCTGACTGAGAAATACCCCAAGGTCCGACTGCGGCTGTCGAGCGAACTTACCAGTGAATTATTTCACCGGCTGCTCGCGGGTGAACTCGACGTTGCTGCCGTGCTTTTGCCCGAAGGTAAAACCGCGCCTCCGCCTCTTCTGACGAATATCATCGCTTGCGACCGCATGGAGATCGTTCAAGGCGCCGCAGGCAACGTTGACGGTGATTGGAAAAGTTTGGGCCGAGCGCCCTGGGTGCTCAATCCGCCCGGGTGCTTTCTTCGGGCAAGGCTCATCGATCAGATGGAGCGTGCCGGCTTCACCCCAATGATTGCGGCTGAAATCCACAACATGCATTTGCAGCTAGCGTTCGTTCAGTGCGGTTATGGTGTCGGGCTGCTGCCTGCTCGCTTTATTGCCAGGAATCATTCTATCGATTCCGTGAAAGTATTGCGTCCCCCATCGTTTGACCTGCACCGGTCCGTCGCGATAGTCCGGGTTGGGCAACTCGGCGCCTTGGGGAAGGCCGTCGAACTGTTGGAACACAGGTTTCGGCAATTGTTTGAGGCAGCCGACACCCCGAAGCCCGTGACGAGGCGCCGAAGAGGTGTGGCCGCGAATCGGCGGGCGGCGCGACCGCCCAAGTAGTCCCCGGACATCGGTTGTTGCAGCTGCGCGGTCTTGAGGCCATTTTGTCCTCGGTTCTCGACCGCCGGGAGGATCGAGCCAGGCGACCCGCTATGCATGGTCGCGCGTCAATCAACCTTGCGCTATTCCCGCGCCAAAGCCGAATCAACAACGACAGCTGGAACCGCGAACCCCGCCGGGGCTCCCGAAGCGAGACTCCGAAGCGGCTCACGCACGGTGGCGCGTTGCGGTGCATAGGCGTCGCTATTACTTGTGTCGGAGATCTCTCTGGAACCAATGGTGCGCATATGGTTCATAATTGAAGGGCTCCACCTCGACGAACCCAGCTCTCTCGTAGAGATGCTTTGCTTCAGAGAGCGAGCGGTTAGTCTCCAGTCGCAGGATCACCATTCCCCGTGACGCGGCCTCCGCCGACAGTCGTTCCAGCAAACGTCGCCCAAATCCAAGCCCGCGCACGTCAGAAGCCACCCACATCCGCTTTACCTCAGCAATCTGTGTGTCAATGTGAAGCTTGAGCGCCCCGGATCCCACCGCTGCTCCCAGTAAGTTTGCGACCAGTAGCAGCCCATTCGCCAACGTCATCTCCTCGTCGCTTGCGAGATGCTCTGCGCAGGATCGAAACCCGTATCGAACCGGTGGCCAAGCTCCTCGAAGTACGACCGCAGTCACAACCCGAACCAGTTCTGCACGCCTGAAATAAAAGAAAGCGCTAGACCGAATTCCTGCATCTTCCACAGCGGTGACTTTCCGCCAGAGCGGTTGAAGCGCTTGCAATACTGCAACCGGATCGCGAGCCCGGAGCGAGCGTGGGACCGTATCGAGCGCACACGAAGCGGGAGATCCTATGAACAACGAACAGGAAACGTACGAGATTGGCGTCGAGGCATATACATATTTCTACCCAATGGTGCTCATGGACGTTACGCGGCGGCAGGCCGTCAACGAGGAAGCAGGGAAGACCATCGGCCGTGGGCCGATGAACACTTTCGCGCACGTTCCAATATTTCCCCCGGCCGACTTCCGTGACGTCGTTCGGCCGAACTTCGACACCCTGTACTCCGTCGCCTGGCTGGACCTAACGAAGGAGCCGATGGTCGTCGCAGCTCCGGACACGCACGGCCGCTACTACATGCTACCGATGCTCGATATGTGGACGGACGTTTTTGCGTGCCCCGGCAAACGCACCACGGGCACGGGCGCGGGCCGTTTCGCGGTCGTCCCGCCGGGCTGGCAGGGCAAGCTTCCAGAAGACGTGCGGCGCATCAATGCGCCGACGCCGTTCGTCTGGATCGTCGGACGCACCCAGACCAACGGCCCCAAGGACTACGAGGCCGTACACAGGGTGCAGGCTGGCTACACGATTACACCCCTATCGCAGTTAGGCAAGGCTGCGCCGCCAGTCACGATCACGATCGACCCAACGGTAGACATGAAGACAGCCCCGATGACCCAGGTCAATAACATGGCCGCAGGCTCGTTCTTCGAATACGCCGCGGAACTCCTAAAGGTTAACCCGCCGCATATCACGGATCAGCCGATCGTTGCGCGGATGCGAAGGATCGGGATCGAGCCCGGGAACCTTTGACCTCGGGAAGACCGACGCCACGGTTAAGCGAAGTTTGGAACGCGCAGCGCCAGACGCTCTCAAAGCCATGAAGGAGAAAATCCCGACCCTCGCCCGCGTGGTGAACGGCTGGCAGATGAACACCGACACGATGGGCGTGTATGGAAACTTCTACCTGAAGCGGGCAATCATTGCGCTCCTCGGTCTCGGCGCCAATCTACCGGAAGACGCAGTCTATCCACTGAACATCGGCGACGCAGACGGCAAACCGCTGAAGGGTACAAACCAGTACACGCTGCACTTCGGCAAGAACGAGATTCCCCCCGCGAAGGCTTTCTGGTCGGTGACGTTGTACGACAAGGATGGGTTCCCGACGGCCAACGACCTCAAGCGAAATGCCATTGGCGATCGCGACGCTCTCAAGTTGAATGCGGACGGTTCTTTGGACCTGTACATACAGCACACGTCGCCTGGGATCGAGAAGGAATCGAACTGGTTGCCAGCACCGACAGGAGACTTTAACCTAACCATGCGAGTGTATTCACCCAAAGTCGAGGTAATCGATGGCCGCTGGGCGCCACCGGCGGTCCGGCGAGAGGCGAAGTCGCGTGCGGCCGGCTAAGTTCGGGCGGACCTCCTCGCGAATAGTTGCCTTCTGTAGAGGAAGATACATTCACATCGCTGCACCCGTACGAAACACGCCCGGCCTCATACATAAGGACATCAAGCCTGAAAACGTGCTCGTCGACGACGCCGACAGCGTCTGGCTTACCGGCTTCGGAATTGCTTCGCGCCAGCCCCGCGAGCGCCAGCCGGCTGCACCGCCGGAGATAATTTCCGGCACGCTGGCCTACATGGCGCCCGAGCAGACCGGCTGGCCCTCATGTGTTCTCGGCGGACGAGCCGGGCGACTAAGGCGGGCGAGGCGAAATGAAAGTTATGAAGGCAAGGACAGGCGGGCAACATGTTGGACACTATTTCGAGCGCACTCCTTCCGATGGTATTTACCTTCTTGCTCGGTTTCGTGGCCGCCCGGCGACACGATTTCGGGTCAAAGGATGCCTCGACGCTAAATCGGATGGTGTTGCTATACGCCGTGCCGATGGCGCTTTTAGCCGGAACCGTTACAACGTCGCGCGCGGCACTTAGTCGGGACATCCCGCTAGTAATCGCCTTGTGCGTTGGCATCATTGGTCTCTACGGTGTGGTCTTTCTGCTCTGCCGGGTGGCTTTCCACATGCAGCGGCGAACGTTCACTGCCTGGTAACATCCATCCAGTTATCTTCTGAGTCGCGGTCGATTATCTTATCAAATGGATCGATGCCGGCGGGCGTTGGCATCTGGTCAACGATCATCTCGAAGGTCTGCTCGGGTTTGGTCAGCCATTCCTTCTTCAGATAGAGCAGCTTCTCTTCATCCTTCTTGCCATTGAAGACGCCGATTTCGATCAGGTCATGCAGAGGCATGGGAGTCTCATTCCTGCTGCCGCCGGCTTGCACTTTGCGAAACCTTTACGCTGAGCGTGACTTTGTACTTATGATCTGCGGTGGGCGTGACCCTGCCTGAGACGACTTTGTTGTCACTGTGCATGCTGGCCACCCCCTGGTAGGTGATTGTGTCTTCCATGATCAAGTTGATCAAGTATGGTTTGGATTTCATGATCATCTACTTTGTGGAATGAAGCCGGGGCTGCCGGTTTTCACTACCTCATTGAACCTCTGTCTAGTCTGAATTCGATTGATTTCGTCAAACGCGTCTTCCGGAAGCGCGGAGATGTTGAAATTCTCCCGCGCGCGAGCGGCAGTCCTCGGCGTGGTAAGCAACGCCGTTCCACGCTGCACCGCCCAGGCCAACAGCACCTGTGCCGGCGTCTTTCCAACTCGTGCGGCAACTGCCGAAATGACTGGATCTTCGAGCGGCCCCGGCTTTATTCCGTGACCCAATGGCGCAAAAGCCAAAAACACAATGTCCTTCTCCTTGCAGAATTCCAGAAGCTCCGTCTCCGGCAGATACGGATGTGCTTCGACTTGGACGACGGCTGGCTTGATTCTCGCAGATTCGTAGATAGGCAACAGTTCGTTCAAGCTGATATCAGACATTCCGATGGCTCGGCATCTGCCATTGTCCACGAGACTCTCCATCGCCCCCCAGGTCTCTAGCAGAGTCACACCGCGGTCATAAAGAATATTGCCGTTTTGATCCCGCGGATCCTGGTCATCCCCCGGTTGAAACGCAAATGGAGTGTGAATGAGATAGAGATCCAGATAGGTGAGCCCGAGTCTATCCATACTCGCCTTGCAAGCGGGTTCGACGCGCTCAGGCCGATGATTGGAGTTCCACAACTTTGTGGTAACGAAGATATCTTCACGAGAAATCCCTCCAGCGGCGAGCCCTGCGTGCAATGCCTCGCCCACCTCACGCTCGTTCCGGTATCGTTCCGCACAATCGAAGTGCCGAAATCCTTCTTGCAGTGCGTCTTTGGTAGCACTTATCGTCGCGGCCAGATCGGGAATCAGGGTGCCAAAGCCGAGTGCGGGCATATGGCCTGCTCCGTGGGGGAGCGGAATTCTCGTAGTCCGAAAATCAGAAGATTCGATCATAATGACACCTCGGTAGTATCTCGCGTCAAGCCTGATGCATGGATAGGCGAACGTTTGCCTTCGGGTCCCGCGAGCCTTGTTGCCGGATTGACAATTCAACCCGTTTGGCGCCTCGCCTGCATTTACAGGCGCACTTAATTTTAACCCTTCTGTGGAAGGCCACTATTGTCCAAAACAGGTTCTGGCCGAATGTAGGGATACTTGCGGTCCTGGTCTTCCCACAAATGTATATATGCTGGACAGGAGTAGCGAACGGACGCGGACGGAAGTCCGCGTGAGGACTTTCCTGCCCTTGCCATTCACCGGCCCGAACTCTCTTCGTTTAATGCGGGCTGAATCAGCAGCTCATACCGCCTGCGGTTGACAGCATCAGCCAATTTAGCCTACGATGTAGTTCAAATGCCGCCAATTCACAGCTTGGGCGAGTTTGAACAGGTGGTGCTGCTAGCGACTCTCCGCCTTGGCGAGGAGGCTTACGGCGTCACGATTCGGAAGGAAATCGCCGTCTGTACTGGACGCGACCCGGCTCCGGGCGCTCTGTACACCACCCTGGATCGCCTGGAAGAGAAGGGGCTGGTGACATCCGCTATGAGCGATCCCACGCCGGCGCGCGGTGGACGATCGAAACGTTACTTCAATGTGACCGGGCAAGGGGTGCGGGCGGTAGCCAGCGCGCAACGGGCGTACGGAAGATTGCTCCGAGGTTTGAAGTTGCCGGGGGTCAGTCATGCCTAGCTCACAACTACGATTTGCGGAACGGTTTTTAAAGCTGGCCACTACGCCGGAAAAAGCGATGGCGGTAATCGGCGACGCCGCCGAACACGGCGAGACGGGCCTGAAGCTTTGGGTGTTTGTCGTGCAAGTGGCGGCGTCGTTGCTTTGGAAGGCGGTTGCCGAGCAACCAGGGCGGATGGCCTGCCTGGCTGTGGCGGGAACCTTAATGCAGGCAATGTTCTGGTCTTTGGGCGTCCTATGCGTTTTGATTTCGGCAACCGTTGCCCTCGTCTGTCTCGCGTTAGTGCGAGGCGAGGTGACGGCGCCGACGAATCCGATGATTTACGTCTTTCTTTTAAGTATTGCGGTCCCGGCGCCGTGGCTTACCGGGCGATGGCTTTCGCGCCGGGCGCCCGGTCGGGAACTGGCTCCCTGTCTCACCATGGCACTTCTCCACGCTATCGTATTCGCCGTGGGCTGCGCGATCTACGGCGACCGACTCGGCTTGATTGACCTCCCGAGCGGGAATGTTCCGGCTTTCCTGTTGCTGGTTGCCAATGCGGCGAGTCTGTTCGCCGGAGCAGCATGGGTTCGCGAGAGGCCGGGCGCGGCGCTCACGTGGTTCGAGAGGTATCCGTTCGACATGGAGTCGCCGCGTCAGTGGTGGCGGGTCCGCCGGATTCCAGCGGACCAGCAGAAGATCAACGATTGGTTGGGCCTGTTCACGTTTGTTGCGGTGCAGTTTGCTAAATTCGTGCTGATCACCCCCAGGACTGCTAGATACTTGTTCATGACCCCCAGAACTGCGCGCGGGGTCTTGGACGCCTATCTGACGGTGGTGTTCCTGTGGTATGTCTTGTTTGGCAGACCGTTCGCGGGGGGGCGCGGACGTCTCCGGGTGTGGTTTGGAAGGCTACTCACCGGCGGAATAGCCGCTTGGCTCGCCTACAGCTCCTACCTGGAACTTACGGGACGTTAAAACCCCTGTGCCGGGTCGCACTCCAGTCGTCTTTAGTTTTAATCGCTGCCGTGCTGGCGTAACTGATTGCCGTTGTGTGGGATAGGCAACTTCGGCTTGATATACGGCGTTACCGGAAAGTGGCCCGACATGGTCCCAAGTCCTGTTCTGGGAGATGACAAGCCTACGGTCCCATGAGCACTTCTTGCGTGACGCCTCTAAGGACAAACAATTCTGTGTGACTCGAGTCATCGGCCGGCGTTCGCGAGCTCACGGTGCATATTGCGGGTCTAAATACGCGTTTCGCAGATACAGTTTCGTGTTGCACAAACACCGCTCCCTGGCGGTCGCGGTTCGGAATGAGCCTCCGACCCTCCGCAAGCGGCATAGGTTTAAGGGGCCAGGTCCGAATATGCGAAGCTTTATAGCTATGAGGATTTCGTTTCCACTCGCGATTTGCCTTGTAACGCTGGCCGGAGCGCTCATGGCAGCCGACGAAAGGCCGCTATTCAACGGCAAGAACCTGGATGGCTGGGAAGTCATCGGCGACGGCCAATGGACGGTGATGACAGATGGCGCCTTGCTTGGGCAACGCATCAGCGATTACCGCAAGATGTTCGTTCCAGGCGGCCCGTTCACAACGCCGCAGCAGTTCAAAGCGTGGGTGGATACGCAATCGTGGCTCTACACCACGCGCAACGATTTCGGCGAATTCGATCTGCACCTGGAGTATTGGACGAAGACCACGGGCAACAGCGGTGTCTCGATTCGCGACGTCTCCCGCGCCAAAGCCGCCATTCAGACGCCGCCGGATTATACGCACACGCCGTCCAAGATCGGATACGAGATCCAGATCAATAACCGCTTTCCCGATCCGCATCCTTCGGGCAGCATTTACCAATTCGTGGATGCGCCCAAGGATGCGCAACGCGACGACGATTGGAACTCGATGGATATCCTATCGCGCAACGACAAGATCACGGTGAAGCTGAACGGACGCGTGGTGGCAGAGCATGCCGGCGATCCGAAGCGGTCAAAAGTGGGGCCGATCGGATTGCAGATGCACGATCAATTTTCGATCATTATGTTCCGCAATATCCGCATTCGCGAGATATCGCGGTAACGGGCCGCTTACAGCGAGTTGCCGCGGCCGCCGCCCTTTTTCCCAGCTTTGCCGGCGCCTTTCTTTTTTCCGCCCTTCTTTGTGCCTTTCTTCTGGCCTGGAGCGGAAGCGAAGGCCGGGACGGCGGTTGCCAACATAACGCCTAAGAGGGCGAACCCGAGAACTTTGCGAAGCGACGTGATCATAATTCAAGTCTGCAACGGGAGCCACTTGCAAGCAAGAGCCCTGCAAGAAAATAAATGGCGCAAGATTTCGGAACTTTCCTGTCGCGATACGCCGAAAACGGCGTTAGAGTTGGCGGGGAATGTGGTGACAGCGACTGCCAACATGACGCCATCAGCGCCAAACCGCCCGCTTTGCGAAACGATTTGAACATGGTGACTTCATTAGAGTTGCGCGGTCAGGGGAATGCCCGCGCGCGTAGTACACTGAATCTTCAACATGAACCTGGGCATGCGGATAGCCGCCGCCGCGTGGTTGTGCGCAACGGCCGGCTGGGCGGCCGATTGGAAGACGCTCAAGCCGCAAGGCTATGTCAGCGATTTCGCGGGGGCCGTGGATTCCGCGAGCCGCGCCGATCTCGATGCCTATTGCGCGGCACTGGAGAAATCTACCGGGGCGCATCTGTCCCTGGTCGTAGTAGGGTCGTTGCAAAAGGAACCGATCGATGCGGTTGCACGGACGATGTTCCAAGCATGGGCCGCTGGCGCGAGGACACCCGACGACCGCGCCCTGCTGCTGATTGCGGTGGAAGACCGCCGCGATAGCATGGTGGCGGGCCGCGCTTTACAGACGATTCTCAATCCGGACGCAACCAGCGGAGTGTTGAGCGAGACCCGTCCCGCGCTCGCGCGAAAGCACTACGGACAGGCGCTGATGGCGGCAGCAGATGAAATCGGCAGCCGTATCGCGGTAGCGCGAGGCAAGAGCATCGGCGTTCGTCTGCCCAAGCGCGCGCGGCGCACGCTCGCGGATTCGATTCCGTGGCCGCTTGCGGCCGGCGCCATCCCGCTTCTGGGATTGCTGATCTGGATGCTGCGGCGTCCACACCACCGGCGGCCGCCCGAGGAACCCGCTTGACACGGGTCGTTATTTCCATTCTGCTGCTGGTTACGGTGGGCATCGCCGCCGGCGCCGAATTCGTCGGCGTTCGCCGTAGCCTCTTCGCGCAACGCGAAGCGATCGAAGCGCAGTGGGGCGAGTTGAGCGATGCCTTCGATAGCCGGGCCGCGCTGGTCGCGAACCTCGCGGATATGATCCGGCAAGCCGCCGATCCGCATGAGCGCGCCTTCGCCGATGCCGCCGAGGCGCAAGCGGCGCTGAGCCAGGCGCAGGCGCCGCAGGCGAAGATCGAGGCCAATGCACGCCTCATGAATGCTTTCGCGCGGCTTTATTTGATCGCGGAGGGGCATACGAGGTTAACCGGCGCCGCCGGATATCGCCGTTTGAACGAAGAGATCGGCAACGCGGAAAGCCACGTTGCCGTGGAGCGCCGCAAGTACAACGACCTGCTTGAGCATTACAACGCGCAGCTTCAACGATTCCCGGCCAACGTAGTCGCTGGCCTCTCCGGATTGGCGCGCATCGATGCGTACGTACAAACCGAGCAGGAAGTCAAATAGACGAAAATGCCTGGGCCCGAAAACCTTGAGAGCCTCGCCGAGCGCGCCGCGGACCTGAAGATCGCCGGGATGCGGCGCCACATTTTCCTGTGCGCCGACCAGACCAAGCCTAAGTGCTGCACGCGCGAGGCGGGAATCGAGGCGTGGGATTATCTCAAGCGACGGCTGGGCGAGTTGGGGTTGCTCGACCGCATTTACAGGACGCGCGCCAATTGCCTGCGCGTCTGCGAGAGCGGGCCTATCGCGCTGATTTATCCCGAGGGCGTGTGGTATCGCAACGCCGGACCGGAAGCGCTGGAGCGCATCATCCAGGAACACCTGATCGGCGGGCAGATTGTGGCAGACCTGGCCTTCGCGCAAAGCCCGTTATGCGACGACTGCACGGCGTTTACTCTTCCGTCCCCGCTTCCGGAGGTTCAAATGAATCCAACAGCTCCGGATTCCGCGCAAAGCGCTTCAAAATCCGAATGATGTCTCCGCTGCGAAAACCGGCGCGCGCCAGGCGGCGGTAGGCCCCGGCCATATCCTTGTCTTCCTGGAAGAGACCTTCACGCGGCGCCAGGCGGTACTTGCGGCGAATCCAGTCTTCGATCATGGCGGATTCGTCCACATTCTCGTAGACCTTGCCGACGGTGGTTTCGGCGAGGCCGGGCGCGACGCGGCGCTGACGCAAATCCTGTATGACGCGGGTGCGGCCGAACTTATCGCCGGAGAGCCGCGATGCGGCGAAGCTTTCCGCGAACTTGCGATCGTCGAGATAGCCGAGTTCCTTCAGGCGGGTCAACGCGTCGTCGACATCTTCGGGGCGCAGTGCGCGCAAGCGTAGCTTCTGGCGCAGTTCACCTAAGGAGTGGGCCCGGCCGCCCAAAACCTTTAGTGCGTAGGACCACAGCGCATCGGCGTCGAGCCGTTTGGGGACACGTTCTTTCATGAAATGGAAGCCTATGCGGAGTATACTGGAAATGGCTCAAGCCAGCGGCTTTCCGACTGATTCGAAAGTCGTTCTTACACTGGAGGATCACATGGACAAGAACGGGCTGTCTAGCTTTTTAATGGGTCTCGGGGTCGGCGTGGCGATAGGGATGCTGTTCGCACCTAAATCGGGCCAGGAGACTCGCGACTTGATCAAGAACAAGGCAGGCGAGGTTCCGGATTACTTGAAGCAACGCGGAACGGAATTCCGCCAGAGCGCGACCGAATGGGTCGATAAGGGCAAGGAAGCGATTCGGAGCCAAAAAGAGAACCTGTCTGATGCGATGGAAGCGGGCAAGCAGGCGTATCGCGAAGCCGTAAGCGGGCAGCCTTCCGGTTCCGAGGTTTAATTCCGTTTCAAGGCATCAACCTAAAGGATCGTTTGCATGACCGACGAAGTCTTTCGCTGGGTGGTGACCGCCGGCGTGGCGATTGCCGCATTGTCGATGCTGGTTCAGGCAATTGTGATGGCTTCGCTTGCCCGTGCGATGCGCAAGTTGCAGGCCAACGCCGAGCCTCTGATCGACCGCGCCGGTCCACTCGCCGACCGGGTGAAAGCGCTGATTGACAAGGCGGAGCCTGTGATCGAGAAGGCTGGGCCCCTGATGGAATCGGCGCGACAGGCTGTGGAGAAGGCGGAGCCGGCGATTCAGAAGGCGGGACCGTTGATCGAGAAGATCGGCGTGCTCAACGACAAAGTCGGTGTAGTAGTCGTGCGGGCCGGCGAATTAGTCGCCGGCGTGACTCAACTAGTAGATGACTCGCGTCCCAGATTCGCCGAGATTTCCGATGAGACCCTAGGCATAGTCAAGACAGGACGCGAGCAGGTGGAAAAGGTCGGCGAGCTTTTGCAGGATGCGGCGGGACGGGCTCGAAACCGGCTCGATCAGATCGACCGGTCCGTGGAGAACACCGTAGCGCAGGTCGAGAACGCGGGCGAGTCGGTGAAGCGCGCGGTGATGCGTCCGGTTCGCGAGGTGAATGGCGTGGCGGCCGGGATCTCGGCAGTGGTTTCCTCGCTGGTGCGGAAGAAGGCTCCAGTGGATGAAGCCACGCAAGACGAAGAAATGTTTATTTAGACAGGCTCGCTCAGTTCGGCCCGTCGCGCCCATGCGACTCCCAACCTGATCTGATCGTAGGTAATGCGCTCCGGCAGCGCATCGCGGAGCGGTTTTAACCACTGCGAACCCAATCTACCGATCGCTTCCGCGATGAGCTTGTGGTCTTCTTCTCCCACCCACTCCATCCGGTATTCCAAGCGGCCCTTCTCGACGAGATCGGCCACCATGTTGACCACTGTGGAGGGCTTCCGTCCGCGAAGTTCGGCGATCTCGTCGAAGGTCTTGCCTTCCTCCAGCAGGCGGATCGTCTCGTCGGCCGGAGAGACCTGCGCGGCCTCGCGCGCCGCCGCCCGTGCGCCCTTGATCGAAAGCTTCGAATGCGGCGAAGATATCGCGGCCGTAGAGTTCGGCCTTGCGCTCGCCGATGCCGCTCACGCTCAATAGCTCGCGCAGATTTGCCGGCCGCTTGCGGCAGAGATCCTCCAGCGCAGCATCGCTCAGCACGACATATGCCGGCACTTGCGTGCGCTGCGCCACGCCGCGGCGCCATTGCTTGAAGAAATCGAAGAGCGCCTGGTCGGGCGACTCGATTGGCAGCGGTTCCTCGTCAGCGAGCGCTCGCGGCGGCGGCTTGTCTGCCCGCCGCGCACGCCGGTTGCGCCTTCTTCGGTCTCACGCCGCTTGCGTGGCGCGGCGGTTTCTTCGAGCGGCGCCTTCAGCCACTCCGGAACATTGCCGCACACGTCGCACATTTCGCAGCGCTGCCACTTGGGCGTCTGGCCGAAATGCGTGCAGATCTGCAAATGGCGGCAGCGCGCGCTTTCGGCGAATCGCCGGACGGTGTGATAGCGCTGCCAGGCGCGCTCTTTCTCGGCGGGGTCGTTCATCTTGTCGATGAAATAAGCCAGCAGACCGGCGTCCTTGGGCTGCCATAGCAGCAGGCAATCGGATGGCAATCCGTCGCGTCCGGCGCGTCCGGCCTCCTGGTAATACTGCTCGATGGATTTCGGGCAGCGAGGTGTGAATCACGGCGCGCACGGCGGGTTTGTTGATGCCCAGGCCGAACGCGATGGTGCCTACCAGCACGCGCACCTCGTCGTTCATCCAGCGCTCCTGGTTGCGGCGGCGCAGCGCCGCTTTCCATCTGGCCGTGATAGGGAACGGCGGCGATGCGCCGCTCCGCCAGGAAATCGACGGTCTCTTCCACCAGCGCGATGGTCGGGCGCATAAACGATGACGCTCTCGCCGGCATAGGCGCGCAGCGCGGCCATCAGCGGCTTGCGATGGGTCTTCTTATCGCACTGATGCACCACATAGCGCAGGTTGGCGCGATGGAAGCTGGCGATATACTTGTGCGGCTCGCGGAGCTGAAGCTGCTCGAGGATGTCGTGCCGCACGCGCTGGGTGGCGCTGGCGGTGAAGGCGGCGATGGGCTTATCGGGAAAGTGCTGCCGCAGCGAGCGAAAGCTGGCGGTATTCGGGGCGGAACTCGTGGCCCCATTCGGAAATGCAGTGGGCCTCATCGATGGCGAAGAATGCCAGCGGCACGCGGCGCAGCCAGGCGATGGTGTCGTTGCGCGCCAGACGTTCGGGCGAGAGGTAGAGCAGCCGGTACGCGCCTTCCATCGCCGCGCGCATTACCTCGCGCTGGTCGTCCGGCGCGAGCGAGCTATTGAGCAGCGCCGCCGGGATGCCCATATCGCCGAGCTGCGCCACTTGATCCTGCATGAGCGCGATCAGCGGCGAGATCACGACCACCGTCTTGCCCAGCGCGACCGCCGGCAACTGGTAGCAGAGCGATTTGCCGCCGCCAGTCGGCATGATGACGGCCGCATCGGCGCCCGACATCAGGCTTTGCACGATGCGCTCTTGCATGGGGCGGAATGAATCGTAACCCCAGTAGCGCTTCAGGGTCGCGTGCAGGTCTTCCACGGGAAACTACGAGTGTATCAGGCGGGTCCCCCGCGAAACTCAGAGGTCTTCGGGTTTCAAGCCAGTCTCTTTGCGATTTGCGAAAGAAGCCCGTGCCCGATCTCATCGGAATCGTGAAACGCGAAAGTATAGTTTGCCCATCCGGCGCGCTTGAGACGGCGGTGAGAGCCGGTTTGCCAAGCGATCTGCCATCCGATCCGCTGTAGTGCGGCCAAAAGTTGTCTTGCCTTTACGGATCGCCACTGGCTCATGCGATGGAGAAGAGCTCGTCCAGTGGCGCGGGGACGTGCTCCCGGTGAGCGATGCAATCGGCGGCAACCCGAAGCGCCAGCGCGCGTACGGATGCAATCGCCGAGTCGCGCGTGTCACCATACGCCATGACGCCAGGCATCGACTCTATGTCGGCCCACCAGCGCCCGTCGTCCTCGCGCCCGAGGTTAATTGGGATTGATTCAACCGTCACGGTTTCCATCGGTATCCTTGCCTTCATGGTTGCCCTCCGACTCAAGCGGTGCTGATATCATTCAGCATTCGCAAATAAACGGGTAATCTTTCTTATCGATAATGGGCTTAATCCCGAAGAAATCATTGAGCACGGATTCCGATGTGCAATACGCCCCTTCGACCCAAGCCTGATCGTTGGAGTAAGTTTCACCGACAATGAAGATATTCGCGTCGGCGCCATCGATCAATTGCGACGGTTTACGGATCTTCCGCTGCACGTCGCCGATGTCGTAGTGCGCCGACCACGCGTGGTAGCCCGCGTTGAAAGGCGGCAGGGACCAGTCTACGTAGCGGGCCTCCAGCGGAGCGGGCACGGCGGTATAGTTCGCGCCCGGCCCGAAGTGTACGGCGGCGAGCTGGGCCCGCAGCATCTTGACCATGCCCTCCGGTACCTTCCGCGGGCCTTCCAATGGTTGATAGTTCTCGGAAACGGCGACCTTACGGACTCCGTTGGGACCGAGTTCCAGCTCTTGCCAGAATGTGGTGTACTGCTCGTCGTCATAACTCGCAAGCAGCCCGTAGACGTGGTTTCCCTTATCGTCAAGCGCATTATTGCCAAAATAGACTACTTGGCGAATCGGCGTATCGGTGATGCTTGGGCCGATGCTATTGCGCTGCGACAACTGGAGCAGCAACTTCTCCTGAGCCACGGTTAGACGCTCGTCAATGCAGGACTCGATCGCTTTGAAGAAATCCCCTGACGAATCAAACGGGGTCTCGACAAGCGACGTCTTACTGTTCTCGGTCTTCTTGATCGCCTGGATGTATTTGGCGGGGAATCCCTCTTTCCCCAGGCTATCCAGCACCGCATCTGTAAGCTCGTAGGAAATAATCTTAGCCGGATAAGCGGGGGGAATGGTTGCGGTACTGAGCCACCATTCCTGATTGAAGAACATTCCCACTTTGTAAGACGGCTGCATGATCGCCGCTTCCAGGTAAAGTTGCACCTTGCGATGATTCAGCACATCCAGGCCTCCGTGAGGTTGATAGCGCGTCGCCTGCGACACCAGATCCAACGCATACCGGGGCATCGCCATCCAGGCCGCATCCGTGGTCCGTTCACCGATGGCTTTATCGGGATGCTCGCGCGTCGCCGTCCAGTAATGGACCGCGCCATCGATCTGCAGAATGGAGTGCAACCGCGTATCGGGGTGATATTCGAACTTGACGCCTTTCTTTTTCGCCAGAGCTCGTAATCTCGTCGAATAGCGCAGTGAACATGCTGGAATAGCCGGTTTTCAGCGTCTTGTACTCGGTTCCGGGCGTGAATTCATTATTGGACTGAATCGCGTCGGCCGCATTCCAATTGATTACGTTCGAGGTGTAGCCGTTGCCGTCCGACGTATATTGGTAGCCTTCGGATCCTAACTGGTCGAACATCAGGTTCCAGTAGCCGATGTCTTTGAGCAGGTCGCCCTTCTTGTAGATCGAGGAATCGCCAAGCTCTACCTGGATGGTTCCCTCTTTGTAAAACTTGCACCAATCCGCCCGGGTCATTTTCTCGGCTTGGTCCTGGGTAACGGCGATGTCTTGAATAGCGGTAAAAGCCGTGTCTGGAGAATCGGTCGCGCCGTAGTTATTCACGTTGTATGGCGCGGGGTTGCTCGAGGTGATGTCATTCAGGTACATGTTCTTGGCGCGCAGGTAATACAACGGATCTGCCGAAGTGTTAAACGGCACGGATTCCTTCTCAAGGCCCAACTTCCCGATGACCGTGGTTACGAGGCGATGGCCGCCGCCGTCCTTCGTACCGTCCCATGCGGAGTACCGCATGCCGCCCACTTCCAGATAGGAGGCATTCGGATCGTCCTCGTAATGCCAGGTACAAACACGCGCCCCGGCCGCGCGCGTGCCAGGATTCTCCTTGTTGAAGGCGTACCTACCCCAATCGTAAAGCTCCAGCGTGTCGCCGCTGTTCAACGCTTTCGGATTGTCTTTGTTGTCTTCCGCGTTTCCGCCGCCGAGCAATCGCCACGCGGTGTAGAGCCCCGCTGCGCCGGCTCCGAATATGGAATATGTTTTCATCGTTTTCGCCTCATTCTTCGCCGAGCCGCTTCATCTGTCCGGCAAGATCTTTTTCGGGAATGACAATTTCAACCAACGCGGGTTGATTCCTCAATTCTTTGATTGCTTGCAGCACGGCTTTCAGCTCATCGATAGTCCCGGCGCGGAAGCCCGCCGCGCCGTAGGCTTTGGCCAATGCCATATAATCCCACCTCGGAAGGATGTCGAATGAGTCGAAGACATGCTCGGGTCCCGGTTCAAAGGACGTGAGATCGACATACACCTGCTCAATCGCATAGACTCCGTTGCTCAGGACAAAGACGACCGCGTTCAGATTGTTTCTGGCCAGCGTGGAAAGCGACTGACCCATCATCATGAATCCGCCGTCTCCCGCGATGGCCCATGCGCGCTTCCCGCTTCCGAGTTGCGCGCCCGAAGCCGCTCCTGTCTCAAAGCCAATGCATTGCCACGCCGCCGAAGAAATGAAGCTGCCCTGCGCCAGCCCATAAGCATTGGTCGCGACATAAAGGGAGCTGCTGACGCCCAAGCGTGAAGACGACTTCGTCAAACATCTTGTTGTCGGCAAGAAACTTCATGGTGTGCTGGAGGAACCGGTTGTAGGTCAGCAAGTCGGGTTGGCCGTTGAACTTAGGATCGGAATTCGCGGCCCATGGATCGGGATATGCCGGCTGGGCGGGCGCAACGGAATTCAAGGGATAACTCTTGTCCTCGCTGAACCGCTTCAGGAGCGCCTTCATGAAATCCCGCATGGTGACATGTTGGTAAATGAAGTAGCCTGCGCGAATCTCCTCGGTTGACGCACGCACCATGGCTGCGTATTTGGATTCCACCAAGATCAGATAATCGTCGGTGATAATTGTGCCCAGCGCGAGGATGCAGTCCGACTTCGTCACGGCATCTATCACCGCTGGAATCGACGCTGCGTCGGAGTACGTGCCGATGAACTTATCGCCCTTCTCGTCGAGCACCGTTTTGCCGAGACTTGTCGTCATATAGAGAAATCCGCTCGCATCGATGATTTCCTGCAGCATACCGGCGAGCCCGAATCGTAACAACTCGGCGCCTGCCAGAATCAAAGGTGACTTGGCCTTTGTGATCTGCGCCCACGCCTGGTTCACCGCATTTTCCAGCGCTAGGGGCTCACTGGCTGCGATGATCGGCTCCAATGGCTTTTCCGATGGCCTCGGACACGGCTCACCCCACACTTCCTCGTAGCAAGCGATATAGACCGGCCGGTGGAGCGAGATTGCGGCGACCAACAGCCCGTCGATGCGTTCGGGGGCGCCGGCGGAGGTGCTGAGTATTTCGGCGGCCACGGTAACGTGTGAGTACACATCCCGGTCGGCGCTGAGATTGCCGGTGGAGTGGTGATAGAGCACGTTGTACATCTTGCCGATCTGCCGCGCGTCCGCGCCGGGTGTCGCGCTGATGACGACGATGGGACTTCGCTCTACGTACGCCCCGGCTACGGCATTGAGCGCGCTGAAGGTACTTACGCCATATTGCAAGGAAATGGCTGCGAGACCGCGAGTGCGCCCGTAGGCGTCGGCGGCATAGCCGGCATCCAGCTCGTTGATGGCGCCGATTGCGTTGACGCCATCGAAATGTTCCAACGCTCGCGTGAAGTGCTTGCAATAATCACCGGGGATTTGAAAAACCTCTGTGACATTGAGTTGTTTCAGACGCGTTAATAAGTAATCCGCCACCGTAAAAGTTGTTTGTTTCATTCGGATTGAGCCAGTTTACACCAGGTGCATCACTTGGGCTAGATTCTTTCGGAATTCTTTTTGAATATAGAAATAATTTTTTTGGGGGCGTGGCGGGATCGGTATATACTGGGCAGCGGAAAGCGAGAATTCATATGGGCGGCATCCCCACCCGAGTCAGCGTGCGCGCGATCGCGCGCGATGGCAAGTTTCTTGGCGATGATATCGGCGGCGCGCTGATTACCGTTCGGGACGCTTGGACCAAGGAACTGCTTGCCCAAGGAGTCACTACGGGAACCTCGGGCGCTAACGGGCCGGATGGCGTCATGTGCGTCAGCTTGCGTAGAGGGCAGCCTCTTCCAGCGGCGGACGCTTCCGTCTTCGATGTCTGCCTCGATCTGGACCGGCCGAGACTCCTCGAGTTCACCGCCTATGGGCCGCTAGGGGCGCGCCAATCGGCAAACACGGTGTCCGCTACACAATGGGTTTATCCAGGCAAGAACATCGTGGAGGGCAACGGCTTTCTGCTCGAAATACCAGGCCTGATCGTACAGATTGTGGATCCTCCCACTCACTGTGCGCCTGCGGTCCTCCCAGAGTTGCACATCCGCGCCAACGTGGCCATGATGTGCGGGTGCCCCATTGAGCCGAAATCCTACAACGCGAAGATCTGCTCGGAGTTGCCCGACGCCGAGCAACCCTGGCTGCCGGAAGAGTTCGAGGTCAAAGCCATCATCCGCTCGCCCGGCGGCGATCGGGTGGTGATTCCGCTGGTCTTCACGCAAACTCCGCCCGCAAATCAGCCCGGCCAGTTCATCGCGACTTGGACGCCTCCCGCGGCCGGCGGCGTCTTCGAGATCACGGTGTTTGCCTACCAGGCAGCGACCGGCAATACCGGCGTGGATGTCGCGACACTAGTCGCGCCAGTCGCCGCCGATGCAAGCGCGTCATGATCGCAGGAGCGCGGTTGTTTCAAGAGCGTTCCAATCGCGGTACGTTATGCGGCGGCGCCGCTTCGGGCGGAGCGAATCGAGCGTTCTACGCGACAACCGGCTCCTTGGTCACAAGCGAGGGCGCAGGCTTGCCGTCCAGAACCGCATCTATGTTGTCCAGGGCAAGCATGCCCATCGCTAAACGCGTCTCCACTGTCGCGCGCCCCATATGTGGCAACAGAAACGTGTTCTTGAGCGCAACATATCCAGGGTGAAGCTTCGGTTCGCCTTCGAAGACGTCCAGCCCCGCTGCAGCGACTCGGCCAGTTTTAAGGGCAGCAATGAGATCCTCGTCCACTACCATGCCGCCACGAGCGGCGTTGATCAGGATCGCTCCCTGTGGCAGTAGATCGATCGTTTTCGAATTGATGAAATGATGAGTCTCCGGAGTCTCAGGCGCATGCAGGGTAAGAAACTCACTGACTCGAAGTAAGTCCGGCGCACTGGAGTGAAATACCGCATCTTTCTCTAATGCCGCGGGCAAGCGGGTTGGATTGAAATAGTGGATAGTCATGCCGAAACCCCTCGCACGTTGAGCAACAGCCTGGCCCACTCGTCCCATACCAAGAATGCCGAGAACCTTTCCGGTCAGCTGCCACCCCAACAACATTTGACTCGAAAGTGTCCAATTTCCTGTGCGCACCATTTCCTGGCCTTCGTACGCCCGCCGTGACGCACCTAGCATCAGCAACATCGCGATTTCTGCAGTGGCATCCGAGTTGATTCCCGGCGTGTACGCAATGGCGATTTTCCTATTCGCCGCAGCCTGAAGGTCGATGTGGTCGATACCGACCGAGTAGGTCGCGATAACCTTCACAGAGGCGGTCACCCGCTTGAAGAAGTCAGAGTCTAACCGATCGAAGAGTGTAATGAACAGTGCATCGGCTCCTGATGAAGCCTCGATCAATTCGTCACGGGTAAACGGCCTTTCGTGACGATTGCGGCGCGCATCGTAATCTCGATCGATGCGCGCCTCGATCTCATCCATATAGCGGGTTGTAACTACGAGCACTGGTTTATGCACAGACATTCCCAGTTCTTGATTTGCTTGCACGAATTAGCCGAGGCACGCGCAGATCCGGGCGGCTGCCGTGGAGGTAGCGTTCGGCTGACGCCGGCGTGCGAATTGCTGAAAAGGTTGGAGCGTTCTTCATTGTCAGATCTCCTTAAAACCTGAAGTCGGCGTCAAATGGTATGCCGTTGTTGACTTTGATGTTGATTCCGGGACCCAGGGTCGCGCCGACATGGCGGGTTCCGATGTCGAAGCTCCATCGGGAATCGGGTCGCGTCAACTGAGATGTTGCGCAATCTCCCAACTGACTGGCAGTTCTACATTGCCATTGATTTTAATGTTCACAATCACCGGACCGTCTTCGACTGCTAATGCCTTATTAATCTCCCCCAAATCATCCGGCCGGCTGACAACGAAGCCCTTGGCGCCAAAACCCGCGGCCAGCTTTTCAAAGTCAGGCTGCTGGAGCTCGGCATAGCATGGGGGCATTTTCTTGTGGATCAAATCATGCCGCTCCTGCCCAACCGCGTTGTCGTTGAACACAAACACCGTCAGCGGCAATTGGAAACGTACTGCCGTGTGGAAGTCGGCAACGTTCATCATGAAGGACGCATCGGCTGTCAAGTGCGTCACCCGTTTGCCGGGACGCGCAAAGCACGCGCCCACGGCGATTCCCAATCCCTGTCCGATCGCGCCAAAATCCAAGCCGCTTCCCCAGTTTTCGGCGCTCGGACTGGTTAGAACTTGCGAACATACCATGGCCGCGTGGCCGCCATCGAACACCAGAATTCGGTCGTCCTTCGGCAGTGCGTCTTCCAGGTGATGCGCCGCGCGCCTCGGATCCACAGCGGTCCCATCCTCATAGTTCACCGCTTCCGGCTTCTTGCCTTTGATCTTCTTAGCGGTTGCGGCATCGGGTTGCCGCCGTTTTCCGGTGTTCTTCAGGCGCTCCACCAAAGCCGCGACAACCGGGCCGGCGTCGCCCTCCATCCCAACATCGACGCGCGCAAACCAGCCGAAAGCTTCAGGCCTCCGATCAATCTGAATGATCTTTTTTCCGTTTTCCAGGATCTTTCCGAAGTGGGTGGTCCACTCATTCAGGCTAGCGCCGATCGCCAACAAGACATCGCTATTGGCGAGCGTTTCCACTGTCAGTTCTGAGCCTAAACCCCCGCTGATGCCCATGTAGAGCGGATATTTGGCGCAGAATCCGGCCGCGTACAGCGAAGTAGCCACGGGCGCGCCAAGGTACTCAGCCAGTTTGATCACTTCCGTTTCCGCCGCGGCATTCGCCGCTCCCAGGCCGCACAGAATCGTGGGCCGCCGGGCGGCCCCGAGCAGTCGCACCGCGTCGTCGATATCTTTGCTGCGCGCCGGCTGCAGGCTATTCTCCCGGTACATCGGCTTATAGTTCCAATTTGCATCGGGCATTTCCGACTGCTGAATATCCTGGGGTAGATTCAGAATGAACGGACCGCTCTTGCCTTTGAGATGGCGGAAGGCTTCGCCCAGGCAATAGTCCACGATTTTGGGGGAATCGAGTCTGATCCCCGCTTTCGCCGTGAGCATGGCGAGCGCATGTTGATCCACCATTCCTTGCGGGTTATACGGGTCACGCAGAGAAGCATGGCCCGCGAGCAGCAGCAGAGGAGTGCGATGAAGCCGCGCCGCTACCAGAGAAGTCGTAGCGTTGGTGTAACCGGGTCCCTGCGTAACAGACGCGAGGCCCATCTTGCCGCTGAATCGAGCAAAGCCATCCGCCATGCTCACGGCGCTACCTTCATGATGGGCATGAACGAACTTAACCCCGTGCTTTTCGCCCAGGTTTACAATCATGTCCTGATTTGCATCACCCATTACGGCGAAGAGATGGTCGAACCCCTCAGCCGCCACCGCTTTGTTAACCGCTTCGTATACTTTCATTCTTCACCTCACTTCAAGCTCGATGGACTTTCGTTGGCAGGGATTTCCGTTTTGCCATTCTAGGTGGCATCGATTACCCAACCGCCTCCGTTGGCGTATTTTTTTCGTCCTTCTTTTGCATCCCCGAGCGGCGCCGGCGGCCCTGGAGGCGCCCAGAGCTGTGTCCTCCGACACGGAAAAACCCGAAAGCACGTCATTTCAAACGATTTCTCCCACGTCTCACCATCATCCCTGTGCCCCGTTTGCTCCCCTGCTGCGCTAGCCGACCGCGAGCCCTGGCGCCATGCTCCCGAATAACTGCCGCGTCAGGTGGCTCCCGGCCAGAAGCAGCTAATAATACCGGGCGTGCTTGATCAAATGCGCGCCGGTCTTCACCAACGGCCGCTGCAAGCTGGTCAAGGACCAACCTTCTATCAGCTTCGGCGGCACCGGCCGCCGCCACAGGTCCCCCAAGTTGCAGGCGATCAAACTAAGCAAGAGCCGCACCTTGTTGGACCGGAAGCGGTGGCAACTCAGCCGCGGCATCTTGACCGCCGGCTTGTCTCCCTTGATCCACCGTTCCGCGGTTCCCTCGCTTGTTGTAGAAGAGCACCACGCCCGGCTGTCCGTCTCCAAGTTGGTTACGATGAATCCCACGCGGGGGAGCGCGATCTCTTGCAGCGAAAGCGGAAACAGTGCTGGGAATCTCCGGCTGTGTGCCACAAAGCCGCCTAGCCAAAACAACACTGCTGATAACGTGCCGCCCAAACACAGAAGAGTCGGATTCAGCGACGCCGTTTCGCAGATACAGGCTCGTATTCCGTAAACACCAACTCCCTCGCGGTCGCGGTATGAGCCGTCTACAAACGGAAGAGCCGATGACAAGCGATTTTCTGTTCGCGCGAACTCACTACTTCCATGGCCGTACCTTATGCGGGGGCGCTGCGTCGAGCATCTCGCGCACAGTCTTATGTGTCACCGGATGACGCAGGTCGGGCGCCAAGTCGGCTAACGGCATGAGCACGAACCGCCGCCCGGCGATACCGGGGTGAGGAATCTCCAGCTTTGCTGTACGCACCACGACGCGGCCGAAAAACAAAATATCGATATCGATGATGCGCGGTCCCTTTGGAATTCCGCGGACACGGCCCGAGCGCGCGCTCCACGCGGCCCACGCGGGCCAGTAGCTGCATCGGAAACAGCTCGGTTTCGGCCTCGGCTACCTGGTTCAGGAACCACTGCTGCTGTATATAATCCACGGGCTCGGTTTCATAGACCGGCGACGCACGTACGATACGCAGATCGGGCGTTTCCATTTGTTCCAGCGCGCGTTGAAGATTACGCCCGCGATCTCCAACGTTCGAGCCAAGCCCGAGATAAACAATCTTGTCACTCGGGCTTTATAAGCTTGTCTTTATAGAGCGCGAAGGCGTGCTTGAAATCGAGATCAAGCGCGACTGTAACGGGTGTTACGCCGGCCGCGAGATGCGCATCGAGAGGAATCGTAGCGCCGTAAAATCTGCCCCATTCGGTGACTACATCCAGATGATGCGATTCTGTCCGCGTCACGAACCCGGGTGCGATAAGATAGGCCGCCGCCAGCGCGTCCCACATAAAGGCCATCGCAGTCGGCTTAATTAGGAAGCCGGGATAGCGGTTGCCTAAATCCTCGCGGAAGAGATCGGCGATGGGCGTGTGCGCATTCGCGATCTGGTCGAATTCGGCCTTGTGAAGCGGCGCCAGGTTGCAGATATCCAGGCCGAACATGATCTTATGTGGAATGCGCGAACGCAGCACGATGCGCGCCGCTTCCGGGTCGAACCAGAAATTGAATTCGGCCATTGGCGTCGCGTTGCCGGGGACCTTATAGTTTCCACCCATGAACACAATGCGCTTGATCTTGGTTTCGATATCGGGCTTGAGGCGTAGAGCAAGCGCGATGTTGGTCATGGGACCGAGGGCGAGGATAGTCACTTCGCCTGGCTGGCGTTCGATTTCGGAGATGATAAAATTCACCGCGCCCTGGCGGTGCGGATGACGTCCCGAGAGGGCAGCGCCAGGGGCGGGAATCACCGCTAATGGGTCGGGGTCAGCGAATGCGCCCATGAATTCGATCGAGCCCCAGCGCCGGATCGCCTCGCGCGCCATGGCCGCGGTGTGAATCAGGGGAGTGGCGGCGCCGGTATAGACCGGGATCTGCGGGCGCTTGAGCAGATCGAGAATATGCAGCACATACTCCGCCGCCTGATCGCCCCAGACGTTGCCGGGCACCGTGGTAACGCCGGCGACCGTAATTAGTTCAGGAGTGCGCGCCAGCATCGCCAATGCAGCGCCATCGTCGCCGAAAATGCCGCAATCGGTGTCGAAGATGACGACGTCACGAGCGGCGGAAGAAGCAGTGGAGATCATGAGCAGGGCCGCGGAGACGGCGGTGAGCAGTGTCGTGACCGCCATTCCTATATTCTAATCTCATGCCGCAGTTACCATCACGCAGGATTCGTTGGGGAGTGCTCGGCGTGGCGCGCATCGCCACGACCAAAGTAATTCCCGCCATGCAGCAGTGCGAGCTCGGAGAAATCGCCGCCATCGCTTCGCGCGACCGCGCCAAGGCAGAATCGGCCGCGCGCGATCTCGCGATTCCGCGCGCTTACGGTTCGTACGAAGAGTTGCTGGCAGATCCGGCCATCGACGCGATCTACAATCCGTTGCCGAACCACCTGCATGTGCCGTGGTCCATCCGCGCCGCGGAGGCAGGGAAGCATGTGCTGTGCGAGAAGCCGATCGGCATGAACGCGGCCGAAGCGCGCGAGCTTGATCGCTGCGCGAGACCGCACCGAGCGTGGTGATCGGCGAAGCGTTCATGATCCAGGTTCATCCGCAGTGGGTGCGGACTGTGGAGCTGATCCGCACCGGGCACATCGGCCACCTGCGGGGCGCGATCTGCACGTTCGGCTATACGAACCGCGACCCGAAGAACGTTCGTAACGTGCGCGAATGGGGCGGCGGCGCTTTGATGGATATCGGCTGCTACCCCATCAAAGCGTCACGCATGGCGTTCGCGGAAGAACCGTTGCGCGCGGCGGCCACGATGGTACGCGATCCAAATTTCGGAACGGACATCCTCACTTCGGCCGTGCTTGAGTTCCCTTCCGGCCAATGCGCATTCACTGTAGGCACGCAGATCGTGCCGTGCCAGAGCATGCAATTTCTTGGAACCACCGGGCGCGTAGAGGTGGTTATCCCCTACAATGCTCCTCCAGGCAAGACTACGCGCATCCGCATCGACGATGGCAGCGATATCTCCGGAGCGAATGTTGTGATGGGGGAATTCGCGCCCTGCGATCAGTACACGCTGCAGGGCGATGCCTTCGCGCGCGCGATTCTGGATGGCACGCCGCCGCCCGTGCCGCTCGAAGATTCGCTGGCGAACATGCTGGCGATCGATGCCGTGTTTCGTTCGGCGGAGAGCGGGAAGTGGGAGAACGTGAGTGCGTGACTAAAGGCGCGGTCGCGCGCGCCGCGGGTGTAAACGCGATTGCCGCGGCAATGGCCGTCACCATCGCAGCCAACTGCTTCACCGTCATCCACATTTTCCGTGGATCGACGCGCGTTCCCTGGGCGGACGAGTGGGCGATACTCCAGCAGTTCATCCTCTATAAACGCGGCGCCTCGCTCTGGCAGATTCTGTGGTCGTCGCATTGGGGACACCGGTTCGTCATCCCTCGTCTCGTGTTTTTTGCTGACCTTCAGTGGGCATCCCGCGCACCGCTGATTTGGCTCACGATGAGCTTGCAGGCGATGCTCATTGCGCTGCTCTGCGCCCTCTCGTGGGTCTTGATCGGCCGGAAATCGCGCGCACTGTTTGCAGCGTCCGCGGCGGTGATTCTGAATCTGATGCTTTCTCCATTGCAGATGGAGAATTTCGTTTGGAGCATGCAGTTCACATTCCCGCTGGTCTACGCTGCCGCGTTCGTATCTTTTCTGTGCCTGGCGGCATTCCGGAATCGCACAACGGTTTTTCTTGCCGCGGCCGCAATCGCAGCGACGATTGCTTCGCTTACCATGGCGAATGGAATCCTGGTGTGGCCAGTGTTGCTTGGGCAGGCGATCTACCTCAGGCTGCCGCGGCGCGTGACGATTGCGATAGCGCTTCTCGGAGCGGCCATCATCGCGGCTTATTGCCGGCAATATCCGGTTCCACCGATTGGCATGGGTATCTCGGGCATGTTGCGGCATCCCATCGATGCGACCTTGCTCATTGGGCTACTCCTGGGAGGCGCGCTCAGTCCTAGTTCATTGCCTGTCGGAATTGGCGCGACCCTGCTGGCGCTCGCCTGGGCCGTATGCGTAGGCTGGAGGGAACTCCGGGCGTCGTCCGCGCCGCGGCCGTGGCTCTCGACGCTGGCAGCCCTTCTCGTCTTTGTTCTCATGAGCGCCGCCAGCACCGTCGCCGGGAGGATGTCGCCGCAGTGGCTATCCGGCAATACGCCCGTGCCAAGCCGCTGCTTCACATTGGTTCAGCTCTTCTGGGCCGTTCTGGCAATTCTGATTTTGTATGCCTTGTCCCAAGCCCCTCGCTCCAGGCTATTGATCGGCTTCTACGGCGCCCTCTACCTCACTCTGATGTTTCTCAGCCTGCAACGGCAAAAGAGCGCCGCGGAAGACTGGCCGGATTTCTTTCGGGGCGTCGATGCTGTTGGAGCCGCACTGATGGTGGGCGTGCCCGATGAACAATTCTTATCGATTCTTTGGCCGGTTGAACGCGGAACGAGACTAGATGACCTCTTTCCTTCGCGATAGGCGCCTGTCGGTATTTGCGGAGCCCCGCGCGGCGTGGTTGGGCCGGCGCGTTTCGGAACTGTTTCCGCCGGTTCCCGAGGATAGGTGCATCGGTGACGTTGAAAGTTCGCTTCGGATTCAAGCCTCGCCCGCCGAAACGTTCTGGCGCGTAGCAGGTTGGGCGTGGAACGCATCTGCAAATCATGCGTTCGAGTATCTGCTGATCGCGGATCCAACAGGAGTGGTGGTAGGGATAGCGCGGGGCGGCTTTCGCCACGGTTATTTTCCGGGCTTTCTTACGGAGGACCAGACGGTCTTACCTCCTCACGTGCGTTACCGCGGGAGCGAGTGGCTCGGATACCTCCGCCAACCTGTGAAGACTTCCTGGACTGTTTATGGCCTTGAAGGGCATTCAAATCAGGTTTGCGTTATCCATCCGTAGTTAGTAATTGCCGCTACGGGCCCGATTACTTCTTCGCCTCGATGCGAATCCTCTTCAAGGACACGGCATCCGAGGGCAACTCCGTCTTTCCCGCCGGGAACCCATTCACTTGAAAAATGTACGACATGATATCGGCGTTCATCGCGCGGCTCAAGCTTCCCGGCATATCGGCGGGCATCGTGGCCTTGACGATTTCAAACAGGTCGTCCACTACCTGCTTGTTCCAGTTGCCCAGGAACTCGGAGCCGGTGAGCGGCGGCGCCTGCCCTTCGCCCTCCAATTGATCGCCGTGGCAGGAGGCGCAGGACTTGGCGAAAAGGTCCGCGCCGCGCTTGGCCTGATCGGCCGTGTAGACTCCGTCCCAGACCGAAATTGTGGTCTGGCCTTGCGGAACGAACCATGGGGTGGAGTGAACCAACACAGGGAAAGTTGCCAGCGCCGCCGCTCCCAGAGCCGCGAGTGCGAGAAATCTCATGACTCCATCGTATTCTAGACGTATGACTCGTTGGACGTTCGGAATTCCGCTCGCCGCCTGCGCACTCGCGCTTCTAACGTTTTCCACCCGCGCGGCCGCGCCGCCCGCTTGCGAGGCGGGCAACGGCGGCATCACGCTGCCGCCCGGATTCTGCGCGCTGGTCGCGGCGAACGATCTGGGAACCGCACGCCATCTCGCGGTGGCGCCCAATGGCGATGTCTATGTCTCGCTGCAAGGCGGACGCAACCAGAAGGACGGCGCCGTCGCCTTACGCGACACCAAGGGGGACGGCCATTTCGACGTCAAGGAATACTTCGGCTCGGGCAGCACGACCGGCATCGCGCTGCACAACGGGTACCTTTATCTCGCTCACCCGACTTCGGTGGAGCGTTATAAGATGACCGCGGGGCAACTGGTTCCTAAGGGGGCACCCGAGACGATTGTCGGCGACATTCCCCTGCAACGCGAGCACGAGGACAAAGGCATCGCCTTCGACGGCAAGAGCGGCCTGTACATTAATTTCGGCGCGCCCTCCAATGCCTGCCAGCCGCGCGACCGCGCGCCCAAGGTTCCCGGCGACGACCCGTGCCCGCTGCTCGAAAAATTCGGCGGCGTCTGGAAGTTCGACGAGAACAAACCAGGACAGAAACAGGAGGACGGCCAGAAGTTCGCCACCGGGATGCGGCAGATGCCCGCCATCACCTGGCACGATGGCGCTTTGTGGATCGTGATGAATAACCGCGATCAACTCGACACGCTATGGCAAGGGAAGTTCACGGCGCAGGAAAACGCCGAACGCCCCGCGGAGCCGATGTACCGCGTTGCCACTGCGGGCGCGAACTTCGGCTGGCCGTATTGTTTCTTCGATTTCGGCCAGCAGAAACTACTGCTCAATCCCGAATACGGCGGCGACGGGAAGACGCAGGGGCGCTGCACCCAGTTTTCGCTTCCCATCGCCAGCTTCCCGGCACACTGGGCGCCTGTGGACGTGATGTTTTATACAGGCGCGCAATTCCCGGCGCATTATAAGAACGGCGCGTTCATCGCGTTTCATGGCTCCTGGAACCGCTCCCCGATGCCTCAAGAGGGTTATAACGTCACATTCCAGCCCTTCAGCGACGATAAGCCCTCGGGAAAATTCGAGATATTCGCCAATGGATTCGCGGGCGTGGAAGAACTGAAGAATTCCAACGGCGCTGTGGCGCGTGCGGATGGCGTCGCACAGGCGCCCGATGGGTCGCTCTACATAGCGGATAGCCAGAAGGGCAAGATCTGGCGGGTTTTCTACCGTAAGTAGGGTCAAGTACCGCAGGGATCAGATTTCGGAACCGGCCGAAGGCGCGCTCGCAGGGTGTGGGCACCGCCTCTACCAACCCTCCCCGCCGCGATATCCCCTCTCGACGGTAGTCACCAATCGGGGGGGCTTCGCGCCTCTATAATTGCGAGCCAAAATGATGCAATCCAGACAGCGATTCTGGTTCGCAACATCAAGATCCTAAAAGGAAAACACTACCATGACGACCAAATCGCTTCTCTTCATTGGAACCCTTGCCCTGGCTAGCATCGCGAGCGCCAAGAGCTATGACATTGTCCTCTCCGGCCCCACCAAGGCGGGCGCCATTCAATTGAGCGCCGGCGAGTATTCGCTGAAGGTGCAGGGATCGAACGCCGTATTCACGAACGTGGATACCGGAAAGTCGTTCACCGCGGCGGTAAAAGTGAAGGCAGCCGACAAAAAGTTCGAAAACACAGCCGTCGATACCCAAAACCAAAACGGCACGGACGAGATCAAGACCATCGAACTCGGCGGTTCCAACACCCAGCTCCAGCTCGGCGAGTAGTTTCCCCCACACTCTCTGACCCTGGAACGGCGGAGGCGTGGAGGGCGTAGAGAGATCCGAAAAAGAATTCTCTGCGTTCCCCACGCCTTCGCCGTCTTAGTTTGAGTCGCTCTCTCCCTAACGGCGGGAGTAAGGGCAACCGGATGCCTACGGGCTAGGTGATTTCTGGAGAATACCGTATTTCCCTGATCTTAGTTCCCCTATACAATATCTTTATACTTTAGAGTTCTCGCAATGGGCCAATGCGGGAATTCGACCTCGGAGAGAAAGCAGCGTGACCCCGCAAAGGTCGTCGAAGCCACATACGGCATGGCGCACGCTTGGGGAAATCGCCGCAGTTGCGATCCTCTACTACCTCACCGGCCGCCTGGGCCGAGTCGCGGCCCCTCCGCCTGGAATCGCGACGGCGGTCTGGCCCCCTTCCGGAATAGCCCTCGCAGCACTGTTGATACTGGGCAATCGCGTCTGGCCGGGAATTTGGCTGGGGGCGTTTCTCGCTAACGACTGGGCAGCGCTGCCACACAGTAACCCGCTCCATGTGCTCGGTTTTTTTCTAACAGGCGCTGGGATCGATACCGGATCACTGCTGCAGGCCTTGACCGGCGCAACGCTGTTTCGGCGGTTTCTCGGCCGCGAGAACCCTTTCGAACGGTTCAAACAATCGCTCATTTTTATCGGCATCGCGCTTACGATGTGCCTGATCGCGTGCACGGTTGGCGTTGCGAGCCTGTACTTCGGGGGGATGCTGCCCCGGGATGAGGTTTTCGGAAGACTGTGGACTTGGTGGATCGGCAATACCGGCGGCGTTCTGGTAGTTGCGCCCCTGGTCCTCACAGCATGGTTCTATCGTTGGCCGGATTGGGACCGCCGGCGCTGGGCGGAAGCGGCTTTCCTCTTCTTCGCGGGCATCCTCCTCTCGGTGATCCTTTTTGTCTGGTGGCGGCCACCGGCTGAACTCCGCTACCCGGCGGACCTTTTGTTACTGCCGCTCCTTGCCTGGGTCGCATATCGCTTTACCCAACGTGAGGTCGCGCTCCTGGTCGTGCTTGTTCTAGGCATCGCCGTGGCCGGCACACTGCAGGGGAGGGGTCCCTATGCAGGGGCGGGGCCGTGGAGTTCGCTGCCGGTTCTGCAAGCGTTCATCGGCATTCTTTCTATCCTCTCGATCACCATCGGCGCTGTGATTACGGAGCGCAAAGCGGCGGGAGAAGCTTTGCAGGCAAGCGAGCGCTGGCTGCGCGAGTTGCAGCGCATCTCGCAAATCGGGAGCTATGCGCTCGACGTGCGAACCGGCGATTGGATCAGCTCGGAAATTCTCGACGAGATTCTGGGGATCGGTCCGGAATATCCGCGCACGCGCGATGGCTGGCTCGCCCTTGTGCATCCCGAAGACCGGGAGGGCGCGAGCGATTATCTGGAGAAGGAGGTCATCAGGGCGGGTCGCGACTTATCAGCTGGAATACCGCATCGTACGTCCCAGCGATGAAAAAACCCGCTGGGTGCTGTGCGCCGGGGAGTTATCCTTCGATGCCAGAAGATTGCCCGCGAAGTTGACGGGAACGGTTCTCGACATCACGGACCGTAAAAGCATTGAAGCGCAACTCTTACAGGCGCAGAAAATGGAGAGCATCGGCCGTCTTGCCGGAGGCGTAGCCCACGACTTCAACAACTTGCTGACGGTAATCAACGGCTATGCCGATCTGGCGCTGCGGCGCATCTCCGCCAGCGATCCTGTGTACTCGCAGATCGAGGCTATCCGCAGCGCGGGCGACCGCGCGGCAGAGCTGACGATGCAACTGCTGGCATTCAGCCGCAAACAGGTACTCCAACCGAAAGCGGTCAGCCTCAACGACATCGTTCACGAGTCGGAAAGGATGCTGCGAAGCGTAATCGGCGAGGACGATCGAGTTGGTCTGCATTCTCGATCCTACGCTTCGCCGGGTGGAGGCGGACCCAGGGCAACTCCATCAGGTGATTGTGAATTTGGCGGTGAATGCGCGCGACGCCATGCCAAGCGGGGGCAAACTGATTATCGAAACGGCGAATGCGGGCCCGGAAGTCAGCCTGGCAGTTCGCGACACCGGACATGGCATGGATGCGGCAACGCTGGAACACGTCTTCGAACCGTTCTTCACCACCAAGGGCGTTGGCAAGGGGACGGGGCTCGGACTGGCGACGGTCTATGGAATTGTGCGCCAGAGCGCCGGCCATATCACGGTGGAGAGCGAGGTCGGGTACGGGACGACATTTACGGTGCTCCTTCCGGCGGTGGAGGGACCGGCGGCGTTGGAAGCGGTGGCCAGGCCCGTTCCGGTCGGAGCGGGAAGCGTCCTATTAGTCGAGGACGAAAGGGACGTGCGCCGGCTTACCGCAACCATTCTGGAAAATCAGGGCTATCGCGTTCTGACGGCCGGAGATGGGGAGGAAGCGCTGCGGATGTTCGAGCGGTGCGAGCATCGAATCGACCTTCTGATCAGCGACGTCGTAATGCCCCGGATGCGCGGGCCGGAACTGGCGGCCCACCTGCGCAGACGCCAACCGGAGATGAGGGTGCTGTTCATTTCGGGCTATACGGATCCTTCGATCGCCAACCATGTGGTTTCGGCGGCATCGCATTTCCTGCAAAAGCCATTTGCGGCCGAAGCTTTAGTACGTGCAGTAAGCGACGCTCTTGGTTAAGCGACGGATCCGTGATTTTCTTGTAAATGCCGCGCCGGAGGCGGAAGGACACATGCGAAGCCTTTCACTTCATTCATCCACCTCGTCCTTCCTACTCCTATCGCCGCTCACCCAGTTTCTTTCTGACACAGTCATCAGAGCGGTTTTGTAGGATTGAAGCCTCCGTGAACGCCGTCCGCGACGAGATACAAGGGCGGAGTTTCCGCGGGACCGCGCGGTGATATCGTGTGGTTCATCATGCGTCTTTTCTCTTGGGTTTCGTTGTTATAGCGGCCGCATCTCTCGCAGACCCTGGAAAAAGCTGTTCGGGAGCGCATCGCCGAACTGCCCGCGACCGTTTCGCTTTACGCGAAGAATCTGGATACCGGCGCCACGCTAGGCATTCGCGAGTCCGAGCCGGTGCGCACGGCGAGCACGATCAAACTTGCAATCATGATGGCGGTTTTTGACGCCGTGGCGCGCGGCCAAGCAAAGTTCGACGAGCCGATGACGATCACTCCCCGCGGAGAAGGTCGCCGGTTCCGGCGTACTGGGCACGGAATTTTCCGATGGCGTGCAGTTGCCGCATGCGCGATGTGATGCATCTGATGATCGTAATGAGCGATAACACGGCGACCAACATGATTCTGGAGCGGTTCACCGCCAATGCCGTGAACGCCTATCTCGACCGGATCGGCATCAAGACAACGCGTTCGATGCGGAAGATCTTGGGCGCGGGTCCGGCGCAAGGCCTATTCGGCGGCAGGGAAGCTGCCTGAAAACTCGAAGTATGGCATCGGCAAATCGTCGCCTCTCGATATGGCCTCGATGCTGGAACGGATTGAACGCGGCGAGATCGTGAGCCCCGATGCGTCGAAAGAGATGATCGCCGTGCTCAAACGCAATCAGGACAATACGGGCATCGTACGACGGCTGAACGGGATTCCCGTGGCGCATAAGACGGGCGCGCTGGATGCGTTGCGCGCGGACGTGGGAATTGCATACGCGAAAACCGGGCGGATCGTCATGGCGATTTACGTGGATGGGATGGCGAAGCCGGATTGGAGTCCGGATAACGCGGGTTCGGTATTGATTGCGGATGTGGCGAAGATGATCGTAGAGGGGTTGGGGGCGAAGTAACGTCGCTCAGTCCGCGCCATCAACGCTGGAGAATCTAGTCCACCGCGCGCGCCAGATCGGCGAACGTCGCGCGGTGACGGCGACTGACCGGCGCCTATTGCGCAAGATGATCCGCTCGGCATCGACAATGTCGGCGACGTGCCGATGCGTGCCCGATTGGCGGCAGCACCTTCTTCCCGTCCGCTCCAGCGAATCGACAGTCCGTCCCGGTCTGTCGAATTATGCCGGGAGAGGCGAGCCGGCCGAAGGGATACGAATGGCCTGTGCAGCGCCGTTGCGCGGGAATCGTAATCCGCATGCCACTTCCACGGCAAGCGCGATGAGAGTGAGTACGCGACGGTCGTTCCAGTCATAAGGTCGGTCAGGGCGCCAGTGCCTGAAAGTGATACCGGGCATCACGGGCGGCGTTCATGCCGTATGGCGATCGGCACTTGTGGGGATTGCGCACTTTGGCCGGAGATGGCGTCCGCCCATTTGACTTCGTCTTCCGTCGAGCGGGCCCCCCCTTTGCTGCAGCGCCAGCTTTCAGCATTTCGCGCCGTCCCGCGGCCATGCGCCACAAGCGCGACCCTAACGGCGAGGTTTCCGGCAATGTGGGGACCTTCGGCTCCACCACTTGCGCCCAGCGCGCGAGATCGCTATAAGAGTACTATAGAGCAAATGGTGGCGTCAAGGGTGATTCGGCGTAGATTTGCCATTCATTGCCGATTGGGCGCGACGCGCCTTTGGCTGCACCTTCAACGTCTTCTCCAGCCACGCGATCATCTCGCCCTTCCAGTGCTGCATCTCCGGCGCCTTCCAGCTGCTCATGCCGTGGCCTCCGCCTTCGATAGTGATTAACTCGCAGGCGACGCCCGCTTTGTGCATCGCGTCGCAAAAGGCGGGCGATTGGTCGTAGGACACCTGATCGTCCTTAGTTCCATGAATGCACAGGAACGGCGGCATGCCCTTGTGGACCGCGAAGAGCGGTGAGACGTCATGCAACTTAGCGAGCCCGGCTTCGTCGAGTTGTTCGGCGCCGAAGAAGCGGCTGCTGCCGCCATTGGCAAAGTGCGCGCCGATGCTCTTCATATTGAAGCGCTCCGGATGGTCGCGCCGCTCGAGCGCGAGCTTGGCGTAATCCACCGGGCCGTAGAAATCGACCACGGCGGCCACTTTCGTTTCCGGCGTTTCGTGCGTCCCTGCGTAGTTGACCAAAAAGCCGCCGGCGCTTTCGCCAATGATCGCGATCTTCGAGACATCGACGCGATACTCCCTGGCGTTGGCTTTGAGCCAGCGGATGGCGCTCGCGATGTCGTCCTTGGCCTCGCGGGAAACGGAACTCGGGCGCCATGCGGTAATCGATGCTGAACCAGGCGAAGTCTGGCGTTGGCTAACGGCTCGAAGAGCGGGCGGCAGTTCGTGCTCTTGCTGCCTCCGTCGAATCCTCCGCCATGGACGAGAATAGCGGCGGGAAACGGGCCCGGGCCATCGGGAATGTGCAGGTCGAGCAGCAGCGCATGGCCGCCGGGGCGGCCGTACTCGACGTCTTTCTTGTCGATCGGCGCCGCGGTCAAGGCGGCCGCGGTTATGGCGATAACTAATACGCTGCGCATTTATTGATCTCCTCCACCGATAACCGCCGTATCTTCGCCCCAGATGTACTTGCTGAACCATTCGTAGTTGTGCTCCATCACCGCGCGCTGCTGTTTCGGCTTGTTGATCGGATGCCCGAATCCTTTATAGAAGATCAGTTTCACGGGCACGCCGCGATCTTTCAGCGCCTGATACAGCTCATAGGAATTCGGGAGGCGGGACGCGCTTATCCTGATCGCCTTGCTGGATCAGCGTCGGCGTCTTGGCGCGGTTCACATAGGTGATCGGCGAAGTCTTGCGGTAAATCTCCGGATCGTCCCACGGCGTGGCTTTCAGATACTGGCGCGTGAACGGATGAATGTCGGTGTTCACGTAATAGGTCACCCAGTCGGAAATGCCCGCGCCCACCGAGACCGCCTTGAAGCGGTCGCTATAGCAGGTGATGAAGGCCGAGATATAGCCGCCCTCGCTCCATCCCATCGATGCCACGCGGTCCTTGTCCACGATGCCCTTCGCGATCAGATAATCGACGCCGGAAATCACGTCCGCGTAGTCGCCGACGCCCAGGTTGCGCACGTTCAGCGCGCGGAACTTCGCGCCGTAGCCCGCCGAGCCGCGGTAGTTGGGCTTCAGAATCAGCGCGCCCTTGGCGGCGAACGTTCCACGGGATAGTAGCGGTCGGCGCGTCGAGCACCGGCGTATCCACGCCGGTCGGGCCGCCGTGAATCACCACCAACAGCGGATATTTGCGCGCGGGATCGTAATCCGGCGGGCTTGATCAGGATGCCCTCGATCGTCGCGCCGTCGGTCGATTTCCATTGAACCACTTCGCGCGTGGCGAGCTTGAAATCCTTATACTGCGCCGCCATATCGGTGAGGTAGCTTGCGGCGCGAAATCGCGCGGTGGACGAGACCAGCACCTCGGCGAAATGATTCGGCGTGCGCGCCGACTCCGGCCAGCGTGCGATGGTCCTTGGTGAACGAGCGCCCGCGGCGTGGAAGGCGTCGGGCCCGCTGATGCGATGCATCGCTTGCGTCGCCGGGATCCATGCGGAAAATGTGAGCGTTGGTCTTTTGCAGGGCGCGTGAAATAAATGCCGTCAGGCCCCCAATCGATCAGGTTGGGGTCTTCGTCGAAATCGCGTCGGTGAGCACCCGCGGCGTCCCGCCCTCGACGGGGATCGCCGCGATATAGCGGTTGGCGTAAAAGAAAAACTGCTGGCCGTTAGCGGTCACATAGGCGATCTGCTTGCCCGTCCGGCGACCATTTCGGATTGCTGTTCGGGCCGCCCGCATCGATCAGCTTTCCGGACGTGCAGATCGGCCAGATCGAGAACATAGATCTGCTCGCGTGTCCTGCGATCCGAGGTCGGGATCGCGGCTGGCGCTGAACGCGATCCGCTTGCCATCGGGCGACCACGCAAAGCCCGACACGTTGAACTGGTCGCCTTTGGTCAGCGGCTTCGGCTTTCGGCAAGCTTCTTATGTCGGACGGCATCTCCGGCGGGAACTTTCACCCGCCACAAATGGTTCATGGCGTAATCGCCGCCGATGATGTCGAACTCGCCGTATTTCTCCTTGCGATCTTTCTTGGCTTTCGGCATCGGGCCCGCGTGGAAGTGAACGCGATGGACGCTGCCGTCGGGCGACCAGGCGATGCGCGCCGACGCCGTTGTCCTCCGCTGTAAGCTGCGACGGCTTCGCCGCCCGCGGGCGAGATCAAATAAATCTGCCGTTTGCCATCGCGATCGGAGGTGAACGCAAGGCGGCGCGAATCGGGCGACCACTGCGGGCCCGTCGACGGATTTCTTCCCGCTGGTCAGCTGGTATCGCTCGCCGGTGGCGGTCACTGCGATCCAGATCTGCGAGACGAAATCGTTCTCATCCCAATTGGTCTGTTGGACGGAGTAGGCCACATAACGGCCGTCGGGCGAGATCTGCGCGCCCGCGACCGATTTCATGGAGAGCGATTCATCGATAGTGGGGACCGTGGCGCGCGCAGCCGCCGAAAGCACCAGAGCGAGAGCGAAGCGATTTCGATACATGGCAAGATTATAGGCCAGCGCGATACCCTAAAGCTTCATGCCTCTGATCCCTGTAAATGACCTCACGCGATTTGTGGAAGCGATTTTGACGGCAGCCGGCGTCCCGGCGCATAAAGCGTCGATTACGGCTTCGTCGCTGGTCGGCTCAAACTTGCGCGGGGTCGATTCGCACGGCATCCTGCTGGTTCCGCGCTACGTGGACAAGATCCGCAACGGCGAGATCGACGCCAACGCGGACGGCGCGGTGCTATCGGAATCGGGCGCGTGCCTGCTGTTCGACGGGCAGAACGGCGTTGGCCAATGGATCTCCGAGCAGTGCTGCGGCCACGCTGTGCGGATCGCGAAAAGCATCGGCATCGGGATGGTAGTAGCGCGCGATTCGAACCACTTCGGCGCGGCGGCATGGTGGGCGCAGAAGATCCGCGACCACGGCATGATCGGCATAGTGTTCTGCAACGCGTCGCCGTTGGTGCCGCCGTGGCAGGGCAAGCAGGGCCGAATTGGGACGAATCCGATCTGCATGGCTGCGCCGGGGCCATGGCTGCTGGATATGGCGACCACCACGGTTGCGGCGAATCGTATCTTCAAAGAAGTTCTGAACGGGCGCGAGGAGATTCCGGTAGGATGGGCGCTCGATTCCAACGGCGTCCCCACCACCAGCGCAGCTGCGGCGGTGAAGGGCATGCTGATGCCGTTGGGCGGATACAAAGGCAGCGGCCTGGGAATGATGGTGGAGATTCTGTGCGCGGTGCTGGCGGGGTCGGCGATGGCGAACGAAGTCGGGGGCATTCGCATCGGCGGTAAGCCTTCGCGCACCAGCCAGACATTTCTCGCTATCGACATCGCGCGCTTCATGCCGGTGGAGGAGTTCACGGCTCGGCTGAAGAAACTGGTGGGAATGATCAAGGCGACGCCGGCCGCATCGGGATATAACGAAGTGCTGGTAGCGGGCGATCCGGAGTGGCGCACGGAAGCGGACCGCCGGCTTCATGGGATTCCAGTGGAGGATGGCAACTGGAAGGAACTATCCGAAACAGCGGCGGCGCTGGGCGTGGAGTAGATTAGGCCCCAGGCCTAAAACCCCAACACTAGCGGCGCCGCCGCATCGCTGGCGCTGAAGAACGGATGCTGTTTCCAGCCGTTGGCCGCGGCATCCTGTTCTACGTGCGCCTTGACATACTCGAATATCTTGTCAATCGGCGCATCTTTCCGCTCCTTCATGCCCTGCAGCAGATAGTAAGTGAACAACCCATGCCCATACTTCGGACTCTCATACGAGCTCTCTTCCGCCTGGCTCGCTCCCATCATAACCCGTCCCGTACCTTCGCGGATATGATCCACCATCTGCGGCGATATCGATGCCGGAACCGTCACCGTCTGACTCAGCGCGCCCTGGCTGTGGCAGGTATCGAGAATCACCACGGCTTTCAGCGCCGCAGCCGAGTCCGCACCATGTTTGAAATCTCCACCAGCGGAATGGCCGTCGAATAAAGTCCGTCCTGCGATTTCACGTCCGTGTCGAAGGTCACCATGTAATTCGCGCCGGCCGTGTCCTGGTCGCGCGACGTGCCGTGCGTCGCGATGTAGATCACCGCCAGATCGTTTTCCGCAGCTTGCCGCGCCAGCCAGTTTAACCCCGCGCGTACATTGACCGTGGTCGCCTCCGCATCCGCAATCAGCTTCACGTGATCGGGCGCGAAACTTCCCATAAACCGGATCCTTCAACAGCGCCGCCATGGACGTCGCATCCTTATCCGTGAACTTCAGATTCAGGCGCGCATCGCTGAAGGTTGCGATCCCCACCACCAGCGCCCATTTCTGCGCGGGCCCGGCGGGACGCGCCTCGGGGCGCGCTCCCTGCGGCGCAATATGAACACCGCGCGTCGCGGGCGTCGCCAGGTAGAACGGATCATCCTCGCTCTTCAGCGCTGCGCTGTTGCGCTCGCGCGCCTTGCCCAACGAATATTGCGGGTTTCCCCGCCCCAGTTTGCGCTCGAACAGCGAGCGGTAATACCACGCGTCGCCGTTTTCGTCGCACGCCTCCTCAGCCTGCTTGAGCAGCAGAATGCCGTTGGATAAGTCGTCGCGCGCCGGCGTCGCCGAAACCAATTCCAGCGCGCGCACAACCAGGTCTTTCGATACCGCGCAGCCTTCTTGCCCGGCCAGAGGCGCGCACGCAAGTCCCGCCGCCACGGCGCCTGTTAACAGATGCCGCGACAACCGGCGGCACAGGTTCATTTGCCGGTCCCCTTCTTCTTCGCGGCCGCGGGCGCGGCCGCTTTCTTGTCCGGCGCCGCCAGCTTCTTATAATGTTCCAGCGCGATCTCGATGCGATTTACCGGATCGATGAAATACTGTCTCGTGCGGGTTGGCTTCGCCCGCCTTGCGGTAATGGATCACAGCCTTTTCGAAGTAACGCTTGCGCCGACGACGGCGTTTCAGCTTTATAGCCCAGCGCCTCATTCCCCACGCCAATGTTATACAGCCGATAGGCGTCGTCTTCCGCGTTGGCAAGCGGCGTCATGGTTTCGAGCGCCTCCACGTACTTTCGTCCACTGCCCGGCCTCGGCGTAGTGATTTGCATCCTCGAACGGCGAGCCCCGCGCCAGATAGACCTCCACGCGCTCATTGGTATTCACCAGCCGCGCGGCCACGCGGTCGGTCATGCGGTTGACCAGTATCTCGACCACGTCTTCTTTGGTGTGCGGCTCCTCGGCATCTTCCTCATCCTGCCGCTTCCGGCCGGGGTGCGGAATCTTGCTAATGATCTTTTTCGTCTCCGTGATGGCCGCGGCGACATTGTTGAATTCCTGGTTGTACTTCACGTCGAGCGACTCGGCGTCGATGAACCCTCCACCGCGCGTTCGGGCTTGATAGACACGGCCAGGTCGCCAGTGACCTTCACGCCGCTCGGTTGCTGCTGGCCTTTATTTTTTCCGGCGATCACCGTGGTGTATTCTTGACGTGGCGTCGGCATTGCAGTCGAGCACACGCACCGATATCAAGGTGTCGGGCTTTTCGGGATTCAACTGAAGGGCCGTGTTATAGCGGACCAGCTCAGTCTCCACCGTCGATTGCAACTTGTCCGCAGCGAGCTTCTGGCACCAGTCGGCTGGGGCGCTCCGCTGCGGCCTTCACGCTGAATGAGTCACCCGGCAGTTTCACAGCCGCAGGCAGGCGGCGTTCCAAAACAATCGTCGTCTTGGTTCCGAATTTTCCTGTGAATCCTTGCCCAAAAGCGGCGGCTGAAAACGCCGCCAGCAAAGCGATTGCCGACCGCTACCCTCATGCTCGACACGTTACCCCTTGGCCTTCGCCGCCTGAGCCTGGACGCCCACCGAAAGAGTGATGTAGCTGACGCCCGGCGCTGCCGATGGATAAGCGTCGTACACATCCAGCGCTTTGCCTCTTTCGGCACCAGAAACCCATCCAGGACCTTCAGTTTATCAAGCTGCGTTTTGATCGCATCCGATTGCTCTTTAGGAATCAGCACGTAGTTACCCGGAGGCAGTCTCAGCGCGTCCGGCGAGCTCTGCGCGGCCGCCTGAGTGGTGGCGACGTCGGTCGGCGTGCTCATCATGATCCACTGCTGGTTCTCGCCGTGAGCCTGCAGATTCGCCACCAGCGACCGCACCGCGTTCAACGTCGAGGCGCCTACGGCCGGCAGCGAAAGCATGGGCAGATACGAGAGCATCGGCGAGGCCGCCAGTTCGCCGAAACGTCGATGAATTTGCCGAACAGCGTCTTCTTGCGATCCTTGGCGAAACATGCGAAAGACGTGCGGCCGGCGCCGTTCGGCAGCGAGATCGACGTCGCCTGCTTAGCCTGCTGCAAAGGGACAGCGGTCGCGGCAGCTCCGGATGACGGAGACTGGGGGCTCGGAAAAAGTTATTGCCCTTGCCGCTCTTCTTGCCCGTTGAGCTCCCGCTGCCACCCTTCCCGCTTTGTGGAAAAATAGCGCTGAAAACCGACGATGCCAGGGTTTCGATCTCTGGCATGACACCGGTTGAGGCCGTAGTCGTAGTTTGCGCCAAGTCTACGTAAATGCCGCCCGATGAGTAATCCTTGAACTTCGTGTTATCCGCGTCGTTCAGCCGCATGCGCACTAACTGGAAGGTAACGTTAGTCGTTCCCGTAGCCACCAGCTTATCCGGAGTGATCTGATCGGGGGTGAGCAGCGCGTTCTCCTTGGCATCGTGATGCAGGAAGAGCGGCTCGCGGCCGTAATCGCTCACCGAGGGACCATTAGCCTGCCGCCCTCTGGTACGCGCGCCGCCGACCACGGTGTTGGACGGCACGCCCATTCCGTGTACCCAGAAGTCAATGACCTTTGAATCAATTGGCGCGGCGCTTTGCCCCTGTGCGCGGAGCGCCTCGGCTATCTGGAAACCAAACAGTGCGGCTGGACCTGTAAGTAGCAAGTCGCGGCGATCGAATTTCATTTGAAACCTCCGTGGCTCAGAGGTCATGGTATCATCGTCGGCAGTTCGGTTGCATGACGGGCCTGGGCAAACACTATTGGTTCGCTGTTTTTCTTTTAATCCCCATCACCTCGGGCGCACAGTCACGCCGCGCGATTCTGGTTGGAATCGACGATTACAATCCGGATAGCTCAGAACGCGCGCGCCTCGAACGGCTACCGGTCTCCACCGCGATCCAACGGCCTAAAGTCGAAGGTGACGCTACTTACTGGCGCTTCGATAACCTGGATGGCGCCATCAATGACATAGCGTTGATGAAAAGCGCACTTAGCGATCTCGGCGTTACCGATTTCGTGATCCTACAAAACCAGGAAGCCACCGCCGCCGCAATTCTCGGCGCGCTCCGTAAGAACCTGATCGACGACGCCAAGCCGGGTGACGTGCGCATCTTCTATTACTCCGGCCACGGCAACCACATTCGCAATCTGGCCAGCGCCGAGCAAGGCGGCGAGGATCAGACCATCGTGCCCGCCGACAACTGGCGCGACGTGCCGGACGTGCGCGATAAGGAGATTTCGCGCATCCTCTGGCAGGCCGCGCGCAAGGGCGTCAAGGTTACATTCATTGCCGATAGCTGCCATAGCGGTTCGCTCTCGCGCGGGGCCTGGAACGCTTCCGGCAAGGCGCGCAGCAGCAGCGGGCGCCGCGGCGGAAGCGGCTGCTAATGCGCCGCACGAGCCGGTGGCGAACGATTCTGCCGAAATCGACTCCGCAACGAAGCAGCCCATCGATCCCGAAAAGGACGGCGTCCTCACCTTGGCTGCCGCACAATCGAGCGAGGAGGCACGCGAAATCGATACCGAGGATGGTCCGCACGGAGCTTTCACGTGGGCTCTGGCGCATGCGCTCAAATACGAAGGCGAGCCAATGGATCGCGTCTTTCAGCGGGTCGCCGCTCAGTTACACTCGTCCGGCGCTCCGCAGCAGCCGGTGATGGGTGGCGTGGGCCGGACAGCGGAGGACCTGTTCGGGCAACCCGTGAACGCCTCCGCCGGGCTGCGGCTTTTGGTGGAATCGGTCAACGGCAAAGACATTCGCCTGCGCGGCGGAAAGGAACTCGGGCTCTATCCCGATTGCGTCTTGAAGAGCGAAGCCAAACCGCCAGTGGAGCTCAAGATCACCGCGGCGAGTGAGCTCGGCTCTTCGACCGCGCAGATCGTCGGCCAAGGGGCGGTGAAGGCGCGGCGATCTGTTTTCCGTCGAACGTTGGGTGACTCCTTCCAAGGCCAATCTGAAAGTGTTTCTCCCGCCCGCAGCCCCAGCGGAAACGGTTCGCACGACGGTGGCGGAGATGGCGAAGTTGCGAGCGGATTCAACCATCGAATGGCTCGCCGACCCTACTGTGGGCCAACCTACGAGCATCATGAGCTGGAACGGCGCTTCTTGGATTCTCGAAACCAATCCCGCACAGGGAAAACCCGCCGATCTCGGCGCGGCTCCGGCAGCCGGCGCCGTGAAGGCGCTGCTGCCCGCTCATGCGCGTCTCCTGTTGATCGCGCCGCCCACGCCCGAAATGATCGCGGCTTTCATCCGGCCGCAAGCGTGGAGATAGTGAAACAGCGCGCCGATGCGCACTATTGGCTGTGCGGCCGTTCGACTGGCGATACCGTGGAATACGCGTGGCTGTTGCCCGATTCCACCGAAGAGAGCTGTGCACCAGATGGGGAGCCGGTTGCCCTTGCCGCTACGCAGCGATTGGATCGCCAATTCGGCAGACGCGTCTGCGAAATTGAAGGAAAAGGCGCGCGCGCTCGCGCGCATTCGCGGTTGGCTCACGCTCGAATCGCCTCCTTCGCAGGGATCCTTTCCTGTATCGTCTGGCGCTACGCAACGCCGATAGCGGCGAGTTCCACACCGCCGGAGACGTGCGCGATGGAGAAAACTACAAGCTCTATCTCAAAGCGGACGAAGCGGAGCTAAAGAGCGCGAAGAGCCTCGCCCGCCGCTGGGTCTACGTCTTCACGATCGATAGTTTCGGAGAGTGCACGCTGCTCTATCCCGAGCGGGCCGGGGCAACGAAGGAAATCTGCAACCTTATACGATGGTGAATGAGCAGCCTAAGTTCGAGCCGGTAATCGCAGTTGCCGGGCGCTAACTTCTCTATCGCGCCGCCTTTCGGCGTGGATAGTTACTTTCTGCTGACAACGCAGGACGCGATCGACCCTTCTGTCTTCACTGCCGAAGGCGTGCGAACCAAAGCCGGAACCCGCGGCGGCGCGCCCGCCGATGGACTGAGTCAGATGTTATCAGACGTGAACACCGGCGCGCGCGCGGCGAAGAGAGCCGAAACTCCCGGCACATGGTCGATCGAACTCCAGACCATCCGTAGCGTAGCGAAGTAACTGCGCCTTCGCTCACTTCAAACCTACCGCCGGAAAATACAACCCGCGATCTTCCCGCGTCCACCACCCCGTTTGCCCGAAGTGAGTGAAGTGGTATAGAATACAGCTGCGCGCGGATGTATTTTGGCGGCGCCTTGGGGAATGGGTTGTAACTCAGCAGCCGCAGCACTGCCGGCTCCCCCTGCATCACGCGCAGCATGAAGCCTACGAACCAGCGGTTCTGCCGGTAGTTGCTCAGCGCGGCGAACCACATCTGCCAATCCAGCCGCGGCTGGTGCGGCGCCACTAAGCGGCGGCGCACGCCGTAAATCGCCGGGCTTGTAAGGAAACTCGTAGGCCAGCCACGTCTCGCCGTCGTTCGAGCCTTCGACGACAATCTCCTGCCGCTCCGTGGTCATCACCGCGAACAGAGCCATAGGAGTTCACGATGCGCAGCGGTTCCGCCAGTCGCAGAATCGTCCGCGTCCCGGGCGTCGCGATCGAAAATAGCTGCAGCGTCAGACAGGCGCTGACGAAAGCCAATGAAGCCGGCGACCAATGCGCTCACAGCCCGATGACCGCGCCCGCGCGGCTGCTTGCTCGGCTCGATAAACAGAGAACAGCGTGAGAATAATGGCGAGTAAGTTGAAGTAAGTGTAGTTACCCGTGGCGATAATCAGCGCCTGCAGCCCGAGGACTATCCACGCGCCGGCGTGGCGCGCCTTCCGCGGCCCGAAAAACAGGAACGGCGCGACTAGTTCGGCCACGAAGGTAAAAGCCGTCGAAAGCCTTCTGAAACCACATGGGCAATTGCGCCATGTACCAGGCGAGCGGCGTCGGCAACGGCTGCGTCTCGTAGTGGTAGTGTAGCGCGGTTAGATTTCTCCAGTTCGGATCGCCGCTCGCCAACTTCACTACGCCGCTATAGAACATCAGGCGGAATGCCAGCCAGCGGAAGAGCCAGATGCGCACCGGCGTATCATCGGCGAATAGCGCCAGGAAACCCGCCTCGCTCAGCAGAATGTCCCATTGGAACGAAAGAAAATCCTGGCCCGCGGAGCAGAGCGAGAGCCAAAGAACCAGGCACCACAACAACGCCATACGCATCGCCCATTTCCACGGAGCGAACATTGCGGCCAGCGCGAACACGGCCCCGGCAATCCAGCCAGCCGTTAGGGCCGCGTCGCTCGAGTTGAGCCAGAAGAGCGAGGGCGCATACCAATACGCGCGAGCTTTCCGTATTGCTCGAACGCCGCCGGGAAAAATTGCGCGGCCGGCAGGATGCCGTGCGAGCCGATCAGCCCCGCCGCCTGCACGCCCCAAGACGTGAATGCGATGAAGTAGATTAATCCGATCAAGCGCGCGCAAAGCGCGGCGTTGAGTTCGGGCTTCCAACGGTCGATCCATTGCATGCGCGTTCCGGCCTACGGTAACACGCCTCCACGCGCTTTTGCGGGAAGTTACTGCGACGCTCTACTGGGAAACGACGGCGATAGACACTGGATTGCTGACGAACGCTCCCTGCGCCACCGTAAGAGAAGTAAGCGAGTTCGACGTTAGACCCGGGCTCAGGTGCAGCACAACTTCGAATAAGCCCACCGAACCCGGCATTAGCGTCGCCTGAATCACGTCCGCCGTGCTGCCCCCCGCAAGCGCATTGGCGAACTGCTGCGGTTGGGTAATTGGCGCGCCCACGGGGTACTGCTGGCCGGTGACAATGTAAGGCTGATTGCCGCTATTGAGCACCGGTAAGCCCATGCCGGTGGTATAAACCACGATCAGTTCGCCGGCCTTTGCCGGATTGTCCGCCGTGATCATCGCGCCCGCGATATTCGAGCAACAGGTGGCGCTGTCGAATGCCGTCATCGTGATGTCGGCGCCGGCACTAGCGGTTGCGGCTGATGGGAATCCCCTCGCCCTCCGGACCCGCAATCAGCGCCGTTATGATGATGCGGTCGAAAACGCCGGCGGGCGTCGCGGTGACTTCAATGTCCTGTTGAAGTTGCGCTACCAGTGCGTCACGCACCGTATCCAGCGTGTCCGTACTTTGGACCGTGTAGTTATAATTGCGTTCGCGCACCGTGACCGTGGCCACGTCGCCTGCGTTAATCGATCCATCCACCGAGACAATCGCCGTCGCATAACTCGAATAGTGGGTCGCCACGCCGAGTTCTGGATTGGATGTGCCGGGCTGTCCATATACGCCCGGATTGGCGGAGACCATGGTTACAGCCACTGGTGAAGTGAACGTCACGCCGCCGTTCATTTGCGACACCACATATGCATTGATGCTCGTCGTGTTGGTGAATTCCCACGGAATCTGCGCATTGATTTGGTTCGGCGAAACGAAAGTCAGAGGGGCGGCCACGCCGTTGAAGAAGACCTGCACTCCGCCTAGCGTTGTGGGCAGCTTCGGCTGCGTGAGATCGGCCGAGATGGTTTGGCTCGAAAGGTTCGTACCGATGACGCTGACAATCGTCCCCGGCGCCGCCGAGGCCGCATTGCCTCCGCCATCCAATTGCGCATCGGCGGCCGTCGCTGTAATCAGCGCGTTGGTCGACACCGTCGCCGAGTAAGTGACGTTGTCGCCTTGCGGTCCCGGAAGCAGCGCCTGCAGCTTCACCTGAGAATCCGCATCGTCCTCGATGGCCAGTACGTTCGGGTCGCCGCTGCCCGCGTTGATCTCCGCCACCAACGCCGCGATCACCGTATCGATGGTATCGGTCGCCTTGACCGTGTACGCGTACTGTTTTGCAACGATTGTGATGGTTACGATGTCGCCGTTGTTAATGGTTCCGCCAATGGTCACGGTTCCGGTAGCGTAGATGTTGGGGTTCGCCGTGTTGACCACCGCCTGATATGGCAGTATGTTCGGCGCCATCGTGTATACCGTAATGCGCCGATTATAAGGATCGGCCACGTAAAGATTGGTTCCATCGAAGGCGAGCGCGGTGGGAGTGTTCATCGAATCGGCCGCGTCCGTCGCCTGATCCACGCTGCCGCCAATCTGGCCGAGAATGATATCGGCGCCGGCGGCGTTTTGCGTGGGTATCGTTTCGTATTCCAGTACGCGGTCGTTGCCGCCATCGGCCACAAACAATCGCGTCCCATCGGATAGCGCAAACCGCGGGAAATTCAGGGTGAAATTGCAAACGCTCGGATAGGTCGGGTTGCCGTTGGTGTCGGTTCCGTTCGAGACCGTGCAGAGTACCGGGGTTTCAATCGTTGTAGTAGTGGCGTTGGCAAGCGAAGCGGGCGAGGTGGTCGTAAACGCGTTATTCGGAACGCCGCTGTTCATGTCGGGCTGGCCAATCTCCACATCGGCTGCCGCATCGTTCGTGGTAGGAATCGAGTTCCAGATCAGGATGCGGTTATATCCCAGATCTGTGACGAAAAGCCTCGTGCCGTCCGACGTCACACTCACCGGATTCAGCATATTCTGCGCGGTGGCGTTAGTGTTCTGCTCGGCGATATTCACTTGCACGAAGGTGGTGAAATTGGGCTGGCCCAGCACCACGTCTGCCGCCGCGCCGTTTGTGGTGGGGATCTTGTTGTAAATCAGGATGCGATTGTTCTGAGTATCGGCCACATACAGCTTGCCGTTTTGGATCCATACGCCCTGCGGACCGTTCATCGTTGTAGCGCTGGGCGTTCCGTTAGTGGGCACTGTTCCGGTGTTGAAGTTGGGCTGTCCCACGACCACGTCTGCGTTGGCGTTATTCGTCGTGGGAATGTGGTTCCAGATCATGATGCGGTTGTGGTTGGTGTCCGCCACCACTAAACGCACGCCATCGGATGCCACCGCCGTGGGCAGGCGTATATTGTTCTGCGTAGTGGTTAAGTTGGTGGTAGTGGTGTTGAAATCGGGCTGCCCGAGGACGACGGAAGCCGTGCCAACGCAAATGGGGCATAGCGAGTTGTAGGCCAATGACGCGGTAGGGCTGGGAAGCATCCCCGAAAGACTGGGCAGGATCAACACGCGGTTGTTGTCGGGTACGGCGCCGATACGGTTATCGTCCGCGATGAACAGCGTGTCAGCCGCATAGGCCACGCCGCTGGCTCCGCCAATGATCGTATTGCTCGAGTTCGGATCGGCAGCCGTAAAACTGGTCTGGCCAATGACCAAACGCGCCGCTTGTCCGTTAGTGAAATCCGAGGCGAAACATGCCGCCGCGATAAGAAAAAGTACGCAGATCCACTTCATTGTGTCGATTTGAAGGCGATACTCGTTTGGTGGTTTAAGTGTCGATTATAGCAGGCGTTACGGCCGGTCTCCGAAGGTCGCTCTGACGCTCCGCGGCCACAGCGGTGTGACGGAATGGCACGGAGCAAGGCAGGGCGAACCGCCGAAAACGACCCGGCGCAAGGAGATAACGCGACGCCTGAATGCACGAGGCGGGAAGATGCACGACGGGCGCCGTTTGGGCGGGTGCCAGCGGTGGGAGCCGAGGGGCAGATCGACAAAAAGGGCAGGCCAAAAGGCCTGCCCTTTTTGTCGAATTGATTTACTATTTACTGATTGTTGCCGTTGCCGTTCCCATTACCGCTTCCACTGCCGCTATCGCGGCGTTTCAGCGTGGGGCGGTCGTCATCGCTCGTCGAAGTCCCACTCGGGCTCGTCGAATCCACCGGCCCCGTTCCGTTGCCCGTGTTGCGGCGTAGCGTCGGGCGGCTCGGATCCTGATTCTTATCGACCAGGCGGTGATTGTGCATCATGGCCAGGCGAGCCTTGACATCGTTGAATTCCGACGTGGTCACCACGTATTCCGGCTTCGGTTTGAGGATCGTCTGAATCTCGTCCTGGGCTTTCTTGATGCGCGCATCCGTCATGGGATGTGTGGAGAAGACCTTAGAGATCGATCCCGGCTTCTTCTTTTCGAGCGTCTGAACCTTTTCGAAAAAGTCCACGAACGCCGTCGGATCGTATCCCGCCTTGTACATATATTGCAAGCCGTAGTAATCCGCCTGGCGTTCGAACTCCTGCGAGAACTGCAGCATGCCCATCGGGATCGCCAGACCCATGCCCTGCCGGATCGCATAACCGGTCCAGCCGCCCAGGGCGATGGAGGCCGCGATAGCTCCGATCTGCATCAGATCGCCGCGCGTCGCCTGCTTCGTTCCGTGCCGGCATGCCACGTGAGCGATTTCGTGGGCCATAACGCCCGCCAGTTCCGCTTCGGTATCGGCCTTAAGAATCAGCCCCGAGTTCACGAAAAAGAAACCGCCGGGAAGAGCAAACGCGTTCACTTCTTCCGTATCCAGCACCTTGATCGTAAACGGCACTTTCGCGTCCGAGTTGCGTACGATGTTCTGTCCGACGCGGTTGACGTACTCCGCGATCACCGGATCGTCTATTATTTTGGCCTGCCGCTCCACTTCCTGCGCGAGCTGCTTGCCAAGCGCGATCTCTTTTTCGAGCGAGTAAAAGTTAATCCCGCTGCCTACGTCGCGATTGCCGATCGCATCGGGATCCTTCTTGGGGTTTTTGGGGTCGTCGCCTGCGAACGCGCAGAACCCAGTGAGGTTCAACGCAACCGCCGCCGCCAATATACGCGCCAGGGGATGCCGGGCCAATGGACGATTCATGCTGCACGAACTCCTAGGTAATACTATACGCCTAATTTTTCCAGGCGGAAACACTGTTGAGATAAACGCACAGGCCGGCGGCCCGGTTTCAGTAAATCCCGAGACTGATTACGTTTCCAGCGGCATCTACTAACACGTCCAAGCGGCGGTTCCGGTAGGAGTAAAAGGTGCGGCCGCTGCCCGGGTGAGCCGCGGAAACACTCGCTCCGTAGGCGCGCTGGCATTCTCGCCAGCTCATTTTCTGGGGATAAACAAAGACCGTGCGGAGCTTACCGGATTCGCCATCGAAATCGAGCTCGAACTCCCGGTAATGCTGGAGGGGATCGGAATAGGCGCAGATCACCCCGTTGGACTTGCCTCGGTCGTCCACCGAGGGCCGTTGCCCGCGGGGCATGCCCAGAAACTCGGCGGCGTCCGGCTGCCGCCACTGATCGAGGCGGCTTCCCAGGTAGATGACGCTATCTCGCACAAATTCCGGTGGTAACTCCGTCGGGGTATGGCGCAGAAAAGGCGGCGGCCCGTCTACTATCTTGGGCGGAAGGGGCAGAGTGAAGATCGCCGTCCCGGCGGTTCCCGCTTCGCGCATGACCGGCGGGACGTAGGCCTTGGAGCTATCCTGCGATCCGGCGGACGCAAGCGCCAGCGGTAAAACGGCGGCGGCTAATAGGCGCGAATTCCTCATGCTGCCTCATGAAGAATGTAGCCGCAATTGGCTTGGCAAATTGGCCTGAATTTGGACAACGACCCGTTCCTGCCGAAAGTAAATGAGGCCCGGCGTGAGTCAGACGCTCCCGAGGGCCGACGTTCGGCCGTAGGGAAGCGTCCAAATTGGACAGGACCCGCCAAATTGAGCCTTCGGCGCTATTACCATATAGTCTGCCAGCCGAGGCTGGCTAAAAGGAGATCTCGAATGCAATCGAACCTGCTACGCATGCTCGCCGGCGTGATTCTGGCCCTCGCCGCCACTGGAGCGTTGAGCGCCCAAAAGGGCGTTACCGTAAAGCGGAACACTCCGCCGGATAGCCGCTTCTCCTCTGCTATCTGGGCCGGTGACACTCTCTACGTGGCTGGACAAATGGCGGCGCCCGCGACCCCGGCCGATGCCGTCAAAGGCACGCCCGCTATCTACGGCGACACCAAGACGCAAACCCTGAACGTATTGACCAAAATCCAGGGCATCCTGAAGGAGCAGGGCCTCACCATGGGTAATGTTGTCCAGATGCATGTTTTCATGGCTGCCGATCCGGCCGCCGGCAAACTCGACTTCGACGGCATGAACCAGGCATACGACCAATTCTTCGGCACGCAGCAGCAACCCAATAAACCCACTCGCGCCACGGTCCAGGTGGCGGCGCTGGTGGCGCCATGGGGTCTGGTGGAGATCGAAGTGGTTGCCGTGCGGTCGAAATAAGTCACAAAGCAGCTCTACATGCCGTCTTAATACGAGAGGGGTAAACCATGAAGTCATGGATCGCAATCGGCATTGCGCTTGTCTTCTTCTCTTGCGCGACGCCGGAACGCATGCGGGCGCAAACGCCGCAAACCGCTGCGCCATTGACGTTCGAGGTCGCATCGATCAAACCCGCAAAAGACGGATTTGGCGGCGTTCGGGGCGCCTGTCATGGCATCGATTCGGTTTACACGCCTGGCGAGGAGGCTTCGGCGCCGCCGCTCGGCCGCTGCATCATTACTGATGGACGTCTCAGCCACATGGTGGGTATCGCTTGGGATATCACCATGCAGATGCTCAAGACCGGACCCGACTGGATGCAGCGCGGGGATGAGCGATTCAACCTCGAGGCGAAAGCGGAAATTCCGACTAAAACCACCGAGAAACAGCTTCTCCAAATGTTGCAAGCGTTGCTGATCGAGCGCTTCCAGATGAAGTTCCATCTCGAGCCTGTGTTGTTGCCTGGCTTTGGCCTGACAGTCGCGAAAGGCGGATCGAAACTCAAACCGTCGACGAGCCAGGACACCGATGAGTCGTTCGGCCCCAAGGGCAAGCCGGGACGCGACCGCGGCGAGTTCATCGCCCGTAGGTATTCCATGCGCGAGTTCGTCCGAATGCTTTCCGCATTCGGCGACCGCGGTCCAGGAGTGGACCGCACCGGGCTCACAGGGCTTTACGACTTCAAATTGACCTGGGACAACGAGGCGGGCCCCGCGCTCGAAACGGCTCTACGGGAGCAACTGGGATTGCGGATGGAATCCGAGAAAGTCTCCACCTCTTACTTCGTGATCGATTCGGCCAAGCGGCCTTCCGAGAACTGAAGCTCGGGCCCCAGCACAGCCCAAGGCTCAGAGAAAAATCGGTTGTTATCCACCATTTTTGGTGGTATATAGCCATCAGGCCGCCCGCTCCGTCTATGAAATAGACTAAGAAACTGTAGGTTGACGATTGGCGCGTCGCGTGCCCTGGACTTAGTGACGAGGGAAAAGCCGTATGAATGTCCCGTCTCCGCTCTTGGACAGGTTGGCTCAGTTATTGGTGTTGTACGAGCACCTTCGGATCGAGACCTTCGCGGTCACGGAATCGGCGGAGGAGTCGATGGCATTCGATGCTCTCGATGCTCGGTGTCGCATGCAGAATTCTATCCAGCGCTTCGCCGATGCGCTCCTCGAGTTTGACTGCGCGCTGTCCCTGCTTTCGCAAACGGAGGAATACAAATCCGCGGAAGCTAACTCCGAAAACAGTTATGAGATGAAGAATCTGATGGCTACGGTCTCTAACGCATCGCGGCGCCTTGACGCGCTCCATGAGGTGTTGCGTTCCCCAGGGAACTTGGTCGATGAGGACGGCGAGGATACGGCGGAGATTGCTGTCCATCCTGTGCAGGCCGGCGCCCAATCGGGCGACGCCGGTCAAAGCGCTGCTCCTGCCCTTGCCAGAAGCCTCCCCGCCATCCAGCCTTCACCAGCGCAGATTAAGGACACGCTAAGTACGATTCGCGATAGCTACGCGCACGCGACTCAAGCGACTCACGCCCTTGTGGCCGCATTTGTCCGCGACCGGTTTTAAGCGCAGTCGCGTGCGCTCTGGAGTCTGCACCGAATAAGTTGACTTACTTGGTGATTGTTCCGCAGGCGATGCGATCACCAGCATTCCCCGAGGGATCGCTCATCAGATCGTCCGCCTTGGCGTGGATCATGAGCGCCGTGCCGCCATTGGCGAATACGGAATTGCTTCCATCGCCTAGCGTCACGCCCGCGTCTTCCACAGTGACCTTGGCAGTGCCATCCGGTTTCACCGTGAAATTCAGCATGTCGCCTGCGTGCGGCTTGGGGGTCATTGGGTTGTTAATGCCGTGGTGTGCGTTGGTCGGGTTGAAGTGACCTCCCGCAGTAGTGAACGCGGGGCCCTCGCATTTCGCAACCGCGTGGATATGGATGGCGTGTTCGCCCGGAGGCAGATCCTTGAGATTCAGCGCGATTCTTACTCCGTTGCCACCCGGCCCATCGGAGATTCTAGCCGTTCCGACCTCCTTTCCTGTTCCGTCCTTCACTGCTACAGTCACGGGCTTGTTAGCCGCAAAAAGCGTGGCGCCCAACAGCCACATTGCGGCGCCAGCAATCACTCGTCTTTTCATAGGTAGCATCCTTGATTGAAATCTAAACCTTGTACGCCCGGCCATTATATGCCCATGTGAAGCGGTGAGCAATCGGGCTTGCGCGATTACTCACCATTAAGCGGGCGAGTTAGAGATGTCAAATTTCAGGATGAGCCGCTCAGGCGCGTGTATGCCGCGCGCCAATTGGGTCAAGCTCCGCCGGATTGGCCAAAGTTAAGTCTATCTGTGTCCGCCGCCGCCGCCCGCGTGGCCGCCGCCACCCCCGCCAGCGCCACCCGCGTGGCCGCCGCCCGAGGAGCCGCCGCCAGAGAATCCACCGCCGCCACTACCACCGGCGGAGCCACCACTGCCGCTTGCGATCGCGGACGTAGCGCCACCGACCCGGCCGGCGCTCCCGCTATTAGAGAACGCCCCGCGCGAAGTCCCGAGCGCCGCAGACGGCGAATTGGACCGGTTGCTCGCAGTTGCTACAGGCCTTGCCAAAGACGCAGATCCGGAAGCCGAGGTTCCAGTGCGGCCCGCTCCACCGCCGTAAATCGGCGGCGCGAAACCGTTGTACCGGTAGATCGAATACGGGCTGTAGAAGCGATATCCATACGGACTCCACAAACTTCCGTAGCAGGGCATGTACGTCATCATGTTGTAGTACATGTTGTACGCCCACGCGGAAGAGCATCCCTGCATCCCCCAGCCAGACATGCCATACGCGCCTAAGCCGTATCCGCCCAGACCATATCCACCTAAACCATATCCGCCCAATGCCATAACCACCCGTGCCGCCGCTCGAACCGACCAACGAATTCGCGGCCGAGGCGTTCGCCATTGCCAGATAGCTGCCGCGGCGATGGCTCCAGCGGTCCAGGCCGTCGGTATCTTCGGTATCGAATTTGTTAACGGACGCCGTCTGACCGCCCAAGGTAACCAAGTGTCCGGTAGAAACCGTTTGAGTATTGCCGGCTAACTCCACGTCGGCATCGCCCTTAAATACCTTGAGTTGCGCCGGCTCGGCATCGAACCGGTAGAGGCCTGCTTTGGGCAACGTAACAACGGCATCCTTGCAGACGATGGCGACGCTTGTATCCTTCGAGATCTGGTCCGCCTCCACCACTGCCGAGCCTGTGAGCAGTTCCAGGCGCGTATCCACCAGGCGATTGGTGATCATGCGCAGCGAGGTGTTCTCACCCATCCGCAACACAACCCCAGGCGTCAACAGGACTTCAGCGCGCCCATCCGCGGTGCTGACGACCCCGTTCTCCTTGATGTCTGAGAAGTGGACGCCGGAAAAATCCACCGGCTCGCCATTGAGCATAACGGCGCCTTCCACATAGGAAAGCAGACCAGATTTGGCGGATATCACCTGTTGGGCGAAAGACGGCAAAGTAGCGGAGAGCAGCGCGAAGGCAAGCAGCCCGAGCGGTTTCATGAGAAACCCCTTTCTATGCATATAGAGTGAACCTAAACCACACTGTTGTCAAATAGCTATTTCGGTCCGTCTATGAAGTTTCACATTTTGCGCCCCCGGTAGGCGCCTCACAATGCCGTCCCGAGCGCCCTTGCCGGAAGCGGATATCGCGCCTAGCATGGTGTCTGGAGCGGCCCCCGTTTGGCCGTAACTGTATGCTAGGAGGCAACATGGCAGACCGTAACGATTGGGACAAAAACCGCGATCGGGAGCAGGAATTCGACCGCGAACGAGGCGGACATCGCCTGGATTATGGACGTAACCGCGAGGCTAGAGGCTCCGAAGCCCGCTCGGAGAACGAAGGCGGCCGCTACGAAGGCGAACGCGAAGGCCGTGGGAACTTCCCGCGCTACGAAGACCGGTCCCGCGATTACCAGGACGATTACCGGCGCGAACGTGGCGAATGGTCCGGCGGATCCCACTCAGCCGATTTCGGCCACCGCGGAGATTGGGGACGCCAAGGCAGTTGGGGAACCTATGGCAACCGGCCTGGCTACGACCGGGGCGAAGAACGCGCCCAATACGGCGGACAAAACCGAGGCAACAACCAATATGGACAGACCCGCGGCCAATACGGCGGTCAGTATGAAGGGCAGTATGGCGGCGGCCAGTATGGTGGCGGCACGGGTTCCTACTACGGCGGCCTCGGCGGATTTGGAGAGCAGGGACGCTATGCCGGACGCGGCCCGAAGAACTGGCAGCGCTCGGACGACCGCATCAAAGAGGACGTCAACGAGCGGCTCACCGAGCATCCTCAAATCGACGCCACGGAAATTGACATTCAGGTACGCAACGGCGAGGTAACCGTCAGCGGCTCGGTGGAAGACCGGCGCATCAAGCGGATGGTGGAGGATTTAGTCGAGGGCGTATCGGGCGTGAAGGAGGTCCACAACCAGTTGCGCGCCAATGGCGCATCGCAACAGGGCGCTGAGATGGGCACTTTCGCCGGATCGCAGACTGCCGGAGCAACCCAAAGCCGCAAATAAAAGGGCGAGGCTGTCTCTCACAGAAGCGCCGGCGGTTGCCAGAGCCGCCGGCGCTATTCGGGTCTTTTACTGAAATACGGCGGCCTTCTTGAAATCTCCAACCTTTACGATAGCCAATCCATCCACAGTCACATGCCGGCGGAAGGCATCATTCACCAGTTGCGCGGTTAGCGTCCCGACCTTCGATTCCAGGTCTGCCTCGTATTGATAAGTGATGGCGAAGCGTTCATGTCCCATCAATCCGGCGAGCAATCCCTGGTCCTGCGAACGTTCCACCGTCTGTTCCTGCAGCCAGGATTTCCGCGCGGCCGCGACTTCGTCGGCGGTGAATCCATCCTTCAGGGTGCGCGCGAGTTCGTCCAGTATGCCGGCTTCCACCTTGGGGCTGTTCTGGGGATTGCTGATGGCCGTGATGGTGAATGTAGCGCCTTCTGCCTTCGTCAGCGCCGAAAAGCCGGAATTCACGCCGTAACTAAGGCCTTCCTTGTCGCGGATGCGCTTAAACAGGCGCGATCCTCCGGATCCGCCGAACATATAGCTGGCAAGCTGCATAGCGGGATAATCGGGATCAGTGTCGCTCATCTTTGCCTGCATGCCGGCGTAGAAGACCGCGTTCTGTTTGTCGGGCGTCTCGATCTTACGGTTCATCGCCTCGGTCTTTTGATACCCGTTGAATACACGCGCGTAGGCGCTGGGACTCTTCCATGCGCCGAAAAGTTCGGCGGCCAGCTTCTGCACCGCCGCCATATCGCACTGGCCGTTGACGACGAGTTTGCCATCGGCCGCGCCGTAGAATTGCGCGTAGAACTGGCGTACGTCGGCGATCGAGACTTTTTTGACATCCTCGAGTTGTTCTTCAATCGTGCCCGTGTAGCGGATATCGCCGCGGGGATAGGGATTCAGGCGGCGCTGCAACTCTATTGAAGCCTGAACCGTGGGCTCGCTCTTACCCGCCTCGATGGCGGCGATTCGTTGCTGCTTCAGCTTTTCGAATTCGTCCTCCGCGAGCAGCGGCTCCCGTAGTACCTCGGCTACCAGACGCAGAGCGCCGGGAAGGTTTTCTTCCGTGGTTTCGATATTAGCGCTGACATAGGCGCCCGTGCCGCCAACGCTAATACGGGCCTTGAGCTTGTCCATCTCATCCTGAATCTGCTGGCGCGATTTGTTCTTCGTGCCGCGAATCAGGAGGCCGCCCAGCAACTGCGCCGTTGGATTCTTCCCGAAGAGCGACTTTTCATCGCCGAAATCGAGTCGAATCTGCGCGTATACGGTTCCGCCGCGCGTCTTCTTGGAGAGAATCGCCAGCCGCATGCCGTCAGGAAGCTTGCTGCGCGCCACGCGGCTCTCGATATTGGCCGGCGTGGGGTCGAATGTCTCGCCCGCCGCGATAACGGCCCCGCCCTTGTACCCCTTCATTAATTCAGCGGCGTCGGGCGCGGCGGAGATCTCGGCCCGGTCTGGCGTCTTGGTGGGAATGAACTCGCCCAGCGTGCGGTTCGAAGGCTTGAGGTATGCTTTGGCGACGCGCAGGACGTCCTCGGGCGTGACTGTCTTGATATCGTCGCGCTCGCGATAGACTAGGCGCCAGTCGCCGGATGCGGCATATTCACTCAGAACCAGGCCGAGGTTCTGTGAATCCGTCATGCTTAATTCGATCTGCTTGAGCAAACGCGTCTTGGCGCGATCCACTTCCTCTTTCGAAGGCGGCTCCTTATAAAATTCTTCGATGGTCTTGAGCGCAATATCGCGCGCGTCGTCGAGGGATTGGTCCTGCCGCAGACGCACGAATGCCATGGCGAATCCGGGATCGTGCATCCCCTCGACGAATACATTCTCGCCGACGGATTTCTTGTTATCCACCAGCGCTTTGTATAACCGGCCCGAAGGGTTGTCGCCGATGATGGTGGTAAGAACGTCGATCGCCGCCATATCGGGATGCGTGGCGGCGGGAACATGGTAGAGGATCGCCATTTCCTGGTCGTCGCCCACGCGGCGTAACGTAACAGCACGCTCACCATCCTGCGTGGGCTCCTCCGTGTACGTCGTTTCGAGCGTCCGCGTGGGGCGCGGGATGGAGCCGAAGGCTTCGACGATCCACGCCAGCGTCTTCGCATCGTCGAACTTTCCCGCAATGGTCAGGATCGCGTTGTCGGGCTGGTAGTACTTATGATAGAAGGCGTCGAGATGGTCGATTGAAACATGCTCGATGTCCGAACGCGCGCCGATGGGCAGTTTGCCGTAGTTGTGAAACGTATAGGCGGTCTCGAGCGTGCGCTGCTGGAGCATGCGGGACGGGTTGTTCTCACCCATCTCGAACTCATTGCGGACAACCGTCATTTCCTTATCGAGCAATTCCTTTTCGACGCGCATGTCCGTCATGCGCGTAGCCTCGAACTGAATGGCCCACTTGAGGTTTTCTTCGCTGCCACTGAGGATTTCGAAGTAATTGGTGCGGTCCCACGAGGTGGTGCCGTTCCAGATCGCTCCGTGATCCGTGATCTCCTTCTTCACATCCCGGTTATCTTTCGTGCGCAGGAACAGGATGTGCTCCATGAGGTGCGCCATGCCAGTCTCGCCGTAGCCTTCCATGCGCGAGCCAACCAGATAAGTGATGTTGACGGTAACTTTGGGCTGCGATTGATCCGGGAAGAGTAATACATGGAGGCCGTTTGTCAGGGCGTATTCAGTGATGCCTTCGACGGACGTTACTTTCTGAACCCCGGAAGGGATTTGGGCGAATGAAGCCTGCGACAAGGCGCATGCAACAAGTGTGAAATGTAAAAGGGAACGCATAAACAACTCTTTGGTTAGACGGAATTGTAGCAAGTTCGTGCCGGGGAAACGCTTATTCGTACCTCAAGTATTCGTACCTCAAGCACACGATAGGATCAAGATTGGCCGCGCGATTGGCGGGATAGTATCGGAGAAGAGGCCCACCCCAACCGAGATAGCGACGCCCATCACCACCCAAAACAGCGAGACGCTCGCGGGAATGGAGGCCAGAACGCGGGCGGCCATCGAACTGCCGCCGCCCATCAAGATGCCGAGCGCGCCACCGATGCCGGAAAGCATCACTGCTTCCATTAGAAACTGCACGCGAATATCCGACTTGCGCGCGCCAATCGCCTTGCGGGTACCGATTTCGCCGGTGCATCCCGTGACCGTAATCGGCATGATATGCATCACGCCGATGGCAATGTGCGCATCCTGCGGCGAAGGCTTCCATGTCGTCGGGATAAGAAACTTGTGCCGCTGGGCGTGCGTAAGAAGCGCGAAATCGGTGACGGCGAACGGGAGACGGCCTACGCGGAAGATGTTGGTTCCGAGGTTGGCGATCTTCTGTTCGACGTAGTGGTTCGGACCCGTACCAGCGTCATGACAGTGATGAGAGTAGCGATGCCCATGAAGAGTCCAAGGATGGTAGGCGCGGCGCGCGGAACTTGTGGGCTCGGATGGGGTCCACTGCGAACGTGATGGCGTCCGCAAGCTGGATCAAAGGCTAATTTAGTACCGGATGACGTTCATAACCGTTGCGCGCCGGGAAGTTTGGCGAGAGTGCGATCGAAGGTTCCGAGCGGCAGGTGTCCGGCTTTGCGGGCGAGGGCCAGAATCAGACAGTCGGCGAATCCCAGCGACGGCCGTGCGCGGAACTGCTCAAGCGCGGAGGCGACGGCGTCGGAGTCCTGCAAGACCAGACGATCATGGCTTAACAGCATTGCCACGGCACAGTCGATATCCGTCGCGCTTTGGCCATACTTCGAAGACAGAGTCCACACAGTCTCCGCAAGCACTACAGCCGATATCCAAGCGCCCTCTTCTACGAAAGCTTCAGCCACTTCGCACTGCCGCGCGTCGTCGCCGGTAAGAATACGGACGAGGACGTTAGTATCGATCGCGCGCATGCTTCTTCCGCATGTATTCAGCGATTCCTTCGTCCATCTCCTTGAGGCTTCTTCGCTTCGGTGGTCCGTTGGGAAAAAGCGCCTTGCGAATGTCCGCCGACGTATACTTCTTTGCCCGGGTGACGACAATCCGGTCGCCGTCTTCTTCCCACGCCAGAGTCGATCCCGGCCCAACACCTAACTTGCGCCGAACTTCGGCCGGAACGGAGATCTGTCCCTGAGAAGTTATTTTGGATTCAGCCAGCGCCATAATTCCACATTACCATGGTAATGGATATCGCAGCTCAGGGACAGCCGTATAATCGCGGATAGATGAGCAGTACGGAGAAGAGCTTTCTCGATTTGACGACCGCGGTTGCCGATCGCATGTCTTACCCGCTTGCCGAACTGAACGATTTGCTCACTACGGCGCCGGGAGATGACATTCGCGTGCTTCCCCAGGCGCATATAGGTGACGCCTACAGGCTCAACTATGTCACGGCAATGGTGGAACTGGCGGCGCATCGAGCGGGCGTTGCGCCGCCGACGTGGACCGCGGCCATCCCGCCGCTCGAGGCGCCGGTCTTCATCGATCCTTCGCTGGAGGTGGTGGCTGACCTTTACGTCCGCTTCTCCTTCTTCACCGGAGAGTTCGATCGCATCCAGTTGGTACTGAGTTCAGCGACGCTCATCGCATTTGCAGTCGGGTCATGCGCTTATCCGCCGTCCACCACCGCCATCCGCCAGGCCGTCATCGCCATCTCCATCGCCCATACAAAGCCACCTTCATCCGCCAGCCATAGCCAGACGGCATGTTGCCGCCGGGCCAGTGAGTTACTTTTTCAATCAGCATTTTGACAGCGTTGCCGTCGGCGCCGGAATCGGAGCATCAATCCACCCAGCAATATGACAGTACCCAAGAGGCCGCTACTGGATGGTTCCGGGACTGCGGTTACACTGCTGATTTGTGTCTGCGGCGAAGGACTGCTCGTCGAAACCGCCCCACCGATGTTAAGGTCCAGGGTTCCAGCGAAACCATTGACGGTATCGGTCGTCAGAACGGGGACCGTCCCTGCCGCGTCCGAAAACATGCTGAATGCAAAGGTGCTTCCTGAGGTGGATGTGCCGTCCGGGGAATTCACAGCCGGGCCATAGAGCCTTACGTCGAACAGCAAGCTTGTGCCAAACGTGAATCCTTCAAAGTAATCGTTGAATGCTCCGCCAATGTCGAATGTCAGAGTACCCGGCAGAGCGCCAGCGACATCTCCGGTCAATATCGGCGATCCTCCGAGCGTCCCGTCGGCCGCGAAGTCTAGAATCTGGAGCGAGGCGGCTTGAGTGACCAACGGACCAGGGTTGAACTGAAAATCGAACGAACCCGAGGTCCCCGAGATGGTCGAAGTATCTACGTTGAACTCGTATACGATGTCGGCCCATCCAGCAGAGGCCATACACATAAACGATGCGGCGAGAACGAAAAATTGTATGCGCATTTTAGTTTAAGCTCCCGGAATAAACATCCGGTGTAGGGTTGGCGTTACCCGTATTTTGCCGAACTGCACATTCACTGTTGCCGACTGCCCCGGCGCCAGGCTGCCGACGCCGGAAACCGTAAGGAACGGACTGCCATTGTACGTCCCGGATGCGCTCACCAGCGTCACGCCGGAGGTCAGCGAAGCAAGTAGTATTTGGAAGGGACCGTTGATCGCACTGCCGCTCACATTCTGGATGGTTACGGTTCCGTTGTAGGTCTGGCTCACGCGGCTGTAGGCCAATCCGGAAGCCGTGGTGGAGATTTGAGAAGGCCCCAGCAATGTGAACGGCGCCAACGGATTGCCGGCAACTGACAGCGATCAATCGTATCGGGCGTAGCCAAGCTTGGTTCCGTCCAATGAATAAGCCAGAGACTGGATCGGCTCGCTCGAAAACTCGCCCGCTCCGGTCTCCTGGTTATAAGTCTTAGCAGTGTCCCGTCGCTCACGCGCCAGATGAAGATGTTCGCATTGTAGTCGCCCGCCGCGAGCGTCTGTCCGTCCGGCGAGAAGGCGAGCGTGGAGACGGAGGTCGTGTTCCCGACCAAGGTCGTCAGTAGAGTGCCGTCGGAAACCCTGAACAATACGACACGGCCGGTGTTCGCGGCACTGCGGTTATCGTTCGTTCCCACGGCCAGTATCGAACCATTGGCGGATGCGGCGATACTGTTGATGCCGACGCTCTGGAAGAGGCCCGACGTGAAGTTTCGGATCGCCGACAAGCCGGTTGTCGAAAGCTGCTGCACAAAATAGCCGCCGGAGTAAGACACCGCAAAGACCGAATTCCCATCGGGTGCAAACACCGGCGCAGCCAGTCCCCACGTGCTGGAAATCGGGCTTTGGACGATTAATGACCCGTCGCTGGCCGAATGCAGTTCGAAAGTTCCGTTGGCCCCCGTATATGGCACGTTGGGGAACGCAATCTCTGAGCCATCCGGCGAAAGCGATGCCGGTAGGGAGTGAGTTGAGGCCGGAATCAGGTTCTTAGTGAGGGCTCCTGTGCTGATATTATACAGGTTCACGCCGCCAATACCGCCGACCAGAACCGAGCTGTCATCCAGCGAAAATGCCAGAGTGGACACAGCACCTCCGGCGCACGCGTTGCCACCGCAGGTAATTGCTATTGTCTGCAAGAGCGATCCCGTATTGGCATTCCAGATCTTCACAAAGGGAGGCGGCTCTGCGCCGAAATTCGCGACATTACCCGCGGTGGCGAACATCTGGCTGTTATGCGAGAACGCAACAAGGCCCACGGGGCCTGCGAATTGGGAGAGTGTTTGTGTAACTGAAAGGTCGGTTGTGCTCCGCGTCTCAAGTACGGAGAAATCGGAGTTCCCGTTCGTTGTGGCTAGATAGGCATCGGCCACCGTGGACCCGCTGGGTGAGAAGGCGAGCGTACCCGCGACGCCGGCCAGCGTAACCGGAGCTACGCTCCCCCATGTGCCGGTGTTCAGAAGTCCCAGTGCTGTGGTCGTGTTCGATGGGTTCGACCAGACTCCGAAAAGAGTAGAGTCCAGCGAGAAAGCGCCCGAATCGTTGTTTTGAAATCGCTGATTGCTTTCGGCAATTAACGGACAGTCCGAAGGCGGCGGGCTTCCGCACCCGGCCGAAGGGTAAACGTCAAGATGACTAAGATCGGGAGACAGCACGACCCATTCATTGTTGGGAGACGATCCTAGGAAGATATTGTAGGGGCCGTTTCCGGCAGCCAGTTCCGTCATCGACGAGCCGTCGGAATAGGTTCCCACAGGTAGAAGACATAGAGACCACTGCCCGTATTCGCCCCCTCCACCACCATCCGATTGTCGCCTTGAAAAGCGATCGGATAGAAACTGCAAGAACTGCAGCTCGCTACCGTAACGCCCGCTGCCGGGAAACTGTTCACTTGAGTCCCACTCGTCAGGTTGAAGATCAGAACCCGGCCTCCAGAGTAGCCTTCCTGCCCGGTCGAGGTGCCGACCGCTAGGAGAGTGGCGTCTGGCGAAAGTACGAAATTGCTATAAGTACCGGTCGGGCTCGCCGCGCTGATATTGATCGCGCTCAGTACTGTGGCGTCGCTCAATCTAACGAGGGAAATCGAAAAAGGCCCTGTTCTTGCGCCGGAAGGATTTATGGTTACTGCCGCATATTGCCCGTCGGGCGTCAGGCTAACGCTGCCGATATACTGTCCGGGCACAATCACAGTTTTGAGCAGCGTCCCATCCGACACGCGCCAGACCCTGAGCGCATTATCGTCCTCGGTGACCAGGGTTGTGCCGTCGGAGGTATATGCCATTGCGCCAATTTGAGAAGCTCCTGCGCGCATCCAAATAATATTCGGCTGGTCGGCGAGCGCATCCCCGACGCACAGTACCAATGCGAATATCGGCAGGAGCCTCCAAAACCGCAGCCCTGCCAACCCGAGTTTTCCCTTAGACATATCTGATTCCCTCTTCCCGTCTCCGAAAATGCCCCAGTCACAGCACGCCGGCAGCGTACATCCTCCAATAGTTGTAGCGTATATCGCCACAAAGAGCGGCCACGCTGAAGGCCCTGACAACACCATGTTTGGTATCAGTACAATTCCAGTACCTACAGAATTATAAAGAGCGGAGCCATTTCCCGAAAGCCCCCCTCCAGAGAAGAAACCCAAAGAACATTGGACGTCCAAGAAAATATACCAACAACAACCAGGCGTGTCGTCACCCATTTGAGGTACGCGGTCAAAAGCCCGGCTTACTTTTTGGAAGGAGACAGGAACTGCGAGAAGCTCTTAAGCAACAGGTGGATCAACTCGCCTTGTCGACGTGTTCCGGTTTTGGATAAGATTCGCTTCAGGTGGGTTCGCGCAGTATGCATCGTGAGGCGCAACTCCGCAGCTGTTTCTTCGACGCTCTTGCCGGTCATCCAGGATCGATGCAAAGCGTGCCTCGGCTGGCGTCAATGCAAAGGACCGTTGCAGATCACCGAAATCAGGCGCGAGATCCGCCTCCGGATCGCTGATCAGAATGATGGCGCTGGGAATTTCCCCCGCTGTCAACAACTGCTGGCGCGCATATTCCAGGCATAAGGGAACGACGAGCAAAGATAACCAGCGGCGCTTGGAAGGCCGGGAGATCGTCATAACCCCACGAGAGACGCCCACCGGCAATCCCGAGTATGATGATCGCAGCCTCTCCGATGAGCTTGCGAAGCTCTTTCGTCTCGTTGGAATTGGCCGCTGACAGTCCAGATAATCCGATGGTGAGGGTCCTTCGCATCAATTATCTGCTGTGCGGCGCGATTTAAGAAAAGGACCTGCGTATTCGCTTTCACGAGAACGACACCGGCCGCAAGATGATCAAGCGCTTCCAGAGATGCACTACGTTCCGCCTCCAGCGTCGCATCCCGCCCAGGTGAAGCTTTACCGCCCTCTGCAGGTGGGGCATCAGCAATTCCAAAAGCGCCGTCTCTTCCTCAGCGAAGGGACCGGGCGAGACGGTCGCATTGGCGGTGATATTGGTCGTGACAGACCCGTTTCGAAGAATCGTCCCGCCGTAGCCAAAAAGAGATCTTGCGGGCGCAACCAGTCGTTGTAGTATTCTGTTTGCACCAACGCCACGGAGCACGCATCCTGGCGCTGGAATTCGCCGGATTTCGTCTGGCCTGCCATCCGCTGCAACCACACGTTCACGGCAGCGAAGTGTTCGGCATACTGACGCAGATAAAAAGGATCATAGCGGTGGGCTACCAAAACTCTCCCTTGGAGGAATCGTGGTCCTGGAGAAACAATGCCGAACCACTGGAACCTATCGCCTCGGCAAATTGCTTAAGGAATTCTTCCCAAAGGTGCGGATCAACAGCGGCTTCGTAGATTAGACCGATCAGATCGCACGCGGACCCGCTCGGAAGGAGTGGGTTTGTTCCTGGACCCCATAAAGATTAATCTTTCGCCGAATTGCTATCTGGATTCGGCGGTGGGGTTCCGCGAACTCCCGAAAAGCAGACCTTATCGCAATCGTGCGACTAAACTAAGTTTAAGATCGTACCATTTTTAGCGCAACCGTCACCGATCCGCGTGAATCGTGGCGTGAATAAGACGTTCCCGCCGTCCTTGGAGTGATCCTACATAGGGACCGAGAACTGGCGCGAGAGGAAATGCTTGGCACGATGGGATCCCTCAGAGTATCTGCCCTTGAAGGTATTTATCGGCCGTTTGGCGACACCGCCGCGTTGGACTCGTAAACCTGCTGCGGCGGCACGCTTATGGCTCCAGTCACACAAGTTTTTGCTCGACAGGCTGGGACTACGACATGTCGCGGATGCCGAAGCCGCTTTGGCGCGCTATTACCCTCTGGAACAGTATCCGGCAAAGGCTCGCTACGTGTTGGAAGAATTGTTGGAGCGGCGCCGCGAATCGATTTGAGCTTCACCCGTCAATCGATCACTCCCGCCCGCCGCAAACCCTCGTCGATCTCCGGGCGCACCAGCATCCCGCCGCGATCTCCTCCAGACGCTTGCGCTCCTCGCTAACCACCTCCATCGCCAGGCGCGCCACCTCGGCGGCGTCCTCCAGCGGGACCACGGCCACCCCATCGCGATCGGCCACAATACGTCGCCCGGCCGCACCGCCACGCCGCCGCAGGCGATCATGGCGCCGACTTCGCCCGCGCCATCCTTATTACATCCGCTCGGTGAGAGGCCGCGCGCCCACACGGGCAAGCGCATGGCCTCGAGCGCGTCGATGTCGCGGACCATGCCGTCGACAATCACGCCGCGTATGCCGACCTTCATCGCGCTGGTGGCCAGCAACTCGCCCAATCCTGCATTACCCGATGCCCTGCGTATTGATCACCAGCATGTCGCCCGGCTGCGAGAACGAGAGCGCCTTGTGGTACATCACGTTGTCGCCGGCGTGGCACCACACGGTGACGGCGGCGCCGATGATGCGCGGCCCCGGCCACAGGGCGCGGAGCACCGAATCCATTGCCTCCCAAACGCGACATAGCGTCCGCCACCTGCGAGCTGGCCGCCTCGCCAAAAGATGCCAGCAAATCGGCGGCCGGCCCTGCCATCCCGCACGCACTCGAAATCCCGGTCGTCCCGCCATGCTCTCTCTCCTGTGCCCCGGCCATCTTACTACCGCCGGTTCCACCTAGTCCGTAACGTCATGATCCGCCGTGCCGTTGCGCGCCTAAATCGTTCCCTTTCATACGCCTAGAAGCCAGTCGCCGCTGTATCCTGCGAATTGCTCCGTTCAACCCCGCCTCGCGCCGATCAACCAAAATTTCAACGTTTTAATGCCAATCCATGGATCGGCGGCGGCGCCGCCTCACTATACTTCGTTAAGCGCAAAAGTCCGTCTTTCGATATTTGGTGTGCTCGGCATTACTAAAATCGAGCGCTGGGCTATCATTCGTAATTCGCCGGAAAAAACGGAGCCTCAGGAAAGGTCATCGAGATGCACAAGCCGATTAAATACGTAGAGAAGGCAGTCACGTTACGCCGCCGGGGCGGCTTGGGTAGTATTCGATAAGCTCAATCAGATCAATCAGAATCCGGGCTTTGTGCCGAAATGGTCGGAAAAGCCGCTGCTGAAATCCTGGGAGAAGGTCAAGCCGCCGCTGGGCTGGCCGCGCGAGACCGATTCGCTTTGCCCGCGCTGCGTGCCCGAGATCCGCCAGCGGATTCTGGACGGCAAGGAATCCGTCGACGTTCTCTACACCCAGCGGCCCGGCGAGATCAAGGCCAAGGTGATCGAGCGCGACGGCAAGATCCTGATGGTGAAGGATTGCCCGGTGCACGGCCACTTCGAAGACGTGATGGCCATCGACACCGCGTTCTTCAAGCACCTGGAAGACGTATTCCCCGGCCGCGACATCCGCGCGCACAACGATGCCCGCTGCACAAGCACGGCTCGAGCACCATCACCCACGGGCGCGGCTCGGTGCTGACGGTCGACCTCACCAACCGCTGCAACATGATGTGCGACCCGTGCTTCATGGACGCCAACCAGGTCGGCTTCGTGCACGAATTGACCTGGGAAGACATCAAGACGCTGCTCGACAACGCCATCACCATCAAGCCGAAGCGGCAGATGTCGGTGCAGTTCTCGGGCGGCGAGCCGACGATTTCGCCGTTCTTCCTCGAAGCGGTCTCGCTATGCGCGCGAGGTGGGCTACACCTCGGTGCAGGCCGCCACCAACGGCATCGAGTTCGCCAAGAGCCCCGAATTCTGCAAGAAGGCCGCCGACGCCGGCCTGCGCTATGCCTACCTGCAATTCGACGGCATCGGCAATGCCGCCAATTCGCATCGCAAAGTGGGCAACCTGTTCGACGTGAAACTGCGGGCCATCGAGAACCTGTACTCGAACGGCGTCGACATCGTCCCGGTGATCACCATCATCAACGGCATCAACAACGAGCAGGTGGGCCGCGTCGTTCAGTTCGCGCTGGACAACCCCAAGAAGATTCCGTTCCTCTCGTTCCAGCCGGTGTCGTTCACCGGCCGCGACGAAGCCATCACCGACGAGCGCCGCGCCGCCCAGCGCTACACGCTTTCCCACCTGGCGCACGACGTCAAAAACCAGACCGGACTCGGCGAGCCGGCGCGCGACTGGTTCCCGATTTCGTTCATCTCCACCTTCTCCGATTGGAGCGATCTGGTCCACGGCCCCCAGGCCAGATGGGGCCAGTTGAGCTGCGGCTGCCACCCGAATTGCGGCGTCGGCATGGCCGTGATGGTGGATAAGGAAACCAAGGAAGCGGTGCCCTTCACCGCGTTCTGTCAATGCCGACCAGCTGGCCAGGGACGTGGCCCACGTCAACGACGCCGCGCGCGGCAAGTGGCTTTCGATTATCGGCATGGCGCTTGTCGCTGGGCGCAATTACGATCCCTTCCAATCGCCCACGCATTTCAAGCTGACCGACCTGCTGAAGAAGTTCGACAAGACGTTCGGCGCCACCGGCAAGAACTACGGCAAGGTGGGCAAGGACCGCACGCATGGACGATATCGAAAAGCGCCGCCGCGATCGCTGGAACTTCCTGTTCATCGCCGGCATGTGGTTCCAGGATCTCTTCAATTACGATTTCCGCCGCACCGAGCAGTGCATCATCCCGTACGCCACGCAGGAAGGCGAGATCTCCTTCTGCGCTTACAACACCGGCGTCGGCTGGCGCAACATCATCGAGAAGATGCACATGACGGCCACGCTCACCAAGTGGTACGAAGAGAAGGGCCGGCACGAGATCTTCGCCGGCAACAAGACGGTCCCGCTGAATAGCGCGGATCACTCGCTTGGTGCTGCGCGAGGAGATTGTCACCAACGAAGTCCAGCACGATCTGGACCGGCTGGGCATCGCCAAGAACGCCGGCGAAGAGAAGATGCGCGCGCGCGACGCGAAGCTGAAGCAATCGCAGGAAGACGCGCGCATGGTGAAGCTCTATCGCCAGCACGTGCTGAAGGAGCAGGCCGGTCCGGACCTGGTGCAGATCGGATCGATCGCGTCGGCCCCTGCGCCCGCAGCCTAAGGCGCAGGTGGAAGAGCGCGAAGAAGTCGGCAGCTTCGGCGACTAATATCGCTGTGGGGCGGCGCTTTCGGGCCGTCGCCGGCTTTCGCCCGGCATTCCGACCTTCGGCGTTGCTTGCCCTTACCTTCGATAACGCTACGCGTCCATGTGATCGCGGAAAAATCGGTCAAGCGCAAGCTTATTCTTTTGCGAAAGGTTTCCCGCCAGGCGGCGCATCTCGGCCGCCGGAAGCGGACGGAATGCCTTCACCATGCGCACGTTGTCGTCGATGTGCTCGAGCCGAGGCATCCCGATCACGGCCGCTGTTACCGGCAGCGACAGCGTATAGTAGAGCAATTTCTCGGGCGCAGCCTTTCCAAGCAGATGTTCCTGCGCGTAAATCTTGATCGCCAGCACTCCCATCCCCTTGCGCAGCGCCACCGGCAGCGCCTCGGTTTCGAAGCTGGTTTTGATTTCCGGATTGGGGACCATGCCAAGTCTGCCGCCGTTCGCCATCGCCACCTGCCCTGCATTCAGCGCCATCTGCACGCAATCGAAATCGTGGCGTTCGATGGCGGTTTTGAGCACCACCGGTTCGGCATGGCTGCTGATACTGATGAAGCGGGTCATCTTCTGGTCGCGGAGTTTGAGCACCTGCTCCAGTACGCCACCCTTGGCCTCGATCCCGGCCAGATCCATAGGTGTTGTGAGCGCGTGGATGTGCAGCAGATCGACATGATCGACCCCCAGCGCCTTCAGACTCCGCTCGACGCCCCGCTCGGTTTCGGCGCCGTTTCGGCTGGTGACTTTGGTGGCGATGAAAAGCGCCTCGCGCCGGCCCTGGATTGCTTTGCCAATGCGACGTTCCGAGAGGCGGTCCTGGCCGTAGTCGTCGGCAGTATCGATATAGGTGATGCCCAAGTCGAGCGCCTTTTGGATCGCCGCCATCGCTTGGTCTTCATTCGGATAGCTCAGGAAACGGCTGCCGCTTCCGAATGCCAGAATTGAAACGCGCGCGCCGGTTTTGCCGAGCACGCGGGTGGGGAGTTTCGCGGTATCTGCGGAGAGCGTTCCCGACGCCGCGCCGAGAACCGCCGTGGTTCCAATAAATTCACGCCGTGAAATGCTCATTGCCGCTCCTTGGGCTTTGTGCCAAACTCATTGTAACCAACCGTAGGTCCGCATCCATCTAATAGCGTTACAGGTCTCGTTACAGGTTTAACCGATGAAAAGAACGTGTGTCTCGTTATCCGCCATTTTTTGCCTTTTTGCCATCTCGGGCTTCGCACAGACAACTTCCTATACCATTTCCACGTACGCCGGATGGGGCGCCCCAGGGTTCTTTGGGGATGGCCTCGCCGCAAACGCGGACACAGTCGAATTGAACACGCCGATCGCGGTCGCGCTCGATTCGTCAGGCAATCTCTATATCGCCGATAGCGCCAACCAGCGCATCCGCAAGGTCACCAAGAGCACCGGAAAGATCTCGACCATTGCGGGCAATGGTACAGCTCAATATTCGGGCGATGGCGGCGCCGCTACCAGCGCTTCCTTAGATACGCCGTATGGCGTAGCCGTGGATTCCTCCGGCAACGTATACATCGCCGACTTCCTCAATCACGTAGTCCGCAAGGTGAACACCAGCGGCACTATTTCAACCGTCGCCGGCACCGGAATCTTCGGCTTCTCGGGCGACGGCGGGCCGGGGATCAGCGCGCAGTTGAACCGCCCGTTCGGCTTGGCCCTGGATTCGGCGGGCAATCTCTACATCGCCGACAGCAACAACTATTGCGTGCGCAAACTCGATACCAACGGAAACATCTCCACCGTGGCGGGCCTGGCGACCAATCTAGGATTTTCGGGCGATGGCGGCCCGGCTACCTCGGCGAAGATGAGTTCACCGTACGGCGTCGCAGTGGACAAGGCGGGAAATCTGTACATCGCCGATGCCGGCAACAACCGCATCCGCAAAGTTTCGAACGGCATCATCACCACCGTAGCCGGCACAGGGACGAAGGGATTCGCGGGGGATGGCGGCCTCGGGACCAAGGCAGCGCTGAACAACCCGTATGGCGTCTCTGTGGATACGGCGGGCAATGTTTTCATTGCCGATTACGGCAACGTTCGGATCCGCCTGCTCTCGTCCAACGGCGTGATCAACACCCTCGCCGGATTCGCCGCAGGCTATGGCGGCGATGGCGGCGCGGCGATCAATGCCACGCTGTCCTTTCCTACCGGGACGGTTTCCGATCCTTCTACCGGCGACGTATACATCGCGGATTCAGGCAACAATGTCGTTCGCCAGATGGTTCCCAGCGGGCCCTCCGTGGGCGGGGTGGCGAGCGCTGGCCAGTTCGGCGCTCTCCCGGCGGCGGCGCCCGGATCGTGGATCGAAATCTATGGCGCCAACCTGGCGACCAACGTCCGCTCCTGGGCGGGAAGCGATTTCACGAACGGCGGTCTCACCGCGCCTACCGCGCTCGATGGCAATGCGGTGACCATTGGCGGACAACCCGCGTATCTCGATTACATTAGCGGCGGCCAGATCAACGCGCAAGTCCCCTCCGGCGTAGGAACCGGCCAGCAGCCTCTGGTGGTCACCAACGCCGATGGCGGGAAAGCTACGTTCACGGTTACCGTGAATGCCGTCGAGCCGGGCCTTTTCGCGCCTTCGTACTTCGTGATCGGCGGCAAACAGTACGCGGGCGCGGTGGCGAACGACGGCGTGACTTATATCCTACCTCCCGGCGCAATATCGGGAATGCCTTCACAACGCGCCAACCCTGGCGACCGGATCACTTTTTATGGCGTAGGATTCGGACCGGTTACGCCGTCGATTTCGGCGGGGCAAGTGGTCACGTCGCAAAATGCGCTTCCCACGTTTCAGATGCAGATCGGCGGTACGCCTGCCACCGTGCAGTATGCTGGTCTCGCTCCCGGCGCTATCGGCCTTTATCAAATCAACGTATTCGTGCCCACTAGCGCAGCTGCCAACGACCTGACGCCGGTCACGTTCACGGTGAATGGCACGAGCGGCACGCAAACGTTATATATCGCTGTGCAGTGATTGCCGGGCGGGGCCCGGCGGTAAGACCCTCGGCGGCGCCAGAGAAAACGCAACCACTGCTAAACTATATTCTTCCGGGCGGTTTTATCTTTGTATCGATATCTGTTTCCAGTCATACTGGCGGCTGCAGGCGCGGCCTTTGCTCAACAACCTGAATTAGGGCAGCTCGACGCCAGCCCAACGATGTTCACCGTTATGGCCGCGGTCAATGCCGCGGGCTATGACGCGATGATCGATTCGCCGAGCAATTCACCCCTTCGCAAGAGGGTGCGCGATTCGCTGGCGAAGATGAATATCCCTTCTCTTCCAGCGCTCAGGGATTTCTTCGCCAAGCACAACCAGATCAGTCCTTATATTTCATTCGCGCTTACCTGCGAGGGACCGCCGAATTTCGTCATCCGCAAACGCGACATCGAGGTGCCGCCGGACGTGTCGCAAATGGGCCGCCTGACGCCGCTGCTGGCCGCGTTCTACAAAGAGGCGCACATCGAGGATCTGTGGCAAAGCGCGCAGCCGGAGATCAATCAAACGCTCGCCCGCTATCACTCGCCGGTGATCGATGCCGTAATGAAGGTCAACCTGTATTTGCGACAGCAGACTTCGGGGGGAGCGAATCGCGCCCGCTTCCAGATTCTGGTGGAATTGCTGGGCGCGCCCAACCAGGTACACACCCGCAGCTATGGCTTTCAGTACACGATCGTGGTGACGCCTTCGCCCGAGATCCATATTTTCGAGATCCGCCACGCCTATCTGCACTATTCACTCGATCCGCTTGCCACTCATTACGCGGACATCCTCGAACGCAAGAAGGGCCTTGCGGATCACGCATTCCGCGCGCAGGCGTTGGACGAATATCTCAAGAACGATTGGCTAGGGCTCGCCGGCGAATCGCTGGTGAAGGCAGTGGAATCGCGCCTCGACCGCAATCCCGCCGAAGTGCAAAAGGCGCTACGGCAGGGTATGGTCCTCGCTCCGTACTTCGCCGAGAATCTTCCAGCTTACGAGAAGCAGGATCTGGCCATGAGCGAGTTCTACAAAGACATGGTGCAGGCCATCGACGTCGTGAAGGAAGATCAGCGGCTTTCGCAGGTGAAGTTCGACGTGCAGCGCGAATCCGAACGCACCGTGCAACTGGCCGCTCCGCCGCCAGCGCCAGCGTTGACTGGCGCGGCCAAGACGCTAGACGACGCCGACAAGCTCTATGCCGCGCGCGATCTGGAAAAGGCCAAGGAAACGTACCTCGCCGTTCTGCAGCAGACCGACCTGAAGAAGATGCACGCAGCCGCCTATTTTGGGCTGGCGCACATCGCCGCACTGCAGAAGGACCCTGAATCGGCGCAGCGCCTGTTCCTCAGGACGTTGGAGCTGGATCCGGAACCGCCGATCAAGGCGTGGACGCTGGTTTACCTGGGAAAGCTGTCGCTCGCCTCCGGCGAGCAGGACGAAGCCGTAAAATATTTTCAACAGGCGCTCAGCAGTCGAAGGCGCGCTCGAAGATAGCATCGCCGAAGCCAAACGATCGCTACAACAGATTTCGAAACAATAAGGAGCTAGTCAGAATGACAAGAACGATTCTCGCCGGCACGGCCCTGATTGCGATCGGCGCTGCGTGCCTCCTGGGCCAGGGGAAAAAGGTCTCGAAGGGCGAAGCCGATGCCTACAACGCGATGGTCCACGCCGCCCAGAGCGGCGACAACGACGCAACGATAAAGGCCGCCGACGATCTGATCACCAAGTTTAGCGATACGCAATTCAAGAGCGTCGCGCTGCTGCTCGAAGCCCAAGCCTATCACGCCAAGGGCGACGACGACCGCGCGCAGGTCTATGCCGAACAAGGCATGGCGGCCGATCCCAAGGGCTACCAGGCGCCGCTGCTCGTCGGTGAAACGATCGTTCAGCACACGCGCGAAAACGATCTGGACAAGGACGAAAAGCTCGCCAAGGCCGAGAAGGATTTGAATCTCGCCATCGAGAACGCAAAGGCAGCCGAAAAGCCCAACCCCGCTCTCACGGACGCGCAATGGGAGGAGGGGAAGAAGTTCACCATCGCGGAAGCGCAAGCCGATTTGGGACGCGTCTTCATGCTCCGGAAAAAGTTCGGCGAAGCAATTGCGCCGCTGCAAGCCGCAGTGGATGCCGATCCGCAACCGGCCTACTTCGTATGGCTGGCGTCTTCGCAGCAACAGTCAGGCAAGAACGACGATGCCATTGCCACCTGCGACAAGCTTCTTGCCCAGCCCAATCTCGACCCCCGGTTCCGCCAGGCGGCGACCGCGGTAAAGCTTGACGCCGCCAGAGCGAAGGGCGGCAAGTAGCCGTTTCGCCGATGCAAGCGGAGCTGGCATCGCTCGAAACCAGAATCGGCTACCGATTCATCCATCCGGAATTGCTGCGGCGCGCGCTCACACACAGTTCGCTCGCGAATGAGACCCGTACGCGCAATGCCCCGCTCAGCGACAACGAGCAGTTCGAATTCCTGGGCGATTCCATTCTGGGCTTCCTCATCGCCGAGGCGCTGGTGGCGCGCCATCCGGAATCGCGCGAGGGTGAGCTTTCGAGGTTGAAGGCGCACTTGGTGAGCGCCGCGCACCTGTATGGCGTGGCGCGCCGCCTCGATATCGGTGTCCATTTGGAGTTGGGGCGCAGCGAGGAGATGAGCGGCGGACGCACCAAGAAGACGCTGCTCGTGGACGCGCTGGAGGCGGTGCTCGCGGCAATTCATTTGGATGGCGGGATCGACCCGGCGCGCGCGTTCGTGGCTGGCCACGTGCTCGACGCTCCCTATTCGGGCGATGCCGACGTCGACACCGATATCCAGCCCGCCATCACGAATTTCAAGAGCGCGTTGCAGGAGCTGTCGCAATCGATGAAGCTGCCGGCGCCGCGTTATGTGATAATCCGCGAGCGCGGGCCTGAGCACTCGAAGACGTTCACGGTCGAAGTCACCGTCGGCAAGGAATTCGCTTCCCAGGCCGACGGGCGTACCAAGAAGATCGCCGCGCAACGGGCCGCGCGCAACGTTTATAGCCAGATGCGGCAACAGCCGGGTGAGATGGCCGTCCCTCCGGAGGCGCACGCCGGGTAAGCGCGCCCGCCGATTCACTTCCGCGTGTTCAATGCGGCAACCCTAGACGAAAACGGGCACGGTCAAGGTCGATCATTGGCTGAAAGAAGGCAGGCTCTGCCAGGGGCCATACACCGACGTTTGCCGGAGCGCCTTCCTGCTTGAGGATTCCGTTCACTGCCCTCCGCGCGGCTTCGTTGGCGGCCTCCATGCATGCAAGATCCGTGTATGTCCGGACATAGTCGGACGCTAAGAAGAAGTTCGGCAGCGCCGTGGATGCGTCCGGGCGGTATTGCAGTGATCCAGCCGTGTTGATCATTAATGGTTCGGCGTTGAATGATGCGCCCACTGGGTTTGGGAACTGGATGTCCGGATCGAGAAAGTAGCGCACCAGGTTCCCATCCTGAAGCAACTCCGCTCCAACGTTCAATTCTTGCTTCAACTGCGCCCACGTTTCCGCCGCGATCTCATCCGGAGTGCATTGCATTGCCGTCTTTCCGTTGATCCCTTTCGCGCTCCAATCCGAGACATCGACCGACAGTATTCCGCCGATGCCGCCATCGCCGAATCCGGCAAGCGGCCTAACCGTCCAGAATTGATTCTGGGAAATGGATGTCAATGCCCACGGGGAATCCGAGTAGAGGGTGTGCCCGCGGTTCAGCGGCACATCCGTCTTGAGATAAAACTGAATACCGTTCATCCATGCGGTAGTTATATTTTGTATTCCCGCCAATGCTGGAACGTATTGCTTCAGCGAGCCGCTTAATAGCGGCTGCATCACCTCGACTGGCAGCGCCGAAATGTAGTAATCCGCCGAAACGATTTGCGTAACCCCATTCTGGCGAATAGCGACGCCTGTCATACCCTCTGCACTCGCCTGAAACTCCGCGACCTCCACTTCGGTTTCGATCTGCGCTCCCCGAAACTGGAGATAATCGAGCCACGGTGTGATCCAGACATCGCTGGTTGGCCCGGCGAGCGACCTGTCGAATCCTGCCGGAGACAGAATGCCGTACAGAAGTTGCAGCATAATATACCCCACCGTTCGAGCGCTTCCGCTTTCCGCCTTCATCGCCACTAGCGAACGCGTGAGTCCCTCCGCCAGCAGCGTTTGATATTCCCGCGAGCGCGTGGATGCGCCGACGAAGTTCCACCAGGTTTCGTTCTCGTATTCGGTGTCGCGCCGCTCCTGGCAACTGGTCGCCAACACCAATAGCCGGTCCAGAAAGAAAGAGACCTCGTCCTCCGGGACGCCGATCCCGCTGAAGAGAAAGTGCAGCGCGGATACCCAATCCTCAGGCGCCTGCGGATACTTCGCCGGCAGCTCAATACGCGTTTCTCCAGCCCGTGTGACCCAGATTCTCGTGGCTTGGTTCAGGTTGTCGGTGACATGGCCGGCGCCGTAGGGAATCCGGTTCATGGTATCCGGCAGATGGCGGTAGAAGGACGGGAAGAAACGAAACCCGTGCTCGCCCGGGTAGCCCTTGGCTGGGTCGTCCGGTACTGAAATGCTGCGGGCTTTTCCGCCGCAAATCTCGCGTTTCTCGTATACGGTGACCTGAAATCCCCGCTCCACAAGCTCGTGGGCGGCACTGAGCCCGGCTACCCCGCCGCCAAAAATCGCGACTCGATTACCCATTTCGCATCTCCCTGCTACCGCGAGCCCGGGATCAATCCGGCGATCTACGCGTCTCCGGCCGCATCGTTATATTTCTGCGTAAAGAGGCTATCATACTTCGCGCAAAGGACTTCGCATCTCGGGCTGACGGGCGTACCAACATCGCTCAAAGCGGCGGGCGAATAGGCCGGATGTAGGTACTACAAACCGTCGCAATTGGAAAAAGTTCCAAAAAATCTTGCTAGCGGCCATGGAACTTGGTACAAATATTTACTATCTGCACTGGGGTTAGGGGGGAAATGACCTCAAAATATCGGAATTCCAAGGTTCTAGTCACAGGTGGGCTCGGGTTTATAGGCAGTAATCTGGCGCTGCATCTTACGGCGCACGGAGCCGAAGTCACCGTGGTGGACTCCTCGGTCGAAGGATGTGGCGCTAATCCACGCAATCTATTCGGCGCGGCGTCCCATATCCGAGTCATCCCGGCCGATATCGGCGATGCGGCGGACTTCGCATGCGCAATCCGCGCCAGCGACGTGATTTTCAATTTGGCCGGCGAGGTCAGCCATCTTCAGAGCATGAAGGATCCGGAACGCGACATGGAGCTAAACGCTTCGTCGCAGTTGCGGTTTCTCGAGGAGTGCGCGCGGCAGCGTCCTGGCGTCCGCGTGGTCTACGCCAGCACCCGCCAGATTTACGGAGCGCCGCGATATCTACCGGTCGACGAATCCCACCCCATTCAGCCGCTCGATTTCAACGGAATTCACAAGTATGCGGCCACGGCTTACCATCAGGTTTTGACCGCCGCGGGCCTGCTCGACGCCGTGGTGTTATGCCTGACCAATGTCTATGGGCCGCGCATGGCGCTGAACCTTCCAGCGCAGGGTTTTTTGGGCGACTTCTTGCGAAAGGCGATGTTGGGAGAACCGATCACGGTTTTCGGCGATGGCCGCCAGTCGCGCGACCCGGTGTACGTCGACGACGTGGTGGAAGCCTTCCTGCTGGCTGGCGCGGCGACCGACCCTCCGAACCGGGTATGGAACGTGGGCGGCTCCCAGGCCTTACCGCTTTCCGCAATCGCCGCCGCCGTATCCACCGCTGCCAGTTCGCCGGCGCCGGTGTTTCGGCCGTTTCCCGCCGGAATTGAAACGAATCGATATCGGCAGCTACCACAGTGATTCCACGCGTATTCATAACGACTTGGGCTGGTCCCCAAGCGTGGATTTAAACCGCGGCATCCGCCGTACGATTCAGTACTATCGCGAGGAGCTTGGATACTACCTTCATGCCGCAAATTACCAACCCGACGCCGCTTGCGCCGGTTGGGGCGCCGAACCGCAACCCGTGGCAATCTGATTCCGGGCCGTTCCATTTCGCCGCATCGGATCGTTTCAATCCGGCCGAATTCGCCACTATCGCTCGCCATGAAGAGAGTTTCTGGTGGTATCGCGGCATGCGCGCGATTCAACTTGGCGTGCTCGCTCCCTATCTCGAAAGGCGATTCCCCGGCGCGCGCTGGAAGCAGGATGCGGCACTGGGTATCTCGCGCGCCATCTGCAGCGGGAACGGAATCTGCCTTTGGTGGCGATGGATTACAGCGCCGAAGGTTTGCGCTACGGGGTGGGCGATGGCCTTGAACGCGCCGCGCAAGGCAGCCTTCTCGATTTGCCCTTTGCATCCGCCACCTTCGATCTTGCGATGAGCTTCGACGTCCTGCAGCAATTCGAGCCGGGCGAGGACCGGCGCGCGCTTAGCGAACTGGCGCGCGTGCTGACGCCCGGCGGAGTGCTGGCGCTGCGTGTTTCGGCATTCCACGCATTGCGCAGCCGCCACTCGGAGTTCGTCCGCGAGCGGCAGCGCTACACGCGTCCACAATTGCGCGCGCTTGGGCGAGGACGCCGGATTTCGCGTATTGCGCGCTACCTATGCGAATACGCTGCTCTCGCCGGTGGCGCTTTGAGATTCAGGCTCATCGAGCCGCTGCAATCGAAGCGCCGCGGAAAGTGGCATTGAGCCGGAGCCGTGGTGGCTGGATCGCGCGCTTTACAGCCTGCTGGCCGCGGAGGCGGCGTGGCTGCGCGCGGGATTGGGTTTGCCGTTCGGGCAGTCGCTGTTGTTAATCGGGGAACGCGTTTGATATTTCCATCGCTCAGCGTTTTCTTCCCGGCATACAACGACGCGCCTTCGCTGCCTGCGTTGCTGGCGAAGACATTCGAGACGCTCGCCAGTAACGTTGCCGATTACGAAGTGATCGTGGTGAACGATGGGAGCCGCGATGAAACCGGCGCGCTGCTGAAAACGCTCGAGCGCCGCTATGCGCCCTATTTGAGGATCGTGACGCACGAAAGCAACCGCGGATACGGCGCCGCGCTACGATCCGGCTTCGGCGCCGCCCGTAAAGAGTTCGTCTTCTACACCGATGGCGACGGCCAGTACGACGCCGGTGAACTCCCCTTGCTGCTCGAACGCATGGGGCCGAACACGGGCCTGGTGAACGGATATAAGATCGAACGCAACGACCCCGCTCATCGCGTGTGGATCGGCGGGATTTACAACTTCTGCGCGCGCCTGCTGTTCCGCATACGGATACGCGACGTGGATTGCGATTTCCGGCTGATCCGCCGCGCGCTGCTCGAGGACATCACGCTTTCATCGACGAGTGGAACCATTTGCGTCGAGCTGGTGCGCAAGCTCGAGCGGACTGGTTGGGAAGTGGAGGAGGCTCCGGTGCATCACTTCGTGCGCCTCCACGGACAATCGCAATTTTTCCGGGTGCGTCCGCTGCTTGCTACGTTCGGACAACTCTTCCAGCTTTGGCTACGGACTGTGGCGTCGCGATGAGCGCGAGCGGCGGCGTGCCAATGGTGAACCTGGCCCCCATGTTGTTCGCGACGCGAGCGGCATGGGCGGCCAATCTCAAGCGATTGTTCGAAGGCGGCCAGTTCATTTTGGGCGAACAGGTCGCCGATTTCGAACGCGAATTCGCAGCGGCGTCGGGCGCGAAGTATGCAGTCGCGGTAGGCTCGGGGACTGCGGCGATAGAACTCTGTATACGCGCAGCGGGGCTCGGCGAAAGCGGCGCCGAGGTTCTTACACCCGCGCTCACTTCGCCCTTCACCGCGCAAGCCATTCTGGCCGCGGGCTGCAAGCCGCGCTTTGCGGATGTGGACGAGGAACACCTGCTGCTCGACCCGGCGCGTACGAGCAAGGGGACGCGCGCGATTGTACCGGTGCACCTTTATGGTCAGCCATACGATTGCGGTCAGCTTCCGCGTGGCGCCGTGATCGTGCAGGATGCCTGCCAGGCGCACGGCGCGGGAAATTCACTCGCGATTCCCCTTTCGTCGCGTTCAGTTTCTATCCGACGAAGAACCTGCCCTGCCTGGGCGATGGCGGCGCCGTGATTACAGATTCTAAACGCACCGCCGATTCGGTTCGCCTGATGCGCGATGGCGGGCGGCGCGGCGATCAACTGAGCCGCATCCGCGCGGTCCATTCGCGGCTGGATGAAATGCAGGCCTGCTACCTGAGCGCTTTCCTGACCAAGCTTGCCGCCTGGAACGCAGAGCGGGCGCGCATCGCGGCACGCTACGACTCGCTGCTTGCGGGCTGCGATGGCGTGCGTCCGCTCGCGCGGCGGCCGGGATCGGTATGCCATCTATATGTGATTCGCGCCAGGCGCCGCGAGCGTCTGCGAGAGTTCCTTCGGGAGCGTGGCATCGCGACGGGAATCCACTACCCGGTTCCCTTGCACCTGCAGCCCGCATTTCGCGAGTTCGGCCCGAAGCGCGGCCAGTTGCCAGTCGCCGAACGCGCATGCCGCGAGATCGTTTCGCTGCCGCTGTGGCCAGGAATGACGGGATCGATGGTGAACGAAGTAGCGGGGAGAGTCCGCGAGTTCTATAGATCCTAATCTGCACCCACCTCAAACTTACTCGGCTGTAACTCATCTAACGGCACGAGGATGGTAACCTGCGAGTAACCAACCAACATGCCTATTCGAATTGTCACTGTCGATGCTTTCACCAACGTTCCATTCGCCGGAAATCCCGCGGCCGTTTGCATAATGCAGGAGCCGCGGCCTGAGGATTGGCTTCGCAATGTAGCGCGCGAGCTGAACCTTTCCGAAACCGCGTTCCTTTTGCCGCGCGATGGCGACTTCGATCTGCGCTGGCTAACGCCCGCGGTCGAAGTCGATCTTTGCGGCCATGCCACCGTCGCCAGCGCGCACGTCCTTTGGGAAGACGGTCACTTGGCGCCCGGCAAACAGGCGCGCTTCCACACGCGCAGCGGCCTGCTCACCGCCGACCGACGCGGCGATTGGATCGAGCTCGATTTCCCGGTGAAGATCGCTACGGTCGCCGAACCACCGGCGGAGCTGCTGCCCGCGCTGGGCGTGAGTTCGGCGGTGGCTGTGGCGAAGAACGCGTTCGATTACATGGTGGAAATCGAATCGGAGGAGGAACTGCGCGCGCTAAGCCCCGATCACTCGACGCTGCGAAAGATCCCCGTGCGCGGCGTCATCGTTACAGCGCGCTCTTCCACCGCAGGATTCGATTTCATCTCGCGCTTCTTCGCGCCGGGATCGGGCATCGATGAGGACCCGGTCACGGGATCGGCGCACACCGCGCTCGGGCCCTATTGGGGCTCGAAGCTCGGCAAAGCGGAGATGACCGGTTTCCAGGCCTCGGCGCGCGGCGGCGTGGTGCGCGTGCGGTTAAACGGCGACCGCATTATTCTCGGGGGCCAGGCGGTCACGGTGATGGAGGCGACGCTGTTGGTTTAGGCTTCCGGATCGGCGGGCTGCGGGCGCAAGCGCCGACTTAAAGAGGGCAGACTGCGAATTCCTCTGAAGCGGCTGCTTACAGAATCAATTTGAGCCGTCATCTTCTGTCCAGCGAGCTTGTTCTTCGATGATCGTTTTTAGAGTCTTGACGTTGAATGTGCCACCGCTCCCATGCGGCGCAACCGTGACGCGCCGGCCGTCTGGGTGTCGATAGCGCTGGTGCGACCCGCGTTGACGGACAAAATAAAAGCCGTCACGCAAAAGAGCGGCTTCGAGCGCTCGAGCGCTAAGTGAGCGCAGACGAGCATAGTCGATCGCCATGTCAGACAGTTACCGCAATGCGGGGTTGTTCCTCTGATACTTCCTCGAAGTTCAACCGAATCCTCCGGGCCCTCGGGTAATGGCTTTCCTTCCTCAATCAACTCCTCGACAATCATATGCACCACTTCACCGATGTTTTTGAGCGCTTCTTGCCGGGTCGCGACCCACGTTGCGCCACCAATGGTTTAAGGGCGGGAACATAGACGTGCCAACCGGAGGGATGCCCATCGAAATCCTCATCTGGCTCAATCACGACTTTGAAGTTGTAGGTTTTCATTTCGTGTGGTTCCAGCCGGCGCGCATCCAACTTCAGTATATCGTCGCAGTGGACGAACGGCGTTACACATTAGACGCCTCGCGATACCATCGAAGTTGGTCCTCGTCGAAAACGTTTCCAAGCTGTATCGTCTTTACCGCAAGCCCGCCGACCGCCTGCGCGAGCTTCTGCCCGGCGCGCGGCCGCTGCACACCGATTTCTGGGCGCTGCGCGATATTTCGTTTCACGTCGAGCCGGGCGAGACGCTGAGCCTGGTGGGGCCCAACGGATGCGGCAAGAGCACGCTGCTGCAGATCGTCGCGGGCATTCTGCAACCCACCGAGGGAAGCGTGGTGACCAGCGGGCGCATCGCGGCGCTACTGGAACTGGGCGCGGGGTTCAATCCGGAATTCAGCGGCCGCGAAAACGTGTTTCTCAATGGCGAGATCATGGGACTGAGCCGCGCGCAGATCGATCGCGCTATGCCATCCATCGAAGCGTTCGCCGAGATCGGCGAGTTCATGGAGCGGCCGGTCAAGGAATACTCGAGCGGCATGTACGTGCGGCTCGCGTTTTCCACCGCGATCCATGTCGATCCCGAAATTCTGATCGTGGATGAGGCGCTGGCGGTGGGCGACGCGGTCTTCGCCAATCGCTGCGTGCGCAAGTTTCAGGAACTGCGCGAGCGCAAGATCACGGTGCTGTTTGTCTCGCACGATCTGGGGCTGGTGAAGCAGCTTTCCGACCGCGCCATTCTGCTGCTGCACGGCCGCATCGAAGCTCAGGGCGAGCCGAAGGACGTCATCAATCGCTACATCGGGCTGGTGCTCGAGAAGCAGCCGGCGGAAAGAAAAGAGGAGCGGCTGCGGTCGAGCTTTCGCCACGGCGATGGAGCGAGCGAGATTCTGAGCGTCGAGATTCTCAATGCACGCTCCGAGACGGCGGAATCGATCGCGAGCGGCGAGCCGGTGACGGTGCGGGTGCGCTCGCGATTTCATCGCGCGGTATCGGACCCGATGGTCGGGATTCTGATCCGCACGCGCATCGGCATGGACGTTTACGGGACCAATACGCGCATCGAGCACGCACCGCTGGGCGATTTCCAGGCCGGCGACGAACTCGAAGTCGATTTCCGCATCGAGTGCTGGCTGACGCCGCAATCGTACACGCTCACGGTAGCGACGCAGAACGCCGATGGATCGAGCCACGATTGGCTGGACGACGCGATCGCGTTCGACGTGGTGGACACGCGCGTGGCGGCGGGCGTCGCGAATCTGAGGGCAAAGGTGGAATGGCGCGTATCGCGGTGAAGGCGCATCCGCGCGCCAAGCGGACGGCGATCACGGGGCGGTTCGGCGACGCGTATAAATTGGACCTCGCCGCGCCTCCGGTGGATGGGAAAGCGAATGAGGAGTGCGTCCGGTACTTTGCGGAACTGGCGGGCGTGCCGCGCCGCAACGTGAGCGTCGTGCAGGGCGCGAGCGCGCGGATGAAGGTGGTGGAGATCGAGGGGCGCAGCCAGGAGGAGATGGAGCGGATCATTGCACGCATCGAAGTAGACTGAGGATAAGGTTATGGAAATGATATCCCTTACGCCCGAGCGCAAAGCCCAGCTGGACCTTTACGTACAGCGCCACGGGCAAGATCCCGCAACCGCACTCGACGATGTTCTTGGAACCTACCTCGAATGGGAGGAGCAAGACTATCGAGAGGCGGTGGAAGGGATACGCGAGGGATACGCAGATTTCAAAGCCCTCCGCATACAGCCGGCAGATCAAATGTTCGACGAATTGCGCGAGAAGCATCGCCTTCCGCGTTGAGTCGAGCGCGAGAGCAAGGCAGGATTTAGACGGCATCCTGGAATGGCTCCTCGCCGAGGATGCCGGCGAGACTGGCTTGCACTGGTTCCAGAGGATGAGGGAAGCTGTAGCATCTCTTCCAAGCTTCCCCGACCTTGCCCGTTGGCTCCTGAGAGCGCAGAATTCCCTTTCGAGGTGCGGCAGCTTCTTTATGGCCGCAAGCCCAACCGGTATCGCATTCTATTCACAATCAACGGGGACGCGGTCATTGTGCTTCACATTCGTCATGGCAGGCGCCGGCACATTGGCGAACCGCACTGGTAGACTGAAGTTTCAACTTATGAATCTCGACGCAATCCAACAGGAAATCCGCAATCAGAAGCTCGATGGCTGGCTCTTCTTCGATCACCACCTGCGCGATGCGCTGGCTTATCGCGTGCTCGGCTTCGAGCCGCCGCGGACGCCGACGCGGCGCTGGTATTATCTGATTCCGGCATCGGGCGAACCACGGGGCCTCGAACATCGCATCGAGCGCAACATGACCGGGCCACTGCCTGGCGAAAAGTTTCCCTATTCTAGTTGGACCGAGCAGGTAGAAGGGCTGCGCAAAATTCTGAGCGGCATGAAACGCGTCGCCATGCAGTATTCGCCGCTGTGCGCGATCCCATATGTCTCGATGGTCGATGCCGGCACCGTGGAACTGGTGCGGAGCGTCGGCGTAGACGTGGTGAGCTCGGCGGAGTTGATTCAGTATTTCGAGGCCAAGTGGCCGGCTGAAGCGCTCGAAATGCATCTCGAGGCCGGGACGCCGCGTGGACAAGGTTCGCGGTGGCGCCTTTGCATTGATCCGCGAGCGGTTGAGCAACGGCGCGCCGGTAACCGAGCTCGACGTGAAACTCTTCGTGCGTGATGGGTTCGCCAAAGCGGGGCTGTTCACCGACCACGGACCGATTATCGGGGCCAACGCCAACGCGTCGAATCCGCACTATGAGCCGATGCCGGAAAAACACGAGGCGATCAAGCCCGGCGATTTTGTGCTGATGGATATGTGGGCTAAGCTCGATCAACCGGGCGCGGTCTATTACGACATCACGTGGACCGGTTACTGCGGCGCCAATCCGCCAGAGCGAGTCCGCAACGTCTTCGCCGTGGTGACGGGGGCGCGCGATGCGGCGATCGCCAAGGTGAAGGAAACGATCGGGGCTGGGCGCGAGCTGCGCGGGTTCGAAGTGGACGACGCTTGCCGGGGTCATATCCAGAAGAACGGGTTTGGCGAATATTTCACCCACCGGACAGGGCACTCCATCGGGCAGGAAGTTCACGGCAACGGCGCCAACATGGATAACCTCGAGACCCACGACGAGCGGCGCGTGATTCCGGGAAGCTGCTTTTCCATCGAGCCCGGAGTCTATCTGCCGGAGTTCGGCGTGCGCTCCGAAGTCAATATGTATGTCGGCCAGGGCGAGGCGATGGTGACGGGCGAGATTCAACGCGACTTAGTGGCGATGTAGTCCACACTGCGAAAGCAGTATAGTGATCCAAGGAGACTCGGCATGCCTCGCCTGTTACTGTTACTGTTTCTTGCGATTCCCGCTCTGGCCCAAACTACGCCTGCCACGGTGCAGGCGCAGGGCAGCGCATCCATCAGCGTGCAGCCGGATCAGGCGCAACTCACCGTGAGCATCGCCACGAATGGAACTACCGCGCAGGATGCCGGCCAGCAAAACGCTACTCTCACAGCGACGGTAATGGCGGCGCTGCAAAAGCTGATCGGAACGAACGGAACCATCGCGACAGTTTCTTATACGATTTCCCCGCGGTACAGCAATGGGACGGCAACGCAGGCTCCCACGATCATTGGCTACTCGGCGACGATTACCGAGCAGCTAACGCTGAACGATTTGACCTTGATCGGACAGGCCATCGATACGGCGAACCAGGCAGGCGCCACCAGCGTAGGGAACTTGACGCTGGGATTGCAGAATCCGGAATCCGTGCTTGAAACGGCGCTCACGGCGGCGGCCAAGCAGGCGTTGACGCACGCGGGGCAATTGCAAGCGGACTGGGCGGCAAAACGGGACCGGTGATCTCGGCGCAGCAGGCGGCCACGTACGCTCCGACTGCAGTGCTGGTGGGAGCACCGGGCGCGAGCGCGGCCACGACGGTGCAGCCGGGGCCGGTTTCGGTTTCGGCAACAGTGACGGTTACAGTGCAACTTCAGTAGCGGCTCGGTACGGCGCAGGGGCTCGACTACAGACGACATATCATCCGCTCCGTGTCCCTCGGCGGAAGCGCGGCGGAATGCGCTCAAGCCGGCGGCAGCCGTTTCCAGCGTTACGCCATGCACGGCGGGCTTCGTCGATGGCGTACGCGAGGTCTTTCGCCATGAGGTCAACCGCGAAATTGGTCTGTGTAGTTTCGCGCGGCCATACGCGCACTGAGCGTGCGCAGCAACGGGCTTCCCGGCGCGCCGTTCGAAAGCACTTCCAGCGCCTGAGCACGGTCTAACTGCGAGCGCTCGATCATCGCCATTGCCTCCGCTATCGAAGCCGCCTGTACACCGCATAGGAAGTTATTGACCAGCTTCATCAGCGCGCCGCAGCATGAGCCTGTAGGTCCTGAAGTGAGCTACGCCGCGGCTCATCGGGCGCGAGTACGTCACGTACGGAATCGAGCACCGCCGCGGCGCCGCCCACCAGGAACAGGAGTTCGCCATTCGCCGCCTGGGGCTTGCTTCCGGTCACGGGCGCGTCGAGCAGCGCGCAGCCGAGCGCTTCGGCCGCGGCGGCAAGCTCAGTCACCCAAGGCACGGAAAGCGTGCTCGATTCCACCAGCACCGTGCCCGGCCGCGCGCCCGACCAGCGCGCCGTGTTCGCCAAGCCATGCTGAGCGCGACGCGGCATCGTCCGCAAGCATGGCGACTACCACATCCGCACCCATGGCCGCTTTGCGGGGCGTGGCCGCAACCGCGGCGCCCGCTTCCTTCAACGCTTCCGCGCGCGATGCCGTGCGGTTATAGACCTGTAACGGCAAAGCCGCTGCCGAGAAGTCGGCGCGCCATGCCCGAACCCATCGTGCCCAACCCCAATACAGCAATCGTTTTCATCGGCGCCCCCCAAACACTATACCGGCCGCACGTGAACCAGCGTATCCACGCCCGGCATCACACGCAGCACGTTGCGCAGCGGCTTGCCGAAGCCATCGAAACGCACCTGCATTGTGTCGCCACCTTCCAGGCGTATGCCTTCGCCGAAGCTAAACGCATCGGCGCCGAAGAAGTGGATATGCACGTCGCCCGGGCGGCGATGCAATTCGAATTTGAAATGGTGGTGCTCGATATTCGCGAGGCTGTGACACATCGCTTGCTCTCCGGTCTGAATGGATTTCGACCATACTGCCTCGCCCGCGCGTTCAATCGAAACCTCGCCGCTCACGCTCCGGAAATCGGGATCGGCCACTAACTCCGGGCCGAGGGCGCACGTTCGCAGCTTGGATGACGCAAGGTACAGGTAGTTCTTCTTCTCGAACCGATGATCGGAGAATTCGTTGCCGGCCGCCATGCCAATTCGCCGCGGTTGGCCAGCGGAATCGACGATGTAGACGCCGGCGATCTCAGGTTCTTCGCCCCCGTCCTCGGCATAAGGCGGAATATCGAGCGGCTGGTTGTGCGCGCGCAACACGCTCCCATTGCCTTTGTAGAACCACTCGGGCGAGACGCCCACCATGCCAGGATCGGGGCGGCCGCCATCGAGTCCCCATTCATACATGCGCATGCTATCGGTGATCTGGTCTCCCGCGGCGTGCATCGCCTGCCGGTTGGCCGCGCTGCGGATGTGGCTCAGCCCCGTGCCGCTGACGTTGCAACGCGCGGGCTCCAAAGGATGATCGATCGCGGGCAAAATACGCCACGGAGAATCGCCGGCATAGATGGGCGGATAATCGAGCGTTTCATCGCCGGTATCTTGCGCGGCGGCTTGGGTAAGCGGCGCCGCCTCGGCTAGCGCTGCCAGTGCCAGTGCATAGACAGAGTGATGCGACCGCAGCAGGCGAATGCGCTCGCCATCCACCACGCCTAGCCGCCGGCCGTGCGCGCCGGAGAGTTGAATCAGACGCATGAAGTTACGCAGCCCCTTTCACAATGAGCGGCTCGACGCGCCGCACGGTAAGTAAGATGACAAGAAACGCGATCACATGCAGCGTGCTGACGATCGCGAATACCACGCCGTAGCCGAAGCGGTGATCGAGCAGATAGCCGACCACGAGTCCGAAAACCACTCCTCCCATCGCGCCGCCGAATCCGACCAGTCCCGCGACCGAACCTACGGCGGAGCGCGGAAAGAGATCGGCCGGCAAGATCATCACGAGGGTTGACCAGGATTGCTGGCCGAAGAACGCCACGCTGAACAGGACGATCGCGAGTTCCACCGGCGTCCGCGTCACAAAGTACGCGAGCGGCATCACGGCCGCGCTCAGACCCAGCGCGAGTTTGCGGGAATAGTTGAGCGAGCGGCCGCGCTGAATCAGGCGGCTCGAAAGCCAGCCGCCGCACAGGCAGCCGACGCCGGATGCCGCGTAGGGAATCCACGCATAGGCGCCCACTTGCTTCGTGTCGAAGCCGCGCGCGTCGTAAAGATATTTCGGTAGCCAGAACAGATAGAAATACCAAGCGGCGTCGCTTAGAAATTTGGCGAGGACTAGGCCCCAAGTTTCGCGGTAACTGAGGAGGCGGATCCATGGCGTGTGCGCATCCGCCTTCGCCGCGATGGGGGGCGATTGATAATCGCGCAGCCACCAAATGCACCATAGCAATCCTACGGCGCCCGAGAGAAAGAAGACCCATCGCCAACTCAAAGCCGAAAGCGTGAGAGCGATGAGCGGCGGCGCGCAGACTGCGCCAGCCGCCGTTCCGGCGTTGATGATGCCCATGGCGGTGGCTCGCTCGGCAACTGGAAACCATTCGGCCACTGCCTTGGTTGCGGCTGGAAAACCGCCGCCTTCGCCCAGTCCCAATGCGAGGCGGCTCACTGCCAGCAGACCGAAGCTCGTAGCGAGTCCGTGGCTCGCGCAGGCGAACGACCACCACACCATGATGAGCAGGAATCCGCGGCGGGTTCCCAACGTATCCACCAGCTTCCCGCCACCCGCATACATCGCGGCGTACGCCAGCAGAAACGCAGCCTGCAATTGCGAGAACTGGGTGTTCGAGACCGGGATCTCCACCTGTATGGCCTTGATCGCCACGGGAAGCGTTTGCCGGTCGAAGTAGCTCACGGCGATCGCGGCGCAGATCAGGAGCGCGATTCTCCAGCGGTTTGCGGTCATCGGCTACCAGGTGACGCGGATGAGGGAGACGCCGTGCAGCGGAAGATCGAACGTAAGGTGAAGGGCGCCGTTGGGCGCGGCGATCCAGCGCGGCGAATCGAGCATCTGCAATTGCCCGGCGGATTCCAATGCGGCGTATTGCACGGCATCCGGTTGTTGCGGCGAGCCCATTTTCTTCCAGGCTTCGTAGGAATTGCTGTGGCTCTCGTCCACGCGGAAATGCTGCAATTGGAGGCGGCCGCGCGGTAATCCGGAAATCGTCAGATCGACGGGCGCGGCGGGGCCGGGCTTCGCGGAATCGTGATAGTTCGATATCAGAACGGCCGCCGAATGCGCGTCGATGCTCGCCATGGCGTGTAGGTCGGGCTTCTGTTTCACGCCGGTGCGTAGCATGTCATCGAGCGGCGCGGCATCGGGATTATCTACCGCCGTGCGATCGCCGGTCATCATGCCCAGCATGCGGAAGACGTTGAGCACCGGCTTATCCACGCCGTTGGTAGCGAGGTCGCGAAAGCCATCGAAGTAGGGTTGGTCTTCGAACTCGAATGCCCAGGTGACCGCGCCGAGCAGGTTGACGCCGTGGCGCGCCGCAAGATCGAGATGGCGCGGCATCACAGCCGCGGTGTAACTCGGATACATGAGACCGTTGCGGTATGCATTCTGCGGCGCGACGCGCGAAGAGCAAGCGGCGCAGCCTTCGGGATCGGATTCGCCGATGACGATCGGCTTGTTCTTCAACTCGGGGAACGACGCGATGATTTCGAAGCCTGCGTTGAGATCGCGAAGCTGATTCTGGATTCCCATGACGACGTCGCCATCGACAAATCGCGGCGCGCCCTTGGCGTGGAAACTGACGAAATCGAGCGGCGAACCGGTCTTGCCGGTGACGTAATTCGTCCCATGGAGGACGTGGTTCAGAAAGGCGCGCAGGAACGCGGCGGCGCCCGCTCCGGACGGGCCTGTTGAATCGTCGCCACCCACGCGAGCGGTGGGCAGGGCGCGCTTCACGGCATCGGCGGAGTAATCGTAGAGCTTCTGGTATTCCTCGGGCGTGCCCTTCCAATAGGCGATGTTGGGCTCGTTCCAGACTTCCCAGAGCCAGCTTTCGACCTCGGGTTTTCCGTACTTCTCTACGCAGTGGCGCGCCCACTGGTAGACCAGTTCGCCCCACTTAGCGTAGTCCTTGGGCGGGTAGGCCCAACCGGTGTAGATGTCGTTGTAGTTATCGCCGGGTTTCCAGTGGTGCTGATAGGGCTCGGGATGAGTGGAGAGCGCCTGCGGCATGAACCCGATCTGCACCAGCGGCTTCATGTGGCGCTCGATGTAGGAGTCGAAGATGCGGTCAGTGATGGTCCAGTCGTAGATTGGCCGGCCCGAGGCGTCTTCCGTGTAGGCATTGGTCGATCCCCACTTGAACGATGCCTTACCATCGCCTGTGACCAGAAGGCTGTGGACGCGCATGTAGACGGGCACAGGGCTGAGCGCGGCGAGCTCAGTGAGGAGCTTGCGGCCGTCTTTCATGTAAGTGTAGTTGGGCTCGTCGTGGCCGAAGAAACTCCAGATCGGTTGCAAGGGGCCGCTGGGATGCGCGAGGTTGACGCGGATGACGGCGGGCGTTTGCGCCAGGAGGGCCGTGATAAGTAGGAGCGAGCAGCTTAAAAGGCGCATGAGAGCGATCTTAAGAGACGATACTACATTCTCAATTAACGAGTCCTTACCATAGCCAGCGCCCGCGCCACGGCATCGTCTGTCACGCAAGAGGGAAGGCGCGCGCTCCACAACTGCTCCGCCAACTGCATATTCGCATCCGCTGCGTCGCTAAACGAAGTTGGGCGCCGCTTGCGAGCCAACTCCGTCTTGGCCTCGCGCACCGCATCCGCCATCGTCGATGGGAGTTTGTCGTCACCGCCGGAGCATCGCACCACGGCGTCGAGCGTCGCCGTCAACAGGTTTCGGCTGCGCGAATATCGTTCACCCGGGCTTAAGCCGCGCCCTGCCGGGAAGAGTTCCAGGATTCTGCCGCACTCTGCCGCACGCTCTGCCGCCGTTGGGTTCGCGGGATCGATGGCGAGCAGGCGCCGGTACGAACCCAAAGCATCGACGTACTCCGCGTTGGTGAATTCGGCGTCGGCGAGACCTTGCAGTGCTTCGGCGTCCTGCGGATTACGGCGCGAGAGGTCACGGAACAGGTCCTCGGCGTTCTTTAGAATGCCCAGATCGATCAACATGCGTCCCACACGCTTGGCGGCCGCGGGATTGCCCGGCGGAATCGCGGCCGCGGCCGAAAGCAATTCGGCCTTCGCCTGCTGCTGACGCCCCGCCTTTTCTAGGTAGCCAATCAGCTCCAAGCGTGCATTGAAGCGGCTATCGACCTCATCCGCCGGCCAAGATCCATAGATTGCGCGCTGATAGTGCGCCACTGCGTCTTCCGTGCGCGATTCCTGCGCAGCCACGTGCGCCAACGCGAGATTGGCGGGGCCGCTGCCGGGTTTCTCGCGCAGATACTCGTTAAGGTAAATCGGCGCTTCCGCGAAATTTCCGGCCTGCGTCAGGGCTTCGCCAAGCGCCAGACGGTATTCCGCGCTGTGTGAAGACGAGAGCGCGTCGCGATAATGCGAGATGGCATCGTCGTACCTGCCAGCCTTCACCAACTCCTGCGCCTTCTCGAAATTCGCGCGCGCGCGGCTGGTGCGCTGGATGCGCATGAAGTAATTGAGAAAGCCCATCAGCAGGACAAGCGCCACCATCGCCGCCATGACGCCGGCGAACAGCCGCGGAGAGGCCTGCGTTTCCGCGGCGGCGGCCGGCTTTGCGATAGCGTAGGCGTCAAGGATATCCTGCACCGAAATCGTGCCGCGCAGTTCGCGGATATGGGTGCGGCTGACGACCGGCAGCGCGGGAAGTCCGCTCTGCACGATGCGCCGCATAGCCGAATCGAGCGAGTGGTCGGGATGCACGTGCGGGAAGTTCGCTTCGTTCAGCGCTTCGGCCGGACCTGGGTCGGCGGCTAGATCCGCCAGCGTCTGCTCGCCGAACCCGGCTGAGGCAGTTCCTTCTAGATCGGTACGCGTGACCATGCCGCGCAGTCCGCGTTCATCCGTGACCGGCCACGCCTTCCGCTCCGGATCGATGGAAGATAGGGCCTGAGCCACGGTCAGGTTTGCGGGCAGGGGCTGCGTATCGCTCTTCATCGCAAGCGCTACCGTTACCAACTCTTCGCGCGCACGGGCGCCGGAAGGCAGATGAATGCCGTCCTGATGCTGCAACGCTTCGTAGATGGGCTCCTCCTGCAGGCGGCTGGAGAGGAAATAGCTGATCAAATTCGCGATCATCAAAGGCACGATGATGGAGTAGTCGCGCGTGATCTCGAAGATCATGATCACCGAGGTGAGCGGCACGCGGACTGTCCCCGCGAATGCCGCGCCCATGCCAACCAGGGCATAGGCGCCGACGCTGCCGGTGTAATCGGGCAGCAGCATGTGGGCCACGCCGCCCACCGCGCCACCGGCCATCGCGCCCATGAAGAGGCTGGGGCCGAAGATGCCGCCCGCGTTGCCAGAGGCGTAGCAAGTGGCGGTGGCCACCACTTTGAGAAGAACCAGCAGCGCCATGGTGGAGATGAGCAACTTGCCGTTGAGCGCTTGATCGACGAACCCATAGCCCACCCCGAGCACCTGTGGCACGAACCATCCGAGGATGCCCACGACCAGGCCGCCAACCACGGGCTGCGCCCACACGGTAGATTTCGGCATCGCCATGAATTTCTTGCGTTGCCACAACAGCAGCTTGACAAATGCCACCGAAACCAGCCCGACGGCCACACCGAGAACGGCGTAGAGCAGAAATTCCACGGGATGCACCAATTGATACGCCGGGACGTGGAAGAGCGGCTCATCGCCGAGCAAGAGATGCAACACCATCCACGATGTCGCCGAACTGAGGACGATGGAGCCGAGCACTGGCGCGTGCATATCGCCCATCACTTCCTCGAGCGTGAAGAGCACCGCGGCGATGGGCGTATTGAACGCGGCCGCAAGCGCTGCCGCGGCGCCGATGGGAACCAGGGCGCGCACGCTGCGAGGAGAAAGGCCCAGCTTGCGGCCCAGCACGGACGCGATGCCCGCGCTCAATTGCACGGACGGGCCTTCGCGCCCCAGCGCGATCCCGCTCGCGAGAGTGATGGAACACATACTGAATTTGCCGATCACAGTTTGCAGGCTGATGTAGCCATCGCGTAGGAAAAGCGCGGCCTTGGTTTGCGGAATGCCGCTGCCACGTGCGTTGGGGAAATAGCGCGCCAGAAAGAAGCCCGTGATCAACGCGCCCGCGATGGGGATCAAGACGCGGCGCCACGCAGCGCCATTGGCCGGATAGAGTTTCGAGCCGAGATTCTCCGTGAGCAGGATGAACGCGACTACCACTAGCCCGACAATGGCGCCGATGATGAGCGTCAGGACCAGGAGTACGCGGTCTTCGCGTTGTAGCGAAGCCGGATTAAACACGCCGAACGAATGTTTGGCTGGAGTTGCTGGGGGACGGCCGGATGCCTGCAATTCTCCTCCGCAAAATTTTAGTCTAGCGCCATTGCTTCTCGTTATTCCCGGTACGAATGATCGCGAGAGTGGGTCTCCTCACTTCTCGGCGCCGGCCTACTCGGCCCGTACCTGCGTGCGGGCGCCGGATAAGCGTGCACAGGTGGAATCATGGCCCGGATAGGGAGCCCTTCTAAACCGGCGCGCGGGCGCTGGATCAGTACTTCGGCGGCAGGAGACTCCGCCGGCCTCCGGGGAGTACGAAGTCGGAGGCGGAATGCCATTCCGTCTGGGGAGAGGCGTCAGGCTGGCTTACTTTGGCGAATGGCCGGACCGGCTTCTCGATCTTGACGCCGTCGAAGCAGTAGCAGACAACTCCTCCCAAAACCCAATGCAATACGCCGAATATGAGTACTAGCTTTATGTCTACAGGCGAAAGATCGCGGAAGAATATGTTGACAAGCGCAATCACGCCACAAACTACGCCGAGATAGAACCACCACATAACCCAATGGCGGATCTTTACATGGACATGCATAATGACCTCCTGATTCTTGTGAGAACATCGATTGACGCTGGAACGAATTCCCGTGTGCCAAAGCTGGTGGGATCGTCTTTCCAGTGCGGAAAATCGTGTAAGGGACGCGGAGTTGGCAGGCGGACAGTGCTTCGACTTATGCTTTGAATGACCCGAATGGACCGAGTGAACCCGTCAGACCCGCAACCCATAACGAGGGGTTTCACGCTTCAACCCTATTGAGCCATTCGCAGACCCCTTGTCAAGGTCAAAGCAGTGATACTTTGATTCTACCTCTGTGCGGCAGAAACCGGCGGCGATGCGCACGCGCGGCCTCGCTGGCGGAACGAATGCGATTGCAAACTTAGCGCTCGATGCCCAATTCGTCGGATACGCGCACCAGGGTCTCGCACCAGGCGCTCTACGTGCTGCTCGGTATGCGCGGCCGTGCAGGAAATGCGCAGCAGATTCTGCGCCGCGGCCGGGCGCAGCACCGGGTTGATGTAGATGCCCTCCTCCAGCAGCGTCTTGCACAGGCGGCACAGATCGATCTCTTCGCGAATCACCACCGGCACGATGGCCGTCTCGCCGGGCAGCACGGCGAAGCCGCGCGCACGCAGCTCGTCGCGCAGTAGCTGCGCGATGCGCAGCAGGCGCAGGCGCCGCTCCGGCTCCTTGCGCATGATCTCGAGCGCCGCGCCACCGCCGCCACCGAGGCCGCCGGCAGGCTGGCCGAGAACACGAAAGGCCGCGCCGTGTGCTTCAGATAATCCACCACGGCGTGCTCCGCCGCGATAAAGCCGCCCACCGACGCCAGCGACTTGCTGAACGTGCCCATGACGATATCGACGTCGTCCAGCACGCCCAGGTGCTCGGCCGCGCCCGCGCCGGTTCGGCCCAAGCACGCCGATGCCGTGCGCTTCATCCACGTACACGCGGGCGCCGTAAGGCTTGGCCACGCTCAGGATGCCCGCGCAGGTCGGCGATATCGCCTTCCATGCTGAAAACGCCTTCGGAAACGATGAAGATCTTCTCTTCGGGCGGGCAGTTCTCCAGGCACCGCTCGAAGTGATCCAGATCGTTATGCCGGAAGCGCACCGTGCGCGCCGGCGACCGCAGCGCGCCTTCCACCAGGCTGGCGTGCAGGTTGTGATCGCAGATCATCACGTCGCCCTTTTCGGTGAGCGCCGAAAGGGTGGCGTAGTTGGCCTGGAAGCCGGTGCCGAAGATCATGGCGGCTTCCTTGTGGACGAACGCGGCCAGCTCCGCTTCCAGCTTCACGTGGATGTCCAGGGTTCCGTTCAGCAGGCGCGAGCCGCTGCATCCGCTGCCGTATTTCTTGATCGCCTGAACCGCGGCTTCCTTGACCTTCGGGTGCGTGATCAGGTCGAGATAATCGTTCGACCCGAACATCAGCACTTTACGGTTGCCCATGCGGACTTCGCCCGGTCCGCAGCCTTCGCGGTCGCCGAAGACCTCGAAGTACATGTACAGCCCGGCCGCCTGCAGATCGCCCGGGCGAGTGAAAGTTCGGCACTTCTCGAAAATGTCGTTCGATGCGTTGCCTTTCTTCTTGCCGCTGACGACGCTATTGGATGCGCGCATGGTTTTCAGTTCCATTCATAGATTCGGTAGGTCTTATAGCGCTTTGCTCCCATCAGCTGCGAGGGAGCGGTTCATCAAAACGTTATCTTCCAAGATCCAGGACATCTCGCATGTCGCCGAAGCCCAACTTGCGCGCATTCCGCACCAGCATGGCGTAAAACGCCGCCGCCAGCCCCGTTGTACGGTACTCTTCCACCACCCCCAATGCGAGAACCCGTACACTTTTGACCAAACGTTGATAATACAGGATTTTGAGAAGCCCGAGGGGAAAAAGATGTCCCCTGGCCGGCTTTAGCGCCTGATTGACGTCGGGAAGCGCCAGCGCGAAGCCCACCGTGCGCCCCTCTTTTTCGCCGATCAGCACCAGATCGGGCTTTAGAATCATCTTCATTTCCTTGCCCATGAGCTCGAAACTCCTCCTTGGTCATGGGCACGAAGCCCCAGTTCGTCTCCCAGGCGCTGTTATAGACCTCCCAGACCCGCTCCACCTCGCCCTCGAAATCCTTCATGTTGATGGGCCGGACGGTGACGCCATTCCGCTTCAGCGCGCGGTCCGCCACGCGCTCGATCTTCTCCAGCTCGATCTTCTGCGCGTGGCTGGCATAGGCGAAGAGATCTTTGGCCTTGCGCAGTCCCGCTTTCTCCAGCAGCGCCGGATAGTAGCGCGGGTTATAGGTCATCATGACCATCGGGCTCGAATCGAAGCCTTCGACCAGCATGCCGCACTCGTAGTTGGTCGATGGGTTCACCGGCCCGCGCAGAAACTTGGCGCCGCGGCTCCTTGTCCATTGCCGCGCCCGCTCAAGCAGAGCGTCGCGCGGTTTCCTGATCGTCGATGCATTCGAAGAATCCGAAAAAACCGGCTTTCTCTTCATGGAAGCGGTTATGCGCGCGGTCGAAGATGGCCGCGATCCGGCCTACTATCTTGCCGTCCTTGCGCGCCAGGAACAACTCCATTTCGGCGTTCTTATAGAACGGATGTTTCTCGCGGTGGAGCAGGTCTTTGACCGCGATGCGGGGCTGCGGAACGAAATACGGATCGTCTTTGTAGAGGGCGTATTGAAACTCGATGAAGTCTTTCAGCGCCCCCTTACCGTCGACCGTAACGATTTCCAGTCCCCCCAAATCACACCCCTCCTTGAAATTCCGGCATATGAACGGGGTGGCCGCGATCAGCAAGATCGCAAGGATGGCCCCCGCCAACACGTCGACCGTGTAGTGATATCGAAGATAAACTGTAGCAAAAATGATGCCCGAAGTGTAGGCAAAATAAGCGCGGAACCAAACCTTGGAAAGCTTTCTGGTTGACCACCATGCCAGTATCGTGAGCTCCGTGTGCCCGCTGGGAAAGGCGTCATAGGCCACCGATTCCAACTTGTCGAGCGTCGATTGCATCCCCTGGAATAGCCACATCCCGTGTAAAGGCAAGCTTTCGAAGTCTTTAAGTAAGAAACGCGGTCCACGCGCGGGCCACAGCACATATCCCAAGTAAGATGCGAGATATCCTAAGCTGATTAAAAAAGCATAATATTGGAACTCGCTGTAGCGTTTTTGGAGCCAAAAAACAAACGCGATTATCAGGACTGCGGGCACGAAAGCCGTATAAATCCACTGCACGGCTTCGGTCAGAGCGGGAGTTTGAATTCTCGCCAGCCACACACCGGGCTGGAGGCCCCAAATTCGTTGATCGAGATTGGCGAACTGCTGATCGAAATCTACTCCACGCGCTAGCGGCAAAACGTTCGCCATTTCCTTGTAACAGGCAGCTACGTAGATGAGTGGATACCAGTTCCGGAAGAACCAGGTTGTGGGGTTGGGACGTTTAATCTGAAATATCACCAAAGCCGCGCCCGCGACGTGCCATACAAGAAGCGGGGCTGCGCTAGGAATGCGGCTCCACCAGACGATCAGCAAGGCGGAGATGAGGCAGAAATAGCCTAGAATCAGCTTGTCAACGGGCCAGAGGCGAGTATCGCGTTTCAATATTTTAACCAGCCGGCCTCCTTATACCAAGCGAGGGTCCGGGTGAGACCTGTGGTGAGGCAGGTTTGCAAGCCGACGCCCAATTCGGCGGACGCACGCCGCGAATCGCACACCCAGCGCGCGCGCGTGGCTTCCGTGATCTTCTCGCGGGTGACGAAGCCGGGCTGTCGCGTGAGGCGTCCCCACATCTCTCCGAACCAACCGACAGCATACGCGGCGGGGATGGGCACGCGGACTATGATCGGCTTTCGTCCCATGATGCGCGCCGCTTCGGCGCCTAAGGAACTCCAAGTCAAAGGATCCGGATGGGAGACGAAGTACGTTCGTCCGGCCGCCCGGGGCGTGCGGACCGCGGCTAAGAGGCCATCCACCAGATCATCGACGTAGACCATGCTGAACCACCTCTCTCCGCCGGCGATCTGCAGCATAATGCCTTGGGAAACGGACTTCAGGATACTATAAACGCCGGTGTCGCGCGGCCCATAGACCACGGGTGGACGCACAATTACAGCGTCTGGAATGTGCGCCCGCACCGCATGCTCGCCTTCGAGCTTCGATTTGCCGTAGTGTGTGATGGGGGCGGGCTCGCACTCTTCGTTTAACGGCGTCGCATCCGGGCAGGGGCCGCACGCGGCGAGCGAGCTGACATGAACGAAACGGATTCCCCGCCCTGCCGCAGCGCGCGCCAGGTTTTCGGTGGCGCGGACATTGCCACGGTAGTAATCGCCGGACCGAATCGCCTTGATCACGCCGGCGATGTGGATAATCGCCGTAATGCCGCGGAGGGCGCTACTCAGTTCGGTCCCTTCCGCCAGATCGGCATACACCGCTTCGACGCGCGCGACGCGCGCGGGCAGCGCCATCTTGCGGCGGACAAGCGCGCGCACGGGTTCACCCGCGGCGACGAGACGATCCAGTACATGGCTCCCGATGAAGCCGGTTCCACCGGTGACCAGAATCATTTACTACAGCGCGCTACGGAACGTGACGTCGCCGAAATAGCTCTCGGCGACGGTTCCCGTGTGCTGCGAATTGATTTGGATGCGCAAGCCCTTTATGCGGGGCGCCGGCTTGCCATATGCGCGCTGGTAATCGGCGGCGACATTGCGGCTTTCCGCGATCCAACGGTTGAGATCGGACGCCCCGGATTCACATACAAAGCCGAACACGTGGACGAAGGGAATATAACTGGCATTGTCGATTATGCCTTTGGGCGCGGTCGAATCCCAGATATAACTCACTACGTGCCGGTCAGCGAAGGCAACCAGCACCTGCGCAGCCTCATCGTCGGTGGATGCATGGCGAAAATCGCCGCCTACCGGCAGTAGAGTGGCTTTCCAACTCCAACTCAGAAAGGGCATTTGCGAAGAGTCCACGTCCACTTCGCGCTCCAGCCCGAACGACGCTTTGACGCTCTTCAGGTGCAGGCAGCGCGCCGCTGCCGTCCGAGCAGACCGAAACATCCGGCCGGCCATGGTTAACCTTTATTTGCCACCCCGGCGGAATCTGCCCTGGGTTGAGCGTGGCGCGATTCAACGCGACAAAAGCCAACGGGGAGGTGCTTGACCCTGGGGGATAAACACAACAATCCCTAGCGCAACCAAGGCGCATGCGAAGATAAATTTTTTCAAATAACCTCTCGTGGACCCGACGGCGTATTCAACTCTAATAATCGCATGAATGCGCGGCCCTTTTCTACTGCCGGGCACGACAAAAAGGGCCATCGCATCGTGCAGAAATCGCCTCTCATTCCCCTTACAATTCTGTGAGGTCGGATCAAGAGTATCCTGCGGTTTTGAAACCACATTTCTTCCGCCTGAGGCGCGTAGGGAGCGCCCGTCGACCTATGGTCTATTTATCCCCGGCTCGCGTCTCAGGAGCGAAGCCATGGGGGAGAAATCGGGTCAATGGCCGGCGGTTTTATTCGACACCTTTGAAGATGCCTTGTGGACGCCGTGTTCTGTCTTTTGTTTTACGACGCTCGCGCCATGCTTGGTGGCCCTCCCTGTAGACTTGAGCGCGTTCTTCGTATCAGTTCCGGCGGTCTTCATGTCCTGCTTTGCGGTCTGGGCGAAAGCGGGCGCGAAGACTAACATCGCCGATAAGCAGAGTCCAGTAATAGTAGCCTTCATACCTAGACTAATGGCATGCGCCTCGCCAATGGCGGCAGCATCACCTTGCCTGCAACAGTTGCAAATATTCCTGCCGCGGCCGTGGGTCGTTGTCGTACGGATGGTCAAGATATAACGCGAGATTCCGGCGGGCGCGCGCACGGTCGCCCATGCGCAGGAAAAGATCGCCCAGGGTGCGGGCGCAAAGCGAAAACTCGGGGTCGCGCGTCACGTGCAGCGAGCACTCGGCTTCGAGGTGATCGGGTATACGCGATTTATCCAGCACGGGGATATCGGGAGAGGGATTGCGAAGAAAGACCATGGAGGCTGGATCGTCGTAAACCAGCTTCCAATCCGGTTTCGCAGGGTCCGCCAGGGCGAGCGCCAGTGGATAGATGATGCCCGAATTGTATTCGAACGCGTTGAGCACGATGGCGTCGATGCCATAGCGGGCAAGCGTGGCGTCGCGGCGCAGATCACCCGCGGGCGTGCCCATGATGAGCCGGTAATCTTGAAATACGTTTTCGCTGAGCGACCGGCCGTCGATGAAGACGCGCAACCCGCGCCAGATCAGGTAGCCGCCGTCTTCGTAAGTGTTGAAGAGATGTCCGGCGATGGAATGGTCGCGCAGGAACGTGGCCGCGCCAGCCGGAAAACGCCATTCGGCGGCGCGCAACTGAAAGAAGGCGCCGGTTACGATGCCCCAAACCAGGGCGGAGGCTAAAGCGGCGGCGCCGGCGTATTGCGCAAGCGACGGCAGCGCACGCCTCCATGGGAAATAGGTCGCAATCAGGATGGGCGCGAACAGCCCCAAGAGCGGAAGATTGCGAAACGCCGTTAGCGAGGCGGCGGCGAAGGCGAGGAAGAGCAGCCAATCGGAGATGCGCACGCGGCGCCAGGAGATTGCGACCACCGCCGCTGCGGCATAGAGCAGGAGAAAGAACGCATACGGCTCGCCCCATAGCCCCGGGCGCGACCATTCCATTAGCGTGGCGGTCATTGGGCTCTGGCGGTAACTGGCGAGAGTGGTGACAACGCCGAATCCGTTCGGGTTCAGGCCCGAGATCAGGGTGCCGGCCGCGCTCCAGGCGAGCACGCGTTTCCAATCCGAGGCGCGGCGCAGGAACGCATCGATACAATAGGCGCCGCAGATCAGCCAACCCAGAAAGAATCCGCCGTGGCAATTCGCCCAGATGAGAGCGATCGGCGGGAGAAGCCACAAGCGACGGCGGTCTTCGAAGATAGCGATGAAGGCGATGGAGAACAAGTAGCTCAGGATGCTTGGGCGATCGTGCGCGAAGGTAACGGCGACCGACGAGGCCGCGAGCATTGCGGCGATACCCCATAGCACCGAGCCGGTTCGCAGCCTTGCGATGTGGCCGGCGACGGCGCAGGCAAGGGTGAGCAGCAGGGCTTTCCAGAGGACGAGCGCACCCAGGCCCCCGGCGGCTTCGATCAGATACATCGCCGCTTGCGCCAACCATTCGTGAGTCAGATTGAAGCGCTGCGTCGCGGCCTCGCCCTCATACGACGGCTTCGCCATGGCGGTGGTGTAGGCGAACGGATCAGGGTAAGGCAAGCGATGCTGAAGAACAATGTACTCGCCGGTCTTCAGGTGCCACCAGGCGTCGGTATCCGCGAATTCGGTGGAAAAGAGGCCGACGAGGAAGAGCGCGGAGAGAGCGCCCAGCGCGGGAATAAGCCACTTTGGCGCTGGCGCGGCGGCTGGCTTTTTCGGCTTGGACGAAGGCATCCCGGCGAGGATTTCAGGATAACAAGCTTTCAGCAATCGGCTTTCAGCGGTCAGCTTGGGTTGGCTCATCGCCGATCACTGAAGGCTTACCTCTCGCTCACGAAGACACCCGAGGGTTTCCCCCAACTGTCGTGCGGGGGAATATTCAATTTTCAAGGAGCTATTGCGTCCAGAGACGCGACTGCGCAGACTGCCGCCTGCGCTGGACCGGCCGGAGGCCCGTCCTACGAAGCTTTCAGCAATCGGCCTTCAGCGGTCAGCTTGGGTTGGCTCATCGCCGATCGCTGAAGGCTTACCTCGCTCACGCAGACACACCGAGGGTTTCCCCCAACTGTCGTGCGGGGGAATATTCAATTTTCAAAAAGCTTTTCGCGTCCATGACGCGACTGCGCAGGCTGCCGCCTGCGCTGGACCGGCCGGAGGCCCGTCCTACGAAGCAGCCAGGAAGCGGGCGTTGGCCTCCGCCAGGCGGGCGGCGCGACCGACGAGACGAGCGATTTCGGGCAGTGAATAAACGAAGCCACCGCAGAGTTCGGGAGACGGGAAGTCTTTCGCGGCGTCTACCGTTTGGCCTTTGGCATGTGCGAGTTGGGTGAGCAAGATTGCTTCCGCCTCCGCCTTGGAGTAGGCCCCTTTGCGATTGGCCTGCATGGCGTTCAAGGCGGCGGTGCTCTTTTCGATGGCGCGTTGAATGCGTCCGGCCTGGACGGTAATGTTTTTCAGCTCTCTGGTTTTTTCCGCCCAGGTTTCGTCGGCGGACGCGGAATCGACGTTGGCCGATTGATCCAACATGATTTCGGTAAAAAGTGCGTGCTCGAGCGCGTGAGCACGCTGCAGCCGAAAATGATTTTCGGCGATGTTGCGGGCCAGATCCCGCTCGGGTAGGCCGACCGGAGCGTAAGCTTGAAGGTAGCCTGCGACGTGCTCTTCGAGGGCGTCTTCCTCGCCGGGCGGGGCGATGTGAAGCTTGGCGCAGAGTCCGTGTTTCCAAGAATTTTGGCTAACGATTTTCTTACCGGCTTCGGTGGTGGCGCCGGTCGAGAGTTTGGAATTCGCCTGGTTGGCGGCGATTTGAGCGGGGGTGGACATATTCGTTTCTCCTGTTCGTATCAAAAATAGAAAGGGCTGCCTGACGCGCGAGGCGCGTGAGACAGCCCTTTTCGATTTCAGGATAACAACAGGGCACAAAATTTCGGGGGTGGGGACGGGCTCGAAATCGGGTGCAAGTTACTGAAGGGATTGGGTTGAAAATTTATTTCGAAAATTTGTGACTGAGAAAATCTCACAACGCGAATACACCGGGTCATAAGATCTGGAACGAACGCAAGGGAGCATTTCACAAGTAGCGCGTCGCCCAATCGAAGGAAAAGACTACCGTCACGCCAGACCTACTATATGGGGACGATAGGTCCGGGATTAAGAACTACGGTTCGGCCCGGGGTAGGGGAACTACCGCCGCCAAGCCGGCGGCCATCGCACGACATGTTCCGCTTGACGGAGACGACTTCAAATTGCGGTCGCGCGGCAAGTGCTTGCGACCGACCTGGATTCGCATTGATGACGCTCATGAAATGACGCAAAGCAGGCGGTGGCTTGAGCTGGTCATTGGGCGCTTCAATATAGCTCGGTCCTCTATGGGCCGGTCCCCTATACAGGTAGACGGCATCGGACCGGTCACTCTATCGGCTTCTCGCTCACATGATCCACAACGATCACGGGAATGCTTCGCTTTTGCTTGACTAACTTCAGTCCGAGTTCCTTTTCGACTGCTTCAAAGGCGGTGATTCCGCTTGGGTCGGCCGACGGCGCCGCTCCGGGCGCCGCATTGGGGTTGGGCGGCGCAGGGCCTTGCAATTGGCCCTGCGGCGTCCAGCCGATGACGAAATTCCAACCGCCTTCGAGTCCGGTGGCGTCGACGATCGGATGGTCGATATAGGCGCCGGCCCGGCGCTCCAGATCGTGCGCCAGATCACCCATCGTGTAGTTCTTGCAGCTAATCATCAACCCTACATTTGTGGCCGGCTTAGGCGCATTGGGGTCCGGCTTGCAGCCGGCACGTTCCGACTCGCTCGCCTGGGTCATCTTCGGTTTACCGCTGCCGAGCGTCAGGGCGTAGACGGTGACTTCCCGGTTCTCCGTGTGAGTCTTGAGCTGGAATTGGTCGAGCAGCAAGCCATAGAGCATCTGCAAGGCGACGCTGAACGGCGGCGGCGTTGGACGCCCGTTGATGATGGTGGGCGCGCCTTCGCCCGTGGTGGGGACCTTGGCGGTAATGTCCCAGTGCTGCTCATCGGCGGATTTTGGTACGCCGAGGATCACATCGTTCGCTACATTCGGCGGAATTTGCAACGACAGCGCAATGAGGTAACGCAACGTCCCGCCGGACCGCATCTGGCTACCGCCCGTGTAGAGTAGTCCAGTCATGGGGGGCTTTGCCGGATCGGCCGGTTTGACGGTGGCGGCTTCAAATCGCGGCGGCGCTTCGGCCAAAGCGGTGGCAGCGTCCGGCGGATTCGCGGAAGGCGTACGGTTCACGTGTTCAATCACCATCGAGGGCAGCTGCACGTCCTGCAATTCGAGTTTGAGCCCGAGTTGTTTCTCGACCGCGGTAAAGATGGAGATGCCATCGGGGCCCTTTGCCGCCAGGGCTCCGCGGCCCGTCCACTCGATGTCGAAATTCCACGCGCCGTCGAGGTGGGTGGAATCGATGACTTCATGATCGAGATAGCCGCCCGCCATTTGATGCAGGTTGGTCGCGATGTCCGCCGCCGTCACATTGCGGCAGGCAACCTTGAGATTCGGCAGCGAAGCCGGATCGTTCGGATCACCTCTGCCGCCAGTCTGCTGCTGCGGCTTGCAGCCCGAATCCTCCGATCCGGCGGACTTCAGCTTTGACCCGCCTTTACCGACCGTGAGCACATAACGCCGCACGGCGCTCGTGCCCTTCCGGATTACCAATCCCAAGCGGTCGGCAAGCAGAGACTGCAGCATGAGATTCGCGGTCGCCCGAGTTGTGCCATCCGGGATTTTGGCGACGATATCAAACAGGTCGGAACTCACCCAACCGGGGCCGCCGGAGATGGCATCTTCCGGGACTCCATAGGCCGCCGTGATGAGCTGGAGCATGGTGGCTTCACGGTTGACATAACGCCCTTTGTTGATCACGGCGCCGAAACTCTGTACAAACCCCGGCGCGGTCTTGCTGACATGAACATCCGCCAGCTCGAAGTTCATTGGTTGCTGGCAGAGGGCACGGGACACAGCCAGTAGGCTAAAAATCGCAATTTTCTTCATACAGTTTGAGTGTGCGGACCAAATTGCTCCGGATCATACACCCGCTTGATGGCGACCGGGCGCCCAGCGCCAACGGCGGCCATTCGCGCGCAAGCGCACGCCCACAGTGCAAGCGTATCGCCATGAGACAAGTCCAAGGAATCTTGGCGGAAAACGATTGTGCGAAGGGAAGCGGCAGCACACTGTGAGGGAAAACAGCTTGATCGCGTCGCTTGCCTGGCGATTTAAGGTGAGGGGCCAATTCCTAGGTTCCGGCGTTCGGGGCGAGCGTGGGAATGAAAAATCTCACAAGGCAAATGCACCGGCCACGATCCGGAACGAGCGCAAGAAAGCATTTCGCTCTGAGCATCTCAATTGCAAGCCTGAAACCTCGGTAGACGCTGCGCGACCTACAAGCGGCCTGATTCGCAAGACTCAGTCCGCTCACTCCCCTTGACACTCTACCTGAAAACGATTATCCTTCACCAAGAATGTCTACTAGAGGGGATGTCGATCGCATTGAGCTGTTGCAGGGAACCTTGGACTTGCTGGTCCTTCGCACACTACTGCCCGGGCCAGCCCACGGTCACGCCATAGCCAGGAACATCGAGCGCAATTCTGAAGATGTTCTGCAAGTCGAGCAGGGCTCGTTATATCCGGCCCTGCACCGTCTCATCAAACGCGGATGGATCACCGCGGCGAGGGGATCTCGGAAAACAACCGCCGCGCCAAGTTTTATCGCCTCACCACGAAAGGCCGAAAGCAGCTCTCCGTCGAGACCACCAAGTGGGAAAGACTGGCGCGAGCCATTACGGGCATTCTACGCGCTGCCGGTCAGGAGAGACGATCATGAGCTTACGCCGCCGCATGGAAGACGACATCGACCGCGATATCCGCGACCACATCGATATGGAAACTCGCGAAAACATTGAACGCGGTATGGCGCCCCTCGATGCCCGCGCCGCAGCCCTCCGCAAATTCGGCAACCCGCTGCGCATCGCCGAAGATACCCGCGCTGTATGGCGTTGGGAGTGGCTCGAGCGCCTGCTCCAGGACACCCGCTACACGCTTCGCGGACTGCGCCGCAACCCGGTCTTCGCCGCCATCGTCATTCTCACCCTCACGCGCCTGAACACGGCCGTCTTCAGCGTCATCACAAATTTGTGTAATGCCGGATTTGACCGTCACGCTGCCCGAGCCGTGGGTGATCCCGTCCGTTGACCGGCGGCGCAAGAAAGCGGCCTGACGGCTCTGGGCGCGAACGGCGGGCATTGTGGCGGGCCGGTCACTTTCCGATAACGCCACATATCGTTCTGAACCGTCTCACGTGCTACCATCGCCGCTTGGCGCAGCCCCTCAGCAAATTACGCAACCTTGCCCGCATTGTCACCGAACTCCTGTTCGTCGTCGCTGGATCGTTGGCTGCTGGCTGGTTTATCGGCACTGCCCAACACTACATTGCTTGGGGTATGTGGGACCCTGATCCGCAACGGTTCGATTTCGGCGGGAGTGCGCTAGAGTTCGCCGCTCTGGAGGGCGGAATCACCGGATTGATGGCCGCGATTCCGACGGGATTAGTCGCCTGGTATGTAATTCTTCGTAGGCAAGCCACCGTCTCGGAGGTTTGTAAAGTTGTACTCGTGAGTCTGGCAGGTGGCTGTGTGCTCGCTGCTGTTCTTGGTTTGGCGTCGGGATTCATGACTCCACTCCTGACCGAAATCGTCGCCGTGTACACTGCCAAGCGACGGTGGGTACGCTCCGAACAAATTTCGATACCAATTGAAATGTAGGAATCCCGCAATTTTCCTAAATCGAATACTTCAGGATCGCGTGCATTAATGCCAGGATAGTGGCATCGCGGAATGATTATCCTGCCGCCTAGCATCCCGCCGAATTGCAACGCGGATGAGGGCAACGCCTGTCGCCATCATTCCAGCAATCCACCAAAACCCCGCCGCAATTGTTATCCACATGATCGGGTCTTGGTCGCCCCGTCTCCGGCGCAAGGCATTACAGATTAGGATGATTCCCATCGGAAGGGCGACACCGAACGTTGCGAGACGGCGAATCGGGTGCGACCGGATGAACTGCTTCAGCATTGCCTCTTCCGCGCTTCAGAGTAGCGCCTTGCTATGAGGGCTGCAATCGCTTCGGAGGAGTGCTTGAATAATGGGCGGTCGTTCTGGACGACATACGGCGTTACCGGAAAGTGGACTGCGCCGGTCCGGCTCGTCGGGGCACTTCTCCGATAACCCACATATCGCCCGCTATGACGTGGCGATGGTACGAGACTCTTCACATCCGTGACCACGATTCACAATATGCCCCCCGCGAAGTTCTTTTTTTCAGGTCAGTTACATCGGAGCTTGAAGTGCAGTATAGATGCGGCGATTGCCGTAGGATGCAGAATTGTGGGGTTTCTATGAGGCATTGCGTCGGAGCGATCTGGTTGATGGGCTCGCTGACAGCCGTGGCCATGTCACAAACTCGGGGCGAAACACCACGTGCCTTGGTATGGGAGAAAATCAAAGGGAGCTGTCCCGCGAGTTTGGAATGGGCAAGCCTCAATGGAAAGGTCGTGCTGATCTCCTTTCGCGGAGACGACGTTTTCCCTGAAGACGTTGCCGACTGGGCTGAAGTATCGCAGAAATTCAGGGACAAGCCCGTTGCCTTCATACAAATTGTCGGCGGCTCGGAATTTTTACTAGACCAAGCATTGAAGGCGACCGAGTTCCCAGGGTGCATTCTATTTGATAGCGCGCACGCCAATGCCCAAAACTTCAAGTTGCCGTCGTTTTCAGGAACTGTCGCAGTGGATAAACGAGGTGTGATTACGGATTACTCTCGCGGCGATCCCGACGAGGGACGCATCTTAGCAGTACTGGGTGACGAGCAGCCTTCGGATCTTTCCGAAGCACCACCGCGGCTGCAGCCAAACGACCCCGCAGCCGGAGAAGATTCTCTGCCGTTTTTTGAAGTCCAAATTCTACCCGCGCCAAAAAACGAACTTCGCGCTCTTGGCCAGGGTGGACAGAATTCTTACATCTCAAAGAACGAACCGCTCAAGGTCATTATCCTCGACCTTTGGGACATGCCCTTGGCCCGGATATCGTTCTCAGAGAATTTCGATGAGCGTAATTACGACGTGGTTGCCCGAATACCGTTCGATGATCGGCAGTTGCTCCGAACGTTGGTCCGTGAGGGCATCGAAAGGCAGTTCGGCCTGAGGATCGAAAGGGTGACGCGGATGCAGAAGGCATATACGCTGACATCGGCGCTTACTCCGGCGTCTGGAATTGAACCGGGGGGCGAAGACGATGTTCCGATGTCGGGAGTCGGACAGGGATCACTCATCGGTACGGCCCAGTCCTTGCAAGACATCGCTAATGCCCTTGAGGGGTTGCTTGGCGCTCCTGTAATCAACGAGACCGGCCTGACGGGAAAGTACAACTACTCCGTATCGAGCAAGATGCCGCAACCGGAGGCGGTGTTCGATTTTGCCGATAAGCTTGGGCTGAAACTTGCGCCGGTGGAGCGTCCCATAGAAATTCTGGTAATTCAAAAACTAGCGTCGGGCGAACGCCGATAAGCCTGTCTTGTCGTTTCAAAGGCCTGATTCTTTCGGTAACCGCTGAAAAACGGCGTTACCGGAAAGTACCCCGAAAGCCAGCGCAAGAAATTAAATCCCTGCTGCGCCATCCGCCGTCTACCAGCCCATGCGAAAAGCGAGAAACATTCTGGCCTGGATCGTTCGGATCGTTGCCGCCGATCCGGTCTACGGTAGCCACGGCAGGTTTGTAGTCTGATCCCCTCGATGAACAAAATGCATCTGGAGCCAGCCGGAAGAATCCGTTACGGAGGAGGGCCGAAATGCCTGCACACGCCATATCGACCGCAGATCCCGTAACCGCAATGCGCCGGTACATCGACGCTTTCAACAGAGGCGACGTGAAGGCGATGGCGACGTGTTTCGCCGTTCCTGGAACGATCCTCGACGGGCTTGCGCCCCATGTGTGGCGCGGCCCTACAGCGTGCCAAGACTGGTATCGGGACGTGTTGGCCGCAGGCGAACACGAAGGGGCGACAGACTACTTGGTTGCGATTGGCGACCCGTTGCACGCCAACGTTACCGGCGACAGCGCGTACGTGGTGGTTCCCGCGACCATGACGTTCAACCTACGCGGCAAGCAGATCACCCAATCGGGCGCGGTCTTCACGGTCGCGCTCCGAAAGCATGAAGACAGTTGGCGCATTGCCGCTTGGGCGTGGGCCAAGGGCACTCCGAAAGTGCAGTAAGCGCCCATCGCTCGATAGTAACTCTTCCACATGTAGATCGCCCTTAAAGTGAGGACCGCGCCACCGTGCTCGTGTCATCACTTACACTGACCTTGCAGCGTTGACTTACTTAGTAAGTTGCGCGTGGATGATGCTTCCACACCACGAAGCCGTTATCTAACTTCTCACGTGTGGCGAAGGGCGGCGAGTGCCATGTATCGGTCGAAGGTCCGCCGATGCGATGCAGATGCGTACTGGCGCTCTCGACGAGCTTGATGGCGCGGATGCGACCGTTGCCGTGCTCGACGGTCGCCGCGCCCGCCGCAATCATCGCCTTCGCAAGCGGCCCTGGAATGTGACGCACGCAACCGCCAGCGGCGTTCTGTAACTCGACTCGTGGTGCATAAACGCGCAGCATGGTAGACTCAGCGCGTTACAGCAAACGGCCATGAAAGGCTCCTGGCGGCTTCATCCACCGCGATTCGGGGACCTTTTTCCTTTTTGCCGCCGCTTACTTTTTCAAGTGCTGTGCGGGCGGCTGCTGCGAAAGCGGAAGGGTCACGCCGGGAAACGCTCCAGTCACCCACGCGGCGGGAACGTAGCAACCAAGACCAACGTGGGCCTCGCATCTTACTGGACAAATTTTTTGTGAAAAAATCCAAATGCTCGAAACTGACCGCGAGGGTCGCCTCTTGCGGGTCGAGCAATTCACACCCCGCCGACAATCTTACGCCTGTGAACACTATATTCAACGTGGTGGCGCGTTTGAAACCAGGCGTCTCGCTACAACAGGCCCGCAGCGAGATGGAAGGCATCCACGCGCGCATCGCCAAACAATATCAAAACCAAATCAACTACAGCCAGGTGGAGCTTCGAGTGGTTCCCGTGCAGGAAAAGCTGGTGGGCAACGCACGCCCGGCTTTGCTCATCATGCTGGGCGCGGTGACTTTCGTGCTGCTGATCGCGTGCGCCAATATCGCGGGCCTCCTGCTTGCGCGAGCCTCCACTCGCCGTCGCGAGGTGGCCATTCGTACGGCGGTCGGCGCTGGACGCCTCCGCACGATCGCGCAGTTCCTGACCGAAGGATTGGTTCTCGCACTAGCCGGCGGCGCCGCCGGACTGCTCATCGCCCGCTGGGCCATCGCCCTGCTGACCGGTTTTGGACCGAAGGCCGTTCCGCGCCTGGAGGGAGTGGCGATCGATGGCCGCGTGCTCGCTTTCACCGTGCTGATCTCGCTCGTCTCCGGCCTGCTCTTCGCCCTCGGCCCCGCGATTTCACTCGCCCGGACCAACCTTCATAGCGAGCTCAAGGGTGCAGGCAAAGCTACGTCTGGCGCCTTGCGCCTGCGGCCCCGTAGTTTGCTGGTGGCTGGCGAATTGGCCGTCGCGCTTGTCCTCATCATTGGCGCCAGCCTGATGGTGAAGAGCCTGTGGCGCATGAACGCCCGGCCCGCGGGTTTCAATCCGGAGAGCATTCTCGTAATGAAAGTTTCGCTCTCCGGTCCCGCTTATCGCGCCCGCCCCCAGCAAATAGCCTACTTCCAGGAAGCGCTCAGCCGTTTGGAGCGGACGCCCGGCGTCGTCGCCGCGGGCACCGTCTTCTCGCCTGTCCGTGGAGTGATCCAAATCGAAGGCGCCCCACCGTCACTGGCTGACCTGGCGCATCGAGGCACTTACTACTCCACCTCTCCGGGATATTTCAAAGCCATGGGTATGCGCCTCATCCAGGGACGCTGGATGACTGACGACGAGCCCTCCGAAGTGATGATGGTGAACGAAACCTTCGTGCGCAGCATTTTGGGAGGCGCCGACCCGCTGGGAAAGAGTATCCATCTCGCGGTCCCGCCACGGCCGCCATCGGCTGCAATAGTTGGCGTCGTGAGCGACGTGAAGTATTCCAAACTCGATGCCGAGCCGGGTCCAGAAGTCTATTTCCCGTACCTCCAGTCGTTTTTCAACCGAGCCTCCGACATCGTGGTTCGAACCTCTGGTGATCCACTGGAGCTGGGGCCCGCCATCCGAAAACTGGTCTCGGACATCGACCGCAGCCAACCGCCATTTGACATGCAGACCCTCGAAGGCACACTCGCCCGTTCCATCGCGCCGCGCCGCTTCAATCTTTTCCTGCTCGGAACGTTCGCCGGCAGCGCTCTGCTTCTGGCGCTGATCGGCATCTACGGCGCCATGTCCTATGCGGTCACGCAACGCACCCACGAAATCGGCGTACGGATGGCGCTGGGCGCGCGCCGCGGAGAGATTGTGCGCATGGTGATCCGCCAGGGAATGGCGGTGGCGCTGACGGGTATTGCGGCAGGAATCGCGGCGGCGTTCGGCCTCACTCGCCTGATGGCAACGCTGCTCTACGAGGTAAAGCCCACCGATCCATGGACCTTCGCCGCGGTTGCGATGGCTCTGACTGCGACCTCCCTATTGGCGGCTTGGGTCCCCGCCCTCAAAGCCGCACGAGTAGACCCTTTGCGCGCACTTCGCTATGAATAGCATCCCTTGCATCATCTCCCCAACCGTTGACCCTGATCGGACAGAAAAGGCCGGCTCGCCAGGAACGAACCGGGCTCAATGCGGTTGGCGCTGCATCAACTCCAGCGTGGCTTGCGACTTGCTGGAACGTTAGTTACATCGGAGGGTGACCGATGGTTCCGGAAGCGGTCTTATAAACCGTAATGCTCTAGCCGGGCATGGGGTCCGAATCCCCTGCCCTCCTCTCACACTTACATCAAGTCTCGCATTCCCCTACAAACCTCGCAGCGCAGCCATCGCAAGGTACGGTCCATTCGTCGCATAGGCGCCGTTCAGCGGCGCCGCCGCGTTTTTTGACATCTACAATGTGGTGGACTGCGTCGAGGGTGTTGCACAGTTGGCCTTCGCTTTTCCAACCATCAGGTCGCACGGTTCTCAGAAGGTATTGCGTTCCATGGTTATGCTCTGGCAGACTCTTGCGCGGTAGGGTAGCACGGTCGCGTATAGTGGGAACGTGGCCGGATCCCTCAAAGTCGATGCCGACAAGTTCAAGGCTGCGATCCGCGCCCTGCTGAACGCGCCATCAATGCCCGCTAGCGCCATAGAGGACAAGCGCCCGCGACGGGCCGATGCGAAGAAGCCAGGGCCGAAGAAGCGCCTCATGCCAGGGCCGAAGAAAAGCCCCGCTAAGGTTTAAGCGCTGTCAGGAGGCGTCCCTAGAGTGTTCTCTGTATAGTCGCAGCGGTTTTTAGTTCGGCGATCATCCCGTCAATTGCCTTTTGTGTCGGATGCTAGAACCCTTCGCTCAGGCATTCCCGACTCTCGCCAACGCCGCCATTTCCCGTCTTTGTGACCCAAAACCCTTCCTTCTGCTTAATAACCGCCACTCTGCCATAGCAGCCTATTGTCAAGTAGATAATCACGCATATATGGGTCCACCAGGCGGGACTGCCCGTCCACTGTCGCGGTAGGGACGGCCATCTCTGACCGCCCCCCGCACAGATCCGTACGGGCGCGTTTACGCATACGGCTCTTACTTCGGATGTCTGGCGGCAAAGCGAGCTTGAGGATAAGGGTGCAGAACCCGAGGGAATGGAATCCAGCGTTCGAGCAGCGGGGTCAACCGCTGCCAGTTCACCTCGGCACGCTGACTGCGACGATTGAGAACCGCTCGCCACAGCCTAACGACCCGATGCCTGAAGGTACTTAGCTGACTCATGTTTCCCGGAACAGCGTGGTATTGGTAGTAGCCCTGAACAACCTTCTTGAGCCATTCACCGACTTGCGCTGACGGGTCGTGCTTCCGGCGGATCAGTTCTGCTTTTAAAGCATGCAACTTCGCCACCATCCGCTTCTTTGCCGTCTTGCGCCAGACGATGAAACTGCCGTTGCTCCGGCGCTTCCCACAGTAGTGTGTGAAGCCCAAGAACGTAAAGGTTTCTGGCTTTCCCTCGCCACGCCGTTTCCGAGTTCGTTCGGCATGCTGCCCGAACTCGATCAGCCGCGTCTTTTCCGCATGTAATTCCAACCCGAACTTCGCCAAACGCTCCCGAAACATCGCGAGAAAGCGCTCGGCTTCCGCCCGGCTTTCGAAACCCACCACAAGATCATCGGCGTAGCGGACGACGATTACCTCGCCCTTGGCCTCCTTCTTGCGCCAGGCTTCGACCCATAGGTCGAAAACATAGTGCAGGTACACATTGGCGAGCAGCGGCGAAGCCACTGCCCCTTGTGGAGTACCCACCTTCGACTCCGACCATTGGCCGTCCTCCGATACTCCCGCCTTTAGCCATTTCTGGATCAGACGAAGTATGCGAGGATCCGCCACGCGATGCTCGACGAACTTTACTGCCCATTCGTGCGACAAGTTGTCGAAAAAGCCTCGAATGTCTGCGTCGAGCACCCAGTTCACGCGCTTACTCTGGATTCCCACTGTCAGTGCATCCAGCGCCTGATGCGGGTTGCGACCCGGCCGGAACCCATACGAGAATCCTTTGAAGTCCACCTCGTAAATCTGATTGAGAATGGTCACCACCGCCTGTTGGACAATCTTGTCCTCCAACGCCGCGATGCCCAACGGACGTTGTCGCCCGTCGGCCTTCGGGATATAGACTCTCCGCGAGGGCTGTGCCTGATACGCTCCACGGTGTACTCGGCTGTGCAGATCGGTGATCCGATCCGCCAATCCGGTCTCATACTCCTTCCACGTCATGCCATCCACTCCCGGAGCAGCTTGCCGCTTCAAAGCGTAAAAGCTATCCCGGAGCAGGCCAGCACTCACATGGTGGAGCAGAGCGGTGAACCGTTCCTGTCTCCTTTCCTTGGCTGCTTGCCGCACACCGCGTAATCCTTGGGACACTCGTTCCCCGCTCTGTGTCGGGCTCGTGTTGGACTGAACGATGTTCTCCTTAGTCCGCGCCCTTCCCTCCCCGGCCTCCGCCGAAGATTGCTCTTCTTTGTTCGGCTGGTTCATAGGTACTACGGCGCAGTCCGACTCTCTCTCCAGTGCGTGCATGCTGGCATTATGGCTTTGGGCCTTCGCCAACCGGCCTCGATCCTGCTGGGACCGAGACGCCCCGGAGATCTCCCGGTTCTCGTGCATGTTATTTCTCGGCGTGCCTGGGCTCTTAGACTACGCAGGGCCGGCCGGTCACTCGCGATCTACCGCAACCGGCCGTATTGCCTTCCTCGTCGGAAATAGAGTTCAGCGCCCCAATCAGCGTTTTTCGAAGCTCAATCACCCCGCCCACCGATACCCCTATCTACGCTTCACCCAGCACCTCGCGATGCTCGCTGCAAGACTCGGGGCCAAGATGGATTCGCTCTCTCCTTTCTTGTAGGACTCTCTCATTCCCAATAACATGCCGGTTTATCCCGGCGCACTTCCGATATCGCCGTTTTTCTGCCGGATATTGGCGCAAGTGCGCGAGAATGGCTATCGAAGCATGATACGCCTATTCGACGGTAAGCTCGTGGTTGCATCGAAGTTCGAGGGCTTTGCAGGAAGATTTGGCCTCAACCTTGCCGTGGCAACTGCCTCTGCCATCCTCGGTTTCCTATATTTCGGCGCCGATTTCGCCGCAGGAGATTCACCCGAGCCGATCTCTGCGGGCGTGATAGTGTTCTTGTCGAGCATCGTTGCAGCAATAGTAGGGTTGGTTTTTTGGGGGGGCTGGAGATGGGCGAGATTCCCGTGGCCAGCACTGGTGCTTACGCCGTTACTTTTAGCAGCGATATTTTCGCTATTCGGAGACGGCGCCGCGGGCATGAACATGGGAATGATGGCGGGAGCGGTGCTTCTCCTCGGCGCTCTGATTGGCCGAGCACTAAGGCAAGAAGTCCTCGGCCAGAAGCGACCACCAGTAGTCTCCGGTAACCCCGTCTTTCGACCGGAACTGCCCACATCTCACTGACGGCTACTTCTGGGCCAAGTGGATTGCTTCGGGCTGGCGACCATACATACAGTGATAGGGCGTTCTATCCAAGCCATGTGGCTTCAACCCCATGAAACCTCAAGTTCGGGAAGTGGATCGGGGCTCGTCAGGATGTATTCATGACGGTCGAGCTTCGTCCCGTCGAGGCAACGTGTCGCCGATTGATGCGCAATGCGTAGCTTCTGAAATCCCAGTTTCTCCACGATGCGCCGGCTAGGCTCGTTCCCGTCGAAGTACCCGATGCTGATTGCCTTCGCGCCAAGGTGGCCGAACGCGTAACGAATACCTGCGTTTGCCGCCTCCGTAGCCATGCCCTGTCCGGCATATTTGGGCGCAATCCAGTATCCGGTCTCATAGACGTCTGGCTCATCGGTAAGATCCAGTGCGGTTCGGACGACGAAATCCCCGTTGATCCTATGGAATCCGGCCAATGCGATTCCTGTTTGACTCTGGTAATCCATCGTTCGTCGAATAGAGTTTTCCATCGCTTGCCGCGACCGTTGGTTGTCGAAGGCCCAGGCCATCCAACGCTGCAAATCGGGCCACGCATCTTCCTTGGCTGTCTGGATAGCATCCAAATCGCCAAGAGTTGGCGGACGCAAGACCAGACGCTGCGTTACGATCGGCATCAAATGGCGCATAGAGCGGATACGCTGAAATTGTAGCGGGCTGATGAAGGCGGAAAGGGTAGCCGCACGCGCGCGACTAACAAGGGCTCGCCGTGACCGCGTCACCTGGAGGTTGGCATTCCTGAGGCCAACTTGCCGCGTAACGTGGATTGGAGGCTCAAGCGGAAACGAACAGTATCTGGCGTCACCGGAGAAGTGCCGCCGCTGGACTTGGGCGAAATGCACTTCTCTGGTAACCCCGTATTTTGTCCAGAACCCTCTAGAACTCTCTCGAACGACAGAAACGCTTGACAGCTCCGGCCCAGTTATTGGCCCGCGGGGCCGCTTCTTGCCGCACACGCTTGCCTCTGGTCGCTCGCCCACCTCGCCGTTACGTATGCGTAGTCGTCCCGTGAACGGTCCGCAATTGCGAAGCCAGAAGACCCCATTATGAATTCGAGGCTGAATGGCCGTTTCGGAAACCCTCGCGGGCTTCCATCAGAGCGCATCGCGCGCTCTTTGAAATCCGTCTGCGCTTTTTGCTCGCCTGGCAACTGCTCCCTGCCGTATTCGACAAGGACCCGCAGCGTTTCGTTGCTGAATTCGACTGCTTTCACGCTGGCCCACGCTACGCATTGACGCCCGGTGGTCACCGTGTCCTCAACGTGGAGCAGGTAGGAAACCGAAGGATCGCGGGTGAAATCCACCGAGTACAAGTTAGTATCGACTTCTCCTCTCCCAAAGCGACCAATAGGTCCCGCGAGGTCGGATTGACAGAGGAGAGTATCCTTCTCCATTCCAGCAGGAATGACTCGACAAAACGCCAAGGTTTCGGAGATCTCGGGGCGTTCAATCCGCCACGCGCCCTCCGCTTTCGATACCAAGAATGTGACCGGCGAGAAGCCTCCCTGGACCTGCCAACCTGCGGCAACGACCGCGGTTTCCTGGCCGTCGCCGAGGAAATGACCGTGGACGAGCCCGAACACGTGCAATTCCTCCACCTCGCCGCGTTTGTAGCTATGGACAATCTGGACGATCTGAGCGTCTTCAGAATGCGGCACGCGAATGTCGTTTCGGAACTGCGGCTCGAATCTCGGGCGGGCATCCACCACCCCGGCAAGCACGAGGCAAATTGAGCAGATTAGTTCAGCGCGGCGCAATCCCATCCGCCATAGCTTATCGCCTTTCAGCATTTCGCCCTGATCCAGGCACCTTGCTCCTGATATGTGGGGTTAGCGGAAACTTGGCCGCCCAAACTGGACCGCCCAGTGTACTTTCTGTTAACGTTTTTTGCCCCCGAACGCTTTTCGCCAGGTCGGAACCCACGTGGAACGCTGCCTCAAGCGCCTGGCACGAAGTAGAATCCAACCTTTGTGGCGCCCGGCGCCCCGTTGGCGGTCGTCGAATCCAACGGCAGCGATGTATAAAGCGTGTCAGTCCTCGTATCAATTACCGACAGAGCCGCGGCGCCGTCGAGAATGAAAAGAAAGTTCCCGCTGGGCGTAAAAACCGGGGCCGTGCCGGCCGGCGAAGGCGCGCCCCTCGGAATCTGGATGAGGTGAGTCACAACATTGGTAGCCGTGTCCAATACGAAGATCGGGCTTCCATCTATCGGCGCCAGATACACTCTGCTTCCATCGGGATGCATTGCCAGATACGCCGGCGCGCTCATTTCCAGCGTCCCGGTGGAAGTCGAATAGTACAGGGTGGAAACATCAGTCACTACGGCGTTGGTAACGGTGCTGATCAGCGGGATCTGGAAATCGACGCCCACTCCGCTGTTCAGGTAGACTTCCGTACCGTCCGGCGTCATCACGATATTCTGCAAGCTTTGATACTTCGGCAGCGGAATCGTGGCCGCGACGCTGCGCGCATTCAGATCTACCACGTAAAGTGAATTCTGCGCGGTCGCCAGCGACTGCGTCACCATGTAAGCGAATTGGTTATCCGGCGTAATCGCCACACTGTAGGCGTTGGCGTTCTCCGGGATCGATATCTTCGCCGCCACCGTGAAATTCGCCAGATTTACTATCAACACATAGGGTTGGTTGGGCTGCGCCGAATTTGTTACCACCGCGAATTTATTGTCTGCAGTGATGGCGAATCGCGACGGGCTTCCGCTTTGGCCCGCCGTCAAATCGAGCGATCGCAAAATGCCATTCGTGGTCGGATCCATTTGATAGAGGTAGATCGAGTCGAGCAGGTAAGCGCTCGTGGAATACTTACTGCTTGCACTACCGCTGCTCGCTGTGCGGACGCTAATCGTAGCCGTGCCCAAACTAAAAATCTGCTGCGGGAAGGTCTGCCTTGGCCTGGCCGAATTCCTCCGCACCACATCCGGATCCGGATCCGAATCGTACGGCGGGAATTGATACACCGTGTTATAGCCGCCGGAAAGCCCCTTGAGATAATTCCACATGACAAGGTACCCGACATTCCCTCCAAGGCCCAAATCGCGGGGGTCACAGCTGCTCAGCGGAAACATCGTCAATGCCGCCAATAACGCGATAATGAGCCTTTGATGGATGAGACGCACGCCATGTCCCCTTTATTGAAAAAGCACGGTTTTGCTGCTGGAAACAGCTCCCAAACCGATGCCTGAATCGAGACCGTTCGCCGAAAAGGGCACGGTGTTTTGCGGCGCAATTGCTCCCACCATCAAAATACCGGTCGATTGGCCCACATTCGGCCGGCTGGCCTGGAGCGTGCCGAGTATATATGCCGGCACGGTAAAACTTCCGGCGCCAGGCGCCGCGGAACACACAAAGTTACGCTGCGTGTTCGTAGGCAAATCGTACTCCGACCCTGCCACCACAATCAACCCACTTTGCAGTCCATTAGTGCCCCATGTCAGCGCCAGCGGTTGCGAGCGATCTACTGAAAAAATCTGCGACCGGTTGACCCAGTTCAAGACGGGAGGGGCCGGAATTGCCACCGAAAACGCGCCCACCGGCGCTTCCACCCATGGCCGACACCGTCGTCGTACCCGAGCTATTGATCACCAGGGAAGATGGCCCAATCAAAGGATCGTTCGTCCCCAGGTACCGCCACATACAGCGGCGAACTCGCACCGAGAACAAGCGAGGCGCTACCCATGCCGACGATGTTCACGCTCGCGCCCGGCATCCATTTCAGAGCCCAACCCTCCGAACAGATCCGGAAGAGTCCACACCGGGCGTAATCCGGAAAACGTGTAGGTCGAACAGGCGCCCACCGGGCGGAGTCGAAATCGCTGGATTGAAGAAAAAAGCTCCGCCTGGATCGCTACGCAGCGTCAGCATCCCTAAGTCCGAGTTCACGTCCAGAGGCGTATTGGCATCCACATCCTGATAGGTTTCCGATCGAGACAACACGGCCACTCCCAAATTGCCGCCCTTCTGAAATGCCGTGCTGAGCGGATTGACCGCGTCCGAGCATGCCCCGCCGCCGTTGTGAATTGCCATCGTCACCGAGTTGCTCAGCACCGTCTGGTTGGTTCTCACCTGAACCGGCACATAACACCCCAGTGGCGCATTGGCGGGCACATCGAAGACAATCTGATCCACTCCCGAGCAGCAAGGACTCCGGCCGCTGTAGAGTATGGTTGCCAACTGTCCACCGACAAAAACCTCCACCGACGTCGCTAGATTCCCCGCCGTCGGAGCAACGTTGTCCGCTGCCACGGGCCCCAACCCGGTTCCCCACAAAGTGACCGCCTGCCCCGGCGCCGCCGCCGCAGTGAGGGAGTTGATGGGCTGACTGTTCGCCGACACAAAATTCTGCACTATCCCTGGCCCGTAGCCCGTACTCGCCGCCGAAAAAATTCCAAAACTGCTCGGCGCTACCGTCGCCGTTACCGGATTGCTGGTTGCATCGTTGAATGTCACCGTGATGAACACGCGCCCTACCGGCGCATTCGACGGCATGATCACATTAATCTGTCCGGCGGTCACTACGATCGGAAAGGCATTCACGCTATTACTGCCCTGCGCCACCTGCACGGAAACGTTTGCCAGGCTTGTCTGCAGGGGAAACTGGTTCACTTGGGCCAAAGTGGCCGGGCCCAGTCCAGTCCCGAAAATCGAGAAAATCGATCCTTGAGCGATTTCACTTCCGCTGGGCCCTTGAGGCGTGAAACTGGCGGCATTCACGATGCCACGGTAATTGATATAGGGTTGCGCTTGCGCAACTCCCACGCAAAACAGAACGAAGGCCAATACTCTCAACGTGCGTCCCACCAGAGCCCTCCATGCCCACCTCGCGGATCCCGCGAGTGACACATTATATCGATCGGATAGCCGCCTAGTCAAAATACTCGACCCTCCTGAGTAACGGCCACCTGCAGCAAGAGGCACGCGGGAGACGTTCCAAGTTAGTTGGGCTAAGAGTGGTGGAGAGCGGCTACGCGAGAGGTCGTGGCGCCTTTTCTCCACGAGGCCAAGTAGTCGTTCCCGCGGGCCGGGGTCATAGCGGCAGGCTTTCGTCACGTCCGTCTTGATGTTATCGGGACGACCACCTTCGGAACACACTGATAGACGTTGGGGGGCGCACACGTGTGCCGATGAGCCTGCCAGCTGCTCGTCATAGGTGGTCTGGGCGTAGGTCGCGGCGGAGAAGGCAAGAGGATCGGCGAGCGATCGCCCGCCGTAGGCCGCGTTAAGGGCGATCGCCATCGCGCGGCCGGGTGTACAATAGCTGCGAACCCATTGTCAAAAAGCGATTCCGCACAATAGCAGCGCTTTTGCGCAATTTTCAGATCGAGGAGACACACATGACCCTACGTTTGGCTTATACGCTTGCGGCCTGCAGCCTGGCGATTCTCCCGGCGCTGGCGCAGGCGCCCGGCTTGGCAAATGTCAATACCCAGTTACGGGCGCAGGAAACCAAGGATTCGCAGCTGATGTGGTGGCTGCACGAGGTGACCGATGTTTACGGTCCGCGCCTCACCGGCTCGCCCGGCCTGCGCGCGGCGCAGGACTTCGCGGTGGGTCAGATGGTGAAATGGGGCTTTTCGAATGTCCACCTCGAAGCCTGGAACTTCAACCATCCCGGCTGGCAGAACTGGGATCTGGAAGCCAACGCGGTCTCGCCGTTCCAGCAACCGCTGAACGTGCGGGCGGTCTCCTGGACGCCGGGCACCAACGGCCCGGTGCAGGGTCCGGTGCTGGTGGTCGAACCTCCCCAGCCCCCGGCGGGCGCCGGGCGCGGCGGGCGGGGCGGCGGCGGTGGCGGCCGCGGCGGTCGCGGCGGTGGCATGACGCCCGAGCAGTTGGCGGCCATCGAGAACCCCGGCTCCGCGCCGCCTCCCATGCCGGCGGTGACGCCGAGCGAGAGGAAGCCCGTGACCCAGGCCGACCTCGATGCCTACCTGGCGTCGATCAAAGACAAGGTTCGCGGCGCCATCATCTTCTACGGCCCGCACGTGCAGGTGGCAGAGAACTTCGTGCCGGCGCCATTGCGCCGCGCCGAAGATTCCTGGTCGCAGCCCGGCGGCCGCGGCGGCCGTGGCGGTCCGGCCGCAGCGCGGCTCGCGGCGGTCGCGGCGGTGCGGCAGCGGCGATGCGCGCCCCCGAGGGCCTCACCGCGGCCGAGATTGCTCAGCAGGTGAACAAGTTCCTGATCGAGAACGGCGCCCTGGTCAAGGTGACTGATGCCGGCCGCGCCTACGGCATCATCGTGCAGCAATCCACCGCGGGTTACAACGAGAACCCCAACAACCCCAACCTGCCCACGCTGCTCATGGGCAACGAGGACTACGGACGCATCTACCGCACCGCGACCATCGACCACATCCCGGTTGTTTTGCGGATCAACATCCACAACGAGTTCTATCCCACCGGGCGCACCGTCTACAACGTGGTGGGTGAGCTGCCCGGCACCGACAAGGCCGACGAAGTGGTGATGAACGGCGGTCACTTCGACTCCTGGAACCCGGCCACCGGCGCGACCGACAACGCGGCCGGCGGCGCGGTGGCGGTGGAGGCCTTGCGGCTGATTCACACGCTCAACCTGCCCCACCGCCGCACCCTCCGCGTCGCGCTGTGGAGCGGCGAGGAGGAAGGCCTGTATGGTTCGATCGCTTATGTGGCGCAGCACTTCGGCAGCGCCGAGAACCCCAAGCCGGAATGGTTCAAGCTCGACGCCTACCTAAACCTCGACGACGGCACCGGCAAGCCGCGCGGCGCCAGCGTGTTCGGGCCGCCCGAGGCCGCCGCTATGGTGCAGACTGCGATGGACAACTTCAAGGACTGGGGCTTCTATCACGTCAACCCCACCCTCGGCCGCCAGACCGGCGGCACCGATAGCACCTCGTTCAACAACGCTGGGCTGCCGGGTGTGGGCTACAGCCAGGATCCGTTCGACTACAACACCTACACGCACCACACCAACTTCGACACCTACGAGCGGATCTACGAGCCGGACATGCGCGAGGCGGCGGTGGAAGAGGCGCTGACCCTCTACGCCCTCGCCAACGCCGACCAGATGGTGCCACGCTGCTCGGCTGCCACCATGCCCCCGCCTCCGGCTCCAGCGGGCCGGGGCGGCGGCGCGGGCCGGGGCGGCGGCAACGTGCCGGTGACGCCGGTGGCGGAGTTCAGGTTGCCGGCCGGGGTGACCGCGCCCGAGCGTCCCAACCCCTGCACCGCGGCGCCGCCGGCCCAGGCCGCGCCGGTTTCCTGGCCGGCGGGGAACACGCCCGGCCAGCAGCGGTAAACAACGTTGGTAAAGGCGTTGTAAGTTCGCTGTTCGGCCGCCATCAGCCTCGGTCTCGTGCGGCGCCGAAGAACGCATACACGCTAAGGCTGCGCTCTCTTACGACGCTTGTGAAGACAGGCGAATAGCGTCTTCGATCTCGTAAATCCTGTCTTCAAGGTTCTTCGTGGGCGCGCCGCTCGCTTTGGCCTGTTCCAGTTTCTGCTGCGCCGCTGCCAGCCGCTTCTGAAGGCCGGCAGTTTTAGGGTTTGTCTTGGCAATGGGCTTGGGCATCGGGCTGGCTCCCTTGGCCGCAGCGGTGGCCTTCTGATTTTTCTTCGGCCTGGACTTCTTAGAGGATTTATATCGGAATGAAGTCACGGCTGGGGGCGGCGTCAGCGATGCGCCGAAGTCAGAGCGGTACTCCTCGGCGACCTGAATCGCTTCTACCAGCAATTCCCGAAAGCGCGATTCCATCGCCTGCTTTGCCTTGATGCGTAGATCCTCGCCCTGCTGCTTCCATTTCTGATACTCGGAGATGATGTTGTTCATGCCGATCCATTCATCAAGATAAAAGGGCTGCCGGAACGCGCGATTAACGCGGGCGGCCCCTTCTTTGATTTCAGAATACCAGTGGGATATGCGGACGCGCTAACCAAACGCAGGTTGGCGAGTCGAAGGTAGTAGATACTCGACTACCTTGTGGTAGACTATCTTCTACCTATGAGCCGGATGGATCTTTTGCAAGGCACGCTCGACCTTTTGATATTGCGAACGCTGCAATGGGGACCGCAGCACGGGCACGGCATCGGCGTCGCGATCCGCGCCGGTTCGGACGACGTTCTACGCGTGGAGCACGGCTCGCTCTATCCCGCCCTGCACCGCTTGCGCAAACAGGGCTTGATCGAAGCCGAATGGAAGCTTACCGAAAACAAACAGCGGGCGCGCTATTACCGCCTCACCGCCAAGGGCAAGAAGAAGCTTGCGGCCGAGGAATCGAAGTGGAACCGCATGGTGGAAGCCATCGCGCGCATTCTGCGTCCGCAGGAGAAATGAAATGAACTGGCCGAAATGGTTCGGGAAGCGCGAGCGGGAAGACCGCGAGTTGGACGAGGAACTTCGCTTTCACTTGCAGGAAGAGACCCGTTTGCGGGCGGATCGCGGCCAGCCCGAAGACGCCGCGCGGGCCGGCGCGCGCCGCGATTTCGGCAATATCGCACGCGCCAAAGAGGACGCCCGCGAAGCTTGGACCTGGAGCGTTCTCGCGCGCGCCGCGCAGGATATCCACTATGCCGTGCGGATGTTCCGCAAGAACCCCGCATTTACGGCGCTGGCGCTGGCGTCGCTTGCGCTGGGGATCGGCCGACGACGGCCATTTTCAGCGTCGTCAATTCGGTGCTCTTGCGGCCGTTGGCTTTTCCGGAACCCGACCGCCTGGTAATGATCTGGGAACGTGCGCCGAACACAGACCACAACAATGTCGTGCAGACGCAGAATTTCCTGGAATGGCGAAAGCGGAACCGGTCATTCGAGGATGTCGCCGCGGTGTTTGCGGTGGCCGTCAATGTGGTGAGCGGCGATTCCGCCGTGCAGCTTCCTGCGATGCGGGTGACCGCCGGGTTCTTCGAGATTATGGGCGTGCGCCCAATGATCGGGCGGGCGATCCGCGCCGAGGACGATGCGCCGAATGGCGCCCCCTGCGTCACCGTGCTCAGCTTCGGCCTGTGGCAGCGGCGCTTCGGCGGCCGCGCCAGCGCGCTGGGAGAGCGCCTGACGCTTGCGGGAAGACCCTGCGAGATTGTGGGCGCGATGCCCCCGGGCTTTTCACTGCCCACATCCCGGCGCGTCGATCTCTATACGGCAATGAAGATCGAACCCGCCAACGCGCCACGGGACGGACGAAACTATTCCGTTGTGGGGCGGCTGAAGCGCGGCGTTTCGCTGGCGGCGGCGGACGCCGATATGCGGAGCATCGCCGCACAAACCGCCCTCGAGCGTCCGGAGATGAACGCCACGTGGAGCGCGAAGGTAATCCCACTGATGGAACAAACGGTTGGCGATACGCGCGAGACGCTGCTGGTGCTCATGGGCGCGGCGCTCTTCGTGCTGCTGATTGCATGCGCCAACGTCTCGAACCTGCTACTGATGCGCGCATCGAAACGGCGGCGCGAGATCACGGTCCGGATCGCGTTGGGCGCCGGCCGGTGGCAGATCTTCCATCAACTGATGACGGAGAGTTTTCTGCTGGCGGCCGCCGGCGGCGCCGCCGGATACCTGTTGGCGGTGTGGGGCGTGCCTGCGATCTTGAGCATGCTGCCGCCGGATTTTCCGCTGCCCCGGCGAGATGAGATTGTAGTGGACTCTTCAATGCTTTTCTTCACCATGGCGGCATCGCTGGCTTGCGGATTGTTCTTTGGGATTTTGCCCGCTTTACAGACGGAACGGAACCGCATGGGCGAGGGGCTGCGTGAGGGCGGCCGCACGGGAAGTTCCGGACATCGCGGAATGCGCAATCTACTGGTGGTGGCGGAGGTGAGCCTGGCAATGCTGCTGGTGATCGGCGCGGGCTTGATGCTCCGCAGTTTCGCGCTGCTCAATGCGGTGGATCCAGGCTTCCGTCCCGATCGCGTAATCGCCTTCCGCATGATGTTATTCGGGAATGCCTCCACCTTCCAACAGGTACTCGACCGGCGCGCCGCGCTGACGGCGGAAATGATCAAGCGTGTCCGCGCCATCCCTGGAGTGGCATCCGCGAGTTCGATTCACCTCTTGCCGATGACTGGGGGCAATTCGGGAACCTGGTATTCGCGCGCCGACCGTCCGGAACCTCCGCCCGGCTCGAATAAGGGCGGCGACGTGTCGATCGTTTCCGACGATTACTTCCGGACGATGGGCGTCCCGATTGTCGCCGGGCGCGAGTTCGATGCGCACGATAAAGCGGCCGCGACGCGCGTAGCGATCCTCAACCAGACGGCGGCGCGGGAGATCTTCCCCGGCGAGAATCCTCTGGGGAAGCGGCTGCGCGTCGCGTGGGGCGCGGACGCGGAAGTAGAAATCGTCGGTGTGAGCGCGGATATCCATCATCGAGCGTTGGGCGAAAAACCGGAGCCGTGTCTCTTCATGCCTCAGGCCCAGGAACCCAGCGCGTTTTTTTCACTGCTGGTGCGCACGAATGCGGATCCGACCGGCGTTGTCAGCGCGGTGAGGGAACAGATTCACGCGATTTACCCAAGCCAGGGAATCCAGGACGTGCAGACGCTGAGCAGCCTTGTAACCGATTCAGTGGCGCGGCCTAAGCTCGATGCCGCTATCATGGCGGTATTCGGGGCGATCGCGCTGGCGCTGGCGTGTCTGGGGATTTACGCGGTGATTTCGTATTCGGTGGAGCAGCGGAGCCGCGAGATGGGGATCCGGATGGCGCTGGGCGCCTCGACCGGCGGGGTGCTGAGAATGGTGCTGGGAGAGGGCTTGGGGCTGGCAGCGTTCGGGATCGCGGCGGGTGCGGGCGCGGCGCTGGGACTGACGCGTTATTTCGAGAGCTTACTTTATGCGGTGAAGCCTTCGGACCCGGCGGCATTCGCCTCGGTGGCGGCGATACTGGCTGCGGCGGCAGCAGCGGGATGTTACTTTCCGGCGCGACGGGCGACGCGGGTGGATCCGGCGGTGGCGCTGCGGGAGGAGTGAGGGGGCGTGGTGGGGCGAGAGAGTACGCCGGCTTCTCGGACTGGGTCACGATCCGCTCGGAGGGTTACAGCATACTCCCCAGAACGCCGGACAGTTGCGGCAGATTCGAGACGACTATACGTGCTTGTGGTTGGTAAACGCTACGCCGTCATGCAAGACTTATAGGGTGAAGGGTACGAGAACCGACCTGGCGGCAGAATTGGTGAGGCGTTTCGAGTCTCTTGCGCCGCCTCTCCGTCGGCGACTGTAGCCGCATATTTCTCTCACTCCTCACCCGCTAGTCTAGCGTTTGAGATCTCTGGATGCCGTCTCCATCCCGTGGATCTCAATGGCCTCCATTGTGTCCTCATAATCCGAAAGGTCGGGCTCACTCCCGCCGGGCCTCGGAGCGATCAGATCTGCATCATCCTCTGACACGGCAACCAGCTTGTAGTTTCCTGGGGGTAGGTTCGGAAACGAATACACGCCGTCTTTGTGGGCCGAAGCATAGCGGGCATGGAAACCTGCAGTTTCTCCGTCCCGTGTAAGTACGACGCGGGCCCCAGCCGGATTTCCCTTGTCATCGCGAACGGTTCCCGAGACTGAACCAGTCGCCGGGCTCAATAGAAGCGTAAGCGCGGCGCCACCGGAACCGTTGCTCAGATCCAGAACCGAGCCATCGATCGACTGGGAACCGAGTTTCATCGACTTCACGTACACGGTGTCCCAGGAAAGGCCCACCACGTACCTACCCGCCGGGACCTTTTTCAAGTTGAACGTATCGTCTGCAGCGACCGGCGCACTCGCTCCCGGACCCAGCATGATCTTTCGCTCCGGAACGGGCTCGGTTCCATCTGGAGTTTCGAATACCAATCGTCCGGCAATATCTGAATCGGGGATTACACGGAGTTCGAGATTGTCGACGTTCGAGCCCGCCACTTCGAACGCAACCGGCGCGGTTTGGACAATTCGACCGATGAGCGTTTCCATGCCGCCAGCGCCCTCCCAACGTGCGCTGACCGTGTACTTGCCCGGATCGAGCCCCCAGATCTCAAACTTACCCTCCGAATTTAGCTGAACCCCGGGGCAGCAAGAGTCAGGCGTCGTCACATCCGCAAAGGGCTGCCCGGCTTCGGGAGGCACTCCCAACGCTTTACCGGAGACCCTTACAAACGGCACACCTACCAATTGAATATCGATGTCAGACGTTTCTTCACCCGACCTCGCCTCCACCTTTCCAGCCTGCTTCGCCGTGAGTGCGCCCGGATAATATGTAGTGGCGTTGTGGACCTCAACCGATCCATCAGCGCGGATTTCGGGCCGCATGTCGATGGTTGGCATGAGTGTCGACTCGCGGCTGGCTCGCACGCGATACTTGCCGGGGGCGAGGCCGCCGATACGGAAATGCCCGTTTTCGTCCGTTGTGAATTCATTCCTGACAGACGAGCCTTCGACGAACACCGCGGCGCCTTCCAGCGGTTTTCCCTCCGCATCCGTCACACGCCCGGAGATCGAGCCTGTCGGAGTCAGTTGCACGCTCAGATCGCCGTTCTTGTCGTCCCCCTTCAGGCTTAAGCTAAGACGCGCGCCGCGCGCCATCACGAATCCCACGCGAGATCCGGTAACGGCGTAAGAACCCGGTTTGATTCTCTGGATGGAGAACTTTCCATCCTCAGTGGTCAACGCTCCGTATTGCGTTGCGGCGGTATCGCCTGGGTCGCGCAGGGTCACATGTACGCGCGGAAGCGGCGCTCCGGTCAGCGAATTGGTCACAATCCCCTCGACAGTGGCGGTCTGCGCCCATCCGGCTGGGACGGGTAGAAAAAGCAAACACAGAAACGCATTACTGCGGCGCACCCGGTTTCTCCTGTGCTGGAATTCTGACGTCTTTGACGATCCGATCGCCTTCATGCACGTCGATCTCTGGCGCCTCCTCGAACAATCCCTGCAATCTCTCCGGCTCCAAATCCGGCTTGGCCGTGGCCATCAGCCGATACTTCCCGGGATGAAGGCCAGTGAAGCGATACTGCTTTCCGGCGGCCACGTACATAATGTGGCGTGAATCGTCAGGGCTCTCCGCGAGAATGACGGTTGCGGCGGCGGAGAGAGTGCCATCGATCTGTCCGCCGTTGCGGCCGATGATGATCTTCAACTTCGATCCCGCTACGCCGCGCGAGAGATCGATCACATCACCGCCGGGCGCGCCGCCATTTACCTGCACCGACTTGATGTAGGCATTCTCCGAAAGGGGAGTGACACGGACGCGAAAGGCGCCTGGATACACCGGCGCAATCTGGAACGCTCCTTCCCGATCCACTTCTCCGCCCTTAACGGCCACGTAATTTCTCGGTACCAGTTGCTCCAGTTCCACCGACCGCTTCTCTTTCGCGCCAGCGTTGGCATCCTTCCCTTCGATTTCCACAGTGCCGGAGACTTCTTCCCCCGCCACAAGTCTGAGATTGATGCCGTCGACGTTCGTTGTTTCGGGGGGCACATTTACGGGCTGGCTGTACAGAGAATTCGTGGTCAGTATCCTTGCGTTGAGAGTGTATTGATCGGGGGCGAGGCCGGAGAGCGAAAACCGTCCGCTGGCGTCCGTGTTGAAAAACTGGTTACCGTATTTCGTGCTCAGGACAAGCTCGGCTCGCGCTGGTTTGTCCGACGCTGGGTCTGGGATGGTCGCATCTGGGATTCCAGTCACAACACCACTGATAGTCAGGCTGCGCTTGCGAACCAGGCGAATGTCGATGTCCGGTGTCTCCCGCCCTCCGACGGCGTTCACTACAACGGACCGTTCCTTACTGTCCGATGCTGGATACCAAGTCTCACCGTATACCGGTGTTTCGGTGCCATCGGTGCGAATTTCGCGCGGGCCGCCTTGTACAAAAGTCGTCGCAGTCACGTAGAATTTTCCGGGAGCGCCCACGATTCGAAACTGACCGCGTTCGTCGGTCTGGCCGTGCATGCTTTGCAATATGAATGGATCGGGATCATTGGGCGGAACCGGGGTGGCGCGCACAAAGGCTTGCGCCGGATCGCCATAGTCATCCACGACGCGTCCGGTGATCACGGCCTCGGGCGTCATTTCGACGGTGAGGCCGGACTTACGCTCGCCGGAACTCAAGACAAGTTGAGAGTTCGGCTTTTCGATACGAAATAAGCCATTACGCCGAGCCCGCAGACCATATTTGCCGGGTCGCATCCCAACGATGGAAAAATGTCCGTCCCTGCCGCTCATGGCGCCGTAGCTTTCCACCGGAGGGACGTTCGCGCGGAAGCCGTAAATCGTAACGTGAACGCCTTCGAGCGGCTGTCGCGTGAGGGCGTCGATCGCGATCCCTTCGATGCCCGCATCCTGCGCACACAGGTACGGGGAAAGAATCAGGAAGAGGACGAAGCTCCTCATGAACTCAAGTATAAGGGTAAAACCCCGTAGGCAACACACCTTGAAGAGACCGTTTCAACGCCTACAAGAGACCCTAACGAGCATCGATCCAGAGGCACGCGCGATCATGGCATTATTCAACCTGCGTGAGGGCGTGTGGGGCTAAACACTTTGCCGTTCAAGGCGGACACATTCTCGCGCTTGTTCTCACGGGTCGCGCGACGCTCCGCCTCCTCAACATGAACGCCCCTCGGCGTGCCGCTCTTCGCGATGAATGGTAACGGAAGGGCTTGTTCGAATAAACCGGAATCCGCGACGCCGAGCTGCACGGCTCTGGAGCGAGATGCCACAACCGTATCAAGACTATCGGGTTCTGAAGGCGGCCGCACAACCTTCATACTGAGCTGCCCGCAACTTTACGAAACTTAACGCCGAGGCGCGTTTTTACCATTTAAGCTGGATTCAAGGTGGTACTTGCGTGGCAGAACAAGGTCACCGCCATGGACGCCGAATGACTGCAAAGAACTCCCAGCTTCTCCTCTTGGCCGTCGCGGCTGTTGTCATCGCAGTTATTACTGGCCAGAGAGGTGCGACTGCGCAATCGGCCGCCACAAACGCCCAAACGGGCGCCATCGTGAAGGCAACACAAGTCTTTCTGAGCTCGCTTGACGCGGCTCAGCGTGAAAAGGTGCAGTTCACTTTCACGCCTCAAAAGACGGCCACCGCCGCCACGTTCGCCAGAGGCGGCATGGGTCGAGGTCCCGGCGGTGGTGATGGACGGCAAGGAGGCCCAGGTCGTTCTGGAGACCCCGGCGGGGGTCGTAAGGGACCTGGCGGCGGTCAGGGTATGGGGCCTGGCGGCGGCTTCGTCGGCGAGCAGTACGGTCAGGCGGTCTGGTCGAACTTCCCGGTCAGCGACGTACCGCGTCCCGGGTTGACTCTCGGCAGCCTGAGCAGCGCACAGCGTGACGCAGCGATGCATCTGCTGCAGGTCGCACTGAGCCCCAAGGGATATCAAAAGGTTCTCGAAATCATGGGTTCCGATCAGGCCTTGTCGGACAGCGGCACGCCGTTTTCCTCCGGCACTGCCTACTATACGATCGGCATCTTCGGGAGCCCGAGCACTACTACACCCTGGATGTTGCAGTATGGCGGGCATCATCTTGCCCTGAACATCACGATTGCCGGAGAGCAGGGCGTGATCACGCCAACCCTGACGGGGGCTCAACCTGCCATTTACACATCGCACGGCAAGACGGTCCGCGCGCTCGCCGCAGGAGAACGATAAGGCCTTCGCCCTGCTGAACGCACTGGACGAAACCCAGCGCAAACAAGCCATTCTGAACTACCGCGTGGGCGACCTGGTGCTGGGGCCGGGCCATGCAGGGGAGACGATCCAACCGGAAGGACTGAAAGCGACGTGCGCTAAATGAGCGGCAACGAGCGATGCTGCTCGATGTGATTTCAGAATGGGCCGGCATCATCAACGACGCTTATGCCGCGCCCCGAATGGCGGAGATCAAGGCCGGGCTTGAATGACACCTACTTTGCCTGGAGCGGGCCGACCACGCATGAGCCGGACAAAAACGGCAGCGCTTATTACCGCATTCAGGGGCCGAAGCTTGTTATCGAGTTCTCGCCGCAAGGCGTGGGCGGCGATCTCACCATGCATGTCCACACCATGTATCGAGATCCCACCAACGATTACGGCATAAAGTTTACAGGTGCTCAATGAGAAAACTACTTGTCATCACCGCGGCAATTTTCCTGTCGCTTACGGTATCGTCGGTCGCTCAGCAGGCCGCGACATCGGCCCGCATCGTGAGCGCCGCCGATGCCTTTCTTTCGTCGCTCGACGCCGATCAGCGTCAGAGCGTACTTTATGATTTCAACGACAACGAGCAGCGAGCGCGCTGGTCGAACTTCCCGACCGGAGTGGTTCCCCGCGGCGGAATGAATTTCAAACAGATGAGCGCTCCGCAGCGGGACGCGGCAATGAAGCTGCTCGCCACTGTTCTCAGTCCCATGGGGCTCGAGAAGGTGGAGCAGATCCGGCAGGCCGACGACGATTTCAAGGCAAATGGCTCGAAGCGCGGCCCGGGAGGACGGGGCGGCCGCGGCCCGGGATGGTCCACCGCCCGGCGGTCAGAATGGTCCGCCTCCCAGTTTGGCAGGCCCCGACGGGCCGGGCGGTCGTGGCGGACGGCGGACGCGGTGCCTGGGGGCGGCGATATGTTTGGAAGCGATCTTTACTACATCTCGTTCCTCGGCAAGCCTTCGACCACCAGTCCCTGGATGCTTCAGTTCGGCGGCCATCATCTCGCGTTGAACATCACCATTGCGGGAAGCAAAGGCGTGCTGACGCCGACGCTCACCGGCGCGCAGCCGGCCGCGTTTCAGTTGAATGGAAAGACCATTCGTCCTCTCGGAAGGGAGAGCGACAAAGCGCTTGCTTTAGTGCAATCGCTGGATGAGAAGCAACGTAAGCAGGCGGTTCTCAACTACGCCGTTCCCGACCTTGTGCTGGGCCCTGGCCAGGACGGCAAGAAGATCGCTCCCGAGGGTCTGAAGGCTTCGGAGATGAATGCCAGGCAGCAGGCCACGCTGCTGGATGTGATCGCCGAATGGGCGGGCATCATGAACGAAAGCTCCGCCGCCGCCCGTATGGCTGAGATGAAGGCCGACCTGAACGAAACGTGGTTTGCATGGAGCGGCCCTGTGGTTGGCGAAGCGGGAAACAATATCACCGCCTACTATCGCATTCAGGGTCCGCACCTCGTCATTGAATATGCTCCGCAGAACGACGAGCCCTACCAATCACGTGCACACGATGTATCGCGATCCGACGAATGACTACGGACGCGCGCTGACGATGCAATGAGAAGAACGTCCGCAGCCGTCATCGCCGCTTGTGTTCTTCTCTGCGTAAGAGCTGCTTCCGCACACCGAATCGACGAGTACCTGCAGGCGACGATTCTCTCGCTCGAGACCAATCGCGTTCAGGCGTCGATGCGGCTCATCCCCGGTATACTCGTTTCGCCGTCCGTGATCGCCGGTATCGACAGCAATGGCGATGGAGCTTTTTCAGAGAGTGAAGAGCGAGCCTATGCTCAGCGCGTGCTCGGCGATCTGTCGATCACGATCGACGGAAAGAACGTGCAGCCGGCGCTCGTCTCATGGAGTTTCCCGGAGCCTGCGCAGATGCGGGAAGGACTCGGAGAGATCCACATTGAGTACACCATCAATTATGCCGCGGACTGGCATACGGCGGCCAGAATCGAAGTCTGATCACTTACGAACCATCACCTGAACCGCACCTCGGTTTACCTCATGAACGTGCTGGTCCCGCAGGACCCAGCATTCGAATCCTCGCGCAGAAGCGCAATGAACAGCAGTCGTTCTACGAATTGGACTATCGACAGACGGTGGCTGCTCGATGCGAGGCCGCACATGTCATGGGGCAACGTCGCTGCATGGCTGAGCGGTGTCCAGTTCTCCAGCCTCTTCCGTCTGGGCATGCGCCACATTGCCGAGGGGACGGATCACTTACTCTTCCTGCTGGTGTTACTGCTTCCGGCGCCGCTTCTTGTCTCGGGCTTGCGCTGGGGTCCGCCCTCCGGTGTGCGCCAGAGCCTGCTCCGAATTCTTGGCATTGTAACGGCATTTACCATCGGCCACTCCATCACACTTAGTCTGGCTGCGCTCAACGCCGTAAACGTCCCGAGCCGTCCGGTTGAGGTGCTGATCGCGGTGTCTATTCTTGTTTCGGCGGTGCACGCCTGCCGTCCGATCTTTCCCGGCAAAGAGGCTTGGATCGCTGGCTTTCTTCGGTCTCATTCACGGCCTGGCTTTCGCTGCTACGCTGGACCGGCTGGGCCTGGGGCGCTGGGATCGAGTGGCCGGCATTTTGGCCTTCAATCTGGGCATTGAAACGATGCAGATGCTGGTGGTTGCGGCCATCCTGCCATCGCTAATGCTCATGAGCAGAACACGTGCGTACCCGATTCTTCGAATTGGCGGGGCCGTTTTTGCCGGAGTTGCCTCTGCTGGATGGATGCGTTGAGCGGCTTTTCGATGTGGCGACTCCTGTCGACACGATCGTGAACGCGTTCGCGCGGCATTCGCTTTTGATTGCCGTCAATCTTCTGGTGGTAAGTCTTGCGTGCAGACTTCTGCTCGATTCGCGCGCTCGGCAAACTGTTTAAACCGCGCAAGGCGCTATCGCATTGGCCGGTGCAAATGGCGCTGTAGATTTGCCCGCTTGGACGCATTCTCCGGTCCTGCGTGAGTGGATCCACTTCAATTAGGCCGAAGCGCAGGTTCCAAACCTCTGCCCATTCGAAGTTGTCGGTCAGCGACCAGTGATAGTCAGCCGCGCACCGCCGCCAGGAGGTGGCCACGCGCCAACCTTGCATAGACCACGCTCGATGGCGAAAAAAAATAAATCATAGTTTCGAATGCTGGCGTCCTGCGACATATGCTTCTTGGGAAACTTCTGTCAAGAAGAATCTCGGCATTCACCTCACAGGAGAAGACGGTTTTGGTCAGAAACTGCACGCCCACTCTAACAATCTGTGGCCGGAGGCCCTGGAATTGTGGTAGCAGCAAGTTCGAAGTGCGCCACCCGGGTCCGGGCCCGCCGCCTCACCTGCAAAACGAGGAAAGCATCGTCGCCGAAGTTCGTCCTTTCATAAAGAACGCACTATGTGGTTAGTCAGAGTCGCTCTTAATCGTCCATACACTTTCGTCGTCATCGCTCTGTTGATCGTGATCCTGACTCCGGTATCTATCCTCCAAACCCCGACGGATATCTTTCCCACCATCGGCATCCCGGTGATATCGGTCGCCTGGACCTTCACCGGCATGAATCCAGAGGAACTGGAAGGCCGGCTGACGTCAGTCTACGAAAAAGTTCTCACCACAACAGTGGACAATATTCAACACCTCGAATCCACCACAGTCAACGGCCTCGTTGTGGTCAAGGTGTTTCTGCAGCCGGGATCGAGCATCGACCGCGCCAACGCGCAAGTCACCGCCGTTTCTCAGACCATTCTGCGCCAACTACCCCCGAGCACATTGCCGCCGCTGGTCATCAACTATAACGCCTCCAGCGTGCCAGTTATCCAGCTTTCGCTTTCTGGGCAGGGGCTGAGCGAAACGGAACTGAACGACCTGGGAATAAATTTCCTTAGGCCGCAACTGGTGACCGTGCCCGGCGCCGCCATTCCTTATCCTTACGGCGGTAAGCAGCGCCAGATTCAGGTAAATTTGAACCCCGCGCTGCTTCAATCCAAGGGCCTCTCCGCGCAGGACGTAGTGAATACACTGGCTACGCAAAATGTGATCGCGCCCTCCGGAACCGTGAAGATCGGCGAATTCGAATATGACACCGGCCTGAACTCGGCGCCGAAAACCGTGCAGGAACTGAACGATCTCCCGATCAAGGTTGTGGGCAACTCCACGATCTATATGCGCGACGTCTCTCAGGTGGCCGACGGCTCACCGCCCCAGACCAACATCGTGCTCCATGATGGGCGGCGGGGCGTTCTGCTCACGGTGATCAAGAACGGGGCCGCATCCACGCTGAGCGTGGTGCAAGGTATTCGCAATCTTTTGCCGCGCGTGCAGCAGACGCTCCCTCCACAGCTCCAAATAGATCTCGTGGGGGACCAGTCTGTCTTCGTGCGCGCCGCGATTTCGGGCGTGGTGCGGGAAGCTGTAATCGCCGCCGGCCTCACTGGGTTGATGATCCTGATCTTTATCGGGAGTTGGCGCAGCACCGTAATTATCGCGATTTCGATTCCGTTGGCGATTCTAACGTCGCTGATCTGCCTGGGCTTCCTGGGCGAGACGATCAACCTGATGACGCTGGGCGGTCTGGCGCTCGCGGTGGGAATCCTCGTCGACGACGCAACAGTAGAGATCGAGAACGACAATCGCATTCTCGCGGAGGGCCATCACAACGCAGTCAAAGACGCCGTCCTCGAGGGCGCGCAGCAGATCGCGGTTCCGGCTATGGTGTCCACACTCTGCATTTGCATTGTCTTCCTCCCGATGTTCTCGTTGCAGGGCGTGGCGCATTTTCTGTTTCAACCACTCGCCGAGGCCGTGATCTTCGCCATGCTGGCGTCGTACCTGCTTTCGAGGACATTGGTGCCTACAATGGCGATGTACCTCCTGAAGGTTCCGCAACAGGAGCCCGTCCACAGATCACGCAATCCCTTCACCTGGGCTGTGATTACCTTCGACCGGCACTTTGAACGATTTCGGGGCGGATACAGGCGGCTATTGACGACCTTGGTTCACTGGCGCTGCTATTTTGTTCCCGTCTTCGTGTTCGTTTGCCTCTGCGCCGCCTTTCTAATCCCATGGTTGGGGCAGGACTTCTTTCCGTCCACGGATAGCGGCCAGTTCATTCTTCATGCCCGCGCCAAAACCGGGACGCGAATTGAAGACGTTGCTATGCTCTGCGACGAGATAGAACACTCGATCCGGCGGCATGTTCCCGCAGGCGAACTCAGGGGCATCCTGGACAATATCGGCTTGCCTTACAGCGTGCTCAACTATATGTACAGCACAGATGGCACCATCGGCGCCGGCGACGCCGATCTACTCGTTACCCTACAAGAAAAGCACCGTCCCACGCCGGATTATGTCCGCGACCTTCGGAGCAGCCTGCCTCGCGAGTTTCCCGGCGTCACGTTCTACTTCTTACCGGCCGATATCACTACGCAGATCCTCAACTTCGGACTGCCTGCCCCGATAGATGTACAGATTGAGGGGCAGGATGTTCGCACAAATCACGAATTGGCCAACCGCGTATTGAGCCAGCTCCGGCATGTTCCCGGCCTGGCCGACCTGCGCATTCAACAGGAGTTCGATTACCCGAGGTTCAATGTGGACGTCGACCGGACAAAGGCCGCCGGCGGCGGCTACACGACTCTCAACATTACCGATAGCCTTCTTGTCTCCTTGAGCGGTAGCTTTCAGACCACCCCAACCTTCTACCTGAATTGGAAGAACGGCGTGAGCTACAACCTGGTCACGCAGGCGCCGCAATATCGTATCCAGTCGCTGTGGGATTTGAGGAACATACCGATCAGCTCGCCGTCAGCGCCTCAGCCGGAGATCCTTTCCGATGTTGCGTCAATCACTCGCGCGGACGAGATGCAGGTGATGTCGCATTACAACATCCGCCGCATCGTGGACATCTACGGCGACGTGCAGGATCGCGATCTGGGCGCGGTGGGGCGGGATGTAAATCGCATTGTGGATGCCAACCGCAAACTGCTGGCGCGGGGCAGCTTTTTCAGGGTCCGCGGACAACTGGAGACTATGCAGACATCCTATACCGGCTTGCTGGCAGGGCTTGCATTCTCGATTGTTCTGGTTTACGCCCTTATGGTTATTAATTTTCAGTCGTGGCTCAATCCTTTCATTATCATTACGGCGCTTCCGGCGGCCCTGGCCGGAATCATCGTCTTTCTCTTTCTGACTCACACGCCGCTGAGCGTGCCTGCGCTGATGGGCGCAATCATGTGCATGGGAGTCGCCACCTCGAACAGCATTCTGGTGGTGGCGTTTGCGAGGGAACACCTCGCCGCGTCGGAAAGCGCCTCGGCTGAAAACGCCCCCGAAGCGGCGATCGAAGCGGGGTTCACGCGTTTCCGCCCCGTTTTAATGACCGCTCTTGCCATGATTATCGGCATGATTCCCATGGCGCTTGGACTGGGCGATGGCGGCGAGGAAAACGCGCCTCTGGGCCGTGCCGTGATCGGCGGTTTGCTCTTCGCCACGCCAACTACGCTCCTGTTTGTTCCGGCTGTATTCAGCTTGATGCATGGCATTCGCTCGGCCTGCGGATTCCCCATTCCGGGGCGCGGCCGGTGGCGACGCCAGTCATAAGGGAAAATGCTATGGCATCCGGCAATGGAGATGAAACGGCGGTTCCTCCGACAGATGCATCGGGAGGAGGAAAAGGCGCCAAACGAGGCATCGGATGGCCCCTTCTGCTGATGGTTGTTCTCGCGGCCATCGCACTGGGCTTCTTCATCTACACCGGAATCCGCTATCGGGTGATGGCGGCAAGCCGCCTCAAGCAGACGACGGAGGAGGCCGCGGTAACCGATGTGGTGGTGGTCCATCCCAAAGAGACTCCTCCCACGGAAGAGGTAGTCCTGCCGGGAGGCACGCAGGCTTACATCAATTCGCCGATTTATGCGCGGACGAATGGCTACTTAGTGAATTGGTATTTCGACATAGGAGCGCGGGTAAAGAAGGGTCAATTGCTTGCAGTAATCGACACGCCGGAGGTAGACAAACAACTCGACCAGGGGCGAGCCGATCTGCAAACGTCAATAGCGAATCTGGCACTGGCGAAGATCACGGCGGACCGCTGGGAGAACCTGATCAAGACGCGCTCGGTTTCCCAACAATCGACCGATCAGGCCGTGGAGAATCTCGCCGCCCTGGAAGCGACAGTCGGTTCGTATGCCGCCAACGTCCGCCGGCTGGAAGACCTGGTGTCGTTCGAGAAGGTCTACGCTCCCTTCGACGGGATCGTCACAACCCGCAACACCGATATCGGCTGGCTCATTGACGCCGGGGCTAATCCCGCGAGCAGCCAGCTGTTTCAAATGGCGCAGATCAGCGTGCTCCGGATTTTTGTAGCCGTTCCCCAAGTATATTCCCGCGTCGCGCGCCTTGGCGCTGACGCGGCGATCACTCTGGATGAGTTTCCGCGGCAGACGTTTCACGGGAAAGTGACCCGAACATCGAACTCGATCGATCTGGCTTCACGCACCTTGAATACCGAAGTGGATGTGGACAATCCCGCGGGCCAGTTACTGCCCGGCGCATACGTACAAGTTCACCTGAAGCTGCCGGGCCCAACCCGCGCTGTGACCATCCCTTCAAATACTTTGCTCTTCCGTTCCGAGGGGCTTCGCGCAGGCGTGGTCCGCAACGGCGCCGCGCAGTTGGTTCCGATTACGATCGGCCGCGATTACGGAGCCACGGTGGAAGTGGTCACTGGGTTGACTCCCGCGGATGAAGTGATCGTCAACCCATCAGATTCCCTGATCAGCGACGCACCGGTCCGGATTGTCACGCCGGGTGGCGGCGGGAAATGAGGCGTTCGCGGCTGCGGCCTGTTGTTCTGGCGGCGTTTCTGCTGACGGGCTGCATGGTTGGCCCCAAATACAAACAGCCTTCCGCTCCCGTGACGCCGGCGTACAAAGAGCCCCCACCAGATTCGTTCAAGGAATCCAGCCAATGGAAGCAAGGTGAGCCGATGGCCGAATCGCTCCGCGGCCCCTGGTGGGAGATTTTCGGAGATCCCCGGTTGAACGCGCTGGAGGTGCAGGTGACGGCCGGGAATTTCAATCTAAAGGCAGCGGAGGCGCGGTTCGTTCAGGCGCGCACTATGGTGAAATACAACCGGGCGTCACTCTACCCGACAGTTTCCGTGGCGCCAAGCGTCGCTACGCTGCGCGATTCACCGCATGGGCCGTACTTCCCCGCGGGCTCTGTTACCACTCAATACACGGGCGACTTCCTGCTGCCTTTTGACGTCTCCTATGAGTTGGACCTTTGGGGCCGCATTCGCCGGACGGTGGCGGCGGCGGGCGAGGAGGCTCAAGCAACGGACGCCGACCTGCAGAGTTTAAGCCTGAGTCTTCACGCCGAGCTGGCAACGGACTATTTCGAATTGCGCAGCGCTGACGCTCAGATCCGTCTGTTGGATGAGACCGTGCGAGCGTATACCGAGCTCTTGCAACTGACAACTCAACTGTTCCGGGGAGGCGCAGCGCCGGAGACCGACGTAGTGCAGGCGCAAACGCAACTGGATACGGCTCGCGTGCAGTACACCGATCTTTTCGTTTCCCGCGCGCAGTATGAGCACGCCATCGCGACTCTGATTGGAAAACCTCCAGCGGAGTTCGGTCTGCCGCTATCGCCATTGAATCTTGCGCCGCCGGTCATTCCTGTGGGGGTCCCTTCGCAACTGCTCGAGCGCCGCCCCGACATCGCGGCCAACGAGCGGCGCGTGGCCGAGGCAAACGAACAGATCGGTATTGCGCGCGCCGCGTACTACCCGACTCTGACTTTGAGCGCGACGTTCGGCCTGGAGGGTCACAACATCATGAATTGGCTGACGTGGCCGAGCCGGTTCTGGTCCGCCGGCCCCACAATCACCGAAACTCTCTTCGACGCCGGTCGGCGCCGCGCGACGTCGGACGCGGCGCGCGCCAGTTATGACGCCACCGTCGCTAACTACCGGCAGACGGTCATAGCCGCATTTCAGGAGGTGGAAGACAATCTGTCTTCGCTCCGGGTGCTGGAGAGAGAAGCGCAGCAACAGAAGGATGCGGTTGACGAATCCAGGCGCGAAGTCGAGCTGTTTACGTATCGGTATAAGGGCGGAGTGGACCCATACCTTCAGGTTGTCACGGCTCAAACCGTCGAGCTGTCAAATGAGCGCAACGCTATTGACATTCTGCGGCGCCGAATGGATGCGAGCGTATTGCTCGTCAAAGGGCTCGGCGGCGGCTGGGATGTATCCAAGCTGCCTCCTATTCGCTCGATGCACTGAAAATGAAGAGATCTGTTGCAGGCGCCGCGAGGGTTGAAGAATGAGCGACATCACGCGTCGAGAAGCTGTATTGCCTCTCTTGTTTTTCACAATTTCGCAAGCCTGCGGACAGGAGTACAACGATGAACGCCACAACGTGCCGGCCGCCGAAGACAGAGACATCGATAGAGAGAAATAATCCACGTTCACCCGGTTTCCGACTATTTGGCGAAATATAAAGCCCCTGTGTCCGCCGTTACCCGTTACGGGGACATGATTTATGTTTCGGGTTGTCCGCCGTTTGATCCCCCCACCGGGCAGATTGCCAAGGCGACGATAGAACGCCAAACAGAACTTGTTCTGGAACAGATGAAGCTCTGCCTCGAAGCTGCCGGATCATCTCTTGAAGGCGTTTTGAAATGTAACGTTTATTGCACTTCGGTAGACAAGTTCGACGCCATAAACGCAGTGTATATTCGCTACTTCCCGAAAGACCCTCCTGCTCGAATGTTCACGTGTATTCCGGTATGGCCTGGCCCGTTTGACATCGAGATCGACTGTGTCGCCGTTCGGACCAGCCGGTAGCGGCAGGCTTTCGTCACGCCGGTCTTGGTGTTGTCGGGCACAACCAACTTCGGGACGCCCTGATAGAGCTCGAAAGCCCGCACGTGCGCGCCGATCCAGTTCGCCAACTGCTCATCGCCGGTGGCCTCAGCATAGGCGTAGGAACTGGCTCCCAGGGCCGCGAACTGGATACGGTTCGCGTGCAGTACACCGATCTTTTCGTTTCCCGCGCGCAGTATGAGCACGCCATCGCGATTCTGATTGGAAAACCTCCAGCGGAGTTCGGTCTGCCGCTATCGCCATTGAATCTTGCGCCGCCGGTCATTCCTGTGGGAGTCCCTTCGCAACTGCTCGAACGCCGTCCCGACATCGCAGCCAACGAGCGGCGCGTGGCCGAGGCAAACGAACAGATCGGCATTGCGCGCGCCGCGTACTACCCGACTCTGACCTTGAGCGCGACGTTCGGCCTGGAGGGTCACAACATCATGAATTGGCTGACGTGGCCGAGCCGGTTCTGGGCCGCCGGTCCCACCATGGCCGAAACTCTCTTCGATGCCGGGCGGCGGCGCACGACGTCGGACGCAGCGCGCGCCAGTTATGACGCCACTGTCGCTAGCTACCGGCAGACGGTTCTGGCCGCATTTCAGGACGTGGACGACAATCTGTCTTCGCTCCGGGTGCTGGAGAGAGAAGCGCGGCAACAGAAGGATTCGGTTAACGAATCGAGAAGCGAAGTCGAGCTCTTTACGTATCGCTATAAAGGCGGAGTGGACAAAACACGCTCTAGACAGCCGCAGCCGGTTGAGGTGTCCCGGCAGCATGAACATTGACCTCCACCGGTGAACTCTGTTCGATGGTTTCTTTTGCCCTCGCCACTTCGTCCGCAGAGCCGTGCGCAATCAGCAAGAACTTGTCCGCCTTCAGCGCCACCTCGTAACGGAGAATGCTGTCTTTAGGAATACCGATGCTGTACAGGCCGGCGCCGATCGCGCTCAGACCGCCCACGACCAACGCTCCCTCCAAGCCCGCTACAATCCAGGCAGCAACGGGACCCGCTACCAGTACCGGCCCAATACCCGGCACCACAAAGAGCGCGGCGCCGAACAGGAGGCCCCAGACGCCACCCCAAAAGGCGCCCATTTTTCCCCAATACTTCATGCGGTCGCCGGCATTGTAATATCCGATTACGTTTTCTTCCGTGTGGTAGTCCTTGCCAACAATAGACAGCTTGGTCATATCGAAACCGGCCTGCTTAAGCCGATCTACGGCTGCCTCAGCCTGGACATGGTCGTCGTAGATAGCTACGATTGCATTCTCTTTTGTCATGTGTATCCTTTCCTCGAATAGTCTACCAATCAGAACGATAGATCGGTCCCGAATCACGCGCTAATCGTGCGAACCCTTGCATCTGGCGCTCGACGAAGTCCGAAACGGAAGCGCGCCGCGACCCCCTGAGAAACCGCTTGCCACCGGGCCAGCCCGGCTGGAAGGGGCACTATAGGTAATGAGGCGCCATCTCGCGCCAGCATCGGGCACGGTGGGCTTCTCCGGGCCAGATGGCCAGGCGGTGCGGGACGTTTTTGGCGGCGAGCGCATGGCTCAGCACGCGGTTGCTCTCGTGAAACGGGTCCTGTTCGCCCACTGCGAGAGTGATGTCCATGCGACGGATGGGCTCCAGTAAACCGGGATCGTTCAGGTTGGGCAGAAAGTGGTTCGGCGTAATGAAGTAGACCTCCTGGTCGTAGTGTCCACTAAACAGGTCTTCAAACGGACCTGTGGGGCGGGTAAGGTCATATCGCCCGCTGAGTCCCACGACTTTGCAGAAGAGCGACGGATGGCGAAGCGCGAGGCTTACCGCATGGTAGGCGCCGATGCTACAGCCGTGAACGATAAGGGAAGGGACGCCGTTTTCCGAAAGCATGAGCGGGATCACCTCCTGGAGAATGTAGCCTTCGTACTGGCGGTGGCGCGCAACGCGAACCGGCGGAGGCGCAGACCGGCAATAAAGGCTTTCGGAATCCACGCCATCGACACAGAAGAGACGAATGCGGCCGCCGGCGATGGATTTACCGAGCGCGTCCACTAGTCCCCAGTTCTCGTAATCGTAGAAGCGACCTTCCCGAGTGGGGAAGACCAGGACCTTGGCGCCTGCATCTCCGAAGACAAGTAGTTCCATGTCGCGGCCGAGACTTTGGCTGAACCACTTATGGTACTGGCGCTTCACCTACCTTTAGAGTAAGAATAATGTGTTCCAAAATAACGTTCACTTGGTAAAGATTCGATTTCGATACGGTTGCAGGAGCTGGCCCCAGAGGCGGTAACCCTCCCGATTCAAATGAAGCCCGTCCTCGAGGAAAAATTCGGCCCGCGGTTTGCCTGATTGGTCGAGCATAGCGGGGAATACGTCAACGTAGTAGCCCGAGGGGCTAGACTCGATCTCCCGGCGGACCCGGTTGTTGAGGCGACGGATGCGGTCGATGATAGGATATCGCGCCGGGCTGGGCTTGACGGACACGAAGCCGAACGGGAGGGCGCCGAGGGAAGCCGCGACCTTGTTCGCAAGCGATCGGAAGTGGCCCAGAACCTGTTCCACACTGCGTCCATCGCCGAGGTCGTTATCGCCCGCGTATAGCAGCAGTGAGCGCGGATTCACCGGCGGCACCAGGCGTGCGAAGAAGTAATCGCAGGCCTCAAGTGTGGACCCGCCGAATCCGAGGTTCAACACACGGGGGTCAAAGTCCTCAGCCAGGGTGTCCCAGAGGCGGAAGGAAGAACTTCCATAGAACACGGGCGGGCGGTTTCCGTTGAGATGGCCCTCGCCAGCGCGCTCGAGCGCCTGAACTTCGGACTCATACCATTGCACCTTTACAGCGTACCGGAGAGGTGGTGAGCTACGAAGCGCTCATTCGATAAAGCGGAGATCTCTACTAAGAATACTCGGCCCGCTTGGGCCTGAAGAGGGCAAAAACGGCGATAGCAGCGCTCCGCGCAGACCGGGAGGTCTGCGCCAAGTGTTCTAACCTTGGGGGAGCATCTTGGCTAAGTCGTTGTAGATTACAAAGGCGACCAGCATCATGATGAAGACGAAGCCCACCTTGAACATGGCTTCCTTCACGTTCAGACTCAGGTCGCGCTGCATTACGATTTCGATTAGCAGCATCAAAATGGTCGCGCCGTCCAGAATCGGAATCGGCATCAAGTTCAGCACCGCGAGTTGCAGGCTGACCATCGCCATCAGCGATAGATACGCCATGGCGCCCTCGCGAGCTTCCTGGCCGGCGATCTGGCTCAAGCCTATAGGGCCGCTGAGGTTCTTGGTGGACATGCGACGCTCAACCATGCCTTCCAGTACGTTGACGAAGAATAGCGCTCCCTTAGCGTTCTGGCGCACCGATTCGGCTAGCGCATCGGGAAACGAAAGCTTCGTGTCGATGATGTCCAGCTTCGTCTGCGGAAGCACGCCGATTCTCCACTGTGTCTGTCCATCGAGCTTCGAAAACATCGGCTGCACGGTGACGATCTGCGTCTGGGCGCCGCGCTGATATTCGATCGACACCGGCCGGCCGTTGCTGTTCTTGGTGATCTCGCTCAAGCGCGCCGCGGAATGGATTGGCGTGCCGTCCACGGCCACGATTAAGTCGCCCTTTTTCAGACCGGATTTCGCCGCGGGATACTCGGGCGTCAGTTCGCCGATCTCCACCGCTCCTTTCGCGTCCCATCCGGCGTAACCCATACCGGTCGCCTTGCTCAATGTGGGCTCAACGGTGGTGGTGATGCGCCGGCCTGCGCGCTCCACCGAGACAGACATGGGGCGGTCCTCGATCTCCTGCATGAACACGGTTTCCCAGGTCGGATTGGGCTTGCCGTTGAGCGCGACGATTTTGTCGCCATCCTGGATTCCCGCCTTGGCCGCCGGCGACCCCGGGATCACATGGCCGATCACCGGTTCCATGTTGGCGTCGGCGATCTTTTCGTACTTCACCATGAAGAGGCCCGTGAGCAGGCCGACCGCAAGCACTAAGTTCATGAAGGGCCCGGCGAAGGAGATGATGAGCCGCTGCCAGCGCGGTTTGTTGAGCAGGTTACGCGGATCGGCGCCGGCAAGCGATGTTGCAATATTCCGCTGTTCCGCCATTCCACGCAAAGTCGAATCGCCTGCTGAAGGAGTATCACCCGCCCCGGGCGCGGTCATTTCCGCGAACGGTTCACCCGCCATCTTGACGTAGCCGCCGAATAGAATCAGCGAGACGCGGTAATCCGTTTCACCGCGCTTGAAGCCGAAGAGGCGCGGACCGAAGCCCAGACTGAACGTCTCTACCTTGACATCGAAATAACGCGCCGCCCAAAAATGGCCCAGTTCGTGGATCATGATCATGACCCCGATCAGGATCAGCAGCCATAAAATATTCTGCGCCTGTTCCAACATATAAATCCCCTAAACGGTTACCGCCGCCGCGCGCCCCATCACCCGTTCGCGCGCGCAGGCCCGCGATTCCCTGTCGATTGCAAGTATCTCACCGATGCTCGCCGGCTCGCGAACCGGCGTCCTGGAAAGCGTCTCTTCCACTACTTCCGCGATGGCGCAGAACGGAATCCGGCCGCCCAGGAAGGCTTCTACAGCGATCTCATCGGCCGCATTCAGTGTACATGTCGCCGATCCGCCGGTTTCCAGACAGTCATAAGCCAGCTTCAAGAGCGGAAACTTGGCGAAATCGGGCGGCAAAAACTCCCATTGCCGAGCTTGCCGCCAGTCGATCTTCGGAACCGGCGCCTCGCGGCGCTCGGGGTAAGTGAGCGCGTATTGAATCGGCATCCGCATATCGGTCGCCGCGATCTGCGCAAGCACACTGCCATCGCTGTATTCGATCATGGCATGCACAGTGGATTGCGGATGGATTACCACATCCACCTGCGAGGGCTGCGAAATCGAACAGCCAGCACGCCTCGATCACCTCGAAGCCTTTATTCATGAGCGTAGCGCAATCGATGGTGATGCGGTTGCCCATGCGCCAAGTGGGATGATTCAGCGCCTGCTCCGGGGTGACATGGGCCAACGCTTCGCGCGGCGTATTGCGGAACGGACCGCCCGAAGCCGTGAGGATCAGCTTCGAAACCTGATCGCGATTGCCGGCGCGCAGGCATTGATGGGCGCCATTGTGTTCGCTATCGATGGGCAGCAACTCAGCGCCATGTTCGCGCACGGCCTCCATCACGAGCTGCCCCGCCCGAAACGAGCACTTCTTTGTTCGCCAGCCCGACCCGTTTGCCCGAAACCGCGGCCTCATAGGTGGCTTCCAGACCCGCTACGCCGACGATGGCAGAAACGACCGTATCCACTTCTCGCGCGGTGGAAATGGCGACCAGGGCCGCCCCACCAGTACCGATCTCCGGCCATTCGTCGCGCGGCAACCCGAGATCCTGCAGATGTACGGATGAGTTCATCGAGCGCTGCCGAGCCGTCACTGCCACTTTCGGCCGGAATTCCAGAATTTGGGAGGCGAGGAGCTTCGACATTCCGTCCCGCAGCCAGGGCATACACTCGATACAGGTGGCGGTTGCGGCGGACAACGTCCAGAGTGTTGGTTCCGATGGAGCCGGTCGAACCGAGGATGGTGAGTGTTTTCATTCGAACGGCGCGCTACTGGGGACGCATACTCCCATGATATCACGCGTTGGGGTTGTACTTATCAGGACGTTCAGAGGAGAATTTCGGTTTGAAGACCCGAATCCTTTTGCGAGACCGCGGACCCTTTCGGGCGCCGGGGAGGATTGCTTCAGGGGTCTTTTTTTTAGAGGTTAGTCTCGCTTTGGTGGGAGTTGCCTCCCCGGCTTAATTCCAATAATAGTAGATTCCGATTTTGGAATCAACAGAAATCTGTATTTTTTTATTTGGATTGTACGTTTACGCCCGTCAATTCCTCTAACACGTTGATACTAGAGCAAAAATCTTCGTCGCCATGTCCTGCCGCGATGGCAGTTTGGAAGAGTTGGTGGGTCAGACTGGTCAAAAGTAGTGGTACTCCTAGCTCTTCTCCGATTGTCCAGCATGAGCGAAACGTCCTTGTCCATCCACTTCATGGCGAAGTTGGGAGTGAAGTCGCGGCGGAGGACAAAGGGTGCTTTATAAGAGATAAGCCCGGACTTGGCGGCGCTGTTGTCGAGGATCTCCAGCATCAGCTTTGGATCCACGCCCGCCCTTCACGGCCAAGACCATCCCTTCGTTGAATGCCATGCAGATGTTGGCAAGGATGAGGTTTTGGGTGAGTTTGGCCTGGAGGCCCAATGCCGGCGGGCCGCCACAGTAATAGAGGCGCTTGCCCATCGGTTCGAGGTAGGGCTTGATCTTTTCGAAGACGGCCTCGCTGCCGCCGATCATGAAGGTGAGAGTTCCGCCGTTGGCGCCGGGGGTCGAACCGGTGCAGGGCGCGTCGAGGAAATCGATGCCTTTGGCCTCGCAGCGCCTCGCCGATCTTGCGGCTTTCGTCTGGGGCTGATGGTGCTGCAATCGGCGACTACCGCGCCAGGCTTCGCGCCGTGGATGGCGCCGTTTTCGCCGAGGATGGTTTGCTGCGACATCTCGGTGTTGCCGACGCAGAGGAAGATGCACTCGGCGTGGGCGGCCGCCTCGGCCGGCGTGGCATAAGCCGTGCCGCCTTTTTCCTCGGCCGCGAGGGGCGCGCCTTCTCGCCGTTGTTCGACCAGAGCGCGACCTCGTGCCCGGCGCGCAGCAGGTTGCGGGCCATGGGATAGCCCATTGCCCCGAGTCCGAGAAATGCTAGTTTTGCCATGGAATTTGGATTTTAGCAGGATGGGGCAAACACATCTCAACTAATCGCCCCGAGCCGTCGTCTAATTCATGTTCGATCGGCAGGAGAATTCGTGCGAATTTTCACTCTAGTCTTCATCGCTGTCGCAGGCCTAGCGCCGCGTCACGCATTCGCTCAGGAGACAGGCGGCGGACCTACATTCGAAGTAGCTACCGTGAAGCCAGCCGACCTCATGGCGCGAGATCGCCTTGGAATTGGACTCTTCACCTATCCCGGAGGAAGAATCGTCGCCAATAAATGCCCCTTGGATTATCTGATCGAGCAGGCCTTCGATCTTCAGAGGTTCCAAATCGCCGGAGCGCCGGGCTGGGCGCATGCGGATCTGTTCAATATCGAGGCGAAGCCGCCGGCATCTTCGAAATCGAGCGAGTCCAATCCAAATAACCCCAAGCTGCCGCCCAACCAGGAACAGCGGCAGATGCTGCAGGCGCTGCTGGTGGATCGATTTCATTTGAAGTACACCATAGAAACCCGGGAAGGTCCGGTGTACTTATTGGTGAAGACGAATCGGGAGCCAAAGCTCACCGGGCCGAAGGATGAGAACGCTTATCCGTGGGCGGGCAGCGTCGGCGGAGGCGCCATTTCGGGAGACGGACTGGCCGGAACCAACATCACGATGGCGCAGTTGGCGGGGCGGCTTAGTCCTTACATGGGGCGGCCAGTGATCGATCGGACTGGGCTCGCGGCGGCGTACGATTTTAAGTTTGAATACCACGGCGACGATCGAACGAACGACCTCATCTCGACGATTTTGACCTCGGTGCAGGCGTTGGGCCTGAAGCTGGAAACCGGCAAGGGGCCGGTGAAGACGCTGGTGATACAGAGCGTGGAAAAGCCGGCCGGGAATTAGGCGGTCATTGGCCGAACTTCATACGCATGTTCCGCGTGGGCAGCGCGTTTTCTTTCTTGCCTGGGTTGCGGCCGCCAAGCAGCTCGAACAAATCGATAGCGACAGGCCGGAGATTGGCCAAGGACACCTTTTCCCTAAGAGCGCGGGGGTTTCAGTGAAGCCAAAGCCAGAATGGCGCGCCTAATCGCGGCTTGACAGAAACTTCGCAATTTGCGAAGGTGAAAATACCGGGTCGATGCACATCATTAGCCGTAAGAAGCTCTTGGAGGCCGATCGAGAGCACCGCGGCGTAGGCGCACCCCTCAATGCCTGGTATCGAACGGCCAAATCGGCGAACTGGAGAAACCTCGAGGACATCAGGCGGACTTATTCTCATGCCGATGGCATCCCGGTGGGCGAGAGAGTGTTTACGGTTTTCAATATCTCGGGCAACAGCTATCGCCTCATTACCGAGGTCTTTTACGAGGACCAGACAATCCTCCTCAGACACGTGTTGACGCATGCCGAGTACGACAAGGGGGACTGGAAAAGATGAACCTTACCGCTGAAATTACCGACCGCCGGGAGTACGCTCACTTACTGAGCGAGGCCTTGCCTCATGTCATCCACAGCGAATCGGAAAATGAACGATGTACGGCGGTGCTGGAGACCCTTTTGCACAAGAAGAAACGGACCGCCGAGGAAAAGCGGCTTGGGGAATTGCTGACGGTCCTGATCGAGCAATATGAGGAGAAGCGGTTTGCGGTGCGGCATCCGGCGGGTCCGATCGATATCCTTCGCCATCTGATCGACGCGAACGGGCTCCGCCAGGTGGATCTACTGGACGTGTTTGGCACGGCGAGCGTCGTTTCCGAGGTACTCAGCGGCAAGAGGGACCTGTCGAAGGCGCACATCTCGAAACTCAGCCTGCGGTTCCGCGTCTCGCCGGCGTTATTTTTCTGAATCCAGCGCCCACGCAATATCTACTGTCGAAGACTCTGTGCCCAGGATGGGGGCTGGTCTAATCCTACCGGCCAGCGGGCCCCGCCACATATGAGAGAGTCTACGGAATATCCCACGGGTTTAAGACGGCAACACCGAGACCTGCGAAGTCTTTCATGTTGCGCGTAACTACGCTGAGGTCGTGTTCGAGAGCAGTGGCCGCAATAAGCCCATCAGGGGCGCTAAGCGCGAGCCCTTTCAATTGACATTCGCCATCGAGAATGCCCCACCGTTCCGCGATTGCTTCGCTAATTGGAAGAATGCGACCGGCAAACCATGGCCGCAGTTCGTTCTCAAGCCATTGCCGCAGGCTGGCTCGGCGATGCTCCTCAGGGTGAACCGTGAAGCCTTTGCAAATCTCGCCGATGCTGATTACGCTGAAATACATCAGGTCGTCGTCCGTGTCCTCTAACCACCGCGCCACACGCCGATCGGGCTGTTGGCGGGTCAATTCGGAAGGAACATTGGTGTCGAGGAGAAAACCCCGGCTCATGAAAGATCGACCGGCCGACTAGTGGATTTATTGCGGCTGAAATCGAGATTCAACCCTTGGAGAGGCGCGAACAATTCAACAAGGCTTTTTCGCCCCGCCGCCCGTCGCCGTTCCGCAGGCGACATCGGTATAGGCGCTCTCTCGTCAAGCGCATCAAGGGCCTTTTCGAGCACCTCGTCAACGTCGTGGAAGTGGCCGGTCTGAATGTGTGCATTCACGCGCCGCACCAGTTCCGGCTTATGGATTTCAAGATTCACTGGCTTCCCTCCCTTAAGGTTACCGCGCCGAACACAATACGCTGCTTTTTTGGCCTTGCGCAAACAAAAGTCAGAGTCGTCAGAAGCAGAGCGCCGCGTCTCATAATCGTCACCCCAGAAACGCCCGCCAGGCCGCCACTGCTAGCGCGTGCGTCACCGTGCTCGCTCCGATGCTGCCTGCTTGATTCCGTGCGCGGCCGCAGAACCACCCGAGCGTGCCTGCTACTAGCGCCCAACGCCAATTGGGAAACGGGAATCCAGGAAAGCCGAGGTGAACGGCGCCGAAGACAACGGATGCGATTCCGAGCGTGGCTGCGCGATTGGATGTCCAATCTTCCAGCCACTGCCGCAGCACTCCCCAGACGAAAAATTCTTCGGAAAGAGCGATCACCCACAGGAAGCCGAGAAACGTGCCCGCGATTTTCCAGAAGGGCGCGATGCTATGCGGTTTGAAGGCGTGCAAAGCAAAGCCTAAAGCTGCGCCCACAGGCACGAAATACAGAAAGTAGAGCGCGCCGATGCGCCACTCCGCGCGCGTGGGCGCAAACGTGAATCCGGTTTCCGCGACCCGCCGTTCGAGCATCAGGGCCAGCACCGCCATGGGAATGAGCGTTACATGACCGAGCGTGACCAGCTTCTGACCGAGATAGACGGGATAGATGGAATTGAAGAATCCGCCGAGAATTATGGCGGGAATCATCGCCAGAAATGCGAGATCGGTGAGCGGGTTGGGAGGCAACACTACAAACCACAAGCTCGCCGCGAGCGCGAGCGCGGCGACGCAGGCCAGGCTCAGCCAGTGAAACTCGATCGCGCCACAGCAGCAGACGAGATACGGAAGAGCGCCCAACGCGAGCAGGAACCACGGAAGACGCGCGTCCCGCGAAGCGCTCGCGCACATCGCGGAATCCCATCGCCAGATAGAATGGATAGGTGACCAGGAAAGCAGCGATTACGGGAAGCGCTGCCGCGAAGCCGATGCCTCTGGCGCGCGCATACAGAAAGCCCGCGGCCACGAGTACCGCCGAGCCGATTCCTAAAGCCGCTCGGAATCCGGCGGGCGTCTGCTTCATCGCGCTCATTCTAGCATTCGGCCTTTTCGTAACTGCGCACGCGGCCGTTTCCATTTCGACCGACGATCCTCCAATCAATCTAGCCAAGCTAGCCGCGCATCGCGAAACCGAAACCGAGGCCGAGCGCAACGAATACACCTATCGCCAGACTGTCACTCTCGACGAGCTCGATTCGAACGGCGGCATTCGAGGCAGCTATAGCGAAGTGCGCGACATTATCTTTTCGCCGCAGCACGAGCGCACCGAGCAACTTATCGGGAAACCGCGCAATGGGCTCAAATACCTGATCCTCACCGACGAGGATTTCGCGGACATCCGCGATATCCAGCCTATGGTGTTGACGGAGGATCGCCTGTGGAATTATCAAACGGTTTTCAAAGGTGAAGAGACGGTGGACGACGTGGATTGCTGGGTGCTGCAGGTGAAGCCCCGCCAGATCTTGACCGGGCAGCGCCTCTTCGATGGGATGATCTGGCTGGATAAGAAGGAATACAACGTGGTGCGCATGGAGGGACAAGCCGTTCCGCAGATCCGGACGATGAAATCGGAGAACCTGTTCCCGCGCTTTACCACGATCCGCAAGCCAGTCGACGGCAAACACTGGTTCCCGGTCTATACTTATGCCGACGATACGCTTCAGTTCAAGTCGGGGCCGCAACGCGAGCGGCTGAGGATTGCCTACAGCGATTACAAGCGGTTCGGCGCGGAGTCAACGTTTATCGTGAAGTAACCGCCCTAATTGATCATCGGCACATTGCCGCCGATGGCGCTCAGCAACTGATCGAGGCTGCGCTTCAGCAGCCCCAGCACTTCCTGCTGACTCTTCTGCATTTCAAACAATTGCTGCTGGTTCTCCTTTAGCGCCACGGCCGCCGTGTAGCTCGCCTGGTTTGCGTCTTCGAGCGCTTTCACGCGGCCCGCCAAATCGGACATTCCCGAAATGGCCGTCTGCAACATCTCCACCACCTGGCGGAAGTCCTCGAAGCTGATCTCGGATGACATGGATTTATCGTACTCGAACTTTTCCCCGCCGTTTTGCGTTGCTACATGTTCGGACAGGCAATGCCGAAACTCGCTATTCTGAAAACAAAGGTTCAGTCGTGAAACATTTCATTTGGAAAACAAGTTTTATGCTGCCCATCGCGGCGCTCGCCGCGATGGCGCAAACGCCGGCCGCTCCGTTGGCGTTCGAAGTTGCCACGATCAAGCTGGCCGAGCCCATCACCCCTGCAATGGTCCAGGCTGGAAAGATGCACGCCGGCATGTCAATGGACGCCGCGCGCGTCGATATCGGCTATGTGTCGCTTTACGATCTCCTCGCTACCGCATTCAAGGTCAAACCTTATCAGGTGGAAGGGCCGGATTGGATACGTGTGCAGCGCTTCGACATCCTGGCCAAGATGCCGCCCGGCGCCACGAAAGACGATGTGCCAGTGATGCTGCAAGGCCTCTTGAAAGAGCGGTTCAAGTTGGAGTTTCATCGCGGCACAAAAGAGCATCCGATTTATGCGCTCGTCGTCGCGCCCGGCGGTCTCAAGATGAAGGAAGCAGAACCGGATGTTCCGGTAGACCCCGCCGCTGAGCCCAAACCCCTTGCCAAGGGTGAGATGGCGTTCGGCTCGGGCGAAAACGCCGTGCGCCTCAAACAGGGCGCCGACGGTACAAGCGGTACGGCCCAAACAGCTAAAGTGGGAGCGGTAAAGTTCTCGATGAGCCCCGACGGCGTCATGCATTACGAGTACGAGAAGCTCGAAATGTCGCTCCTGGCCGACGCATCTGTCGCAGTTCTTAGGCAAGCCCGTAATCGATATGACCGGGCTCAAAGGCAAGTATCATGTCGCTCTCGATATGTCGCGAGAGGATTTGTTGGCCGTAGCTCGTCAGAACGGCGTCAACATACCGGCAGGGGCTATGCCGGGCGGTGGAGGCGGCGGCACGCCCGCCGAGGCCGCATCCGACCCAGGCAGCAGCACGATTTTCACCGCGGTGAAACAGCTCGGCCTCAAGCTCGATTCGCGCAAGGCGCCGGTTGAAACGATCGTCGTCGATCACGTGGAAAAGATGCCGACGGATAATTGATTCGCGTTTTCCCTCGATCGGGACGGGCGAAAACCCAGCGGCGGCCCGAAAGGGCCGCCCACAATGATTAATCGGCCCGTAGCGCTTCGAGCGGGTCAACGGCCGTCGCCCGCAGCGCCGGAAGATAACTCGCAAGCAGCGCCGCCGCGATCAGCGCCGCCGGGGCCAGCGCAAACGTAAGCGGGTCAACCGGTTTCACTTCGAACAACAGCGATTTCATGGCGCGTGTCACTAGCGCCGCAGCGCCCAGACCGCACGCGATGCCGATGGCCGAAAGCGCCAGCCCATGCCGCAGAAACATACCGGTCAGGGTTCCGCGTTGCGCACCCATTGCCATGCGGATGCCGATCTCGCGCGTGCGCTGCGCAACCGAATAAGAGATTGTCCCATAAAGGCCGATCATGCCCAGCGCCAGCGCCATGCCGCCGGCGATTGCCAGCATGACGAGCGTAAACGAAGTCCGCGCCATCGATTTCTCGTAGACCTGGCCCATGGTTCGAACGTCCGCGAGCGGAAGATTCTGGTTCACCGACCAGACCGCGCGCCGCACTTCGCTCAGGAGACTCTCCGTGCCGGCGCGGCTACTGCGAATCATTAGCGCCGTGCCGCGCGCAATGAATGTTGGGTCGCCGCCGAAGCCATCCATCAGCACCGGCCAGTAGGCTGACGATGCCGCGGGACGGTCGATACCATCATCGCGTTCGTCCGCGACGACGCCTACCACTTCGCGCCACGGGCTCTTCATGTCCTGGCGAATGCGCTTGCCGAGAGCAGCCGTTGGAGTTTGCCACAACTCACGCGCCACGTTTTCGGAGACCATCGCGACGGGCCGCTTCTGATACACGTCGATCCAGGTAAAGTCCCGGCCAGCCACGAGGGGCGTGCCCATGGTGGCGAGAAGTCCCGGGGAAACGAATTTGAAGCGGCGAATCGGCGGCAGGGTAGATTCGGCATACGTCTTGTCCTGCGCGTAGATCGGGATCGTGCCAGCCCATACCATCCAGCGGGACTACAGTCGTGAGACCGACGGATGCGACGCCCGGAATCGCCGCGACGCGGTTCAGAATCTCCTGCTGTTGGCGCGCCACTTCGACCGGTTCTTTTATCTGCGCCTGCGGAATGAAGATGCGCAACGTCTGGATGTGATCCGGCCGCGTGAAACCCGGCTGCACGCCGTGCAGCGCCTGGAACGAGCGAATGGTCAGGCCCGCCGCGACCAGCAACACCATCGCCAGCGCGACTTGCGCGACACCAGAACGTTGCGTGCGCGATGGCGTTCGCGGCTCTGGCTGAGCGCCCGCCCGCCCCCGCGCAATTCTGAGGCGAGATGCGGCCCGGCGTATTTCAGCACCGGGATCGCGCCGAAGAGCGCGCCGCGCCACCAGCGAAACCACCAGCGTGAATAGTAGCACGGGCCCATCGATCGAAATGTCACCCAAGCGCGGCAAATGCGCCGGCGCCATCGCCACCAGCAGCCGCAATCCGGCATAGGCCAATCCGAGACCGAAGACGCCGCCGAACGCGCCCAGGGTCATGCTTTCCGTCATCAACTCGCGCGCGATCTCGCCCCAACTGGCGCCGAGCGCGGCTCGCACCGCCAGCTCCTGTTGACGCCCGCCCGCTCTCACGAGAAGGAGGTTGGCGACATTGGCGCAAGCAATCAGCAGAACGATTCCAATCGTGCCCATCAGGATCCAGAGAGTGTCGCCGATATCGCCGGTGACGTCGCGCAGCAGCGGGCGCAAAATGGGAGCGATACGCGCCTCCGAAAACATCTTGGCGCTGTAACCCGTCGGCGGAGGGAAACTCGACATCGCAATCGGGATCATGCGCGCCACGTCCGCATTTGCCTGAGCGATGGTTACTCCCGGCTTCAGCCGCGCCATGCCGCTGAAGCTGAACTGTCCCAGAGTGCACGTTGGCGCGGTCGAACTGGTAGGGCATGATGAGCTGCGGCTTGTAGTCGAGAAAGCGGAAGCTTTGCGGCAATACGCCGACGATTTCACGCGGCCTGGCGTTGATCATCAGGCTTTGCCCAATGGCCGACGCTGCGCCGCCAAAGTGCGATTGCCAATATCCGTACGTCAGAATCACGGTTCCGGGACTGCCGGTTTGGCAGTCCTTCAACGAAAAGAGCCGCCCCAGCGCCGGCCGCACGCCGAGCAGCGGAAGCGTGCCATCGGTCACGTCGAGCGATGGCGTCTGTTCCGGTTCGCCATGGCCGGTAACGCTCTCGGAATCGGTATCCCAAAGTCCGATATCCGCGAAGCTATGGTTTTGCTCGCGGTAGGTGAAGTAGAGCGAGGGCGCCATGTTGAGTTCGGCGATATGCACTCCAGGCGCGGTATGCCACACGCCGATCAACTGCTCCGAATGCGGATATGGAAGCGGCTTCAGCAGGATGCCTTCAATTACGCTGAAGATCGCGGTATTGGCGCCGATTCCGAGCGCGAGGGTCAGAACCGTAATCGCGGTAAACCCGGGAGTCCGAGCGAGACGGCGCAAGACATGGCGATATCGCATAAACAAGATACGCCCGCCGGCCGCAAAAGTTGGCGATTTTATAGAGGGCTACAAGGGAATATTGCCGTGTTTTTTGCGCGGCGTACTATCCACCTTGTTTTCCAGCAGCCGCAGGGCGCCGATCACGCGCGGACGCGTCTCGCGCGGCTCAATCACATCGTCCACATATCCGCGCTCCGCGGCGACGAACGGATTGGCGAACCGTTCGCGAAACTCCTCGGTCTTCTGCCGCCGCATCGCCTCGGGGTCCCTCGCGCCCGCCAACTCGCGCCGGTACACGATGTTCACGGCGCCTTCCGGCCCCATCACCGCGATCTCCGCCGTGGGCCAAGCCAGGTTGATATCGGTTCGAATGTGCTTCGACCCCATCACGCAGTACGCGCCCCCATACGCTTTGCGCGTGATCACCGTGATTTTCGGCACGGTGGCCTCGGCATACGCATAGAGCAGCTTCGCCCCGTGGCGGATGATGCCGCCGAACTCCTGCTCCGTGCCTGGCAGAAAACCCGGGACGTCCTCGAACGTCAGGATCGGAATATTGAACGCGTCGCAGAAACGCACGAAGCGCGCGCCCTTCACCGACGAATTGATATCCAGACATCCGGCCAGAAACGCCGGCTGATTGGCGACGATCCCGATGGGGCGCCCGTCCATGCGCGCGAATCCGACGACAAGGTTTCGCGCCCAATGCTCGTGCACTTCGAAGAAATCGGCGTCGTCGACCACGCGGTGTATGACGTCCTTGATGTCGTAGGGCTGGTTCGATTCCGCAGGCACGATGGAATCGAGCGCGGCGTCCATGCGGTCCGCGGGATCGGATGTCGCGCGCCGCGGCGGATCCTCGCGATTGTTCTGCGGCAGATAACTTAGTAACTCGCGGATCATGCGCAGGCATTCCGCGTCATCGGCAGCTGTGAAGTGGCCGACGCCGCTGATGGAGTTATGCGTTTCGGCGCCGCCCGAGCTTCTCTTTGGTAACGTCTTCGTGGGTCACGGTCTTGATGACGTCCGGCCCGGTGACGAACATGTAGCTGGTGTCGATCCACCATGAAGACGAAATCGGTGATGGCGGGCGAATAGACCGCGCCGCCGGCGCACGGCCCCATGATGGCCGAAATCTGCGGCACCACGCCGCTCGCCAGCGTGTTGCGCAGGAAGATATCGGCGTATCCGGCGAGCGAGACCACGCCCTCCTGAATGCGCGCGCCGCCCGAATCGTTGAGCCCGATGACAGGCGCGCCGGTCTTGAGCGCGAGATCCATGATCTTGCAGATCTTCAGCGCGTTGGTCTCGGAAAGCGAGCCGCCGAAGACGGTGAAATCCTGCGCGAAGACGTAGACCAGGACGGCCATCGATGCGCCCGTAGCCGGTGACGAAGCCATCGCCGGGAACGATCTGGTCTTCCATGCCGAAATCGCGGCAGCGATGCGTGACCAGCTTATCCAACTCTTCGAAAGAGCCTTCGTCGAGCAGCAGTTCGATGCGCTCGCGCGCCGAAAGCTTGCCTTCCTGGTGTTGCCGCGCGCGGCGCTCTGGTCCCCCGCCCTGCTCGGCCGCGGCATGGCGGCGGCGCAGTTCTTCAAGCCGATTCATCGGGACTATTGTAGCGGGAGAGCATCGGAGAGGCGGTTATGCGCGGTTGGAGCGGTCTTCGAGGATGCTCAGGCGGGTATCCATTTCCGAGACCTTGCCAATCAGAATATCAAAGCGCTGGTTGACACTGGTTTCAAGCGAAAGCATCCGCGCCTCAAGACTCGACATCCGTGCGGAGAGCGCATTGAATAGAAAGCCATTGGTGATAAGGCCCAGAACAACGGCAATCGTGGGAATCCCAATCGCCAGGTAAAGTTGAGTGTCAGTCAAAACGCTCTCCGCAACGCTGCTATTCCATCCTACCGCGCCTGCTCCACCGCCAGTTCAAACCGTCCATCCGGCAGCAGATGATACCTGCGCCCGCGCCATAGAATCGTCTTCCCGAAGAACCCGCCGATCCACACCAGAAAGCTCAGGGTATCCTGCACCGGCAGCAACCACCAGAACCGCCACGTGAGCCGGTCGCGCAGCACATAGACTCCAGCCGCCCATGCCGCCGCGATGCGCAGGGCTATCGCCGCTACCGCCACCGCGCTCCACTCCGGCGCCGCAATCCACGCGATCGCCGCCAGCGGCAGGGGATGCATGAAGAGTTGCCCGAAATATCCCCGAGGACGAGAGCGCCGCGTACTCCGGTTCCACCGCAGCCGGTGCCGCACGTTCGCCGTCAGCCGCTGCGCGCCTATCCGGTGCTCAATTACATAGGACGAAAGAATCACACCGATGCCGCGCTCGGCCGCAAGCTTTCCTATGACGAAATCTTCCGCCAGGTAGTCCTTCACCGCGTCGAAACCGCCAATGGCCTCAAGCGTCTCGCGCCGCGCGGCGATCGTCGGACCCAGCGCGAAGTTCATCCCGTCCAGCATCCGCGCCACCAGCACGCCGCCGATGAATTCCGTGTTCAGCCCTAGCGCCTCCAGCATCGACCAGAAACTGAAACCAGGGACCGCACGGTAGGGGCATGTAGCGAGCCCTACGGCCGGGTTTTCGAATTCCGCGGCAAACACCGAAAGCATGTCCGGCGTTACGCGCGTGTCGCTGTCCGACATCACGATGAGACCGTGCCGCGCCTCCGCCAGCATGGTCTGCAGACTGTATACTTTCGCGTTCGGATACGGCGGTTCGCCCGTCACAATCAGGCGAGACGCTACGCCCGGGTACTCGGCGCGCAGCCGCTCCACCACCGCAATCGCAAGATCTTTCCCCGATCGCACAGCAAACAAAATTTCAAATTCGCCATACGCCTGTTCAAAGAACGTGCGCAAGTTGTTTTCGAGGCCCTCGTCCACGCCTGCGAGCGGCTTAAGGACGCTAATCGGCGGCGCGCTCCCGGCGCGCCGCGGACGAACCGAACGGTAACGAAATGCCGCGAGCGCGGTCAGGACGCAATACGCGGACGAGCCCGCGGCCAGCGCAACAAACACCCACCCAAACAGACTCATGAATAATTACGAAGCCCAAGCGCCGCACGATGCCGGCCCCTATCCAGTTACATCTTTGGCGCATAATACCCCGGCCGTACGCGAACGATCAATTCCTTGTGGCCCTTCACGCGGAGCGCGATCGGATGAAACTCGCCATCCGTCACCAGCGGATCCGGCCGGTACAAAATAATGTACTGATGGCGCAGCTCGTTCGCGATATTTTCGAACGATTGCTCCAGGTCCTCTACCTTGAACGGAAAGTAAGCCTGGCCGCCCGTTTCTTTCGTGAGATACTTCAAAACCTTGTCGCCTTCCGTCTCATCGCGCGTGACGTTAGTCGAAACCGCATAAATCGCGACCTCCGCCTTCTGCGCCATTTCGAGCGCCTGATCGCGCGTGTAATGGCTGTAGTTATCGTCCCCGTCGGTCATCACGACGATTGCGCGGCGGAATTTATACTTCGGCTGATCGAGCGCCAGCTTGTCCCGGCAGGCGTAAAAGATCGCATCGTAGAGCGCCGTACCGCCGCCCGGGCGCAGCGCGTTAATTCCCTTGATGATCTGGTTGGGCTGGTCGACCAGGTCCGAAACCATTTCCGCCGAGCTATCGAAGCTCACGAGCATCGCCTTATCGCGGCTCGCCGTCATCACGCTGTGAACGAACTCCGTGGCGGCCTGTTGTTCGAACTTGAACCGATCGCGCACGCTGTTGCTGGTGTCGATCAGGATGCCCAAACGAAGCGGGAGGTCGGTTTCCGCCGAGAACTCCTGAATAGCCTGCGGACGCTTGTTCTCCACCAGCTCGAAATCTTCTTTGTTGAGGTTGGTGACGAAGCGGCCCTTTTTATCCATCACGGTGAACAACATGTTCACGCGCGTCACTTCCACCGTGATCCGCGTGGGATCACCGTCCTTCATCACGGGCGTTTGCTGCGCAAATTCCACCCCGCCGAGCGCGCCAAATACGGCGAGCCCTGCACCTATCGCCCAAAATCGCATATCCCTGATTATACCGTTGTGCGATTATACCCAAATCTAAAGCCCCGCCATCCAGGATTCCAGCTCTTCAGGCAGCGGCGAGACAATATCTTTCGACTCCCCGCTCGGAAGCCGGAAGCGAATGCGGTGCGCGTGCAGGAAATATCGCTCCAGCGGCGGCATCCCAGGCGTCCGCGCCGGCGCACCGTAGAGCGTATCCCCCGCCACCGCGTGCCCGATGCTCGAAAGGTGCACGCGAATCTGGTGGGTCCGCCCCGTTCCAATCCGTACCTCGAGCAACGTGAACTTCGCGAACCGCCGCAGCACGCGGTATTCCGACCATGCGGCGCGCCCGCGATCGAGACGCACCGTCATACGGGTACGCCGCACCGGATCGCGCGCAATGGGCCGCTCGATGCGCCCCGCGTCGCGCGCCACCTTGCCGTGCACCAGCGCTAGATACGTCTTTTCGACCTCGCGCCCCGCGAACTGCGCCGCCAGATTGCGGTGCGCCGCGTCGTTTTTCGCGGCCAACAGCACGCCGCTGGTAAAACGATCGAGGCGATGCACGATCCCCGGCCGCATTGCGCCGCCCACGCCCGAAAGTGTCTCAAAGCGGTGCAGTAGCGCATTGACAACGGTGCCCGCATGCACTCCCGCGCCAGCGTGTACTACCATGCCCGCCGGTTTGTCGATGGCCACAACGTCCGCGTCCTCATACAGCACACGCAGGGGGATGTCCTCAGCCGAGGCGTGCAGTGGCGGTGGCTCGGCTGGCTCTGCCTCGATAGCGTCGCCCGGGCGCACGAGGTACGACGATCGCGCCGCGGAACCGTTGACGAGAGCGCGCCCGGCTTTGATCCATTGTTGGATGCGCGAGCGGCTATGTTCGGGCAGGCGCTCGTGCAGCAGGAAGTCGAGGCGCTTCCCGGCGTCGGATGTGTCGGCGGTAAGTCGCAAACCGTATTCTACTGTGCCACCCTAAAGGCATGTCGCTGCCCCTTGAATCGAAACCGGCGATTGTCACCGGCGCGAGCAAAGGCATCGGAAAATCGATCGCCATCGAACTAGCTCGCCGTGGCGCCCATGTTTCGGTCAACTACTTTAGCGACGCGGCGGGGGCCCAGGCCACCGTGCGCGAAATCCAGGCGCTCGGCCGCGATGCCGTGGCAATCCAGGCGGATGTCGGCAATTCCTCGGACACCAGACGTCTTTTCGATGAAGCGATTGCTCGGTTCGGGCGCATAGATATCCTGGTCAACAATGCCGGCGCGCAAGTCTGGAAGCCGATGATCGAAGTTGCCGAAGACGAGTGGGACCGCGTCATCGCGACTAACCTGAAGGGTTGCTTCTTATGTACACAGTTCGCAGCACGCCATATGATCGGACGCGGCGCGGGAGGGCGCATCGTCAATATCGGCTCGGGGTGTAATAAGTTGCCGTTTCCTAACTTATCCGCATATACCGCGAGTAAGGGCGGCATCGAGATGTTTACCAAAGCCTCCGCCATAGAACTTGGACCGCATCGTATCGCAGTGAATTGCGTCGCGCCGGGAGCAATCGAAATCGAGAGAACCCGCCATGAAGCCGCGGATTACGGCGCTACCTGGGCCGCGGTCACCCCGCTCGCCCGCATTGGCCAACCTCTCGACGTCGCCCAAGCCGTGGCGTTTTTCGCGAGCGAGGAAGCGGCCTTCATCACCGGACAAACGCTTTGGGTGGATGGCGGATTGTTTACGTACCCGCGCTGGCCGTACAGCAGGAAAAGGCGCTTGCGTGAAGCGCGACGGCGGCCTAAACCCGCCGACGCCGCACATTATCATGAAGGTTAACCCTTCATGACCACCACTTCACTCGATAAGGCGAAGATCAAAATCCTGTTGCTCGAAGGCGTACACCAGAGCGCCGTCGATTCCTTTCGCGAAGACGGCTACACCAACATCGACTATCACCCGAAGTCGCTGGCCGAGCCCGATCTGTTCGCCGCGGCCGCGGACGCGCACTTCATCGGCATCCGCTCGGCCACCCATCTCACTAGCGCTTTCTTCGAACGCGCCGACGCGCCTGGCCGGCGTTGGCTGTTTCTGCATCGGGACCAACCAGGTCGACCTCGAAGCCGCGCAGGATCGTGGGATTCCCGTGTTTAACGCGCCATTCTCCAATACGCGCAGCGTGGCCGAACTGGTGCTGGCCGAGATCATTATGCTGCTTCGCGGCATTCCTTATCGCAGTGCGGCGGCGCAGCGCGGCGGATGGATCAAGACCGCAGCCGGTTCGCGCGAGGCGCGCGGCAAGAAACTTGGGATCGTGGGCTACGGGCACATCGGCTCGCAGATCAGCGTGCTGGCGGAAATGCTGGGCATGCAGGTGCTGTTCTACGATATCGAGCTCAAGTTGGCGATGGGAAACGCGCGGCCTATGACGTCGCTCGATGCGTTGCTCGAAGCGTCCGACGTAGTGACGCTGCACGTCCCCGAGACGCCGCAGACACAGGGCATGATCGGCGCAGCGCAGATCGCGCGGATGAAGCCGGGCGCGCATTTGATCAACGCGTCGCGCGGATCGGTGGTGGATATCGACGCACTGGCGACGGCGCTCGAGTCGAAGCACCTGGCGGGCGCGGCCATCGACGTTTTTCCAGTGGAGCCGAAGACGGCCAAAGACGAATTTATTTCGCCCTTGCGCTCGTTCGAAAACGTGATCCTGACGCCGCACGTGGGAGGCAGCACGGAGGAGGCGCAGCAGAATATCGGCGTCGAGGTGGCTGGCAAACTGATCAAGTACAGTAACAACGGTTCCACTATCACGGCGGTGAATTTTCCCGAGGTATCGCTGCCGGAGCATCCGGGCAAGCACCGTTTACTGCACATTCATCGCAATCAGCCGGGCGTGCTGTCGCAGGTCAATGCGATCTTCTCCGCGCGCCGCATCAATATCGCGGGCGAGTATTTGCAGACCAATGCGCGCATCGGCTACGTGGTGATCGATGTCGAAGATGGCGGCCGCGGCGAGACGCTCGAGGCCAAACGACTGCTGGACGAAGTGGAAGGAACCATTCGCACGCGAATCCTGTATTAGCGGAGGCCCTTTTTTCGGAGATACGCGGTCAGTTCCGCTGGGTCGTCCGAAATGATAGCGTCCACCTTCGCGGCGATCAACTTATCCCAATCGGCCGGCGTGTTTGCCGTCCATGGAACTACCTGGAGGCCGGCGCGATGGGCAGCGGCAACTTTCTCCGGCGTCACCAAGTGAAAGTCCGGGGATACGATTTCGGCGTTTGCGGCGGCCGCCGAAACTGCGGTGAAATCGCGGGAATCGTTTTCGATCAGCGCCGAGAGCCGGATCTCGGGCGCGAGTTTGCGCATGGCGATGAGCGTGCGGAAATCGAACGACTGCAGAATGAGTCGCTTTTCCAGGTGGTAATGCCGGATCTTCTCCAGTACCATGCGGGAAAACTCTTCGGGCGGGGGCGTGTATTCCGGGTGATCGGGGAAGCTCTTGGTTTCGATGTTGTAGTCGAATGCGCCGCGCGAGGCGAGTTGGAATACCTCGTCGAGCGTGGGGACGCGCGTTCCGGGGATGGTCTGCTGCGTCTCGAATCGCGGATTGCGAACGGCGCCGCAGTCCCACTGGCGCACTTCGGCGAGCGTGAGTTGGTGGATGATCGCGCTAGCTAACGGCCCGCTGCACACGGGCGGCTCGAGGATGGGGTCGTGCGAGATGACAATGACGTTGTCCTTCGTTACCGCCATATCCATTTCGAGCGCATCGACGCCTTGGGCGATGGCGTATTCGAACGCAGGGATCGTGTTTTCGGGACGGCGCGCACGCGCGCCTCGATGGCCGTGCACTAAGATGCGCGGGGCATCCGCGGCGCTCGACGTAAAGGAAGCGAGCAGCATTAATCCCACAGTGTATCCGCGCACGGAAATTCAGGTGGCGGAGGCCTCCCGGCAATACGCCGGGAGGCTCCGCACATCTCCTAGAAAATCGCCTTGAGCGCGAACTGAATCTGGCGCGCGGGATAGGTAGAGCGAATTTGACCGAACGAAGACGAGCTAATATTCGTGGTCGGGATTCCGAAGTTCGTGTGATTCGGCAGATTGAAGAACTCCGAACGGAATTGCAGCTTGGCAATTTCACCCAAGCGGAAGGTTTTGTCCACCGCCATGTCCCACTGTTCCAGACCCGGCGAACGGAACGCGTTGCGCCCCAGGTTGCCGAATGGGTCGGTGACCGAGGGCGGCACACTGAACGTATATCCGGCGAAGTAAGTGTTGATCAACTGAGACTTACTTTGGCTAACCGAGCTTCCCGTGACGTTTGGCCGCAAAAACGGTTCACCGCGGTAGTCGTTCGAGAGTCCGCTAGTCGCGTAGGCGGTTGCCGGAGTGTAGTAGACGTTCAGCGGCGTACCCGTGTGCGCGGTGTTGATGGTGTTCAACTCCCATCCACCCAGCACGGCGTCGAGAGCGGGATGCCAGTTCGATCCGTACTTGCGGCCCTTGCCGAAGGGAACCTGATACACCACGCTGGTGACGTTGTTGAATTGCACGTCGAAGCTGGAAGGCCCGGCTTCGGCGCCGAGATTGTGAATGTTTTGCGGATTGGCTTCCACGTATCCGGCGTAGTATTCCAGCGCCTGCTCGGAATCGCCAATCGCCCTGCCCCAGGTGAACGAGTTCAGTAGGTAGAGTCCGTGGCCAAAGCGATGCTCGACGCGCGCTGAGAGCCCGTCGTAGTGGCTGGCGCCGCCCGCATAGACCCAGGTGATAGGGCCGTAGGTTGGCACTGGCGCGCGCTGCTGGTAACTAAGCGTTCCACCCGCCACGTTCGGCGTAGCCTGATTGTAGTCAGCGATGATAGGCAGGTGTTCGCTGTGGTTTCCGTTGTAGGCGATTTCGATGGTGGTGTCCTTGACGATCTCCCGCTGAATCGAAAGAAACCAGTTCTGGATTAGCGGCCACGGCGAGTTCGCCGGAATGTAATCCACGTTCGAGACCAGTGGATTGAAGTTATTAGGATTCGCGATTCCGGTGGAGAAACTGTTCACCGTGGTGAGGAAGGTTGACGGCACAGGGCCGCCGGCAGGTATAGTCTGGCTGAATACGCCGAATAGGGCTTCGGGGGCGTTGATGCCTTCGATGGCGCTGCCCACGCGGTTGAAGAAATCATAGCTGATGCCGTATCCGCCGCGAAGAACCATCTTCGGCATGAAGTTGTAGGCGAAGCCGACACGCGGAGCGAAGTCCTTGTAAACGGGGTTCACCAGGGCGCGGTTGTACCAGCTGCCGCCCGTTGCGCGGGTCATGGTATCGGTGGCCGGATTGAAATCCGACCAATTGTTGTCCCGGTCCACCAAGGGCGACGCGAATTCCCAGCGCAGGCCAAGGTTCAAGGTAAGTTTGGGAGTTACACGCCAGTCGTCTTGCGCATACAAGGAATGGACCTGTTGACGGAGATTGGAGACGAAGTTATTACCGAGATTGACGGCGCTCGGGAGGCCAAAAATGAAATCCGCGAGGTTGTAACTGGTTGCGTCCGAAGCGATGGTGCATCCAGCGGCCTGACCTAATTGCCCGCAGGTCGGCTTGCTGAATCCGCCGGCATATGTATCTTGCCCATAGAGCGGATTCACATCCAGAACTTCAGTATGAATCACCGAGAGCTCATAACCCATTTTGAGCGAATGCCGGTTTAAAGACTTTGTGAAATTCAGCTTTGGATCGAAGGAGGTGGGATTCTGAAACTGTGGATTGCTGGTCTGGCGTCCCAACGCAGTAGCGAAACCGCTAATCGTCTGTGTGTTCAGGCCGCCAGTAAGGCTAGAGGCAGTCGGCAAGCCCTGGAAACCAAACAGGGATTGCAGGCTGGGGCCCCCAACGTAGGGCGGCTCTTTTCCAGCCTTCACGTGCGTGAAACCGAACCGGAACTCGAAAATCGAGGAAGGCGTCGTCACCCAGGTGTAACCGAAGGCGGCGTTCTGCTGGATAGTGTGAATGTATCCGTTGCCGTCTCCGCCCGAAGGTCCGGTGAGATCCGGCGCGTAGTATTGGACGTCCTTGCGCTGGCTATAGCGGAGGAACAGCGACATTTTTTCGTTGATCTGATCGTCGATCTTTGCGTCGTATTTGTCGCTGTAATCGCGAATCAGCAGCAGCGCTTCGTCGTTGCTCGCGCGGCTCGTCGCCGCGCCTGCATTCGTGGCCGGCAAGTTGCTCAACGCATATGCGGCAAACGGATTCAATTGCGCGATAGGAATCTGCGTGCCGGCGGGATAGACGACGTTGGTCAGCGGGTTCACCACGGTTACGGGCAGGATTCCGGAGCGGTCATTGGCGTTCGGAATGGAATCGAAATTGAGATATCGCTGCAACTGGCGGTAGCCTTCGTAATCGGCAAACCAGAACAATTTGTTCTTGATAAAGGGCCCGCCAATCGTCGCGCCGAACTGGTTGCGCTGCAGGGTGGGCTTGTAAAGCAAAGGGGTAAATTGAAACCCGTCCGCGTTGAGCGCAGTATTGCGAAGGAACTCCCAGGCCGCTCCATGAAACTGGTTGGCGCCAGATCTCGTGACGGCATTCACTACTGCCCCACCCACGCGACCGTACTCTGCGCTGTAGTTCGAGGTGATAATCTTAAACTCGCCAATGGCGTCCGGCGACGGGTTGATCACCTGCGCCGAATAGGATTGATTGCTGGTGCCGTAAGCGTTGTTGTCCAACCCGTCGAGCAGGAAGTTATTGTACGTGCTGCGCATTCCGTTCACGTTGAACGCAGCCTCGCGCGGCGTGCCACTAGGAGAGAACGAGGCAGCTATCGGAGATTTCACGGTGTTGGTCGAGAGCAACGCGAGGTCGGCATAGTTGCGGCCGTTGAGGGGAAGTTCGACAACTTGCTGCGTGTTAATTACTTGGCCGTGCTCGCTCGAATCGGTCTCAAGCGCCGCCGCGGCGCCAACCACGTTCACCGTTTCTGTGACCGCGCCGACCTGCATGGTAAGATCGACTCGCTGACGCGCACTAACGTCCACCGTGATATCGGCGGCGACGGCCTTCGAAAACCCCGCCGCCTCTGCGGTGACCGTGTACTTGCCGACTTTGACCTGGGAGAACAGGAACTCGCCGTTGTCATCGGCCGTGGTCTTGGACTCGATGCCGGTTTCCTGATTACGTAAAGTGACTGTGGCCTTGGGGATAACGGAGGAGCGAGCATCCTTGACCGTTCCGAGCACATCGGCGGTCTCGTTCTGCGCAAAACATGGCGTAAGTGCGATAAGTAACAAAAGCAGCTTTATTCTCATTCTTCCTCCCGTGCAGATTATCATGATGGTGCACTCAGTTCCGTTGCTATTCGATGACAGTTGGATTACTGTTCGCCGACGGCTATTGATAATACATGTACGTCTGTATTCTTACAACGTTAGAAGCATCAAGAGCAAATGAACCGGGCAGAACAGATCCGCCGTCTCGAAAGCCGCAACGAGCCCTGGGATCTGGTCGTGGTGGGGGGCGGCGCTACCGGCGTGGGCGTGGCCATCGACGCCGCGGCGCGGGGATACGGCGTCCTTTTGTTGGAGCAACACGATTTCGGAAAAGGAACTTCGAGCCGTAGCACGAAACTGGTCCATGGCGGCGTACGCTATCTGGAGCAGGGCAATCTTTCGCTGGTGATGGAAGCGCTGCGCGAACGCGGGTTGCTGCTCGAAAACGCGCCGCACCTGGTACGCAATCTGGGATTTGTGGTCCCGACGTACGATTGGTGGGAATCGCCGTTTTACGGCGTGGGCCTCAAGATTTACAACATGCTCGCCGGGAAGTACGGTTTTGGCACCTCGCGAATTCTCTCAAAGGAGGAAACGCTGGAACGCCTGCCCACCATCAACACCGAGGGTCTGCGCGGCGGCGTGATCTACTTCGATGGCCAGTTCGACGATGCGCGGCTGCTGATCCATCTGGTAGCGACTGCTTGGGAACAGGGCGCCGCGCTCCTGAATTACGCGCCGGTTACAGGAGTGCTGAAAGACGATGACGGATTCGTGAACGGCGTGCGCTTTCGCAATCGGGAATCGGGCGAGGAGCGCATAGCGCTGGCTCGGGTGGTGATTAACGCCACGGGCCCTTTCAGCGATGCCTTCCGCGCGCTGGCGGATCCGGCTGTGGAACCGATCATCGCGCCGAGCCAAGGCGTGCATCTGGTATTTGACGGATCGTTTCTGGCGGGCGACAGCGCGATCATGGTTCCCCATACCAGCGACGGGCGCCTGCTGTTTGCGATTCCGTGGCACGGCCACGCCGTGGTGGGGACCACGGACACTCCAGTGGGCGCCGCCGCGCTTGAGCCTGCGGCCTTCGACCAGGAGATCGAATTCATTTTGCAGACCGCGTCGCTTTACCTCGCGAAGAAGCCGGCGCGCGCGGATATTCTCAGCGTCTTTGCGGGCATCCGGCCGCTGGTGAAGGCGGACGGCGCCGCAAATACGGCGTCGCTTTCGCGCAGCCACACGATCCGCATCGAGAACTCCGGCATGATCACGATCTGCGGCGGCAAATGGACTACATACCGTCGCATGGCCGAGGACTGCGTCAATCAGGCCGCCACGTTCGCGCGGCTGCCGGAGCGGGCGTGTCCGACGGAGAGTCTGAACATCCACGGGCATCTGCCCAATGCGGAGCGGTACGGCGCGTTGAGCGTGTATGGGTCCGATGCGGCGAAGATTCGCGGACTAATGGAGAGCGATCCCGCGTTGTCGGTTCCCCTGTGCGCTTCCCTGCCCTACACAGGAGCGGAGATCGTATGGGCAGCGCGCGAGGAGATGGCGCGAACGGTGGAAGATGCGTTGGCGCGGCGCACGCGCGCCCTGTTTCTAAATGCGAGGGCGGCGATGGAGATGGCGGAGCCTGCGGCGCGGCTGATGGCGCGGGAACTGGGGCGTTCGAAGGAGTGGGCGGCGGCGCAAGTGGCGGAGTTTCGCGAGGTGGCGCGGGGTTATTTGGCGTGATTGGCGGCTCGCGTCCCTGGGCTGCTCTATTTGGATGCAAAACCTTTGCGCGACGACAGGCCAGGAGGTCCGTCCACCGCGCCGGCGAGTTTGCGCACCTAAGAGCGCTTCGTCGATGGCGGCAGGTAGTGGAATCGGACCAGATAGATATTTTCCCCTTTACCGTGCTTCGCGACCTTCAGAAGGTCGATAACGCCCAGGAAGCCTGAGTCGCGCGCTAACTGAGGAGTGATATCGGGGAAGCCGATCGGCGTGATGGAGTCGATTTCGATCTCGCCCTCGTCCATCTTATAGCGGGCGCCTACTTTGACGTGCGGGCGCATCCAGATTCGCACGCTGCAGGTGATCTCGCTGCGGCGAACGCCGTCGCGAAGACGCTTGGTAAAGACCATAGAAGCGAATTTACACCGGCTTCCCTTCCAGCCCCCGGCGTGGGTTGCCGATCGAGCTCACGAAATGCGCCATGCATCCGAGGAATAGCGCGTAAAGGCCTGCGGCGCTCCAACGCATTTCGGGTTGGAAGCCCCTCTTCGGCTCCAAGATAAACGCCAAAACCAGCGGAACCACCGAGCCCAGGATCAAGCCCGAACCGGCAATTTGGACCATCCTGCGCCAACTTGTCGCTTGCCGCTGCAGGTATAGTCCCAGGATCAGATTGATGAGACCGGCGGCCAGAATGTAGATGTGCCGGGAACGGTACATCAGGCGCGCGGCGTCGCCGAGCGTTTCCAGGGGCGGCTGATGATGACGCATGAACTGGCCGGTGATCAGGAAGACCGTTACGGCAATTATCCCTGCAACCAGGTGGACTCCACGCATGCTCTTCATCCGAATTAAGGACCATCATTACAAGGGATCGGCCGGGTCTCCCTACTTACTTGTATAGGCCGCGGATGCCGTTCGAGCGCACCCTCACCGGATCCCAGAACGCCTTGACGCCGCGCCACGTACTTACCGTTGTGCCCGCGACATCATTCCAGCGGACAGGCACTTCCAGCGTGCGATAGCCGAGATGGCAGGCAATGTACAGCACCTCCACGTCGAAGCCGAAACCATCCAGCCGCTGGCGGCGGAAGATCTCGCGCGCGGCCGAGGTTTCGAAAAGCTTGAAGCCGCACTGCGTGTCGTGGAAGGGCAGGCCGGTGACCAGGCGCATCGTGAGATTGAAGATGCGGCCCATGGTTTCGCGAAAGATCGGCTGGTGAACGCCGACCATGGAGCGATCCACTGCGCGCGAGCCGATCGCGACCTGCGCGCGTTCGCGCTCGGCGGCGCCCCAGAGACGATCGAGCTCCTCGATGGGCGACGAGAGATCGGCATCTGAAAAAAGCGACCAGTCGCCGTGGCCTTAAGCATCCCGTGGCGGACGGAGTAACCCTTGCCGCGATTCCCGGGGTTGCGCAGTACGCGCGCGCCGGCGGCTTCGGCAACGGCGGCGGTGGCGTCCCGCGAGCCGTCGTCCACCACGACGATTTCGGCGAATTCCCAATGGGACGCGTCCAGATATTGACGCACGCGAGCCAAAGTGGGGGGCAACCGTTTCTCTTCGTTATAGGCGGGAATGATAATGGAGATAGATCGGCGCAAACGAAGTCTTATAATAGCGAATTCGCAATGGCCCGCGCGGTATGCGCGGGCGTAGTGAGGAGATTCTATTGTCGCTGGAAGACGAATTGTTGAAGCAGCGCGCGGCGCGCATCCACGAAATCGAAGCGCTGGGATATCGCGCCTATGGCAAGCGCTACGATTTCACCCACACCATTCCGGAGATTCTGGCCGCGTACGGCGCGAAGACCGCCGAGGAGTTGATGCCGGAGATCCGCGTGCGCATCGCCGGGCGCATTGATGACCCTGCGCCACATGGGCAAGGCCGGCTTCGCGCATATGCAGCAGAATGGCGAGCGGCTGCAGATCTACGTCAAGAAGGATGCCGTCGGGCGAGCGCGATTATCAGCTCTTCAAGCTGCTCGATATCGGCGATATCGTCGGCGTGGAAGGCTACCTTTTCCGCACCCGCACGGGCGAGCTGAGCGTCCACGCGGAGAAGCTGGAGTTCCTCTCGAAGACGCTGCTGGCCATGCCCGAGAAGTGGCACGGCCTGGAAGACGTGGAGATCCGCTACCGGCAGCGCTATCTGGATCTGATCGCGAATCCCGAAGTGCGCAAGGTGTTCGTGACGCGCGCGCGCATCATCTCTTCGCTGCGGCGGCAACTCGAAGCGCGCGGGTTCATCGAAGTGGAAACGCCGATGATGCAGCCGCTCTATGGCGGCGCCGCGGCGCGGCCGTTCGTCACGCACCACAACACGCTCGATATCGATCTCTACCTGCGCATCGCGCCGGAGCTGTATCTGAAGCGGCTGATCGTGGGCGGGCTGGAGCGCGTCTACGAGATCAATCGCAACTTCCGCAACGAAGGGCTCTCCACGCAGCACAACCCCGAATTCACCATGCTCGAGTTCTACCAGGCGTACACCGATTACAGCGGCCTGATGGACTTCTCCGCCGAACTGCTGCGCCAGACCGCGCGTCGACGCGGTGCGGGACGACCGAAGTGGAGTTCGAAGGCCACAAGCTCGATTTCGGCCCATGTGGCGCGCTACACCATGCGCGAGGCCGTCGTGCATTTCTGGGAGGGCGAAGGGCGGCCATCGATGCGACGACGTCGCGAATCCCGAGTGGCTGACGCGCCATTCCTCGAAGGCGACAGCGGGCGAGGCGCTGGCGGACATCTTCGAGCGGCATGTGGAAGACAAGCTGATCCAGCCGACGATGATCTACGACTACCCGGTGGAGATCTCGCCGCTTTCGAAGAACAAGCCGCGACGACCCGGCATTCGTCGAGCGGTTCGAGATTTATGCGGCGGGCATGGAGATCGGCAACGCCTACACCGAGTTGAACGATCCGCAGGAGCAGCGCCGCCGCTTCGAGATGCAGCTCGCCATGCGCGAGCGCGGCGACGAAGAGGCGCACCAGATGGATGAGGACTACGTGCGCGCGCTGTCCTACGGCATGCCGCCGACCGGCGGCGAAGGGATCGGCATCGACCGGCTGACGATGATCCTGACGAACTCGCAATCGATCCGCGACGTGATTCTGTTTCCGCTGCTGCGGCCGGAAGGCCCTATCGAGCTCGTGCAGAAGCTGCGCGAACTGGATGCGCAGTGAGAATCGCCTCGGGGTTCGAGCTCTTCGTCGCCAGCCGTTACCTGCGCGCGCGCCGCAAGGAGGCGGTGATCTCGGTCATCACCGTGATCTCGGTGATCGGCGTGGCGGCGGGCGTGATGGCGCTGGTGATCGCGCTGGCGGTCACCAACGGATTCCGCAACACGCTGCAGCGGAATATGCTGGGCGCGATGGCGCACATCGACGTGATGAATCGCCAGCAATTGAACGGCATCGAAAACTGGCGCGATCTGGCAGCGCGCATCCGCAAGCTGCCGCACGTGACCGCCGTCGCGCCGGCGCTTTATATGCCGGTGTTTCTATCAGGGCCGGTGAATGCGAAGGGGGTCGAGCTGAAGGGCATCGACGTGGATGCCGAACTGGCGATCACCGACCGCGCTGCGGCATCTGAAGGCCGGATCGCTCGACCGGCTGCGCGATCCAAATGCGGACCCGCCGGGGATTTTGCTCGGGTCGCGCCTGGTAGAGGACACCGGGATGGTGATGAATTCAAGGATCACCGTGGTCAAGCCCCGAGGGCAATTTGACGCCATTCGGAATGATGCCGACGTTTCGGAAGTTTTACACCTGTGGAATCTTCGAGACCAACTTCTCCGATTTCGACGACGGCTGGGCGTTCACGTCGATTCAGGCGGCGCAGAAGGCGTTGTCGCTCGACGACGTGGTCAACCAGATCGAAGTCAACGTGGACGATCTCAATCGCGCGGACGTGTACGCGAAGGAGATCGAGAAGGCGATCGGGCCGCAATATACCACCACCACGTGGATGGAGCTGAACAAGCAGCTATTCAGCGCGCTGAACATGGAGCGGGTGGTGACGATGATCGTAATCGGCCTGATCCTGCTGGTGGCGGCGCTGAATATTCTGATCACGCTGGTGATGATGGTGATGGAAAAGTACCGCGATATCGCGATTCTGATGTCGATGGGGGCGCGGGCAAGCCAGGTCAGGCGGATCTTCATGCTGCAGGGCGTGCTGATCGGCGCAGTCGGCAGCGCGGTGGGGCTGATTGTAGGCTATTCGATCTGCTACTTCGCGGGGAAGTATCACTGGATCAAGCTGCCGGAAGCGGTCTACCCGATCAGCTATCTGCCGTTCGAGGCGCGGTGGGTGGATGGGATCTGGATTGCGGGGGTGGCGATTCTAGTGAGCTTTCTGGCTACGATCTATCCAGCGAAGAGCGCTACGAGGATCTCGCCAGCCGAAGTATTGAGGTACGAATAAGTCACGCGGGCCTCAAGGCCCGCGCGAGTCTAAGTAAGAACTATGCGCAGGCCAGGAGGCCTGCGCCACTAGGCTACTTCTCTTCCGTCGTAATGCCGTTAGCGGCGGCCGCTTTGGCCTTCTTTTCAGCCAATTTCTTCTTGGCATCCATCGCCTTGTCGATCCAGTCGTTGGCGACTGCGATCTGCTTTTCGAACTCCTTCTGATCGTCGAGCAAGTAAGCGCGCTCGCGGATCAGAAGATTTTCGTACGCCATCGCATCGGCGTAGAGCGGATCAATCTCAAGGCACTTGTTGAGATTGTCGAGACCCCCCTGAATGACCGTATCCCACTTCTCCTTCAATTCCGCTTTGACCTTCTTGTCTTTGATGGGGAAGTTGGAATCCATCGGTTGCTTCAGATCGTGCATGGCCGTAGCATAGGCCGGATACCACTTCGACCACGCAATGAAACCGAGGCTGTAGTAGGCGTCGGTGTTCTTGGGATCGAACTGGACCACCTTCTGATACCACTGTTCGGCCTCGTCCCACTTTTTCTGGTTCAGTTTCAGAGTGGCGATATAGGCTGCGGCAGTCTTGTTCGTTGGGTCCTTCTCCAGAACCTTTTGGAATTCCGCCAGCGCCTGATCCGCCATCTTCATGTTATCCGGGCTTTCGGCTCCCGGAACGTACTGCTGCATATAGGCAACTGCCAAATAGAGGCGCGCCGTGGAGAACTCAGGCTCCAACTCGACAGCGGTCTTAAAATGCTCCACCGCCTGCGGGAACTGGGCGTTCTTAAAAGCGGAAACGCCTTCGTTGATCTGAGAGCGCGAGCGCAGCTGGGTACACCCGGCGGCTAGCAACGCGAGAGCGGCAAGAGCCGCGGTCATGATCGATTTACGCATGTACTTTCCCCAAAAAATCGCCTCGAGCTGTTACTGCCCGAGATCTTTGAACGGCATCAGACCGATCTTATCCACGCCGGCCCCGTGTCCGATATCCACCACCTCGGCCACCCATTTGTATTCGATGTCCGGATCGCCCTTAACGAACATGATGCGTTCGGCGCGGGTTTTGAAGATATCTTCCAGACGCTTTTGCAAGACCCTCTCATCGATGGGCTCGGTGTTCACCAACATCGAGTGGTCCTTGTTGATAGTCACCACGATAGTGCGGTCGTCGGCCGGATTCGGCTTCTGATTCTGCGGCGGAGGCTGGGGTACCAGCGCTTCCAGGCCCTTTGGCGTCAGAGGCGTAATGACCATGAAGATGATGATCAGCACCAGCAGTACGTCGATCATCGGCGTCATATTGATATCGGATTTGGGCCCGCTGCCGCCGCCCATTGACATTGCCATAATATTGCTCCTTAAATAAACCTTCTCGTCATTAATCGCCGGACGGCGCGCCGCCCTGTTTCTTCTGATCGTCGGTGGGGTGGTGTTCTCCCTGAACCTGCTCGGTCAGAAGCCCGAGTTGGTCCACGCCCGCCGCCTGTAGATTCTGCACTACGTCCAAAACCACCTGATACTTCGCACGTACGTCGGCTTTGAGGAAGCACTCTTTGTCCGTGCGGTTGGAAAGCATGTCCTTAATCTTAGGAGTCAACTGGTCCGCGGGAACCGCGTCGCGTCCAAGGAATGTCTTCCCATCGCGCGTGACGGAAATAAGCACCGCGTCGCTGCGGTCGGCCGCCTGCATGGCGATCGGATTGCGCGTCTTCACGAGTTCGATCGGCACGCCCTTCGACAACATGGGCGTGATGACCATGAAAATAATGAGCAGCACGAGCATAACGTCCACCATGGGGGTGACGTTGATGTCCGACACCGGCGGCGGTGCATGCTGCTTCAGCATATCTTGCATACCCATACGATTTCTCCTATTTTGGCGGACCGGTTAGTTCGGAGAACTGGAGTGAGGCAGGTGACAGCCTGCCCCACTTTTGTCAACTCGCAATCGGATACCGCTCTTTACTAATGGGCTTACTTACGGACGCCGCGCTGCGACCGCTTGAGGAAGTAATCGATCAACTCGGAACTGGAGTTACCCATTTCCACGTCGAAGGCCTCGATGCGGCCGGTGAAATAGTTGAACGCCCACACCGCGGGGACGGCCACGAACAGACCGATAGCGGTGGTGACGAGGGCTTCCGAAATACCGCCGGCGACGGCGCCGAGACCGGTGGATTTTTGCGTCGAAATGCCCTGGAACGCGTTGATGATGCCGGCGACGGTACCGAACAGACCGACGAACGGAGCCGACGAAGCGATGGTCGCAAGGCCCGAAACGCCGCGCTTCAGTTCGGCGTGCACAATGGCTTCGGCGCGCTCGAGAGCGCGGCGCGAAGCCTCGATCTCTTCGCCGGGAATATCGCGTCGAAATCTGGTGCGCCTGGAACTCCTGCAAGCCCGCCACTACAACCTTCGCCAGATGGCTCTTCTTGTAGCGATCGGCGATCTTGACGGCTTCATCCAGCTTGCCTTCGCGCAGCGCGCCGGCCACGGCCGGAGCGAAAGCGCGCGACTGCTTCTTGGCGGCGTTATACGCCATGAAGCGGTCGATCATGACGCCGATGGAATAGGCGGACATGAGGAACAACAGAACAACGACGCCGCGGGCCAATCCGCCCATCTGCGCCCAGAGGTGTACGGGGTCCCAACCTACGCTGCTATCGTCTTGCAGCATTAGGAAGAAGGACCATACTTGGTGCAAATGCAAAGCCAACATTCTAGTTTTCTCTCCTGCGAGTTGATTTTTGTTACTTTATATCCGGCGTTCGAATAGGAGCGCCGGGTTACTACTGACTCAAAGTAAAGATGACGTCGATGGTCGTGTTTACCTTTACCGGCTGTTCATTCAGGAGCGTGGGCTGATAGACCCACTGTTTGACCGCGTCGAGCGCGGCCTGCCGCAGCAGCGGGTGGCCGCTGCTGACCGTGAGCGACTGGATATGGCCGTCTTCGCCGATGATGGCGGCCAATTCCACGGTTCCCGAGATGCGCGCCTGGCGTGCAATCTGGGGATAAACCGGCTGCGGACTGACGAATGAGCTTCGCCGCCTGCACGCGTCCGCCGACGTTCACGATACTCGGCTTCGGCGGTTCCTTCTTGGGCGGCGGAGGCGGAGGCGGCGCAGCCGACGGGATGCCGCCCAGGATGCCGCCAAGCACGCCACCTACGGCGCCGCCGGCCACGCCGCCGGGTACGCCGCCAGCCACGCCCATACCGGCGCTAGGCGGAGCTTCGTCTTCGTTGATTTGCTTGATCTCTTTGGGGATGACCTTGGGAACGAGCAGTTTGCCCGCGTCCATTTGGCGCGGAATACTTTGACTACCTTGGGAGGCGCCGCGGCCGGAGGCGGCGGCGGGGGTGGCGGCGGAGGCGGCGCCGTAATCAGCGAGGTCAACGTCGCCGACGGCAACACCTGGAAATAGATCAGCGGCAGCACCACCAGCACTGCTATCGCGGCGATTTGCACGGCGAACGAAAGAATGACCGTCTTGGTCGTGTTCGTCTTGCCGGTTTGTACAAATGTTTGTTCAAACATGCAACGTTTACCCCCCTCCTATTTAACTGCTTTGGTCGGCTTGCGGACATTGTCGGTCCGAGCCGCCGTCGCCAGCGCCGGCGCTGTTTTACGGCGCTTGTCGGCGTAATTGTGCCAGAAGAGCACGATCGGGCTGGCAATAAAAACCGAAGAATACGTTCCTACGATAATGCCGCAAACCAACGCAAACGAAAACCCATGCAACACGGGACCGCCAAACAGGAACAGCGCGACGGCGGTGATGAACGTCAGGCCCGAAGTCATAACGGTCCGGCTCAGGGTCTGGTTCACGGCGACATTCATGACGCGCTCCAGCGGAATCGCGCCGCGAGAGTTTCAGATTCTCGCGGATACGATCGAAGATGACAATCGTATCATTCATCGAGTATCCAACGAGGGTGAGCAGCGCGGCAATCACCGTCATGTCAATCTGCTCGTTAAAGAGCGAGAACAGGCCGATGGTGATGAGCGTATCGTGGAAGACCGCGATCACCGCGCCGACGCCGTAGATCCATTCAAAACGGAACGCGATGTAGACCAGCATTCCGCCGAGCGCATAGAGCGTGGCAAGAACTGCCTTTTGGCGCAACTCCGCGCCAACTTTGGGACCCACCATTTCGGTTTTTTGAACGTGGTAGGGGGCGAGATAGGTTTCCTGCTGGAGCACACTCAAAATCTGCGGGGTGACGCCAGGGACGCCATTCAGATCGCTGAAATTGTAGATCAAACCCGAGTGCTGGTCGGAATATTTGAGAATATTGGCCGCGACCGTCTTGCACCTGGTCGGCGCTCATCGGAATATTGGCGCGGGCCAAGGCATCCAGCAGTCGCGAAGACAAGGCATCTTGCCCGGTGTTGTTGAGATCGAGCTTGCCGCTGGCGGGCTGGCCGAAGGTGGCGGCAGAGTATCTGCTGCATCGCGGCGCGGTTCACGTTCAACTGCGCGTCGGTCTGCTGCTCGCTGCCGATGCCGATTTCGACTTCATTCTTGGTGGAAACGTCGGTGATGTTCTGCACGCTCACCTCGCCTTTGGTCTGCTGCGCATGCAGGAAGGCTGCGCGGATACGGTCGAGTGGAGGCGTTTGGGCAAACTTGACCGTCATCAGCGTGCCGCCTTTGAAGTCGATGCCGTAATTCAAGCCCCTTGATGGCCATGCTGGTGAAACCGGCTACCGTCAGAATCAGCGAGGCAATGATGAACGGCCACTTCTTGCCCAGAAAATCGTAGTTCGTGTTCTTAAATAATTCCATCGACTCGTGCCGTGCTGGTTTGCCGTTAACTACTTCGACACCAGCGTGTTCAAATTTGTTCCCAGGCTGGGGCTTCAACCTGTTCTCAAGCTAGAAGGACCCGGCGCCAATACCGCTGGCGCTACAAAGAAAACCTCACCTCCACTAAATGCTCAGGGCCTCCTGGCGGCGCCGCCGGAGAGCTCCCAGTCGAAAATCGTCTTCGAAACGAAGACCGCGGTGAACACATTGGCCACCAAACCGATCATCAGAGTCACCGCAAAGCCCCTCACCGGGCCTTCGCCGAACAGGAACAGGAAGGCGCACGAGACGATGGTGGTCACGTGGGTGTCGACAATGGTCCACCAAGCCTTGCCAAATCCGGCATCCACCGCCGCCACCACCGATTTCCCGGTGCGCAACTCCTCGCGGATGCGCTCGAAAATCAGCACGTTGGAATCGACCGCCATACCGATGGTCAGAATCACGCCGGCGATTCCCGGCAGCGTCAGCACGGCGTCGAAGTAGGAGATCGCGGCCAACAGAATAACGGCATTCAGCATCAGCGCCAGCACCGCATTGATGCCGCTGCGCTTATAGTAAACCAGCATGACGACCACGACCGCGATCAAGCCGGCGATGCCGGCCACGAAGCCTTCGTGAATGGAATCGGCGCCGAGCGACGGGCCGATGGTGCGGTCTTCCAGATACTTGAATGCCGGCCGGCAGCGAGCCGGAACGGAGATAGCGCGACAGATCGATCGGCTTCCTCCTGGCTGCCAAGACCGGTGATGCGGCCGGAGTCTTCGATCTTGGCTTCAATGGTGGCGACGCTGACCGCTTGCATTGTCGAGAACCACGGCCAGCTTGTTGTTGATGTTGGCTTCGGTGTAACGGCCGAAGCGCTTGCCGGCGTCCGGCGAGAGGGTGAAATCGGTCTCCCATCCGCCGGACGTCGCCCTGGGCGGGGCGCGCGTTGCGCATCTCCTGGCCGCTGACGACGGGGTTCTTGCCAACCAGATACCATTGCTCGCCTTCACTGGCGGCCGCGCGGCTTAGCCTTCACCAGCTTGGTGTTGAGCGGAAGAATGCCGCCGTGCTGCGCAAGCGCGGCGTCCCGGCTGGGAAACGGACCATCCTTCACGTCATCGATTTCGAGCACAGCCGCGGTGCCGATCAGTTCCTTGACGCGCGCGGGATCGTCCACGCCCGGCAATTGCACCAGGATCTTGGTAATCGGCGCCGGCGCGGCCGTACTGCTGAACGGATTTTTCGGCGAGACCAAGCTGGTCGATGCGATTGCTGATGGTATCGATGGTGCGCTGCACGGTTTCGGCTTCCAGAGCGAGCAGCTCGGTGGGCTTGAGCTTCATCTGGTAATCGGTGGAGTTCACCGACGTGAGGTTGTAGGTGGGATAACGTTCGGCGACGATGGTGCGGAAGGCGCTGGACTGCGTGGCGGGGATGCCCTTGATTGTGATCGCGACCTGATCGGCTTCGGCGACGGAGGCGAGATCGTTGACGTCCGTGCTGAACCCCAGGTGATGTTTTCCTTCTTCAGGTCTTCCTTGAGGCGCTCTGCGGTTTGCAGGGCATCGGCCTTGACGGCGTCCTGCACCTGGACTTCGAGAACCAGGTGGGTGCCGCCCTTTAGATCGAGACCCAGGCGGATATTGTTGGAGAAGTTCTTCTGAATGGCGGCCATCGAGGTGGGGAAGCCGATGATGCCATAGACGCAGACCAGGATGACCAGCGACAATAACCACCGACCGGGCCGTGAAATTCGTTTGCATTGGAGTTTTAAAGCCTGTTTTATAGAGTTACTACTTCTTAGCCTTCGCCGGCGGTAACCACACTCGAGACCGCGCTGCGGGCGACCTGGATCTTTATATTGTCCGGCTTCACGCGGAGAATCAGCGTGTCGTCCTCTTGAATTGCACGATGGTTCCGACGATGCCTCCGCTGGTCAGCACTGTGTTGTCCGTTCTCCAGCGCCGCCAGCATCTTTTGCTGGTGTTTCTCGCTGGCGCTGCATGGGCAAGAAAATCAGGAGATAAAAGACGCCGAAGATCAGCAGGAGGGGCAGCAGTTGGATGAGCGGAGTTGCCCGGCCGCGGTTTGCAGAAGAAAAAGGTTCAGAACCACGATTTCAACCGTTTATGATCGTTTACGGAAACATCGGATGCAGGTTGACCCGATGCCCGCCAGCACCGCGTCCAAGTATTGTGGAAATGAATTCGCCAGTATAGCACTGCCTGATCTCGCGCATGATGTCAAGGTACCGCCGGATATTGTGCCGGGTGGCCAAGCTGGCGTACAAAATCTCCCCGCCTGGAACAGATGCCGTAGATAGGCCCGGGAATAACTCCGACAAGTATAGCAGGAGCAATTCGGGTCGAGCGGGCGCGGATCGTCCTTATATTGCGCGTGCTTGATGATGACGCGGCCTTCGGAGGTGAACAGGTAGCCGTTGCGGGCGTTGCGCGAGGGCAGCACGCAATCCATCATGTCGATGCCGCGGGCCACGTATTCGCGGCAGCTCGTCGGGCATGCCGACGCCCATGGCGTAGCGCGGACGGTCGCGGGGCAGAGATGGGCTCGGTGGCCTCCACCATTTCGAGGCTGAGCGGCCGCGGCTCGCCGACGGAGAGGCCGCCGATGGCGTAGCCGTCGGCGTCGAGATCGAGCAGCGCGGTGGCGCATTCGCGGCGGAGATCGGGGAACATGGAGCCTTGCACGATGGGGAAGAGCGCGTGGCGGGTGGGGCTTTCGGCGATGCGGCGCCGGAAGTGATGCGTAGGCCTGACGCGCCCAGCGGAGGGTGCGGTGCATGCTTTGCGCGGGCGTACTCGTGGCTGACGGGATACTCGGGACATTCGTCGAGCACCATCATGATGTCGCTGCCGAAGGCCAGTTGGACGTCGACGGTGGATTCGGGCGTGAACGTGTGCGGGTCGCCATTGAGGTGGGATTGGAAAGGTCACGCCTTCTTCGGTGATCTTGCGCAGGCCGGAGAGGCTGAAGACCTGGAAGCCGCCGGAATCGGTGAGGATGGCGTTGGGCCAGGACATGAAGCGGTGCAGTCCGCCGAGTTGGCGGATGAGTTCGTGGCCGGGGCGCAGGTAGAGATGATAGGTGTTGGCGAGGAGGATGTTGACGCCGAGGTCGTTCGGCGAGGTCGCGCTGGGTGAGGCCTTTGACGGTGGCCTGGGTGCCGACGGGCATGAAGACCGGGGTTTCGATGGTGCCGTGGGCGGTGTGGAGAATGCCGGCGCGGGCGCGGGTGTGCGGGCACTCGGCCAGGAGTTCGAAGGTGACTTGGGGCAACTTCGATTGTAGTCTCGCTTGCGTGACTGCGGCGAGCGGGTGGTTGACGATCGCTAATCCAACGATGGGCCATATGCCGTGACGTCGGGATCGACAGGCCGGAGGCCTGTCGTACGAACACGACGGCGCGTCGACAGGGCCGGAGGACGAGCGCACGTGTGGCGTGGGGTGTGGCTGGCTTATCAATTTTGACCTCGCGGAAGACGATTATGCGGCGCGAAGCTCGGTCTTACCATCCGGTTTGGGGCCGCCCTTCGGCAATTTGCCATCAAAATGGTAGATCCGGGCGGCGCGGAGGTGCGCGGTGCGCACGCGGCGGCGATCGATTTCGGTCTGCGAAAAAACGAACCCACCGTGGGCGGAGGCGGGCGTGAAGTCTTCACCCGGCTCGTAGGTTTCTTCCATGGCTTCAGCCAGTTCGACGAATTGCGTAGCTTGCTCGACGGCTATTTCGTGAGCGGCTTTGCGTGCGTCCTGGAGGGCCTTCAAGTGGGCCTGATGCTTTTCCAGAGCCCGGAGGATCTTCACTTCGTAACCTGTGAGCAAGTGAAACTCATGGGCTTGCTCCAGGAAGGTGCGAGAGGCCGCCAGCGCGGTATCGGCTTCCGGATGTCCGGATTGCATCTCCTCGACATGGTCGCGGTGCCCGTTTGAAAACATCCCCATTTCCAAAGAACGGGCCCGCTCAAGCCTGTACATGTTCTCCGAAATGGATTTTGCGTAAAACCTTTCGATGGCGCCCAAAGGGGCGAGTTCGGTTTGGATCTCCGAACAGAAGGACTTAAAGGCCACGAGCTCTTCCGGACTCGAGCAGACGATTTGGCCGTTCAACCCGTTCCTATAAGCATTTAAGCTCGAACGGCGGCGGCCTTCAGCCGTAACCGGTCCATGACTTAGGGCGCCGTTCCGGCGGTTGGCGAGCAGTTTGGCTTCGCTGATGGGCATTTTGGCGGGTGCGGCTCGTTTGGCTCAGGCGTTTCGTTGGTTTGGGTTTCGTTGGTTGCGATCATAGTGAGAATCCGTTCTGGGGAAAATTTCTTCCCCTATTTCATGGTAGCGGGCGGGAAAAAGGCGGCGAGGTGGGCGGTGGCCGTAGGTGATTGAGGGGATGGTGGTTAGCGATTTTCGAAGTCTTGTGACTGCGTTTTGGAGGGGCTCGGAATTGAGGATGGAACGGCCATAAAGTGGTGAACATCTGAGGAGTGCCAAGGCGAACATGCGCGTTCTGGCGCCCAAAAGCGGAAGTGCCGCAATCCACAGTCAAATGAGGGCGGCGATGGCTCAGGCGCGCGCGAACGCAGGTGTTTCGGCCGCTGCCCAGGAGACGGCGCCCGATCCCGGCCCAAGCGGCCCAACCATTCAGCAGGCACTCCGCGATCAACTTGGCTTGAAACTGGAACTGAAGAAGGGGCCGGGAGACTCTCGTAGTCGATCACGTCGATAGAATGCCCACGGAGAATTGACCGTCCTTGCAGGCGCGCCGCGGTAGTTTGAGCACGTCCGCGCTCCCAGCTCAATTCCTTCTTGGCCCCTTCGCGCGGCGCCACTGACAAGCAACGGGCGTTTTGCGTCAATGTGTCGTAAGGAGGCGATTGCTCCCGCCCTACATGCGGCAACCCCAAAGCGTTCTCCCTCGCTCGCGCATGACACACTGGCTCAGGGCCACTCAATAGCCTTCGATCAATGGATTCAGCCGCCGGTTCGCACCGCCAGATAACGCTCCGTTCTTCGGATCGATTTGGATGCCAATCCAGTAGCCCGTTTGCAAGCCAGCGTCCGCACCTACGTAGACATCTTGTCCTCGCTTCTTCAATCCATGGATCACCGAATCCGGGAATCCGCGGTCCAGAACCTCCTTAGTCGGTTCACCATGCGCAGGTCCATGGACATCGAAGCCCCAAAAGGGTCCCTGGAAATTAGGCCGATCTACGGAGGCCTGCGGCTCCATACCCAAGTCGAGCACGTTGATCAGATTCTGTAGCGTCACATCGAGCGATCCGCTGGCACCTATAGTGGCAGAAGCCAGAACGGGTCGTTTGTCTCTTAGGGCGATCATCGGGATCGTCGAATCCGCCAAACGACCGCCAGGTTCGGTCCGCGCGATTGCTGCCTGCTGGTAATCCGCCGCGTCCGGTACGGAAATCCCATCTACGAATATTCCCGTCGTTCCCCACAGCACGCAGTTACAGGTGTGCACTAATGCTGCGACGTTGCCCTGCTCATCTACAACGATGACGCTCGAGGAGTGATTCGGCCCCGGTTTCGGTCTGACGGCGGCTAATGCGTTAGTGAACCAATTCCTATCTCGAAGAATTGTGGAGAGGCGCTTGGTGGTTGTGGGAGCTAAGCGCGAGTCTAGGGCAAGATCGAGGGTGGGAAAGACCTTCCGCAGGTCGTCTTCGGGTGCAAAAGTCACTACGGTCGCAAGCCTTCCGATCTGGATCAGGGCATACAATCCATCGGCCGAATGCCAGTAGTCGCCTCTGTTGCCCACCTTGGCAGACTCTGCGAGCAGCAAAGCACTCAACGTCTCAAGGCCCCCTAAACTCGGCAATCCCAAGGACGTCACTTCATAGCCGTGGTACATGGCGCGGGCGGGCTCCGACCAAAGCGGGCGGTAATCGGCCATGTCCTGCAGGGTGATCTTACCGCCTTCGCGCTGCACAGCATCCACAAACCGATGAGCCCACGCTCCGCGATACATGTACTGAGTCCCTTGACTCGCGATCTGTTTTAACGTCTGAGCCAATTGAGGTTGACGGAAGATGTCACCCTGATCGTAGTACTTGCCATCTTCCTTCTGAAAGATGCGACGGGTGTCTTCCAAGCGGGCAAGCGAGGTCGCTTCATCACGACGCCAGGCCGCGACCACGGGAGGAAGGGAACCCGCGGTCCGCGAGCCATATTGAGGGTTCAAATAGTTCCGCGAACGGACGCCGCCCGAAGCGTTCATGCAGCGCCTGCAGCCCAGCCATGAAGCCGGGTACGAGGGCGGTTCGCCCGGATGCTGTACCTGGTGGCGGAATCGAAAGTGGCTCAGTTTCATTCCGAGGGATGTTCCAACCCGCATTGAGTGAGTACACCTTGCCCGAACTCGCGTCGTAGTATAGAGCTGTCAAGATTCCTGCGTAGCTCATAGCGGCGCCCGCATTCAAGGCAATCTGGGCCAGCGCCGTCGTGAGCGCCGCGTCGGCAGCGCTACCGCCGCGCTTGAGTGTTCCAGTCCCTCGTGAACCGCGAACGGATTCGTCACGCCCGCGATCATGGCTTTCGCGGAACGAAGTTCTGCGTCGGGTGGAAGTCGGAATACGATGTACGGCCAGCGCCAGGTACCGGTCCCCGGTCCGGCCAGTCATTTGGCAAACCGGTAACTGTCCGGTTATTCTGCGCGAGCATTACGGAAGCCAGCAGAACCAACACAGCCGCCACACGCATTCTGCGATGATACCTGAACGGGATTCCGGCTGGGCCCCGTCGTCTATTTACTGCTCCAGAGCGGGGCGGCGCGGGACTCAGAGATCCTGCAATTGCCTTTAGGCCACAGGAACTGCGAGCCGCGGTGGCGAGTCCTGAGGGCCGCACAAGCGAATGATTAGGCAATAGGCGATGCTATACAAACTGGCTATCTAACAACACGCCTCGGATGCTGGTCCATTCATCCGGTTGTTCCCATCATTGAAGGAGTTGTAGCGTGATTCCGTAGGCTTCCGACAAACGCGCTCGCAGTAACTTCCATATTGGCGACGATCCCCCGCCGGGCGGCCGCTAAACGCTGTGCCGTCGATCACGAGCTGACCAGGGCTGCAGAAAGGGGGTTCGAGATCCGGATCGACCGCAAGATGACCGGCTCGGCGATGGACATGAATGGACGCCGGGTGTTTGACCAATAGCCAAAGGCGTAGTATAGAGGGGTGTTCGAGTTCATCGAGTCGCCCGCCTTCGAACGGTTCCGGGCGTACTACCTGGATGAGACGAATTTGGCGAGTTGCAGCAGTTCATGATGCGACATCCGGAAGTCGGGAAAGTCGTTCCTGGCTCGGGTGGCGTACGAAAAATTCGGTGGCGGTTAGTCGGAACGGAAAATGACGGGCACATCCTAATCGTACTGCGTGCATTATAGCCGAACCAGTTTTGGATGCTGATACTCTACGCAAAAGCGAAGAACGAGAATGTTCCCGCCCCACATACTCAAACAACTGAAGGAGACCTTCGAGCATGACTAAGAAACCGACCGCGCGGGCACTGGCCCGATTTGAGGCCAGCCGCGACGTCTGGCAAGAGGTCGCGGAAGGAGCTGCGGCAATCAAGGGCGGCCGCGGAAGATGAACGCTGGTCGAGTCTCGTTCGCCAATCGTCAGGGCGCGCCTTAAGTCGGGGTTGACACAGGCGCAGTTCGCAGCGTTGCTCGGCGTATCGTGTCGCACTCTGGAGCAGTGGGAGCAAGGACGCCGTGTTCCCAGTGGCGCGGCGAAGACCTTGATTCGGGTTGCGGAAAAGCATCCTGAGGTGCTACGAGAGATGGCTGCTTAGTCGCCTGTCGCTCTTGCCATCCTGGGCTAACGGCGCCTTTTATGACATCGACGGAGTATTAGAGCGCCAAGGTTCCCTTGCTATCGGGAAACCGGAAAATCATAGGCTGCCGATGACGGAGTTATTGAATCTAAACTGGCGGTGAGGGTGAGATTCGAAAGCTGTAGGGGCTTGACAGGTCTGTAAGTTTAAGCAATTTTGTCGCTCGACGCGCCATTTTTGCCCTCCGTCCCGGCGCGCATTTACCCAAAATTGCTCAAATCCCACACAATTGCACCACGGCTAGAGGCTGCTGCCGTATCGACCAGCCACGGGGGGCATCAGCCCAATGCCTCGCGGGCCTTCCGCAGAGCATTCAGCCTGGCCTCCTCAGCTACAGTGGCCTTTCGAATTCGTTCGCGCTCTTCCGCGTCCCGTTTTAGGGCTTCGTTCTCCAGAACACTGGGTAGCGTTTCGTTAGCATATGCTACCCACTGTTTGAAGTAACGGACGGCCGATTCTACTTCATGTTCGCGCGCGATGAATCGCTGTGCCATTGTTAAAACGAACTGTTTCCGGTCCCCGGTTTATAAGACTGCTAATACTTCGATGGCGGCCGATCATATTGAACACAGAAATCCATTCAAGTGAAGGCTTGGGTTCAAGTACGAAAGCGAGATGTGGACCTTGTAAATGGAAACTCTTCGCCGGAAGTTCTGAAATCAACGTCTAAAACTCGCCACGGGCTGGGGAACCTCAGGTGATGTCGCGGGCACCACCGCGGTTTTCAAGGAGTTGAAGTCGTTGGAATGCTACATAATCGTCTGCTCTACCCGCAATCTGCCTTTTCACAACCTCTATCGTGCTGGGCCGATTTGTCGGAATCCTGCTGCCGCATTAATTCCACCAGCTCGTCCAAATACCCATGTTCCGGTGAAACTGATGAAAATCAGGCGAACTCCGGTGCCAGACGGAACGTCGCGGGTGAACATCTCATTGAGAATTAAACCAAGTGCGAATATGTCAGCCCGATGGTCAACAGCGCTGCCGCGACTCTTCTGCTCGGGCGCGGCGTATTGAAAATTCGTGACCCGCTCCCCTGGTTTGGTTTCGACCACCGTATACAACTCATCCTCGGTGAACTCGGCTGCCCCGAAATCCGCGACCACCTCAGCTTTCGATTGCTCGTCATAGAGGACGTTCTTGGGCTTCAAATCGCGGTGGTTTACTCCGAGTAGATGCGCCGGCTTCTACGCCGTCCAAAAGCTGAGAGAAAAGCAGAAGCGCGTCAGTAGCGCGAATTCCCGTTTGGATCAGATGCCTCAAGGTATTTGGATAAGACGGCATCATGCGTAAAAACGTATTTCGTCTTTGCCATTCAATGCTGCGCCAATAATTCTAAGATACGGATGACGTTGGGATGGTGGTGGCGCTGCCCGAAAAGAACCTCGTTTCTGAACCGCTTCCGTTTTGAGACTGGCAAATTCGGTCTCAAGCACTTGATCG
>CAVXPE010000013.1:0-690155 GCA_963763545.1 Bryobacterales bacterium
CGACGACATCAACCTCCGCCTCGAGCCGCTGACTGGATTCCAGGCCAAACCCGTCAGCGGTTATGTCCCCGGCTTCCTGTTCTTCGACTGCCTCCGCCGCCGCGAGTTCCCCACCACCATCACCATCCGTGACCTGGATCGCATGGATTATCTGCCCGAGCCCGATATCTTTCACGACGTCGCCGGGCACGTACCCATGCATACCGAGCGCGCCTTCGCCGACATTCTGGTGCGCTTCGGCGATTGCGCCCACACCGCAGTGGAGCTGACGGCCGTGATTGGGGATCAGCCGAGCGCGCTCGGCGGCTCACCAACATCATCAGGGCCATGTCGCGCTTCTTCTGGTTCACAGTGGAATTCGGGCTGATGCGCGGCCAGCGGGGCGTGTGGCTTATGGCAGTGGATTGCTGAGTTCGTACGGCGAGTTGCAGCACGCCATCGAATCTCCCGAAGTGCAGCGGCACCCGGTGCAAATGGAATGGCTCATCAACCAGGGTGCCGAAATCGACCATTACCAGCCGCTGCTATTCATCGTGGATTCCTTCGACCACCTCTTTGAGTCTGGTGGAACGTTTGGAGCCTGGATGCGCGAGGGCAAACTGGATAACGTCGCGCCCGGTTTGCCGGACATTCACGAGAGCGACCTTCGCAGCTTCATGGAAGCGGAAAACCTGGTTACTGCGTAGTACGCAGGGCGGTCATTTGATCACGGTTTTTGCTACGTGGACTGGCCTGCGAAAATGGGCGCATGGCCACTCTGGGACTCATCGAATACTCCGACGCTAGCGCCGAAGTCCGCGCGGTTTATGACGACATCATGCGCACGCGCGGCACCGATTGGATCAATAACTTCTGGAAGGCGCTGGCGCACGATCCTGCCACACTGCGCCGCACTTGGGAGAGCATCAAGCAGATCATGGCGCCAGGCGCGCTCGACGCACTGACGAAAGAGATGATCTATCTCGCCGTCAGCGCGAGCAACCAATGCCCCTACTGCATCGCCTCCCACACCGTGAGCGCACAAAAGGCTGGAATGACGGACGCGATGCTTGCCGAAGTGATGGCGGTGGTAGGCATGGCGAATGAAACCAATCGCCTGCTCGAGCGGTTATCAAGTAGAGATCGACGAGCGCTTCCGAAAGTAAAGATTTTTTGAGAACTCCGAGACGCCGTGGCTACTTATTCAGTAGATGATTTTGAGAAAACTCGCCAGGGCGTTGCTCATGATCGCCGCTGGCTTGCTTACCTGCCAGGCAGCGCGGGCGGATAGGTTAATTTTCGCTGCATACGGCGTGCCCGGACAGGGATTCGATAACACCCTGCCGGCGATGTACTCCGATCACCTTGCTACTTTCGACCTGGCGTCGAACAGCCTGTTTAATATAGCCGACGATCCCTCGACTGCCCCCGGCTTGAGCGCTTTCACTTTGGCGTCGGAGACGCTCGCCGTGCCGTTCAACTTCTCGGGCGCGTGGGCGACATCCTTCAGCAACCTGAATCTCCCTGCCGGCGTCTACTGGCAGTTGGAATCCGGCCCGCTCGCGCCTCCCGATTTCCGCGATTGGGTGGCCGCCCTGCCGCCGAATTCCGAAATCGAACGAGACTCGCATCTAATGTCCTTCAACGACTTGAATGCGCAGCCTAGGGACTATTGGGAACTCTTACCAGAACCGCTCGCCTCGCCCGGCCTCCGGAATTGGGTGGCCGAATTGCCGCCCGCGTTCGAAATGGCGCGTAATTGGGAAATCGAACCGTAACTCGCAAACGAAGTTATTCCGTGTGCAGCGTCCGCGCCGGATCGAGATGCAGAATGCGCAGGCACGGGACCAGGCTCGCGATCACCGCAACCAGTAGCAGCACGGCCGCGGTAGCCATGAACGTTACCGGGTCGCCCGGTTGAACGCCCCACAGCATGGAATCGAGCAGGCGCGCGGCGGCGCGCGCTAACAGGGCTCCCGAAGCGATGCCGGCCAATGCTAAAAGAATTCCAGGCCGCACTGTCGCCGCAACGATCTGCGCCGCCGTCGCGCCCAGCGCCATGCGGACGCCGAGCTCGTGCATGCGCTGCGCGATGGCGTTCGAGATCAGGCCATAGAGACCGATCGCGGCCAAGGCTAGCCCGAGCGCCGCCATCATGGAAAATAGCGCCGTTGTGTATTGCTGCTGCTGAAGATCGAGTCCTTCGATCTCATCCATCGTGCGGAAGCCGGAGACCGGCAGTTCTGCATCCACCGCAGCAACCTCGGCTTGAATCTTCGGCGCGATGCGCGCAGCGGAGCCGCTCGAACGCACCACCCATTTCGGCGAGTGCCAACGGTGCACAAAGTAGAGGAATCCGCGCGTGCTTTGGGCCATCGGGGCATAGAGGGTGGGCTCGACCGACATCGGCCGCGATGCGAGTTCGAGGCCGCTGTGTTGCTGCACGTCGCCCACCACGCCCGCGATTTCGCAACTTACATTGTTGATAGCGACATGGCGGCCTAACGCGGCATCCACACCCTTGTATACGCGCTGCGCGAAAGATTGGCTAACGATGGCAACAGGCGGGGCATCGTGGATATCCGAGTCGCGAAACGCGCGCCCGCGCAGTAAAGGGATGCCGAGAGTTTCGAAATAGCCGGGCGTCACATAAACCATTTCCGTTACATCGCCTCGGGGAGGCGGCCCGGTAAAGCCATCCAACTGTTTGTATCCGTAGTTCAGAGGACGCTCATAGGGCAATGAGAGCGTTACCGCGGCCGACTTCACTCCAGGAATGGCTCGGATTCGAGCCAGCGCGTCGTCATAGAGCCGCGTGACTGAGTCGCGGTCCGCGTAGCGCGCATCGAGCAGCGAAGATTCCGCCACGATCAGGTTGCGCGTATCGAAACCGGCGTTCAACCCGTGGAAGTAGCCCATGGTCCGGATTAGCAACCCGGCCGCGACCAGCAGCACCAGGCTGAGGGCAACTTCGGCGGCCACCAGCACGTTACGCAGGCGGCGTCCGCGGCCGCTCGCAATCCCGCGCCCCGATTCCACCAGCACTGAGCGAATATCCAGGCGGCTGATTTGGATGGCTGGAACCAGACCAAACACAACGCTGGTGGCGATGGCGATGCCGAACATGACCGCCATCACGCGAATGTCGAGCTGAATCGGCTGGGCAACTTCGAAGTTGGTTGCACCGAGGGTCTTGAGCCAGTCCACCGCGAATCCGCCGATGAGCAGGCCCGCACCGCAGCCGCCAATCGCGAGGATCAGGCTTTCAACAAGCAATTGGCAGACGATCGCCGCGCGGCTGCCGCCCAGGGCGAGGCGCGTGGCGACTTCGCGAGCCCGCGCCGGCGCGCGCGCCATCAGCAACCCGGCGATGTTTACGCAGCCGATGAGCAATACCACCAGGACGGCCGCCCAGGTGACGAACAGTTCGCGGCGCACGTCGTGCGTGAGGCCGCTTTGCAGGGGTACGATGCGCTCCTCGAAGACCGGACGGTCTTTCGGGAAGTTCGCCATCTGCATCAGCCCTCGGCTGAGCGCCTGCAACTGTCCCGTGGCTTCCGGCCAGGAGACGCCGGGTTTGAGCCGGGCGATCACATAGTAATTGGCGCCGCTGCCCTCACCATCGGATGTCGGCCGCAAGGGAGTCCAAAGGTCGACTGGGGGCTTCAAAGGGTCGGAAACAGAAGATTGAGAGGGGCCGCGGAAGCCGCGCGGCATGACGCCGATAACCTGATATGGCTCGCCGCGAATCTTGATGGTTCGCCGGACAACGGCGCTGTCGCCGTGTAACACGCGCCGCCAGAAATCGTAGCTAACCAGCGCCACCGGAGGGCCGTTGGGTACGTCTTCGGCGCGTGTGAACTCACGGCCCATCCAAGGCGCGATGCCAAGCACGCGAAAATACCCGGCCGAAACGCGCTGTTGCTGCACGAAGCTTGCATGGCCATTTTCGACGAAATTCACGCCGCCTTGCCCGGCTGACGCCGCGGTATCGAGGCCGAGGGTAACCATGCGCACCGCCTCAAACAGCGCGCCGGTTTGGGCATCCATCGGGTCGCCGTCCTGGTGCAAGGGGTCGGCGGTGATGACCATCGCCAGACGGTCGGGCTGAGGATAGGGCAATGGGCGCAAGAGCACGGCATCCAGAACGCTGTAGATGGCGGTATTGGCCCCAATGCACAGGCCGAGGGTGGCGACGACTACGACAGTGAGCCCAGGGTGGTTACGAAGCTGACGCAGAGCGAAACGAATATCATTGGCGAAGGCCATAAACAATAGCAACCGCCGCTCCACCCCCTAACGCACAACGCGCCGAAATTTCGCGCGGAATGAGCCCGAATTGACTGTCCGGTTACGGGACGACACGGCCGGTTCTGGAACATACGAAAGTCCCCCGAATCGTATGGAGCATCACTTCGCAGTCCGATTAATGTCCGTTAAGCTGGAGGAGTAGAAAGATCCATCTACTCTTCAGTTTGACCAGATACGCACCCGGTTTGTGCAAGAACGCATCTATGGAGTGTCTATGAACGCTCAAAATCATCTATCCGCCTTATTGATAGGCGAATACAAAGGCGACCGGCTGCTGGTTCACGAAGTGTTCCGCAGGCTCGGATGGAAACTTTTCGAAGCCCGCGACCGGCGGCGCGCGATGGAATGCCTGGACAGGAACCCGGTGCATGTTGTCATCGCGGAGAGCGATATGCCCAACTGGAACTGGAAGCGCGTACTCACAGACCTCCGGGACCGGGCAAAGCCGCCGCAATTGGTTGTCACGTCGCGCCAAGCTGACGAATCGCTGTGGTCGGAAGTGCTGAATGTGGGCGGATACGACGTCATGGCCCAGCCACTCGACTCGAATGAGGTGGAACGAGTGGTCGCTTCCGCGCACAGGCATTTCGATTACAGGCCGTTGACAGCGGGGGCGTAACGCTCTCGGGAGCTTCCAGACTGCCTGGAAATGGAGCGCAGTGCTTCGGCGCCGTATCCGGGAATCCATTCGCGGATGACGCGGGCCTCAGTCGTGTTCAATTGCGTTTGTCTCTTCGGTCTTAAGAAGCCGACGGACGCGGACGGACTTCAGAACAGGCCAGGCTCAAATACACTTCGCACGTACCTAATCATGCGGCAAATTGCCAGAAGAATGATTCGAGGACGTGGTCCGGCTTATTCGTTTCTGATGCACTTCTCGAAGGACGTAGCGGACCAGCCATGCGAGTTTTCGGCCAAGCTAACTGCGTTACTCTCCGCCTTAAGGCCGCCATCGCGGTTATAAAACGCGACTGTCTGCTGTCCGCGAAAGCTCAATGCCGAGCTTACGCATGCGATATAGCAGCGTAGTACGCGGTACGCCCAGCCGGCTGGCCGCTCCATTGCGCCCTCCCACAATCCAGCCGGCCTCTCGAAGCACTTGCAGAATATGATCGCGTTGCGCCTGCGCGAGCGTTCGATTCGAGGACGGTTCCCTGGATGGCACGAGGCGCTCGAGGTTGCCGATTTGCGGGCGCAAGACCGGCCCCGAGGACACGATTACCGCACGCTCCACAAAATTCTGCAGTTCCCGAACATTGCCCGGCCAATCGTGAGTCCGAATGATCTCCATCACGTCGTCTGAAATCACGTCGATTACTCTGTTCATCTGTCCAGCGAACGTTCGAGCGAAGTGCCAAACAAGCTCCGGGATGTCTTCGGGGCGCTCCCGCAGGGGAGGGAGAGAGATGGGGAATACGTTGAGCCGGTAGAACAAGTCGGCGCGGAACCGCCGCTCCATGACCATTTCCGTTAAATTGACGTTGGTGGCCGCAACGATTCGGACGTTGACCTGAATGGTACGGCCGCCGCCGAGCCTCTCGAACTCCTGTTCCTGCAACAGACGCAGTAGTTTCGCTTGCAATACGAGGGGCATGTCGCCAATTTCGTCCAGGAACAGCGTGCCACCGTTGGCCGCTTCGAAGCGGCCTATTCTCTGCGTTACGGCGCCAGTGAAAGCGCCGCGCTCGTGACCGAAAAGTTCGCTCTCGAGCAACTCCGCCGGAATCGCGGCGCAGTTCAGCTTGACAAATGGGCGCCGACAGCGCGGACTGATGCTATGAACCGCACTCGCTATCAGTTCCTTGCCTGTACCCGTTTCTCCCAGTATCAATACGGTCGAATCCGTAGGACCGACCAGCCGAAGCTGTTCGAACACCAATTCCAGCGCCGAACTGTTTCCGACGATATGCTCGAACTGCCTACTCTCACCGGGCCGTCGTGTACAGCCGGCCATTGCAAATGCAGCCATATAAACCTCCTGGATGAGCCTTTAAGTTGCAAGACTGTTGACTATTTGCCATCAACTTACGCTCTTAAGAAGCCGTTTGACCTTTGCGTCCAGATCTCGCGCGATTTTCAAAGCTTCGGCATTTCCATATGGAGCCAGAACGCTCGCCATCTCGTCATAGCTCAGGTGCACACCATCTGGACGCTGATCTATCAGCACAGTCACTGGCGCATAGGACCCAGCATCAGGGACAAGCCGCGTCATCGATTGCATGATCAGCGGATTGCCCACAATCAGGCGCACGCTCTTGCGGTTTCCCTCGCCGGTGGCCTTTCTGAGGACAGCGCCATGATCAAGCCGCATGAACTCCATGAGACCAATCTCGCTGACGGCGTCATGAACGACTTTCTGCATTTCGTGGTAGTTCTTCGCCGCGGTCATCTTTGCAACGAATTCAATCACGTTCGGCTTGCCGATCTCCTCTTCCACTGCTGCGACAAGGATGTCGAAGGGCTTCTGCGAGGTGATGCTCCACCGCTGCATGTTGATCTGTCGAGTTTGCATGCTGGTTTTCCTCAAATGAAAAGGGGCCGAAGAAGCAGCCGATCATTGTCAAAATCCCGATTGCGACAGCCGTTCGTACCGGCCATACGATCATGGCTTTCGAATGGGCGACCTCATTGGGATTTCACCTCATTTCGGTATCGAAACTCCTTCCGAAGCGAAATCCCGTGCTTTTGCATTTTGGCTATCAAGGTCGTCCATGGCATGCCGAGACGAGCCGCAGCGCCGAACGGACCACCACAACCCATTTGGTCTCCTCCAGTGCTCTCAAAATGTGATGTCGCTCCGATTCCCGTAGTGTTACGGGTTCTCTCTTCGTCAGAATGAGGGACGGCAGCGGCGGTAACTCAAGTACGTCGCCCCTGGTGAAAACGACTGCGCGTTCCATGAAATTCTGCAACTTGCGAATGTTGCCAGGCCATGTGTACATCTTGAGAGCGTCCATCGAATCGTCAGAAATTCTCGATATCTGCTTCGACATCCGGTCGCCGTAGTTCTCCGGGGTGTTCCCGACGATCTGCTGGAACCGCGTACTTTCGTCGGCCCGTCGCGCACAGCGCAGCGCTGCTAGTCCTGCCAAATAACTCTCCCGATGGCGTGTCATGTCGCTCTCTTGATTAGGCCGGGCGCCCTGTCGATGAAATTCAGGAAGGCATCGGCATACCAGTGACGGTGTTCGGTAACAAACTCCCTAACAACACAACTCGCTGAATAGTGATCACGGACATAACGCATCCATGCCCCTTGCGATGCAACTGGTAAACTCGGCCTCTGGAGAAAGATGTGCTCAAGAAAGTTAGCCATGATTTCCGTACAGCAGAGGACTTTAGTGTCTGTGGGTGTTCCGACTATTAGCGGCTTGTTCTTGTAAAAATAGTCGTAAAGTTGCGGATCATCGGCTATATACTTAAGGATCTCGATACTCTGAGATGCCAGACTCTCGCTGACACTTGCCTGATTTGCGAGTGACATCTCCTTCAAAGTGCGCCAAATCGAATAGGCGCTGAGGCTGCCCAATAAAATGGTGATGCCCTGAAGTTCGAGACCGACGATCACGAGACCATTCGATGTCACTGTTATCTTGACCGTGTAACCGCATTCTTGGCATTCATGAACATGTTCCCATCGCGTGTGGACCACCGATTCGCGCTAAGGCCCGCACCCGGCGACTAGTCGCCAGCCGCTGCCGTTAACAGTCTTTGTCACTAGAACCTCCTGCTCCGGGCCAAAACGATTTCGCAACCTACTCCGGACATCCGCTTTGAAGACCGCCTACGGTCAAGATCTCAGATGGCCGAAAACAAAGAGGACGCTCCAGTCATCTGGGCATGCGCCTCCGGAGCGTCCGGCGGTTATCTCAATTGGCGATTGAGAAAGGCATATGTTCGCTCGTGGGCGAGCGCTGCTGCCTCGGCGTTGTAATGCGCCCCCCCATGCCGAGAGAACGCATGATTCTGACCCGGATAGCTGTAGACAATCGTGTTTGGCTTCTTAGCGAGCGCCGCTTTAATCTCAGCTTGCGCGGCCTTGGAAATGAACTCATCCTCCTCGCCCAGGTGCATTAGAAGGGGCGTGTTAAGCCCATCGACCTCTCCCAGATACTTCTCGGTGTCACCACCATGATAGGCGACCGCCGCGTCGGCGCGGTAGCGCACTGCTGTGAGGAAGACCATTAGCGCGCCGAGGCAATAGCCGAGGACCGCAACCTTGCCAGTGCAATCGGGCAATTTAACAGCTGCGTCAAGGGTGTCCTTGACGTCCCTGACGCCCGCGTCCCGGTTATAGGCTTGATAAAGGCGAAGGCCGTGCTGCCAGTCGGCGTCGGAGGTGACGCCGAGGTCAACGCCCGGCTCCTGGCGCCAGAATAGATCGGGTGCAACCGCGACAAAGCCTTGCTCGGCCAATTCGTCACAGGTCTTGCGAATGTCGGCGTTGACGCCGAACAGTTCTTGCAGAACTACGACGGCGGGAGCGGGTAAAGCCTTCGGCCGTACCATATACGCGTCAAACGCGCCATCCCGCCCTGGTATGGTGATGTAATTTGTCATTTGTGCTCTCCTCAGACGATGTACATTTGGGCCCCGCCGATCTCGTCAGGATCGGCAAAGGCCCTACTTTCGGACGAGCCAAGTTTCGCATGGCCGCCACGCGATGCGCTGACGAAGCCCTGGATTGAGACGGCAGGCTAACGGTTGACCTGCGCAGAGGTGGCAGCCTCCTCAATGAGCTTGGCTGCCTCCTTCGGGTGAGACATATAGGCCACGTGGCTGGAATTCACTTCGACGGTCTTGGCATTGGCGCGCTTCGCCATCATACGCTCCTGGTCCGGATTGATCGAGCGGTCTGCGGTGGCCACCATGTACCAGGTGGGCTTGGTCTTCCAGGCGGGAGATGTGACCTTGTGGGTGAACGCGTCGGTGGAAATCGGCACCTGCGATATAGCCATGAACGCCGCCTTATCCTTCGGAAGATCCGCTGCGAAGTCGGCCGCGAAATGCTCCTGTTCAATCCACCAGTTGCCGCTGCTATCCGGCTTGAACGCCTTCGATGCTTGCGGTAAGCCTTGCTCGATCGTGGCGCAACTTTCGCCAGCGTCCAGCGCGAATGCAGCAATATAGACAAGCGCCGCAACATTTGGATGATTGCCGGCCTCAGTGATAACGGACCCGCCATAGCTGTGGCCTACGAGAACCACCGGCCCCTCCATGGCCTCGATGGCAGCCTTCGTGTACTTTTGGTCCTCAGCATAGGAGGTCTCGGGGTGCTGCACCACCGAAACCTTGTACCCATCATGCATGAGGATGGTAGCGACGGCTTCCCAGCCGGCGCCATCTGCGAATGCACCATGCACTAAGACCACGTTCTTAATATGCTCTTTCATGACTATTCTCCTTTTTAGTTAAGACCACTCGGACCGTTTGATTTTCGATTTCGAACGCCTTCACGCCAAATTGCTTCTATTTGTGCGCAGAACGTGCTTTTTCACTTGACCGTAAAAGACCTATTGGCCACCGGTCGACCTGTGCCGAAGTGGCGGCCTCTTCGATGAGCTTGGCTGCTTCCTTCGGGTGAGTCATGTAGGCGACATGACTGGCATTCACTTTCGACCGTTTTGGCCAGTTTCTGTTCAATGAATCCTTCGGACCAACTATTGGTTAAGAAGCATCGACCGATTTCCCCTCCAGCCGATACCAACCGCGCCACACCAAGAGCTTGAACTAAATCGTCCTTTCGCGAAACACCAAATACCCTAGTCGCGCATCCTATAGTTTTTGGCAGGGGAAGAATCGCATGAGGTTGCGGAATCGATCCCATACCTATCAAAAACTCCAGGGCTCGGGACTACCAGATTTGGGGTGTCGCGGCGATTCGTACCCCCGATAAACTTTGAGCGGGAGGAGCCGAGGACTCCGGCCGGGACGGGGAAACAGGTTATAGAATGAATGGAACATGCAGGAGCGCATCGCGTAATCGCGCTCGATTTTCCGCCTCATCCCAGAAAGACGACGCCGTGACATCCGATAAGCCGATCCGCATTCTCAGCGTGGAGGACCATCCGGTAGTCCGCGAGGGGCTGAGTACACTGATCGCCTCCCAACCGGATATGCTTCTTGTCGCGCAAGCGTCAAACGGCGAAGAAGCCATGGAGTTGTTCCGGTATCATCAGCCCGACGTCACGCTGATGGATCTCCGGCTTCCTGGTATTAACGGCACGGATGCGCTGGTCGCGATTCGAGGCGAATTTCCGCGGGCGCGGATCCTCATGCTGACCACTTCGGACAGCGGAGCGGAAATCCAGCGCGCGCTACGCGCTGGAGCGGCGGGTTACGTACTGAAGAGCACACCCAAGAATGAACTTTTCGCCGTGATTCGGAAGGTACATTCCGGGCAGCGGCACATTCCCGCGGAAGTGGCGGCGCGTCTCGCGGAACACCAGGGGGACGATGACCTCACGCCTCGCGAACTGGAGGTGCTGGAACTGGTTCGCGATGGCCAACGGAACAAGGATATCGCCGAGAAATTGGAGATATCGGAAGCGACGGTCAATTTCCATATCAAAAACATTCTCGACAAGCTGGGAGCCAACGACCGCACGCACGCGGTTACTCTTGCCGTTCGCCGCGGCATGATGCAAATCTGATGTCGGCTATTCTCCGGGCGAGCGTGGCTGCTTATCGGTTGCCTGGCAGGCCAGGCGCTGGCGCTCGACCCCACCCAACCGATCGACAGCTACCTGCGAACCCACTTTTCAAAGGAAGATGGACTTCCGTCAAGCGGTTGTGAATGTTATTTTGCAAACGCGAAATGGCTTTTTGTGGGTGGGGACCGGAGCGGCGCTCGACCGGTTTGACGGGCGGCATTTCACTACCATCGAATTTTCGCCGCAGATGCAAACGGAAGGACTATCGCAGTGCTTTGGCCGAAGGGCCAGATGGAGATCTGTGGGCGGGCACAAACTGACGGGAGTGTTACGCATTCCGAGAGCAGCGCTCGATCAGTTCGGCCGGCTGCCCGCGAAGGTTTACCATGCGGGCGCGGGCCCCGCGGACTCGATCACGGCTCTACAGTTCAGCGGCGATGGGGTCCTCTGGGCGGGCACTGACCGGGGACTTTATCGGCTCGAGCGGGGCGCATTCTCGACCGTCCTTCCGGATGTTTCGGTTTCGCGGATCGAAAAAGCCTCGAACGGACGGCTGCTGATAGTCACTTCGCGACGGGTTCTTCGAGTGGGACGGCGCGCGGATGGTCGAGCACAGGGATATTGCCGCCCGGTTAGGCGTATCCGCGAATCAGATCTTTCACGTTATGGAGGACCACACCGGCGCGCGCTGGTACTGCACCGCTGCGGGTGTTGCCCGCGAGGTCAATGGCTCGATCGAACGGTTCCAGCCTTACGGTATTCATGTCGGGCTCAACGCATACCGGGCTTATGAAGATCCTCAAGGCAATGTGTGGTTGAATCTGGCCGGTGGCCTGTATCGGGCTACCGCCACCGGTTATGAGCCTGTGCCGGGCGTTCACGCAAGGTACATCTATGCCGACAGCGACGGCGATTTGTGGCTCGGCACAAACGGAGACGGACTGGTCCGGCTCAAGAATCGTATCGTGCGGATGTTTACAAGTGACGACGATCGGTCTTCAGAGCAATGCGATTATGACCGTTCTCGACGCCGGCGGAGGCAAGCTTTGGATAGGCGGCAATTGCGGCGGTCTTTCCCTGTTCGACGGACACGGCTTCCGAACATACAGCCACAAGGATGGCCTATCGAACGCCTGCGTGTTTGCTGTCGCCGCAGACCGCAATAACGACGTTTGGGTGGGAACCTATGGCGGCGGCCTTTTCCGTTTTCACGATGGCCGTTTCACTCAATTCTCAAAACCGGAGGGGCTGCCATCGGACGTCGTACTGGGCATCCTGCCGCACGCGACGGAACGCTCTGGCTTGTCACCCCGGACGGCATCAGCCATATGCAGGACGGACACTTCCGGAACTACACCACTGCCGATGGGCTGTCGAGCAACCACCCCTTCAATCGTGTTCCAGGATCGGCGCGGCGTTATTTGGGTCGCCACGCCCGCTGGAATCGATCGCTTGGCTGGGGACCGTTTCGTGGCTATCGCCCAAGTCCCTGGCGCTCACGATTACAGAATTCTGGGGGAAGACGCCTTCGGAGGGCTCTATGCGACCGCGTCGCCGGCAGGGATTTTTCGGATTGACGGAGATCGGCTGATCAGTGTCACCAATCATCTCAGTGTGTCGGGAATGATGCAATACCAGGGAGACCTTATGGTTCTGCGGAGATGGCGTTTCCCGAGCCGCGCCGGACGCGCTTCAGCGCTGGGAGCACGATCGTGACGCGCCTCTGGACTATGCGCATTTCGGCCGCGGCGACGGAATGATGTCGACGGAATGCAGCACCGGTCCCCGAATTTGGCCGTTACGAGCGACGGTAAGCTGTGGGCCGCAATGCTACAAGGGCTAACGATGCTCGACCTCTCGCGGCTGCCTCGCAACAATCGGAAACCGGCAATTTATATGGAGCAGATTATGGTTGGGCGAACGATGCAGCCCCCCGGCCGTGAGCTGATCTTGCCACCGGGCCCGCACCATGTCGAGCTGCATTTTGGCGTCATCGAGCTAGCCTCGCCGGAAAAGATCCACATGCAGTACCGTCTGGACGATGTCGACCAGGAGTGGTTGGATGCCGACGCAAACACCGGCGCGATCTACCCGAGCTTCCCGGCCGGCACTCACAAGTTCCATATCCGCGCCTGCAACAGCGATGGGATATGGGACCGGACGGGCATCGTCTACAACATCACCCAGCTACCCTATTACTACGAGACGAAGCTGTTTCGCCTCATGCTGGTTGCGATGTTCGGATTGCTTCTGGCCGCCGCATATCGTCTTCGAATGCGCAGCCTCACGGCCGAAATGAATGCCCGTCTGGATGAGCGTGTCACCGAAAGGACCCGCCTGGCGCGCGACCTTCACGACACACTGATCCAGACAATCCACGGAAGCAAGATGGTGGCCGACGCCGGGCTGGATGATCCTCACGACGCGAGCCCGCCTGTATCAAGCTTTGGAGCGAGTCTCAAGCTGCCTCGCCCAGGCGACGCGAGGAAGGTCGAGCCGCCCTGACTGCCCTTCGATCCTCCGCTACGCAACGGAACGATTTGGCGGAAGCGCTCGCGCGCGCAGGCCAGGATTGTATCCTGAAGAACTCCATGACGTTCGCGCTGACCGTCAAGGGGACAGCTCGCGAAATGCATCCGATCGTTCGAGACGAGGTGTATCGCATTGCTTATGAAGCGATGCGCAACGCCTGCTCGCATTCGCGAGGGACCGAACTCAACGTTGAGCTGACCTATGCTCGGGATCTTACCGTCGCGGTGAGAGACAACGGCATAGGCTTCGACTAGGATTCGCGTCGCCGAAGGGAAGGATGGACATTTTGGAGTTAGGGGAATGCGGGAGCGGGCCGAACGCATCGGCGCGAAGTTGCATTTCGACTCCACAAGGTCGGGCACACAAGTCGAGTTGATCGTTCCCGCTCAACTTACTTTCCGCGACGGGCCGGTCGAAAAGCGGAGTTTGTTTCAGGGATTGCTGCACTTTTTTCGACGGGACCGATAAGTACACGGCCGTGAAACCGGCGATAGAGAGGCGCGGGACGGTTTCGGCGCCGTGATTGAAACACGTGGGGCGCGGGGGAACCTTCCCGGGAATTCGGCCACCCCGACAGGCTATTGCAGCCAACGCCTGGAGCCGGAACAACAGATTGTGTTATCGGTATCGGCAGCTTATCATCTCTTGGGCCTTCCAGGATCGTAGCCGCCATGTTAGCCGGCAGAACCGCTTGTTGGGTTTAGAACTCCGTCTTCCAAACTCACTGTACCTACAAACAAGGTACACTTAGAAGAGAGAAACATGAATGGGCCGGAGATCGAGTTCGATTGGGACGAAGCGAATATCGGCCACTTGGCTCGTCACGGCGTTCTTCCGAAAGAGGCGGAGCAGGTCATCCTCAATGATCCGGTGGACCTTGGAATGGAGCATCGTCGAAGGGGAGGAGCGCTATCTCAACCTCGGCGCAACAGTGCAAGGCCGCATTCTTCTCGTTGTGACTACATGGCGCGAAGACCGGGTGCGCGTAGTAACGGCATTTCGAACCAATCAAACGGCTCATTCAGTTTTATTACCAGGAACGAGAGAGGTGATCCCTATGGCCAAGAAACAGCCACCCTTCAAGACTGAGGCACAAGAGGCCGAATGGTGGGCGAAAAATCAGAACTCTTATCGCGGAACCGCTTCGAGCAAGCCAAAGCCGCTGGCAAACTCGGCAAGGGAACCGTGGCGCGAGTTGCCCGCGAACGGGCCAGCCAAGCCGGAGCTTCGCCAACGATCACAATCCGGCTGGCGGAAGATGACCTCGCGCGAGCCAGAACCTTCGCCGCCGAGAAGGGGTTGCGGTACCAGACGTACCTCAAAATGCTGCTGCACCAAGCTCTGAACTCCGAGGAGAAAAGGGCGGGCCGCCGGTAACGACAGGCGGGGTTCCGGAGCTCATGATGCATGAGCATGATTTCAAGAATCATCAGGTATCAGGCTCGACCGACGCTTTCGGATTCACGCGCTCCGCCCTCCAACGATCCGTGAAACAATAGCACTTCATGTCCCAACAGCCCTGGTATCGCACGCTCACCCGTTATCACTGGTTCGTGCTCATCGTCGCCAGCGTCGGATGGATGTTCGACACCATGGCGCAGCAGCTTTTCAATCTGGCGCGCGCCCCGGCCATCGCCGACCTCCTGGGCGGCCACGCCCCGCATCCATGGTGAACGAGCAGGCCGGCTACGCCACCATGATCTTCATGATCGGCTGGGCGCTCGGCGGCGTCCTCTTCGGCGTCCTGGGCGACCGCTTGGGCCGCGCCAAGACCATGATGCTGACCATCCTCTGCTACACGATCTTCACCGGCCTCGGTCTTTTCGCCACTGGCGTTTGGGATTTCAACGTCTACCGCTTCCTCTGCGGACTTGGCGTGGGCGGCCAGTTCGCCGTAGGCGTGGCGCTGGTGGCCGAAGTGGTGCCGGCCCAGGCGCGCCCGCACGCGCTCGGCATGGTGCAGGCCTGTTCGGCCGTGGGCAACATGCTCGCGGCGCTGATCGGCATTTTGCTTGGCCATCTGGTCACGGTGGGCGTGATCGGCAGCGCCTGGCGATACATGTTCCTGGCCGGCGCGCTTCCCGCGCCGCTCGCCCTCATTGTCTTCAAGAAGCTCAAAGAGCCGGATCAATGGTTAAAGGCGCGCGCCGCCAAAATCAAGCTCGGCTCCTTCACCGAGTTGCTAACCGAGTGGCGCCGCAACGCCATCGTCGGTTTGCTGCTGGCCTTCGCCGGCGTGGTGGGCCTCTGGGGCATCGGCTTCTTCAGCTACGATCTGCTGCGCCCCGTGCTCACCCGCTCCTTCCAGGCCGAGGGACTCAGCGGCGCCGCGCTTTCCGGCAAAGTCACAACTTGGATCGGCATCACTTCGCTGCTCCAGAATTTCGGCAGCTTCTTCGGCGTTCACGCCTTCACCTGGCTCACCTATCGCACCAACCGGCGGACGGCCTTCGCCGTCAGCTTCGTCGCCGCCATGTTCGCTACCGCCTACACCTTCTGGAATCTCCGCACGCTCAGCGACATCTTTTGGATGATCCCGATGATGGGCTTCACTCAGCTCGCGCTCTTCGGCGGCTACGCCATCTATCTTCCGGAATTGTTTCCCACGCGCCTGCGCAGCACCGGCACCAGCTTCTGCTATAACGTGGGGCGCCTCGTCGCCGCCGCCGGACCGCTGACTTTGGGTCTGCTCACCAGCCGCGTCTTCGGCGGATACCCCGAGCCCATGCGCTACGCGGGGGTCACCATGTGCCTGGTGTTCCTGGTTGGACTCGCGGCCCTGCCTTTCGCGCCCGAAACCAAAGGCAAGCCGCTGCCGGAATAGCGCAACTTAGGACTCGATAGGAAAAAGCAGTGCCAGGCGATCAGCCGATTGCCTCTCTCGGGGAAGCCGGACAGAAGCCGGGCGGCAAGGCAGAAGCCTTGGCCCCACAAAGAATTATCCGGATCGGTGGAACGGTTGTTAACGAACAGTGTTTTGCTGCCGCCGCCGGCTTTCCAACGCCAACTTCACCGCTACCTCGGCCGTCGCTTCGGGATCGTGCTTCAGCGTCTCTCCGTGGCGCGCCAGTTTGCCCGCCATGACCTTGATGCCCATCCGGAACAGTTCATCGATGTCGTTCTCCACCGGCATCGCGGCATGACTCGCATACCGTTTCTTCATTGCCGTAGTAATCGGACGGATATTGACCACCGCGTAATCGAGCAGCTTGCCTTTCGCGTGCCGGTGAATGCTCCGCACATGATCGGATGCGGTGAATTCCGTTGTCTCCCCCGGCTGCGACATCAGGTTCACGAAGTATGCCTTTACCGCCGGCGAATGCCGGATCGCCGCCCCAATCCCGTCCACTAGAAGATTGGGTATCACACTCGTGAAAAGCGATCCCGGCCCAAGGGTAATCGCATCCGCCTGCGCGATCGCCGTCAGTGCCGCGGCAACCGGCTTGGCACGCCCAGGACGTAACCGCACCTGCCGAATGCGCTCCGTACTGCGGCTGATTTTAGTCTCGCCGACCACCCGTACGCCGTTCGCTAGCGTAGCCTCGAGCGCTACGTTGGCCGTAGTCGCCGGAAAGATTCGCCCGACGATGTTCAGAACTTCCGACGATGCTTTCACCGCCTCCGGAAAATCGCCCATGATTTGGGTCAGCGCCATCAAAAATAGGTTCCCGAAGCTGTGCCCCTTCAATCCCCGGCCCGATTCGAAACGGTATTGGAACAGGCGCGAGAGCAAGGCGGAATCTTCGCTCAACGCCACCATGCAACTGCGGATATCGCCCGGCGGAAGCACGTCGAATTCGCGACGCAGGCGGCCCGAGCTGCCGCCATCGTCAGTAACGGTGACGATGGCCGTGATATCCACCGCAGGCCCATCCGTCCCCGGCAATGCGTAGCGCTTCAAGCCCGCCAGAAGCGCCGAAAGGCCGGTACCGCCGCCGATGGCGACGACGCGCAGCGGCGAACGGTCCACTACCAGCTCTTCTTTTCCGGGTAAAGTAGCGCGTCAAACGGCGGTTGGTTGGCGAACGGCGCGAAATCCGCGTCCTGTCGAGCCGCAATCCTGTTGCGCGGCTCCATTTCGATGGCGCGCTTCAGGCTCTCGTGCGCCCCGCTCAAATCGCCGGTTAGCGCCTGCGCGCCGGCCAGGGCGTAGTACATGTGGTCCGCCGCCGGGTCGAGGCTCACCGCCTTCTCGAGGCTCGTCCGCGCTTCCGCCGGCTTGCGCGCGTTCAGCATGGCGACACCGTACGTGTAATATTCCTCGGCAGAGCCCAGCGTCACCACATCCTGCTGCAGACGGCGGTCGCACATGCTGATGTGCAACTTCGCGCGTTGCGCCACGTCGCGCTCCGGCCCTTGCGCCGCCTGCTCGAAGAGTTCGCGCGCCGCCTTGAAGTTGCGAGCGTGAAAATGCTTCATCGCGGCCTCGAACCCGGCCAGCTGCTTCTGTCCGTTCCACGCCGGCGCCGGCGCGGGCGCCGCGGCAGTGGCGGATTGCGTGTGATCGTTCTCCGAAGCTTTCGTTGGTTTGGATACCTGTGGTTTATTCATTCGGCTATCGATGGTTCTACTATCGGTGGTCTTGCTGACGATAATCTTCTTCTTCTCGGGCATGTTGACGAGCCCGTTCCGGCGCAGGAACGATTAGCGTTTTATATCAGACGGCCAAGCATAAGCGCAACCCTGTGCGGCGCCGTACGTTCGCGCGCGGCCCGCTGCAATCCTCATGCAGCCAGTTTCGCACGTTCGCGATGCGTGGCGCAGACCGCGGGCGCTACGCCGCTTGCGTCACCCGAGGCCCGCTTCGCGCAAGAACTTCGCCGCTTCCTCAGGCGGCGTAGGATTGATGTAGAACCCCGAGCCCCACTCGAACCCCGCAACCTTCGCCAGACGTGGAATGATCTCCATGTGCCAATGGTAATGGTCGAGTGCGGGTTCCTGCACCGGCGCCGTGTGGATGATCAGGTTGTAAGCAGACCGCTCCAGAACCTTTTCCAGCTTGCGGATGGTTGCCCGCAAAATCCACGCCAGGTTCTGAATCGTCGGACCATCGGCGTCTTCATAATGCGAGCCGTGCGTTTTCGGAAGAATCCACGTCTCAAACGGAAAGCGCGACGCGTAGGGCTCGATCACCGTGAAACGGTCCGTCTCGCTCACCAGGCGCACTCCCGCGCCTGTCTCCTGGCGGATGATGTCGCAGAAGATGCACCGCTCCTTCTGTTCGTAGAAGCGGAGCGCGCCATCCACCTCTTCTTTGACACTGGCCGGCACAACGGGCAGCGCGATCAACTGCGAGTGCGGGTGCTCCACCGAAGCACCCGCCGCTTCCCCGTAATTGCGAAACATTACGATGTAGCGGAACCTTCGGTCCTTTTTCAGATCGTTTGCGCGATCCCGAAACGCCCAGAGGAACTCCTCGATCTGCCGCTCCGGCATATCCTCCAGCGTGACGTTGTGATCCGGCGTCTCAATCACCACTTCGTGCGCGCCTATGCCGTTCATCTTGTCGTAGAGGCCATCGCCCTGGCGGTTCAAATCGCCCTCAATGCCCAGCACCGGAAATTTATTCGGCACCACGCGTACACGCCAGCCCGGTTCATCGCGGTTGCCGCTGTTGCGGTAGGCCAGGATCTCGGGCGGCGTCTGGTGTTCATGCCCATAATCGAACGGGCACACTCCCTGCTTGGCGGGTGGAACCGGTTGGCGGATAAAATCGCTGGGACGCTTGGCTCGATCGGTGGCTATGATCACCCAGCGACCCGTGATGGGATCGTTTCGTAATTCGGGCAATTGACGATTATACCTTGCGCCGGCGCCCGGAATGCTTTTCGCCACGTAGCGCGTAGGCATCGCGCAGCCACTCGATTTGAAGCGTCGGCTGCATGGTCACGCTCACTATGTCGAAGCGGGTAGATTCCCAATCGACGCCAGCGCGCCGTGCGTAATCGCGCGCTGCAATCTGAATTCGCAGCCGCTTTTCTGCATCGACGGCTTGTTCGGGCAGTCCGTATTCCGCCGTCTTGCGCGTCTTCACTTCCACGAAGACGAGAATGGCGCCATGCCAGACCACAAGGTCGATCTCACCCGCGCCGGATCGTACCCGATAATTCCGCGCGACGATGTTACACCCGCGCCGCCGCAGATACCCGTGGGCGAGGTCTTCGCCAATGGCCCCATGATCGTCGCGCCAATACTGGCGGCGAATCGCGTCCGACACGCGATAGAGAAGTCCGAGCATCACGTACCTCGGTATAGTAGTGGGCCAGCCCGGGGGAAATTCTCACCGGATCGCCTGAAATTCGAACTCCATCGCCTTACCGCGTACGATGTAACACAAATAATACTCCCAAAACCGCCGGAATCTTGGGAACCAATTCACCAGCGCCTCGAACCCCAGCCATCGCCAAAACGCCAGCAACTTCACGCGGACCGAAACCTCGCGGAACCTGGCCTTCGTGTAATACCCGAATCCCCCATGGTTCTCGCCAAAGTAGCGGAAGCTGAAGCTGGTCAAATGGCTCTTGTGGGTGGGGTCGCAGAACGAGCTGAAGTCGGTGTAATGGGGAGTCTCGATACGCAGCGTGCCACCATCGCCGAGCAGCCGGTGAAACTCTTCCATTGCGCGCATCACATCGCTAAGATGCTCGATCACATGAATCGCCGTAACGCGGTCGAATGACCGGTCGGCGAAGGGATAAGGGAAGCGGTCGAGATCGCCTAGGACATCGGCGCGGCTGGCGGGATTGCGGTCGAGCCCGATGGAACCGGGCTGCTTGTGAATCCCGCAGCCGACGTCGAGAATCCTCATCGAGCCGTCTTCACCATGCACTCTTCCAGCGTTTCTATCGCAAAATCACACTGCTCGCGATTGACTACTAGCGGCGGGCAAAGGCGCAATGTATTCTCGCCCGCACCCAGCACGAGTAAGCCGCGCTCAAACGCGAGGTCCACTACCGCATCACGCACTGCCGGCGCCTTTTCCCGGGTCCCTTGGTCGAGCACGAACTCCACGCCGATCATCAATCCTAGCCCGCGCACATCGCCCACAGACGCAAAGCGCGACGGCCAAGTGCGCAACCGGTTCATCAGATATTCGCCCATGCGCGCCGCGTTTTCGATCAATTCCTCCTCCAGTAAAGCGATCGTCGTAAGGGCTGCCTCGCACGCAACCGGATTGCCGCCGAAAGTCGAGGCGTGCGCGCCCGGAGGCCACGTCATCACGTCTGCCCGCGCCACCGTCGCACCCAGTGGCATGCCACTCGCGATACCTTTGGCCACCGCCATGATGTCGGGCACTGCGCCGAAATGCTCCGCGGCCCACATCTTGCCGGTGCGGCCCATGCCGCTTTGGACCTCATCGAACACCAGCAGAATACCATGCTGTTTGGCGAGCCGCGCCAGTTCGTCGAAGAACTTTTGCGGCGGCACGATGTAGCCGCCCTCGCCTTGAATCGGCTCCACCACTATCGCCGCAACTTCATCCGCCGGCGCGATCGTCTTGAACAGCGTTTGCTCGATAAACTGGATGCATTCCGCCACGCAGGTCTCGGGCTGCTTGCCGATCGGGCAGCGGTAGCAGTAAGGATAGGGCGCATGTACTACGCCCGGAACCATGGGACCGAATCCGGCGCGTTGCGTCGCCTTCCGCGCCGTCAGCGACAGCGCACCCAGCGTGCGCCCATGAAACCCGCCGAAAAAGGCGATGACTTTGTCGCGCCCTGTGGCATAACGGGCTAGCTTAAGCGCGCCTTCGACAGCCTCGGCGCCCGAGTTGCCGAACGAGACGCGCCGTTGGAGCTTGCCAGGCGCCAACGCGGCCAGCTTCTCGGCCAGCGCGATCATGCCCTCGTAGTAGAAATCGGTCCCGGACATGTGGATCAGCCGAGCCGCCTGTTGCTGAATCGCTTTCACTACGCGCGGATGGCAGTGCCCTGTCGCGACGACGGCGATTCCCGCATTGAAATCGAGAAAGCGGTTGCCATCGACGTCCTGGATAATGCAGCCTTCGCCGCGTTCGACCACTAGAGGATATCCGCGCGTATACGACGGCGAAACAACGCGGCTGTCACGCTCGATCAGCGCCTGCGCGCGCGGACCCGGAAGCGGTCCCACGAGATGAGGCAGATGGGCGCTAACCTGTTCCAAGGTATTGCTCATAACATCTCCTATTCAGTTGTGAAGGAATTGACCTGCGCGCTTCGAGGGATAAAAGCGCGCGCCGCGGAGCGCGACGTGAAATTAATCTGAACCGAAGAGACCAGGGCGTGAATTGGACGGTGTGTGGCCCATGCCTTATCTTACGACAGGCGCCATCCCGAATGCGCTCTTATAACAAGATCGAGGACCTCGTGTTCGCTAAACAGCCCGCGAAATAGGCAACCACACGAGGGCCAAGAATAGCGGAAGGCAACGTCGCCCATGCGGAGAGCAAACGGCGATCCAGGTGCTGTCGGAGCCCCACTTGTGCTATCAACTCGGTTCAGACTGGGTCGGTTCGGCGCCGCTTGGGCGACGGGTGCGATGTGCTGGGAGCGGGTCGATAAAAAGCTTTGGGCAGCTCGATTCCTCAAGAGGCAACTCGGTCGCAACACAAGCTACCCGCAAAGGCCCAAAGAAGCGCCCACTAGGAGGCCTATAATCTAGACCGAACAACAATTGCCAGTTCAGTCTCTCCGACAATTCGTGCCCTCCGCCGGGGCACATGTGCCTATCGGCGCCAGCGCTGTGGTAAACATTTCGCGCGGGCTATGGCGTAAAAAACCATCCAATGGGCGCAAATTTGCATTTTCCTCCTTCGGTTGGAGGATACAGATGAAGACCTATTTGGCACTGATTACGCTCGCAGTCGCTGGTTTAGTTGGTTGCGCCTCAAATCTCGCGCCCGACGTTGCTGGAAAGATCCGCGATTCGATCAAGCAGGCGGGGCTGAAAGACGTCACCGTCTCGCAGGATCGTAACAAAGGCGTTGTCACGCTCGGCGGCAACGTAGCCACCGTGGACCAGAAAGCGCAGGCCAACCAAATCGCACAGCCAATCGCCGGCGGTCAGGTGGTGGCCAATGAGATCGCGGTCGTTCCGAACGGCGACACGGCGGCCAAAACGGTGTATTCGGACTTCGACAAAGGAATCGAAGCGAATCTGGATGGCGCGCTTACACAAAGCAACATTAATGGCGTTACTCATCGCACGAAGCAGGGGGTGGTGACCCTGAAAGGCGACCTGCCAACCCCGCAGCTCCGCGCCGAGGCGGAACGCATCACCGAGGGGGTCCCGAATGTCCAACAGGTGGTGAACGAGATCTCCGTCAAGAATCAATGGGCGACCAGCTCTTCCGCCGACCGGTCCGCCAATCCGGACAGGCGCTGAACTGTAGGATGTCAACGAGGGCCGCCCCGAAGGGTCAATCGCTACGACCTCTCCATTCGACCCGCCGGAATTGAATGCAACGGCTAAGAAGCTGTTATTGCGCACATTAGATTCTTAAGTCTTCATTGATAAACAAAAGGACTACAACAATCGCAAGGCAGCATCAGGCTGCTTGTAACAGTTGAACGATGCTCTCGATTGCCTTGTCAGCTTTGTGATAGGCGGCTTCGAGCTTGCTGTTCGGCCTGCTCGCAGGATCCGGCTGATGATGGAAGCGGCTGTTGGCGAGCGGCCCGCAGAGGCGCTTGTGGAAGAACAGAAACAGGAGAGCGACGTCTACGCCTTTAGCGGTCAGGCGGTAAGCGTAGCGGCGGCCATCGCGTTCTAGCAATCTGTGGCCTTTGAGCTTGCGCAGATCGTAGCGGAGCTGGTTCAGTCGGTATTGCTGCGGGGAGAGCTGAAACGTGCTGACGACTGCTTCGTGAATCTGCTTGGCGGTCCAACGCTGACGGTACTGCCGTTATGCAGGAGAACCTCTAAAAGCCGGATGATCCGCAGGTCGTGGATTTTGATGACGGGATAACGGACGGAGGCGATGGTGATGGGCAAGGCGATCTTCTGCAGCAGCGGGAAGTCTACGTGGACGTTGAGGCTTTGCGCCTGGAAGGTGGCGAACGGGTCGGTGATGGTCTGGAACTTTTGCGGACGGCATCGAGATGATAGAGGCCTTTGTTCAGGCCGAAATCGCGCAGGTTGTTGGAACAGAGTTCATTGCGCAGAAAGCGGGAGAACTTCTCGTACTGTTTCAGGAATGCGTGTTTCTAATAAGCGCGGAAGACATGATGGCCACGATCGATCTGATCGATGACGTGGCAAGCTTGCGCGGCAATCGTTTGTTGAGGCGAACGCCGAAAATCTCGCTGATCTGGTGCGCCGTCAGCGGCCAGAGGCCGATCTCGCAACGGCGTTCGAAGATCTTGTGAATGGGGAAGTGGCGTTTGAAGATAAAGTTCTGGCAGTATTCGATCTGCGCGATGGAGTAGAAGAGTGAGAAACTCATTTGGCCGCGTTCCTTTTTTGAGAACTTCGGCCTGAGGATGAGGGTCCAGTAATAGAGTTGTTTGCGAATGATCTCGGGGCTGAGCTGGTCGGCGGCGGCTTGCAGGGCGGCGATATCGTCCGCCGCCAGAAAAGCATTGTCATTTTTGCGGAAGCTGATCTGCTTCCGGTTCAGCTCTTGCTCCATAAACGAATGACCATTGAGCTAGTAGGTGGTGTGGAAGGGGAAGAACGACGCCACGCGAATAACGATCGGCCTGAGGACTGGATCGCGGACGTAGAAGTAGTAATGGGTGAATCGGCTCATCTGATGCGCCAGAATGCGGTGGTTGGGATCTTGCGTCGGATACTTCGGGACGCTGATCCGGAATGTGCGGCCTTGTTCCATGCTCTTGAAGATAAAGTAGACGCCATAGGCATTCCTTTTCACCATGCGTCGCAGTGTGGGCAGGACGTATGCTTATTTGCGAACTCCTTTTCTCGCGCATTCGGCTGGAATTTTGTGGTTGTGTCCGTAGGCTTCCACGCAGTTCTGGTAATCATTGGTGCGCTGGCTAAGGACTTCTTTACTCACCACGGGGATGGCGAGCACTTCGCGGACGAAATGAACTACCTGTTCGGGCTGGGACAACGCGTTGAGATAGCTGTTGATGACGATACGGTCGAAGCAGTGGTATACAAAAACGAGCAGGCTGTCGAACAGCTTTGCGAATAACTCCATCGGTCGCCTCTCTGATCCTGATTCAGCAACAAGATCATCGGTCGGGCGGCCGGTGGAGTCAACGCGGCGCCGCCGGGCACGCGTCCGGAAAGGGAAGAAAAGGGTCTAAGGGAAAGAAACCGTAGGTTTCGTTCCCTTGGGGCTGCGACCGAAACTGCCGCACGAACACTAACGGAACTCTGCTCGCGACCATGCCCCCGGCCAATAACGCTAGAGAATTAGAGCGGCTGCCGATGCCGAGCACCAAACCGTAGTATCGATTGCCGCCGCTATCCGTGGCCCGGTCACGCGCCGGAAACCCAGGTCGGACCGCATCACCGCCAAAGTATCGGCATACGTACCGCACTTGCCGCAACAGCGATGAGTGTCCTGAATGACTGCGCCGCATTGGGTGCAATAAGACATATAAAACCTGATCCGCGCACTACTTTACTACTACGGAATTTAACGTCCCTTGAGCGCCAATCCCCGGTGGCTCGCGAGGCTCGACAAGTTAATTCGTGCATTGCTAAGAAAGAGCGCGATCAAGCGAGCAAGCGATGAATAGTGCGGCGGCGCGACCGGCGTACCCGCTGCGCCAGTGGCGCCGCTGCGCCCGTGGCTTCCGTGCTTCCTGCTAGACTTCTCGCTGCGCCCCACGCTTCAGCATAGTTTCCTCTTCCGCCGTCAGAATCTCCGTTTCAAACAGCGCCTTCATCTGCCGTGCGCCCGATCCCTTGGGACTCATCTTCATCCCGGAATCGCGCAGCCAACAGAGCGCTGGATTCTCCAACTGCGCCACTCTCCCCAGCCTGCGCGCCCAAACCATGATCGCTCGCGTGCGAACCCGCCGTCGGCGATCATACTCCGCCAGGGCGGCCTCGATCCGACCTTTGGATTGCAGTAGCGCTGCCAGCACAACGCTGTCCTCGATCGCCTGGCATGCCCCTTGTCCGAGATTCGGAGTCATTGCGTGCGCCGCATCGCCGAGTAAGGCGACGCGTCTCTGCACGAACCGCGGCAATGGCTTGATGTCGTAGATATCGTTTCGCAGGATGGACTCCTCCTGCGCAGCCGCGATCAAGTCCTCGATAGGTCGATGCCATCCTCGAAACATCCCGGCCAATGCTTTTTTCGCGCCGCCAACCGGATCCCGCTCTCCCTCCGGCGCATTCTTGACCGCAAACCAGTAAACGCGTCCTCCGGCCATTGGTACGATGCCGAAGCGCTGCCCGTGTCCCCACGTCTCTCCGATCATGGGCTCGATTTTCGCATTCACCACCGCGCGCCACGCGGTATACCCGGCATAACGGACCGTAGCGTTTCCGAAAAGTTGCCGGCGCACGATACTTCTTAGGCCGTCCGCCCCGACCAGCGCGTCCGCGCGAACGGTCTCGCCGTTTTCAAACCGCGCGGTTACTCCGGTGGCGTCCTGATTCACCGCCACACAGCGGTGGGCGGGGCGTACTCGCCCCTGATCGACATGCCCGCGGAGCATCGCGAGCAGTTCGGCACGATGCGCCACCGTCACGCTTCCCATCCGCCGCGAGAGTTCATCCCCCGCCATCGCAACCAGGACTTCGCCATTCGGCCGCCGCAGTCCGCCTTGCGCCGCCGCGACGCTCTGCGACAGAAGTTCATCCGCCAGCCCCAACGTGTCCAACGCGCGCAGAGCATTCCCAGCGAGCCCGATCCCCGCGCCGACTTCCCGGAGTTCAGCCGCCTGCTCGTATACTTCGACATCCACTCCGATTCGCCGTAAGGCGATTGCCGTCGTGAGCCCTCCGATCCCGCCCCCCACCACGATGATTCGCATGACGCTTATGGTTTCACAAACCATGGCAAACGGCGATTCCGCGCGTTTATCGGCGCCCAAACCACCCGTTCGCGATTCAATGATGCCGTTCTGGAACCGACAGAGGCATGGGCAGCGGACATCCGGCGCACGCGGCCAGCTTCGTGCCACGACGATTCTTTAATTGACAGACTAAGCGATCCGGCAAGCATGGGTCGCCTCAATTGAGTGCGAAATCACCCCAACGCGCCGCAACCTATATGAAACGCTTCCTCTGCCTTGCCGTCACTACCCAACAAGCCGCGTCGAGAATGCAGCCGATTGGGGCTGTCGCGGCCGGAAATCTCGAATTTTACAAGGAGAACCATGCAACCCACGAAGAAATCCGTCACCGTGAAATCGCCTTCCAATATGACTTTGGAACAGGCGCAACACGCTCTTGCGACCGTGCTCGGCAAGGTCGGTCACCCGGCCTGCTACTCGGGATTCAATATCAGCTTCGTCAACGCCGTTGATCCTGCCCCGATGGTTTTGAACATCGACCAGGGCGGCAAGGTCGTGGAAGGCTGATTGAAAGATCAGGCGATGCCCTTTACCCCTTCTCGGCTCGGTCCAGGCGCTATTTATCTTCGCGCACTTGACCGGTTCTTCCGTTCCAACGGAGACCTGATCAAGGTCGCTGAGGTCGAGCCGCAGATGCTGTGGACGAAGGGAACGCTTAAAGACGCCCGCCCCGCCGGCAGCCCGGCGGAGCGGAGTCATTTGGCGACTCTGCCGCAGCGCATTCTGACGCATGGCGTCGGCTACCCCATCGGCGGCACGGTCTGCGATCAGACCGCGCACATCGCTGAGTTCAAGCGCTGGAACAGGGAGTTGGGCGTTGAATGGACCAGCGAGCATTTGAGTATTCTGCACATACCCTACAGTGAAATCACGCAATCCTGCGGGTTCCTGATGCCGCCCATCCAGAACGAAGCGGGTGTGAATCTCGCCGTGCGCAACATCGTGGAGCGGCGGCGCGCGCTGGGCCTTCCCTTTGCATTCGAAACCGGAGTGAATTACTTCTCCCCTCGCGACGACGAAATTCCGGACGGGGAATTCTTCGCCGTAATCGCTCAAGAAGCGGACTGCGGCATCTTGCTCGATCTCACCAACCTTTGGATCAATCAGCAAAACGGCCGCGCACATATCCTTGACATTCTGTCCACCCTGCCACTCGATCGCGTATGGGAGCTGCATCTTGCTGGAGTGGAGCAGGAGCGCGGCTACTGGGTGGACGCCCATTCGCGGGAAATCGATCCCGAGGTGGTTGCTCTGGCCGCCGAAATCGTCCTTAGCCTTCCGAATCTGGGTGCCATCGTCTTCGAGCTGGCGCCGGACCGCGTCGCCTCTTTCGGCGAGCGCGCCTACCTGCACGAGATCGAGACTCTCCATCGCCTTTGGAACAGGGTATCGCCCGCGGGCTCCGCAAACGACCGCCACACCACGATCGTCCTGCCCCCGCGTTCCCTCGCGGTCACGCCCGGGCAATGGGAGCAAACCATCGCGTTCCACCTACTGCCCGAAGCGCGTCGGTCCGCAGTTGAGGCTATTCTAAGCCCAATGCGCGGCGCCGACGAAGAAAGCTTTGCCCTCTATTCCCATCTGGCAGGGTCGTTCCGTTCTGGCGCTCTCGCCGAGTTGCTCGGCAATACGATTCGGCTGCTGCTACTCGCTCTCGGTAAGGAAGCCCTGCAAGAATTCATCGACGGTTACATCGCTTCCACACCGCCTTCGGCCTTTCCTACCGATGAGGTAGTCCAATTCCGTCGGTTCCTCGAAGCCAACCCGATTCCTGTCGCGGGCCTCGACGACCTGCTGGCCTTCGAAGCCTCGCTCGTCGAAGCCGCCGCCAACAATACCAAGGTACAGGTCTGTGTGCGTGGGGATATTGAAGCGCTGCTAAGCGACCTGGCCGCCGGAAAGCTGCCCCATCCGTCCCTGGATCGCGTCCCAACCGTGCTCGAAATCGACGTGGACCCGGTTCCGTCTATTCGCGTGGTCACCAATCTGTGTCTATCGGAAACATCGAACTGAATGAGAACATGGAGGTTGCTTCTCCTCCGTCAACTCTTCCGTCTTGTGCTCAATGCACTACACATGTTGGCCACCGCGACGTCGGCTGCCTTCAAATCTAGAGCCACGGGAGTAAGCCCGCTACGCATCGACTATGAACCTTCGACTCGCAGCGGATTGCAGACTGGCGTACAAAACTTCAGACGCCGACCTCCGATCTGGCTGCCGGGGTCCGACTGGAAGGCGCGAAAAAGTGTAGAGTGCGCCTCGACAAGTGGTAAAAAAGGAGATCATGGCCGAATCCACAGGATCTCGCAGGACCTTTTTGCGAAATGCGGGTCTCAGCGTCTTGGCGTCGCCGCTGGCAGGGATCATGAAGGCGGCCGAGGGACCGAAGCCTCCGAACTTCGTTCTGATGTTTCTTGACGATTCCGGCTGGGCTGATTTCCACCCCTTCGGTGATCCTGCCTATAGGACGCCGAAAGTGGAGGAGCTTGCGAGCCAGGGCCGCGTCTTTCACAACTTCTACGTCCCGCAGGCGGTTTGCTCCGCCTCTCGCTCAGCGCTTCTCACCGGATGTTACCCGGGCAGAACGAAAGTCTTCGGCGCGCTCTCGCCGCGCGAGCGAGGACTTGACCCGAAATATGCCACCCTCGGGGAAGTCTTCAAGACCCGTGGCTATCGCACCGCCGTCTTCGGCAAATGGCATCTCGGCGATCAGCCCGAGACCCGGCCGCCGGCCCGGGGATTTGACGAATCGTGCGGCCTAATGTATTCCAATGACATGTGGGAGGGCCATCCGGAATTCCCCGAAACCTACAGTAAGTACCCGCTACAGTTTTGGGAGAACGGCAGCGTCAAGATCGACCGGGTCACCGCCAAAGACCAGGCCATGCTCACCACTTGGTACACCCAGCACGCCGTGGACTTCATCCGACGCAACAAACACGATCCTTTCCTCCTCTATGTTCCGCATTCCATGCCGCACGTGCCCATATTCGCCAGTGAGAAGTTCAAGGGCAGATCCGGCACGGGCCTTTACGGCGATGTGATGACGGAGATCGACTGGTCCGTCGGCGAAATCATGAAGGCGCTGAAGCAGGCCGGCGTCGAGGACAACACCTTCGTCTTTTTCAGCTCCGATAACGGCCCTTGGATCTCCTACGGCAATCATGCGGGTAAGACTCCGTTCCGCGAGGCCAAGAACACCGGCTTCGATGGAGGCACGCGCAGCGCCTGCATCCTGCGTTTTCCCGGCAGGATCCCGGCCGGCACGATCTCCACGCGTACATGGTGCACCGTCGATATGCTCCCGATGATGGCGCGACTGGCGGACGCGAAGCTCCCTGAGAACCCGATTGACGGCTTGGACGTATGGGACGTCGTCAGCGGAACCCCGGGCGCCGAGAATCCGCATGAGTATTACCCGTTTTGCACCGGCTCCAGGTTCGAAGGCGTGCTTAGCGGCGACGGGCATTGGAAACTACATATTCCACACCCTTATCAGACGCTGGTCTACGCGGGAGCCGATGGCAAGCCAGGCAAGTACGCCACCAAACAGATCGAACTTTCTCTTTTCGACATGGAGAAGGATCCCTACGAAACCACGAATGTGATCGGCGAGCACGCCGATGTCGCGGCTCGACTCAAGGGGTATGCGGAAGAACACCGGCGGATGTTCTATCCCGATCAGCCTGCGCCACCAGCATAAAGCGGCGGGTGATTGGAGCGTCCTCCATTGCCTGGAGGCTTATCGTCGCTTGCGGGGGGGCCACGAGAGTGACCGAAATACTGCGACGCGAGACCTTCCAACCTGCCTGCTTTCTCACCAGGTTTCGTCGCGGGGCGCATGAGAAGGCGGTGGATACAAGGGGCACGCCGGTCGACCTTCCGAGATTGCGTATTCGTCCCAAGGTGGCGTGAGCACCACGGACCTCTGAGGCGCGGCGAATCGCGAATGCAAGGCCCTGGGCCCGGCGCGAGCGCTACGGGATCGTGGGGCTTGTTCTCGCAGCATCCATGAGGGCGCTTTCGATGAATTTCGTCGCGTGAGTAGAGAACGAACCCGGAGGGCAATCGTTTAAGCTCTGGGCAGCGCGCAATAGGCCCTCATTGCCCCTCTCAATTAGATCCAGAATGTGAAAACGCTCGCTTCGATGGCGCTCTGCGAGGGTGACGACCAGTTGAAGATTCGCTTCCACGAGACGCTTTCTGCAAGATTCAGCCATGTCGTCTTCGGCTCTCACGTGTTCGATACAGGTGATCTCCTCCGATCGGTCCAGAGGAGGAATCCGGGCCAACTCCGTCAGGTAAGCTCGCAACGGATCATCGCAAAATGCCGTGTCGTCGGCGTCGCTCATCTGCTCAATAAGTTTACATGGAATGCCGATAGTCGAGATACGGCGTGCTCGTCCATTAATGGCGTTCGGGAGCCACTATAAATTCCGGTAATGGACGGGAATGCCCACTTCAAGTCTGCCTTATTTGGAAGGTGTACAATCGGCGGGCAGAGTCCTGCCCTGTCCCTCCTTCGATCGGCAGCGCGTTCTAAAATTCTAAAGGAGGTCCTTGAGAGTGTCTAGCCTGCCGTTGTCTGCCGTCAGCCGTCGCTCCTTTGTGGGATCTGCTGCCGGATTCGCAGCTGGATTCGCTGCCGACGGGGCGTTCGGCGCCGCTAATTCGCGGGAGACGCCGAACATCCTCTTCATCATGACGGACGACCACTCCTCGCAGGCGCTCAGTTGCTACGGCAGCAAGGTCAACCAGACGCCGAACCTGGATCGTATCGCGAAAGAAGGAATGCGCATGGATCGGGTGTTTGCAACGAACTCCATCTGCACGCCGAGCCGGGCTACGATCCTCACCGGAAAATACAGTCACCTGAACGGCGTTCCCGTGTTCAACCGCTTCGATGGCTCTCAGCCCACCGTTTCGAAAATGCTACAAGGGGCGGGATACTACACGGCGATGATCGGGAAATGGCACCTGGGCAGCGATCCCACGGGTTTTGACTACTGGAATATACTTCCGGGGCAAGGCGTCTATAACGATCCGGTCCTCTATGACAAAGATGGCTCCGTGCAATACAAAGGGTATGCAACCGACATCATTACGGACCTCACAATCGATGTGTTGAGGAACAGGCCGAAGGACAAACCGTTCTTCATGATGTCGCACCACAAAGCGCCGCACCGCGAGTGGACGCCCGACGAGCCGCACCGAAGGCAGTTCGAGTTCAAACACATTCCTGAACCGCCCAACCTGCGCGACGATTACGCCGGCAGAACCGATGCGCTCAGGGAACAGCAGCAGTCTGTCTTTCGGGATTTGACGAGGCTGGATCTGAAGCTGACTCCGCCATCGGGACTCAGCCCTCAAGAAAAACAGAAGTGGCTAGCGGTGAAGCCCACCGAAGTGGAGGTGGAGGTGGACGGGGTCAAGAAGACCCTGACCGGCAAGGAACTGGAGGATTTTAAATATCAGCGGTACATGCAGGATTACCTGGCCTGCGTGCAAAGCGTGGACGATAATGTGGGCCGGTTGCTCGACTGGCTGGATGCCAACGGTCTTCGTGAAAACACCGTCGTGATCTACACGAGCGACCAGGGTTTCTTCCTCGGCGAGCATGGTCTCTTCGATAAGCGGTTCATGTACGAAGAGTCGTTGCGAATGCCGTTCCTGGTCCGCTGGCCGCGGGCCATTAAGCCTGGAAGTGAAGCCATTAAGCCTGGGAGCGTCTCTGACGCGATCGGGATCAACTGCGATTTCGCTCCTACATTCCTCGATCTGGCCGGGCAGCCGATTCCTCCCGATATGCAGGGGCGCAGCTTCCTTCCCATCTGGAAAGGCGCCACGCCTAGGGATTGGCGCCACGCCATGTACTACCGCTATTACCACGATCCCGGCGACCACAACACCCGTGCGCATTATGGAGTTCGCACCGAGACTCACAAGCTGATTTACTTCTGGAAGAAGGATCAGTGGGAGTGTTACGACCTGACTAAAGACCCGATGGAGATGCACAACATCTATAGCGATCCCAAGTCACAGAAGATCGTCGCGCAACTAAAGCAGGAACTGTATAGGCTCAAGAAGGAAGTAAAGGACGACGATCAGTTCGCGGACAAGCAGCCGCAGGACTCATCCTACGTACAGGCGCCTCCGCGCAAGAAGCAGTAGAATGACCTCAGCCGCCGCGCCGTTTCATATCATCGCGAAACCGATCGGGCCAATCTGCAACCTCGACTGCAAGTATTGCTTTTACCTGGAGAAAGAGAAGCTCTACCCTGAGCGTAGGCGGATGTCCGACTGGGCGATCGACGACGCAATTCTCGATTCCTATATCAGGCAGTACATTGAATCGCAGCCCATACCGGAAGTGACTTTCACGTGGCAAGGCGGTGAACCGACTCTGCTGGGAGTCGAGTTCTTCGAAAAGATAGTCGAACTTCAGCGCAAGTACGCCGGCCGTAAGCAGATCCGGAATACATTGCAGACGAACGGGGTGCTGCTGGATGACCGCTGGTGTGAGTTCCTCGCCGCGAAGGGCTTTCTCGTGGGTCTGTCCATCGATGGACCTCGGGAACTTCACGACAAGTATCGCGTGGACCGAGGCGGCGGACCCAGCTTCGACAAAGTGGTTCGTGGAATCGAATGCCTGAAGAAGCACAGCGTTGAGTTCAACACGCTGACGGTGGTCCAACGCGATAATTCTCAGCACCCTTTAGAGGTCTACCAGTTTCTCAAAGAGATCGGTAGCGGCTTTATGCAGTTCATACCCGTGGTCGAGCGGCTTGCCGCTTCGGGCGGCGAAGACGGACTCGTGCTGATTTCTCCCGATTCGGCGGTCAGCGCCAGAGTCACCGAGTGGTCGGTAGATGCGCGTCAGTATGGCAAATTCCTGTGCGCCATATTCGATGAATGGGTTCGGCGCGACGTCGGGCGAATCTTCGTGCAACTGTTCGATGTGACGCTTGAGTCCTGGGTGGGCGCGCGGTCTAGCCTATGCGTCTTCGGTCCGACGTGCGGCGATGCGCTGGCGATGGAGCATAACGGCGACGTGTATTCGTGCGATCACTACGTCTATCCGCGCAATCGGCTGGGCAACGTGCTCGAAAGCTCGCTGACATCGATGGTGGAGTCGCGCCAACAGCGCGTTCGTTCTCCGCAGCGACCGAATCGGTTGGGGCCGCGCTGATAGTAGTCGAAACCGGGAGCGAGCCGGCGGCCGGCGATTCCTCCAATAGCCCTGAGTTATCAGCCAGGGCCCGGACGATGAGCTTTTGAAAATGGATGCAGAGATGTTCGCTGTTGGTGAGGAACCTGCCCCGATCGGGCATGCCACCCAGGAGTCCCTTCTGCACGGAATTGGTGAGAGCGTCGTCTTCGTAGCCCACTTGCTTGTTAAAAGCGATCAGCTCATGAGCGAACCGCTCCGACACGCCCGGCCCAAAATATTGCTCCGAGAACCCTTTGGTCTTGTTGGGTCCGTCGGACACCCACACATCAATGGAAAGGTTGGGAAACCCAGGATTGATATTGATCGTGACATTAGGCCACAACAGGTGATATTGGGCCTGTGCTATCTCGCCGCGCGCGTCATAGATCTCGACCGCAGATTTACCTTCGAGCGCCGACTGACGCACCTGGCCCAGCTGACTGGCAAACCAGCCATGCATGGTGAGGTTGTAGTTTTCCTGCTTAACATCGATTGCGGCGCTGAAACCGGGATGTGCCACGGCGCAGTGGTAACACTCGAGATAGTTCTCAAGCATCGTCTTCCAGTTCGCCTCGGCGGTCCAAGCGTCCCGACTGTATAGCTCGAGACTTTCCAGGTGGATGGCACTTCCGGCGATTATTTTGAGCAGACCGCCGAAGTACGAGGCAAGAGACTTTGCCCGGGAGTCAAGATTGACAAAAACGAACGGCCCCAGGGCCTCCACTCGAAGCGGCAGCAGTGGATAGTCTTCCAGCCGGAAGTTGGGCTCAGCGGACGAGCGCGGCGCGCCCTTCAGGCAACCGGTGAGATCGTAGGTCCAGGCGTGATATCCGCACTGCATCATCTTCGAGTTTCCGCGGCCCTTCATCACTTCATGCCTGCGATGGCGGCATACATTGACGAAGCCGGCCAACCCTGCTTCGTTGTGGATGACAACAACGGGTACATCGCCCGCGTAGCCGGTGATGTAGTCGCCCGGATTCGCCAGTTCGTTTGCCGGGCCAACGTAATTCCAGCTTTTCCTGAACACCCGTTCGATTTCACGCGCCGTGATGGCGGGGTCCGTGTACCAGTGGGCGGGGAGCGATTCGCCGCGATCAAGCGCTGCGAGCAAACTATCGGGAGTCTCGATGACTTGGCTCGGAATGGGCTGGATCATAGGATTTACCTCCGTGACGTACTCCTTTCAAGAATTCCCTTCGCGTACGCGCACCGACGCCCGGCTATCCAGCGGATGCCTCCGAAACCACCCTTCGCGGCGGCCCCGCCTTGAAGAGAAAGGGGACAGAAAGCAGCAGGATTGCGCTGGCGCACAGCAAAACACCCCAAAAATTGAGCAATCGGGCTGCGGCAGAAGCGAGCGCTGCAGTGGCCAACATTCCTATTGAATAAAAGATGTTGTACACCGCGTAGACTGCCGAATAGCAGGACATCCCAGATCGATCGACAACGTTGCCGAGTTCCGCCGCCGCCGGGTTCAGTATGAACGCGTACGAGATATTGACCAGAGATAGCGTGATACCAACCAGGATCACCCCACTGAAGAGCGCCAGGAAAGGAAGCGTGGCCGCCATCGCGATCATCCCCAGCACGATCACTCTCTGGATGGGAATCCGTTCTGATACGCGGCCTACGAGGGGTGCGCTCAAGCCGTACACCGAGGTCGAGACAGTAAAGATGATGCCGATTGCCATCGATGTCGCGCCATATCGCGCCAGCCGTACAGGCAACAGCGGTCCGATGATTCCCACGGAAAACGCAGCTAGAGCTATAGCCACAGCTGGGACCATCAGCGATCTGTTGAGCACCAAAGCACGAATGTTGAGCGGCTCGTTCCGTTGCATGCCACCTCCTGGAACAAGAAGAGCGATCAAGGCTGCGGCGATTGCAAACGCGACCCCGGTGATGAGAAAGGGCAGCCTATAGCCGCCGGCGCGATATAGGAGTCCACCGGCGATCGGCCCGATCCCTGAACCGAAGGTGCCTCCAGTGAATGCATAACCCAGCATCTCCACCCGCTTCTCGACATAATTCGTCGCGATGAGCGCAAGGCCCGAGGTCCAGAACGCGGCCGAGGCGGCGCCTTGGTAGAATTTCCCGAGCAGCAACAGCGAGAGGCTCGGCGCGGCGCCCAAAAGCGATATTGCACAGATGGCCAATGCCGCGCCACACAACATGGTTGATCGGCCGCCGATGCGATCACCCCAGTACCCGAACACTGGCGTAACGAGCAGGACGCTGATCGCGTATGCACCGTAAAGTAACGCAAGGTGTCCTTCGCCTTTCAACCCAGCGGGAGAATGCGCCACCAAAGGGAAAAGGAGACCGTAAAGGAAATAGTCGAGGAACAGAGAAAACGCGACGACGGCGACCATAGCTCGAGAATGACTGCTCCGGGCGTCCTTTGCACGGTCTTGAAGTATTTGAGCCACGGCGCCACCACTAGAAGAAATCACAGCCAGAAGCCTTTGCGTCAGCCCAGCCTTGTTTGAGATCGCGCAAGGCAAAGCGCGAGTCGCCACACATCTGTACCCCGGAAAGCTGACTAAGGGCCCCGCGTGCAAAGCAATCTATGGCTTCGAAGCGTCCTATAAAGTGCTGTGCCAGCACCATCGACCCGCGGGAGGACGGCAGTTTAATCCTTTCCACCATCAACCGCCAAGCCCTTGAGCCGGGCGCCTGTGACCTCCAATACCGCCGGCGGGTGCATTTACGACCACCGTTCCGGGCCACGGCTGATCATCCGGCCATGCGGCAAGCCAGCCAACAGTTCCTCCAGCCGGCGGAACCACTACGAAATTCAAGGAGTAAGCTGCCGCGGACGGGACCCCGCACGCAGACTTCGGCACTGGGACTCTGCGAGCGACGGAGCCTGTTTGGGATGGATCGCCCGCTAAGGTGGGAAGGCCGAAATCTCCGATCATGCCGGAACTTACGCGGGTATCCATCCGCCTGCATGGGGTAATCGCAGCATACGTCAACGGAGTCGAATTGGGACTTGCCTGGGGGGACGCCAGAGCCTTCGCCATCAGCGAACCGCCGGCGGGAGGTGTCCAGAAATGACTTATGTTCCAGTCCTTCAACGGGGGATCGAAGGGCGCGGATAGGTACTGGTTTTGTGCTCTGCAAACGGCGGCCTGCGAGACCAATGAAGTCCAGAGCGTCGCAAAACTCGACGCTCTTTTGTCGATTGCCATAGGCGTTCCTTACAACTTGCGCTCCTTCGGATCCGGTGGATGGAAGGTCATCCAGCCACCGAGGAATATCCCAGAGGATGTTGAGATTCTCCAAAAAAGTTTGAATATGAATGTGCGTTGCGCGATTTAAATTAATTGCCTGCGAGTGTGTCGCGGTTAACGTGTCTCAGCGTGGTGCGGACGGGAAGCACACGGTGCTCGAGATGAAACGATTTCGATTTCATGACTTCGCGGGTTCAACGGCGCCATCTCACCGCTCAAAAGTTGACGCGGAACGGCGAGTTCCGCTGGCGAGCGAGGTACGTAGAAATGGCAGATTTCTGGGCGTGGGGTGGGAAAATCGCGAAAGCCCACCCCACAATCGACCTTCCCCGTTGCCACAGATCTGACCGCGAAGTATGCGATGCGACGCGTCGGTGCCAAATCGTGAAACCAGCCGTAGCCGCCCGCAGCGAACGGTATAGAGGGTCACTTTTGTAAATGCTGATCCTCGACGAAACCCCTTTCCGATTCACGGCGGAGCGCCCGCACGCGTCTGTTTCAACCCTTTTATAAGACGTGGGCTCGAGCCAGTTCCCCCCTTTCTCATCCCTCGGGCGCGGTCGGTCTGCCGAAGCCAATGCTCGCAACCAAGTTCGGGCTGCAGCGAGTCTCTCAAAATTCGACGACCACCACCAGCGATTGGAGGGTGGACGGATCGACAGATTGGTTCGTCTAACGGCGCATTGCGTTCGGCAGCGCGCACCGCGCATCCACCGATTTCAATGCGACATTCCACGGAGCAGTCAGCGGGTACGCGTTCACCAGGGTGGCGCCTGCAGGATGCGGTGTAGCCCTTATCGGCAGTGAATCCCGCCGGGATGGTGAAGGCGAGACCGATACAGCCATTCGCGGGGCAATCCGACAGAAAGACGCCGTCCGGCTGCATGCCGGTGGTGCCGGTCGCCCAGAAGTTCCAGACATCCCCCCACTACGCTGCTCAATCCAGCTTCCGGAAACACGGACGCGAGGGCGCAGCACCTGATCGCATTAGCGCCGTAATGGCGACCGACCTTGCCATACGGTCCATCACGCCGCCGGGTAAATAAGCGGTCGACTCCCATACGCGTTCAAGTCCCTCACCTTTGTATATCCAGATGCGATCACGCTGCGGATCGACATACATCATTGCGGACTCTGGCGTTTTGAAGAGCCGTGGGGCGGTTTGCCCGGAAAAAATACCTCATACTGGCCTCAAGCCGACGAAGTTTCGCCGCACGGTCCCCGTGATTCAGCACGACACTGACCGGTACGGCCGCATGCCGGAAATCATCCTGCGTGATGGACGCGTATTGAACAGGGAATTGGTGCGCGCCGGTCACGCTTGGTGGTATCAGCAATATAACCGCAACGATGCGGAGATGGAAGTGCTGGAAGCCCACGCACGCGAAGCCCGGATGGGCCTGTGGCATAAACCTAATCCCCTGCCCCAATGGGAAACATGACATGAAAGCAATAGTCTGGCGTCTTCGCAAGCTTGAGGAGAAAGCGGCTCCTCGCGCGTTTATCGAGCCGGGCTGGGTTAGCGTTCTCCGGGAGCGCCGGCGGCGCCGTGCTGAAGCGGCTGGCATGGCCTACGTCGAACCAGTGCGGGCGTCCATCGACCCGGCCCTCTTTGCCAACGGAAGGTGGCCGGGCTGGGCCGAGGTGCTGCGGTCGCATCGCGCGCGTCGTCATGCCGAATTGCGACACCACGAGGGAGGGCACCTGTAGTGAAGATCGTCGATAGCCGATTGTGCAAACTGGAGGACCGATTCGGAACGGCTAGGCATTCTACGGGTTGCTACGTAGCTCACCGCAGAAGCTTGTCCACCGCCTTGGCGAGTTCGCGGAATTCCTCGTGCGCCGTCGAATCTGGCGCGTATTCCGATACCGTTAGTCCGCGCGCCACCGCCTCCGCAACCACCACGCGCTGGCCAATGGAAGGCAAGACCTTTCGTCCCATATCCTTCAGCGAGGATGCCAATCCACGCCCGAGGTTGGTCGTCATAACAATCTTCGAAGGCACGAACCGGATGCGTGGCTTTTTCGATCGACGCTCCGCGCGCGCCTTGAGCCCCAAAGACAATGCTTCCTTCAGCGCGAACAAATCGAGCGGCGACGGCCCGCACGGCAGTAGCAGGAGATCCGCCGCAAGCGCCGCTTGGTAGCTCACCTCCGGCATGCCCGGCGGCGTGTCAATCAGCACGATGTCAGCATCTTTCTCAGCCTTGCGCGCTCTCGGCCGCAACGTGCCGGCGCCATCAGCCACCTTCTGAGTGCAGTGCGCCAGCAGCCCGTCGCCTTGCGCTGCCCAAGCCACCAGGCTATGTTGCGGATCCGCATCGAGCACTACAACGCTCCGCCCCTTGGCGACAAACTCCGCCGCCAGATTTCCGACAATGGTGGACTTACCTACCCCGCCCTTCCGGCCCGCCACGGCGATGATGCCCATAGACGGTACTATACAGGGAATTGAGCCGGCCAATGCCCCGAAGGAGGGCAACTGGAATGAAGACCATCGATAGCCGCCTGCGCAACCTGGAGGATCGATTCGGGACTGATGACGGGAAGCCGCGGATTCTACTGGTGGTCTGTCATGCGGGAAGACAACACGAAATCGATTGGCAAATCGACATTCTTGATAAGCTCCGACTGCTGCCCACTGGTCCGCTTGGACTGATCTGCCTGGCGGGAATCCCAAAAGGACTGGGCGAGGCGGAGACGCGGATGTTCTTCGGGAAAACGGCGCGTCGCCCCAAGGTCTCGGTAGCCTCACCCGGGTGGATTCCGGCGCATGGTGGGCACAGGATACCTAACGATAATGAATAATATCGGGGCGCTAACAGCGCTTGCGGGCCAGTGATCAAGCGTCTTCAGGCGAGTGCTATTCGGCTTCTCGCTTTAACAAGTTGGCAAGGGCCGTTCCTTCATGCCAAACGTGCTCCCATCGGTCGAATAGGTCGCGCATCATTTGTTGTTGCGACATCGTTGCTTTTCCTTGTGTCCGTAGATCCATAGCGGCCGGGGCCGCCGTCCAAATGGGTCGCCAAAAGGATAAAACAACCGCTTCGTTTTATCATGTATCAAGAATAGCGGGATGTTTTCATCGTGCGGGCGCCTGTGAACAAGGAGCTTCGCATTTTGCAAATGTTCGGTGCAAAAGGCACGCACAAATTTACCGATATTTACTCTTGACGCCCGGCGCAGTGCCGGCCAGTTTCCGAATGCTGACCATCCGCTCAGAAGCATACCGGCCAAAGCCGTCCCCTTATGCCTACTTCGCCTCTTTTGAGCGAGGATCCAGCATAGGATAGGGGTAGGTAGTTAGAATTGAAAACTGCAATCATGGTGCTGATGGCCGCGGTCGGGAGCTTCGGCGTGCAATTTACCGAACCGCCGAAATATGAAGTAGCTTCGATCAAGCCAAACACCGACAACGACTCGGATTATGCATTTCATATCGGACCTGACGGCTCGGTTACAGCCGCTGGCATCACCCTCAAGAGACTGATGATGACTGCATACAATGTTCAGGGGTTTCGGATCCTCGGGGGTTCCGAGTGGGTGAGCTCCAAACGCTGGGAATTGCGGGGGCGGCCTGGCCGTCCAGCTTCACCGGATCAAGTTCGCGGCATGCTTCGTGCCTTGCTCGAAGAGAGATTTCTGCTCAATACCCACGCGGAGATTCGCGAGTTGCCGGTGTATGACCTTGTGGTTGATCCAAAAGGCGGGAAGGTCCCGGCGCCGAAGGACGGCAAACCGACAATACGGGTTGCAAATGGTTCCATTGAACTTTCGAATGCTATGCCTGGCACATTTGCAAGCCAACTCTCTTACGCATTAGGGCGGCCGGTGATAGACAAAACAGGGCTTTCCGGTAACTTCGATTTCTCCATTCAATGGATGCCGGATTCCGGCTGGAACGGTGACCCGACAACTGCAAGCTCGCCGCCGGGGACGCTAGAGGAACAATCTTCAAATTCAGATGGGCCATCGATTTTTACGGCGATCCGAGAGCAACTGGGGCTCCTGCTTAAATCTGCGCGCGGCCCCGTTGAAGTGGTCGTGATCGACCGCGTGGAATTCCCGACAGGTAACTGACGGAATAACGACAGCAACGCGGCGCACAACCGCAGATATTTGCGGATATCACTCCCGTTTTGATCGGCGGAACTGATTTCCCAATGCAACGCTTGACGGGGCGATCCTTAGGCGCTAGCTTTTTAGCATAGATGATGCGGGTTGGCATACTGGTTGGACTTCTGGCGTCTACGGTGACGGCGCAGTCGGCGTTTGACGTGGCTTCGGTGAAGTTGAATAAGTCGGCGGATCGCGCAACCGCTAACATGCCGCTGGGGCCGGGCGACGCTTATTCGCCGACGGGCGGGCTCTTTTCGGCGACGGGGTTCCCGCTGTTCAATTACATATTGTTTGCGTATAAGATCGCGAGGCAACAGGCGCAGGCGCTGCATACACGTCCCGGGTTGGGTGCTTTCGGACCGGTTCGATATCCAGGCGCGGGTCGCGGGGAATCCGGGCAAGGATGGGGTGCGCGCGATGATGCGGACGCTGTTGGCGGAGCGGTTTCAGTTAAAGATGCACCCGGAAATGCGGGCGGCGCCGGTAGCGGCGCTCGTGCTGGTGAAGGAGGGCAAACTGGGTCCTGAGATTCAGCGGCATCCGGAGGGTGGGGAGTGTCCGCTGGATGCGCCGGGGAACATGTTGACGCCGGACAAGCGGTTTCCGCTGTTGTGCGGCGGATTGTTGCAGATGCCGCCGAGCATGGCGGGGAGACTCCACGTCGCCGGGCGCAATGTCACGATCCCGTTCATTGCGAATTCGCTGGGAAAAGGGAATGCCTCGCAGCGGCCGTTGGTGGATCGAACGGGTTTGGCGGGAAACTTCGATTTCAACCTGGAATGGACGCCGGACGCGAATGGCGCGGTCAGGCCGACGCTGGGAGCGGAGGTCGAAGAGTCAGCGCTGACGTTCGAGCAGGCGCTGCGGGATCAGCTTGGGATGAAGATCGAGTCGCAAAAGGGGCAAGTGGCGGTCTGGGTGGTGGATCGGTTGGCGACGCTGGCCGAGAATTGACAGAACCGATAAGTGTCGAAAAAAACCGACGGTCGGAATACGTGCCATCCGTAAAAAGCTGCCACCGCGAGGGGACGATATCACGCCGTATCAGTTTTCCGTCGGCGTGCGCTCGATCTTTTCGATCACCAAAACCTTCACGGGCCGCTTTTGCCGCTCCAGTTTCAAGCCCAGTTGCTTCTCCACCGCTTCCGGCAGCGAGATTGCGCCATTCGGATCCGCCGCGACCGCCGGCCCGTCGCGCGGCGGAGCAGCATCCCCGGTGCCTCCACGTCCGCCGCGACCCATGCCGACTCTTCCCGCCGGCGCAAAGGTCAGCGTGAAGTTGTAAGCCCCATCCAATCGCGTTTGATCCAACACCGGCACGCGAATGTACCCGCTGGCCAGACTCTGCAGGCGCGCCGCGAATTGCGCCATGGTCACGTTTTGCGCGGTAATCATGCGCGAGTTCACATCATTCCGCGGATCCTTCGCATCCCTCGCCGCGGGACCCTCCATGAACTTCGTCCGCGCCGTTGGGTCTGCCCTCTTCATCTTCGGTTTGCCCACCAGAAGCGTGTAGGCCTGCACCGGTTGCTCTTCTTCGTGTACCACTAGTTTGAAGCGTTCTTTCAACAGCGCCTGTAGCATTATGTCTACTACGTCTTCGTCGAAATAGATTCCTGGGCTACCAAACGGACCCTCCGATATCGACTCGCCTTCCGACACTGCTGGCGCTTTCGCGATGATGTCCCATCGGTCCCCGTCGATCCATTTTGGGCCGCCGACCATCATCTCCGGCGTCAGGTTCCACGCGTCCATGATCAGATTTCGCAGCGTCTGGTTCGACACCGTCACCCGCCCGCCCGGCTCTACGTTCACCCCGAAAATCATGGGCCCGCGGACAGGACCCACCGGCGCGCTATGCTTAATATCTGCAACTTCGAATTCCACGGCCGGCGACGTGGCTTTCACGAACGCCTCGGCTTCGGCCGCGTTCGGCGTCGGGCGCGTCGCGCCATCGATCACCAGCACTTCCATCGGCAGAGTTGCCGCGGTAAGCTTGAGTCCAAGCTGCTTCTCCAAGGCATCGCCCAGCCTCGGCGGTGGCGCCCCGTCGGAACCCACGAAAAAGACTCCCCGCAATGGGAGCTTCACGTCAAAGTCCCACGCGCCCTCGAGGCCCGTCTGATCCACAATTGGCGCGGTCGCTTCCCATCGGATCGTCTCCGCAAACTTCTCCATCGTCACGTTGCGGCACTTTTCCAGCGCCATCGGTGCCCCGCGACCGCCGCCCTCCTGCTGTTCCATCGAGATGCTCTCATCGCATCCCGTCCGCCCTGTACCGTCGCTCTTCTTCAATTTGGTCGTTTTGTCAGCCGTGAGCGTAAAGCCCGACAACTTCCGCGTGTCTTTGTGCACCTTCAGGTGGAACCGCTCCTCAAGCGTACCCTGGAGGAACGTTTTCAGCTCATTCTTCGATGCGCCCGCCGGACGTTTGGCGATGATGTCGAAGCGGTCCATCTCGACCCAATTCGGACCCTCCAGAATTCTTTCGCGCTCGACGCCATAAGCTCCGTTGATCAGGTCCACCAGCGTCGCCTGGCGAATCTCATACCTCTGCGCCGTCCGGTAGGGCCCGCGCAAATAAGGATTGCGGACGATCGGACTTGCATGCAGATCCGCGACCTCAAAGCCTGCCGCGTTCAGCGCTGCGGCGAAAACGAACCCCGCTATTGCCAGTTTCATAAAAAGGGAAACGATCATTAGACGCCATTTTCCATCGTTTCGTTTGCAATATACCGGCTAGTATGCAACTGCGGGAACGGGGATGAGCCGAGGCCAGATGGCTTGAACCAGGTCTTCCCAGCCAGCCAGCAGAGGAGACTTCCGATATCGATACGGATGGCGAAAGTAATGGCTCGAACCACGAGGGCAGCGGTAAAGAAGCCGATCGAAGAGAGGAAAAGACGCTCGCGGTCGGTCTCGGCCAGTCTGCGGCGATACATGCGATGTATTAGCCAGCCCGGTCGGCGATTGAGCGATGCCGAGGCAAAGCAGATTGCAGACGCCGCGGCCGCCTTCGCCCAACGATTCAAGGACCAGACGCCAGTGCGAGGAACCGAGGCTACAGTTCGCAAGATGATTGATGACCTATGGGGCGGAGGCCTGACGACAACATGATGAGCCCTGGCGCGCCGATACGCCAACAGTTGCCCCAGCTTCAGTCGGAGGTCAAGCAGTTGGGGAGGATACAGTCGATCAAGTTTCAGGGAGTGGGGCCGGACGGAGCGGATATTTATTTCGTCACATCGGAAAACGGTGCATGGGAGTTCCGCATCTGGTTCGCCCCGGATGGGAAAGTCGAACAAGCAAGCACACGGCGAGTGCAGTGACGTAGCCGTAGGAGATTAAGCAAAGTCACACCGGTAAAGCCTATTTAACGCCCGCCGGGACACCAGACGCTGCTGTGGCGGTGCCCTCGTCGCGCCGCCGCCGGGAGCCTTGCGTCTATGCGGTCGATTTGGTCCTTCGGGAAGGCACGCTACGCGTTACGGAATGTAGATGCGCGTAGGGCCTTTGATTTTCACGCCCGGAGTTTCGGTATGCATCTTCACCGGCTGGACGCCTTTTCCGTTGACCGCGGATATGGTCACCAAATATTGGTTCGCTAGGCGATCCTCGAAATCCTTCAGGAAGGGCGCGATGGAGACCGGGTCGGTGAAGTCTTGAAAGTAGGCGTAGCCACCAGTTTCCTCGCTGGATTGGATGAGGCGCGATTGCGCGATGGTGGTGCGCCACGAGGCGCGGCCGTAGAGTCCCGCGCCGCGAAGGTAGATGGAGTAGACCATCACGCCGTGCTTCAGCGCTTCCGTGTTGGCGGCGTTCACGTAAGGGTCGTCCTCGATTTGGCCGGTGTAATAGCGATCGACGCCGTCGGTCAGCATGAGTACGACGCGGCGGGTGGAGGGGGTTGTGGAGGGCCAGTGCTTGGCAAGGTCTTCCAGTGCGAAGTAGGGGCTGCCGTTCACGCCGGCAAGTCCCTCGGGGAGGCGCAAGGCTGTCGCGGCTTTCGCGTGATCGGTAGTGAAGGGTTGCACGATGGCCGCCGTTCCGTTGCGCATGTATCCGGCAGCGACCTGCGCGGCTGGCGGGAGGGAAGCGGTGAATTTCTTCAATTCCGGCAATTGGATGCCAAGGCTGGTGGTGCGAGTGGAATCATCCATCAGGATGAAGAGTTGCAGATCCGACCGTGCGCTATCCAAACGCTCGAATCCGGTGACGCGGACCGGAGTTTTGCCTTGGGTGACGGTTAACTCGCCGGGTTGAAGGGTAGCCGGACGGGCCGTGATCACCATTTGAACGGGAACGTTAGTTGTTGTTGGGAGCGAGACGGAAAAAACAGGAGCGGCGGCGGTTAACGCCACGGCCGCGATGGCGGTTGTGAAGTTCATAACGGCGACCTCAATACACTTTCCTATTGTTTTGGATGCACGATTAGGTTCGAGGGTTGCTTGGGGCCAGCAAGCTTCGAAGGTGGCTAGTGGATAATGCCGCCAAGGATAAAGAACGGTTTACGGCGTACCCGGAAGTTACGTGCTACGCTGCCCGCTGACGTAAGCGGAACGTTATCATCAAATATCGGTAGTCAGGCGGCTTCCACTGTTCGGCTTCGCGAGAATCATCGCGATTCGCCCATCACATCCGACGACCCGCGGATATACGGTTTTCATCGTCTTCGCTGCGCAGTTTATCCACGTAGGCTTCCTTCATCTGTCGCCTCCGCCGTCCTGCCGGACTCCAGCGCTCATGCGCCGCCGAGACCAACCGCACAAGTAGACGTAGCGCCACGAAGGGGACGACTGCCTGGGGCCGTCACGGGGGATCCGTCAAACTGATCATTCCAGAGCACGTAGAAGTAGTACCCCGTGTACACCTGGTTGAACGTCACCAATCGGATCGTTCGTCGTGTCGCCGGCACATCCGGCGCCTTTCATCAGCTTGGCGTTCTCGCTGCTGGCAACGGCGAACTGCTGGCCGAAGCCTGATTTGTACGTCTGAACGGCGCCCTCGAACAGGCACGCTCGTTGCGCCGCGCCGCATCCATTAAAGGTAGCGGTATTGAACTTGAAGACGAACCACCAGTCCACCGGCTGCCCGCTCCTCAATAGCGGGACCGGCGCGCTGGATTGTGCCCATGCTGATACCGCCCACACGACAATCGTGAACCGCAGCAGCAAGCTTCGCTTTTGTTTCATTTCTTCCTCCTCTTTCACCGCACGACGCTACACGCGGTTCGTAACGTTTTCGCCGGACAGCCTGAATTGGCGGTGCGAAACGCCTTCTTCATATCTGGTTAAGCGTACTTCGCCAGGAAAATGGGACAGAGTCTTCGGCGTCCGATCCAATAGTGCAGAATGACCGACCAAGGTTACAACCCTCAACGATCGATTCCGGAGTCGGTCTTTTACGACTGTGCATAAGCTGAATGGGTCGAGTCCGGAGACCTTCATCCAGGCGATCAGCGTCGGTGAGCTGATGCCGACAGCCTTGGCTGCTTCCTCGATGTTGCGATGGGTTAGACGTGCGGCAATGGCCGCTTCTTTCTTTCGCCCGAACTTTGTACCGTGTCTCTTCATGAAGAGACCTGATTAAGACCCGGCGGCCAGAGCTAAATCGGGCGAATCCCGCCGGCGCCGACCGCTGAATCGTGCCGGTATTGCATACTTGGAGTGACAACGCTGCGGCATTGTAGCGACGAAGAAGAGCGAGAAAGGAGACAACACATGCCAAGTAATCGCGGAGTTGCTTATGTCAAACCAGGTACCGTCGAAGTGAAATCCATCGACTACCCGAAATTGAGGATGCCAAAGAGCGAGAGTGATCCGTTCGGCGGGAAGGACGCTCCCCATGGCGTCATCCTGAAGATCGTGACCACCAACATCTGCGGGTCCGATCAACACATGGTCCGCGGCCGGACCACGGCTCCGGCGGGGCTCATCCTGGGGCACGAAATCACAGGAGAAATCATCGAGAAGGGCGCTGATGTCGAAATGTTGAACATCGGCGACTTGGTGAGCGTGCCGTTCAACATCGCCTGCGGACGATGCCGCAATTGCCGCGAAGGCAAGACCGGCATCTGCCTCACTGTCAATCCGGCTCGCCCAGGCGCGGCGTACGGCTATGTGGACATGGGCGGATGGGTCGGCGGCCAGGCGGAATACGTGATGGTGCCGTACGCGGATTTCAACCTGCTGAAGTTCCCGAATAAGGAAAAGGCAATGGCCAAGATCCTGGATCTGACTTTGCTTTCCGACATCTTCCCGACCGGCTATCACGGTGCGGTCACCGCCGGCGTGGGCCCCGGCTCGACCGTCTATGTCGCGGGGGCGGGTCCGGTGGGTCTCGCTTGTGCGGCCGGCGTGCCAATTGTTGGGCGCCGCGGTCGTGATTGTGGGCGACATGATTCCGGAGCGTCTCGCGCAGGCAAAGAGCTTCGGTTGCGAAGTCATCGATCTTCGCAAGGATGCCACGCTTGGCCCAGCAGATCGAGCAGATTCTCGGCGAACCGGTAGTGGACTCGGCGGTAGACTGTGTTGGCTTTGAAGCCCATGGCCACGGTAAGGACGCTGCGGCGGAGCAGCCGGCCACGGTGCTGAACGCGCTTCAGGAGATCTGTCGCGCCGGCGGTTCCATCGGCATCCCGGGTCTGTATGTGACCGGCGATCCTGGCGGCATCGACGAAGCCGCGAAGATCGGCGCGCTCAGCATCCGCATCGGTCTGGGCTGGGCGAAATCCTGCTCGTTTCACACTGGCCAGTGTCCGGTGCTGCGTTACAACCGCCAACTCATGATGGCGATCTTGCACGACAAGGTTCATCCCGCCAAGGCGTGCAATGCGACCATCATTTCGTTGGACGACGCGCCGCAAGGGTATAAAGACTTCGACAAAGGCGCGGCCAAGAAGTTCGTGATCGATCCGCACGGGACGGCGAAGAAAGCGGCTTGACCGCAAACCGGAACCGTCGCTGGATGCCTTTGCCGGACTGTAGAGGAGTACTGCCGACTCACCAGACGGTGAAGACTGCGGACCGAGAACGTTGGATCAGCGGCATCCACGTGGCGAGAAGTGTGCCAATGGGACAGTGGCCAGGACGGCGTCCACGATTCTCCCTGGGGGCCAGGTTTTTTCGCCGCAGAAACGCGGCCTGGTCCCGTTGTACGGAATCAACGCTGTGTTGGCGCCAACCATCGGTCCGACCCTCGGTGGGTGGATCACCTATAACTACTCCTGGCGGTGTCTGGGACGAACGGTCTCATCCGCGACTTCGATACGCGCTACAAAAGCGTGCTCGATAGCGCGAAGACCTTCAATGCCAAAGTTCCACTGATTTGGGTCGCTTGCGGAGATAGCGATACTACGGTTCAATATACGCGCGTGAAAGCCCGGGCCGAGTCGCTCGACAAAGCCGGCATCCACCAGAAGTTCGTCACCTATCCCGGCGCCCACACATGGCCGGTCTGGCGCATGAGCCTCGCTGAATTCGCGACTCTCATCTTCAAGGGGGAAAACGGGCTAATCCGCTAGAGTTGGCCGGGCACTGAATCGAACGCCCGGCAGTTAGCCAAACGGGAACCGGCGCGCCCACGAGTTGGCGAACCTCCGGCGCTGGCAGCGCCCGGGATGTCGGCACCAGCTTCCTTCACCACCGGGACGATCCCTCTGGCTGACCGAGCAATAGTCGCGGGCGCCATCTCTCGGCCACACCTGCGCACCGCTCAGCGCGATCCGCTTGCTGGAACTATGCCCTGGCTGCGGCTTCGAACTGGCCCTCGCACGCAACAATCTGGGCCTGCTGTGTTTCCGCCAAAAAAGTACGCGGAGTCCGCCGATCTGCTGGCAAAGCGCTGGAGGAAAAGCTACAGGCCCGCCGACGCCGCGCAAATCTGCAAGACGAAAAGCGCGCTCGATGAGGCGCAGTCCGCCCTCCAGTAAAGCGCACAGGTTCGTTGGCGACCTTTCCGCCAGTGCGTTTTCCAACATTCATGCCGTTCAAAAACGTAGAGGGTGATACCGAATTGGTGCAGGACGCCTTTTTCGGCAGCGCCGTTGGACTGTTCGTCGGCATGATAGCCGTATTTATCCCCGGCATCGGACCGTTGATTGCGGCTGGGCCACTGGCCGGAGCGATGGCGGGCTTAAGCGTGGGCGCCGGGGTGGGCGGCCTCATTGGGCTGCTGAAAGATCACGGCGTCTCCGACGAGGAAGCGGATTTCTACGCCGAGGGTGTGCGCCGGGGCGGCGCGCTGATCACCGTGCAATACAGTTACGCCGATGAAGAAAAACGGGCGCGCGAAATCATGCTCCAACATGGCGCGATCCAGACTGAAGAGCTCATCGGGGAGTTGGTTTAGCCCCGTCCCCTTCCAGCAACGCCCAAGGAAGACACGCCTGAGTAGCGGTCGGGCGGTTTATGTTTCTGGGCTCTCCGCAGGAATTTGGAGCAGTGGCCATTTTACGCGGCTTTCCTGATTTTCTGAAAAGCGACATATTCGGTGTTGGTGACGGCCATGCGGCGGGATTTCAATAGTAGATAGTGCATGTCCTTATAGCCGCGTCCGCGGTTAATCAGCATGCGGATATTGCCGTTGATGGCTTCCACCACGCCGAAGCGCACTTTGGTCCGGCAGTAGTTGAGAATCCCGTTGATGTGTTTGATCAGCGTCGCGGCGAGCTTTTGAAACGGGGGTAGGCGTTGCCAGCGCAGTTGATCCATCCATTTCCGCAGATAGTTCACCATGGCTCCTTCGTATCGGTACTCCCAGAGTTGTTCGAGGCTCTCCTTGCGCAGGTAGGCTTTAAACACGCGCCGGTTTAACTGGAAGAGCCGGTTCAGAATGCCGCGCCGGGTGGGGGCCAGATTCTTCCAGCGGCTCAGCAATAGCCACCTCTTTCCTTTGATGAGGTCGCGCATCTTCGGTCCTTTGCGGAAGAACTCCACTCGGCGCACTTCCTCGACTGCGTCGTTGGCATGCTGAATGATATGGAACTTGTCGTATACGATGCGGCACCCCGGGGCACACTCTTCAATACTGAGGCGGAACGGTTCCCACATGTCCACACAGGCGGCCGCAATGCGCTTGCGCTGCCCGCGTTCAGTTCTGACCGGAAGAACTCGTCCAGCGTTTCCTTCTTCCGGTCCTTTCCAAACCACAGCGGCTCGCCGGTTTCCAGATTGCTCACCACCGTCAGAAACTTGTCGTTTTTCCCGCGATAAATCTCGTCCACCCCCATCTGTTTCAGTGCCGGCTTGCGGCGGAACTGGTCCCATCGTTCGAAGTGGCGCAGATCGATCGCCCGTACCGTGGTCTCCGGTAAGCGGAAACGGCGCGCCACCTGGCTGACGGCGGCGCTCTCGCAGGCCTCCCCCACGATCTCCTCAAACCGCTTACTGAACGGCGCCTTGGAGGGAAGCTGCGCTATCTTCTCCACCAGGATCCCGCATTCCGGGCACCGCAAGCGATGCACTTCCACAACCACGGTCGCCCGATAGACACTCCAGGGAAAATCCCGGATCTCCCGCTCCCGCACATCGTGACACTGTGCAGGCGCCGACCACATCCCCTGCACTCAAAACCCCTGTGAACCGGCTTGCGCCGCACCCACAATTTCAGTGTCTTCTCCTCTTCGTCCAGTTCGGGCCGATACACCCGGTACCCCGGCCACGCCAGAATCGCCGTCCATTCTTTTTGCGTCAACAGACGAGTGTAGCCAAAAACGTCATCTACTGAATCATCAATATTTGAACGTTTTCCCGAATTCCCGCGGAGAGCCTGTTTCTGAAAGCGCTGGTGGGAGGAGGTGTAGAGGATGATCGTCTAGGCCATTGGCATTGCGAGACGGTCATAGAGCGGCGCAAATCAAACCAGGTGCCCTCCCCCAAACAACGTCGAAGGGTTGTTGTTGTCCAATGTGCAGGCGAGAGCTGAGATTCAGGTCTTCTATCCCTTGGCATTCAGCTAGTTCCGGTCCAGAGTAGCCCATTAAAGCACATCTTGAACTGCGAAGCTTTTCGAAGAAATCGGCGGCCCGGCGGTACTTGATCTGGGCATCGTGAGGGCCGGTTGAATGTCTCGTCGCCATCCTGGGAATTCGCATCCGCAGAGCGCGAGCGTTAAGAAGGAATATCGGTAGCTATCGGACCTTTTCGGTAGACTCGCACCCGCTCGTAAGCTTGCTGCCAATGCGGTCAAGTTCGGCAAGTTCCTGGTCCGAAAGCATCGAGAAGTCCGTGATCTTAACCACCTCAGTGCGGGAGGGATAGATGGCCTTCAACACTTCCGGTAGGCGTCCCTCGCCGACTTCCCTGCAGTTATCGTCAACCGAATCAATGACTGCTTGCGTGTCGGCTGCGATCGACCCGCTCAGGATCTCCCCGATCATCCGAATCAACCGCCTCGTGCGCACTGTGCGCCTGGAGCCATTCGCCATCCACAGCGTTACTTCGCTATCCGAAAACTTGTGTTCGAGAAGCTCGATGCGCTTGCTAAGTTTCACAGCCTATCGACTCCTTTCACCGGCACTTCTTCCCACTCGAGCCACTCAAGGCCATCTTGGATGATGAGCTGTTTCAGGATATCGACGCGGCTTTCGCCTTGGGACTCTTTGGGCAACTTTCGCAACCATCCGTATTGAAGAATGACTCGAGAAAAACGTTCCGATGCAAATTCGAGTCGCTCTATCCGCGCCACTAGTCTGGTCTTCATCTTTCCGCCGGCGTGCTTTGAATTCGCCTTTTAAGGTTCCTCATTGCAATCGATCCTGCTTCGATGCTTCCGCAGCCCTTTCCAAAGCGGCGACGCGGGCCTCCACGTCTTCAATCTCAATGGCTTTTGAGGTGTGCGCCAGAACGATGTCTGCGGCGCGCAGTCGCGTAGACGCGGGCGCCGATCCGTCCACCATGATCTTCAGCAATGTAGTTACTGCGGCGCCGGAAGCCTGCTGAAGACGGGCCACGGACTGCCGGAACGCGCCCCGCCGTGCTTCCCGGTACTCCTGGTCGAATTCGGGGACCTTCATCCAGGCGATCAGCGTCGGTGAGCTGATGCCGACAGCCTTGGCTGCTTCCTCGATGTTGCGATGGGTCAGGAGCGCAGCAATGGCCGCTTCTTTCTTTCGCCCGAACTTTGTGCCGTGTCCCTTCATGGTGAGACCTGATTAAGCCTGTTTAAGTTCGGACACGCGGTCATCGCCAGCCATTCGCCACGGCAGATCTTTTCTGCAGAATTGCCTTGCTTGTTTCCGCGACCAGAGCGATGAATGTCATCGGCACGGTAAGCCGTGAGAAAGAGAGCACTTACATGAAGACGTTCACAATCGACACCGACAATAACATCACTGTCCACGCCTCGCGCAAAGCCGCCAAGGAGACCAGTCTCGGCGTGTTCGCTACCGAAGAGCAGTTCGCTGACCTGATCGGGCCGGATAACAAGCGGCTGGTTGAAATCTGGAACAGCCTGCCGGGTGTCAAACCCGTAACGAAGTTCGCCAACCGCAAGATGGCCACCGAACGCATCTGGGGAGCCATTCAGATGCTGGCCGACATCGCATCGGCCGCAAAACGAAACCGCGAACGCCGAGCCCCAGGAAACGTTCGCGGAACAACCCGCTGCCGCTGCCGAGCAATCCGTGGTCCCGGCTGAAGAGCCGATTGCCGAAACCCAACCCGAAGCGCCGGTAGCGCCGACGCCCGCCGAACCGCTGGCCGACGCTGGCGAACAGGCGGCCGAGGTTGTGTCCGAACAGCCGGCTGCAACCGATGGGACCACTTCCGCGAAGAAGGCGCGCAAAGCCAAGAAGGCGACGACGGAAGCCGCTGAAAGTGACGGAACAAAGACGGAATCCACTGGTCCGCGAGAAGGCAGCAAGACCACTCAGGTAGTGGCGATGCTGCAGCGCGAGCAGGGCGCAACGCTGGCCGAGATCATGCAGACCATGGGCTGGCAGAAGCACACGGTCCGCGGGTTTATGGCTGGCCCGATGAAGAAGGCCGGGTACACCGTCGAGTCTTTCAACCCCGAGGGCGGTGAGAGCAGCTACCGCATCAACCTGTAGTCTTCTCCTTCGATTAACGCCCGCCCGGCTCCGGCCGCGGCGGGCTCTTTGCGTTTGGGGCGCATTTGCGGGCGAGGTGCGCCAATATGGCCAGCCGCGCCGACCGGCGCCAACGTGCGCCGCTGTGGCGTAACGTGGGCCACCTTGGGCAATGGTCTGCTCAGTTCCATAGCTTCTTTCCGCACATGTCCTGCGAGAAGTGATCGACCCATTCGAGTTCGCCGCAGAGTCGATGCAGATCCGCAATTTCGTTTGCGGGAACCGGTTCATAATGGCGACCCCGAACGCCCGTAGTTTCGATAAGAACCTGGCGCAACTCTTGCAAGGCATATCCAACATCCGCAGGGTCCCAGGATGCGGCTCCTCGTTCGGCGATGTCTTTGATTAGCCGCAAACACTGCTTAGCAGTTTCCATGTTGCTCATGCGTTCTTATTCCGCCTTTCTGCAGCGATCTCGTCGAAGGTGCGCCTGTCGCCGTCGAGCACGGCGGGCTTGCCAACATATTCCTGGTACCGTTGGCAAATCACGTCGGCGTACTGCGGGTCTAACTCCATCAGCCGTGCCTTTCGGTTTCGGCGCTCGCAGCCGATCAGGGTGGAGCCCGCTCCGCCGAATAAGTCCACGACTACGTCACCCGCCTTGCTGCTATTCACCAGGGCGCGCTCGACCAGTTCCACCGGCTTCATCGTTGGATGCAGCCGATTCGCCGCCGGCTTGTTCTCCTCCCAAAGCGTGGACTGCGATCTGTCCCCATACCAGGCATCGCTTTACCCGGCCATATGCGTATAGAAAATCGGCTCGTGCCGAAACTTGTAGCGGCCGAACCCCCACGCAAAGGTATTCTTGGCCCAGATGATCTGACAGCGGACCTCAAAGTCAGAAGCCTCCAGGGCATTCTGGAATTCGCGCTGCCAGGATGATGGATGGCAGACATATAGGGAGGCGCCGAGCTTCATAATCCGGCGGTAGTTTTTAAATGCGGTCGCCAAAAACTTGCCGACTTGCTCATCAGTCATCCTGTCGCCCTGGATGGTGAGCCGATCCTCGGTGTAGCCTTCGTAGTCCACGTTGTAGGGCGGATCAGTGAAGACCAGATCGGCGGTACTGCCGTTCATCAGGCGCGCGACATCATCGGCATTGGTGGCATCGCCGACCAGCAGAACGTGTGACCCCATCTGCCACAAATGGCCAGAGATGCTTATCGGAGTATTAGGGACCTCTGGCACATCGTCTTCATCGGTAAGGCCGGTGGATGCTTCCTCCGCGGCCAGAAACCTGGCCAACTCGTCACCCTCGAAGCCGGTTAGGCTGAGATCGAAGTCGGACGCTTTCAAATCCTGCAATTCGAGAGAGCAGTTCGTCGTCCCAAGAAGCCCAGCCCACGGAGCGATTTACCATCAGGCGGAATGCCTTGACTTGCGCCTCGGACCATTCATCGCAAAGGATCACGGGAATGCCGGTAATATCGCCGCCGGGCCAGGAACCTAACTTATGCGCGGCCTTCAGGCGAAGATGGCCATCCACGACATCGCCGTTGCTTCGGGCGAGCACGGGAATCTTGAAGCCGAACTTGCGGATGCTACTGCACATCCGATCCACAGCGGAATCGTTCTTGCGCGGGTTGCGGGCGTAGGCGATTAGCCGGTCAATCGGCTAGGTTTGAATTTCTGTGGAGTGCGACGATTCAATCATTCGAAAGCCCCCGACTTGCGACTTCAATCGAAGTCGCGTCTGATTGGGATCTTTCGAAAGCCGCGCCTGTGATGCTGGCTGACGAACCGAGCCAAAACAATTATAACAAAAAATGTTGTGCGATTGGCGCTGTCTTTGCCACCGTGAACACATAGACCGGGAACTTACGCTCGTCCTTCTTCGCCTTCAACTGGAACCGCCCCCAGCAGCGCCTGCTTCATCGCCTGCAGTTCTGGCAGCTTGGCTCCGACGAGCGGCTTGGCCTGCACGTCGAACTTTCTCCAGAAAGAAAAAAAGGAGCTTTGGAATAAGATGTAGTGCCCTGCATGTCTCTTCAACGCCGAGAAAACGGAACGGTGTGACTGCGGTTTTGATTTCGCTTCCATTCGACGCGACCGATGCGCCCTCACGCGCCGAACTCTTCTCGAGCGACGCGCCATCGCGCCGTTAGGCACTACTTGGCCGGCACGAGGGTTACATCGCGGGCAACATACAGAACTAGGGCGATGCGGCCGGTGTCTTCCAGCCAATGATATTCCAGAACGCCGGCGCTTGCTTTATGTGGCGTGCTTCGGAGCGGAATGTCGATCTCGCCGATTTCGAGGTGTACGTTTTCCAATGACAGGTGCATGGAATCAACCGCGCCCTCGGCCGACGGTACAGCCGTGTAAGTGACTTGGCCAACTACTTTAGAGCCGGCTTTGGCGGCGACGCCGCCCCCCGCCTCCAGGTCCTTAGCAAGCACGAAGGTAATCGGCCTCGCGGTTTGCGGCGTGGCGGAACGCAGGTCCTCTACGGAAAACAGCGACACCGGGCTGCCGTCGCGCAACACGGGCTGCGTCCGCGCCAGTATTTTCGGCACATGCGTCGTCAGCTTGCGGTAGATGAATTCCTGCATCAGATGAGAGGATGCCCTGCCGCTGAACCCAAGCAGAAAACTATGGAAAGCGCGTAGCCCTGGGCGGGAGGTGCTGGGGTAGTAGAGATCTGAGATCTCGTGTGCGGCGAGGCCGCCCAGTATATCCGAATAATCCGGCTGCCAGTGACTGTTGTCGCCTTTGGCAGCGAACGCAGTCCCGATGGCGTAAAGAAATCGCGAACCGAAACTACCGGTCCCCTTATAGAAGTAGCGCGGGTCCTGGTGAAAGACGGATTGGGTGAGCGTATGGCCGATCAAGACATGGATGACGCTGTCGCCATAGTCTGCGCCAAAGCGCTTGCCATACCCCTCCATCCCCTGGCCCCATTGGCGTTCATTGTTGTGCCACTGTTCGATTCCGGCGCTGGCTGCATTGCCTAGGATGACTTCCGGATCGATGATGGTTCGCAAGCCGAGCTGGAATTTCTGGGCTGCCGTCAACGGCGCGGCGTTGTGGTCGTAGCTGACGTAGAAGTTCGGAAAGATCCCGAGCAGGCGCTGCTTCTCCGCGGCATGCACTTGCTCGGTAGCGAGCTCGTGCGGCGGAAGACCCACTTGCACCGTACTGACGTTGGGCGCCACCTGCAAGACCACCGGCGGAAGTGGTGCATTCTCTCCGGGAACGACAGAAGCTTTGGTGCTCCAGTCCGCGAAACCGGCAGCCGTGATGGTAAGGGTATAGGCGGCCGGCGCCACAGCGGAGAAGTGGAAGGCGCCCGTCTCGTCCGTGAGAGTGGTGCGCTGGGCAGTGGATCCGGCTGGCTGCAGCGTGACGATGGCAGCCTCAACCGCTGCTCCGGAGGAGTCGGCGACGGCGCCTCGGAGGATTCCGGGCGCGGCAGCAGTTTGGGCGGCGCATAACCGCGCAACCAACAGCATGCAAAGGCACGGCATCACGGCCCCCCACCCCAGACGCGATTGGCGGGGTTGCAGTTGTGCACGCATGAACCGATTCTCGCATCATCCCTCTCGGCGGGGAAATGCGCAGCAAGGGTTATTGAATACCGAAGACGGAAGGCTGTATCGCAACGGATATATTGCTTACGTCGCGAGCCGTCGTCTTCCGAAGCAGCGCATCCGGTCCGCGTTGTATGTGCTACAGGTACACGCATTGCGACATCTGTATATGTGGTGTGTGTATATGTTGTGTCCTCGTCCACTCCGTTTCTGCATGCCGCACATCTCCCCAACAGCGCGGCACATTGGCGGTAGTGCCCTCCCCATTCGCAGGTCTAACGAATCCCGGCGCCGACCGCTGAATCGTGCCGGTATTGCAGACTTGGAGTGACAACGCTGCGCCATGGCATCGAAAGAAAGGAGATAATACATGCCAAGTAATCGCGGAGTTGCTTATGTCAAAGCAGGCATGCTCGCCGAGACGTGATAGACTTTTCACTACCCGGAGGGAGAAGGGATGTTCGGTTCTAACATTATTGACGTCGCTATAGGTCTGATCTTCTTATTTCTTCTTATGAGTCTGATCTGCTCAGCCGCTAATGAAATCCTCGAAGGAGTTCTGAAAAAACGGGCGAGGGATCTCGAAAAAGGAATCGGGGAGCTGATCGGCGATCCGAAGAACCAAAGCGGCCTGATCAAGGAGATCTACAATCACGGCCTGGTCAATGGACTATTTCGTGGGGATTACTCGACGACAAGTAAGGGAAGATTGCCGTCATACATCCCCGCCAAGAACTTTGCGCTCGCTCTCCTTCAGGTGAAGGAGAAGTGGCCGGCACTCGCAAGCGCGGCAGCCGACGCCGCGAACAATGCTGCAGGGGAAGAGGCAAGAAAGGCAGCCGATAAAGGCGCGACCGGCCCTGCGCGCCCCGTGCAGGACTCAGCACCGCCCGTAGTCGAGGCAACAAGGATACTACCTGCGAACCTACCCAAGAATGTAACGACCGCTTTTGAAGCCTTCGAAAAACTCGCTGGGGACGATGCCGCCAAACTTCAGGCAAGTGTTGAGGACTGGTATAACAGTTCGATGGATCGTGTTTCAGGCTGGTACAAGCGCCGATCCCAGTACATTATCCTCTCCATGGGCCTCGTGGCGGCAGTGGCGATAAACGCAGACTGCATAGAGATTGCGAAGCGCCTTTCCAACGACTCAAGCTTGCGACAGGGCGTCGTGGCAATGGCCGAAGCAACAGCAAAAACGGACCAGGCGAAAACCGATCCCGATAAATCAGTTGACTCCATAAAGACAAATATCAATTTGCTCGATAGCCTCGGACTTCCCATCGGTTGGCCCCCGCAGCCACAGGGCGATAAAACGACGTGGGAGCAGAGGCTGATTTACGCTCTCAGCAATCACTCGGTGGGTTGGTTGCTCACGGCACTTGCTGTATCCCTTGGGGCTCCCTTTTGGTTCGACATGCTGAATAAACTCATCGTCGTCCGTTCTACGGTGAAACCACATGAGAAAAGCCGAGAAGAGAAGTCCAAGGACGCTGAAAGCACACCAGCGTCCAGGCAAAATCAACCGGGTGCAGGCTGATCGAGTTTACGTTTGAGGTCTTGCCGTGCCTCGATGAATGCCGTATCAGCCGCTTCGAACGCATGCTGGATATTCGGCGCACGTTGCGTTATTGACGGAAACCGCGATTTATATCAGCACGCCTTGCAGGAAGCCGGAAAGCTTCCATCGACGGTTACTCGCCATCAACGAACTGCTCGATTCGCGCAGCAAAGGCTGAGTTGCGACAGCGCTTACGCGTCGCGCGGCATAAACTGGTAGCATTATGCGCTGGAAATTTCTTTTTCTAGCCACCTTGTCAGCACACTGCGCATGCGCACAAACATTCGAGCCGCTGAAGTACGAACTAGGAGCGGACATCGGTTACGGCATCTATCGCAACGGGTCCATCCTATCGCCCGAAGGATCGATTGAAGCCGGCATCCGCAACCGTTTCGCCGCGGGCATCAGTTTAGGCGTCGATTTTTCCAAGTACGGCTCGGGCGAACTGAATTTCCTGTACCACGATGGCCATCCCTTTTTGCAAGGCCTGGGAGCGAAGGTGGATATTCAGGGAAATTCGTGGGCACTCACCGGCGGTCTGCTATTCCACTTCAAAGACCGAACCCACAAATTCCGGCCGTTTGTGACAGGCGGCATCGGCGAAAGAGTACACCATTGCGGGTCCAGAGCCCTTTCCGCAGCCCATCCCGCAGGTGGCGAGTCAGTGGATAACGACGTGTGGAAAATGGCTTTCGTGGTAGGCGGTGGAGTAAAGTACCGCATCCACAGAAAAGTACTTTTGCGCGTGGAGTTTCTGGATTATCTGACAACTTTTCCCCGCACCCAGATCGTTCCAGCCCCGCACAACACCGCGCGTGGCATCTTCGAGTAATTCACGCCGCTGTTTGGTGTGAGCTATGTGTTCTAAAGCGGATGGCCTTTCGTCCGGATTCCAGTTTCGCGACCTCCGACCCGTTAAATGAGTTAACCTTGTCAGTCCCGAATTCTTAACAGACGGCATTGGCCTGTCATTCGTATGATTACAATTTTACCCGCGGCGCGCTCTCTGTTGGCATTAAGCGAGTTAACGCTAGGACGGGTTATACCTGCGCGAACGGTTGTACCCCAGCACTTACTTGCTACTCTGCTGCGCCGCCAGCACGCTGGTGGGCGGTTGGGTGATGTATTGGATTCAGGGCTGAGTTTACCAACCCCAAATCTCGGTATTCTTCTCGAAGATCGATAGCTCGATCGCGTCTCTGTGTCGATAGCAGAAGTCCGGTACATCGATGCCCTTGTCCCACGCCTGGATCAAACGGTCCGATCGGTTCGTCTGATCGAGTTGCGCGCCCTGGCTCTGATATTCGTCGCGGTAAAGAAGCGTCGAGCGGTAATTCATGCAGCAGCTAAATCGCGCGAAGCCATGAACTGCCGGATATGCCCCGAGATTCCCGGCCGCCACCAGGCCGCACTTGTGCGGCAAATACAACCCGATGGCATGGCAGAATTCATGCACAATCGCGGCCTCCTGACTCTTCTTGTCGATGTTGTGCGTAGTGAATATGAATAGCTGGCCGAGGACGACAGGGCCATCGGCCGAATTCATAGAAGCGCTGTGCCCGCGCAGATTCCGCGCGCCCGAGTAGACGAATTTTGCGGAGAACGCGTTCGGGTAGGAGAATCCGCCTCTTCCCAGCCACGTAACGTGTTCCGTATAGTTGACCACCACCGTATCCTTGGGATACTGCATCAGCAGTTTGCGATCCTTCGCCCAAGTATTCGGCTGGAAATCCGTACAGTAGTCCTCCGGTTGCACGATCGCTACCGTCTTGCCGGCATCCTCGGGATAGGCGTGCAGAGAAGCCACCAGAAAATCGACGTAATCCTCGTCTTCAGCCTCGGTGGCCTTGTTCTTGAACAGACGAATCTTGGCCGGCGTCGTCGCGGGCTTGGCGACGGTCAAAACCACGCCTCGCAATTCGCCGTGCTTTTTGTATGCCGCCTTGGTCTTGTTCGATCCCACGCCGAACTCGATACCCTGAATCAGGCCCAGTTCCTCGTCGGCGGCTCCGCCCGTCCAGACTTTGACGCTGCAATGGCTCGCTGCATACCTCGTCGCTTCGTCTCCCGCCAGAGGAGGCGGCGTGAATGCCGAATAGCAGGCCACCAGCAGGAACCAGCCAATTTTCTTCACATAGACAGCCTGAGTCGTCGCGATGTCCGCCATGGCCACCTCCGCGTTCGAATAACTGTCGGACAGAATCGCGAGCTTGGGAATCTCCTTGCCGGCGGCAACGTCCATCTGCACATAGGCCGGCTCGTAATACTTTGGAACCGAATCCACCGGCAGACTGGCATCCTTCATGTACAGATACTCCACGTCGATGCGTTTCCAGACGCGGATGATCCCGGTCTCGTCCGAGGGTGGCGTCCCGGCGCCGCCGCACCGGTCGAATTCATCCTGCGGAAACTTCGCCTTGATCTGGAAGCCGTCGCCGCCTACATAGGTGCACACAACCTTGACGGCGCTGATGTGCATTGTGACCTGCTTACTATCGAGCGTGATCGTCTTGTCCCAGACCGGCGCTTTGCAAGTCCCGTCACTGCCGTCGCCGGTCAGAGCCTGTCCGTCTACGGCGGCAAAGCGAAGCCCCCTCTGCGACGCGTCATCCGCGTCGCGGCTGCCGCGCATTTTGCCCACCGCGCTCCAACTCCACGTGACGAAAGCAGGCACCGCGTCGCCTTCTTTCACTTCCGCGATGACGATAAACTCCTGCGTATTGCCCGCCTTCAGATCGTCCCAGGTTTTCTGCTTCGTCCAGTCCATAGTCCCCGGATCCACAGGAGCGGCGTGGAAATTGAAGACGCGCCCTTTATCGTCGGCACTTTTATAGCCGGACTTGTAAGTGGAATGCTTGGCGGTAGTCACGGCATCTTTCGGCAGCAGCACCGAAACCGGCTGGTAAACGCCCCACAGGTCCGCAATCGCAAGCGCAGGCGCCTTCTTGGGTTTGGGTTTGGGAAGTTCCGGGGTCACTTCCTCGACCTTCGGTTTTACCGGCGCCGGTCGTCCGCAAGGGAGGACCGCCCTGCCCACCACGGCCACGGCAACCACCGCTAGGGCCGTGACTACCACCGCCACCGGATTGTCCTGCAAGGTTTGCAGCAGCGAGGGGGCGCTTTCCACTACGCCACCGATCCCCTCGACTACGAGGGTCGTGAGATTCGAGCTACCGGGAAATGCCATGCGCCGCGCCCCGTAGGAATTGCTCGGCAGCGCCAGCCAGATTCGCGACAAGCGTATCGCCATCGCTCGCCGGCGCCTGCTCGAGAACCTGCCGCGCCCACTCGTGCTTCCGATCGAAGTCCGCGCCAAACATGAACATCAGGCGGACATAGCCGGTGGCGCCTCGCTCCGAAACGATGCCATACGCGGAGGCCTGTTTCACGCCCGCGCGAATCGCATCGCGCACGCCTTCGGTTCCGAGGGCCTCGCAATGCCGCGGCAGGATCCGTTTCAATTCGGCCGCGGTCTCTTCCACGAACCGCTTCGTCGCTGCTTCTTCGAATGTAGCGAGTTGGGCCGCTCTGATCGTCAGCATGATTAGATAGCGATGAAGCGAGTATATCTCAGTTTCGGGTTTCGCTATATGATAGTTCACGACATCCTCGAAACACTGGGTCAATCTAGTCGCGAGCTTCACAAAGTAGTAGAAGTTCCTTGGCGTTATCGTTCTCGGGATCAAGTTCAACGTGCCAATGGCCTGCTCTCACGTAGCGCGTTCGCAGAACAGTTAGGCCGTTCATGATGCACATCCCCTCTATTTCGTGACGCCGGTAGCGGCGGTCGCAAACCAAGTAATTGAACCGGCAGATCCGTTCCCTCAGTGAACTGCTCCTTGCGGTATACAATGCCGGTAATTTCATCCACCATATAGAACTCTGGATTGAAGACATTCCCCGATTGCTCCATGCGCCTCTATCAGGCGACTTCTTCGACCGGGTTGCTGTCACGCTGACGGGCGATGGGAAGCCTTTCCATTTGAAGATCGCCCAGTCGCGACCGCCGGATGTTGTCAGAGTGAAGCGATCTTGACAGCGCCCGTCATAACAAACGGAAGTTGATCGCGATTTGAGCTACGACCCTAACGGGCTGCCCGTCTCTGATCGCGGGCTTGAACCTCCACTGCGACACAGCCTCAAGCACGTGTTGGTCGAGGCCAAGCCCCGGCGGTTTCAGAATGCGGACATTCGACAGCTTTCCGGACGTCTCTACTATTGCAGATACCTGGACGTCGCCCTGAAACTTCGTCTGCCGGGCCGCTGCTGAATATTGGGGGTCGACCTTGAAGATGACCGATGGCACAGAAACGCCCTTGCCGACTCGGAGCACGGGAGCTGAAGCGTCGTCGCCGTCGTCAGCTGTCGGGCTACCGCACTCCAGAAGGATCTTACCCCTTGACGCACGCTTCGACCCATTCGCAGTCGCCGGGCGGAACCGCCAAGACTGAGCCGCCTTGAACGCTGCCTGTTCCGCAGACTCGTCGCCTGTGCTGGCTGAGGAAATTGACTCAGGGGTCCCGTCCTTACCCACGTCCAGGCTGATCGCGACATACCTTTTCCGTTCGAGGCATAGTCCATTTTCGGGGCTGGAGTACTCCGCGAACTCGGGCCATCTGATCTGCCCTCCCGACCCCGGATCAGTCAATTGGAATACCGACCCCGTCACTTTCCACGTTCCCGGGGGATCGAGAAGGAACGGAACACTTAGCGTGATCAGTTCGTCTTCCCGCAGCGTTTGTGAAACGTCCGCGTACACCCACTGTTTTACGGCCTTCAGCGCCTGCTGGTCCAGCCTCAGACCTAACCCACGTTCGATCTGAGCGTCGGTGATTTTTCCTCGCGGCGTAACCTGCAGCTTCACCCTTACCGTGCCCTGTAGTGCTGATTGCCGCGCCTCTGGCGTGTACTCCGGCTTAACAGTCGAGATGAGCGCCCGTGGTTGCCCTGCAAGCGGGATGGAAATCAGGAACGATAGGAACAGCCTTTGCATAGCGGCCTCCCGGTAGATCAGTATATGCCGAGGCGCTCGTGGCAGTCTGCCAGAACCTATCGGCTTGCGGCCCGTGATTGGCCGCGAAACGGCAAGAGTTGTGGTTGCATAATCCTCTGCGCCAAAATCAGATGGTTTTGGGCCGCGCAACAATTCGGAGCTAAGGAGGTAAGGAGTTGGTTTACAGAAGGGCCGAAGCAACGCTCCTGGGCACATTTAGGCGGTGGGGTGCGCTATATACTATGCGGCATGGTCAACGAAATATGCACGGCCGGACAACGGAGGCCCTCCGCCTGCGTGGACTATTATTGGCACCGCCGAACAGGCAGCTAACCACGCGCGCCTGCGCCGCGCCGGGGCAATGTTGGCTGGAGGCTCGTTGCAGCTTCAGGCCAATAACACTCACGCCGTGCTGGGCCAGATCACGTTCGCGCAACTGGTGTACTTTGAAAATTTCCTGTTAAACCATGGCCGTCGTCCTTTAAACTACCGGACGATCAAGGACGACCAAGACTTTCGCATCTTCTACGGTTATGGACTGCGGCCTGTGACATTCATGGATAAAGATACTGGCGTCGAGACCCCGAGAGTGGAGCCGAGCATGCGGGGTAGTGATTCATTACAAACTGGTGACTATCGAACACTTTAAGGCTCAGGCCAGCCCTCCGCTGAGTCCTGTATTTAGGCTCTTCAAAGCGGTTGGATATACCGAGCAGCAGCCTGGCGGCATGAAGGGACAAAGCCTGGGGAACGACTTCGCCGCGGGCGGCGGTGGTAACCTGGTTGGCTTAAACGGCAACGCTGAACTTAACCCCGTCGGAATTATCGTTTTCTCGCTTTTTCGCGGCAGTAGATACTACGACAACCTAAAAGATATCTGCATGCACCATATCGTGTATTTGCGCCCGGTCTGCTCTCACTGCAATCCATCGCTCGGAGTGCACTGAGGCCTGATCAGGCTGGTCCTTATCCCCGTGACGGGGAGGAGCCAGCCTGTTAGAATTCCCCTGAGGCCAGCCGGCGGACGCCACCTTGCCATACGGTCCATTACGCTGCCAGGTACATAGGCGCTCGATTCCCATACCTGATTGAGCCCTTCGCCTGTAGTCGTCCAGATGCGCCCGCGCTGCGGGTCGATCAAAAGCATCGCGTCTTCTGGAGTCCTGAGCAAAGGGTGCCTGTCGTGCGGTGGCCGGCCCGGAAATTATACCTCGTACTGCCAAGCCTCCTTCGCCTGATCGTACGAAATCCTCACGTGCGGAACTTCGGTAGTATACATTCCGGAGCCTGCGAACACGAAAGTGCGCTTGTCCCCTCGGCTGACACAAACAGTTAAGACACTGTTCGCCGTTCGCTGAAAATTCCTCGACGCGGCGGCATACAGCTTTCATAGCAAACTGAACGCATCCGGCGAAACGGAGGCGGGCTCTGGTGGAGACCAACCCGCCAAGGGATAGCCGGTGCGAACTCATCGCGGACGATGAGCAGGGGCGTGATTCTCGGTCGCGCCCTTGTAGCCGATGTCCGGTGCCGACCAACGGGAGGCGGCACACTGGTTCAGCTTTGCGCGAAGTCAGGACCCACATCGGACCGATAGATCGCGCATGCCTGAGAAAACTCATACAGAAAGCGCCGCGCAGCGGCCTCCTTGTAATTTTCAAGGATCGCGAAGTTGGCTTTCGAACTCGGCCGGCGGCAAATAGCCCAGAGCCGAGTGCAGACGCTTTTCGGTTGTAGATCTTCTCCAGGAACTCGCGGATCGAAGCGCGCGCCTCGGCCAAGTCGCGATATTCGTTGCGATACACCTCTTCGTACTTCAACGTTTTCATGAACGATTCACAAGCCGCGTTGTCCCAAGGGTTGCCCTTGCGCGACATGCTAATCGTGATGCCGTGATCCGTCAGCAAATCGGTGTAGTCGGTGCTGGCATACTGGGTTCCCCGGTCGGAGTGGTGGACCAGCCCCGGCTGGACGATGCGTCGGGACCAAAGCCATCCGGAGGGCGCGCCAGCGTCAGTTCGTCTTCCAAAGTTCGGTCCAGCGCCCAGCCGATGACGCGGCGTGAGTAAGCGTCCAGGATCGACGGCCAGGAAAACGAACTCGTCTCGCAGCCGGATGTAGGTGATGTCAGCCACCCACAACTGATCGGTGCCAGTCAGGATCATCTTCCCGCGCCAGGTTGGGATAGATCTTGCGCCCGTGGTTGGAGTCGGTGGTTACCACGAACTTCCGCTTCCGCACGCACAGCAAGTTGTCTTCCCGCATCAGACGGCGAACCCGTTTGGGATTCACCACCCAGCCGCGCCGGCGCAGTTCCTCGGTGATCCGAGGACGACCGTAGCTGGGCCACTCCACGGCGATCTTCTGAATCGCGTCGCGTAGCTCCATGTCCCGATCCGGACCTGGTTCGGTGTCCTCGAATCGGTAGAAGCCGGACCGGGAAACCCGGCCCAGTTCCACCATGCGCTCGATCGTCAGTCCGCGATCGGCCTTCACTTCTTCTTGGACCTTCCGGTAGACCGCGGATTTCCAGTCACTGCCTGCAGCATCCGCTGCTCCTCGATGCGCTGCAAGCAGCCCTTCAAAAAATCGATCTCCAGCGCTTGCTGGCCGATTTTGCGTTCCAGATCGGCGATCCGGCCGTCCGACCAGCGCTGCTTCCCGTGGCCTGGAAACACGTTGCCCGGCCCCTGCCGGAACTCACGCCGCCAGCGGTGCAGCACGTTCGGGTTCACTTCCAGCGCGCGAGCTACCTCGCCCAGTCGATACCCCTTGTTCCAACCGCTGGACCGCCGCCAGCTTGAACTCCTTGCGTGAACATCCTTCTCGACAATCCCATGACTCAATTCTCCTTTGAATGGATTTTGAGTCTTAACTGGTTGTGTCAAAAATGGGGACAAGTCCACCGATCTGGTTAGGTTCATCCTCGGCGACACCGCCGTGCCTTATGACTGGGAATACGGCGACCATGCTGGAAAGTCGTGAGACCGCGATGTGTGTTCGTTACCTTTGGCTGAACTGCGCCGTGGCAACCCAGTCCAATCTCCTGTAATTCGCGATTGCAACCGTTTTGAAGGAGCCATGCGAGTTCACGGACTTCACTGACGCCGCAGCGTCTACCAAAGCCTCCGGTCGAACGGCCTACTCGTACAAGTTGGCTCGTGGGACTTGGGGTGCTTTTCCATATTTCTTTCTGACTTTGGTAATGTTGCTTGTGGTTGATTCACTCTGAAAACGACTGCGGCTTTAAATTGCCGGGAAAGGTTGGAACATGCCATACGCTTCGAATAACAACGCCGTCTTGATTAGCGGCTGCAGCAACCTGCAGAATCTCTCGGTGCTCCTTGAAGTCACCGAGGATCTTGCTACGACCGACGGGAGCGGTTGGAGCTTTCAGCTCCAGTGCTATCCACCGCCGGGACAATATTGCCAAACCAGCCAGGTGAACATATTTCAGTACATCGTGTACGTTCAGGGCGGGAATCTCGCGTATGAAATCCAGTACTGGGCGGGCGGGGTGTCCACTTGGCCTCCTAACTATAAGCCACAGCCGAACACGACACCGTGGCTGCCCTGCTGGGCCAACGACTACTACCTCTCGAGCCCGTTTGCGAGCATTAGCGGCGACACGCTGCCGCACGAGTCGAAGCTTCAGATTCAGCTTGGAACCAATAGCTCGGGCGTGGATAACGTTACATTCAGCTACACCGACCCGAATGGCAACGTGCATTCGCCGCCTGCGTTCAAGCCGCCTGCAGTGCATCCAATCGTAGCTTGCGAATTGAACCTGGTCGGACCGGGGGGCGGTTCCAATGCCAACTTCACGCTCGGATTGACGAACTCGCGCGGCATCATCTACTACAGTGTCTCTTCAGGGCAACTTTCAGTGCAGAGTGGCGGTCCTGGATCGGCTTGTGGCGAGGCTGGCTTGGGGTACCGAAGAGACCTCGAACATGACCTACTCGGATATTAATGGCGCCCCCGCAAGCACTGTCACGCAGATCCTCCAGCAGCCAGTGCCGTGCGCGATCAATAATCTCATGGAAGGTAATCAGGCGCAGATCAGCCAGATGCAGAGAATTCGCGACACGGAAGTAGTTCAGCAACCAGCCGGGCAGTGGCTTATGGAAATTCTAGATCGCCATTCCGCCGATCTTGCGGTGCTTGTCGCGTCGGACAAAGGTCACCTGGCGCAGAATGCGCGGGATCTGCTCACGAAGGCTACGGATGCAGCCACCCGAGGGAGCGCCCTCGATGACGCAACGATTGAGAATGCCTTGCAACTCCTCGGGCAGGCATGCTGCAAACTACCGCCGTCTATGCAGGGGTTCGGTCCGGCTGCGACGACAGTGATCGAGTCACTTCGCGGCAAAACGCTGAAGGATGGATTGACGGCGGCGAGCGGGACAATCCGGCCGCGTTTTCAGGCGATCCGAAAGTAGCGGCTCGGCACTATTTTGGTGGTCGATGTCGAGCTGACTGCGTCGTGGGAAGCGAAAAAGCCACCAGCAGGGCGCAACATTTGTTCATTGGCAAAACCCTCGTTGGATCGACAATCGGCGCGCCACCTCGACGGTACGTGTCTCCATGAAATCACTCGCAAAACAGACTTGTTTCAGACGCTCGCCGTTAGCACCCGAAGCCTCGAACGGCGGCCCCAGGGGCACGTACGCATAGCACTCCACTCTCCAAATGACTTATGCGGGTCTTAGATGCCATCGAGTCGAAATCGGGCCCGTCAAAACCCCGCGCGGAAATGGTACTTCGGGGCGGCGCGCTAGGGCGTGGCCACCACACTGTGCCACACCATCCCGCTCTGATGACCGCCGATGACCAGTTTCCAGAAACCCCGTCTATCACTCGGGACCAGTCTTTTATGCCGGCCGGCGGCTGGATACAGCGTTGCGATTCGGGGTATGCCCTTGGTGATGCACCTCATCGCGGCGTTTACGATTCTTGCGGGGTGCCAGAGCAGCAGTATAAAACCGGGCGCGGCTGCTTTGGCCAGTGACATGCACTGTTCGGCACTCCTACCCGAATCGATTGCGGGTAAAGGGTGGATCGAGTTCGGCGATGTGCTCGCCCGGCACAGGATATATTAGAGGATTCACAGATCATCCTCGGGAAAAGGAGACACCACTATGACGATTCGAGCCTCCATCTTGATCGCCCTCGTTCCGGCGTTCCTGATTGCGCAAGGTACAAGGCAGCCCGATCGAGTGCTATATGATTCCGCCATCAGCGATATCCAGCATAGTCGCTTCGAGCGAGCTCGGCTGACGCTCCAGACACTCGTCAATACTTATTCGGCGAGCGAGTACCTAGCGCAGGCGAAGTTGGCAATCGCCGACAGTTGGTATCGCGAGGGCGGCACGCGCGGCTTGGCGCAAGCGGAAACGGAGTGCAAAGATCTGATCAAATTTTATCCCAACGATCCCGAGACCTCAAAGGCGCAGGAACTGCTGAAGAAAATTCAGGATGCGCGGGCCAAGCAGAAGTAATGCTCGGAAATTGTTATTGGCAATCGTCTCATTTTTCTGGCGGCTGAGGCACCGCCTTTTGGGGATTGGGCCTGGCATAGAGACTGCCACATTGCCGGTGACAATCCGTCCCCATTCTCTGCTCAGAAGTGTAGCATGCCGCATTCTGGCCGAAGAGTGAGGTTACCGGAAACTGGCTCCGCCGGCCACCCGGACGCCCTACGCGTAGAAGTGCATCGGGTGGGGCTCTGGGCAGTTTGACTCGGAGAAAGGGTCTTCCAGGATCGCTCCCCCGTGACGTCCACAATTGGCTGTAAAACGCCCTACGTTGAGATTTGCCAGTGCGGCGGGAAGGTCGTCAGCCCTTCGGGCGTTATCAGTGAATATCGGTAGCCGCTATTGCGCAGTCCCCCGCGCAGGCGCTCCGCAGATTTGTCGTATCGTTTCGGTGTTCTTCCCTTGGAACGAGTTGACGAAAACCTTGGGAATCGGACCCTCGGTGGCCAACCCGTAAATCCCCGCGGGTCCGTGCGCCAGTAACGTTCACAAAGCTCCTCAAGCGTGAACGTGCGTGAACGTGCGCTCGTTGCGGGGTTGTAGCTTCGCCGAAAACTCTTGAATTCGCATGAGTTCCGATTTTCGGAGCCTCGAACCCCCTTTCATTTTTGACGGCGGACAGTGCTTCCCCCTCAAATAAATCGGCCCGATGCCACTTCACCGTTCAGGGCACCCCTCACCCGGTTCCGCTGCATCCTAACTATAGAGGAGTGGAATCATGAACACACGCGGCATTGCCCTAGGGTTGGCCTTTTGCGTGTTCTTATCATCCGCATCATATGCTCAGCAGATCCCGAAAGCCCGCCAACAGAGACTGATCGCGCTGGCGAAGCAGTTACACGTCACACACAAGCAGGCGAAGCAACTGTTTCCGATTATGAAAGCACAAGAACCACAGCTACAAGCGATCAGGAACAACCCATCGCTCTCCAGAGCGGAAAAACTCGATCGGCTCCACGAGGTACAAGATGCCTCGAACCCACAGGTGAAAGCCATCCTGACGCCCGCGCAATTTCAGCAACTGCAAGTGATCCGCCAGCACCGGCGCACGGAGCTTATGGCGGAAGCAAAGAGCCACCCAAATCATCAGGGCGCGGCAGCTCGATCAATCGAAGAGCATCCACACTAGTAGGACATTGACAATAAGGAAATTCCGCACCAAATAAGACACGTCTCCTACTCGCCTTCGGGCGGGCAAGGGCTCTTTAGCTCTGTTCGAAGCCAACGCTTACGGCACCGACTCGCCCGCGTTTTTCACTTGGCTTGGGGTTGCATGACGCCGTGCGCGATGCGACCGCAGCACTTCCGCCCAACTCGGCCATCTGCCCTTGGCAAAGAGGGCTGGGTCTATGGGTACCCGGACTGGTTCGACGTAGGCCACGCCAGCCGCTTCAGCGCGCCGCCGTCGGCGCTCGCGGAGAACGCTAACCCAACCCGCCACGATAAACGCCCGAGAGGCCGCCTTCTCCTCAAGCTTTCGAAGACGTCGGACTATTGTTTTCATGCCATGTTTCCCGCGCCAGCGCGCGACCATCCGCGAGGTTAAGTCAAGATATCGGTAGCGATTGTCGGCGCAAAATGATAATGTCCTAATCGTGCCAAGTAGAAATGTCCTATTGACGGGGTCAGTGTGGAGAGGTGGAAACCGGAACACTGCTCATGACGCAACAGGACCGCGACCGGCTGGTCGCATTGAAGAAGGCCAAGAAGGGACTGATCACGCAGCGGCAAGCGGCCGAAGAGATCGGGCAGAGCGAACGGCATATTCGCCGGCTGCTGAAGAAGCTCAAGGCCAAGGGCGATGCGGCGGTCGTGCATGCGTTGCGGGGCCGGCGATCCAACCGCAAACTGGACGAGAAGACGAAACAGGCGGCGCTAAAGATCCTGGGCCGCGAGGTCTATGCCGGCTTCGGTCCGACGCTCGCGGCAGAGTATCTGGCCGACAAGCACGATATTCATGTCGGACGCGAGACCGTGCGCCACTGGATGATCGAAGGCAAGCTATGGCGCGCCAAGCCGCAGCGCATCGAGAAGATCCACCAGTGGCGGCAACGCCGGTCGCGTGTGGGAGAACTGGTGCAGTGGGACACCAGCGAACACGCTTGGCTGGAGGAGCGCGGCCCGAAGCTGTATCTGATCGGCATGATCGACGACGCCTCCAGCCGTGTGCACGCGCGTTTCGTAATGCACGATTCCACCCAAGAGAACAGCTTGCGTGCGTGCCGCATGCGTCTGCTGTGGAGCTACCTGGAACGCTACGGCCGGCCGGTCGGCTTCTACACGGACAAGGCGAGCTTGTTTCAAACGGCGCCGAAGATAGCCCGCGACCAGAAAGAACTGCCGCGCGACGAGCGCGAGCCGCTGCCGCCCACGCAGATCGGCCGCGCGCTGGCGGAACTGGATATCGTTTGGATTGCGGCGCATTCGCCCCAGGCCAAGGGCCGCGTGGAGCGCAGTTTCCAGACGGCGCAGGACCGGCTGGTGAAAGGTCTGCGCGTCGCCGGCGCACGCACGTTGGAACAAGCCAACGCCTATCTGGAAACGAAGTTTCTGCCGTGGTGGAACCAGACGCTGACCGTTGTGCCGGCCAGCGCCGACGATGCGCACCGCGGCTTGGACGCGACTCACTCACTGGCGGCGTCTCTCAGTTACGTCGAAGCCAGGCAAGTGAACAACGACTACACCATCCAGTTCGACAACAAGATCTACCAGATTGCGAGCGGCGATATTCGAACCGGCCTGCGGGGCGCCGATGTGCGAATCGAGGTTCGTCTCGACGCGTCCCTGGCGGTGCGCTTCCGCGGCTGCTATTTGACGGTCAGCGAATGTCATCCGCGGCCCAAGGCGTCGCCGGCTCCCAAGGCTCGGAAGACCAAGGCGCAACCTTCAAGCGCGCCGCGTCCGAAAAGCCCGTGGATGAAGAATTTTATCTTTACGAGCCCGGAAAAGGCCGCGCTATCGGGACTCCTGCCGCCGCTGCCTGCGCCCGCGGCAAAACCCATTCGGTAGGCCGGGCAAAAGCGGCCCGGCTATCTGTCGCGTTTCTCAGCCCAAGGCCTCCGCTCCGCCGAAACTTCACCAAAGAAAGTAGCGGATTGCTTCTTCAAACCAAAACCCTCTGGCAGCGGCTTCGCCGCCAGAGGGCTGTCGGTTGCCGATGCTTTCTTCGGAGCCAGCCCCGTCGTCGCCTCGGCCTTGGGCATCCGCTTGGGCGCGACCCCTCGCGGATGCTTTCACTCTAAACCCGGCCTCTCCGCTTTGCTCCGCAAACCGGACATTTCTACTTGGCAGAGATTAGGACATTTCTATTTGGCGTTGACAGATATCGGTAGCGATAGCGGCGCGTAGACCCTTTCGATCGGGAAGCTCTCGATGAGCTTCTCACGATCGGCGTCCGACAAGCCGTTGCGCCTCCCGTCGAGATGCACGACCTCGGTGAGGACTGCAGTTGCGTCTTCGACGCTTGCAGTTTGGATGACGGCATCGAACGGCCCAGCGGTGCGCCAGCAAGATCTACCAGCCGAATCCACTCGCGGACGCGGTCTTCTGCACCCGGCACTCTGGCTTGATAGTCACCGGATTCGTTATATGAACGGGCAGGGGTTCATCGCGGCTACCGGCATGAAGCTTGAATGCCGCCAGTGCAGTACGATGGAAAAACTCATTGCTCGACGCCGGACCGAGTGACCTCAATGCTTATTCGCCGGTTCCACATTGGCCGCCTCGTCCTAACCACGGGCGTCGCTAACCCGATGCGCCGTCATCTTAGCGGCTTTTGATCAGCAGCGCTCGAACCTTTCCGCGTCCCGGGCTGCACGTACGGCAATCCGTGCAATCGAGACATCTCCGCTGAGGTGAGGCACACTAGTGGCACACTGCGCGACCTATTTAAGTGATTTGCCAGGGGATAGAAGGATGCCGACTGATCGGGGTTCAGTCATCAGTCCGACGCTTTCTCGATCAGTACGCGATGCAACGGTGTCTCGTGAGGCTGTAATCAGCAGAAGCCGACCTTTTGGGCGGAAAGTTTCGCTCGTCCGGTCGCGGCCAGGCGGCTAAACCGCAGATTCGACGGGGCTCAAATTTTCTGATCGCCTGCGCGGGCCGTAGGAGGTCAACCGAACTGCCTGTAAGTTATTGATTCTAATGGTGGGCGCGTAGGGACTCGAACCCCAGGCCTCCTGCGTGTGAAGCAGGCGCTCTAACCAACTGAGCTACGCGCCCGGCAGAGCAGGGCGGGCGCATTCCATTGCGCCAAGCCTCTACTTTACCCGAATTTCCTCGCCTCCGCCACCGGCCTTCAGGCTCGCTCCGTATTGGAATCACTTTCCACTCTCAGGCTCATTTCTGGATTGAAATGCTCCTGTTCAACCAGCCCTCTACGCCGACGTGCAGCCCTTCGCGTCGAATTCGACGCCCACGCGGCACCCCGTTCCCCAGCGCATGCAGTTGCGGATAATTCCTGACGCAGTCGCGCTGCTATTCGGCAGCTCCAGATCGAAGCAAGCTCTTACCGGCAACGGTGATCGCAAACGAACGCTGCCCCGCGGTCGGAGATATTCAACCCCCAAACCGCCAGTAGCCACGTTTTGACATCCGGCCCTCCCCAACACATCCACAGTTTGATAAGCATCGGAGAGCCACGCGACGTTCGTCTTCCGCCGTGCTGGTTTCCATTAGCGGAGCGGTCATACTCACTTTGTAGACCTGCGTCCGCATTGCTGCAAGGCCCCAACGTACTGGCACGATACTTTGCCTTTCGATGGGAGTCCTACTAACCTTGCGGGTTAATCCACCCGCCATGGCGCGAAAATCGGGCGATACGGTCACGCGCGTTCAGGCAATAATAGAGGAATCTTGGCCGTCCGAATGAAAGATATCGCCCGCGACCTGGGCGTCTCGCAGATGACCGTCTCCAAGGCGCTGCGCAATCATAGCGATATCAGCGAACAAACGCGCGAGCGCGTCCTCAAGCGCATGCGCGAGCTGAACTATCAGCCCGATTGGATCGCCCGCAGCATGGTCACCCGCCGCACCTACCTCGTCGGTCTGGTGCTGCCCGACCTGATGCACTCCTTCTTCGCCGAGGTCGCCAGCGGCGTCGCGCGCAAGCTCCAGCCCCTCGGCTATCAGGTGGTGATCCTCAACACCGAGGAAAACGCCGAAGCCGAGAGCCGCCACGTCGAAAACCTCATCAACCGCAAGGTCGATGGATTCATCATCGCCTCCGCGCAGCGTACGAGCGATGAGGAGACCTTTCGTCTCCTCGAGAAGAGCCAGACCCCCTACGTGATGATCGACCGCATGGTGCCTGGCCTCGAAGCCAACTACGTCGGCGTCAAGGACGAAGACCTCGGCGAACTCGCCACCAGCCATCTGATCGGTCTCGGCTGCAAACGCATCGCTCACATTCGCGGCCCCAACGTCTCCACCGGCGTCGATCGGCTGCAGGGATACCGCAACGCGCTCGCCAGGCGCAAGATTCCCGTGCGCAAGGAGTATATCGTGAGCGGACAGCACGGCGATAGCACCGGCTACGACGCCATGCTGCAACTGCTCAAGAACAATCCCCGTCCGGACGGCGTCTTCTGCTACAACGATCCTGTCGCGGCCGGCGCCATCAAAGCTGCGCTCGAACTCGGCATGCGTGTGCCCGAGGACATCGCCATCATCGGCGCCGGCAACGTGCATTATTCCGATCTGCTTCGCGTCCCGCTCTCCACCGTCGATCAATCGAGCGCCCTCATCGGCGAGCGCGCCGCCGAGCTTCTCTCCGTGCGCATGGAATCGAAGAAGCCGCTGCCTGTCGAGAGCGTCTTCATTCCTCCCAAACTCGTGTTGCGGGAATCCAGCAACCGCCAAAAGCATTCGGCCTCGCGCACGGACCCCGAAAAGGCTTAGCCCCGTCCTAGCCTGATCGGCGAGGCTCACCCGGCCATTCGGCGGATGTCTTCACGCCCGACATCCCTTATCCTGAAAGTAGTGTCTCCCGCCGCACCCAAGAAGAAAACATCCGAACACCTGCGCAGCGTTCTGCCTCTCCTCAAGGAACTCATCCGACCGCGCCGCAAGTTGATCACAGTCGGATTCGCGTTGATGATCGTCAACCGCGTCTGCGGACTTGTCTTGCCCGCATCCACCAAATTTCTGGTAGATAACGTCCTCAACAAAGGGCAGACCGGCCTGCTCGAGCCTCTGATTCTCGCCGTGCTCGGCGCCACCATCATCCAGGGCGTTACTTCGTTCACGCTCACCCAAGTGCTCTCAAAGGAAGCCCAGCGCCTCATCGCCGAATTGCGCCGCAAAGTGCAGGAGCACATCGGCCGCCTCCCGGTCGCTTACTACGATTCCAACAAATCCGGCTTGCTGGTCTCGCGCATCATGAACGACGTCGAAGGCGTGCGCAATCTTATCGGCACCGGCTTGGTCGAGTTCTGCGGCGGCATTCTCACCGCCGTCTTTTCGCTCGCAGTGCTGCTGTGGATCAGCCCGCTGCTCACCGGCCTGGCCCTTCTTTTCATCGCAGCGTTTCGGGCTCGGCCTGCGCAGGGCATTCAGCAACATCCGCCCCATTTTCCGCGAGCGCGGCAAGATCACTGCCGAAGTCTCCGGCCGCCTCACCGAATCGCTGGCCGGCGTGCGCGTCGTCAAGGGCTATCACGCCGAGGCCGAGGAGGCTCGCGTATTCGCCGGCGGCGTCCAGCGCCTGCTCGATAACGTGCATCCGCAGCCTCACCGCCATCTCGCTGATGAGCCTTTCCGCCACCGTGCTGATGGGCTTCGTCGGCGCCATCGTAATGTACGTGGGCGCGCGGCAGATCATCGCGCGCACACGCTCACCCTCGGCGGCTTCATGATGTTCACCGCCTTCATGGCCTTCCTGGTCGCGCCCATGTTCCAGGTGGTCGGCATCGGCACGCAAGTCACCGAAGCCCTCGCCGGGCTCGACCGCACTCAGGAAGTGCTGCGCGAAAAGCCCGAAGACGAAGACCCGCGGCGCACTCAATCCATCGGCCCCATCGAAGGCCGCGTCGCTCTTCGAGCATGTCGATTTCGCCTACGATGCCGGCAAGCCCGTCCTGCACGACATCAATTTCGAATCCCAGCCCGGAACCGTCACCGCCCTGGTGGGCCCTTCCGGCTCCGGCAAATCCACCATCATCAGCCTCATCGCCGCCTTCCATGAGCCCGGGGCCGGCAGAATTCTATTGGATGGCGCGGACCTCTCCGCCGTGCGTCTAGACGCCTATCGCACTCAGCTCGGCGTAGTCTTGCAGGACACATTCCTCTTCGACGGCACCATCCGCGAGAACGTCGCCTTCGCCCGCCTCAACGCCACCGAAGCGCAGATTCTCGAAGCCTGCCGCATCGCCCGCGTTGACGAATTCGCCGAGCGCTTCGAAAAGAAGTACGACACCATCGTCGGCGAGCGGGGCGTCAAGCTCTCCGGCGGACAGCGCCAGCGCGTCTCCATCGCGCGCGCCATTCTGGCCGATCCGCGCATCCTGATTTTGGACGAAGCCACTTCCAGCCTCGATTCCGAATCCGAAGCCGCCATTCAGGAAGGCCTCGCTTACCTGATGAAGGGCCGCACCACGTTCGTGATCGCGCACCGCCTCTCCACCATCCGCCGCGCCGACCAAATCCTCGTCGTGGAAGAGGGCCGCATCGTGGAGCGCGGAACGCACCAAACCCTCTACGACCTGCACGGCCGCTACTATGACCTGTACACCCGCCAGCACGGCATCGACGCCAACCTCTTCCTCGCGCCGGGCGAAGGCGACGCCATCCCGGAAGGCAATGGGGCCGCGCCACGGATCGCAGGAGCCGCCGCTCCCACCGCTGCGGGCTTGCTCAGCGGAAGAATCGCGTAGACATTTCCAGGCCAAAATGTTGTCTGCACCGCTTCGTCTTTTCGCGCCTGCCGTCGAATGCTCATTCGAAATGCTTATTTTTCAATGTTTTAATACCTGACAATCGGCTGGCCTTACAATTGCATTTGAAGACGGGAGAGTTAGTGTGGCGGCGATCCCCAAAGTCGGTGCGGAGCGATATGCAGCCGATTGACGGCGCGCAGATCGCGCCTGAATCCAATCGCGCTTCCAGATTGGAGACCGTCGGTCGTCTTGCCAGTGGCATCGCCCACGATTTCGCCAATATCCTCACTTTGATTTCCGGCTACACGGAAATCCTTCTGGGGCGCGCTGACGCCGCCGGCACAGGCCCGGGGCGAGCTTGAAGAGATCCGCCGCGCCTCCAACCGGGGCGCGCACATTGATCGCGCAATTCCTCCAGTTCACCCGTGATCAAACCGCGAAGCCAAAACCCATCGCTCTGAATACCCTTGTAACTGATATGGAGAGGATGCTTCGCCCCATCATCGGCGAAACCATCGAGGTTCGGCTCAATCTCGCTCCCGGCCCATGTCAGGTCTTCGCCGATCCGGTCGAGATGGACCAAGTCGTGATGAACCTCTTGCTGAATGCGCGCGACGCCATGCCTGCCGGTGGGATCATCACAATCGAGACCGTGGAGGGCATGTTGGATGAGGCGGCGGCGTCAGCTCTCGAAATGGCGGCCGGTCCCTGCGCCACGCTGCGAGTCGCCGATACGGGCCAGGGCATCGATGCCGCGGTCATGCCGCATCTCTTCGATCCGTTTTTCACCACCAAACCCATCGGTAAAGGAGCCGGCCTCGGGCTGAGCACGGTTCGTCAAATCGTCCGCCGCCGTGGAGGCGCCGTATGGGCTTCCAGCGACCCCGGCGCAGGCTCTATTTTTCACGTTTGTCTGCCGCGTGTACACGACCGCGTGCGAGATCGTCGATACCAAGCCCGATCGCCGCGCCTCCCCGAACGGGGCGCGGAGACGGTCCTCGTCGTCGAAGACGAAGAGAGCGTCCGCCGCCTTCTCACGTCAAGTACTGCGCATGCGCGGCTACCAGGTGCTGGAGGCCGCCGATGGCGAACAGGCTCTTGCCCTGTTTCGCGAGAGCGGGGCCGGGATTCAACTCGTGCTTACCGACGTGATCATGCCCAAAATGGGAGGCCCCGAGTTGGCCGACCGTCTCCTTGCTCTACGCCCGGACCTGCCTCTGGTGTTCATGTCCGGCTACCCCGATGCGCAGTTCTCCGGTATCGATCGCCTGCTCGGCCGTCCGCCGTTTCTTACGCAAGCCGCTGATGCCCGACGCGCTGGCCTCCGCCGTGCGCGAAGCGCTCGATTCCCCTTCACGTCCGTTCAACCCGCAATAGGCGCCAATCGCGGCCTCGCGCTGCCAACAAATCCTCGCAAGTATGTTGTAATAAAGGCTCTTGACTGTGATGCAAGGGTCTTCGCTCAAGCTTCGACGCACCTGGAGGAGCGTTCACCGGCGCGTCCGCGAATGGGGCATGATCCTCAAGGGACTGGCTTCCACGGATCACCCCGTGCTGGCGCACGTGATCCCCATGCGCCGCTGCAACCTGGCCTGCGGCTACTGCAACGAATACGACGATGTATCGAAGCCCGTGCCCATCGAAACCATGTACCAACGGCTCGACCATCTGGCCGATATGGGGACGAACATCATCACCATCAGCGGCGGGGAACCGCTGCTGCATCCCGATCTTGATCTGATCGTCGGCCGTATCCGCCGCCGCGGGATGATCGCCGGCATGATCACCAACGGATATCTGCTGGTGGCCGACCGTATCAAGCGCCTCAACGACGCCGGGCTCGACCATCTGCAGATCTCGATTGACAACATCATGCCCGACGAGGTTTCGAAAAAGAGCCTCAAGGTGCTCGACAAAAAGCTGCAGCTCCTGTCTGAACATGCCCTGTTCCACGTCAACATCAACTCCGTAGTAGGCGGCGGGATCAAAGATCCGCACGATGCATTGGTCGTCGCTAAGCGCGCGCTGGAATTGGGTTTCACTTCTACCGTTGGCATTATCCACGATGGCGACGGCCAGCTTCGGCCGCTCGGCGGCGCAGAGCGCGAGGTCTACACTCAGATGCGCGCCATGGAAAAGGCGAGCTATGCGCGAATCAATTATTTCCAGGACAACATCGCGCACGGCAAGGAAAACAACTGGCGCTGCCGCGCAGGCGCGCGATACTTATACATCTGCGAAGACGGTCTGGTGCACTATTGCTCGCAGCAACGCGGCTATCCCGCCAAGCCGCTGATGGAATACACGCTCGAGGACGTCCGGCGCGAGTACTACACCGCCAAGAGCTGCGCCCCGCGCTGCACAGTTGCCTGCGTGCACCAGATTTCTTACATCGATTTCTGGCGCGGCGAGCAAAACCTGCAGCCCACCCCCCAACAAACCAGCGACCTGGTCCAGATTCGGTAGAATCGGCGCGGCACCTCACTCAATCGCGCGTTCGATCCATCTCCGCAGTTCGGATTTGGGTTGAGCGCCAACCTGCCTTCCGGCCTCCCTGCCCGCGCGGAACAAGACCAGCGCTGGAATGCCGCGGATATCGAAACGCGATGCCGTCGCGGGGTTATCGTCCACATTCATCTTGGCGACGCGTATTCGCCCTGAGAACTCCTCCGCCAACTCGTCGACTATCGGGCCGAGTATTCGACATGGACCGCACCACGGCGCCCAAAAATCCACCAGCACCGGCAGCGGCGACTGCTCCACCCGCTCGGAAAACGTACCATCCGTAACTACAGCGGGCTCCGCGCCCAACGGGAGCGCCATCTTGCATCGTCCACAGACTGGCACGCGCCCCGGTTGAAGCTTGTCGAGCGCCACCCGGTTGCTCGCGCCGCAATTGCTACAGGCCACCTGCATGGTTTCAGTCATGTCTGCGATCATGCTAGCAGTCTTGGTTCCATTCCGCACCGTGTTAGCTTAAGATTTCATGCTCTGGACTCCCGATTCTTGGCGTCAGCGCCAAGCCCTGCAGCAGCCCGACTATCCCGATCAAACCGCGGTCGCCTCGCGCCCTTGCCGAACTCCGCCAGCTTCCGCCGCTCGTTACCAGTTGGGAAGTCTTGCAACTCCGCGCCCAACTCGCCGAAGCCGCCGACGGCAAGCGCTTCGTGCTGCAGGGCGGCGATTGCGCCGAACGCTTCGCCGATTGCACGCCGCGCACGCATCGCCAACATGCTCAAGGTGCTGGTGCAGATGAGCCTGGTGCTGGTGGTCGGGGCGGCCGCCCTGTCATTCGCATCGGCCGGTTCGCCGGCCAGTACGCCAAGCCCCGTTCGGCCGACACGGAGACGCGCAACGGCGTGGAGCTCCCCTGTTACCGCGGCGACAACATCAACAGCCCCGAGTTCACCGCGGAGGCGCGCACGCCCGATCCGCAGCTCCTGCTGCGCGGCTACGAACGCGCGGCGCTAACCCTCAACTTCATTCGCGCGCTGGTCAAGGGCGGATTCGCCGACCTGCACCATCCCGAATACTTCGACCTCGATTGGGTGCGAGATTCGCCGCACCGCCTCGAATATCACCGCATGGTCGAAACCATCGGCGAATCCCTGCGCTTCATGGAGAACGTGCTCGGCGTGCGCGCCGGCGAAAGCGACCGCATCGAATTCTTCACGTCGCACGAAGCCCTGCATCTGGGCTACGAGGAGGCGCAGACGCGCACCGTGCCGCGCCGCCCCGGCTATTTCAACCTGACCGCGCATTTGCCGTGGGTCGGCCTGCGCACCAATCATCCCGATGGCGCCCACGTCGAATTCATGCGCGGCATCGAGAACCCCATCGCCATAAAAGTGGATGGCAAGACCAGCCGCGAAACCATCGCCCGCTGGTTCGAACTGCTCGATCCCGACCGCGCGCCCGGACGGCTCACCTTGATCCACCGTCTCGGCGTGAAGCGCATCGCCGATGGCCTACCGCAGCTGATTGAGACAGTCCGCGCCGAAGGCGGACGCGTCCTGTGGATCTGCGACGCCATGCACGGCAACACGCACACCACGCCTTCCGGCGTCAAGACCCGCAATTTCGAGGATATCTACTCCGAGGTCGAGCAGGCCTTCGACATCCACCGCCGGATGGGGTCCCAGCTCGGCGGCGTCCACATCGAATTGACGGGCGAAAACGTGACCGAATGTATCGGCGGCTCGCGCGGCCCGGGCGAAGAGGATCTGGCGCGCGCGTACGAATCGCAAGTCGACCCGCGGCTCAATTACGAGCAGTCGATCGAGCTGGCCTTCTTGATCGCGCGCAAGATGAAACTGGACGTGGCGCAGGCCGCGTCCTCGTAGAGATGGGCAGTGTTTTGTGGCGCCGGCGGTCTACGCCGCCGGTTCACTCCTGCGGTATGGCCTACTTCTTAACTGAGGCGGCACGGGTTTAGGAACTGCTGGGGCAGACGGCTTCGGCGCGGCGGCGCCGGAGGCGGCCGGGTGAGCCTGATCGTAGAGCTTGATAATATCCGCGGTGATGTTGCTCGAAGGAGCGGCCCAGAGCACAGGGGACGTCTGCCGATTGCTCACATCCAATACCGCCGCGTACCCGTTTTGATACGAGTACTGCTCGATGATCTGCAGCATCTTGTTGCCGAGTTCCTGGAAGACCTTGCCCATGTCCTGCTCGTAGTCGTCGCTGACTTCCTGCGTGTCGCGCTGCAGCGATTTGGTCTTCGAATCGATGTCGCGCTCAAGCTTCGCCTTGGCATCGTCGCTCATGGTCGCGGCGCCCTTTTTCACCTGATCCTGAATCGCCTGGATGTCGCGTTGCCGCTTATCGAACTCATCCTTTTTCGGCTGATACTTCACCTGTAGAGCGGCGGCGGCCGCCGAACCCTCCTTGGTGTTCATGATCGCCACCTGTATGTCGATCACAGCAATCTTGGTGGGAAGGGTGACATTGCCGGCCGGTGGATGGGCGGCTGTAGGCGGGGCGGGACGGTTCGTGTTGGCCGCTTGGGCCGATGCGCCCTGTGCGTGCGCCATCGCGGCGAATCCAAGCGAAATAGCTACTGTTACAAAATTCTTCTTCAAGCGAAAACTCCTAAACGTTAAATTCCATTATACCTGCGAAGTCCAGGCCTTCAGCCTGCCGCGCTCAAAACGTCCTTCCCACCGTGAAGCGGAACAGCGTCCGCCGTTCATCGAAAGGATACGCCTGGCCAAAGCTGGCTATCGCATTATTAAATGTCGCCGCGTTCGGGAAGGACGCGCGGTCCGCCACGATGGGCGGTTGTAAATTCTCCGCCACCCTCAGAGGGATTATAGGCGAAATAAACGCGAAACGGCGCGTTCACCACGGGCAACAGCACCTGAATTTCGAGTCCCGTGGAAGCGCGCGGTTTCTCGGTGCCGGGCGCAATCTGCACCTTGCCGCTGAAACCGGCCTGCGGGAATTGCAAGTTCAAATCCTGCACGCGAGCGGGATCCATCGTAAGCTGGTCGGGCCGCAGAATCCGGTTCAGGCCCGCATCGGCGAATATCGCCAGCGTCACCGGGCCGACGATGGGAATGCGGTACTCGAAATTGGTGACCGCCTGGAAATCCCCGCCCGGCGTGATGAGCTGATAAGTCGGAATCTGCATCGTCACCGGAGTGGCCGTCAGCACTCCGCCGCTCACCGTTTTCTGCGTACGCGCGCTGCCGTCGGAGTTCAGCACGGTGACCGACGCGCTCGACGCGATGAACGCGATGGGCGTGATGCCCCAAATCTCGAATCCGCGGACATCCTGCTCGCCGCCCATGAACGAGCGCGAAAACGGCGGCACTTCCTTGCCGCCATATCCCGTGATCAGCCAGCGAGAGGGCGCGGAACGCCAGCACGTGCGTCTTGTTGATGGGCGAAGGATGGAAGTACTTCACCTCCACCGTGGGGCTGCACCGTGTTCACGTTGCCGCCGAGCGCGCTGCCCGCGAATGCGAGGCTGAAGAAGATGCTCTTGCCGCCGGTCGGATTAATGGGATGGTTGACGGTGTTATAAGTTAGCGACGGCGTGATCGTGCTGGTCTTGATGCCGTTGAGCGCATTCGGTCCGTAAACGCCGCTGAAATTGAGGTACTGGAAATAGTTGGTGGCGGCCGTGGTCTCCGTCTCGATGTGCGAAATATCGTATCCGTACGTGATGCCGGTGCGCCAAAAACTGCGGTGCAGCTGGTAGCTGGCGAATACGTTGAACCCGTGGCTGTTCTGAACGTAATTCAGCAGGTTCTGCGAGCCCAGCGAATTATACAGCGGAATCAGGTTCTGCCCCGCCAGAATGGAGGCTTCGCGGCCCTGGTTGAAGTCGAAGCGGTTGAGGTAGACCGTGAAGCCCGTTTGAATCGGATGATCGAGCAGATAGGGCTCGGTGAATCCCAAGCGTGACGTTGCGCTGGAGGGTGCCCAACTGCGATCCCAGCGAGAGCGTCTCGCCCAACCCGAGGAAGTTGTTGGTGGAGTAATTGAATCCGACGAAGCTGCCGGCGATGCCCGAGACGCCGCCGTTCAAGCCGATCGAATTCTTGCCGCGCTCCTTCACCTTCAGCGTGATATCCACCGTATTCGATCCGATGTTCTTGTGGATGTCGGCCGCGTCTTCCTTCTTCAGCACTTCGAAATATCCGAGCTGGTTCAGGCGCAGAATGCTGAGATCCCACAGACTGCTGTTGAACATGTCGCCTTCGTCCAGCAGGATCTCGCGGCGGATAACCTTATCGCGCGTGGTGGTGTTGCCGGAGAAATCGATGCGGCGCACGAAGAACTGCTTGCCTTCATCGGCGGTGATGGTGAGATCCACCTGGTCGGTGTTGGGAATGAAATCGAACGATCGGCTCCGGCACGAAATCGATGTATCCGAACTTGCCATAGAGGTTGCGCAGGTTCTCGATGCCCTTGCGCAGCTTGTCGGTCTGGAAGACGTCGCCCGGACCCATGCCGAACAGAGGCCGCATCAGCGCGTCGGGCGTCTTGAAAAGCTTCACGCCCTCGAACTTCATGGCATGCAGGTGATAGAGGCGGCCTTCTTCCACCGGCTGCACAATATCGGCGAAGATGCCGGGTGATTCCATCTTGATGATGGGCAGCCGCCAGCCCTTGCCGCCGCGCGGAACGATGTTCACCGTAGGTTCGAGCGACTTGGCCTGAAAGTACCCATGATCGGTGTAGGCTTGACGAATGCGCTCGCCGTCTTCATCGAGCTTCGCGGCGTCGTAAGTCTTGGCGAACATGTTCTCGAAGAAAATGGAATGCGGGATGCCGTATGGGTGCAGATTCTTCATCGCGTCGATCACCCACCGCTGGCTGAACGCGTGGTTGCCGGTGATCGTGATGGTTCCGACCTTTACCTTGGGACCTTCGTTGACATTAAACGTAAGCGCGAGCGAGGAAGGCGGAATCTGCTCGATCTGCGGATCGACCGTCGCGTACTGCCGCCCGCGCTCGGAGAGAAATTCCTTCAGCACGTTGGCGGCGTGTTGAATCCTATTGGCGTCGTATTGCGACTCCACCACCAAGCCGACTTTACGCTCCTTGAAGCGATCGAGGATTTCCGATTCCGTAACCGTATGGATGCCGCTGTAATGGATGGTGCGGATGACGCGGCGCTCCGTGATGACGAAGGTGACATGGACCGATTGTGGGCGCTCCCCAGGTTCCACTTCGAGGCGGATATCATCGAACCGCCCCTGGTTCCACAGGGTCATGAAGTCGCGGCGGAGAAGCTCTTCGTCGTAAATGTCGCCGGCTTTGGTGGCCAGAAGCGCCTTGAGCGTCTCGGATGGAACACGGCGCGACCCACGAACCTCTACCGAATCGATGAAGAGTTGCCCGGGCTTCAACTGCGGCGCCGGCGTCGGCTGCGCTTCGATCGGCGCGTTCTGGATTGGCTGCTGTTGCTGTGGAGTTCGAGGCGCGTTCTCAAACGGATTCGCGGGCCGCGCCGTGGTTTGCGCGGGCGGAGTCTGGCCCGGCGGCGTTTGTGGGGGAGTCTGCGCGGGCGGAGTTTGAGGCGGAGTTTGTTGCCCTTGGCCCCAGAGTCCAGCCGCTGCCAGACAGAGGCAGCCCACACGGGCCGCCAGACGATTTCCCCGGAAAAAGTTCATTCGGAATTGACCAGAAGCAGCTAACTCTCCAGACCGTAAGACATTATTCTAGCGGATGTTGAAGGCCCCAACAACGAGTGGCGCCCGCTACACCTGTGAATGCTTGGCACGGTGAAAAGGAACATCCTTGGGAGCAGGATTTGAACCTTGCCGCGTAGGCGCCGCGCAACGCTGGGCGCCGCCGCCTCCTACTTAATGAGTCCCCGGATGAACTCCATGAGAGCTGCCCCTTCCTCTGCATCAAGTTTGCCATCGCCGTTCTAGTCGTACTGTTTCACCAGTTGGTCGGTCCGCGCGGCATTGTAGCCGGGAATGCGCCCTCGCAGCTTAGTGTAATCGTCACCGGCGAGGATGTCCTCGATGATCCCCAGGCGCGTATCGCGGCGGAAGGGAGCCACGTCCGCCGGCGACGGCAGGACGAAGGTGAACAGCGCCACCGCCATTTCGTCGTTCGTCTGTTCACCGTACTTCACGCGGACGGGCGGATTCGACGGGTTGTGCGGGTTTTTTCCGAATTGTCGTAGGTGTATTGCAGTTCGATGCGCGTTCCCTTCGGAAGTTGAACCGGCGTTTCGTAGCGGTATCCACCCTGCCAGTTGAAGTCCTAATCCTTGATCCATACCAGGCGCGAGGTCTCGCCATTGGGGTAGCGCGCGTCCACCTTCAGATCCTTGCCAAGCCAGTGAGCGTGGGATAGATGGAAAAGAGTTGCACGTCGTAAGTCAATCGCAGCGAGTGGTGAACCACATAGCGGGAGTCTCCCGGCGCAATGTCGATATCCTCATCCGACAGGATATAGGTCAGGCGGCCTTTGCTGGGAGGCCCGGAGTAAGTGATTCCGATCGACGAGATGTCCGTCTCCGGCTTCCCGGAAGGGTGGTAATGAAGTTGCACAAGGAGGTCGGCGTCCTTCTTGACGGGTATGGAAAGCTGCGGATCGCCCGGCGGCGTCAACGTGCCTGGCGCCCATCCGTCAAGCAGGGTGGCGTTGACGCGCGGTCCGCCGAAGCAGGAATAGCTGCCATCCGGGGAACTGGCGGCTAGCTTGCGCCCACCGCCGCTTTCATCAATATAAATGATGCCGTGGTGAACCACGCTTGGGTTGCCGGGCCGGAACTCGGCGGTCTGAATGTAGGATTCCTGCTCGTTGTTGAGCGGGATCACGAAGCACTGATAAAGGTCGGGGCCATCGGCAGGGACGTCGAATCCGTGACCCGTCTTGACTACCGCCGTGGGCTCGCCTCCCTGCCAGTCAGCCGCGAAGGAAGGCGCGGGCGGCTTGTCCTTGGGATTGCCTTCTGGCGCGCCGGCCTTGGCCCACGCGTCAAGCAGCGCGATCTGCTCGTCGGAAAGACGCCGTTCATGCTGGAATTTGCCGAACCCCGCCTCCGGTTTCCACGGCGGCATCAAGCGCTTCTGGGTCACGTTCACGATCAGCGCGGCGCGTTTCGCGGCATCCTGATAGTTGAGCAGCGAAAACGGCGCTACTTCTCCAGGGCGGTGGCACAGCGCGCACTGGGTGTTCAGAATGGGAGCGATATCTTTAGTTGTATGTCGGCGGCGCTGCGGCCAGCGCCGGTACCGCAAGCGCCATCAAGGCACAAAACTCGAGTCTCGTCATACTCATCCCTGTCACTCTGGTTTCTGGCAGGTCATCTTAGCATTCTCGACAGCCAAGAGAAAGCCTATCCCACCCGCCACTCCAGGACTCCGGCTTCGCGCCATGCAATGTCCTGACTGAGAAACATCGCATCGGGCGGCCCAATTTGCCCCGACTTATATTGCACCGTCTGTGGCTCGATCTCCAGACGTAGACCTACTGTAGTGACTGGCTCGAATTGCACGGCGTTGAACCGGTCCTTCGCCACCGCATAGCCGCCGCGATTCGCAACTCGCCGCCATGCCTCGCCATCCTTGAAGAGGACGCGCCACGCCCCGGGCAGGCGACAGAAGCGCCGGTCATCGTAAAAATAGACCTGCACGGACGAGACTTGCGTAGGCCGGCGAAATTCGTACTCGATCCAAGCCTCCTCGCCCGCGGCCGGCCGCACGCGGAAATAGGCTGACGATTCGTCCGCCGAACTGATCGGGTCTGCGCCATCGAACACAGCGCGCAGGTCGTCGTTCTGATCGTTATAACCAGTCACGGCTTTGGGCAACTCCGCGGATGCGGTCACTCGCGCGATCGGTTCAGGCGGCTTTGGATCCCACCATGCCTCTTTGATGCCGCGGCCGATCCACACCTGCATCTCTCCCATGCCCCGGTTGGCCCAGGCGTAATAAGGAATCGCGGTGAATGTGCGCAGCCCGAAGCCCAAGGCAGTAGCGTTGCCTGTGATCGTTTGAATGCCACCCATCCGGTCAGGGTCGAATTCGCTCTTGAGCGCTGCGCCCGCTGGCATCAGGAAGTTAAGGGCGTGGCCGTCGTTATCCGGCCACTCCAGACAGAAGACCAGCGGACCGCGCTGGATCGCCACACGCTCCAGATCCTCCTTCGCCAGACCGTTGGCGCGCAAATGGCGCGGCGGCATCGGCAGATGCATTTCGATACGATCGCCTGGCTTCCATTCCCGGTCGATATGCAGGTACCCGCGCTGCAACTCCAAGCGCTGCGCCCAGCCGTTTACGATGATCGCGGGCTGCGAGGCGGCAAAATCGATGAAGTCATACAGTCCCGGCACGGCACGTATTCTGCGTCCAACCAGGGATCCGTAGCGCGAGTGTGAATATCTTCGGCGCGGGCGGGTCCACGCGGATGGTGATATCGCCGTCAAGCGGGTAGCGCGTCTCTTGCGCGATCTTTACGCCGTCGATGGTCACCGTGCTCGCTACATATAAGTTGACGTAAGTTGCCGTGGGAGATTGGGCGTAGATATAGTTACCGAGAGACGCCATCAGGCGCACCACGTTCGGCGGACAGCATGGCGTGTTGATCCACTCGAAGCGCTCGTAGTTACCGAACGATTTCAACGGATTCTGATAGAAGAACCGGTCGCCCTTCAGCGAAACGCCCGCTGCGAACGAGTTATAGAGTACGCGCTCCATCACGTCTATATACGCCGCGTCTTCGTAAAGCAGAAACATGCGGTGGTTCCACACAATGTTTCCGTAAGCGGCGCAAGTCTCGTTCCATGCGCTTAGGTTGGGCAATTCGTAAGGCGCGCCGAACTGTTCGTGGAAGCGAATGGAACCGATGCCGCCCGTGACATACATCTTGCGGTAAGTCGCGTCCTCCCAGATTCGCCGTAGCGCCCGTTCGTAATCGCCGGAGCCTGTGAGCCCGGCGAGATCGGCCAGCGCAATGTAGAGGAACGTGGCGCGGACGCAATGTCCTACGGCCTCCGTCTGTTTGACTACTGGCGCGTGATCCTGCGCGTAAGTGCGGTCTAGCGCATATTCGCCGCGGCGCGGATAATCGTCGCGGCCGCGCTGGTCAAGAAAGAACTTCGCCAGTTGCCAATACTTCGGGTCGCCGGTGGCGCGATATAGCGCCACCAGCCCGATCTTCTGACCCTCGTGTTCGGAGATGTAAGTCCTCTTGCCGGGGCCGTAAGCCGTGAGGATGGAATCGCCGTCGCGAATGGCGGCGTCCAACATACGGCGGTCGCCAGTGCAGCGATGCCACGCGGCCGCCGCTTCGAGAAAGTGTCCGGATATACGCACGGCGCGGTCTGGATCGGCGATGCGCGGCGCCAATCTCTCAAGCAAATCGGCGATGCGCTGGTTGGCGTAATCGCGCAGTCGATCATCTGGTTGCTTGGCGAGCATGTATGCCGCCCCTTCGATCAACTTCGAGAGCCCGAAATCGCCGGCGTCCTTCATCCGCTCGAAACAGTGCCAGATGGAAACGGTGCGGTTGGCCTCAATACGCGGCGCCCAGAACTCATCGTGAATCTCGACCTGGGTAAGCGGAATGGGATGCGCCGGGTAATCGTGCGGAGACGCCTGCCCCGTCAGTGGACGCCGTAGTGTGGGGACGAGTCCGCCGGCGATCAGAAGCGAACGGCGCGTCATGACTTTCATCATGCCACGCCGTGCGGGTTAGTCAATTCTCCGAAGGCCGGTCCGCACTATCGACTACGATGATATCCACCGGGACCTTTCGTGCCTCCAGCTTTAGGCCAAGTTTTTCCTGGAGGACCGTGAAGAGGGAGGGCAGCGTCGGCTGGTCCCGAGAAGCGCCAGTCTTGAGATCGTCGGGCGTCCATTCCAGGGTGAAAGTGTACAAGCCTTGCAGGTGGGTCTCGTCCGAAACGGGCCGGCCCATCCGTCGTGCAAGCGAGCTCGCGAATCCCGTCATGTCGGCGCAGGTCGCCCTGAAATTGATACCTGTCCCGCTGCCTTTGGAACTCGTTCCGCATCCGGTGGTTTCAGATGTTTCCTTTAACTTGAAGCCGCCTTTCGTAACTGTCAAGGCATAAGCGGGGATCTCTTTCGCTTCGTGGTGGATCTTCAATTGGAAGCGGTCTGCAAGAAGCGCTTGCAGCGCAACGTGAACTTGCGGTTCACCGGCCGCGGCGGGGTTGTCGCCCGAGCGCTCCAGTTTGGCCACAATATCGTAAGTGGACTCGTCGACCCAGTTTGGGCCGCCAATCACTTGATACGGCTTCACATCGTAGGCGGTCATGATATAGCTTTTAAGCGTCATGGAGCCGCGAAGCAGACCTGGATCGTCGTTCTCGTCGGAGTGTCCGGATCCGCCCGTCGCACGGGACATCTTGATAGATGCCGCCTCGAATACCGGCTTCGGTTCGGTTTGAGCCCAAGGGGCGGGCGAGCTGAGAAGCAAAGCGAAAATTAGCGAGCGCATTTTCATCAATTCTCCGAAGGCCGCTCCGCGCTATCGATCACGAGAAGTTCGACGGGCGCCTTTTGCGATTCGAGCTTGAGGCCGAGCTTCTCCTGAAGGGCGGTGAAAAGAGATGGAAGCGCGGGCTGATCCGCCGCGCCGGCGGCCTTCAGATCGTCTGGCGTCCATGCCAACGTGAAATCGTAGAGGCCCAGGATGTGGGTCATGTCAACGACAGGCCGATCGACCTGCCGAGCGAGGAACGCCACCAACCTTCCCATATCGATGCCGGTCGCAACGAGGGTCCGTTCGTTTCCCTTGCCCTTCGAGTTCGTTCCGTGTTCGCCCTTGTTCGGGCTTTCCTGTAATTTGAATCCGCCCTTTGCGACCGTCAGGGCATAGCAAGGCATCTCTTTCGTTTCCCGGTGGAACTTGAGCTGAAAGTGTTCGTCGAGAAGGCCTTGGAGCGCCAGGCGCAGGCGTTCGCTATTGGCGTCGGCCCGCTGGCGCGGCGTGCTGTCCGGAGGTAGCGCCTCCTCGCCGGCATGTTCCAGTTTGGCGAGAATGTCGTAATGCTCCATATCGATCCAGTTCGGTCCGCCAGTTACCTGGTATGGCTTGACATCGTAAGCCATGGCAATAAAGCGCACGAGCGTCATCTGCGCGCGAAGAAGCCCGGGGCCCGGTTCCGAATCCGCTCCGTCGGCCTTGGGATCGAGCTTGATGGACGCAACCGCGAATGTAGGCTTCTGTTCCGCGGTCTGGGCGCGCAGAAGAGGCGAAATCAACAGCAGAGTCACAATTACGGATCGCATGGAACTTCCCTTGCCGCTTGGACGCCGCGGCGGGCCAAGAGTTAGTGGCCAGCGGTTAGTTTGCCATGCTCCGCGAATCCGGGCAAGCTACATCCTTCGATGCCGTCTCGCAAACCCGTTTGCGCGGTCTACGACACGCTCAAGAAAGTGCGGCGTCTCGCTGGTTTCCGCGCTGCACGAGACTTAGCTGGTGCATCTGATTCGCATGGCGGAAGACAATCCAGAGCTGACCCCGATGCGGCTCTCCAAAGAAGGAGAGGAGGGCGCGGGCATTTCGGCTGGGGCGCATTTTGCAAGGGGTGAAATCGGCCATGCTCATGCAAAACAACGCATTCCTCGGCAGCATGGAAACCGGCGAGCACGCTTGGCTCGTAAGACGCTACTTGATTCGGGGTAAGCCGACGCAAGCGCGCTAGCAACTGAACGCGGCCGCTCAAAAACATCTCGCGGAGATTCTCAACCAGGGTCATTATCCTCCCTCCCGAGAAGCTGAATACCTGCCACACGTTATACTGGCATTTCCATGATTCGAGTCCGCTTTGCGCCCTCTCCGACGGGCTTTCTGCACATCGGGAGCGCGCGCACCTTCATTTTCAATTGGCTCTACGCCCGCCACAACGGCGGCACGATGATTCTGCGCATCGACGACACCGATGTCGAGCGCAACACCCAGGCCTCGCTCGATTCCATCTTCGACGGCCTCGACTGGCTCGGTCTGGGTTGGGACGAACAGTACCGGCAGTCGGAACGCCTCGCGCTGCACCGTCAAGTGGCGGAGGCAATCTTGCAGAAAGGCCTGGCGTATCGCGATTTCACGCCCGCGCATACGCGGCGAGATGCGAAAAATCCGGCGCGCATGGCCCCTGGCTGTTTCAATGCCGGAATGCGCGAGATGTCGCGCGAGGAAAGCGACCGCCGCGCCGCCGCCGGCGAGCCGTTCGTGCTGCGCTTCCGCGTGCCGCGCGACACGCGAACGCCAGGTGCGCTTCCACGACGCGCGTCTACGGCGAGCAATCCAAAGCCACCGCCGATATCGAAGACTTCGCGCTGCTGCGCAGCGACGGCATGCCGACCTATCACCTGGCTCCTGCGCCGACGATGCCGATCTTCGCATCAGCCACATCATCCGCGGCCAGGATCATCTCACCAACACCTTCAAGCACGTGCTGATCTTCGAAGCCGCGGGCGTCGACGCCGCCGCGAGTTCGCGCACCTGCCGCTGCTGGTCGCGCCCGATGGCGCCAAGCTTTCCAAGCGCAAGCACGGCCCCGTGGTCAGCGTCACCACCTATCGCGACGCCGGATTTCTGCCCGCAAGCCTTCATCAATTTCCTCTGCCTGCTGGGCTGGTCGCCCAAGAACGATCGCGAAGAGATGTCGCGCCAGGAACTGATCGACGCGTTCTCGCTTCGAAGGCATCAACCGCAGCAACGCCGTGGTGAATTTCACCGAGGAAGACCCGTTCGATCCCAAGGCCGTCGTGGCTGAACGCCGAGCACATCCGCACCATGCCGGTCGGCAGAACTCGCCGAGCGCCTGCTGCCCGTGGTTGCAGCGGCCGGATTCAGCGATCCCGCCGAGAAAATGCGCGCAAATCACGCCGCTGATCCAGGAGCGCATCAAGCTGCTGCGCGACGTCCTCACCGTGGCCGATTTCTTCTTCGTCGACGAACTTGCGCCCTACGACACCGCCGAGCTGATTCCGCAAAAAGGCGATGCCGCCATGGCGCTGCGCGCGCTCGAAACGCGGCCGCGAAGTGCTCTGCGCCGCCGGCATTCACGCACGACGGCCTGGAAGCCGCGCTGCGCGCGGCCGCCGACGAACTGGGCATCAAGGCCGGCCAGATGTTCCAACCCATCCGCGTGGCGGTGTGCGGCCGCAAGAACGCGCCGCCGCTGTTTGACACGCTGGAAGTGCTGGGCCGCGAGATCTCTGCTCGAGCGCATCGACCGGGCCATTGGAAAAATTGAAATCGCTATGAATCCTTCCAACCCCGATACGCCACGGCGCATCAAATCGCCGGCGGGCGGACCCTCCAATTTCATCCGCGACATCATCCTCGAAGACCTGCACACCAACAAGTACGACGGCCGCGTGCACACGCGCTTTCCTCCCGAGCCCAACGGCTATCTGCACATCGGCCACGCCAAATCCATCTGCCTCAATTTCGGACTGGCGGCCGAGTTCGGCGGCAAGACCAATCTGCGCTTCGACGATACCAATCCCTCGAAGGAAGAGACCGAGTACGTCGATTCCATCATGGACGACGTCCGCTGGCTGGGCTTCGAGTGGGAAGACCGCGTCTTCTACGCCTCCGATTATTTCGGCCAGCTCTACGAATGGGCCGTGCAACTGATCCAAGCCGGCAAAGCCTACGTCTGCGATCTGACGCGCCGAGGAAGTGCGCAAGTAGCGCGGCACGCTCACCGAGCCGGGCAAGGAGAGCCCCTATCGCAACCGCTCCGTCGAAGAGAATCTCGATCTGTTCGCGCGCATGAAGGCCGGCGAGTTTCCCGATGGCTCGCGCACCCTGCGCGCCAAAATCGACATGGCGTCGCCCAACCTCAACATGCGCGACCCGGTGATGTACCGCATCCTGCACGCCGAGCATCACCGCACCGGCAACGAGTGGTGCATCTACCCGATGTACGACTTCGCGCACGGCCAATCCGATTCCATCGAAGCGCATCACGCACTCCATCTGCACGCTGGAATTCGAAGACCACCGCCCGCTCTACGACTGGTACTGTCGAGCAGCTCGGCATCTATCATCCGCAGCAGATCGAGTTCGACCGCCTGAACCTCACCTACACGCTGCTCAGCAAGCGCAAGCTGCTGCAGCTGGTGCAGAACGGACTCGTGCGCGGCTGGGACGATCCGCGCATGCCCACCATTTCCGGCATGCGCCGCCGCGGCTACACGCCCGAAGCGCTGCGCAATTTCTGCGGCGCCATCGGCGTTTCGAAGACCAACGGCATCACCGAACTCGGCCTGCTCGAATATTACGTCCGCGAGGACCTGAACAAGCGCGCGCTGCGCGTGATGGCGGTGCTGCGCCCGCTGCGCGTGGTGATCGACAATTATCCCGAAGGCCAGGTGGAACAGATGGAGGCGGTCAACAATCCCGAAGACGCAAGCGCCGGCACGCGCACAGGTCCCGTTTTCGCGCGTGCTCTACATCGAGCAGGACGATTTCCGCGAAGATCCGCCCAAGCAGTATTTCCGCCTGTCGCCCGGCCGCGAAGTGCGCCTGCGCTACGGCTACTTCATCACCTGCACCGGCGTGGTGAAGAACGACGCGGGCGAAGTGATCGAAGTCCACTGCACCTACGATCCGGCCACGCGCGGCGGCAACGCGCCCGATGGACGCAAAGTGAAATCGACCATCCATTGGGTTTCGGCCGCGCATGCCATCGACGCCGAAGTGCGCCTCTACGAAACTCTCTTCACCGCGCGAGAATCCCAACGAAACCGAAGAGGGCCAGGACTTCACCGCCAATCTGAATCCGAATTCGCTCGAAGTGCTGACCGGCTGCAAACTCGAGCCGAGCCTGCGCGACGTGCGCGCCGTGCAGCCACTATCAGTTCGAGCGGCTGGGCTATTTCTGCGTCGATCCCGATAGCGCGCCCGGCAAGCCGGTCTTCAACCGCACCGTGGCGCTGCGCGACACCTGGGCCAAAATCGAGAAGCGGCAAGATCCAAATGATCATTCTCGGAATCGGCGGCATGCTCGGCGACGCCGCCGCGCGCCATCCTCAAAGACGGCGAACTGGTCGCGGCGGTCGAAGAATCGAAGCTCGTCCGCCGGCGCTTGAATTGGGGCGGCACGGCGGATTGCCGGAGCATTCCATCGCCACCTGCCTGCAACTCGCCGGCGTCAAGCCGGAACAGGTGGATGCGTCGCCGTGGTGCGCCCCGTTCCCGAGTCCGACTTCTATCCGCAAGCTGCGCGCGCAGCTTCCCCGACAGCCGGCTGCTGGTGGTGGAGCATCACCTGGCGCACGCCGCGTCGGCCTTTTACCCTTCGCCCTTCGAGGAGGCCACGGTGCTGACGCTCGACCGCGGCGGCGATTTCCGCTGCGGCGCGCGCTGGCGCGCGCGAGGGCTCGCACCTCACGCTCGAAACGAGCAGTATCCCGATTCGCTCGGCGATCTCTACGGCGCGTCACCGAACTGCTCGGCTTCGAAGCCAACGCCGACGAGCACAAGGTGCAGTGGCTCTCCGCCGCCGGCGACGATCGCTTCACCGAGCTGTTCCGCGACATCATCTGCCGCGATGGCGATGGCGCGCGCATCGATCGCTCCTACTTCACCGCCGAGCGCTTCAGCCACGGCGGATTCAGCGCGCGCTTCTACGAACGTCTGGGGCTTCCCGACGGCGCCGCGATTCCGGATGCGCTGCGCCCGCACATCGCGGCCGGCTTGCAGAGCGCCATCGAAGCGCGGCGATCCGCATGGCGGGCGAAGGCGAGCAATCTCTGCTTCGCCGGCGGCCTGGGCTTCAACGCGCTGCTGGTCGCCGCGCTCGAAACGCGCGGCTGCAGAACGTGTTCGTGCAGCCGGTCTCGGGCAACGCCGGCACCGCGCTCGGCGCCGTGCTCGACACCTGGCACAGCGCTTACGGACAGACGAAGCGCGTGCCGCTCGAAACTCTGTGCCTTGGGCCCAGCATTCGGCGCCGCCGAAATCAAACAGGTGCTCGAAAACTGCAAGCTGCGCTTCCACTACCTGCTCACCACCGACGAGCTGATCGAGACCGCCGTGGCCCAGTTGAGCGAGAACAAGATCGTCGCGTGGATGCAGGGGCGCATGGAGTTCGGCCCGCGCGCGCTTGGGCAACCGCAGCATTCTGGCATCGCCGCTCGATCCCTACTCCACCGAGAATCTGAACATCTTCATCAAGCACCGCGAGCAGTTCCGCAAATTCGCCGCGTCGGTCCCCGCCGAACTGGCCTCCGAATATTTCGAAGTCGGCCCGAACGCGCGCTACCTCGCCACCGTCGGCCGCGTGAAGCCGCGCGCATCGCGAGACATTCGCCGCGGCGATTCTGGCCGACGACCTGGTGCGCGTCCACACCGTCGATCGCGACGAGAATCCGCTCTACTGGAAACTGCTGCACGCCGCCGGGAAAGCCACCGGACTGCCCGTGCTCTACAACACGTCGTTCAATCTCTTCGGCGAGCCGCTGGTCTGCACGCCGCGCGATGCCGTGCGCAGCTTCTACTCATCGGGCATCGACGCCATGTTCGTGGGCCAGTTTTTCTTGCAGAAAAGTAGCATGTACGGCTGTGGTCTTCACCACCGCGCAGATCGCTTCGCCCGGCCTCAAATCCAACTCCCCCGCCGATTGTGCCGTCACCAGCGCCACCAACGGGAATCCGCAATCGATCTCGATACGCGCAAGCGGCCCTTCGATCGACACCTCGCGCACCGTTCCTGCGATTCGATTGCGCGCGCTCGATTCCAGCTGCGCCTCGCGCGTCACGGCGACATCCTCCGCGCGGATGCACGCGAGCACCGCGCCCGCTCTCGCCGCCATCCACGCATTCGAAACGCGCCGGATCCCACAGCGACGGTCAGCAGACCCCCGTGACGCGTAACAATCTCGCCGGAAGAATGTTTTCCACTCCCAACGATTCGGCCACTCGCGGATCGGCGGGACGCCGGAAAACGTCCCGCACTGGTCCGGTCTGGCGGATCGTGCCATCGATCATTACTGCCATCCAATCGCCTAACGCGATGGCCTCGGCGCGATCGTGCGTCACCACGATGCTCGGCACGCCGCTTTCGAGCAGCATGCGGCGGAGATCCTGCCGCGTGCGGGCGCGCGGAGGCGGCATCGAGCGCCGAGAGCGGTTCGTCCAGCAGACAGCAGCGCGGGATCTGCCGCCAGCGCCCGCGCCAGCGCGACGCGCTGCTGTTGTCCACCGGAGAGCTGGCGCGGCAGATGCGCGCGCAGCTTGCTCGAGATCGAACGCTTGGATCAATCGTTCGGCGCGCTTGCGGTCGCGCGCTCCGAAAGCCCACGTTCGCCTCGGCCGTGAGATGCGGAAACAGGGCATAGTCCTGAAACAAAAACCCGGCGCGGCGTTGTTGCGGCGCGAGCGATCGCGAGCCGAACCACTCCTCGCCGCGAAATATGATGACTGCCGCTATCGGGCCGTTCCAGCCCGGCGATCAGCCGAAGCAGCGTGGTCTTCCCCGCCCCCGACGGCCCGAACAGCACCGTGACCGGTCGCGGCGTCCGAGCGGAATGATCCAATCGACATCGATTGCGAATCCCGAGGCGAAGCGCTTGCGGCAACGGCAGATCAGTTCGCCGGCCATATTCCCCAGCGCCGCTTCGCGAGCGCGCCCCGCTGCAAAGCATAGGTCAGCGCAAGAGCCGCGAAGGAAAAGCCGAGCAGCGCAAGAGACGTTCGCCACGCCGCGCCGTAATCGAGGGCCTGCACCTGATCGTAAATCGAAATCGACACCGTGCGCGTGACGCCGGCGATGTTGCCGCCCACCATCAGCACCACGCCGAATTCTCCCATCGTATGCGCGAAGCTCAAGCACCGCGCCCGCGCCGATTCCGGCCCGCGCCAGCGGCACGACCACGCGGCGGAAGGTCGCAGCGCGCGAGACGCCCAGGCACCAGGAGGCCTCGATGAGTTTGCGGTCCACGCGGCGAAGGCCGCGGCGACAGGCTGCACCGTGAACGGAAGGCTGTAGAGCACCGACGCAATCAGCAGGCCGGCGAACGAAAACGGCAGCATGCCGCCGGTGATTCTTGGCATATGCCGCGCCCACGGGCTGCGCGGCCCCATCGCCAGCAGCAAATAGAACCCGAGCACCGTGGGCGGCAAAATCAGCGGCATCGCTACCACGGCCTCCACCAGAAACTTCCAGCGGCGGTTCGAAAATGCGATCCAATATGCGAGCGCGCCGCCGACCACCAGCAGGATCGCCGTAGTCGCCGACGCCAGCTTGAGGCTGAGCCAGATGGCTTGCAAATCCATGTTAGATGAGAGGCCATTCTAGTAGAAGCCGTAACTCTTGAGTGGCGCCTCCGCCAGCGTCGCTCATCAGGAAGGCGCGGAATTCGCGCGCGCCCTCGGGATTCGCTGCGTGCGTAAGAATCACGCCGGCCTGTTCCATCTTCGGATACGCGTCCTGCGGGATCTCCCAATAGCGTCCCTGCTCGCGAGCCGCGGGCGCAAGCGCCAGGGCGAGCGCGACGATTCCGATCTCCGCCGCGCCGCTCTGCGCGAATTGAAATGTCTGCGCGATGTTCTCTCCCAGCACCAGCTTCGGACGCAACGCGGTCGTATAGACCCGACGACCGCAGCGCCGCTTCCGCCGCCCGTCCATAAGGCGCGTGCTGCGGGTTAGCCATCGCGATATGCTTCACGGAAGGCGCTTCCAAGGCCCGCATCTGCAGACGTGCGAGATCGATCGCGGAATCCTTTCCGACCCACAGAACCAGGTGACCCGTTCCGTAGACGAAGAGTGAATCCGCAACGGCCAGCTTTGCTTCGATCAACTTGCGCGGGTACTCGCTATCGGCGGAGAGGAAGAGGTCGAACGGAGCCTGGTTGCCGATTTCGGCGTAAAAGTTTCCGGAGGAGCCGAAGACCGTTTCGAGATCCACATCGGGATGCGCGCGCCGGAAATCGCGAGCGAGATCGCCCAGAGCGAACTGTAAATCTGCCGCGGCAGCCACAGTCAGCTTGCGCGGCGCGGCCCCTGTCGCGATGAGCGCCAAGTCGCGGCTAGCGCGAGCTGCAAGGATTGCCGGTGGGAATCTCAAAGCACCATCATACAACCGCCCTGATACGCATACAGCGCGTTTTGCTACAATAAAGCCTCGTACGCAAGGACCGGTGAGGTGGCAGAGTGGTCGAATGCGGCGGTCTCGAAAACCGTTGAACCTTTACGGGTTCCGTGAGTTCGAATCTCACCCTCACCGCCATGTTTTCAATAACTTACGGGTAATACAGACACCCGTCTAACTGTGGAAAACACCCGTTTTCCAAATGGATTTCCAAATGGCAGCTCCTGGAAATAGCAACCAAACGGTTGCGCAGTTTACGATCTGAAGCCCGCAAAAAAGCCGTGGGTGGTCCCTTCCGTTGACCGGCGGCGCAAGAAAGCGGCCTGAAGGCTCTGGGCGTGAAGGGCGGCATTCTGAAGGAACGCCTCAATATACACTGTTCGGATGTCAATCACGCCTAGCAACTGGCCCGACACTCTTGAGGACTACAAATGCGCTACTCGTTTGTTCGCATTCGAGGCCTACCAAATGCGCCTCTTTCTGCGGCTTTGTACTCAAGCGCGCGCGAGCCAGCCTACTCCCTATGATCGAACGTACCTCGACGATGCGTGTGAATACGCCTTTTACGTGCATCTTCGAGTGATCCTGGGTTTCTTCGAACACACGGGAAAAACGCTTCCAGACGATATTACGTATCGGACGTTCAAGCCGCACTGGCAAAAGCCCTATACGCCGCCGGACGCCAAAGATGTTTGCCCCGCCATTCTTCGCACGAGCCTCAACAAACGCGTAGCCCACTTATCGAAAGCCCGCCAGGGGGATCAGCCGACGGACCCAGAGACGAACGACGCGCTTCAGTTCTACCTGGATTACGGAGAGAAGATCAGCCCCGCCATCAGCGATTTTGTAAAGAACCTGAAACCTCAGTTGCAGCAATCGTTCAACGAGCGAACCATCGCCTTCCAAGCAAGGGACCGTAAGCAACCCCGTACACTTCAAGACCGCTTCAGAATACCGGCCTGAAGGAAATGGCCGCCTACGTTCGCGCCCGCCTAAAGCGCGACGGCCACGCGGAGATCTATCGTGAAGGTAGAGGCCGCCATGCGAAAAGCGCGAAACATTCTTGCCCTGATTGTTCGGTTCTTCGGCGCCGCGCCGGTCTTCGGCTCCGGCGGGCGGCGAGTGATCTGATCCCCGCGATGAACAAAATGCATCTGGAGCCAGCCGGAAGAATCCGTTACGGAGGAGGGCTGAAATGCCTGCACACGCCATATCAACCGCAGATCCCGTGACCGCAGTGCGCCGGTACATCGACGCTTTCAACAAAGGCGACGTGAAGGCGATGGCGGCGTGTTTCGCCGTTCCTGGAGCGATCCTCGACGGGCTGGCGCCCCACGTGTGGCACGGCCCTACAGCGTGCGAGGACTGGTATCGGGATGTGTTGGTCGCCGCCAAACACGAGGGGGCGACAGACTACTTGGTCACAATCGGCACCCCGTTGCATGACAACGTTACCGGCGATAGCGCGTACATCGTAGCTCCCGCGACCATGACGTTCAAAGTACGCGGCAAGCAGATCACCCAATCGGGCGCGATCTTTACGACCGCGCTTCGGAAGCATGAAGAAGATTGGCGTATTACGGCTTGGGCATGGGCCAAAGGCACTCCGGTCGTGCAGGAAGCGCCCAGCGCCCGGTAGAACCCCTTCGCATAATCCAGGAATATTATTCCGAAGCTACGCAGCCCGCCGCCGCGTCCACATTTGCTCGATGGTGCTCGGCACGCGCGCCAGGATGCGGACGAACGACGGCAACAGGCGAGGTTCTCGGGCTACCTCCGCACACAGCGCCGAGAGGCCCAGCAAGTACTGAGACACGTGATCGCGCGGGATCGTCACCGGCCTCGGTTCGGTCTGTGGAGTGAGAACAATTGTTCTCATTTGCGCGCCGCCTGTCTTCGCTTCGACGCCGGAGATCTCAACTCATGCACGTTGCCGAAGCCAGTCCGGTATTCCCGCGACTTCGGCACGATCACCGGCGGCGGCGCCGTGGCGTCGGAGATCCGGCGCAACATCCACTGGCGGATGCGTTTCGAAGACGCATGGTAGGCGTCATCGTGCGCACCCATGCAAGTCCAACACTCGGTCACTGCACCCTCCGCTTGCAATCGCGGAACAAGCGCTCGATCTCGGCGGCGCTCACGCCTGCGACCCTCATCGCCACCACGGCGATGAAGGCATTTTCCGGCGGCATCCAACCGGCCTCGATGGCCGCCCACACCGCGTCATCGAAGGCGGCGTCGAACGGGCATACAGGCGGCGGTGTGATGGCGTGCGCGGTCATAGTCACCTGAGAATTCGACGGGCCAGGGAAAGAAGGACCCCAGCCCGCCATCGCGACGGCGCAAATTGGATGAAAGCGCCGCCGCTCGCGCCGAGGCCAATCGGCGCGAAACCTGAAAATACGGGGGCTCCCGTGGCTCAACCTGCCGGGTAATGCGCCCCCAAACGCCCCCGTTTCCCAAAAGGAGCGAACTCAAATCTGAACGCGCACGCCGTGATCGATGGCACCGCCGCCTCGGGCCTGCCGCTCCATCCGGCGCACCAAAGCCGCTCGCGCCTGCGTCACCGTCTCGCGCGTGGACAACTCGGCGAATCGACCGGCCTGATCCGGCGGCGCGCTCGCGTGCATGGTGGACATCAATGCAGGCCCATCGAATCGAGTTTCACCGCCTGGAAGCGCGAATCGGCGCGGGCGCGTCGTCAACAGGCTGCGCTGGTAGAGATCCATGAGCGAAGGGTTGCGAATCCGACACGGTGTCGGATTTGACCGGCGCGGGCTGCGTGTCGCCCTGGGGCGACAAATTGTTAACGGCGTGAAGCCGCCTTATAGAACTTGCGCTCGCCATAAATCCTGCTTATGCCGCCACCGCCCGATCCGTCGCGAGCATGATACTGTGCGCCACCTGAAGCCGGTACAAGCTGCTGACGCAGATTATCGTCTGATCGATCAACGTGCCCGGCGCGAAAGTCGCGCCCCAGTGACTCACCGGCTTCCGGCATGTGTACACACCCGGCATGGCGCCGGGCGCCCGGCGCGAGAGAGCCAACTGATAGTGGTGAGCATCGCGCTCTCGGGATGTTCTGATCGCGCTGGCCAGCCCTCCGGCCACGTCCAGCCGGTCGACCAAGTCAGTCAGTGACTGCAAGGACACCGGCAACGCTGCGGCTGGCGCGCTGGCGCCAATGAATTGCAACGTTGGCTGGCCTTGGAGGTCCAGGGTGGCCTTGTAAGGCGCGGCAAAGCGCACCTGCGTACGCATGACCTGCTGGAACACCTGCACCCGGCCATGTATTTCCGCCAGCCTCTCGACGGTCTGCGTCCACTCGCGCTGAAGCTCGCTGATGGCGGCCCCGGCCAGCCCGCTACGGGCCTCGTCCGCTGCCCGGCGGGCCTCGAATAGCTCAGGCTCCAGCTTCACCAACCCATCGGCGGTGGCGGCGCGCATGCGCACAGCGGCCTCGCGATGCTCGCGGACGGCATCGAGCTTGCCGCGCAACGTCGCGACGTTGTCACCGGCAATCTCGGCGGCGCCCAAGTCTGCGTAGAGTCGCGCCTCCTCGGCCAGTGCCTCGGGTATCGATACGCTCGTCTCACTCAACGCCGCCGCCAGCACGCCGTAGCGGGCCAGCACGTCTGACTCGGCGGGCTCTAATGGTGCAGAATTCTGCACATTTGTCTTAGTCGTCGTCTTCATGATCGTCGTCCTCGTTTTCATCGGGCTGGTCTTCCGCTGGAAGTTTGCCCGCGCCATTGCAGATCGGGCACACGCCGCCGTCGCGCGCTTTCCCAGTGCCCTTGCACGCTTGGCACATCGGCTCATCGTCGGGCACGTCGTCATCGAATCGGCGCGTCGTCGGTGTCACTCCAAAAATCGAGATCGCGCAGGACGGCGGCCTGGGAAACCTGGACATGAATTCGTGATAAGGTTTTCACGTCTCCGCTCGCGGCCATCGCCTTCACGTGCGCGCGCTGGTCCCAAATCTCGCCACGCATCTCGGGAGTAAGTGAAGGCTCCGCGCGCTTGTAAGTGGCATCGTCGCCGGTATCCAGGGCTTGGGCGAGGACGCGGCATTTCTCGCGCTGGGCGGCGGTCAGCATGAGGTTACCTCAACGGCAAGCTTGCAATTCCGCGATTTCGCAGCATCTGCGTTGCGAAGGAATATCGTTCTGCCGTTCGCGGCAACTGCGTGACTGCTTTGGCGAAGGCGATGTTCGACTTCATCGTGGGGTTCGCGGCCTTTATTTCAGCGGCCTTGTTTTTGAATCTACGCAGGCACTCGACCTCGACTTCGCGCAGTTCGGATTCGGACTCATATCCGGTCATATGACGCGATGCTACTGCACTCTCGCGCCGAAAGACTGGGAGCCAGCGCTAATCCCATGGGACTGTCTCCCGTTGTTATCGCGCACCGCCTCTAACTCGGCGATGAATTCTCGCAGCGCCCGATAGTAGCGCCCGGCGGGAATGCTGCCCTCCGGTATTCCGCGCGCGTCATCGGCGGAAAGGAAGCGGCACAGGTCGGAGGGATCTCCCAAGCCGTACTTGACGCAGACCTTCAGCCGGGTCAGGTGCCCGTGGCCGTATTGCACGTGCAAAATGACCAGCCGAGACCACAAGGTCTGGCGCTTAGCGACCACGGCGCTATCCGGCTTCGGCGCGCTCTCCCGCTTGCGCTTCGCCGGGCGCGCGGCTTCCAGGGCCTCTACGCGGGCGGCCAGCCGGTGGAGCATCCTTTCCACGCGAGTCATGATGGTCCCTTCGGCTCCGGTGGCGGCGAGAGCTTCGGCCTCGGGCGGAAGATCGCGCGGAACTCTTCCACGACCGGCGGCGGCCAGGGGAAGCCGGGGACCGCATCTTTCTTGCCCGACGAAATTCTAGTATTGCTAGAATTTGCTGATCTCTCGCGACAGGAGCGCGCCTTACGCCGCATCACATCGTCTCCTTCGGCGATGCCGCCCACAGGGCTTCGAGCGAGTGAATCCGGTCACACACGCGACCAACCCAATTGTCTAAAAGAACCTGCACGCGCGCCGGATCGTTTTCGGCGGCCAACACATCGCGCAATTCGCTCACCTTCTGCATCTCATCTCTGATGGCGATGCAGAAACCCGTGCCCCAATGTTTGATATACGAGAGCGGCACCAGCGTGCCGCAGCGCTCCATGTATTCCAATTCCCGCAATTTTGCGGACCAAGTTTTCTCCTGCGCCTGCGCCGCGCTGAAGGTCAGCAGGCCATCCGCCGCCGCGTGCCCGTTGTGTCCGTTGACCGGCGTGACCGGAAGGTTGCGCAGGGCGTCCTGCTTACGCTGCTGCGCCTGCGCGACAATCTGCGCGCCGGTCCTGCCTTCAGATAAAAGCCTGTAAACGCGACTGACCGAAATCCCGCTCATGCGCGCGATTTGCGCCGCCGATGGCTCCGAGAGATCCGTCATCGGCCCGCGCTTTCGCTTCATGCGTCGATTTTAAGCCCTTTGGCATCGCGCTAACGGCGTGCGGCTTCAACGACTTCGTCGTCGTCAACGAGATTTTTGGTGAGGCTATCGCGCGCAATGGGCACTGCGTCCACCCGCGCGGAAAATTTGCTGGAGGTAGGACCCAAAAGTGCGCCGTGAGGGCGCCACGCCCCCGCCTGGAGCACCTGAGCTGCGACTACAATATATGTCGCATGGAACTTGTAGCGTGGGGACTTACGACACTCGTCACGGCGTTCGTAGGCTCGTATCTGGCCGCGTACCTCAAAAAGAAGGGCGAGAATCTCGCCACGCATGAGGACATCGACAAGCTGGTGGTACAAGTGGCGGCCGTCACGCAAAAGACGAAGGAAATCGAGGCCAAGATATCGAATGACATGTGGGAACGTCAACGAAAATGGGAAGTGAAGCGCGAAGCGCTGTTTGAGGCGACGAAAGAACTCGCAAACGTAGAATACGCGTTGGCCAGCCTTAGCATGGCCCACGGCATCGCCGGAAATTCGTTAGACAGACAAAAGGCGGTCGAGATATCGAACAAGGCGCTCCTCGATTTCAATAGAGCCAAGAAAATAGCACTATTGGTTTGCAGCAAAGACGTCGGTCAGTCATTCGAGCGGGTTACCAAATCCATAGGAAACGTCGCGGACGCGGCTGCACGGATAGGCGACAAGTCGGAACCGCTATCTTCGCTCATTGAGAAAATCGCCGATCTTAGCGCTGCCATTCGAAGAGAACTTGGCGTCGAATAGAGTCACGCTTCAATCCAGTGAATCTTCGGCAACTCAACGGGTGGGGTGACCCGGGCGACCACCGGGATAGCGCGGCGTTGCTAATTGGTCGTACGACGCAGTCGTCACTTCTCTTCCGCCGCCATCAAGGGAGCGCGACTATCGGCGTGCGACCCAGCGCAGGCGTAGCAGCCCAGCTTCGCATCGGGCTTGGCCCAGGCGTTCTGTCCGCAGTCCGCGCAGGTGAACTTGGTCTTGCTGCGCAGGCTGCGCTCGCGCTCCTTTGTGGGCCGGGCCGACTGCCAGCGCAGCTTGAAGCCCGTTTGCTGAAGTTTCGCGTATGCGGCGGCGTAGAGACCGGCGGGCAGGATGTAATGCGACACGCTCGACCCGGTTTCCTTGCCGCCGGGTTGCCCGGTCGCCGATGGATAGAGACCGATCTCTTTCATTCGTTCCGCCCATTGGCGGTTGTGATAGCGACCGCGCCCAGGCTTACCGTAGGCTTGCTGCCAGACGTGCGCCATTTCATGCGCCAGCACCGAAAGAATCTCTTCGTCGCTTAGTCCGGTGAACCAGTCTGGATTCATTGCCAGTTCGTGCGCCTTGTTGAAATCGAGGCGTCCTGCAAACCGATCCGCGCAGAAATAGCCTCTGGCGCGGGCGTGCCGCTGGAACGTCACGAGCACATGCGGCAGTGCGCCCGCGAATAACTGGACGTTGAAAAAATCATAGGCGTCCTGAAAAGCTTGGTACTGCGGCGGCGTGATGGCCTCGGCCTCAACCGTCGGCGTTGCGTCGTACGACATAACCTTGCCGGTCGGCGTTTCTGATTGTGGTGACATTCGGTTTCCTCCTTCGGTTTATCTCACGGGTCTCAACCGTCTCAAAAGTCTCACGGGTCTCAAGCGCTTTCTCCCGCTCACAGGGTTCACAGAGTTCACGAAGTTTCACTGCTGTCCAAGACAATCCTGAAGTGTTGTAGCTCTTGCTGAAATCAGAGGACTTATTGGAGGGATTTTTGCCATTTGATAAGGAGGTCGTCGATTTGCTGTGAGCCAGCCTGTCCAAATCAGCTCATGACAAGGGTGAGTTGCTCCGCAACCGGTAGCAGCGGTGGGGTTTCCATCGGCTTGTGCAGCCACTTGGTCAATTCGCGATAGGTAAATAGGTTCAGCCGCAACATAGATGCCAGATTCGACAAAGACCAGTTCGCCTTCGACAGGTGATGGAGCCATTTCAACAGCAGCATCGCGATCATGGCTGTCCAAATCTGGATGCGAAGCGCATTCTCGCTGGTTCCGACAAAGCTCTTCACCGTCAAATTCTGCTTCAGCGCCTTGAAAAACAATTCGATCTTCCAGCGCTCTTTGTAGATAGCGGCGATGGTGGTGGCGCCGAAATCAAATAGATTGGCGAGCAGCACGATCTCGCGTTCGTTCTCCGCATCCCACACCACCACGCGGCGCAGCGGGCCGGGGCAATCGGCCTGAGCCTGGACGCCGGTGAGTCGGATGATCTGATCGGCCCGGATATTGCGGTTTTCCGGAACCTCCAATTCCGCCTCGACGGTAAAGACTGCGTTGTCTTTCAGGCGGGTAACGAAGTAGACGCCGCTCAGGGTCCAGCGGCCGAACAGAGCGTAGTCGGTATATCCGCGATCTATGGCCACGATAGATCCGGGATTCAGGCTGAAAGAATTGGCCATTTTGACGTCGCTGCGTTTGGCTTCGGTGAGTAGCACGTAAGCGGGCAGGTAGTCATCGTGATCGAGCAGGACGTGCGCTTTGACGCCGCCCTTGGCACGTCGGAACTGCGCCCAAGGGAACATCGTCAGGCACAGCGAAATGGTGGTTGAATCCAATGACAACAGTTTGTTCTTGAAGCGGAACTTGTGTTGGCGCGAACCCAGGCCCTGCTGGTCGCGAAAGCGCGCCAGGGCAGTCCAGAACAGATCTTCGAACAGCGCCGCGGGCCGGTGTTCATTGGCGTAGGACAACGTGGAGCGGCTGGGCGCTTTGGAAATGCCCAAGTGCACCAGGCGGCCGAGGCAGCAGGCCAGCCCGTTACAAATCTCGCGGAGGGAATCGGCCCTGCCGAGTTGACAAAAGAGCATGGCTACGAATTGAGTCCAGCAGCCGAATCCCTTCGCGGCGTGCTCGGCCCCGTGTTTCTTCACCAAGACGGCGAACTCAGTACGGGGAAAATGCTGGAGCAGTTGATTGAACAGGCTGGCAGTGGGTACGATTGTCTGGGCCCTCCTTGTGGGCGACGTTCGGCGAAGCTCCCGGGCAAGGAATCATTCGCCAACGTTCAATTATAGGAGGGTCCTCTACCTGCGCTCTTCAGAAGCTGTCTTGGACAAGAGTGACGAAGTTTTGCCTTCTTTGTTCTACTCTCCTTGCTCTCTCTCTTCTTTTGGTGTTTCCAGCCTTGCGCGTGATAGGCAGAAAGCAGGAGTAATTAAAGTAGGGAAAACTGCGTGAACTCTGTTACCTTCGTGAATCGTCTTCATTCACTGATTGCTCCGTTTTGAGGCAGATGCAGAAGTAAACCCACACCTTCGGTATGCCTTTTAGCGTTCTCTGGGCGGGCTCGACATCGGGTCTCAGGCTCTTCAGCGCGAGGCCGAATGCTGTTTTGGTGATTGCGGGCTTGCCCGAATCCTCCATGTACTTATTGAAGGCGGCCCGCAATTCGGTCTGCGCGACCATAACGTTCGGCAACAGTGCGGTGGCTTGGTCAAGCCAGACCGCCAGCGGGTCCGTGGCGTTTCGGAAATCTTTCCATGCCTCCTGCATGGCCTTGGATCTGGGTGAATCCAACCTTGCGAATCTGCCGCAGCGCCTGTAGCGCCTTATTCAGGACGCCGCTCAACTCGGCAGGGTTCGTCAAACTGGCGTCCAATTCCTCCCGCGTCTTGGTGGCCTCGCCGCCTTCCTCAAACGAGGCCTGGAACGGAACCACCTGCCAGCGGCGGAAGAATCCGTGCGTGGCGTCGTCGCTGTGCGGCGGCGTGTTGGCGGAGAATACCAGCTTCGCGAACGGCACGTACTCGAAACTGTCGCGGAATTTGTACTCGGCGGAGAGCACATCGCCGCCGGTCAGCGCCTTGAACATCGAAGTGCTGGACAGGTGCGCCGTCGGCAGGTCTGGGCAGATGTTGGCCAGCTTGCCGACCAAACGCGCCGCCGCGAATTTGTCCTGTTCCAGCTTGTGCAAACTCAGCGCCGCCGTGTTGTGCTTGCCGATGAATGACGCGCAGGCGCGCAGGTATGTGCTCTTCCCGTTGGCGCCCTCCCCCAGCAATAGAACGGCTTTCTGGATGCTGTTCTCCGGCGTCATGAGCCATGCGGGTATCTCCCACGCAATCGCCTCCGAATCCTTGGGGAACACGTCTTTCACGAATTGATCCCACGCCGGGCAGCAGGCGCGCGGGTCATGGGCCGCCGCGATCTGAACGGCGGATAGAAATTGAGGATCGTGCGGTCGTAACGTCTTCGTCTCGATGTCGAGCAGACCATTCAGCACGTTGACGGTATCGACCGGCGGGGCGGCCCAGAGTTCGGGACAATCGACGCGGATGTACTCGACCACTTCAGCGGCCCGGTGTGTGTTCCACTTCTGCGCGAGTCCCCATTCGGTCATGAGTCCCTTCACGCGCTGCCGCACGAGAAGCTCGCCGACGGGCCTATACACGCCGCCCTTGAAGACGTACAGGCGCCCGCCGGGATCGCGCGCGAAGTAATGATCGGCCTTGATGGCCTGCGCGATTTCATCCACGTTGGTTTCTTCGCGAAGCGCAACGGGCGGGACCTTCTCGCGTGGCGGCGCCTCCTGGTCGTCTTTCGGCGGCGGCGGCGCGGCTGGCCGGTTCTGACGCGGACCCTCGAAGCGCTCGCGGACGTCGCGCCAGCCATAACCGGCGCACGAATTGTGGAAGCACTTGAACCCGATGATTCCATCGGCATGTTGGAAGATCGCGGCATCCGGCGCTTTGTGTTCCGCGTTGAACGGGCACTCTTCCAGGACCCTTCGCCACGGCCACGCGAGCCAAGCGCTCCGCGACGGCGTTCCGGTCAAAACCGTGCAGGCGCGGCTCGGCCATTCGACGGCGGCGTTTACGCTCGACGTATACGGCCACGTGATGCCGGGAGACGATCAACGAGCAGCCGACTCCATCCAGCGGAACCTCGGCGCGGCCATCCAGAAACACCGGCAAAAATCGGTGAACTAGAACGCCGTTTTTCCAAATGGATTTCCAAATGGGCGGCTCTGGAAACGGTTGACGCAATCATACTGCCAAAGTTGGCGCGTCCCGGTAAATGGCTGATTTATAAGACTATACCGTACACCGTTGACAGGCCAAAATGGCAGTCCACAGACTCGAAAACCGTTGAACCTCTTGCGGGCTCCGTGAGTTCTAATCTCACCCTCACCGCCAGAATAGAATCAATAATTTAAGAGAAACATCTCACTTTTAGCGTGCAATAGCGTGCAACGGTGATAGACTCAGTGCAGGAATTTTTATGGCGCTGAAGCTCTATCGTCGCCATCGGCCGGAGTGCGAGGGCGGCCATGCCGACGACACCCGATCCGGTGAATTTGAGGAGGGTCGGCGCGGTTGGAAAAGGTGCGCGTGCCTCATTCACGTCTCGGGAACCCTAGGCGGAAAATTCAGCCGTCAAGCCAGACTGGCAAAACCGATTGGGCCGAAGCGAAAGCCATTGTGCGATTTGTGGGAAACGGCTGAATTCGTGGGACGGCAAGAGTCGTAACGGCGTCCGCGCCATCGATGATGGTGATGGTTCCAGGGCGAATGGCGATTGACGAGGCGACCAAGGTTTTTCTCAGTAACCGTGAAGGTGCGAAAATCGCCCCAGCGACCCTACGCAAATACAGGACATTCGCCAAACAGCTAACGACCTTCACGGAATCCCGCGGCTACGTCGTGCTTGATCAGATCACTTCTGGCGATATTGACGTCTTTTATGGAAGTTGGCAACTCGGCCCACGAACCAAAGGAAAGATGCTCGGAACTCTACGGGCGTTTTTCCGTTTTTGTGCGAATCGGAAGTGGCTGCCCGAGAAGCCCGGTCAGCGCGGACATCAAGCCGCCGATTGGCGCCAATCGCGTCGCGAACAAGGCACCCTTCAGCGACGACGAGTTACAGCGCATTATAGATGCCTGTGATCGACTCGGCGAGGTTGCATGAGTCCAACGGACGTGAGAGCGGCGCCTATACGGGCGAGGATGTTAAGGACTTCATTTGGGTCATGGTGTATACGGGCCTGCGGATTTCTGATGTCGGTTTGTTCCGCATGAACCGGCTCAAAGGTAACGAGGTATTCCTACGGGCTAAGAAAAACGGCGGAGAAGTGTTCGCCTACATTCCCGACTGGCTCCGGGATCGTCTCAATGCAAGATCGAAGCAGTTTGCGATTCGCCCGTTCCTGATAGGCCATTCCGACCGGCTCGAAACTGTCACGGACATGTGGCGCCGGAAAATCGGTAAAGTGTTCGATCTTGCCGGCGAGTTTGATGAAACTCCGACCCCACATCGGTTCCGGCACACGTTTGCGCGAATCCTTCTGCAACGGGGAGTGCCAGTTGCCGATGTCGCCGATCTGCTTGGCGACGATGAAAAGACGGTGCGCGAACATTACTCCCGGTGGGTGCCTGAACGGCAGGCCCGTCTCACGAAGATTCTTATGGATGCGTTTGACGATAAGCCAAAGCCGAAACTGATAGCGATTCGGCCGGGCGCACCTTGAGCGGCGTTGAGCAAGCGCGTGTGTATGCGGCGCGCGGCAGATTCAGGGATACTGTAGATTGTGTGCGCCTTCTTCCGCCCCATCCGAATCTTGATCACGCCGGGATCGTCTTTGACGAGCTTTCGCACTGTCTCCCTGCCTAAACTCCACAGGCGAGCCAGATCGCCGATTCGGTAGTGCCTTTCGAAGCTGGTATTCTCAACCAATAGAGCCGACATTAGTCTTTCCTCTTAGTCTGTGCCTGAACTGGTTCCGCTAATGCAGCAAAGTCCCCAGCCAAACGCCCCCGCCGAATAGCAGGGCGCCGGCAGCCAATCCGACGGCGGACCACCGGATCAGCACGGGGCGACGGTGGGCTTCGTTCACCAGATGCACAAACTCGCAGGCCTTTAGGCCGGCGCGGTGAATGTCGTTCTGCAACCCCAGTCGCATCTGCTCCGCCGACTCCTTCACGATTTGTGCAAGCACAATGCCCGCGCGCCTTTCCGCTCTTTGGTAAGAAGCATCGAATTCTGAGATTCTTGCCTGAATTCGATTCTGCAACTCCTGTGTGGCTTCCTCCAGAACCATCCTATTGATCGTCACCAGGGCAAACAGTGGATCATCGGGTTCCACGCGGATGCCGTTCTGCGCGGCAACTTCACTGATCAATCGCTTTACGTCCTGCATCGCATTTCCCCTCTCACACCAGCGGCATTTGATCCAACTGCTCGAATAGTTCTCGCTGGACCGCTTTGAGGCGCTGCTTACTCATCACCGAAGCCTTGCCGTTCCGAAGCGCATCCTCAAAGGTCAACTTGCGCGCGATGACCTCTTCGATGTCGCGCCCGAAGGTATCCTGGTTCCTCTTGGGAATTCGCACCATGCCGAAGATTTTCGACTCGCTCTCTTTGTAAGCCAGCATCTCAGTGAACGTCTTGCCGTCGCGCTCGATCAGACCGAAGTATTCGTTCAACCAGACGACGATGTTCTGGTCGGCGCTACTGTCAGCGAGGCTCTTGAATCCCTTGAGGGTGTCCCCGAGGGCCTGTCCGCCCGTCACCACCGTGTGAACGCACAACCTCCGGCCGGTGGTGCGGAGCAGTTCGAGTACGTTGTTTTCGACGATGTAGCTCCAGAGCGGAATGAAAGTGGACGCGCCGTTGTCCACAATGAAGATCCCGTCTTCGGTGAGAAGCCGCTCTATCAAAACGTCAAAACCGCGCGAGTCAATCTTGCCGTCGTGCATGAGTTCCAAGTGCTCGGCGCCCAATTCGGCGTATTGCGAGAAAGTCTGGTTCACTGGATCGGTATCGACGCAGTGGATTTCCGCGCCGCGATGGCGGAAGTATTGGGCGAGGATGCTGGCGACCAAGCTTTTTCCGACGCCTCCCTTCCCTTGCAGCGTGAGTGAATCGTGGGTGCAGCGGGCCCTCCGCCAGATCCGGCGGCGTTCAATGATTCGACGTCTTGTCTTTCAAAGTCCGTAACATTGCGGCGCATAGGTTCTCCTTCGGTTCGCTCTCCCATTACTAAGGCAATGGCGACGCCTATTCGGGACGCGAATCGTAAGAGGACTTTGACGGAATGTGCGATTCAGATCAGCTTGCTTTCGTCGGGCGGCCCGGGAGGATATTCAAATCCGTGCTTTTTTCTTGGCGTTTTCCTGAGTCATTCGCCGGCGGGTTCGGAGTAGATGGCAATTTCGCTTCCACTAGGGGCTGGGCAGCCGGCGGCGTTACTGTGGCCGCCTTGGCCAAGTCTTTACGACGGATACGGGTGAGGTAGGAGCCGAGGCTTTGTACGGTAACGTGGACTCCACCTTCCTCTTCGAGCCATTGCCGGATGCTTGCCAAGCTTTGCCCGTCGGCAATGGCAGTTCGGATCTCGGGCCAAAGAGCGCGAATCTGGCCGGCTTTCGTCCCCGGCTTTTTCCCGCGCCTTTGTGCGAGGCGGAGCCGCGTTTCGGCGATCCACTGTTGCTCGGCCTTTGTGTATTCTTCGCGCTTCGCCATCTTCTCGACAGTTTACGACGTTATTCGACAGATTTCCACAAGCTTCGACAATAAGCCAAAGTTTCGACAAGATTCGACGTTTTTCGACGGCCGAGTGCGCTGGCGACCGGCCCGGGGATCAGTTTCGAGGCAAAAACACCGGTAGTGGAACATAAGGTTGGGATGCGTCGTTGGGTTTTTGGAGTGTTTTCTTACTGCTCCAGTTGCAGTTCGTGTGGGATGCATTTCGATCACTCTGCATCCCATCTGGGATGCGCCCTCGATTTCGGGATTATCTCCGTCCCAAGTCGCCTCCGTCATTGCCTTAAAAGTGAAAGGCGTTTCCTCATGGCTCAACGAGCAATTCGATTTTCTGAGACGACGGACAAGGCAGTTCAGGAAGCATCGCGGAGGCGCGGCTTTTCATCACCAACGGCGTTCATCCGCCATTCGGTGGAACAGGAACTGTCGGGGCGCAGCGAAGAACTCGTCGGCGCCGAAGAACGGCTCGTAGCCAGCATCGAGCGGATCAGGCAGGAAGTCTTCCGGCTCGGACGAGCCCAGCAGGCTCTGTTCGCGTTCCTGGACAGCCTGGCCAAGGTTGTGCTGACATGCGTTCCCGAGCCGGGCGGGGATGCAATGGATGCCGCCGTCGCAAGGGCACGAGGCCGGCACGCCCGCTTGCTAAAGGCCGCTGGCCAAGCGATGGTCGGAGACTCGCAATTGGCAATGCAGGATTTGGTGAAACATGTCGAAGAATGATGAACGCGAATTCCGGTTGCGACCGCGGAAGCCGCCAGCTCGGAGCGAACGCGCGGCTTGGGCGTCAGCGTACAAAATCTTGATGCATCATGCACGGATGAGCGGGACCCGGAAGCGCCGGTCGGTTGGCCTCGGCACAGGTCCGAATCGCGCCCGACCCTATAACCAACGATGTGCAGTGCGGGTCATGTACGCGAAGAACACCGTTGCCGGACAGTGGAGAGCCCACGGGCGCTACGTCGCCCGTGAGAGCGCCACTCACGACGGCGATCCCAAGGCCGTCGGGTTCGATGGCCGCGGAGAATCCATCGACATCGCGGCGCGGCTCGAAAGCTGGCAGAGAGCGGGCGATGAGCGCCTCTGGAAGTTGATCGTATCCCCTGAGTTTGGCGAGAGAGCCGACTTGAAACAGCTAACCCGCGATCTGGTATCGCGGATGGAGAAGAACCTCGGCATGCCGCTCGAATGGGTGGCGGTAGCCCACTACAACACGGAACACCCACATGTGCATATGGCGCTTCGGGGAATCGGCGCGGAAAACCGCGCGCTGCATTTCAGCCGGGATTACATCAAATTGGGCATCCGCGAAATCGCTGAAGATCTCTGCACCCGCCAACTAGGGCATCGTACGGAGTTCGATGCCGCCGTGGCTCAGCGTCGGGAGGTGCATCAGCACCGCTATACATCTCTTGATCGCATCATCAAGCGTGACGCCGAAGAGTCTGTAGAGGCAGACTCCCCGTTCTTGACGGTGGCGATGGACCACGGGCGAGCGAGACTCGGTCGAAGTGCGCCGCTGGTCGAACAACACACTGCCGAACGATTGAAGTTCCTCGAATCGATGGGCCTGGCCGAACCCGCCGATCCAAACACTTGGCGCGTGCGGCGGGACTTTGAGAATATCCTGCGCGCTATGCAGCGAAGTGCAGACCGTCAGAAAATGCTGGCGGCGCACGGAGTCCTGATGTCCGACGACCGGCTGCCATTGGCCGTGCTCGACTTTCGCCGTCTCACCGCATTGGAAGGCAGGATCTTGGTGCATGGAGAGGAGGACACCGGACGCCAGGCCGGCCGCAGCTACTTTATGCTCGAAGGAACGGATGGGCAGGTTTATTACGTCTACTACACGCCGGAACTGGAAGCCGCACGCAGCCAGGGCGGTCTGCGAACGAATTCGTTTGTGCGGCTCCGAAGGTTATTCTCCGAGGGGCATCCGGTGATCAACATTGACGAGTTGGGGGATTCCGAGTCGATTCTGCGCAACAAGGTCTACCTGCGAGAAACCGCGCAACGGCTTATCCGGCGCGGACTTGTTCCACAAGACGACGGTTGGAATGGATGGCTCGGCCGTTACCAGAAAGCCCTAGCCGAGGATGCGATGTCTCCCGAAACCCCGCGCCCAGCGAAAGAGAATGGGCGCGATAGGCGACGAGATCACGGTCGGTGAACACGTGTCAGATCTCCGAGCATCCTACAGACGCTTCTTCAGTCGATGTGCGATGGCTCTACCGATAACTCGGCGACCTGTTCCAGGTTGAAGGACGCAACGTAGGGCTGCATCATTTCGGGCCACTCCCCTCGGCCGAGCCAGGCCTTGATGCCCCGGCTCTAACGTCCGGGTCACTGCCACCCGATCGCGCAGAGAGTTCCATCCACCGGGCGGCCAGCGCCTGGCGTGTTCGCTGGCCGAATCGCCACCGAGAGCGGTGCCGACTTCCAGCCAGCGCCTGCCATGCAGCAGAAAGCTGCACACGTTCTTCGGATGTCCGCGCCGATAATTTAGCCCACGCTGATCGTCGGGGTACTTCTTCCGGTGCGCTCCGATTGCCTTTCCGCTGAACGGCACTATGGTTTCGAGGTTGTACTCCGCCGTGCGTTGCCGTAGACTATCAGGCCAGTTCTGCGGGGGGAAAGTGGTTAACCTGCTTTTGGTTTTTCACTCTTCCATCCGCCCTCGCCGCCGGAGCTGTGGGAATGTGGCGACGGGCTCCGCCCCGCCTAAGAAGACGCGTTGACTCATCAGGAGAAATAATTGTCGACAAAGCGAAGAAATAGTTGACGCCGGACACGCGTGTTCCTTCCCGCCAAGGAGAGGTATCAATTACTCAGGGTCGATCCCGCCGTGCGCAGGGAGGTGGCCCAGCTCGCGCCCGATGTCGACAAGCATCAGGGAGACTTCATCAACGAGGCGCTGAATCTTCTGTTCGAGAAGTCCGGCAAACCGCCAATAGCTTAGGCCGTCCCCAATTGAACAAGACTGCCACTTTCAATTTCGAGTGCCCGGCGCAGACGCAGACCTGTCGGCAGAGTCGGGTGCTTTGTGCGTTTCGGTATCGCATCATGGGTCTTGCCCCGCAAAGTTCTGCCCGTCGCCTTCTTGCGTACGCCCCCCCATTGCTTGAAGAAAAACGCCACCTGCGGCCTTACACTGCTCGCGGATCGATAATACCCATTCCTCTTTCATCGGTCTGGCGCCGGGACCGCTCTCGCCGCCTACGATTACCCATGAAATCCCTTCAAGCGGAAGTTCACCGACATCTTTCAGTAGAGGCTCTACGGAGAGGAAACGCATGGCGGCCGGTGCTGCCTGCAGGTCGGCGATTCTTGAAATTCCATACTTGCGTCCTCCACCGACACGCCCCACCAGATATGCTCCTCCTGGGCTGCACCCGGCAAGGGGCCGGATAATAATTCGCGAAGCCGTTCGGAGCGTTTCGTCAACACCTGATAGGTGTGCCAGCGTGCCACTTGCATCGTTTCCGCAACGCGCAAAATGTAGTCAAGCGGTACGCGATCATGGAACAGGTCGCTCATTGAGTTCACGAAGATCATGCGCGGCTCGCTCCATCGGAGCGGCTCGCCGAGCTTATGCGGAACAAGCTTCAGGTCAAATCCGCTCTCGAAAGGATGACCCGGCACCCCACGAAATCGCTCTGCAAACCGTTCCGCATAGCAATGCTTGCAGCCCGGACTGATTTTGTTGCAGCCCCGGACGGGATTCCATGTCGCGTCGGTCCATTCGATTTTTGAGGCTAGTGACATTGTCTACCAGCTGAAGCCGGTTTGATCGGTACTGTATTTGAGCACATCGTCCCAGAATTTATAAGCGGTTTCGTTCCGCGAGAATAGCGCAAGGTAGTAAAGTTGCAACTGTTTATCGTCTGATTTCACCAGTTTCATGCGGTCTAAGGGTTTGTTGAGATAACCGAGGGATTCCATGCTCATTGAAAACTCCGTGGCCAGAAATCGCCGGAAATCCCTCTTCCTCGTGGCCATAGCCTTCCACCGCTCACGCCATTCGGTATTGCCAAGAGCTTCATCGATTTTGGTGGAGTGCCCGTCAACGTAGTGATCGTAGTTACGATTAGCATCCATACCTATCGCAAGAAGCACGACGAAATCGACAAACATGTTGGATAGTCTTCGCAAGGTATTAAACTTGATTCCAAACCCGTGCATTGAATTTGGGAGAAAACACGCCACAAATGGGGGCGTCGCGCAACCAAGCTGCGTCTCAAATTTGAAATTACGCGTCCTTACCAGAACCTCCTATTGCCTTGACTTCCTGGGGTACCCCCAGTTTCCCCCAGTGAATGGCACGGAGCGGCGGTCTTGGCCGGACGTAGGGTATCATCCAGCCCGTGGGTGCTTCCGGCTCGCCTTCGGGCTGGCGACAAGACCGATTCTGCTGTCTGCCGGGGCAGGGAGACCGCCACTAGCCTCGCCCTCGTCTGCCTGCTTCCTCCGGAACTCGGCCACGTCATCTTCTTCGACCGCGACCGTTATCGATCGAAGCGCGACCTTCGTGAAATCGGAGAGACAATCGTTCGCCGATTTGTACATCGGCTCCGAAAAAGGGGGACGCCACTATGAAAAAGCTGTTCGCCGCGGTCGCCACGGCAATATGGGATTCGTCCTTGGCAACAGCCTTGCCGATGACCGGGCCAGTCCGCGGCGGCGTCCGCTCAGCGATGGGCATTTCTCGAATGGCCGTTCCCGACGTGCGCATGTAGGCTTCAGCCATTTTCGCTAACTCATCACGGCCTCGTGAGGTCACGGGTACAGTTCGCTCGATATCCAGTTCGACCTTGAGATCGGGGGCCGAGTCGGCCTCCTGTTGATCGCCTTTGTCACGGTCCAGAAGCGAATTGACCTCAGCCTGGCGGGCAAGCAACTGCTTCAGGCGATCCTCATGCTCGAAGGGCCGGTCCGCCTGTGACTGGTAGTCTGCAAGTTCTTTCTCGATCCGGGCGACGCGGTTCGCCGAACTCGACTTCGTCGCCAAGCACGAGAACCTGGTGTTGACGGGGCCGACCGGCGTAGGCAAAACCGGACTCGCTTGCGGGCTTCTGTTGAAGGCTTTGCAGAACGGCCATCCTTGTCAGTTCATCCGAGCACAGGATCTGTTCGACGAGATGTACGCCTCGCTGGCCGATCGCTCCACACGGCAGTTACTCAACCGCCTGGCCCGCCTGGACGTCCTATTGATCGATGAATTCGGATACCTGAATCTCAAGCCCGAGCAGTCGAACGCCTTCTTCAAGCTGATGGAGGAACGCTATACGCGCCACTCAACCATCCTCACAACGAACTTGGTGTATGACGAGTGGCAGAACTTTCTCGGCAACAAGTCGATGGTGGATGCGCTGCTGAGCCGTGTGCGGCATTACTGCCACACCGTGACCATCAACGGTCCCTCGTTGCGCGAACCGCAGGGCTGAACTCATGGAACAGCGCGACTATGTGCGCCGCCTTTTGGATGCCTATCGGGTGACTCCGGGCACGTGCGGCGCCGTTCGCCGCCCGGACCGACTGCTGGCGGCCCAACTGCACCAACGCGGCGTGCCCCTGGAAGCGGTTGAGAACGCCTTCGTACTGGCTGCGGTACGACGGCTCATACGACCCGCCGGCGCCGTGCCTCTGGGAACGATCCGCTCGCTGGCATACTTCTCGCCGGTGATCGAAGAAGTACTGCAACTGTAGGTCAGCCAGGAATACTTTCAGCACCTCCGCCACAAACTCCAACGTGCCGCTTCGGTGCGATAGCAGGTCACCCCGTCCTCCAAACTGAAAATTTCCACCCACACCGCGCGCCTCCGGCGCGGATGATATCGCCGTCGCAGGCATCGACTCCACTGCACGCCTGCGGCGTGGATGATGGTGTCAGCTTCCAGTCCCACTCCTGTTCTACGTGTGGGTCACTTCAGTCGAACGCTACTGGGTCACTTCTGGTGAGCAGCGAAGCTCAGACGCGGCTAAGTCGCGGGAACCTTAGGACATCGCTTGCTAACCAGGAGGTTGTAGGCTCGAGTATCATTCGCGGAGCCAAATGATTCCAGACCGAACTCTCTGACGTTCTGGTTGACGGCGCGTTGCCCGTAATTGCGGGAAATGGCCAGTCTTTTGGGGAGGTGGTTTCTCTGGCGCGAGCCCACGTGCCTGCACATTGCCATCCGTGCCCACTCTCGGGCGACTTTCTCACGTTCTCCGGTAAGGGTTGCGCCTTTGGTTAACGGCTTCTGGGGCCGCCTAGGTCGAGGACTTGGCTGAGATTGGGATAACAGGCTCTCATGATGTGCTCATCCTTCTGGATGGTGCGGGTCAAGCCGACGCGGATGTAATCCGAATTGTGGAAACGGTCGCCAATAAGGCTGTAGGCGGAGCCTTTTTCAGCGGCCCGGCCCACCTGGGAAGCGGCGGCCACTCCCGCCGCCAGAATGGCGTTCCAGGCAACGTGCTGCTTGCCTTTGCTACGGCCTTCTAAACTAAGTGCGGCGCGGCAAAGTAGCAGGGAGCCTATTCGTCCCCGAAAAGATTGCGCACTATGCAATACTGCGGTAGAGAGAATGTCGTCAGTTCCTATCAAATCGCCGCGTCAGACAAAAGAGACGCCCCCGATTCAGAGTCTTGACCGAGGCATCCAGACCCTCGAGTCGGTCGGCAAGTCTACTGTGCCGGTTTCCTTGGGACAACTCACGGCCGTCCTTGGCCTCGACCGCAGCAGCGTGTTTCGCCTCGCGAATACCCTGAAGCGCCGCGGCTTTCTTGCCAATCCAGCGGCGGGCAAAGACTACGTTCTAGGATCGTCCCTCTGGCGGCTCTCGCGCCAGTATGACTGGAGCGGAATGCTGGCCATGGTCGCTCACGGGCATCTTCAGACGCTGGCCCGAGTAACAGAGGAAACGGCGCATCTCGCTGTTCGGGAAGGCCGCAAGGCTCTTTTCGTCGACCACGTCGCCGCAAGCAACCACGTAATCGCCGTGTCCGGACAGACTGGTGAGCGGGTTCCGCTGTACTGCACCTCGCACGGCAAAGCGCTGCTGGCCGATTTCAACGAGTCCGATTTAAGACAGCTTTTAGGAACCAAGGCTTTGGTTCAACTCACCAAGAACACGGTGAAGACGATCGCGGATTTGGCAAAAGCATGTTTGCAAATCCGCGCGCGTGGATTTGCGAGCGATAATTCCGAGTTTATGGACGGCGTGCGCTGCGTCGCCGCCCCGATTCGCGATAAGCAGGGCGCCGTGGTCGCCTCGATCGGTATCTCGGTGCCGGCCAACCGCTTGCCGGCGGACCGTCAACCCGAAATCGCCGCTCATGTTACACGGATTGCCGCCGAGATCAGTGGACTTCTCTGAGATCGCGCGGAATGCTGACGAAGATGAGCCGTTCGAACCCCGTCCTCGATTTCGGAATCGACACGCAAAGCCTCAGCTACATCGGCCACGATCTGCAGCGGCCCGAGTGTATCCTTGCCGACGCGATGGAACCTGCAGCAGCGGCTCGTAGCTGGCCTTCAGATGTTCTTTCATCGACTGGCCGCTGGCGGCCTCGTCCAGGGCCTTCATGCCCCGCCGCACCGAATCCTCGCTCGCCACCCGGCTCATTCCCAGCAACTCCGGATTGATGCCGTCGCCCCGGATCGCGTTGATGTGGGCGTACCTCCAATGACCGGCGAGCACCGATAGCACCAGCGTTCCCAGGACATCCCCCTTCTCCGGCGCATCGCACTCGTGTAGTGCAGCGGACAATCCTCTACCCACTTGTCGAACAGGCCGCTGGTCTTCAAAAACTCGATGAAGAATGGCATCAGACCCAGGCTGCTCACCGTGGCCTCCGGCAACCACTTCACGTGAATCTTGCCCGCGAACGTGTCCAGGCTGGTCACGGCTTCCGTGGATTGATTTCCGGCGATTTGGACCTCACCCAGCGGGTGAGCCTGAATGCCCTGTTCTTCCTTGCTCATGTTGAACAATGGTAACCGTTTCCCTGTTCAAGGCACGAATTGTACTGCTCTTTTTGGGTTCACCTTCTCCCCTGTTGCCCCTTTTGCTGCACGCGCCGTTTATAACATAGTAGTACTAGCGAACCGATCACATAATCGTGAGGGGGCTTCCGGGCTTTCTTGCTACTTTCAGACGCAAAAATCAGTTTTTTACAAGGCGTGCCGATTCGGCGTGAGGTGCTAACCTGCTTGACCTGGAATCCGGGCGTTGATACGATTGCTGCGTCATTTGCACTTCTAATCGCGTTCTATGCATCACTGCGTTCTGTCCGTTCGGAGAAAGTATGAAATACCCGGGGAGCAATTCGTGGCCGTCGCGGGCCTTTCGGTTTGGAAGGCGCTTATGCCTGACCGCTGCCGGCCGGGCGCCAGCCGGCAATCGTGTGGCGCAGAACGCGCCGGCCCAGCCGGCAATCGAGACTTCCTTGCCGGAGGATCCTGCCGCTCCGCATCGGCATTGAGGAGGCTGACGTGACGCGAACCTTCGTCCTGCCGGAACGGCTTGCGTTACTCGTTTTGGCCGCTGTCACGGCCCTGACAGGCCAAGATCACAAGAAATGGAACGACTACGGCGGTGGTCCGGACTCGTCGCATTTTGTAGACCTGAAACAGATCACGCCGGCGAATGTGAAGGAACTGCAGGTAGCGTGGACGTATCCGACCGAGGACAATGTCGCCTATCTTTTCAACCCTGTGATCGTCGAGAACATCATGTATGTGTTGGCCCGAAACTATTCTCTGGTGGCACTCGATGCTGAGTCCGGCAAGAAAATCTGGATCCACGAAAATCTAACCGGCATCAGCACTCGAGGGATTGCCTACTGGGAGTCGAAAGACCGCTCCGACCGCCGGCTGATTTTTTCCATAAACGATTATCTCGAGGAGATCGACGCTCGCACCGGGAAATCGATTCTCAGCTTCGGAAAGGAAGGGCTGGTGGATCTGCGCCAGGAACTCGGGCGCGATGCGGATACGATCGGGCGAATACAATCGAACACGCCGGGGAGGGTTTTCGAGAACCTTATTATCGTTGGGTCGGCAACGGGCGAGAACTATCTAGCCCCTCCCGGCGATATTCGCGCCTATAACGTGACTACGGGCGAGATGGCGTGGATCTTTCATACCATCCCCCGTCCCGGCGAACAGTTCTATGACACGTGGCCGAAGGATGCATGGAAATACGTGGGAGGCGTGAACACATGGGGAGAGCTCACCATCGATGAGAAGCGTGGTATCGTCTATCTTCCGACCGGATCTCCCACCTACGATTACTATGGCGCCGATCGGGCCGGAAATAATCTGTTTGCAGACTGTCTGATCGCGCTCGACGCCCGAACTGGCAAACGTCTCTGGCATTATCAAATGGTTCACCATGACTTATGGGACTATGACGCCACGGCCGCTCCGCAACTAGTAACATTGAATCACAACGGCAAGATGATAGATGCAGTCGCCGAGTCTTCGAAGCAGGGGTTTCTCTATGTTTTCGATCGCGTCACCGGCGAGCCGTTATGGCCGATCCAGGAACGGAAGGTTCCCGCGAGCAAAATGGAAGGAGAGCAGGCGTCCCCGACTCAGCCGTTTCCGACGGCCCCTCCCCCGTTCGCGCGGCAGAAAATGACGGCGGAAGATATCGATCGCTATCTTCTGACTCCCGAAGAACGCAACTATTGGAAGGACCGCATCGCTTCGGCCAGGAACGATGGCCTATTTACTCCGCCTGGGTTAGACGAGAGTCTTGCTCTGCCTGGCGCTCGCGGAGGATCGAACTGGGGGACTGGAGCCGCGAACGCGTCGAAAGGGACCGTGTATCTGACGACACAGGATTGGCCCACTCTTTACCGGCTTCGGCCGGAAGACCCTCTCGCGGCGCGGTCGCGCAACGCTGCAACGCCGGGGGTTGATGTTTACAGACTGAGATGCCAGAGTTGCCATACGCTGGATCGTTCGGGCCTCGCGCCCCCGCTGGCCGGAATCAACGCGCGGTTCACCATTGAGCAGTTCGGAAACTTAGTTCACTCCGGAAGAGGAGAAATGCCCGCGTTCGGCGATTTGAGCGAAGCGTCAGTTGGCGCACTGTACGGATATTTGAGCAGTCCGGCCGGCGTGGGCGCGAGGAACGCAGCGGCGGGCGGTGCGGAAAAGAAACCGGCTTCCGGACCTGTTGTGGCTTCTGGCGGAGCGCCGGCGGGAACGACGACTCGCGTGAGGAAGGGTCCTCGATATACACCACTGGGAGGTCCGCCCTACCCGGAGGGAATCAACGCGCCCTCGGTTCGGTACTACACCGATTGGGGGCTTTTTCCGGACAAGCCGTACATCATCAATCCCCCGTGGTCGTCTTTGGTGGCGTACGACCTGAACAAGGGAACGATAAAGTGGAAAGTACCTTTGGGCGAAGATCCGAAAGCTGCGGCGCAAGGCGCGAAGGACACCGGAGCGTTCGGGGCTGAGCACCACGGAATTATTGTCACTTCGACTGGACTGATTTTCGTGGGAGCTTCCGACGGGAAATTCCGTGCGTACGACGAGGAGACGGGAAAGGTGGTGTGGACTGTCACCCTGCCGGCAGGCTCCGAGGGGATTCCGGCCATGTACGAAGTGAATGGCCGCGAGTACCTCGCGCTACCGGCATCATCGAGTCTGAACCCGGGCGGCGGTCACCTCGCGCCGGGCGAAGTCGCGGCGTCTTCCAACGTAAGCCGCGGATATGTCGTCTACGCGCTGCCCCGTGGAAAATAGCGCCGCGGCAGAACCGCGATGATGTGTCGCGGCGCCATGAAACACACGCGCCCTTTTTCGCTTGTCCTCATTTGATCGGCGGGGTGTCGCTGTAGATCACCGGAAAACGAAATGGCGCCTGATTTGATTTTTCAATTGGCGTTGGAGTGCGATCTCGGCAACTACCCGGCAGCCACTTGTCAAGACACTATTCAAAATACTCGAACTGAGATTGGCCAACAAGAGCTGTGGTCGGAAACTAACCGCCTGCCGTGACCCGCCGCCTCGAAGTTATGCCGGGTTTTCGGAATTAACTCTTGATCGATTACTTTTACGATTGACTTTCTTCGCGCCAGTGATAAAATTGCGGTATTCGCCGAGTTTCGTTGCGCATTGCGCAAGATTTGTTGCATGCACCAGGCCCCCGGATCGGCGAAACCAGGCAGGGGTTGCAAATGTCCGAGAAATCACTAACGCTTCGTCTCGCGTTATTCGCGGCAATCGTTGCTATTTCAGCGGTGCCTCTTTTCGGCCAGGCTTGCGGATCTGTCATAGAAACCATCACAGATCACTCCAGCGCCGCGGTAGTTGGCGCAACCGTCACTCTGACCGATGTCGGGAAAGGTGAGCGCCACCAGAGCAAGTCCGGCGCTGGCGGCGACTATCAGTTCCTCAACCTAGTTCCTGGAATATACAGAGTGGAAGTGGAACAAAGCGGCTTCAAGAAAGCCGCGCGCGAAAACGTGCACGTGACAGTATCTGGCTCGGTTCGCGCGGACATCTCGATGCAACTCGGCGAGGTGACCCAGACCCTTGAAGTCCAGGCCACCGCGCTGCTGCTACAGACTGAAAACGCGAGCTTGAGTCAGGTCGTCCCCACCCGGGCCGTCGAGGAACTGCCGGTGAATGGCCGCAACATTATAATTCCCGGACGCGAAGATGTTCTTCCCGGTGATCGCGTCCCCACTGGTCATGCCCTGCGCCACCACGCCCGGGACCAGCGCTGTGAGGTTCATAACCAGATCGGAGGCGGTGTGGCGAACCAGGAGGCGACGCATTACGACGGCGTTCCGGCCAACTCCGCCCTGGGCAACCTGGTCAATCTGGCACCGAGCCCGGACTCAATTTCCGAGTTCCGCGTGCGGGCCGGACTGGCGGTTGCCACCGACCAGACCGCCCGCGTGGACGTGAACCTAAAGGTCGGCACGGTGGGGGCGACGGTGGAAGTCGTGGCACAGGCCGGGCAGATCCAGGCCGACAGCAGCGCCGTGACCAACGCCACGGACGCCCAAATCATCAACGATGTCCCCAATGTGAGGCAGAATCCCTTGTTTTATGCCATCCTCCAGAACGGTCTCCAGCCGCGCAACGAGACGTCCACCAGCACTTTAGGAGATCTATAAATGATCGGCAGAGCGTTTCAGCCAGTTAAACTGGCTTCAGTTCTCAGTCTCGCGCTACTCTTTGCGAGTATCGCTGTATTAAACGTCCGGCTGCTCGGGCAGAACATCCTCGGTTCGATCGTTGGGACGGTCGTGGATGCTTCCGGAGGCAGAATCGTAGGCGCTAAGGTTACTATTACCAACATCAATACCGGCGAACGGCATGAGGGGCAGTCCCGCGTAGGCGGCGACTATGAGTTCCTCAACCTCGTTCCCGGAACATACCGGGTGGACGTGGAACAGAGCGGCTTCAAGAAAGCCACCCGCGAGAATGTCGAAGTGACCATCTCCGGTGCGGTCCGCGCGGACATTTGCGATGCAAGTCGGCGAGATGACCCAGAGTGTTGAAGTCCAGGCCACCGCGCCGTTGCTGCGGACCGAAAACGCCAACGTGAGTCAGGTCGTCGCCACCCGGGCCATCGAAGAAACTCCGGTGAATGGCCGCAACATTATGGCCCTCACAACGCTGGTGCCGGGCGTAATATCGAACGGCACGACCGATGGAAATGCCATCACCGGGAAGAACGTATTCGCGGCCGGCAATTACCAGATCGGCGGCGGCATGGCGAACCAGGGGGCGACTTTTTACGACGGCGTTCCGAACAACTCCGTCCTGGGCAACCTTGTGAACATGGTGCCGAGCCCGGACGTGGTTTCCGAGTTCCGCGTGGAGAGCAACAGCAACAGCGCCGAATACGGCCGCTACTCGGGCGGCGTCATCAACATCTCTTCGAAGTCGGGCACCAACGGATTTCACGGCGCCGCGTACGAGTATTTCCGCAACACCGACCTGGACGCCAACCTCTTCTTCAATAACGCAACCGGTATCGGGAAAGCGCCGGTCCACCAGAACCAGTACGGCGCCGATGCTGGTGGGCCGGTAAAGAAGAACAGGATATTCGCCTTCTTCGGCTGGGAAAATTATTACGGCCGCCAGGGAGCGAATTACCTAGGGACCGTGCCGCTTCCGGCCATGTATAACGGAGACTTCTCGGGCTACAAGAACGCTTCGGGCGCGGTGATCCCGATTTACGATCCGCTGACGCAGTGCGGCACGAGCAGTAACTCCCCCTGCCCGGGTGGGGTTGTGGACACCGTCATACAGCGCCGGGCCGGCGCGTGCAGCCGTTTCCCGGCAACATCATTCCGGTAAACCGGTTCAACCCGACTGGCGTGGCCATATTGGACTTTCCGATCACTGGGAAACCCAACGTGCCGGGGGTGCAGTACACGGCAGCCAACAACTTTAGTACGACCTGCCAGGTCGGCGGGAACAACAACCAGGAAACTGCCCGTGGCGACTATAACATAAGCGACAAGCTTCGGGTGTTCGCGCGCTTTTCGCGCTGGCATTCGCAGGCCAACCCCTGCGCGCCCATGGGCAACGGAAATTACGCGAACGATCCTTACTCTCCGGAGGACTTCACCACCACCCAAGGCGTCCTTGGGGTCACCCATCTGATCTCTCCCACCCTCATTTTCGACGTCCGCGCGTCTTATGTGCGCTTCCCGTATCAGCGTTTAGAGTCGTACGCGAATATCGATGAAAGCAAGACATTCGACCTTCCGTCGTACATGGATACGCTGCTTCCACTTGTCCATGGCGGTCCGGGCACCGCGGTTCCGAGCGTCGGCATCGCCGGCTATACCGTGCCCAGCGGTCTGCACATTCTGTCCACCGAAGATTCCTATTTACTCGCGCCCAGCCTGAGTTGGGTGAAGGGCAAGCACACTTTCAAATTCGGCAGCGACTGGCGCGACCAGCAGAACGGTTACTACCAGAACTTCGACGGCGGCTCGCTCTCGACCGCCATCACCGGTACGTGCTCGAACGCGCTCGCTTGCGGCGCCAGCGGCAACGGCATGGCTTCGATGCTGCTGGGGTTCGGCTCCGCCTACAGCGTGTCGGCCTTCTCGGTCCCCTGGCAATCTATACACTACCAGGGGTATTATGTCACGGACACTTGGCAGGCCACGCCCAGACTTACCGTGACGCTGGGCCTGCGCTATGAGATCCCCGGCGTCTACACGGAGCGGTACAACCGCAACGCTTCCATCAACCCGAACGAAGTCAATTCGGCTTTGGCAGCGGACGGAATTACGCTGAATGGCCAGCCGATCATGGGCAACGTGGATTTCGTTAACACTCCCGCACATCCGGAGGCAGGCAACGAGAGGGAACACTTCACACTTTTCTCTCCCCGGTTGGGCCTTGCCTACCGCCTGAACGACAAGACCGTGATCCGAGCCGCTGGGGGCATTTATTATCTCCCGCCCACTACTTATTTCAGCAACGCGCCATTTGGACAGTCGATCAATCAGTTCGTCACCAATGGGGTGCCGTCGGTGAACAGCGGCGTCACACTCACCGACCCCATCAGCAATCCGTTTCCGACCGGCATATTAGAGACGCCCGCCAATTATCCCCACGCGGTGGGGGAGGCGGAGATGATTGGCGGCTCGCTCAGCGGAATGACGCTCGGGAATCTTCGCTATCCTTACCAGGAGCAGGCGAATCTCGCCGTGCAGCGCCAGTTACCGGGCGGCGCGGTCGTCGAGGCCGCCTACGTGTTTTCGGCTGGCAAACACCTGCCGGGCCCGGGCTCAAATTTGAATGTGGACGCTGTCCCGCAGTCGGATTTGGCGCTGGGAAACGCTCTGACTAACCAGGTGCCCAATCCCTTCGCCAGCGTGGTGACGACCGGAGCGCTCTCGCAGCCAACCGTGCAGCTGCAGCAACTCCTCCTGCCTTTCCCCGAATACACCGGTTTTTCGGAAGCCAACGTAGATATCGGAACCTCGACCTATCATGCCCTGCAGATGAAGGTCGAAAAGCGTTTCAAGCAGGGCGGGACCTTGCTGGCGAGCTACAGTTTTTCCAAGCTCATGGCCGATGTCTCGACCCTGACCACCTGGCTGAATGGGGGCTTGGGTCCCACCCCCGGCGTTCAGAACCCGTACGATATAGCCGCGGAAAAATCGCTGTCGGGCTTCGACGCCCGCTCGCGTCTCACCATAAGCTATGTGCTCGATCTCCCGTTCGGCCCGGGTCATAAATTCCTGAATGCCGGCCCTGGCGTCGAACAGAAACTGGTTGGCGGCTGGACCGTGAGCGGAATTTCCACTTTCGGGGACGGCTTCCCGCTGGCCTTGACCGCAACCGGGACCGCCATGGCAACTGGCTACGGCCGACGCCCCAATGTGGTACCGGGCTGTGATCCCAAGCTCAGCGGCTCGATCACGAATCGGCTGTACGGCTATTTCAACGTCGCGTGTTATACCGTTCCGGCTGCTTACACACTTGGGAATGCAAGCTCGACCGATCCCGTGCTCCGTGGGCCGGGCATCAACAATTTCGACTTCTCCCTGGGGAAGAAGACGGCGATTACAGAGCATATCAATCTACAGTTCCGGGCGGAGGTCTACAACCTGTTCAACCGGGTCCAGTTCAGCCAACCGAACACCAGCATAACCACAGCGGCGAACCCGACCACGGGATGGATTACAGCGCAGCAAAATCAGTCGAGACTAATGCAACTTTCGGGGCGGTTTGTGTTCTAGAGTGCCCTGAGTTAGAAATCACTTGCTGAACAGGCTACAGGCTGCGAGGCATGGCGGCGCGAGGGAGATCCCCCGCGCCGCGTGTCGAATGTAAGGGCGTTTGCGAATCCTTATGTGCCACCTTATTTGTCAGAGAGCGCTGTCAGCAAGGCCGCTGATGCCTTTCGACACAGCCAGTGGGCGGCGCTACCATCTTCAGGAGGGAGGAACACCATAAAAGTCGACGTTACCCCGCGCAATTTTGGTTTGGCTGCGGCGCTTGGGATTGGCGCGGCGTCATTTTTGCCGCAGGCGTGGGCGCAGCAGGCCGCGCCCCACCATCCTCGATGATTTCGACCTCCGAGGTCGGCTCGCGTTGGCTCGTCGAGGGTTCAGCCGCGGACACCCGCATCCAGGCGACTCTCGCATCTCGGCGCTCGGTCCCCCCTTCCGATGAGCCCGAGACGGACCTGTTTCGCATCGCCCAGGAGGTGCTGACAGATGTGGCGCGCCACGCCGTGGCCGGGCACGTCGAAGTCAGACTGGAATCCGGCAACGGTTACGCGGCAGACCGCTCGGCAAGGCACGGTCGGTATGAAGTGCGGGTTACGATCTCGGATCCCGTCGGTGGGCATACCGAATGAAAGAGAATCGCAAGCCGCGGCGATCGCGCAGCGCCGCGCCGCCGGTCGCGCGGGAGGCCTCGTCTACCCAGGCAGCGCATCCCGCCTGGCGGCGGCATACATGGCGCTTGTTGGCACTCTGGGCTTTGGTCTTGATAGCATATTCCAATTCCTTCCAGGCGGGCCTTGTGTTCGACAGCGCCGCCGTGATTTCGGAGGACGCCCGCGTCCACGCGGTGACGCCGGAAAACCTTCGGCTCATTCTGACCGAACCGTATTGGCACGGTAGCACTACTTTGGGCTTGTATCGCCCGCTCACTACTTTCTCCTACCTGCTGAATTACACCATCTTCGGCAATGGGATCGCTCCGGCCGGCTACCATTGGGTAAATCTCGCGCTGCACGGAGTGAATGTTTCGCTCGTCTACCTGCTGGGCATATTGGTGTTGGGGGCCGCCACACCGGCCTTTGCCCTGGCAGCCGTCTGGGGACTGCATCCCCTGCTCACCGAATCCGTCACCAACGTTGTGGGCCGCGCCGACCTCCTGGCCGCCTTCGGTGTGCTGGCAGGTTTGTTGTGTTACGCAACAAGCGCCACCGCTGTAGGGCGGCACAAGCTATTCTGGGTGGCGGCCATGGTGGCCGCCCAGGCGGTCGGGATTTTTTCCAAGGAGAATGCCGCCGTCCTGCCCGCAATCATGCTCCTGTATGACCTGACTTGGCGAAAGCGAGCGGCGTGGCGGGCATGCGCGCCGGCGTATGCCGCCCTGGCGCTGCCATTTGCCGCGTTCCTCGATTTGCGCGGCACGTTGCAGGTGCATATTCTGGCTCCCTTCGGCGACAATCCACTGACGAGCGCCGATTTCTGGACGGCGCGGCTCACGGCTATCAAAGTAATTGGTAAATATCTGTGGCTGTTCATCTGGCCGGCTCGCTTGTCGCCGGATTATTCCTATAACGCAGTCCCCCTGTTTGGCTGGCATCCAGCGCAGTGGGAGGACGCGAAGGCGCTGATCGCGATGGCGCTTTGCCTGGGCGCGGCTCTGTTGGCTGTACGCTGGTACCGCACGCGCAAGCCGCTATTCTTCTTCCTGGCTTTCTTTTTCGTGGCGCTCGCCCCGACGTCCAATCTAGCGATTCTCATCGGGAGCATCATGGCCGAGAGGTTCGTCTATCTGCCTTCCATCGGCCTGGCCGGGTGCTTCGTCGCGGCCATCTGCACGCTCAGTCGGCAAGTCTCATGGCAGCGGCTCTTGGACAGGCCCACGATATGGATTTCGTTGGTACTCCTGTGCCTGGCATGTGCCGCGCGGACCTATGCCCGAAATTCCGACTGGCTCGATGAGCGCAGCCTCTGGACCAGCGCCGTGGACGTTTGCCCGGGAAGCGCGAGGGTCCACAACAACCTGGGACAGGCCCTGACGCAACTGCCCGGCCGCCTGCCGGACGCCATCGCCGAGCTACAAACAGCGCTGCGGATTGAGCCCAATTACGCCGCAGCGCACAGCAACCTGGGGAGCGCTCTGGCGCAACTGCCCAACCGCCTGCCGGACGCCATCGCCGAGTTTCAGGCGGCGCTGCATATCGACCCCGATTCCGCCGAGGCGCATTACAACTTGGGAAACGTCCTAGCGCAACTGCCCGGCCGCGTGCCGGACGCCATCGCACAGTATGAAGCCGTGTTGCGCCTCGAGCCCGGCGACGCGGCAGCGCACAACAATCTGGGACTAGCGCTGGCCAATTCCGGCGGGCGGTGGCAGGAGGCAGTGGCCGAGTATGAAGCAGCGTTGCGAACCGATCCCGACCTTGCGGCGGCGCACAACAACCTGGGAAACGCCCTGTTACAACTGCCGGGCCGCCTGCCGGACGCCATAGCCCAGTATCAGGCGGTGTTGCGCCTCGAACCCGGCGACCCGGCAGCGCACCTTAACCTTGGAAACGCCCTGTCGCAACTGCCCGGCCGGCTGCCGGAGGCAATTGCCCAATATGAAGCGGCGTTGCAGATCAATCCCGACTATGCGATGGCCCACTTCAACCTTGGAAACGCCCTGTCGCAACTGCCCGGCCGGCTGCCGGACGCCATTGCCCAATACGATACGGCGCTGCGCCTTGAACCCGGCAACGCGACAGCGCACAATAACCTGGGACTGGCGCTGGTGAACTCCGGGGGCCGGTTGCCAGAAGCGATCGAACACTTTGAAGCGGCACTGCGGATCAATCCCGGTCTCGCCGAAGCGCATTTCAACCTTGGAAACGCCCTGTCGCAACTCCCCGGTCAGTTGCCGGACGCCATCGCTCAGTATGAAGCGTCGCTGCGGATCAGACCCGATCCGAAACTACAGCAACTGGTGAGCCGGTTGCGGGCGGGTCGAAAGTGAGCCGTGGATGAAGGGGAATAACGTGTTCAACCGGATGGAGTTTCTTCCCACGCCAAGGATTCTTCTTCGATGTCTCACCGCGCTTGTAATCGCCTGGCTGCGCCCTGCCCGCTGCCGGCGAGGACACGGCTTCGGGATATGCCGGCAGCGAAGTCTGCGGGAAGTGCCACGCCGCGCAGTTTGACTCGCAATCGAAGACCGCGCACGCGCATGCTCTGAGGCGGGCCCAGGCAACGGATCCGGGCCCCGGAAGCCACTCCCAGTGGGCCTTCGGCGCGGGGAGTAAAGCTATTACATGGATCAGCCAGACCGGCGAGGAGACCATCGCCGAACATGGCCTGAGTTATTACGCCGCTACGAAATCTCTCGGCCCTACCCCCGGCCATGCCACTTCCTCGGACTTGATCTATCGCACCTTCGATCCAGTAGCGACAGCCCTTCGCTGCTTCCGTTGTCATTCGACAGGACCAGTCACCCTCGCGGCGAAATTCCAGATCCAGCCGAGTGAGCCTGGCGTCCGCTGCGAGTCCTGTCATGGTCCCGGGCGCGCTCACGCCGAATCAGGCGGTGCGGGAGCGATTCAGAATCCCAAACGACTGAGCGCGGTCCAGATTAATACACTATGCGGCGCTTGCCATCGCCAGGCAAGCGAGTTGGATGACGACACGGACTGGAGCAACACCTGGAACGTGCGCCATCAACCGTCGTACCTTCACCGCGCCGCTTGTTTCCGCAACAGCAACGGCGCTCTCTCCTGTCTGACGTGCCATGATCCTCATCAGCCTCTGAAAACAGCCGCGTCGGCATATGACGCGCGCTGCACGTCGTGTCACCCGAAGGCCGCGCACACGACTCCGATCGCAGCGCGCAGTTGCGTCGGCTGTCATATGCCGCAAGTCGCAACCAGCGCGAACTTGAGGTTCACGAATCACTGGATCGGCATCTATGACCCGCACAAGCGCAATCTGGTTCCTTCGAAGCGGGCTGTTTCAGACTTGCGTCCGGTATTCGTCAAAGACGAGTCCGCCAACGGAATGATTGTGCCAGCCGACCCCTCGACGATTGCGCCCGTATATGCCCAAGCGATGGCCGAAAGGCAGCGCGAATCGGGTCCTGACAGCGCGAAGGCGGCGCGCGCAGCAGCAGATTTCGGGCGGTTTCTTCTCCAGATCGAAAAGAGCGCGGAGGCAGAAGCGCCGTTGCAGCGCGCGGTTGCCCTCGACGAGCGTAATTCAGATCCGGTGATCGACGAGGATCGGGAGAGCTTGGCGCTCGCGCTCGAGGCTCAAGGCAAGCCCAAAGAAGCGTTTGAGTATTTCAGGCAGGCCGCCGAAGGGCACAACCCGCGCGTCGCTGCACGGTCTTTCGCGAAACTCGCCGAGATGGATCGTGAGCACGCTGACATTTATTCCCGAAACGCCGTCACCTCGGAGGAGAAGGCCTCTGGAGCCGACTCGCCCCGGGTTGCCCTTCTGTTGCAGGAGTATGCGCTCGCCTTGCGCGCACGCAACCGCGATGGGGAAGCCGAGCCACTCTTGCGCCGCGCGCTTTCCATTCAGCAGACGGCGCCGAAGGCGGACCCGCAGGTCACCGTGACTGTTCTGAACACGCTTGGGAACCTGCTCGAGGGACGCAAGCAATTGGATGAGGCCGAAAAACTGGAACGAGCCGCGCTTTCTCTTTCGGAAGAGAAGTTCGGTCCGGAAAGCACCCAGTTGGCAATGACCTGCACCAACCTGGCGGACGTTCTCTGGAATCAAAAGCGGCTACGCGATGCCGGCTTGCTGTATCGGCGCGCCATCGGCATCGACGCCGCACTCTATGGTCCGGACCGGCCGGAGACCGCGGCAGACATCGCGAATCTCGGAATGCTGATGAACGAAGCCGGGCAGTCTGCCGCCGGCGCCGCGTTGCTGAAGCAGGCGCTGGCGATCTATGAGAGCACTCTCGGAGCGGACAGTCCGCAGGCACGATTCGTGAGAGAGAGACTGAGAGGGCCTGGACATTGAGGAAGACGAATATGTGTACAAAGATCGAACGTCGTGACTTTCTGAAAGCCGCCGGAGCGACCGCGGCATTGGCTTCACCGAGGGCGAGCGTCGCCCAGCGGAAGAGGAACGTGAAGATCGGCCACACCGGTATCACGTGGGTGGCGCCCCCGGCGCCGCGTCCGGCAGTTACCAACGGAGCTCCGCCTCCAGGGCGTGGAACCGGTGGTCCCAGGCGCGTCGATCCGGCCTATATCGAGCAGATCTTCAAAGACATCAGTAGTCTCGGATTTTACGGCCTCGAATTGTTCAGTTGGCAAATCCAAGGCATGGAAGAGAACGGCGGGATGGCGCCGATGATTGAGAAATACAACCTGCCGCTGATATCGGCGTATGGCGGGCCGGATCTGCTCGATCCCGCGCAGCGCCGCGATAGCATTGCGCAATCGCTCGAGTGGGCCAGGATGCTAAAGAAATACGGCGGCAAGGTAGTGACGATTGGGCCCAATGGCGTTCGCCGCGATTCCTACAATTTCCAGGAACATAAGAACGACATCGTTACGACCTTGAATGAATACGGAAAAGCCCTGGCGGATATCGGTCTGACGGGGTGCCTGCATCAACACACCGGAACGTGCATCGAGTCGCGCGAGGAGACTTACGCGGTGATGGAATCGGTGGATACGCGAGTGGTCAAGTTCGGTCCCGATATCGGGCAGCTGCAAAAAGGCGGCTCCGATCCGGTTCGGGTAGTGAAGGACTTCCTGCCAATCGTCAATCACATGCATCTCAAGGATTACAACGGCGGCGAGTATTTCGCCGGCTACTGCCCGCTGGGACAGGGCAAAGTAGACATCCCCGCCATTCTGGACATGATGGACGGTAGGACTCTGGCCGGAATGATCATGGTGGAACTCGATGGCACGCAGCGTATGCCGATGACTGCGCTGGAGACGGCGACGATCGCGAGATCATACCTCGAAAAACAGGGCGTTGCCTTGCGGAACGTGTAACCGGGACTCTTATGAAACATGCCACTGTCACAGCTTTGACGCTGTTCGTCTTCTCAGTAGCTACAGCGTCCGCGCAGAAGGAAGGCGTGAACTGGAAGGATTATCTTGGCGGCCCGGAAGGTTCGCATTACTCACCGCTGAAGCAAATTAACGTTGCGAACGTGAGCCGGATGGAGGCGGCGTGGACATACTCTGCCGGAGACGGCAATTCCGTGTTTTGTCCGCTGGTGGTCGATAACATCGCGTATATATCGGCGAAAGGCGGAGCGCTGGTGGCAGTGGACGCGGCGTCGGGGAAAGAGTTATGGGCTCATTCGTTCTCCGCCGGCGTCGGCGGCAGAGGGGGAATCGGAGGCCAGCGCGGCGGAAATTACTGGGAGAGTAAAGACCGCAAGGACCGCCGCATATTCGTTACCTCGGGCGGGAATCTCTGGGCAATCGATGCGCTGACGGGAAAGACGGTGGATTCGTTCGCCGATCACGGAAAGCTGGATCTGAAGATCGGCATCGACCGCGCCCCGATTCCGCTGGCTTCGCGAACCGCGGGGCGGATCTTCGAGAATCTGATCATCCTCGGAAGTTTTCCCGGCGAAGGATATCTGGCGCCGCCGGGAGATCTGCGCGCCTTCGACGTGCGGACGGGCAAACTGGCCTGGGTCTTCCACACCATTCCGCACCAGGGCGAACTCGGGTACGACACGTGGCCGAAGGACGCTTATAAGTACATGGGCGGCGTGGACGTGTGGGGTGAGATCACCGTGGACGAGAAGCGCGGGATCGCGTATTTTCCCGGTATCGTCCGCCAAGTATGAACTGTATGGCGGCGATCGTCCGGGCAACAACCTATTCGCCGATTCGCCTGCTGGCGCTCGATGCGCGCACCGGCAAATATCTGTGGCACTTCCAGACCGTGCATCACGATATCTGGGATTACGATCCGACTGCCGCGCCGCAACTGGCGACCGTGAAGCATGATGGCAAGACCGTGGATATGGTTGCGCTCGCGTCGAAAAACGGCTTCCTTTATGTGTTCGACCGCGTGACGGGCAAGCCGCTGTGGCCGATTGAAGAGCGGCCGGTGCCGAAATCGGAAGTGCCCGGCGAGTGGACTTCGCCGACGCAGCCTTTCCCGACCCTGCCGCCGCCGTTTGCCCGCCAGAGCATGACCGAGAAGGATCTGTACTTCGGCTTCATGACTCCCGAGGAGCAGGCGCACTGGAAGGAGCGTTTCGCCAAGAGCCCAGAACAACGGGCATCTTTACGCCCGTCGGGCCTGACCGATACGATCTCGATCCCGGGCGTGAACGGCGGTCCGTTCTTTTGGGACACCGGCGCGGATGCCGCCAAGGGAATCGTGTTTGTGGAATCGAAGGACTTCCCGTCGATTATGAAGATGGTGAAGGCGGGGGAATCGACGGCGGAGAATTCCGGCGGCACGATTCCGAGCCGCATTCAGCCGGGCGGGCGGGGACGCGGCGGATTCGGCGCGGCGGGTGGTCCGCCAATGGCGCTGCGGTTTGGGCCGCACGATTTATGAGGGATCCTGCCAGACATGTCACGGTCCGGATCTGAAGGGCGATCGCGGGCCCGCGGTGGATGACGCCGTGAAGCGGCTGGGCGCGGACGCGGTGCGCAACATCGTGAAGAATGGCAAAGGCGGCATGCCCGGCGTTTCCGACGATGAACGCCGAAGCGATTACGGATGTGATCGAGTTCCTGGATAAGTCCGAGCAGGCGCCGCCGGGCACGGGCGTTCCGGGCAACGCGCTGACGGAGCGGCTGGAGCCCGATTATCCCGCAGGACGTTACGCCGCCGCCTTCGCGCTACAAGACCGGTTATGGCCAGGAAGGTTACATCATTACGCCGCCGTGGAGCACGATCACGGCGTACGACCTGAACACCGGCAAGATCATGTGGCAGACACCGTATGGCGATACGCCGCAGGCCGGTCCGAGCGACAAACTGCGCGGAAACGTGACGCCGAGGAGCGGGTTCGTGGTGACGGCCGGCGGGCTGGTGCTATTCGCCGATAACCAGGCGAAGCTGTACGCGCTCGACGAGGAGACGGGTAAGGTGGTGTACTCGCGCGATGTGCCCAACAGCGCCGTCGGCGTTCCGGCCGTGTATGAGGTGAACGGCCGCGAATACATTCTCTTTTCGCTGGTCGGCGGACCAGGCTTTCCCGCCGGCGCCCGAATGGCGCCGGGCGGAGTGAATCCGCCCGCTGGGGAGAAAGTTTATGTCGCGTTTGCGCTGCCCGCACGATAGGTTTCTGGCGCGTCAATGGAAAGGAACGGGTATGGGGAAAAAGATCGTATGTGGAATCCTAGCCGCGGCGGCCGTGTTTCTGATGCTGCCTCGCGCCGGGGCGAACAAGAATTTCGTGCCGGACTGGACGTTCAGGGGTTCGTCGCTCTCGTCGGCGCATGTCTTGGGCGGCGCCGATTGGCGCGCGGAGAATGGCGAAATCGTGGGCACGCCGAAAACGCCTGAGGGAGGGTGGTTGATTTTGGACAAGCCGCTTCAAGACGTCCAGTTCGCAACTACGCTCCGTTGCTCCACCGGCTGCCGCACTGGAGTGATGCTGCGCGCGCAATCGACGAAGGACGGAATTCAAGGCATCTATGTGGCTTTGCCAGATGGAACCAATCCCGCGGCCGCATTCGCGTTGAAAGTCGATGCGCAGGGGCGCGAAGTCAGCCGCGAGCCATTGCGGCGCGGGGGCGGCACGGTCCGATTCATCCCGCCTCCGCCGGAAGGCCGAGGCGCGGCGCCCGCTGGCGGCGGACGAGCAGGCGGAGGACGCGGTGGTGCAGGGCGCGGACCCGTGATGCCTCCCAACACTCCGTATACGCGTTCCGATTACTCCTATCGGCCCAATGAATGGAACCCACTCGAGATCATCCTCGACGCCAACTTTCTTCGTGCGTGGGTCAACGATGGGCCCGAAGGTGGAACGACCAATGGACAGGCCGATGAAGAGATCGCCAAGTACGGACCCGTGGCGCTCTACGTCGGTGGCTCCGGTGAAGTTCGCTTCAAACAGGTCGAACTCAAGGATCTGGGCCGGCGGTATTTGCCCGACGAACAGGTGTCGAGCCACTTCCGCATGCAGCGCATCAATGACTTTTACTATGGCTGGTCCGCCGCTGCGGCCGATATCAATCAGGATGGCACGCTCGACATCGTCTCCGGTCCCTTCTATTATTTGGGGCCCGGCTATCGCGTCTCTCGCGAAATCTATCCCAGCAAAACTTCCAACGTCGGAACCGAGTATACGCCTGCGATGGTCAAGTTCGCCTACGACTACACCGGCGATGGCTGGCCGGACGTTGTGGTGGCAAATGGCAGACCGATGTCGCTTTACGTCAATCCGAAAGGCGAGCTGCGCCGCTGGGACAAATACAATGTGCTGCCGAGCATCACTTCGGAGATCGCAGTCTTCAAAGACATCGATGGGGATGGAAAGCCCGACGCGGTGTTCGTCGGCGGCGGCGCGATGTGCTGGGCATCTCCCGATCCGGCGGATGCGACCAAGCCGTGGATCGTTCATCAGATTTCGGATCAAGGGTACGGAATTCCCAATGCGCAGCACGGCATCGGCGCAGGCGATATCAACGGGGACGGCCGCATGGATATCGTATCGCCCGCGGGTTGGTGGGAGCAGCCGCCGAAGGGGACGCCGGAAGGGCCGTGGCCATATCATCCCGTGAAGTTCGGCCGCTGGCCGCGCGCCGGCGGCGGCGTCGGCGGAGCGGAGATGGGGGTTTATGACGTCAACGGCGACGGGTTGAACGACATCGTAACCAGCCTTGAAGCTCATGGATGGGGACTCGCCTGGTACGAACAAAAGCGCGATAAGAGCGGCGCCATCTCATTCGTCGAGCACCTCATCACCGACGATCTCTCCGCGAAGAACCCGGACAACGTGGCTTTTTCCGAAGCCCACGCGGCCACCTTCGCCGACGTCGATGGCGATGGCATTCCCGATTTCATCGTGGGCAAACGGCTCTTTTCCCATCTCGAGAGCTACACCGACCCCGACCCGCTCGGCCCCGCCGTACTTTACTGGTTCCGCACCGTGCGCAACCCCAAAGCTCCCGGCGGCGCGGAATTCCTTCCCGAGTTGATACACAACCGCTCGGGCGTGGGATCGACCGTGCTTGCAGTGGATCTGAACAAGGACGGCGCGATGGACATCGTGACTTCCACTACTCGGGGAACCTTCATTTTCTGGGGCAAACCGGGCGTGAAGCCGCGCACGGCAAAATGAATTCGAGGCGAACTTGATGACGACCGCACCGTGCGAGTTTCGAACATAAGGCGCACGTGTACTGGCCGTGACGGGCGTGCCTCCGGCCGGCGTTAGGGAATGCACCACGCCTGTGGTCAAAACCCGGATCTCAGCGGCCCGAGCGATAGAACCAACAAATGCCTTAAAAACGATGGCTAAACAGTCGCCTTTGCGAAAGTTCGCCGGTCCACGGTGCTCTCGCTATTATCATGAACCATGCGTCTGGACTGGCGATTTCGACTAGTTGTGGTTCTTGTAAATTCCGATCTGGTTGATACATTGAGAGTTGAGCCTCTTCCGTTTCCTCACTCCGGCTTCAGCGATGTGGGCCATTTTAGCAGCGGCACGGGATTGCTTTTGCACTCGGGTCGCTCTTCAGATTGAGGTGCTGGCTCTTCGCCATCAGCTCAACGTCTTACAACGCTCGGTGAAGCGACCGAAGCTGACCGCGTCGGATCGGTTCTTCTGGGCATGTTTGGCAGCGGCTTGGCGGAACTGGCGCTCTGCCCTGATCATTGTCCACCGGAGACGGTCATCGGTTGGCACCGCAAGGGCTTCCGCCTCTTATGGAGGTGGAAATCCCGTCAGGGTCGCAGCGGTCGCCCCAGGGTTTGCGGCCGAGACACGCGAACTAATTCGACGGATGAGCCGCGAGAACCCGCTTTGGGGAGCGCCGCGCATTCGTGGAGAACTCCTCAAACTCGGCATCGACGTCGGCGAAACCAGCGTTGGCAAATATATGGCGCGAGGCCGCAAGCCACCGTCGCAGACCTGGCGGACGTTCCTGGAGAATCACATCAAGAGTATGGTATCGGTTGACTTTTTCACGGTGCCGACTATTCGTTTTCAGGCGCTGTACGTATTCCTGGTGCTGGCTCACGACCGTCGGCGAATTCTTCATTGCGCCGTGACGGCGCATCCGACAGCGGAATGGACCGCGCAGCAACTGCGGGAGGCGTTTCCGTGGGATAGCGCGCCGCGTTTTTTACTGCGCGACCGCGACTGTATCTTCGGTGCTGATTTCACCAGGCAGGTGAAAGAGTTTGGCATTCAGGAAGTATTGGGAGCGCCGCGAGCGCCGCGGCAGCGTGCGTACATCGAGCGGGTCATTGGCACGATTCGCCGCGAGTGTCTGGACCATATGATCGTCTTCAACGAAGCGTCATTGCGCCGGCAACTGACGTTCTTTCTGGAGTATTATCACGTCTCGCGAACTCATTTGTCGCTGGCGAAGGACACGCCGGAGAGTAGGCCGGCGCAGCCGCCGGAGTCGGGGCGCGTGGTCGCGGTGCCGCAGGTTGGCGGCTTGCATCATCGGTACGAACGTCGAGCTGCGTGAGGGCAGGAAACTGCTCTTCGGGATCTGTTTGAAGTGCCCTCACTCATCCGGCCTGAATAGCGCATGAATGACGGAGTCTCGAACTCTTGTCGGCTCCCCTTTACGCGGAAGATCGGCGTTAGAAAGCCGAAGGACTCCGAGTGGGTTGGGAAAACTCTTATCGTCCCTTAAGCGCGAGACCCTGATGACATTTTCCCTGTTACCCCCGCAGTTGTGTATTCTGCCGAATTTACGAGAAGCACACCTGTGTAATGACCCGAGGACGACAACGTTGAAAGATTGAAACCATAAAGGGCCTCGCCATCATCGCCATTTAAGAATCCGATTCCGTCGCTCCGAAAGGTCATGCCTCCTTCGGCCAAAATCGTGGTTCCGACATTGAACGTTGCCACGGTTGCACCGGTGACAGCGTTGAGTTCTTGAACCGTGTTACTAACTTGATCGTACACATACAAATTTCCCGCGTAGCCATCCTCGAGTCGGGGAGGCGGTCCCGTTGTTGACTCCGTTGGTGGTTGAACGACAGGATGCGGTTCAGCGCATCGGTCGCGAGCCGTAAGTCCGAGTCATTGAAGGGAGCGTTCATGGAGCCTCACTCAATCTTACTGTGGCCGCAGGAATTGCGCCGCCACGCTTACAGAAAAGGTATCTCTCATGCAGCTCCCGTAAATCCAGCGCAATGCACAAACGGGCCTCTCAACGCGTGCCGAAGCGACTCAAGTCCTCGTCACGAAGTGGTGACGGCCAGGAAAGGGTGCCGAAAAGCTTCCTCGCGTGAGGGGCGCGCAGTACGTAGCGCTTTCGGAACTCGTCAACGTTCGCTATTCTGAATATGCGCAAGAAGTGCGCCGCCACCTGCTTACTTTCCGCCTCGCGGAGGAACATCGGCACACGATCGAGATACTTGACGCTCCACGGCTGCCAATCCATCACGATGTCGGTCCACTCGTCAGCGACAGGGCCGAAGCCATGTTCCCACAGGGTGCTTACTGCAACCCCGCTCGTAATCGATCCACAGTTTGGCGGACCTGGGGATCGGGCCTGAGCCGCAGGGCCGCGTCGTATTCCGCAATAGCCTGCGGGCGCCGGCCGGGCATCAGCGACAGCGCCTTCCCGAGGCTGATGTGCGCCTCGACCAAATCGGGATCGCTGCGCAGCGCCGCTTCAAATTCGGCAATGGCTTCGGTCAGCCGGCCGGGCATGCTCGCCAGTGCGTTTCCCAGGTTGTTGTGCGCTTCCGCCAGATCGGGTTGTATCCGCAGGGCCGCCTGGTATTCGGCGATAGCCTCGGGTAGCCGGCCGGGTATGCCTGCGAGTGCATTTCCCAGATTACAGTGGGCAGCCGCCAAATCGGGTCGGATCCGCAGGGCCGCTCTTAATTCGGCAATGGCCTCGGGCAGCCGGCCCGTTATGCCGATTAGCGCGTTTCCCAGGTTGTTGTGGGCATCGGCATGATCGGGTTGAATCTGCAGTGCGGCGTGGTATTCGGCTATGGCATCGGCCAGCCGGCCGGGTATCCGCAAAAGGGCGTTCGCCAGGTTGTAATGTAATTCCGCGGATCGGGGTTGAATGCGCAAGGCCGCCTGGTATTCGGTGATGGCATCGGCCAGCCGGTCCGGTATGCGCGCCAGGGCGTTCGCCAGGTTGTTGTGTACTTCCGCCCGATCGGGTTGAAGCCGCATGGCCGCCTCGTACTCGGCTATGGCCTCGGGCAGCCCGCCGGGGAGGCCCGACAGTGCGTCTCCTAAGTTGTTGTGAGCATCTGCGCGATCCGGTTCGATGCGCACGGCTTCCCGATACTCGGCGATGGCCTCCGGCAGGCGGCCGGGTATGCGCTCCAATTCTTTCGCGAGGTTATAGTGCGCCTTGGCGCTCCCCGGACAAACATCCACGGCGCTGGCCCAGAGACTGACGCTATCCTGCCAATCGACATTGCGGGCGTAGGTTCGCGCGGTGAACGCCAGGCACACCAGCCCCAGCGCGGCCCAGGCAAGTGGCGCGGCGATTCGCCGTTGAAGCGGGCGGCGCTGAAATGCGGGACGCCCGAGCATGTAGACGGCCGCGACTACGCAACCGGCCAGCCCAACCGAAGGCAGATAGAGAAACCGCTCGGCCATGATGCTGCCGATGAGAACAATCAGGTTCGAAGTGGGCGCCAGCGCAACGAAAAAGAAAACCAGGAAGAACAGCAGCGGCTTCCCCGTGCGGCGCCAGCGCACGGCCAGCACGATGGCAAGAAGGGCCGCGCCCAGCAAACCGCCAGCGCGATGAGCGCTTTTGCATCTTCCCAGCTCGAGAGCCGCCAGCCGAACAAGGGCACCGCATTGTAAGAATAATCCGCCGACAAGTGGGCCGGCCAGAGGAACAGCCAGAGAAACTTGCCAACCACTTTGACGGCGGTGAGGCGCGCTGTCCAAAAGCCGGCGGCCACCAGGGGATTGTCGGCAAAGTCGATCAGCATGTGCAGCTTGAGACCGCTGCGCAAACAGAAAAAGACGGCAAACGGGAGCGCCACAGCAGCATAGCCAGTCGCCCGCCGGCGCCATTTCGCGCGCTCGGGCCAAGTCAGATCGTAAAGCAGCATGAGGCCGGGCAAGACGGTGCCGCTCTCCTTCGAGAAAAGCGCGACCGTCTGCGCAGCGGCCAAACCCGCCAGCCACGCCATTCCACGCCGTCCCGTGGCGGCGGGCTTGGCTGCGACTCTGGCGTGGCACAACAAGCCCGCCAACACGCCGAGAGCTGCCAGCAGGTCGGCGCGCCCCACGATATTGGTGACCGATTCGGTAAGTAGCGGGTGTAATCCCCAAATCGCGGCCAACGCCAGAGCCGGCGCCGTCTCTCCAAAAATCAACCCGCCCAGCGCATAGACCAGCGCCACGTTGACTTCGTGGAGCACGAAATTAACCCTGTGATAGCCAACCGGATTCGGGCCGTTGCCGAGGATAGCGTAATTCAGTAAATATGAGAAGGTAGTAAGTGGGCGATAGAGACCGGCCGTGGGATGGACATACCAATAACGTCCAATCAGGATGGCCTCGATGTTTTCGGAAGTTGCCTGCCGAATACGAGGATCCAGCCCGATCACCGAAGCGCTATCGAATACCGGGGCGCCGTGGAAGGAATTGGAATAGGCAATCAGGACGAGTCCCCAGATTGCCAGCAGCCGCCACATGTGCCGCTGCCACGTCGGGCTCGTTCTCCCTGCCGTTGAGGTTGGCGTCGCGGTTGGAGTTGACGCTTTTGGCTTTCGATTCTTGGCCATCTTACCTGACGTAACGCCTCAGTTTAGCTCTTGCTGAAAGATGGTTTTTCGATAGAGAAATGGAGAGTGAGCGGAAAAGCGATCTTCGACTCTTGCGTCCGTTAAAGACGAGCAAGGCTGCGCGAACCGGAATGGCGCGCGCAGCCTGCGAAACACTACCAGGTCAGTTTCGCCGCCAACTGCAGCTGGCGCGGCGAATTCACCTGCGCTTGCCACTTACCCCAGTTGGGGTTTCCGAGCGTCGTAGCGCCTCCCAGTGGACCGAACCAGGTTCGATTCAGAACGTTGAACGCCTCGCCACGAACCTCCAGATGCGCCTTCTCCCTAATGCTGAAGATCCGCGACAACCCTAAATCCTCGTTAAATTGAGGCCAACTGCGGAAATCCGGGTTGTAACGGGTGGCATTGCCGAACGCGGTTCCCAACTGCGCCGGAAAGATATTCGTCGAGGAGTTTGCGTTGGCCGGCTGCGGTTGGAGGTAGCTTTCCTGGAAAGGTTGGAATCGGCCCGAGTAGGGCAAGGTCCAGCCCTGATATGTGGTAACGGTGGGGCGGTTGGTGTATTCGCCGATAGGAAAGCTAGGCGCATCGGTGCCGATGGTCATGGGCAATCCGCTTGCGTAGCTGTGTATACCGGAAACGCGCCAACCACCGATAATCGCGCCAAGCGCTCCGTGCCCTAAGTACCTCTGCCCGCTTCCGAAGGGAAGCTGGTACACGTATGTGAGCTTTACCGCGTGTGTCTGATCGAAAGAGGCAATCGATTTGAGCAGCCTCAAATTGTACATGTCGCCGTAGTACGTGGTGGCAAGGTAGGACCCATCCGTATCGGTCAGCAGCTTCGAGAAACTATAGGAAGCTTGAATTGTCAACCCATTACTCAGCCGCTTGTTGTATTTGAGGAGCGCGGCGTTGTAAGTGGAGTGGCCGATCCGGTCGCCGCCCCCGTCCGTGGTATCGATTGATCCATATTGGGGATAGGGCCTCTCAGCTTGCGTCACAGTGGCCCCGGTACCCCACACTTGGCTGAAGGTCTCACATTCGGGCGAGGAGTTGGGGCCGCAGGTCCACGGGGCAGTGACCCCGGCGCCGTTGGCGGTGGCAGATCCCACCAGGGAGCTGAGTGCCGTCCGGCCTGCCGTCGTGAACGGATTCAGAGAGGCGGGTAGAGAACGGTAGGGCACTTGGTTCAAGGCCAGGAAGTTCGACGTGATATCGCTGGCCAGCGTCGCCACGTAGCCTACTTCGACTGACGAGGTATTCGTTATCTGCCGTTGAATATTGAATGAGTAGTTCAACTCGGCATCGGGTCTATCCGCATCGTTGCCGTTCTTCCCGTAGGACGCGGGATTCTGGCCAACACCAACGCCGGGGTCGATATCGGGAAGAGTCAGATTGATCCCGGGGCCTTGGGACAGCTGATACAAGGGAAACAGGCCTCCGCTTTGATTACTGACCGTGTCCCGTATGGCGAAGCCAAGTTGGTGCGAAGACTGCCCGATGCCGGCCAGGGGCCCGAAGCTGCGCGTCGCGGCGGCGCGGATCACGGTCTTGGGGGTGACGGCATACGCCAAGCTGAGCCGTGGCTGCCAGCCGCCGTACCAGTTGGGGATCAGGCTATTGCCGCCAGTCCGGCCCTGGCCACTCCCGGCGAATTCGGTGGCACCCAGGATTCCGCCCGCGACCGGATTGGGCTCGGTAAAGTCCAGCGTGCTCAACTTGCCATTTGCCGCGTACGGGGCCAGATTCATTGCGTAGCGGAAGCCGAGATTCAGCGTAAGGTTGTGCGTGACCTTCCAATCGTCCTGGACAAAGGCTTGGTGCGTGACATAAGCGACGAGAAGGTAGCGCGGCGAATCCATGTTGAAGCCGTTCACCTGTCCCAGCAGGAGTGATGCAAAACCGCTGCCGCCCGCGCTCGACTCGCTCAGACCCGTCCCAAGCGCAACGTTGTCCGTGCTTTGGGAGCTGAACTGAACGCTGCCGGAGCCGTTTTGTACGCCGAAGCCGTCGTAGTGGCTGTTGCCGAAGAAGTAGCCCCACTTGAAGGTGTGCGCGCCCATTATCTTCGTCATGTCGTCGTGCAACTCGAAGACTTCACGGTCGGAGCCGTTCGGCGCATTGGTGCCCCAGCCTGTGAAATCGCCGGTGCTGATAATGGGAAAATTCGCGCATAAAGGGAACCCTGGCAGACAGATCCCTTGCCCTTTCCAGTAGCCGGAGGGTTCCAAGCCGCTAAGCCCCGTACTCTGCACCGAGCCGGTTTCCACCGCCAGGGAGCCGTGATCTTCGCGAAAGTGGTTGAACCCGCCGTAGAAGCGGTTCAGGAGGGTTGGAGTGATTGTCCAGTCCCAACTCCCGCGATACACCTCGGTGGCGTTGTACCCTACACTGGTACTGCCTATCGGGTTTGGCAGTCCGGGACAACCGGCGGGGCCGCACTCAGCGGCATCCCTATAACGGTTCATTAAAAAAGAAATGTGGTGCTTCGCGCCAACGTTCTGATCGACCTTGGCGCTCCACCTGTTGTTTGGGGCGATGCTGGTACCGGTGGCATTAAAGAAATTGTTATTCTCGTAGCCGAATGTGCCCGGCACGATACCGGGGCGGTTCGGCGCCAGAAGCCCGCTCAGATACTTCAGGATCGGCACGACGGTCGGATCGAATCGGTTTTGCGGAATGATATTGCCGGGGAAGGGGCTTCTGGTGTATGTTCCGGTCGCATTTTCCACCTGCGATCCCGGATCGTAGATCTGGTACATCTGGCCGCTTCCGTTTACCCAGCCGGACAGGTTGCCGGTGTAGAACGCCGGCGGCGGCACGCTGTAGTAAGTGCCGTTGCCCGCGCCCACGCGGTTACGGAAACCTTCGTAAGAGGCGAAGAAGAATGTCTTGTTTTTCCCGTTATACAATTTGGGAAGATAGACCGGCCCGCCGGCCGTGACCCCGAAGTTGTTCTGCTTGTAAATCGGCCTCACACTATTGAAGAAACCCTTAGCATCGAAATCCTGGTTCCGCATGAACTCGAATGCGCTCCCATGGAATTGGTTCGTGCCCGATTTAGAAACGAAGCTCAGCGTTCCACCCGAGGCGTTGCCCGTCTCGGCCTTGAAGCCGCTGGACTCCACGTTGAACTCCGTGAGGGCTTCCACCGACGGGCTATTCATCGCGGCCGCACCCCCATCTCCCGCATCGCTGCCGATCTTATCCCCGGCGACCGAGGAACCATCGAGCGTCACCCCGACGGTATCGTTACCGCCGCCGACCCGAAAGGTGCCGGCCGCGTTCACTTCGCCGGCGGCTGCGCTCGCCAAGTCGAAGGGACTGCGCGAAGTGCCGTTCACCTGGACCGGCAGTGAATCGACCATCGTGCTGGATACGTTCGTGGCCACCCTGGCGTTCTCCGTTTGTACCACCTGCGCGGAGGCCATGACCTCGACCCTCTGTTGCGCCGTGCCCACTTCGAGCTTGATGTCCACGCGCGTCTCGCCGCCGGGGCTTACCGCTACGTTGTTCGCTACATATGATTTAAAACCCTCAACGTCGACCTTCAGTTGGTAGGCGCCGACGGGCAAGGATGGCACGGTGTAATCGCCCGCCTTGCTGGTGGTCGCCTTGTACGACACGTTGGTGCTGTTTTGAATAACTGTGACCTGGGCGCCGGGAACGATAGCCCCGGTGGCATCCGTTACGGTTCCAGTAATTACGCCTCGATCCCCTTGTCCCAGCAGCGGCAATACGCTTGCGGCTGCTAACAGAGCCAAACGGAAATACATGTTCCGTTCTCGTTTCATTACGGTTCCTTTTCCCAGTTATTCACCGTCACAGCCCGAAGCGACGGCACACTGCCCGGAATTCGAATAGATAAAGTCCCTCTAGCGGCAGGTAGAAAAACCAACCTTCTCGATTCCCGGAGTCCATTTGTCTAGCGGACTTCCCTAAAATCTCGTAGGTCTGCACCCGGCGATCAAAGGTTCCCCCCGCGCTTATACCAACCCTCGCGCCTCGTGACTCCAAGCGACGCTGCCCTCTCAGTTGCCTAGCGTTATGGTTCAGCCAACTCCCCGCATCGCTCGTACGCCGCGCCGTTTTGCGGCGCGTAAATTCGCCCGCCATATTCGAGACGCCCTATTGCTTATCATGCAATAGGATTTGCGCAATTTACTCACGACGCTGCAATTACCCAGGAATTATATTGCCGCCGTCACGAAATGTCAACGAAATTCCCGAGGAGGCACGTAAGCGCGTACATCGATCGAAATTGCAAACGCGACCTCCAAAGAACGACCGTGGGATAGCTGTGGAAGGGGACCCATCCGGAGGGAATTTGTGTTTGAGAGTTTGTGACTCCGGGCCTGGAGGATTCTAAAGACCGGCCTGCGTAGCGATCCGCCACTAGCTGCTCCTCCGGAACTTCAGGCGTTTTCTCTTTGGTATCGGTAAGCGCTTACGATATACTTCTTTCACGTTCTTCGGACGGAAAGGATGCGAACCATGCGATCTATAGCAATCACGCTGGTTGCATTGTCGGCGGCCGGGCTCTTCTGTCTCAAGGCAACAGCGCAGCCCGGCACGCAGGTTTCAAACGCCGCCAAACCGCCACTTTACAACACCGTCAAGCAAAAACTGCTGGAAGGGAAACAGGTCTTCAGCTACACGCAAAGCAAATTCGACATCGCCGGCAACTGCGAATCGGCCAAGCATTGGGATTACACCTGGTACGAAATCCAGCACAGCACGCTGGAATTCAGGGATATCGAGGCAATGATCGCCGCGTGCCCTCACGCCGGCGCGATTCCCATGATCCGCCTGCCCGACGCGCAAGAATGGCGCATCCAGCACGCCACCGATATCGGCGCCCTCGGCGTGATCATACCCACCGTCGATGACGTGGACCGCGCTCGGGAGGCCGTAAAGTGGGCCCGCTATCCGCCGGTTGCGCGCCGCAGCGTCGGCATGGGACAGGCTGCGAGCATATGGACTAAGCCGGGCGTCAACTACCGTCAGACGATTAATGACAACATGCTGGTTGTCATCATGATCGAGACGCCAACTGGCGTAGCGAACGCCTACGACATCGCGTCGGTTCCAGGCGTCGATGTGGTGATCACAGGGAATGCCGACCTGGCGTCGTTCTCCGGCTACCCGCAGAACAGTGAGGAGTACAACCGCCTGGTCGCGAAGGTCCACGACGACGTGGTTCGCGCCGGCAAGATTTTCGGACAAGCGGACGCCCGCCAAGCTAAGGACCATCCGCTCAGCAGCGTTTCCAAATTCTTTCAGAACGGACCGTCTAACGACGGCTATGTGCCTGTCGGGCGTGGCGGCGTCCGCACGGATCCCACTGCGCCGCCTCCCGGAGAGAACGGGCCTGCCGGCCGGGGACGAGGAGGTCGGGGCGGCCAGCTACGCTAGCGCTAGCTGCCCTATACCGATAGGGAAGTTCCTCCGTGGCCCCGATGTGGAAACTTAACCCATTGTGGCTGCTGCCTCTGCTGGTTTCCCCCGCGTCGGCGCAGCAGATCGATACGGCCACCGGTTCGCAGACCGTTTCTGTTTTCGACGAGATTCAGGACTCGCAAGAACGGAGCCTTTTTAAGGAGCTCTGGGACACTGAGGATCCGAAGCTGGGACGGCAACGGGCCATGGACTTCGTGGAACGCTACCCGCGTTCGGTGGTGCTCCGCGAGGCTTATGAACAGGCGGCCCGCGCTTCGGCGGTGCTAGGAGACGACGACGGGGCCATCGAGTGGGGCAAGCGCGCTCTGCGGCTGCTGCCGGAGAATCCATTTTTGCAGGCAATGGTGGCCGATCTCGGAGCGCGGCGCGGTCAGCATCAGTTGGCGGAGACGAGCGCCCGGCGGGCGCTGCGCTACATGGAGCGAGCGCAAGCGCCTCCGTCGATTCCGCCCGCAGTCTGGCCGCAAGTACGCGACGGCGTGCGGGAACTGGCGGATTTCGCTCTTGGCCGCACGGCGGCTTCGGAAGGCCGCTATAAGGATGCCGAGCGATGGCTAGTGGAGGCGTTGCGTTTGAAGCCCGATGATTACGGGGCGCTCTATGCGCTCGCGGTCGCACGGTATGCGGCGAAGGATATGGATTCGGCGGCGCCCTGTTTCGCTGAGCTCATGAACGCCGCCGGATCTCTTGGCGCAGCCGGCCGCCAGTGGCTGCAACGGGTCTATGCCGCCAAACCGCGATCCCAGAGCTTCGAGGAATTTGCCGCATCGCGGCACTGTAACGTTCCGCCGGCTCCGTCTACTCCGCCTGCTGCGCCACCCGAAGCCTATGCAGGCTCGGCCGCGTGCAGCCAATGCCACGCGGCCGAGTTTCGCAACTGGCAGGCCACCGGAATGGCGAAGATGTTTCGTCCCTATTCGGCGGGCGATGTGATGGGCCGCTTCTCGGGAGAAGAGGTCCTCGGGGGCAGCGCGCGCACTGTTGCCGAAAACGGCCGGCGCTTCATCGAGCTACGGGATAAGGATTCGGGCAAATGGACGCGCTATTCGGTCGACGCCTTGATCGGATCGAAATGGCAGCAGGCTTACGCCTCGAAGCTCCCCGATGGCCAGCTCGTGGTATTGCCGATTCAGTACAGCAGGGTCGAAGGCGGATGGGTCAACTATTGGAAAATTGTGGATGGAAGCTCGGCGCGCTCCGACCTCGGGCACTTTCAGGGGACACCCTATGGCTCGTTATACCAGCGCGACTGCGCACCGTGCCATACCAGCCAACTGCGCTATGACGGCGCAGACGCGTCGCCGGCCACTGCGCAGTTTCGCGAGGCCGGGGTCGACTGCGAAATGTGTCACGGCCCCTCGCAGATGCACGTCGCCGCGATGCGGGCCTTCTCCCATTCCCGGCCGCGAGCGAATTCCGGGGCCGAGCTGCCAGTAGATTTCACCAGGATTTCCGCGACGGAGTCAGTCGCCATTTGCAACCAGTGCCACATGCAATCGGCGGTACATGACCCCGATGCCACGGGAGCCGTGAATTATTCGCAGGCTACGCCCTTTTATCGAACCTACCGCGTCCACCTGCTCACGGATTTCACCCGCAAGGTGTTTTACGCCGACGGTCGCTTTCGTGCCACCACTTTCATTGGCGAAGCCTTCGAGCGGTCGCGCTGCTTCCTGGAGGGAGGGGCGACCTGCCTTTCCTGCCACAATCCCCACTCCGGCGATGCGTCGTCTAATTTGAAGTCACTCAAATTTCCGCAGGATTCCGATAAAATGTGCCTGCAGTGCCACAAATCTCTGAAGCGATCATCCCGAGCGGCATACGCGGCACGCGTCCGCGAGCGAAGCCAGTCGCTGCGTCTCCTGCCACATGCCGCGCAACATGGAAGCCCTGATGTTCCGTTCGCGTTCGCACCAGATTGACGAGATCCCCGACGCGGAAATGACCACCCGCTTCGGCGAAGCGGATAGTCCAAACGCCTGTCTCGGCTGTCATAAGGACCGTGATGCCCGCTGGCTGCGCGACCGCATGGCAGCCTGGCGCTCCGGCCACTAAACGCAACCCTACGATCCACTTTGAACAGCCATCGCAACTACGATTTTCCAGAAGACCATTTGGGCCAATGGCACGAATAGGCAGCGATGGAGACGCGTGTTTACTTTCAAGCTAGCTTCTGCTTATCCGGTTGTTTCAGCAGACCGCAACATGTAGTACATTCCGCGAGTCGGCCGGTGCCCGGACGACATCGACGGCAAAAGAGGTTCGACAAGCACGTCCGGTGCCTCGTCCCCAGCCTCTAAGCCGGCCCGCGGATGGCCGCTCGCCGATTACGCGCCGGGACGGTTCCGGGGCGCGTCAGATCGCCCGCAACCGCACGCGGTGGCGATCGCAACATCTGGTGGTTGCTGAAACAACCGGACAAGCATGAGCTAGCTACTTTCCCACTTAAAATTCTGGACGCAAGCCCCTTGTTTTCATAGGGGCGGTGCGCGGCTGGTTGTTGAGTCGAACGTTGCCCGCCCAGAGACCGCCGACCAGGCTCTGACGTCCGCGCGGTCATTAAGAACATTTTGTTTGAAAAATGTATTGACTTGTTTTTGTCGAGTATGTATCATCATTATAGATGACACGGGAACAGGCCATCCGGAAGCGAGATAAACTGGCAGCCCAGCTCTCCTCTGCAAGCGGCGTCCTTCGCGGCTCGCTGCTCCAGCGCACCATCCATCACTCCTCGGGATGTCTGAAATGCGCCCGTGGGGAGGGCCATCCGCTCTGGGTCCTTACGGTGGGCTATCCCGGTGGAAAAACCCGCCAAGTGAGCCTGCGTCCCGAGCAGGTTCCGCAGGTTCGGAAGGCGATCGAGGACTATCGCGATTGCAAACAGACCCTGGAGGCCATCAGCGAACTGAATCAGTTTCTGTTGCGCCTGGACCGCGAGGAATCCAAAGACCAGGAGCGCAAGCCGTGATCGCCACTCGCCGCCTGCAACGAAATTTCGCCGATGGCTTCATCGCTGAGGCGGTGGAGGATCTCTGGGAACCCTGGATGCGACACGCCGATAAAGCATTGGACGATGACGCCCTGCTGCTCATCATCCAGCAGGAGTTGGCCAAACGCTGCCAGAAGAGCAAGACTCGCGGCCGCAGGGCAACACCGGCCGAAGTCGTGTTCCGAATGCTGCTGTTGAAGCATGTGCGCGACTGGAGTTACGAAACGCTGTCGCGGGAAGTGCGCGCCAATCTGGTCTATCGCGAGTTCACCCGGATCGGCGGCGAAAAGGTTCCGGATGACCGGACGATGGGAAACCTGGCGCGTCAACTGGGGCCGGAGGTGATCGAAAAACTGCATCGGCGGGTGGTGGAGATCGCCCAGGAAAACAAGATCGCCGCGGGCCGTAAGATGCGGGTCGATACGACCGTGGTGGAGACCGACATCCACTATCCGACCGACAGCACCTTACTGGGTGACGGCGTGCGCGTCCTGACGCGCATCATGAAGAAAGTCACGGCCGTGGCGGGCAAGGCTGGCACGCAGATGCGCGACCGCAGTCGGTCCGCCAAGTTGAAGGTTTTGGCGATTGCGCGCGCCAGCCGTAACAAGACGGAGCACGGCCGGCAGAAGATGAAGAAGGCCTACCTCCAACTATTGGAAATCACCAGCCGGGTTACCGGGCAAGCCAAGAAGTTTTCGCGCGAGATCGCCGGGGGCATCAAGCGGGGCAATCTGTCGGTAATGCACAAAGCCAAGAAGCAACTGGATGAGATGATTCCCCGAGTCCAGCAGGTGCTGCGCCAGACACGGGAGCGGGTGCTCCGCGGCAACACCAAGGCCGAAGGAAAACTGCTCAGCATATTTGAGACGCACACCGAGGTGATCCGCAAAGGCAAGGCGAATAAGCCCAACGAGTTCGGCAAACTGGTCCTGATTCAAGAGGCGGAGAACCAGATCGTCACGCGTTACCAAGTGTGCGATCAGAGGCCGGCCGACTCCACCTTGCTGGAAGGATGCCTGGAGCAACATGTCGAACAGTTCGGACGCGCCCCGGAAAGCGTGGCGGCCGATCCCGGATTCTTTTCAGCCGCTAACGAATCCAAGGCCGAACAAATGGGGGTCAAGCGGGTATCGATTCCGAGCTATGACACCAAGAGCGCCACGCGAAGCAGCGGCAGAAGCAGCGTTGGTTCAAGGAACTTCAGAAATGGCGTACGGGCTGTGAAGGCCGCATCAGTGTTCTCAAACGGCGACATGGGTTGCGGCGATCGCTCTATAGAGGGTCGGACGGCATCCGGCGCTGGGTCGGGCTCGGCGTGATCGCCGACAATGTCATTCACATCGGTACCCACCTGGCCGAGCAAGCACGCCCCCGGTGACTCCCTTCTCAGACCAATACACACACCACGCCATCCGATTCTACTTTCTCTCACCCAACCGTCTCTGAATCGGCCCCATCCATGCCATCGAACGTCAACAGCCTCGACAGAATCTCCGCGGCGAAGCGCGTTTCGGGACCAGCGCCGGCTTTTTGAATTTTAAGTGGGAAAGTAGCTAAGCTAAGCTAAGCTAAGCTAGCGGGGTCACCTATTTCCGCAGCCACAGGGCGCGCATGGCCGAATCGGAAGTCGCCGGTGGTGGCTGCTTTTAGACCGCGTGTATAATGTCGAAAGGCCGAGCTGTTCCTCAAAGCTCTACCGCATCGCGTGGTAGGTCCGAGCGGCGCGGTTCGCATCCGCCGCGATTCCAGTGGAATGTGCCAAAACGGAACTGGAGCTGCCGATCTCACCTGCCGGTAACAGTGGGCTACATAATAATTCGCGTGACCATCCTGCGCGGCGGCGACAGCGTCTTTTCCGATTCCACCACGATGGTGGCGATGAAACGCAGTCCCGCTGAACTGGTGGAGTACCTGTTCCGCGAAACCAGTTTCCCCGGGGCTGTTTCCTACACCGGCGCCGGCATTATCCCGCCCGATTCGTTCACGCTGCATTCCGGCGACGCCGTCGAGATCGCGATCGACGGCATTGGCATCCTACATGAGACGGTGGCGTGACGCGGCGTCACATACAGTCCTTACCAGCGCACAGATTCGCGCTGAAAAACGGCAGGACATGGTTCTGGAAGCGGTCGGCCACCGCGCTGGTATGCGTGCCGTGATAGAGTCTCGAAACTGTTGCGCGATGCCGTAATTGTCCAGAATTTCGTGCAGCTTGGCCGCGCCTGTTCGCAAGCCGTCCTGGTCGCCAACGTCGATTGCAATCGCCCGATACTGCCGCAAATTGCCGATATACTGATCGACAAACGCCAGCGGAGCATTGGCCGCCCATTTCGCGATCACATCCTGCTGGACGACGCCGTTCTTTCGTCGGCAGATCGAGATAGAGCGGCGGGTTCTTCGGATCGGGCGACCATGCGGCGGCGGAGGCAAGCTGAGCGCGCAGGCCAAAAGGCAGCTTGGCCGAATCCGCGGGCGTCTTCACCGCCTCCAGGGCTTTTTCAGTGCCGGATTCGCAGGGCCCGCTCGGCGGGCCGCCATACAGCATGGACTCATGATGTAGAGGCTGCCGAAGACATCCGCGTGCTTCATGCCGATCCGGCTGGCGCCATAGCCGCCCATCGAATGGCCAACCAGTCCGCGGCTCGTCCGCTTGGCAATCGTGCGGTAATGAGCATCGATGTATGCGACCACATCGTGCGCGATAAACTGTTCAAAGTCGCCCGTGGTCACCGAACTGGAATACATCGACCCGTTGTGCACGGTCTTGGAATCGGGCAGCACCACAATCATATCCTGTGCGCCTTGCGCGAAGGCGCCCTCGATGGTTTGCGGCACATGGATTTCGTGCGTCCACTGCTCGGCGCCGATCGAGTAACCGTGCAGGGCATAAACGACCGGATAGCGCCGGCTCTTCTCAGTGGCGTAACTGGGCGGCAGGAAGACAATGACGTCGCGGTCGACGGCGTCGCCTTCCAGATTGCCTTCCAGTGAAGCGCCGTGAACCTTGATGCGCTCCACGGTCACAGGTTTCGCGCCTGGCACGACCGGCGGCACGTCCGTCTGCACCTGCGCCAACAGTGGAATCGTAAGTAAAAGCGCGGCCGGCATCACGCTGAAAGCAGCGGGCTTTGCGGTCAATCGGGTTTCCATTGCTACTCCTTATCTGAAAAGCCGCGGCGCGAAATCGTTCAGGCATCGCCGCCACGTCAGCCATTCGTGGGCCGTGCCCGGCGATTCAAAGTAGACATTGTGAATGCCGGCTTTGGTAAGCGCGTCGCTGAAGTTTTCGTCGCCCGGTCCTTCCGCGGAGCCGATCCCCAGGAACAGCACTTTCACTTTTTTGTTGAACGCGGCCGGATCGGCGAACGCGCCGCTGCAGCTGGTCTTCGGGTCGAAGTGCCGCCCTCTGCCGCCGCAGCTTCCGCTGAATCCGCCCAGGTAGGCGAACTTGTCGAGATTGCTCGAGCGCCGTCAGTGAATGTCTGCACGCCACCCATGGAGAGTCCCGCCATGGCGCGATTCTCGCGTCCCGGAAGCACCCTGTAGGTCTCGCTCAACCATGGGGATCAGATCGGTGAGCATCATCTCCGTGAAGGTCGGCCTCCCAGTGATCCGCCTCGGCCACGCGGCGCCGCGCCGCGGCCGGCGCCCGGGGCCGCCGGGGAGCAGTGCCCTACCGGCGCGCCCGTTCCTCCCCGCGCGGCGGGGGAGCGCCTGGGAGGTGGAACCAGTCCGCGCGCCGCGAAGATCGTGCGCCGCTCTCGCCCGGCTTCACGGCGTTGAGGTTGTCCATGACGATGATCATCGGTTTGGCCTTCCGCGCCGCGATCAGGTTGTCCATGATGAAGTCGACGTGCCCCTGTGTGTACCAGCCGGTTTCGTCCTCGCCCCAGCCATGCAGCAAGTACAAAACCGGGTAGCGCCCTTTGGCGTTGGTCCCGTAGTCCGGCGGCGTATAAACAAAGCAACGCCGCCACTTTGCCGGTGACTTTGGAGTAATACCACTGCTCGCTCACATGACCATGCGTGGACATCTTTGGCGTGGTAGAAGTCTCGGCATCCGGCTCGGGAATCTCGATTCCGCTGTTTTGCCAATCCGGACCCGAAGAAAGTCATGGTCGAGGGATCTGCCACCGTGGCTCCGTCGATATGAAGGCTGTAGTAATGGAAGCCGACCACCAGGGGCGTCGTGGTGGCGGTCCAGACACCATCCGGGCCTTTCGTCATATCGAACCCTCGCCCGATTCGCACTCTAACCTTTTGCGCGTCCGGAAGCGGCAACGCGAAACATCGCGCGATTGTCCGGATAAACACAAGGGTACTTTGCCTCGGGAACATTCAGCGCCGAGGGCCTGCAATGCCAAAAGTGGTCATCATCGTGGTTGCAATGCCCTTGACGGCCGGGTCCGGATCTCCGCGCTCGATCGTATCGCGAGTAGAGCGGTCGTTCCACGGGATTCCGATGTTCTTCTCGATCAGGTCTACGACATTGCGCGCGCTTACGACAGTGGCCTCCAATAGGGATCTCCGGCATCGATCCGTCGCGTCGGAATTTCCTTCGTAACCGCCTCGCCGTTCAACGTACCGAGCGGCGACACGCCAACGGTTTCCGCCAACAGAGCGAATCGTCTACGCTAGATGTCCGGGAGCTTCAAAGTAGTTCAGCGTCGGGTCGAAGATTACGCCCTCAGGGTAGCTCGATCTTATACCCAACCAGTCCAAAAGTGCAGGCGCTTTCATGTTTTTTCCGCGGTAGACGCAATACTCAATGCGTATAGCGCAGGGTTCCTGACACGGGACCCAAGCCAACTCCCAGGCGACTTTCCAGTTAAAGCCCCCAATGCGATTAAAAGTGCAGGTCGCCCTTGTGAGTTCCGGGCAAAATTCGCTCCTATTGCTGAGCCGCCGCGTAAAGCCTGTCCATGGGCGCGCTCATTCGCGGGCGTCGCCTAGCCTTACAGTGAACCCCTTCAGCGGTTTATCGTCCGCGTCGAGAAACCGGGCGCAGAAGTCGGTGGCGCCGCCGCCGTTGATGACGGCGGCGCGCACGACGTTCGGCCCCTTCTTGAGCGTGAGGCGTTTGGAGACGCCGTCGTCGATCACCGTCTGGCGATCGCCGTAAATGCCGATGACTTCCTTGCCGTTGACCCACCAGACCGAAGCCGCGTTGGAGCCGATGGCCAGGCGCACGCCGCGCATCTCCCGCGGGCAGTTGACGATGGTGACGGCCCAGAACAGAACGTCGGACGTCGGCTTGCCCAGTGCGTGGGCGAAGTGATAGAGGTTGACGTTGTAGTGCTTCGTGTCCACGGCGTGCCAGGTGAGTTCCGCGTCGCCGACGGTCACCTTGTCGCCGTCGTGCGGAATGACGGTGAACTGGTCGGGAAAATACTCCTTCTTGACGGCCGCCTGAACAGCGCTGTCGGTGAGTCCGGTGGACGCGGATCGGCTCCAGAAGCAGCCAGCGCTGGATGAAGCCGTCGGCGGCCGGGCGCTTTTTGCGGCGAGGCGGGCTTCGTCAGAGTTGGCCAGGGACCTGGAGCTGCGAGGCGACGCGATCGCCAGAAGCGCTGAGCCGGCCAGGACGGCGAGCGCCGAGTATGCGAGTGATTCATGGAGACGGTTCATGGCGAATTCTTCCGACTTGGCGGCTACGGCGTCTTGAACAGCCAGCGCTGCTTCTCGCTCTTGGGATCGAACTTTGCACAGCGTCGCGAAACTGCTGCCCACGGCCGAAAGAGCCAGCGCTTCTTTGGAATTGGGCACCGACTTTGGGCATGATGCGCCAGGTGCCGTCGGCAAGTTGGTCCATGCGCCAGAGTTGTTCGGGCGCGCCGGTGAAGGCGGGCAGGACGACGAGTTCGGCGTCCTCGGTGGCGGCCAGCGCGCGGTCCGTGCCGGCGATGGTGATCTTGAAATACGGCGAGCCAGGATAGCCGCCGGCGTTGGGGACGGCCGTGATCGCCCACTTCTGCTGCGCCTGGCACAGGTAATTGGCCATGCGGGCGTCGATGTTGCCCGCGGGCCAGTTCGTCGAAACCTGCGCGACATCCTGCGGCGGAATCGCGCCGCCCGTGCCGCGCGAACATCCCCGCCACGCCGCCTGCGTCCACCGGCGCGCCGCGGACCTGCTGCCGGCCGCCTGCGCCAGGTGCCGCCTCGCCGCCGCCTCCCCGTCCGCGCGTGCCGCCGACCGGCACTCCCTCCACGGCAAGCTCGAGCGCGGTCCCGGTGCGCACCGATTCGATCTCGATACGTGCCTTCCTTCAGGTTCTCGCCGGCGACGGGCCAGCCGTCTTTCCACAGCAGCGGGCGGATATCGAGCACGCTGGCGCCGCCCCGGTCCAGGTCGGCTTCCTAGTGCATGGAGAACTTCTGCACGCCGTCGCCGAGATCGAGCAGGCCGAAATGGCCGGGGCCAACCACACGGCCGCCCGAGCCGATGAACAGCTTGCCGCCGCCCTGGATCATGTCGACGCCCATCGTTGTCGAGGAAGGGACCGGTCACTTTCTTGGCGCGGCCCATGCGGATGTTGTAGCCGGAGTCGGCGCCGCGGCAGCAACTGCCGTGCGTGGCCAGCAGGTAATACCAGCCATCGTGATAGATCATGTCGGACGCTTCGCAGTTGATGGCGAGGTTGCGAGGCTGGTCGTTCGGGTTGAGGCGCTTGCCGGTCTTGGGATCGAGTTCGACCAGCCGGATGTAGCCGAAATAGGAACCGTAGGTCAGCCACAGCCTGCCGTCGGTGGGATCCAGAAAGACGCCCGGATCGATGGCATTGGAGTCTTCGACGCCGTCCGACGAGGCGACCACGCCGCCTTCTTCCCATTTGTAGTCGGGGGAATCCGGGTCGAGGGTCTTGCTCCAGATCATGTTGACGGCGGCTTTGGGCTGCGCCCCGATGTTCGCGGCGACATACACGTAGTAGCGGTCGCCGATGTGAATGACGTCGGGCGCCAGGCCGCGGCGCGGAAGCGTGGTCGCCGCGCCGCCAAGTCCAGCCGTCGTCGGAGACCAGGGACGAACCGCCGGTGCCGTAGGTGTAGTATTTGCCGTCGCACAGCACGACGGTGGAGGGGTCGTGGATCCCGATCTGGCCGTCCAGCGCGAAGGCGATCGAGGCCAATATGAGAGATGTTACCAGCGCTGCGGGTTTCATACTGCGAAATTGTAAGCCCTTTCAATGTTGACGTTATCGTATGCGAAATTGAATTCCGCGGTCAAGCTTGGGAACAAAGAAGTTGTTTCTTGCGCAATGATATTGCCAACTTGAGGGTAGGTGCTAGCGGGCATTCGGCTTGTATTCGCTGCCGTTCGTCAACAGATTGAGTATTTCCCTGGTTCTCGCCGGACAGGCCCGCCCTTTGTCGGGTGTGAAGTCGTCGTGCTCCGATTCGATCATGGGCAGCGGTTCCTTGGGAACCGGAATCTGATTGAGTGCCGTCCAGACTCCCGCGGGCGGTGAAGTCGTGTCGATGAAACCCATGCCCGCCATCACCGGATCCTGAATTCGCGAGGCGAAATTGACCGTATCGAAATATAGGGCGGTTTTCATAGCGGTCCGGATTGTTCCATAGCCAGTTGGGATTGCCGGCTTTGCGCCCGTGAAGATCGCCATTGCTATCCGCGCCGGCAGGCACACATACCAGCGCGGCGGTGATCTTGTCGGGCCGCAGTCCCGCGAGCGCGAGGCTCTACTGGCCGCCCATGCTCCCCCCGGTCGGTACGATCGTCTTACCATCCCAGTCGGGCCGGTTCAGCACGTAGTCCAGTGCGCGCGAGTCGCGCAGGTACATATTCAGGAAGTACGATTGTTCCCGATCGGTGTCACCGATAGTTTGATAATTCCGCGGGACATTTCCAGAAGGGTCCGACGGCAGCTTATCGTACGAATCGACATTGATCACCAGCCAGCGCTCGGCGGCCCGTTGTGCGTCGGCCCGGGCGTTCAAGGCCTACACACCCGCATACTGCAGTTGAATGAGAGCGGGGAACTTACCTTCCTTCGCGGGCTTGGCCACATAGCCGTGCGCCTTCGATCCGAGCGCGTCGAGGACGAACATGTTCATCTCGAGGCAAATACAGCGGTGATGTAGCAGGAATATATCGTGGGGAACAGTCGAGTCTCAGGAGGTGATCTTCGGTGGTTTCGTTGCCCCAAATGCAGCAGTATGGCGCCGCAAGCGCTTGCACTCTTGGCGCGTCAACCTACTATGTGATAGGCTTATTCCGCTGTATAATGGCAGACCTCGGCGTCAGGGGATTCCGATGAAAACGGTCTCACAAGCTGTTCCGCATCGGAGCGCGACATGACGCAAGGCGAGGGAAAATGAAAATCTCCAGACGCCAATTTGCCCTATCCGCAGCCTGTGCGGCGAGCGCCCCTTATATTCTCCGCGGTCAACAAGGACCGCTCCGCGCGCGGGTGAAGATCGACACCGAGCGCGTGATCGGGGAAATCGATCCGAAGATTTACGGGAATTTCATCGAGCACCTGGGCCGATGCATCGAAGGCGGAGTGTTTGATGAGAAATCCCCGCTCTCCGATGCCAATGGATTCCGCAGCGACGTGATGGATGCCGCGGGCAAACTGAACGTGAGCCAATTGCGGTGGCCCGGAGGGAATTTCTCCTCGAACTATCACTGGAAGGACGGCATCGGTCCGCGCGATCGGCGGCCGCCGCGTCTGGAGATGGCGTGGGGCACGGTGGAGAGCAATCGTTTCGGCACGCACGAGTTTCTTGAATTACGTGGAGCAGATGGGCGCACAGACCCTACGTCTGCGCGAACTTCGGCACCGGAACCTGGACGGAGGCGCAGCAGTGGGTGGAGTATTGCAACTCCTCCGAAGACACCGCCATGACGCGCCTGCGTAAACAGAACGGGCGCGCGCAAGCCGTGGAAGATGACCATTCTGGGGACTCGGCAACGAGATGGACGGGCCATGGCAGATGGGTCATCGCAGCGCCGACGATTACGGCAAGTTCGCGCTCGAAGGCGCCAAGCTGATGAAGTGGACCGATCCGGATATCAAGCTGATCGCGGCGGGATCGTCCAACTATCGGCCCGGGCTCCGATTGGACTTCGTGGAACCGGACGGTGCTTGCAATATCTCAAGCAGCACGCCGATTATCTGTCGCTGCATACCTATGTGGGCAATCCGAACAACGATTTCGGCGAGTTCATGGCAAGTTCGATTGGAACTCGACAAGCGCACCAAGACGGCCGAGGGAATCATCGACGCCGCGCTATCGGGCGAGCCCGGCAATCGGAAGATCTATATCGCGTGGGACGAGTGGAACGTCTGGTATCGCGCGCGCGGGAATCAGCAGCGCGGGCGGCGCATTCTCGAAGAGCGCTACAACCTGGAAGACGCGCTGGTGGTGGCGACGTTCCTGAACTCGTTCATCAATCACTCCCACATCGTGAAGATCGCCAACATGGCGCAGATGGTGAACGTGATCGCGCCGATTTTCACGAACGAGAAGGGGATGTTCCTGCAGACCATCTATTACCCGCTGCAACTGTTCGCCAACAACAGTCAAGGGCAAGGCGCTGGAACTGTTCGTGGAGAGTCCGAAGTACAAGACGCCGCGATTCGGCGAGCGTGCCGTATCTGGATATTTCGGCGCGCCTATGACAACGGCTCGCTGGTGCTGAATGTGGTCAACCGGCATCGCGATCAGGCGATTGAGGCGGAGTTCGAGGCCGAGGACAAACAGTTCTCCGGCGCGGTGACCGTTTCGGAGGTCAACGGCCCGGACATCAAATCGGAAAACGATTTCGATAAGACCATCGTGAAGCCGGTAGAGCGCTCGAGCAGCGCGGAGCCGCGCAAACTTCGGTGCGCTTTTCCGGCTCACTCTTATACGATGCTGAAGGTGAAACTGGCCTAGAGACTAGCCTGGGGGCTTTTCCGGGACGAGAGGGCTGGGGAAAGCTTTCACTCCCGCCGCGAGGGCTCACTGTAAGTGAACCAGCCAAAGTCGGCGGTGGGGCCCGGTCCCGATAGATCCTTCAGGCCATTCCCAGAAGTCGCCCTTCTTCTGGCACCAAGGTACGAAAAAAGATCCAAGAGCGACATTTTTCGTGTAGGCGCTTCCTCTGCCCGGAATATTGTTGGAGACCCAAACAGAATCACCGCGCCCGACCTATACTATTACTATTCCATATGCTAAGGACCCGTCTTATCGCATGCGCGGCCTTGACCGGCCGTACTGGCGCCGTTTCTCCTCTCGCAAAACAACGTCAAGCGCCCACCGATCACCGGTGTCGCCCATGTCGCGCTCAAAACCAATAACCTCGCCGCCGCGCGCCGTTTCTACGGCCACGATCTCGGCTTCTCGGACGCTCTCGCTATGCCCGCGAGCCTCGGTTCCGCCGCCTGGTTTAAAGTTAACGATCACCAGTACCTCGAGATCTACGAAACACTGAAGTCGGAAGACGAAGACCGCCCCATCGAAGTAGCCTTCCAAACTACCGATGCCAAAGCCATGCGCGACTATCTCGCCAGCAAAGGCGTCGCCGTTCCCGCCACTGTAAGCAAAGGCTGGGACGGCAACCTCAGCTTCCAGTTCAGCGACCCGGAAGGCCACCGCATCGCCTTCGTCCAGTACCTGACCGACTCGCCAGGCAAGCAATTCGGCCTGCTCGTGCCCGCAACCCGCATCTCGGAGCACATGATCCACGCCGGCTTCCTGGTGAAAGATCGCGCCGTCGAAGACCGTCTCTTCAAAGACATCCTGGGCTTCGATGAAATGTGGCACGGCGGCACGACCGACACATCCGCTAACTGGATCAGCATGCGCGTCCCGATGGCAAGGACTGGATCGAATACATGTGCAACGTGCAGAGTCCGACGCCGAAAACGCGCGGCGTCATGAATCACGTCGCATTCGGCGTGCCGGAAATGGATGCGGCGGCAAAGGTCCTCCAATCGCGGGAGGCGCCGATGCCCGAAAAGCCGAAGATCGGCCGCGACGGCAAGTGGCAGCTCAATCTCTACGATCCGAATCTCACCCGCGCCGAACTGATGGAACCGAAGCCAGTGGAGACGCCCTGCTGTTCGGAATTGAAACCGCGCCGAGGGCTGGAGGGTCCGGTCGGAATCTTCACGAACCAAGGACCAGTAGGCAACGCCACGCCGGGCAGCAAAGCTGAATTCGATGGCGTGAAGCAGGAATACCGCATCACCGGAGGCAGCGCCAACGTCTGGGAAACGACCGACGCGTTCTACTACATCTGGTCGCGCATGAGCGGCGATCTCAGCCTGACCGCGGACGTAACCTGGGTAGGCACGAGCCCAACCGAGCACCGCAAGGCAATGCTGATGGTCTGCGGCGGCCTTGCCTCGGGCACCGCGAATGCCGACGCGGTGTCCCACGGCAACGGACTCACTTCGCTCCAGTTCCGAGGCGTTGCGAATGAGAGTACATATCAGACGTTCATCAATGTGAAGGCCCCGCGCGCCTGCGCCTCGTGCGCGAGGGCAGCCGCTTCAATATGTATGCAGGCAAAGCTGGAGGAGAACTGAAAGAGTTGGGCGGTGGAGTATGTGCGGCTGTGCCAGGAGCCCGTTGCCCGGGCTCCGCGGGGCGGAAGACGCTGGACTGCACTCTGTAGCCAGCCGTGAAGATCTTCCCAGGCGGAGACGCACTCTTCGCGTGGTTATTTTCGGGAGCCTTTGATTTCGAGTTTCCAACCCGCTCGCGTTTTGTAGATGAACATTCTTGACGTAATCCGCAACTCCCTCGCGGTGGAATCTCTCGAAGACGACGCCCGCTAAATAGGGCGCTCTGATGCCCCATATCCTAATGCGCCAGGTAATGGTGGCCCAGATCGACGTATCCGTTGATTGGAATTCGCGTGGACATGCCGTCGCCCGCGAGACTCGCAAGGTGCCACATCCCCTTTGGCGCATAGACGATGTCGCCCTGGTCCGCAACAAAGGTGGGCTGCGTTTCGAGCGCAAATCGCACCTGGCCCTCTATGACGAACCAGAACTCCGAACTGCTCTCGTGGAAGTGCCCCTTAGTGGCCGGACCCGGATCTGGCTGGCCCTTGCCCCTGATGATGTTGACCACCGCGCGGTCGTCCTTCACGAAGTTGCTGGCCCTTATCTTTCCGGACACCACGTCGTTGAAGTCCAGGTATGGGATGTTTCCGTTTTCATATTTCCCCTTGCCCGCAACTGTGATCTTGATGAATTCCATGCCTGGAATGGCCGGCGGCTTTTCGTCGGCGGGATAGTCCTTCGTCGCGCCGGCGATGTTGCATTCGAATCGCAGCGAAGGCTTGTCCCCTAAGGTTTCCATGCTGTAGATGTTCCGATAGGGCACCTCTACCATGAAGCCCTTGCTGGCGACGAAAGGTTCCTGGCCTTCAAGCGTGAACCGGATCTGCCCGTCTTGGATAATCCACCACTCGCGCGTGTCGGCGTTAAAGCGGCGCGGCGTCTTCTCTCCCGGACCCATGGAAACATAATCGGCCTGTAGAAATCCGTCTCTCACGATCGGCTCAGTCCAGTCGGCTTGGCCTTTGTGAGCCGCGAGAATTTCGGACAAACGCCACACGGGCTTGTTCGGCGCGATCCAGCCCTCCGGCTTAATCGGCTTTTGAGCCCACGCGACCGACGGAGGAACGCGTGCACCGCGTCCGCCGCCGCCCCTGCCAGCCGCCGGCGCGGCGTCCTGCGCAAAAAGCAACCCGAGGGAGGAACAACTGCCAACCACCAGAACCCCGCCAATTAATTTCCAAAGGCCCTTGATCTTCATGAAGCATCCTTTTCTGACATGGCTTCAACCCGGCTGTCCATCGCCGACTCACGCAGCCGGAACGACGACGGCTGCTATGCTACCATAGCTGGCCTATCGAAAAAAGGGGTTCGCAATGGGTATTTCGCAGAATGCAATAGAGGCCTTCACGCAAAAGACGGAGCGGCGGTATTCAGCGCGCGAAACAAGCGGTCAAATCGCGAATATTTGCAACCGTCTCCATTCCTACCGCGCCCACGATCGTTTTCGGCTTTGCCGGGGACCTTTGGCGAATGACGCGCAATCCAGAAACTTCGCGGCCACTTCGTCCCAAGACATGGGATTTGCCGGGCTGCCTTCAGCAAGATCACGCGGCCCGAAATCGTGCGGCCGTCTCTCATGTGGATGTCAATGATGGTCGTCATCTTATCGTAGCCTGCGGCCTCCGCGACAGGATTGACTCCGAAATGAACGCGCGCAATCATCGCCTGCGCTTCGGACCGCGCCACTACTTCTTCCGTGAACTCGCTTAGTCCAACTTCGCGATACAGAAACGCGACCGTTTTCGCGAAAACTCGCAGCCTCGCTGTCCTCAATTCCCAGCGTTCGCAGCGCCGCTCCTGGTCCAGGCCGTACAATTTCGCCGCCGCCGCAGCGCCGAATACGCCCGTCGTCCCGGTCGAGTGAAATCAGTTTTACTAATGGCGGGGATTCATCGCTTCCGCGATTTTCGTTCCACGATTTTCGTTTCCACTTCAACGTCAATGTTTCATGCCAGCCGCAGATCGCCGCCCCCATCCCGCGGTTCGGCGATGGCCAGCGCCGCTGGCAAGATCGGCTCCGTAGGATGAGTGAGCAGGCCGTCAGACCGATCCTTGGTAATGCCGAATTGCGTATCATCGTAATCGTTGCCATGGAGCCGATGCCGTTTGCAAATGCCATAAAACGCGACGGAACCGCAAAGAGCCAGGCCGATGCCATCCGAAATCGATTGCTTCGCGAGGCCGATTACGTCCGAAGGAATATCAGCTAGCGCTGGTTCAGAATGAAATCGCCGACGAGGCCGTCACGCTCGGTGATTCCACATCGGCTGCAAAGGCCGCGCAGCCGGAGCCAAACAGCGGGTCTTCAGCAGGCGGCGCCTGGCCATTCGCACATATACGGAACTCGCCTCGGCTCAACGCGGTTTGACAGCATCGAACCGGATGCGTCTCAGGGCCGCGGCGTCGGAAGGTAGTTCCGTCGATCCGGCCGGAAACCGGTTAATGCTCAGGATATAAGCGGTGATATCCGCGTTCGCTTCGGGACTTAGGCTGCCCGGCTTATTTTTAGGCATGGTAGCCCGGGTACGTTCGTACAAATCGCCCATGATCTGGCCCGACCACCGGTCCATGAAATCGCCTCCTGCGAGTGAGGGGGCCATCTCAAGGCCCTCCAGACTAACGCCGTGGCAGACGGCGCATTGCTGGTTGTAAAGAGCGCGCCCGCGCGCCGCCTGTGCCGGCGTATAAAGCGGCCCACTGGCGGCCGCGAGTTGGGGCGGCGCCACGCCCTCCGTTCGTGTCCGGATCGGAGCGGTGTCGCCAGCTGGCAGCTTAAACGCGAGCAACTCACCCGAATAGCCCCCGCCGCTGATGGCGATCACAATATACTGCTCGCCGTTCAGCATGTAAGTCATGGGCGATCCGCTCTGCGGGGCCGGCATGAAAACCGCGCCCACTTCCTTCCCAGTGGCTTTGTCGTAAGCACGCAGCGGCGCCCCACGCTCGCTTGATGGCGTGGTAGCCACGGCGGGATCGCCGATAATCACCAGACTTTTCGTGGCCAGCGGCGCGACATTGCCCGGTTGCCCCGTGCGCGGAATGGTCAGGCCCTTAAGTGCCGGATTGTTGCGGATGTTATCCGGCGTTTCGCCGTGAGCGATCTCCCACGCGATATCGCCCTTGTCCATGTTGATGGCGGTAAGGATGCCGTAGGGCGGCTTCAGCAACGGTAGACCCCGCACCGACGTGCCACCGCGTCCTGCGCCTGCAAAGCCGGCGGGAACTGCGCCTCTGCCACCAGCCGCGCCTTCGCCGGCTCCCGAACCTCTCCCGCCAGCGCCTCTGCCAAAACCGGGGCCTCTGGCGGCGCCACCGCCCCTAGCGGCACCCATAGGTGGCGACGGGGCCCTCGGCGGAGCCGCCGCTGATCCGCCAACGTAGTCCATATCGGAAATGCCGGCGGGGGGTTTCACTAGGCTTTTGGGCTGGCTGGTTGTTTGGGAATGAACGTAAAGGAGGTGGGTTTCCGGATCGTAAGCCCCGCCCGGCCAGTTGGTGCCGCCATGCACTCCTGGCGAGGTGATGACTGCCATGGGGCCGTCGGGCTTACTGACAGGCGGCGGCGTAAACAGCGGACCGATCGTGTACTTATTGTCCTTCAGGAGCTGGATCGCCTCGGCCCGCAGCTCGGGCGTAAAATCGATCAGGTCATCGATGGTAACGCCTTGGTGTCCGTAAGCCGGCGGCTTTGTCGGAATCGGCTGCGTCTTCGAATACCATTCGCCTGGCACGTCGCCCTGCGGCACCACCTTTTCTTCGATGGGCCAGATGGGCTTGCCCGTCTTGCGGTCGAAGACGTAGAGGAAGGCCTGCTTAGTGGGCTGCGCTACCGCCTTGACCAGCTTACCGTTAAGTGTGAAATCAACCAACATTGGAGCGCAGGGAATATCCATGTCCCATAAGCCGTGGTGAACCAGTTGATAGTGCCAGATTCGCTTTCCCGTCTGCAGGTCGACCGCGACTATGCTTTCGCCGAACAGCCCGGCGCCAGGGCGATGGCCGCCATACATATCGCCGGTAGGCAGTTCAACCGGCAGGTAAGCCATATTCAGCTCTTCATCAACAGAGATCTCGGCCCAGGCCCCAGCGTTGCCGGTGTAAGACCAGGAGTCCTTCTCCCAAGTATCTATGCCGAATTCGCCGGGCCTCGGGATCGTGTGGAAGATCCAGAGACGCTTGCCGGTGCGCACGTCGAAGCCGCGGATGTAACCCTTCACGTTCGTCTTGCTTTTGGGTACGGTCCCGTCCAAAAGTGCGGCGCCGACGATCACTACGTTCTTGGCAACGGCGGGAGTCGCGTGGAGCCCGATGGACGCAGTCAGCAGGTCCATCTCCTGATCGTCGTTCTGCTTCAAATCGACGACGCCTTCGATTCCAAAGGTTGGCACAGGAACGCCGGTCTTAGCGTTCAGCGCGATCAGCCGGTAGCCGGCGGTGACGTAGAGGATTCGCTCGTCGGACTTGCCGTCGGTCCAGTAGGCCACGCCATGGCCTGAAAGCTGCCGTGGGGCATTTTCGCCGCGCACGCCCTCATTCTCGCTATGCATCCAGAGCAACTCGCCCGTGGCAGCGTCGAGGCAGACCACAGCGCGGCGCGATCCGGCGGTCACAAAGAGCTTGCCTTTGACCATAAGCGGAGTGCCTTCATATTGGTATTCCGGCCGGGGACCGAGCGAGTCTGCCTTAAAGCGCCATGCTACTTGCAGCTTGTTGAAATTGGAGGCGTTGATCTGGTCGAGCGGCGCGTAGCGGGTGTTTCCGAGATCTCCTCCGTACGTCCGCCACTCGCCGTCCTTGGCTCCGGACTGGGGGAATGCGGACGGGTTGAGTCCGGCCAGGCAAAGAACAGAAACCGACGCAACAAACGACCTACTAAACCGTGGCATTACTTCTTCTCCAAAATTACCGCGCCGCGCTCCGATGGCGCAATGGCCTCAGACAGCGGTTACGACGCTAGCTATGCGTTCGATGATAAATCTTCGGGTTGCTTGGCGGCAATGACTTTATTCGAAAATCGCTCGTGAAGTGGAACATGCGCTGCTTGGGACAACAGAGTAAGTCCCGCGCGGGACTTACTCTTGCCACGTCCTATGCGGTTCCAGCCCTTCGCAGGTCGAGGTTGGCCGATAGTCGCTGGAAATGGGCGTCCGTGCGTAGGGAATCGTACGCGGGATTTACGAGTAAGTGAACCAATGAAGCGGCTTGCTGCTCGTAAGCTTGGTCTAACAAGCCGAGCGCCTGATCGCGGTCTCCGAGCGCGGCGCATATCTGGGCCAATTCAGCAGGATCCACGTATCGCCCCGGCGACAATTCCTTCAGGTCGTCGAGAATTCGAATCGCTTTCCTCCTGTTGCCGGCAAAAGCGTGCATCACTCCCAGCGATGCGGTAACGCGCGGGATACCTTCGGAAAGACGAATCGCCGTTTCCAGGCTTGCCTCCGCCTTATCGAACATCCCGGTGTAGCCGTAGGCGAGACCCATATACCAGTGGACCATGTAGAAGTTACTGTCAAGATCGATCGTTTTCAGGAACTGTTCGATCGCTTCGCCGTACTGCCTGCGGAAACAGAGCACCTGACCCAAAACGGTGTTGAGAATGGTCGAAACCGGGTCGGTTTCCAAGGCCCGCTCCAGCTGAAAAACCGCTTCCTCAAGTCTTCCGGTGGGAACCAGGCAATTTACGGCATACCACTGCCGCGCCGATACGTAAGCCGGATTCAACTCAATAGCCGTCTGAAAGGCCTGTTCCGCCTGACGCCATTTCCAGCGGTAAACCGCCAGAACGAGAGCGAATGAAGTATGCGCTTCCGCCAGGCGGTAGTCTAGCGCAACCGCTTGCAGGGCGGCATGCTCTGATCGCGGCATGGCCTCGATTGGGGGGAGCGCGCCTCGCGTGCCTAGAATCGCGTACGAGTCCGCGATGCCCGCGAATGCGAGTGCATACCCCGGATCGCGGGCAATCGCCTGGTTGAAGTATTGGATCCCCGTCTGTAATCCGTCCTCGGTTCTCTTGTTCCAGTGGTGGCGTCCTTTGAGGTACATCCGGTACGCTTCCGGATTCTGTGTGTATCTCTCGATCAAAGGCTGCGCCTCATGGCCCAGCAGCTTGATTCTTACGTTCGCAACGATCGACTGCGCGATCTCGTTCTGAATCGCCAAAATATCTTTGGAGGTTCGCTGATGCGTTTCAGACCACCTCTCAAACCCATCGTTAACGTCGGTGATCCGCGCCGTGATCCGCAGCTGGTCGCCGTCTTTCCGCACGCTACCTTCGACAATGGCGGTGACGTTGAGCTTTCTGCCGATCTTGCGGATGTCTTCATTCTTGCCTTTGAACGCAAAGGCCGACGTACTCGAGGCCACGCGTAGGCCTTCTACTTTGGTGAGAATACCGATCAGCTCTTCCGTAATACCATCGCAAAAATACTCCTGGTCCCTCTCGGGGCTCAGATCGTGAAACGCCAACACGGCGATTGCATGGCCCCCGTGGCGCTTCGGCTTACACGCGCGGACTTCCGGTTTCGAAGCCGGCGCCATCCGGATCCGGAAGATCGCCGCGTAAGCGCCTTTGGCGCATTCGATCCGAACTTCGTCTTCCTTCCCTTCCCCGCGGTAATACTCTTTCAGCCGCGTTCGTAGTCTGCCGGCTTCTACGCGCACAATCGGATCGATCCGCGGATCGAAACCGGCACTGCGTCCAAAAACCTCGACCGCAAGCCTGTATTCCTTGAGCTCTGGACCACGTCCCTCGAACGATTGCTCGACGATATAGCGCAGTAGGTGGCTGAGACGGCGAGACCGGGTAAAGGCCGCACTGGCCAGTATTTTATCGAGGGCCTTATAAATCGACACCGGGGGTATGGGCGGGGCGGGTGCTGTTCGAACCACCGGAAAACCTTCTTTGCCGGGACGCGCCCCAGCAGGCGATATCACCACTGCTTTCTCGATGACGGCCATCCCTGTAGCAAACTGATACTCGGGTCCACAGGTTAACATGTTGAACAATCGGTTTCAATCGTCATGCCAAGGCCTGTCAAACCCTTTCACGCCAATGCCAAAGCGGGATCGCTCCCACCCCTCGCGGATGTTACGGTAACAAAGCTTCTGCGGTTACTTGCCTCGTTCCGCGGCGCTGGGGTAGATTGACAGGCAAGGTCTGATGCCCCATCCAGCATCTCGTCAATCGAAATCGCAATCGGATATCCACGTCGACATGCCGCCGCAACGGACAGACCCTTCATCGATGCGGCTATCGCGCGCCCGTTACTACGTCGTGTTCCTGACATTTCTCGCCGCGCTCCTGACGTACGCCGACCGCATGTGCATCGCCACAGCCACTCCAGCCATCATGAAGGAGTTCGGCTTGAGCAAGATTGCCATGGGCTGGAGCGTCTCGGCTTTTAACTGGAGCTATGCTCTATTTCAGGTTCCGGCCGGCTGGCTCGCGGACCGCTTCGGCCCGCGTCTCGTGCTCGGAGGGGCCATGGCGTGGTGGTCTCTTTTCACGGCGGCTACCGGCTGGTCGTCCGGCGCGTTTTCGCTAGCTGTGACACGGTTCCTTTTCGGAGCCGGGGAATCGGCCGCGTTTCCCGCCAGTGCGCGCGCCCTCTTGAAATGGCTGCCTGTGCGGCAGCGCGCCACCGGCCAGGGAATTCAGCACGCTGGTTCCCGTTTCGGCGCCGCCATCACTCCTCCGCTTGTGGTCTATCTGATGGCCCGACTGCATTGGCCGCTGGTCTTCGATTTGTTTGCCGGCGCCGGAATTATCGTGGCGGCAGCCTGGTATTTCTACTATCGCGATTTGCCTGCGGAACATCGCGGCGTGAATGCGCAGGAACTCAAGTTTATCGGTTCCGGGGAGCCGCAGCCCGCCGCCGCGGCACGGCGCCCGGTACCGTGGCGAAACATCATCCGCAGCCGGGACCTCATGTATCTGAGTTTGGCCTATTTTTGTTATGGCTGGGTTCTATGGGTTTACCTGCAATGGATGCCGACTTACCTTGTCGAAGCGCGAGGGTATAGTCAGGCAAAGATGGGAATCGCCGCTAGTCTTCCGCTGTTCGCTGCCACTGGGGCCAACGTGCTCGGCGGCTGGATCTCCGATCGCGTGGCCAGGACGACGGGCAACCTGCGCCACGCTCGCATCGTGGTATCCATCGCCGGATACAGCTTCGCGGCCGTTTGCCTCGCTGCGGGCATGTTCGCGCCGTCGGCTGGGGTGAGTCTCGCATGGCTCACTGCCGCGCTCGCCGGGACCGAACTCACGGTGGCGATCTCTTGGGCGATCTGCCTCGATATCGGAAGCGAATTCAGCGGATCGGTATCATCGGTAATGAGCATGACCGGCAACATCGGAGGAGCCATATCGGCGGTGGCCGGCGGCTATCTTGCGACCGATTTCGGTTGGAACTCGCCGTTTCTGGTGGCAGGCGGATTATGCGTGGTGGCCGCTTTGGCGATTTCGCGCGTAGATCCGGGCCGTTCCGCGGTCGGATGAAGGTGAGGCGCATAGGTGAGAATTAATCCGGACAAATGCGTGGCTTGCGGGAACTGCACTTACGTGTGCCCCATGGAGGCTATTTACATCGATCCCCTGCTGAAGCGCGCCACCATCAATCGGCGGGAATGCGTCGAATGCTACGCCTGCTATAACGGGCTCAGCCAGGAGCATCTGAATCCAACCATGGTCCGAGCGCTGCGGAAGGTTTTTGCGGCGTTGCGCATTCGTTTCGATCCCGAACCCGACGTCTGCCCTACCGCCGCATTCGAGCCCGAAGAACTCGTTTGGCCGCGTGTGGTGCGCCGGGCGTTTTCCGATCCGCGCGTGCCGCATGAATCCACCGGTGTCGAAGGCCGTGGTACGGAAGAGGTCAAGACTAACGATGTGACCGGCCGCGTCAAAGTTGGCGAGGTTGGGTTCACAATCGAATTCGGGCGGCCGGGGGTGGGCGTGCGCTTCGCCGAAATACAGGAGATGTGCTGGGCTCTTGCGAAAGCCGTTGTGGCGTTTGAGAAGAAAAACCCCGTTACCTCTCTCATGACGGACGTGGCTTCCGGTACTCTGCGCGAAGACATACTCGACGAAAAGGTGATGTCCGCAATTGTCGAGATCAAAGTTCCCGTGGAACGCACCGAGGAGATCGTGCGTCTCGTCTGGGCCGTCGAGAAGCGATTGACTACTGTAGTTGCGCTCGGCGTGGGCGCGCGCTGCGATGAGAACGGCGAAGACCATGTGGTGGCGCCCATCCTCGAAGGCCTTGGTTATAAGCTGGAGCGGGCGAAAACCAATATCGGATTGGGGCGCCCAGCCCGCGTTGCTGCGTCGGAGGGAATGAGGGAGGTGGTGAAATCATGACAAATACCCTGCATCGGTTTGGCGATGCTGAGAGCTTTCGCGACGACTACGTCATCTTTGCGATCGCTGCCAAGAGCGCGACCAACAGCGAGTCGCTTCCCAAGCTGAAGCGCTTTTTGCGGATCGCGCTGGAATTCGATCCCGTCAATCTTGGCGACGCGCGCAATGGGGGTGCCCTACGGCCCTCGCGCAAAATGCATCCGGGCGCGCATTGGAATCGCGATATCGCGCCGGATTTCGAAGCTGTGATCGAAGGCATGGACCATCCGACCACCTGCGCGGCTGTCTTCGATAACCGCGTAGCGGCCGAAAACTTCGTCCAGCGGATCAAGAAGGAAGACCTCGGGCTCAGCATCAATATTTCTACCTCCATTGACGGAGCCGAGCAGTGCTGTCACCACGCATGCCTACCCCGGCATAGCGTCGGCTATTCGTTGGGCTTCGAGGGCAAGACGGAGAAGCTTCCTTCTTCGCAGGTGATGATGCTTTCCACCATGTGCGGGCATGGCATGGTAAGTCATTCCCTGGCTAAGAAGATGATCGACTGGGTTAAGGAAGGGCGCCGCACCCCGGAGCAGGCCGTAACCTATATGACCCGCTTCTGTTCCTGCGGTGTTTTCAATCCATCGCGGGCGAAGCGTCTTCTCCAGGATATTGTTGAGGCTAAATAAATGGGGGCGTCTCTCAGTGATCGGCGTTACTTTGTGCCGGCCTCCAGCCTCGCATAAGATGACACGCAGCGTGAGGATGGCGCGCATTGGGCGCCTCAAGGGCTTCGAACACAGGAACCAATCGGAAGGATCCAGGGAATGCTAACCGCCGCGAAAATTTTGACCGCCGCTAAGAGAAAAGCCGTCGTTTTCTGCCTGTCGATCATATTCTCGGGCACGCTCCACGCCGAGGTGCGAGTTTTACGGGGATTCACGCTGATCGATGGTACGGGACGCCCTGCCGCTCCCAATTCCGCCATGATCATCGATGACGGACGTATCCGCTGGGTCGGACGCGTGGCCGATTTAAAGATACCCGCCGGAGCCGAGACAGTCGATCTGAGCGGAAAATTCATAATGCCGGGCATTATCAATCTGCACGGGCACCTCGGCAATGCCGTGGGCTTGGAGCAGGATCCAAAGCTGTACACGCGTCAAAGCGTTGAAAACGACCTGAAGACCTACGCGTCTTACGGCGTAACCACGATGTTAAGTTTAGGCCTGGATAAAGATTTCATTTTCGATATTCGAGACCAGGAGCGCGCAGGCCGGCCCACAATGTCCCGCGTCTATACGGCTGGATTAGGACTGGTTTATAAGGGCGGTTTTGGGGGCGGCATATCGCTCCCGGGAGTCCCTTCGCCGACGCTTGCAGACGTGAAAGATGTGGAACCGGCCGTCGCCGGACAGGCGCGCAAAAAGGTGGATGTCATCAAGTTTTGGACCGACGATAATTTCGTCACGGCCAAGAGGATGCCTTACGACATCTGCAAGGCAATTATCGACAGCGCGCACAAGCACGGCTTGCCGGCAATCGCGCACGTGTATTATCTGGAAGACGCCAAGCATTTGGCCGACAACGGAATCGATGCCCTTGCGCATAGTGTGCGGGACAAGCCCGTCGACCATGAGTTGATAAACAGCATGAAAAGCCACGGAACCTGGCAATCGTCGGCAACTTTGAGCCGTGAATACGCTTTAGCCGCTTACGCGGGGACCCCTGCCTTCCTATCCGATCCGTTTTTTACCCGCGGAGTTCCTCCGGACGTGCTCAAGGTGGTTTCCAGCCCGGAATATCGCAAAAAGGCCGCATCCGATCCACACATCAATCAGTATTCGAAAACGCTAGCGCTTGAGGAGAGAAATCTGAAGACCCTTGTGGATGCGGGCGTGAGATATGGAATCGGCACGGACACTGGAGTCCCCGGCCGGTTCCAAGGGTACTTCGAGCACGTAGAGTTGGAACTGATGGTCCAGGCGGGATTGACGCCCATGCAAGTCATCGTCGCGGCGACCAAAAGCGGCGCGGAATTTCTCAAAGCCAAGGACTTGGGCACGCTGGAACCGACCAAGTGGGCGGATCTGATTGTTTTGCGCGCGAACCCGCTTAACGACATCAAGAACACGAGAACTATCGACGCTGTCTACATTGCCGGCAATAAGGTGCGTTGAAGAGACTGGAGGAAAACGAGTGGAGCAGGTTATGGGTACGGTGCAGCAGGGCGTAATTGAACTGGAAGGAACCACGCACGACACGCAGACATACGCAAACGCAATGGGACCGCGCGGCGTCATTGGCATCATGACGCCCGGCCCTAACGTGAACGTCGAGAATGAAATGATGAATATGCGGCCCGAAGGCGTAATCAATGCCATAGACCGCTATTACGTGCCCAACCAGAAGATAGCCGCCAACGCGGATTGGGAGATCATCATGCGACACGTTGTGGCGAACCTGGATGACTCGGTGCGCCGCCTGAAAGAATGCCTCATCGATCACCTGATTCTAGGAATGAGCTCTCAGAGCTACATGGGCGGGGAAAAAGGCAGCTTCGCATTGCTCGATCATCTGCAGAAGATTTCGGGCGTCGAAGTGACCATGGGGGCCCAATCGGCGGAGCAGGCATTTAAGCTCTGCGGCGCAAAACGCATTGCGCTGCTGACTCCTTATTACCCGGTCATTGAAAAGAACGCCATGGATTACTTCACCGCAAGGGGTTTCGAAGTGGTCCACGTGGAGGGGTTGAAGTGCAAGAGCATCATTCATGTGGCTTCCCAAACTTATGAGGACCTGCGGGATGCGGTCTTGCGGTGTAATGAGTCTAAACCGGATGCAATTCTTCAACTGGGAACGAACTTGCACTTCTGCTACGTTGCGGCGGATGCGGAGCGATGGCTCAAGCTCCCCGTGTTTGCGTCCGGCACGGTGATTTATTGGTCCGCCCTACGCAAGATGGGAATCATGGACAAGGTTCGCGGATTTGGCGCTTTGCTCGAACACCACTAGGTCTGCGACCGCTTGAAAGAATGCGTTTAGTAACCGAACTTGAGACGAGCCGCTTTGCGATCGAATTTCCAGTTGATCTTCTTGCGCGCCCGATTCATCCGACGATCCAGGATCGCGCTTCTCGGCGCAGAGTTGCTAGATCCGGGATTCTTCTGCCGCCCAGGCATTGTCGCGGGAACAGGCTGATTTCAGTCTCGGCTTGATTCAGCCAACTCCCATGCTTCGGTGTGTAGTGAACGGTGAACCGGTCCCAGATCTCGCCGCCGACCTCCTTGCCGAAGGTGTCCGTCACTGATTTGCGGTGATGGGTGTTGAGGTTGTCCATGACCAAATGAATCGTCTCGGTCTCGGGGTATTGCATAGCTAGGTCGCATACGAATCGCGCGAATTCAAAAGCGGACCGATCGGACGTCGGGGAGGTGAAGTGGCGGCCTGCCTTGGGTTCGACGGCGCAGAAAGTGTTCGCGGTGCCGCACCGCTCGTATTCGCTATCGCGGCGTGCCTCTCTGCCCGGCACGGCGGGACAAGGCGGCCGGATATCGGCATGGAGGGTTACGGGTTTTTCGTCCAGGTAGATGACTGGTTCAGCGGCATCATACGGGCGCTCATAGACTTCCAAAACATCTTCCATCTTGTCGATGTATTCATCGTTCAACTCGGCGATACACCACATTTTTTTCCCGCCACGGCTTGAGGTCGTGGTGCAGCAGCAGAATCCGGATTGTTTCCCTCCCCACGCGGGGGACCAACTTCCGCTTGACCGCCTCCTCGGCCACCAGTCGCACGGTCCAACGCGCCTGACCCTCTGGCGGTTCGGCGCATACCATAGCGATGATGCGCTGCTTCTGATTACTATCAAGGACCTCTGCCGCGCCGGGGCGTTGCTTCTCATACAGAGCCCATCGAGGCCGGTCTGCTGGTAGCGATGCCCCAATCGCCGAATCGCCTGTGGCGTCAACTGCACCACTCTGGCGATCTGAGCCGCACTGGCATGCTCAGCCAGTTGCAACAGCGCCAAGGCCCGGAGGACGACCCGAACCTGTTGCACCCCACCTTTCAACCAATTTCCGCAGTTCTTGCAGATCCTTCTTTGTGACATCAATCTTCAGAATTGAACGGTATGCGCCGAAACAATTCTACATAAAAATGGTTTTTTAGAATATTTTCAGGCGGTCGTAGACCGAGTGTCCTGAGCGAGAAATAGGTTGAATAAATAGCTCGGCCTCATACTTAGGTATGCGAACCGGCCGCCCAAGAAACCTCTGGAAATTGTCGATGCGGATCGAGAGAAATTGAGCATGATGACGCGACGGCCGAAGTCGGCGCAGGCCATGGCGATGCGCGACCGTATCGTGCTCGGTTGCGGGCGAGGGATGAGCAACTCGGAGGTCGCTCGGAAACTGATATCACCGGCGCGACCGTCGGAAAGTGGCGAGAACGTTTAGGGAGTTCGGGTTGGATGGCCTGCTGGATGAGCCACGGGTCGGCGCGCCCCGCAAGATCAGCGATCGGCAGATTGAAGACGTCATCACCAAAACACTGGAATCCATGCCAGCCAACAGCACCCATTGGAGCACTCGTCTGATGCGCAAGAGGTGGGCCTGACGCCGAATGCGATCGTGCGAATCTGGCGTGCGTTCGGACTGCAGCCGCATCGCGTAGAGAATTTCAACTTTTCCAAAGATCCTCAATTTGTTGAGAAGGGGCATCACTCCATCGCGTCATTTTGGGTTATTTGTTTTTAATTCTATAAGTTACGTGACGAGATAGTTAAGTTGGGGACGGGACGGACTTGTTGTCTGAGGGTCATCTGGGGTGCATCTGGGGTGGCCTTGAAGCAAGGCCTATCGTCGCCACTCGGACAATTGCGCTGCTGACTCCTTATTACCCGGTCATTGAAAAGAACGCCATGGATTACTTCATCGCAAGGGGTTTCGAAGTGGTCCACGTGGAGGGGTTAAAGTGCAAGAGCATCATTCATGTGGCTTCCCAAACTTATGAGGACCTGCGGGATGCGGTCTTGCGGTGTAATGAGTCTAAACCGGATGCAATTCTTCAACTGGGAACGAACTTGCACTTCTGCTACGTTGTGGCGGATGCGGAGCGATGGCTCAAGCTCTCCGGTTTGCGTCCGGCACGGTGATTTATTGGTCCGCCCTACGCAAGATGGGAAATCAGCAGCGCCGGAGCGATGATCAGGGTGGGGAAGGAAACGGTATAGGGAAGAAGATCCCTTGTGGAATCTTAGTCGCGGCGGCCGTGTTTATGCTGTTGCCTCGTGCGGGAGCGAACAAGAATTTCGTGCCGGATTGGACGTTCAAGGGCTCGTCGCTCTCGTCGGCGCATATTTTCGGCGGCGCCGATTGGCGCGCGGAGAATGGCGAAATCGTAGGCACGCCAAAAGCGCCTCAGGGCGGCCGGCTGATTTTGGACAAGCCTGTGCCTGTCGTAAATTCGGCAGAGTGCACAACCGAACGGTAAACAGGAAAAATGCCCTCAGGTTCTCCCACGCTCAGCAACGGTCAACGTAACGGAAGATAAGAGCTGCCCCGAACCATTACCCTGTCGAGATTGCTCAAGCTGAGGAAGCATCTCTCGACCTCAACCTGCTGCTTCGCCGCCATACTCATTTTCTGTCAAGGCTCGCAGCGAATGCGGCTGCACCGACGGAGGATCCGAGTACAATCGAAAGGGAATTTTTCACCTCTGTGAAGCCCAACGTAGAAATCATGTACCGTGTGCTGGCCGACAGCAGTCTTCGGGCGGCCGGGGGACTGTCAATGGCGCCCGGACCATCCATGTCGATTGGGTCGCATAGTCTGGATCCGTCTGCGTACATCGCTGCGTTCGGCGGCATCAAACCGAATGGCAGAGGCCGATTCGGCGATGCTGGAACAAGAACTCAAGGTGCTTTGGATTGGATACGGCACGGAAGCCCCCGGATACAACGGGAAAGAACAATTGGATGGCCTGCTCATCCAAATCAACGTGATACATGTGTAGAACCCATCGGGCAGTGGACACTGTTGGCCGAACTGGAAGGTATACAGTTCGAAGTATCCGCCGCTGCTGTTTCGCGATTTAGCCGGAATGCGGCATTCCCTATACGCCATCGAGAATGACATTATGAGAATTCGTTCCGTTAAGATCTCTTCAGCGTTACTCCTCACTTCCCTATGCTCCCTCGTCCTGCGCGCCCAAACCCCGGCCACGCTTACCGTCGACGTGCAGCACGCGAAGGCTTCCGTCAGCCCGACCCTCTACGGGCTAATGACTGAGGAGATCAACTACTCTTACGATGGCGGCTTGTACGCCGAGCTGGTCCGCAACCGCACCTTCCGCTCCGATTGGAGTGGGGTCCTGAATTGGTACGTGGTTGAGAAGGGCGCAGCTTCCGCGAAGCTTTCGGTGGACGACAAGACCGGTCCCTCGGCGGCTTTATCCACTAGCGCCAAACTCGAGGTCGCCAGCGCTGACGCCAACAGCCGCGCCGGCCTGCTCAATGAAGGTTACTGGGGCATCGCGGTGCCGCCCTAACACGCGTTACACCGGATCGTTCTATGCGAAAACGGATTCGGCCAACGCCTTGCCAGTGCGTATTGCCCTGGTCGCGGACCAATCCGGACAGATTCTGGGCAGTGCGAATTCGTCGATCGGCGGGAACGAGTGGAGGCAATACAAGTTCGAGTTGCAGTCGGGAAGCGCCGCGCCTGGATCCGAAAATCACCTCGAAATAACCGTCGACCGGCCCGCGACGATATGGCTGCAGCTTGTCTCGCTGTTCCCACCCACCTACCGCGGCCGGGCCAACGGCAATCGCGTCGACATCATGGAAAAGCTGGCTGCGATGCACCCCGCGTTTTTGCGGTTCCCGGGCGGTAATTATCTCGAAGGCAATCGGATCGAAACCCGTTTTGACTGGAAGAAGATGATCGGCCCGCTTGTCGACCGCCCGACCCACCCGACCACCTGGAGCTACCACTCGAGCGACGGAATGGGGTTGCTTGAGTTTCTCGAATGGTGCGAGGACCTGCACATGGAGCCGGTTCTCGGAATCTATGCCGGCTACTCGCTGGGCGGGCAGGTCGCGAAGCCGGGCCCCGATCTTGAGCCCTACGTACAGGAAGGACTGGAAGAGATCGAGTACGTAACCGGCGGAAACGATACGAAATGGGGCGCGCTTCGCGCACGGGACGGCCATCCCGCTCCGTTCGCTCTACGCTACGTCGAAATCGGCAACGAAGACAACTTCGACCGCGCGAAGACTTACGATGGCCGCTACGCGCAGTTCTACAAGGCGATCAAGGCGAAGTATCCCAAGGTCCAGATAATCGCAACGATGCCGGTGAACGGTATGACACCCGACGTCGTGGATGACCACTACTACAAGCGCGAACAAGGCATGTTTGCCGAGGCGCGCCATTATGACAACACGGACCGGAACGGCCCGAAGATCTTCGTCGGCGAATGGGCAACTCGCGAGGGCGGGCCTACGCCGAATTTGGGGGCTGCGCTCGGCGATGCCGCCTTCATGACAGGACTAGAGCGCAACAGCGACGTCGTCATCATGGCGGCGTACGCGCCGTTGTTCGTCAACGTGAATCCCGGCGGTATGCAGTGGACTTCGGACTTGATCGGCTACGATGCTCTCAGCAGTTACGGTTCGCCGAGTTACTACGCCCAAGTGATGTTCTCGTCGTGCATTGGCGAGCACACCGTGAACTCTTCACTGTCCGGCGCCGGCGAGAGATTCTTCTATTCGGTCACCGCTTCTCCGAACAAACTTTGCATAAAACTCGTCAACGCAAGTTCCACCGAACAGACGCTCAACCTCACACTCAACGGGCTCGGCGCTTCCAGTCATACGGCGCGAATCCAGACTCTAAAGGCGAATACGACCTGGGCGACTAATACCATCAAACAGCCAGAGCGCATCGTGCCGCTGAAGTCGACTGCGCCGATTCAGGGCGAGCGCGTGAAGCATATGATGCCGGGATATTCGATCCAGGTCGTCGAGTTAGATCTGAAATAGAGCAGATGGCCAGGGTGACCAAGGTTACAATCTGCCTCTCGGTACTACTATCCCCCTCTGCAGTCGCACCGACCTCTGCCGCGTCTACGAACCACCGGTCTTGGGCCGCCGACAACGGGAACGGAACCTATTCCAATCCTCTGTTCTATGACGAGTTCTCCGACCCGGACATGATCCGCGTTGGATCCGATTACTACCTGACCGGCACGACGATGCATGCGATGCCCGGCCTGCCCATCCTACATTCGCGCGATCTGGTGAACTGGCGTTGGATCGCCTATGCCTTTGACCGGTTGGATCTCGGGCCCGGCTTCCGTCTGGAGGAGGGGCAGGAAATATACGGACAGGGCATCTGGGCGCCCAGCTTCCGCTATCACGAAGGCTCCTACTACATCTTCGCGAACGTGAATCGTTTCGGACTGCAGGTTTTTCGCGCGTCCGATCCACGCGGTCCCTGGAAGCACAACCGCATTGACCGAACGCTGCACGATCTCTCCGTTCTGTTCGACGATAACGGCAAGATCTACGCAGTGTATGGCGCACGCACCATTCACGTCGTCGAATTGAACGCGCAGCTCACGGACATCGTGCAAGGGCCGGATCGCGTTCTGATCGGACCGGAACTCGGCATGGGCGAGGGGTCGCATATCTACAAGCTCCGCGGCCGCTACTACATCGTGAGCGCCATCCCTGGAGCCCACGTACCAATGAAATGCGCGCGAGCCGAACGGCTCGAGGGGCCCTGGGAAGTGAAGACGATCAGCGAAGGCGAAAGCCTGGGAATCGGCCAGAGTTACCGGTTCCGTACGCAGCGGCAGTACGCTCCACCGTTCGAGATTCTGGCGCCGAATCCCGCGGAGTCTGCCAGCCTCACCCTGCACCAGGGCGGCATCATCGATACGCTTAGCGGCGAATGGTGGGGCTTTTCCATGCAGGACCACAACTCGGTCGGGCGTTTGACGAGCCTTTCGCCGGTGACTTGGGTGGATGACTGGCCCTACTTCGGCCTCCCCGGGAATCTGACGCGCTCGCCCTCCGTCTGGGTGAAGCCGAATACCGGGCATGTCGAGCCTGTAAGTTCTCCCTACGATCGTAGCGACGATTTTTCCAAGCCTAAGCTGCAACCGGTCTGGCAGTGGAATCATCTGCCGGACGATTCGAAGTGGTCGCTAAAGGAACGGCCGGGTTATCTGCGTCTACACTCCCTTCCCGCGTCCGATTTCTGGTGGGCGAGGAATTCGCTGACCCAGCGGGCGATTGGCCCCGAGTCCACCGCGACCACTGCGTTGGATACGGCGGGAATGAAGCCGGGCGACGTCGCCGGTCTCGCGCTCTTAAACCTGCCGTACGCGTGGATCGGCGTAAAGCGCGACGGGGATGGGCTCTCGCTTGAGCAATTCGATCAAGCTACTGGCAAGTCCATTCGAGAGCGCCTGAACCAGCGAAGGGTCCGGCTCCGCGTGCACTGCGATTTCGATACCGATATTGCGCAGTTCAGCTACAGTCTGGATGGCGTCGAATTCAAGCCCTTCGCCGGTGAATTGAAACTGGTATTTCAACTCAAGACGTTTCAGGGCGTTCGTTACGCACTCTTCCAGTACAATACCGGCGGCAGCCCGGGCGGACAGGCGGACTTCGATAATTTCCTGGTTGACGAGCCGCGCGCTCGGGGACTGACCAAGGCGATTCCGTACGGCAGCTACATCGAGTTTGAGAGTCTTTCGAACGGCAATCGCCTGACCTTAGCTGGCGGAACGGCGCAGTCGATCCGCGAAGCCGATCGGGCGACGGCGTTCCGGGTGGTGGACCGGGGAGGCGCGCGGGTTGCTCTCCAGACGAAGGCTGGGCAGTATCTCACGGTGAAAGGCTCCGGCAAGGCCGGCGAGGTCGGCGTAACGAATGGCAAGCCCGGCGACGCGGAAACCTTCCAGTGGGTCGATCTGCAGCGCGGCGATACGCTGCTCCTGTCCTTGGCGACACACCGCTATATCCTGGCGCCGAACATTCCAGGTCCAATCGCGGCTGATCACCCCGGGCCGGCTGCAGATCGGAAGGACGGCTCCTGTTTCAAGTGGGAAGTTGTTACTGGACGGAGGTCAAGATGACGATGAAGACTACATGCGGCACGATTTTTACCGCGCTCGCGCTGGCGGCCGTTGCGCAGGTGAAAACCGAAGTACCAGCCGTCGTGCCCGGAGCCAAGCCAGTTGCCGTGGAGCACATCAAGGTCCACGGCGCAGCACTCGAAGGCAACCTCGAGAACGACGACGTTGATCGCGAGGTGATCGTCTTCCTGCCGCCTAGTTACGAGGCCGATAAATCGCGGCGTTATCCCGTGGTTTACGCTCTCCACGGCTATTCGATCGGAGCGGCCCAGTGGTCGCAGGAGATCCACGTTCCTCAGACAATCGAGGGAGCTTTCGCGCAGGGCGCAAAGGAGACGATTGTTGTTCTGCCCGATTCGAAAACTGTGCATAACGGGTCCATGTACTCGAGTTCAGCGACGACCGGCGACTTCGAGCGTTTCATTGCCAAAGATGTCGTGCCGTACATTGACGGACATTACCGGACCATTCCGAAGCGATCGAGTCGCGGACTGGCCGGGCACTCGATGGGGGGCTATGGCGCCAGTCGCATCGGCATGAAGCATTCGGATGTGTTCGGAAGTCTCTACATCATGAGCCCGTGCTGTATGTCGGCGCGCGGAGCCGGCTCGTCGAACCCCGAGGATGAGAAGGCCCTGGAAGCGGTGAAGACGCCTGCCGATTCCGCCAAGCTGCCGTTCGGGCTGCGAGCTCAGCTCGCGTCGGCCGCCGCCTGGTCGCCGAATCCGAAGAAGCCGCCGCTCTTTCTCGATCTACCAACCAAGAATGGAGTGGTCCAGCAGGACGTGTTGGCAAAGTGGGCAGCGAACGCACCCTTGGCGTTTGTCGATCAGTACATCGGGAACCTACGTCAGTACAAGGCAATTGCGATCGACGTGGGCGACCAGGATGGTTTGCGGGCGGGAGCAGCCAAACTGCACGAGATTCTGGACAGCTACGGTATTGGCAATACGTTCGAAATCTATCCCGGCACTCATACGAGCGCTGTGGCTGCCCGCTTTCAGAATTTCGTCATGCCGTTTTTCAGCAGTAATCTCTGCACCGGTAAGAATTGTATGTGAGCGGGCCAATCGAGGACCTTATGGTCAATTTCAAAACGATGGAACTCTGGTTTGCGACTGGCAGCCAGCATCTGTATGGCGATCAGACTCTGAGAACGTTCGCCGCCCACGCCAATGAGACCGCCGGTGAGTTGGCGAGCTGCGCGAACATTCCGCTCCGCGTTATCGCCAAGCCGGTCCTGACGACGCCCGACGCGATTACGCAGCTCTGCACAGAGGCAAACCGCTCGCGGGATTGCGTGGGCATTATCGTGTGGATGCACACCTTTTCTCCGGCAAAGATGTGGCTCAGTGGCCTACGCATTCTTGTAAGGCCGGTCCTGCACCTGCACACGCAATTTAACCGTGACCTGCCGTGGGACTCGATCGACATGGACTTCATGAACCTGAATCAGTCTGCGCACGGCGATCGAGAGTTCGGCTATATGGCTACCCGGCTCGGGATCAATCGCAAGGTCGTCGTTGGTCATTGGCGCGATGAAGCGGTGCAGGAGCGGATCGGCACTTGGTCGCGCGCGGCAGCGGCGTGGTCGGATTCGCAGCGGCTCAAAATCGCGAGGTTTGGCGACAATATGCGCGAAGTGGCGGTGACTGAAGGCGATAAGGTGGAGGCGCAGGCCCGCTTTGGTTATTCCGTTAACGGCTTTGGCATAGGCGACTTGGCGTGCACCGTAAACCACGTCTCGGATGCGGAGGTCGATCGCCTGGTTGCGGAATACGATGAGCGCTACGTTATGGCGGAAAGCCTGCGCACCGGCGGAATGCGTCGCGCGGCGCTGCGCGAAGCTGCGGCGATCGAGTTGGGCATCCGCGCGTTCCTGGAGAGCGGTGGTTTCCTCGCATTCAGCGATACGTTCCAGGATCTGCATGGGTTGGCACAGCTACCCGGTATCGCGGTGCAGCGGCTGATGGAGGATGGCTACGGGTTCGGGGCCGAAGGGGACTGGAAAACAGCAGCACTCGTCCGCGCGATGAAGGTGATGGGCAGTGGCCTCAAGGGCGGGACGTCGTTTATGGAAGATTACACGTACGACTTCGGGCGGCCCGCCACCGTGCTCGGCGCGCACATGTTGGAAGTGTGTCCGTCGATCGCGGAGGAGACGCCTAGTTGCGAGATTCACCCGCTCTCCATCGGTGGCAAGCCCGATCCCGTGCGACTTGTCTTTACAGCGCCCGAGGGGCGGGCGGTCAATGCGTCGATCGTGCAGGTAGGGAACCGGTTTCGCATGATCGTCACCCAGGTGGATGTGGTGAAACCGCATCGCCATCTCCCGCGCCTCCCCGTTGCACGAGCTGTTTGGATGCCAAACCCTGACCTTGCCACGGCTGCCGCCGCATGGATCTACGCGGGTGGCGCGCATCACACTAGTTTTAGCCAGTCGCTGACCATGGAGCACCTGCAGGATTTCGCGGACATGGCGGACGTCGAATTCCTCTGCATCGACAAAGAGACGAAAGTGCGGCAATTCCGCAACGAGCTTCGCTGGAACGCGTCCGCCTACCGGTAAGTATCCATGCGCTACATCTGCTCGCTGTACGAGTGGAATCGAAGCTGGCGTGCCGCTGCTTTCGCCGAGATGCAAACCGTGCATGTTTAAAGGAGCACAGAAGAGTGCGCAGTTACCATTTCAATAAGTGATGGAGTAGAGAAGAAAGCGCAATACGGTGGTAGGCCGGGACGGACAAGGACTGCACCTGCTGGGTACTTACAACTTTATATACACTGAGGAGGAATCCATGACACCGCTATCCGCTCGCAACTTCGCAATTGTGTTGCTGCCGGCATTCATCATCGGCTGCTCCGCGGTTGTCGCGCAGAACCAAAAGAAAGAACAGAAGCTCGAGCCGGCCGTTCTGGCCGATGCCCCGCTTGTGCCGCAGATGCTTGTGGATTCGGATGGCACGTTGCATTTCGGACCCCGCACGGTTCCCCCGGCGGCTCTCGAGAGCGCCGAAGCTCGCCGCTCCTATACGCGACAGATGCTGCAGCGGGCGCAAACCTCGGCGGCGCGGGGCGGCTTGGCCTCGGCCCGAATCCTGGAAGGACACACGCCGCCAGCTGCGGCGGGCGGAAGCAAGGAAGCCGCTCTCAAGATCTACCCGGTGGAGGTGGATGAGAGCCGGAAGATCGCGGGTGTCGGCGTCACCATCTACTCGCCCAAAGGGATTCCTCCGAAGAATCGCAAAAAAGTGCTGATGGAATTCGAGATGGATGCCGAGGCCATCGCAGTCGCCAGCTTGGGCCGCTTGAAGGTGATCAAAGTCAACTATCGCGGCGGCGGGCCGTCGATCGCCGGCAATGAGGACATCGTCACTGTCTATCGCGAATTGCTGAAGACCTACAAACCCGGCAGCATCGGCATGTTCGGGGCGTCAGGCGGGTGCACGCTAGCGCAGACCACCATCTTGTGGCTGCCGGAACAGAAGCTGCCGCTGCCGGGGGCAGTGGGGCTGGGCACCTGCTCAGGCGGATCGAATCCGGGCGATGCCCGGTACACGATGAATGGACTGGACGCCGGGCTGTCGACAGCCTTTTCGGGGAGGGTGCCTTTTGGGGGCCGGGATACGACGCCCCGAAAACCGGCCGAACCGCCGGTCACCGCGCTCGACGGCGAGATCCCCAAGGGTTACCCGCCCGCTTTTTTGCTTTCCGGCACGCGTGACATGTGCCTCAGCCAATCCGTGTTGCTGCATCGCAAGCTGCGCAATGCAGGTGTTGAAGCCGATCTGAACATCTTCGAAGGGATGTGGCATTTCTTCTGGGAGGATCCCAGCCTGCCAGAATCGCGCGAAGCGATGACTGCACTGGCGAGCTTCTTCAATCGCCATCTGGAATAAATCCAATGGGCCACAATGCCAGGAAAATACTATGCGTATGACGATTCGGCGTTTCTTCCATTTCGTTGTTCTCGGGTTGACTCTATCCCTGATCTCCGCCAATGGTCAGCGGCCAGAGCCGACAGCGAAAGCCGAGGCATCCGCCACCATTGCGGCCAAGAAGCCCGTATTCGCAGGCGCGTGCAAGGCGTGCCCCTGGGGCATTCTGGCGAAAGTGACGGCCGATGCGCTCAGCTACTACGGATACCAGACCACGATATGCTGGGTCTGCTGGTCGAGCTTCGGGCCGCGCGAGATGGGAGACAAAACCAGGCCGGTGACTCCACCCGGCGCGTTGGACAATCCAGAGTACGTAGAGCCTCCTCCGGACGCCGTGCCGGACATTAGCGCCACCAGCGAATCTAACTTGATCGACGCATGGAATGGAACCGGTCCTTATGCGCTCGACGGCAGGCGACGGCGCAACTATCGAGTGATTGCAGTGATCAGGACCTCAACGTACATGCTTGCCGCGGCGAGCAAAAAATCCGGGATCACCAACCTGAGACAGATCAAAGACCGCACAGAACCGACGTGGATTGTGGGAAACAACCCGATCATTTTCGGTTACTACGGCATCAAAGTCGCGGATTTAACGGCCAAGGGCGGCGGCATCATGCCGTCCAATGCGTCCCGCGAGAAGCGAGCTTCGAGCGATGTCTTTATCGGAACCGGCCTTCTGGCGAACACGCCTGAGCAGCGGTCGTGGTACGAAGCCAGCCAATTAAACGATCTGACGTTTCTCGACTTCGAGGAGCCGCTCATCGTCAGGTTGGCGCTGGAGCCTGGATATCAGCGGGCGACGGCGCCCCTTGCGTTATTCCGCGGTGTAACCCGCCCCATTCCCACAGTGATGCGGCCGAATCACCTCATCTATGTCCGCGACGAAGCGCCGGAATCTTTTGCCTACGATGTGGCGAAGGCTCTCGATGAACACCGCGATCTGTTCCAGGTCCAACTCGAGCCATGGTATTACGATCCGGGGACCGTTGGCGTGAGCAGAACAATTCCGATGCATCCCGGAGCGATGAAGTATTACCGGGAGCGCAGCTACGTCAAGTAGATTGCATCGAAGCATGCCATCGAACTATGGTCAACAACCATAACAAGCAACCGGGAGAGTGGCGGCGATCTCTTGCGAAATCGACACTTTCGGTTTAGAGTCGAGACAACGTCGCTTCGCCCGATCAAGCCGGTACCGGTCACAAGAGTGGTGATCGCTTTCAGATGAGAATGGCGATCGTTTCATTGGAATCGTTGGTTCTGGGGATGCCGGAATTATCCGCGCGCTGCTACCGCTAATCCCGGAACAGCAACGGAGCGTACTTCGAGAGGTACACCTGCCAATTCGGCCAACTGTGCCCGCCGCCCGATTCGTTCCACACGTGCTTCACATTCTTCTTGGTCAACAATTCGTCCATTGCTTTCACGCCGTTGTAGCCCGGATCCTCAGTGCCGCAGCCGATCCACAGGACCTTGAGTTTCTGGTTCAGCATTGCCGCATCGGTTTTCTCCCATTCGGTCCGGTTGCCGCCGCCGCTAAACGCTGCGATATAGGCGAACTGATCGAGATGATGGAGGCCGATGGACATCGATTGACCAGCGCCCATCGACAATCCCCCGATCGCTCGGTGATTCCGATCCGTCAGGACGCGATACTGGCTTTCGATCAGCGGCTTGATCCCTGTCAGCAACTCCTTCTCGATAGCCGCTGGATCGTTCCCCGCGGGTGGCTCGGTCGATGCCGTCTTTATTTCTCGTGGTACGTGGCCGTAGGGCATTACGACGATCATCGGCTTAGTCTTTCCGTCGGCCAGAAGATTGTCCATGATCACGTTGGCGCGTCCAGTCCACGTCCAAGATGCTTCGATCTGCCCATTGCCATGCAGCAGATAAAGCACGGGGTACTTCTGTTTGCCCGTCTCGTAACCCGGTGGCGTGTATACGTACACCATGCGTTCGGAATCGAGGTTGGCGGAGTCGTAGAAATCGATGTGCACCGTCCCGTGCGGCACGCGCCGTTCTTCGAAGACTGCTTTCTGCTCCCCAGGTACGATGAAGAGGCTCGTTGCTCCCCAGCGGCGCAGTTCCATGTTCGGATTCGACGGGTCCGGCATTCGCAAACCGCCGTCGATTGCGTATCCGTAGGTGTAGAAGCCTCCGGGCAGCGGGCCGACGGTCAAACTCCACACGCCGTTAGCGTCCTTCGTCAATGGCAACGGCTTTTTGATTACCTCCAGGATGCCCGGAGAACCCATGAGCAGCACCTCGCCCGCCTTAGGCGCGAAGAGCCGAAATGTCACCGTCCTATCAGTGTGGATCTCGGGCGATACCGGAATGTTTTTCGTGTCCTCGTAGAAAGGCGTTGGGCCTCTCTGGCAAAAGCTTGTGCTAGGAGCGATGCAGCACAACGCGGCGGCGAGTATGGATCGCATTTCGAACCCTCCTTAAACAGCGTAGGTGTAAGCGCTTGCGACATTTTACAGCACGGCTGCGTTAAAAAGCCACAGAGTCTATTGGCCTCAAACTTACCGAGGTACGCGCAGAAAGAAACGGCCGATCGACGAAACGGCTGATGTGGCCCGCGGTTTCCTCGGGACTGACATTTCGAATTATGACGCCCGGTCAGAAATCACTCCGATACTCCATGAGGAACGCCCAGGGGTTCGCAACAGGGTACCCGGCCGCATATGCACCAACATCCTCTTGAGTCCCTTGCAAACAGGCCATTTCACGCGACTCACGGAGGGGACCCGTTCCGAAATTGCTGAGCCACTATCGCACCGTTGGGCAAAATGTCGCATTTGATCGCAGCCTGAAGGCGCGAATGCCGGGGACGCGGCCACCGCAATTATTGAGATCTTTTTCGCCCTTGCGTATCGCGAAATTGTCCTTGCATTGGGAGCGCTCAAGTGATACTATCCCGCATAGCCCTGAAAGCGCCTACATGCTTCGCCAGGATAGTCGCTAACTGAAGGGGAGCTTCGTGAGGATGACCAGAACAGTGTGATCAACTGCGGGTCGGCCATGTTGAACTACGGGAATAACTGCTTCTCCTATTTATCCGTGCGTTCAGCTGGGGAACGATGGCGTCAATGTCTGGAGCAACCAGCGACTTATCGCGGCAAGCGCCGCGGCTGCATATAAGGAACTCCGCCTGACAGAAAAGCTTCACTATGCGTCTTCGGCTGGATTTTCAGAACCCATTCAAGTGGTATAACTGGGGCGGCCTTAACACAGCTCTGAGCCTCCAGAGCGCCGCCAACGCGCTGCTCCTCCACAAAACCAATCCTGGATCAAACGGCGAGACCGCTACCGGCACTGCCGGACATAGCGGTACGCCGCTGATGAATTTGACGGCTGCGCTGAAATGGTGAACGGATGCCGGACTCGTCCGCTCGCCACTTATGAAATCGGTCCAAGGAGATAGTATGAAATCGACGTTAATCCTGGCCCTTCTGGGTTGCGGCTTATGTTGGGCTCAACCCGCCGACGATTGCAAACCGAACGCCCTGAATATCGCCGAAGCGAAGTACCCTTGCATTTATCCGGACCACCGAGTGCTGTTCCGCGTGAACGCACCTGAAGCGCAGAAGGTCAGGGTTAGCCTTGGAGGGGGACTAGATATGACGAAAGGCCCAGACGGCTTTTGGTCCGTCACCACCCCGCAGCCGCTGGTAGTCGGTTTCCACTACTATTCGCTGCGGATTGATGGGGCCACCGTCGCAGACCCGTCCACGATGACGTTCTTCGGCTCTGGCTGGCCAAACAGCGGCATCGAGATTCCCGCGGCTGACGCGGATTTCTACTCCGCGAAGAAGGTCCCCCACGGCCACGTGAGCGAGCAGTGGTATTTCTCGACAGTAACGGAGAAGTGGCGCCGCTGCTTCGTCTACACGCCGCCCGACTACGGCACAAACGTCAAGGCGAAGTACCCGGTTCTCTATTTGCTGCACGGCTGGGGCGAAGACGAAACGGGCTGGTATACGCAGGGGCACGTCGATTACATCATGGATAATCTCATCGCCGCCGGGAAGGCGAAGCCAATGCTGATCGTGATGGACAATCTCAATGCCGCGAAGCCCGGCGAAAGCGCGGCCATCTTCGCGGCGCGCGGCCTGGTACCTCCGCCCAGTGACACGCCTCCGGCCCCACCCGCGGCGCGTGGTCAGGGCTTCCTTCCCGCCGGCGGCGCTCCATCACCCGGCGGCACGGCAGGCGGACGCGGAGCAGTGCCCGGCCGCGGAGCGCCCGCCGGCCCGATGGGGCGTCCGACTTTCACCGAGATGATGTTCACCGATCTAATCCCAGCCATCGAGAAGACTTATCGTGCTCTACCTAGCCGCGAGAATCGCGCAATGGCCGGCCTCTCCATGGGCGGCGGCCAGACCTTCACCACCGCACTCCAAAACCTCGATAAATTCGCCTACCTCGGCGGCTTCAGCGGAAGCTGCGGCGGCCGCGGCGCCTTCGATCCCAAAACCTCCTGCGGCGGCGCCTTCGCCGACGCGGCCGCCTTCAACAAAAAAGTGAAGGTGTTGTTCCTCGGTATCGGTCAGGCCGAGGGACAGGGCACAAAGAATTTCTCCGACGCGCTGACCCAGGCCGGCGTTCACAACATATACTTCGAATCGCCACTCACCGCCCACGAATGGTTGACATGGCGCAGATGTCTGTTGGATTTTGCTCCGCGGCTGTTTCGATAGGTGCCGCCACGGCGCTTCGATACGGCCCTCCACCTTAGATTTACTTGGATTACGTGCGAAATACGTTACAACTTTCATGCCGGGCGGAATCCGGCAAGGCACACAGACCCACATAAAAGGAGAGCCAATTTCGTGCTGATGCTCGGACTGGCGCTCACACTGATCGGCGCCAGTGTTGATGACCATTACAATGGATGACGGCCCGAACGCTGAAACAGCAGTTGTAGTAGCGGTGGCGGAGGGGCGCCGGAGTCACTTACAAAGCGCCGCTCGCTCACGCGCACCCTGGCGGCGCTCAGATCTCAGGCACCGGAATCACCCTTACGACGGCACGGACCAAGGCTCATTCCGCCGGGACGCAGGTCGCAAGCGACCTTCCAATGCCCGGCGCGTCGAACAAATACTCCAGGAGATCTTACTGAGAGATCTTGTTGATAGACATTGTTGATTAAAAGGAGTATCAAGATGGTTCTCCTGGCATCTCCGCTGTTCGCACAGGACGAGAGCGGCGTCGCCATAGCCGTGGTTAGCGGCCACAAGTCGCCGGATTTGGGCTCCGGCAGACAACAATGCGGCGAGCAGCAGCACGAAAGGGCGGGATGCTTGTGAGGAGTGGCTGTGACCGTTGGCGTATGGTTCTTCCCGGAAGAAGTCTGATGACTACCGGCTGAAGCCGGTAGGTTCAAATTGCGGCTGAAAGCCGCTTGAAAGGCGTCGCGCCCTCAGCGGTCATCGCCGCTGGTGGCATATGCCGGGTTAATACAAGAAGCTAACGACGCTTCGAAACCGCTAAACAGTATTGCGCGTCTACGCCAAACGGCAATGTTTGACAACGGTACAGACATCCACACGGGCGACCTTCGCTCCGCTCATTTGCTCTGGAACAGCAGCGGGGCGAATTCGTGCAGGTCGCGCCGCCAGCTCAACCACTCGTGAGCAGTGAGCGGGGATTCATAGTACATGGCGTCGACGCCCGCTTTCTTCATCTCTTCCACGTTCGCCTTGCCGGTGGCGCCGTTCTCGCGGCTCCCGTAGCCGACAAAAACCAGCTTCACTTTCTTCTTGAAAGCGGCCATCTCTTTAATCTCCGACGGAGCGATGCTGCCGCCGCTGAACAGTCCGATGTAGGCGAATTTGTCGAGGTGGGCGAGAGTGATCCCATGGGTCAGCGCGCCGCCCATCGAAAGGCCGGACATGGCACGATGTGGCTGGTCGGCAAACGTGCGGTAGTTGGCGTCGATAAAGGGAATCATCTCTTCGATCTCAAGACTACCGAGTTCTCACTATTCTGACAACCGCTCCTCCTTTACTGCTTCCTGTCCGTTTTCATCTTTAGCTGAGATCGTTCAATCGACAGCGTGATCAATCGGTCGATGAGCTTTCTGAAGCGTTTGAAATTGGAGACCTCGGCCTTCACTTGGGACACGAATGCATCGCGGATATACTGCGTATGCCCCTTCCCCCGATGGGTGTAGCTCAGATGCCAGTACGCCCCGTATGTGGTCTTGGTCTTTCGCGCCTGTTTACTCAGTGAGCCTGGCCGCAATGCGCCGAGCTTTCCGATCTCCCGTTTGATTCCTTGAATCGCCTCTTCCAATCGTTCGAGTTTATGTTGAGTCATATGTATCATTATTATGATACATATAAAGCTTAAGCAACAGCAAAGGAGACGGGAATGCGGATTTGGACGGAGTGGTGGTCTTGGGTGGCCCCGTTGCGGCCGGCCTGCTCGAGGTTGCGCAGCTTTCTTTGGCTGCTGACGGCGCTCGCGGGCATTTCCATCCGCTGTGACCTTCTCGGAGTGACCAGCATCGTTCGCGCACTCGGTCTGGGCGCTCAGTGCTATGACCGGCTGCTCGACTTCTTCCACTCCCGTGCGGTCGATCCGGATGCCTTATGCCGATGCTGGGTGCGCTCGTCTTTGCGCGGATGCCGGGCATTCATCGAGTCAACGGCAGACCGGTGCTTCTCGGCGATGGCCTCAAGATCCCCAAGCGTGGCCGTAAGATGCCGGCGGTGAAACTCCTGCACCAAGTCTCCGATTGCAACACCAAGCCCGAGTACATCATGGGACATTCCTTTCAGGTCGTCTCGATCCTGGTGTCCGCGGCCGCCACGTTCTTCGCCGTGCCTCTGTCCGCGCGCATTCACGAGGGACTCGTGTTCAGCAACCGTGACAAACGGACTCTCCCCAAGAAATTCCTCTCCTTGGTCGGGGCTCTCGGGATTGCCGAGCCGGTCTACCTCGTCGCCGACGCCTATTACGCCTGCTGTACGATGGCTTTGGGGCTGACCCAAGCCGGAAGCCATTTGATCTCCCGGCTTCGCAAAACCTGCGTCGCGTTCGAGCCGATACCGCCGACTGTGGGCCAACGCAAGCGCGGTCGTCCCAGGCTGTATGGACCCAAGATCCGCTTATTCACCCTGTTCGAAAAACCAGATGACCGCTGGATCACGACGGCTAGCCCCGTCTACGGCGAAAAGGACGTGCTGATCCGTTATCTCTGTCTGGATCTGCTGTGGAGGCCGATCCGCCGCCTGGCCCGCTTCGTGCTGGTGGAACATCCGGACCGGGGACGCATCGTGTTCCTGTGCACGGATCTGGATCTGAACTCGATCGAGATCATCCGGCTCTACGGCCTGCGCTTCAAAATCGAGTTCTCCTTCAAGCAGGCCGTCGCACGCTTGGCGCCTACGGCTATCACTTCTGGATGATGACCATGGACCAAATCGGCTCCCGCTCTGGCGATCAGTATCTCCACCGCAAGACCGACCGGTACCGCGATGCCGTCCGGCGCAAACTCGCCGCCTACCATCGCTTCATCCAGACCGCTCTGATCGCGCAAGGGGTCCTTCAATGCGTTGCCACGGCTGCGCCTGCCCTGGTTTGGTCCAGCTTCGGCTCCTGGCTTTGCACCATCAGACCCGGAATCCCACCTTCCGAGCTGGTCGTGATGATCGCTCTCAGAAATTCACTCCCCGATTTTCTCATCGCTTCAGGTTCGGGCGACTTGTTAAGGAAATTCCTGCGCGACCGGCTCGATTTAACCAGGGCCGAGGGGTTCCGCCTGGCTGGCTAACCAAGAACGAGGTAGTCTTGAGCTTCGATGAGCACATGCTCGAACGGCGTGTCAGTCATCGTGAATCCGCGCCCGCCCGGTCCTCCACGTCCGCCGGGAGTGCCGGCCGAAGGGGCCGCCCCGGGCTGACCGGCTGCCACAGCGGGTGACGCTCCAGCGGGAGCGGCGCCGCGCCCCGGACCCGCACCTGCAGCGCCGCGGCCACCGCTCATGCCGGGGATGTAGCTGTTGCCAATCACCATGATGAAGGGCTTGGCTTTGCCTTCCGAAATCAGGTTGTCCAGGATCAGACCGGCGTGCCCTTGGCCTCCCCACCCGTGTTCATCTTCCCCGGCGCCATGCTGAATGTACATCACCGGATAGCGTTTCGATCCCTTTTCATAATCGGGAGGAGTATACACGTAGCATTGCAGCGTGGTATTGGCGATTTTAGAAAAGAAGTGGACTTCCCGCAGGTTGCCATGCGGCACGTTCTTCATGGCATAGAAATCGGCATCGTGCGCGGGTACTTCGACGCCGCTACCCCAGCGACTGGAGCCGTAAAACATCAGCGTCCCCGGATCCGGTACACTCACGCCATCGACATTGAGTTGGTAATAGTGAAATCCTTCATCCTGGGCGTTGGAAACGCCGGTCCACCACCCATCGGCGTCCTTGGTCATCGGGTAGCGGACTCCTCCGATATCGAGCCGCACGCTCTGCGCGTCCGGGGCCCGCAAACGGGTCCGCACGCGCCGCTGGGAATTGACTTCCGGATACTGCCTGAGCTGCCCGTTCACCATGGCGTTCAGCTCCGAGGGCTTGAAGTCTTCCACCGGTGGAGTCTTATCGATTTCGACCGGCGGCTGCGCCCCGCGTCCGCCGCGGCCCGCCTGAGGCGCCTGTGTGGCGGTTGCGGCCGGCATCGGCTGGCCGGCGAAAATGTGCTGGCTGAATAGGTAAAGGTTGTTATCCCACTCAGTGGTGTCGTGAGCGTTGCCGTCCACATGCCAGATATGCGGGACGCCATTCTCCTTGAGATATTGGTGCACGGCCTGGCTGATGCGAATCAGACCGTCCCTGTTGCCGCAGGCGAGCCATACCAGCTTCAACTGCTTGGGAACCGACGGGTCCGGCACCAGCGCCGGCGGCGGCTGCCTGGTATCGGGCGCCGACGAGAACCCGCCGACATACGCGAACGTCTCGGGGTGAACCAGGCCGATGTTCAACGTCTGGCCGCCGCCCATCGAAAGGCCGGCCAGGGCGCGGTGGTCGCGATCGGTATATACGGAGTAGTGGGAATCGATGTACGGGATGATGTCCTTGAGCAAGTCGTTCTCGAAAGGCGTCAGCCACGCCTCCATGCTCATGGCGCCGCGACCGCCGCGTCCCGCTCCGACGGTGGACGCTCCAACTGGCGCTCCGGCGGCGGCGCTTCCCCGCTGGGCAGCCGCCGCTTCGAGGTCAGCCGCTGTTCTGCTGGAATTGCCGTCGGGAAATACCATTACCATCGGCTGGATCTTGCCTTCCACCAACAAATTGTCGATAACGTTGTTCGCGTGGCAGGACTGGGTCCATTCCGTGTCCGTGCCGCCTATGCCATGCAACAAGTACAGCACCGGATACTTCCCGCTGGTCGAGTAGCCGGGCGGGGTGTAGACACGCATCCGGCGGCGGGTCCCGAGCGACTTGGAGTCGTATTCGACGGGAGTCAACTCGCCGTGCGGAATGTTGTCCCGTCTGGCGTTGAACCCGGCGGGAGGATCGGGGAATGCGGGCTTGTCGTCGGGACCCAACTCGATGGGACCGCCGAATCCGCCTCTGCCCGCACCCCCGCCGGCGCCTTGCTGCCCCGGGACGCCCGCCGCAGGCGGTTGTTGCGCGGCCGCGCCCAGAGCCAACCAGATTCCAGACGCGAAGCCCAGGCGGAACACGGAAGTCATTACTCGTCTCATAGATTTGGATACTCCGTAACTAGCCATTTATAGCAGTCGCGTCTCCGCTAGCTTAGTGGCTCACAGTGAATTAGAGCCGATTAACCGTTAAATGGGCTATCCATGACCACTTACCCATCCCACAAAATCACCGAAAGTAATCGATCTGACCAGCCAATTGCACGGCTTTCTTTTTCTGCTGTGAAACGGAGGAAGAAAGAAGCTTGAGCTGTCACCAGAAGCGCGCATTGCTTAACGAATACCTGCGCAAGGCTGATATTGTTGCGGTCTTCACGCAGGAATACCGCAAAGCGGTAGCTTGCGGATCAGATATCGCCGCGCTCGCCGCAATCAAAGGCAGAATCGCGGAGGCGAGGAGGCATATGGCAGCGCCGTCAAAGAGTACACGGATCATTGCCACACGCACGCCTGCTAGTTCGGCTTCTTCGCGGCGGCACAGAATCCACGGCGATTTTTTCGATCAACGCAACAATCGGGCACTACCTAATATTATGTGTTATAAATAATTGACCCGATTGAGGATTCCTGCGCCAGCCGGATATCGTAAAGGGATGGGCGTGATCCAATCGAAGATCCAAACGGTCGAGGACATTTATCGTCTCGTCCGGATGGCCGTGGTCAGCAAGCGTCCGATTCGAGCCGTCTATCACAGCCGCGACCGGTGGTTCTGCCTACACCGATTGGGCTGGAATCACGAGGGACAGGCTCGGGTGCTTTGCTATCAGTTTCGTGGGGAGAGTGTCAGCGGTTTGCAAGCTGCCGGCTCACCGACGAACTGGCGTTGTATTGCGCTGGAGAAGCTCAGCAGAGTGAAGTTGCTCGAAGATGTATGGCACACAGCCTCAACCATTCCTGACCGCAGACGTGCATCGCGAAGGTAGATGTGGACGCAGAGGACTAGCCGGTCCTCGTGGCTCGCAGAAGGGACAGTGAGGCAACTGTCCAAGAAGTTGGTGGGCGATGGCAATCCGCAACGTGGCGATGGAGGATGGGTTATGCCGTTGGGGCGAATGCGGCGACCCAGCGGTGAGTTCGGCTGCGGCCGCGGGGCTGATAATCCAAGATGGCCGACGCGGACTGAGGGGGAAAAACGATTCCTCTCGCTGATTAGGAACCCGTAAGCTGCGAACATAATGTGGCGTGATGGTGAAAACCGCGCCAACCCCGTCCTTCATAGTGGCCTAATCCACTCCTGCTGAGTTCTTCATAGTCGCGTTCAATAATCCAGCGGTGCTTGGCAATCTTCACCAGAGACTTCAGCGCGGTCTTCTCCGGCAAAGTCGACAGCCAGTATTTAGTGGGCTCGGATCTCTTCGGCCACTCGATCAAGAGCCATTCCTCGGCATGCGGTTCGGTAAGCTTATAATCGCGATGCGCAGGACGTACGCGGACTGCAGCGAAACGAGAACGCAACTTTTCTTGACTGCCTTGGCCCAAGCGACGTCTTTCCAGGCCGCGGGCGGCAAGCGAGGGCCAACTGCTTTACCGAAATGGGCTGATGATCCGCATTGCGCTGCAAGCGTTTGGGCGGCGCTCCACGGCCTGGTTTGGGTGAAGGGACTGGCAACGGTGATTGCCCAGGCTCCCAGACGTGGTGGAAGACTCGATGCCTACCGCATATTGCATCGAGTTGAGTGACGCCGGTGCGGAATGACATGCCGTTCCGAGCGGCATCGGTGAGCACGATCCCTACTGGGACCTTCTGCTCTACTGCCTGCCGAATCTGTTGCAAAGCTATCTCAGGCTTGGTTTGAAACTCTATCTCTTTGGGAACGCCAGCCTGCTGGCAGCGCTCCGAATCCTGACACCACACCTCCGGTAGATACAACTGCCAAGCGATAGGTAAACTTGCATCCAGGTGCTCACCGACAAACTCACCGCCGCCTGGCAATGTCCTGTTTACCGAGTTGACCGCAGTACTGGCGAGCGACGCCTACGGAATACTCCCCTGTTTGGGAAAACCTGTATCGTCCACAATCCACGCCACCACCGGGCCGTGTTCCTGCATAGTTGGCAGCACTTCCTGCCGTACCTGTGCCAGCATCTCTTTGTCGTTCCACGGCGCATCGGCCACAAAGTGGTGAAGCGACTGGTGCATCCGGCGAACATCATCCGGAGCCAAGCGCGCGGCCATCGGCTCGACACTCTTGCGCTCGCCGGGCAATAACAACCCCGTGCAGTAGTTCTTCAGCGGCGTGTGCCGGTCGGCATGCCCCGCGGCGTCAGCCAAGCCCTCAATATATGCCGCGAAGCGCCTCTGCTGTGGGCCTGGCGAAGAGAGGCGTGATACGAAAACAAAGAAAAGAAAGAAGCTAATCCTGCGCTGCCGGGCCTACATCGCCGGTAGCGGCCCGCGCTTGGTCCGTTTTGTCCCGAGCTTTCAGCGCCGCCTGGATCACGGCGCAGGCCGATTGAACCCCTTCTCTTTTTACGCCATCCTGTGGTCGCCTGCACAGCCGCCATTCCAAGCCTTGCCAAACATCCTCGACGCGCGAAAACGCCGGATTTTTGCAAGCACCCGTCAGAATCTCAATTTGTTGATCGGCCCAGTTGGCTATATCCAGAGTGCTACCATCCCGCCACCGATTCATCCTCGTGAAACACACGTGCCCTGGGACGCGTCCCGCGAAAGGATATTCGGCGAAGCTCGCCTCCGATAGCCTAGTGATTGTCAGTTTAGGATGTCGCTCATGCGCGGCGTGTTGCCGTCGGCGGCCAGGGTGATGGAGGGTGCCACTTTGCGCATGGCCTCGCCGAACAGGTCCGCCTGTCGAACTGACTAAAGACCATGTGGCCGTATTGAAGGTCGCTCCACATCTCGTTGGCGATGCCCCACCACTTCACCTTGTAGGGGGCTGGATGACCGTTGGCCGCGCGCAGCTTGCCCATGGGCGTGCTGACCGTAACCGCCAGGAGCAGCAGGGTGCGCGGAAGTCTTGAGTAGTGATATACGTGAAGGACGTGAGAAGCTTTGAATCGAAAACCGTTTCCGTGCTGATCGTCTCACTGTCCTGGTTGCCTCTGGTGGCGCAGAGCGCCCAGGATGTTCCGCATAAAGTCGCAGTGCTCGAACAACAAGCACAAAAAGCTCTTCAGGAGCAGAAATCGGAGATCGCCATTCCAGTATTGCGCGAAATCATTTCGCTCGACCCGAAGAACCTCAATGCTCAGGGAAACCTCGGCGTTCTTTTGTTCTTTCAGAGCAGCTACGCCGAAGCGATCCCACCCATGCGCGCCGCCTTGCAATTGAAGCCCGATCTCTGGAGGATCGAGGGGCTGTTGGGAATCGCAGAGAAGCGGACCGGGGCTCCGCGAGAAGCGCAGAATGATCTGGAGCGGGCATTTTCGAACCTGGACGACAAGAATTTCCGGATTGAGATCGGTTTAGAACTGATCGAGCTGGATTCCGCTTCGGCCCAGTTCGACAAGGCGCTCGCAGTGGTCACAAAGGTAGAAGAACTGGCGCCGGATAATCCCAAAATCCTGTTCGTTGCATTTGAAATTTCGCAACAGATGGCATACCAGAGCCTCTTGAACATGATGATGGTCGGGCCGGACTCCGCGGAAATGCACATGATGATGGCCGGCGAACTCGGGCGCCAGGGGGATCACACCAATGCCATCGCGCAATACCGCGAAGCGATCCGGTTGAATCCATTGCTCCCCGGAGCGCACTTTGAACTGGCGGAGCAACTGAGGACCTCCACGGATCCGGCGTTGAACGCGCAGGCTGAAGACGAATACAAGGCCGCTATCAAGGCGAATCAGTACGATGAGCTGTCCTGGCGTCAACTCGCCGAAATGATGTCCACGAAAGGCGATTTCAAAGCAGCCGAAGAGGCTTACAGAAAGGCCCTCGCTCTACAGCCGGAAGATTCGAGCGCCAAAACCGGTTTGGCGATCGCCTTGATTTCTTTGAATCAAACAGACGACGCGATTTCGCTTCTGGAAAATGCGGTGAAGGACGATCCAACCAACATGACTGCGCACTACCGTCTGAGCATACTGTACCGGCGCGCCGGACGGACGGCAGAAGCTCAACACGAACTGGATCAATTTCAACATTACAAAGAACTGAGAGACAAACTGGGCAAGGTCTTCAAAAACCTGGCCGCGCCGAACAACCCGATGTGAGGCGCGGGTCACGAGCCAATGCGGCGGGCGCTCCTGTGTTAGGGATACACTGTATGGTTATGCGCTGCATAGTCGGGCCAGGTTTAGTGGTTATTCTGGGCGCGACGTTACTTGGGGTCTGCCTCCAAGCGCAGCGCGCCGCCGCGCCCGAAAAGCCGGCAGCCGTTCCGCAGTTGATAGATATTACTGCTTCCACGAAGGTCCATTTCAAACATCTGACCTCGCTGGATAAGAAATACATCGTGGAGTCGATGAGCGGCGGCCTGGCTCTGATCGATTACGATCGCGACGGCTGGCCGGACATCTACTTCACGAACGCGCCGGATGTCGACATGCAGTTGGCTGGCGAAAAGCTCAAGAGCGCGCTTTTCCACAACAACCATGACGGCACGTTTACGGATGTCACCGACAAAGCAGGCGTGGGCTATCCTTGTTGGGCGAATGGCGCCGTGGTAGGTGACTACAACAACGATGGCTGGCCGGATCTACTGGTGACCTGTTTTGGGGGCGTGGTCCTGTATCGCAACAACGGCGATGGCACTTTTACTAATGTCACGCGGGAGGCCGGACTAGGGGGCGATAAACTCTGGGCAATGGGCGCCGCTTTTGCGGATTATGACGGAGATGGGCTCCAGGACTTGTTCGTGTCGCACTACGCCGCCTACGATCTGCACGACCTGCCCGCGTTCGGCTCGATGGTAAACTGCCACTACTACATGATCAAGGTCCAGTGCGGACCAGCCGGACTGAAAGGATCGCCGGACAACCTGTATCACAATAACGGTAACGGGACATTTACCGATGTTTCCAAACAAGCCGGCGTGGACGATCCGGAGAATCTGCTCGGCCTGACTGCCGTCTGGTCGGACTTGAATAATGACGGAAAACTCGAACTTTTCGTGGCCAACGATGGCGCGCATAACTATCTCTACGAAAATGATGGCAAGGGCCACTTTACCGACGTGAGTTACCGGTCCGCGGTGGCCCTGGACGAAAACGGCAGATCCCTGGCCAATATGGGACTGGCTCTGGGGGATTATTTGCACACCGGGCGTTTCTCTATCGTAATCAGTCATTTCAGCGACCAATACCTGGAACTCTTCCGTAACGATGGCGATCTGAACTTCACTGACGTCTCGAACGTTGCCCGAATCAAGTACCCGACGATTCACAATGTCGGCTGGGGAGACGCCTTCTACGATATCGACAACGACGGATGGCTTGACCTGATTGTCGTCAACGGTCATGTATACCCACAGATGGATCAGGCAGGCGTCGGAATTCACTTCCGTGAGCCGAGCCAGCTCTTCATGAATCAGCGCGACGGCACGTTCCGCGACGTGAGCGAACAGGCTGGGGAGGCGACGAAGCTTCCGCGAGTGGGACGCGGCCTGGTGCTGGGCGATCTGTTTAACGACGGTGTGCAGGAAGTCGTGGTCGAAGATCTGGATGGGCAAGCGGTCATTCTTCGTCCCCAAGGAGGACCGCGCAATCACTGGATTAATTTTGAATTCGCCGGAACCAAAAGCAACAAACAGGCGCTGAATACTCGGGCCAGGGTCGTGGCCGGCGACCTTGTACAGACTGACGAAGTGAGGAGCAGCGGGAGTTATCTGTCGCAGCACGACCTGCGGCTGCATTTCGGCCTGGCGCAGCATGGCCAGGCGGATAAGGTGGAAATCCGCTGGCCATCCGGGGCGGCCGAAACGTTGACGAACCTGGAGGCGGATCGCTTCTACTGCGTCAAAGAGGGCGCGGGCGTAGTTCCTTGCGCCAGCATCCGCCCCACGTCTACTCCAACTTCGAAATGAATGAAGCGAGCGCGTCGCGACTCGCCAAAAGCTGATTTCAGAGTTGGAATTCCACAATTGCGGAGCCGGGGGAACACTCAGATCGAGCGACGCGGCTTGAGCCGCGCGCATCCGCGGAAGGAAACATGGAGAAACGTCTACCCCCAACGCTTGTGGTAGCTAGCGGTCTGCCCCAGCTCTTTTTGTTAGGCGAGCAGGATCTTCCGCAGGTTGCCTTCGGGATCGTTGATCATGCGGCACTCGTTGTCCCAGACCATCGTCGAGCACTTAGCCGGCTCGAACGGCGTCCAGACCAAGCCGGGTTGACTGGGGTTGCCAGTCTTCGCATGATTGGCCCAGGCGGTTGCCATCTTGCGCGCTAGCGCCTGAGCCTCGATGGTGTTGCCGGTACCCTGTTCGCAACGCTTGGTGTTGTCAAAGCAGAAGGCCAGCTCGGCGGTGTGCCATGCGCCGGCGTCTTCGAGCATGGGCGATTGCCAGGTGAAGTAGTACGCGTAAACGGGCGCGCCCCTCTGGTTGGACTTGAGCGTCGCCATGCGCGTGACGTTGTTGCGTGAGCTGATGCCGTTCACCCCATAAGAGAGCAGGCGAATACTCTTCTTTGGGTACTTCTTGATCATCGCGTCGGCGAGGGCTTTCCCTTTGGCGTCGCCCCAAATGCGGGCGAGGGTAGCGCGCCATTGCTCCTCGGTGGGACGCGAACCCATGCCGTTCCCTTCTTCGCTGACACTGCCGATCAGGATCGGGATGTTCCTCGCGGAATCGGCGATCGCTTCATTGAAGGAACGAATGGTGATGATGCGGCCGTCGACGGTCGGACCCGAGCCGACGCGCGGCGCGCCGGTGGGCGAGCCAGGGCCGCGGCCCGCGGGCAGCGGGCCATTCATCTTCAGCGCGACGGCGTTAGCGGCCGCGTTCAACTTCGCCCACTCCATCTTTTGGAGGGACCCGATGTCGCGAGCCCCGAGATTCAACTCACTCATCACCTGCTTGGTGAACTCGCGTGACGCATCGGCGCCCGGAGGATTGCCGCCACCGCCCGACTGGATTGACGCCCGATGGATCAGGCCCACTGCTGAAGGCATCCCCAGTAAGGTCGTCACCTTCGAGCCGCCACCGGACTGGCCGTAGATCATGACGCGGTTCGGATCGCCGCCGAAGTTCGCGATGTTCTCGTGAACCCATTTCAACGAGGCGACCAGGTCCATCATGCCGCAGTTCACCGAGTCCGCGTAGGCCGGCCCGCCGATTTCGGACAGGTCGAGGAAGCCGAGAATATTGAGGCGGTGATTGACGGAAACCTGCACCACGTCATGATGCCGCGCCATCTGTGCGCCTTCGTGCGAAGGCAGCTCATAGGACGAGCCGAATGTGTAGCCGCCGCCGTGAAAGTAGACCATCACGGCGCGCTTACCGGTGAGAGCGGGCGTCCAAACGTTCAGCTTGAGCATATCTTCGCCCAGGTAGCCGTCATCCCAATCCATGATGAACGACTGCTCGATCGACCCCCAGATCGCCTGGCCTTGGCCCTGCTGGGCCGCGGGGCGATCCCAACTGTGCAGGTTCTGCGGGCAATTCGGTCCGTAAATCAAAGCCGGATATTCGCCGTCCCAGCGCTTGGGCGGCTTGGCCGGCAGCCAGCGGTTCTCGGCCGCGGTAGTCTGGCCGTACGGAATGCCTTTGAACGTCAGGACTCCGCCATCGACGAATCCGCGGACATTTCCATATTGCGTTTTGGCCACAGCCGTGCGAGGTGTCGAGCAAGACGTGGGGACCTGCTGATGCACCGCTGTCTTGGTGCTGTCGGAAGCGTTTGCGGTTTGAGCCAGCGTGGCTTCCACACCCGCTGCTGCTGGCAAGAGCAACGCCTGCCGACGATTCATACTAGCGGGACTTTCGGAATTGGATTTAGACATGGAAACCTTTTCACACTCTGGAGGACTGAAGTAGCTCCGTAGCCGTGCGGTGGTGACGCCGCACGGCTACGGATGGGTAGTTAGCGCCGATTCAGCATCAGAACCTGAGCTTCGCGATCAGCTCTATATTACGCGAGCTCACACTGACAGCGGTGATCTTTCCGATGTGACCCGGGCCGATGGTGGCATCGGGCAGGGCGAAGGAAGGGTGATTCAACGCATTGCTGGCATTGGCGCTGAAGTCCAGCTTGAAGCGCTCGGTCATACGGAACGTTTTCTTGAGCTGCATATTGAGATTCTTCAGGGGCGGTCCGATTACGGCGTTTCGCCCCATATCCCCAAAAGTACCGGGCGTAGGAGCCGCAAACGCGTTGACGTTGTACCAGCTATTGATATTCTGGCCCCCGGTTACCTGATAGGGGTTTCCCACCACGTTTGGGAACCACACCATATTCGACGACAGCGCATAACTGTTGTTGACCGACATGCGTGGCGTAAAGGGGCTGCCGTCCTGCAAAATGAAGTCCCCAAAAAGGGTCCAGCCGCCGATCGCTTCATCGGCAGCCTTGCTCGCATTCACCCACCTGCGGCCTTTGCCAAAGGGAAGCTCGTAACCGATATGTCCCTTCAACATCTGGCGAATGTCGAAGTTCGAAGGGCCGTAGTTCGCCATGGGCGCATAGGCATTCTGGTAGACCTGGGCGCCTGCATTCGAGCCCCAGCCGGAAGAATCCTGATCGCTCAGCATGTGCGACCAGGTGTAGTTAACGTTGAACAACAGTCCGTTGCTGAAGCGGCGGGTAATCTGGGCCTGGAGCGCGTCGTAACTCGAAACGGCGCTGCTCTGGTTTCCGGTAATGCTCTGGTACTGGGGATAGGGACGCAAGCCGGAATCGTTCGGCGCCAGCAGGTTCTGCGGAACCTGATTCAGGTCCGTAACGAAGAGCAGGTGCGATTCATGGCTTCCGACATAGCTGGCCTCGGCCACCATGTTTCCGGCTACTTGCCGTTGGACGGTGAGACTCCAGGATTTGAGGAGAGGGAGTGGCTGCTTGTACGGTTCGAAGCTTACCGATTGCCCGTTGTAGGCCTGCGGGGTAGTGGGCAGGAGCCCGTAGAGCGAGTTGATAGCGGCGCCCTTCGCACCCTGATAGTTGGTGTTCCCGGATGAGGAGAGGATCACTACTGGCGCCACGTTGCCGGTGGAATCGGTCTCGTTGCCGCTGTACGCCGTGGCGGCGCCCAGGCAGCAACTGGCGTAGTAGTCCACATTCCATGTGAAGTCGTACATACCGAAGCCGCCGCGGATGGTCGTCTTATTGTTAAGTTGATAGGCGAAGCCGATTCTCGGAAGCCAATTGTTCCACACCCCGTTCTCCAGCTTGGATCTGCCATTGGTAGGCGTGCTCGCGTACCACTCCGCGCCGGGGGCATTGGTGGCGGGATTAGTAATGGTTGTATCGAAGGAACGCTCATTCCCGTACCGGTCGGACCATCCCGTGTTCCCCTCCCAACGTAAGCCAATGTTCAGCGTGAGCTTGGGGTTGACTTTCCAGTCATCCTCGGCGAATACTCCGGGGTTCTTGAGCCTGCCGCTGTATTCCGGAGAAACCAGGGCCGACCAGTTCTGGACTTGGCCCAGCAGGAAATCGGCGTAGGAACTTCCGGTAGTCGATGCCAGCGATCCCGTATTGCTACCAGCCGTATAGACGCCGGTGAAACCGACATTGGCCCCATAATAGTCGCCCCAGGCGCTGGAATCGGCGCGGTAGATAATCAGGCCGAATCCGAACTTGAGGGTGTGGGCGCCGCGGATAAGCGTCGCCATATCCGAGATCTCGATACTGTTCTCATGGTACTCGGTGTCGAGGCCGCCGCCGAGGCCGTAATAGTTGGTGATGCTGACGGTCGGGAAAACGTCTGCCTTGGAAATCTGCAAGCCCAACTTGGATGGGTAACCCGAGCCTACGGTAGCGGGCGTGAACTCATCGTATTCGCCCATCAATCCAACGCGGAATTCATTTATCGTGTGGGGATTGATAGTCCAGTAATCGGAGAGCTGACCACTAAGGTTCATTACGTCGCCCGGGGCTTGGTTGATTGGGGCAACCGGGCTGAACGCGATCGACGGACCGTCGTTCCAGGTTGCCGAACCGGTGAGGCGATTGTTGCTAGTTACGTCGGCGTCGAAACGCCCGAAGTACTTGATTTTCGGCGCCCTGGTAGGCAACTGGTAATCCAAGTTATTGGTGGCGATGCCATTCACCACCTGCCCGGGCAGATTTGGTTGCGGGTAGTACGACTGGATGTTTTGCGCTACCGGATCCAGCAAACTGGCTGGAATCTGGTTGCCTGGGAACGGGCTCCGGGTCACAACGCCAGTGCTCGGGTTCACAGTCTGGGAAGTGGGGTCGTAAATCGTGTTCAAGCCGGCGAAATTGCCCGAGCGCATGGCGAGCGTCGGTACAGTCTGAAAAGTCACGGCTGACTGCCCATGGCTCACCGTTTGTTCCACGCCGAAGAAGAAGAAGACTTTGTTCTTGATCACCGGTCCGCCGATATTCCCGCCGAAGTCGTTGAAGCGTGTGGGCGCCTTAAACCCGGCAACGCCATTGAACCCGAAAGGAGCGGCGTTCAGGGCGGTGTTCTTGAAGTAGTCGTACGCCATGCCGTGAAAGCTGTTGGTCCCGCCCTTGCTGATCTGGTTATAGACAATCCCGCCCGCGGCGTATTGCGCCGAAAACTGTGAATTGGTCATCTTTACTTCGGCGACCGAGTCGAAGATCGGCGTGTTGATGACGTTGTCGCTCATGGGCGAGTTGGTCGTCGAGCCATCCAACAGCGAGGCGGTAAAAGGCATGGCGCCGTTGACCGACGTCGCTCCCATGGCCGAACTGTTGTTGTTGGTTCCGTTCCCCGATGCGCCCGGCAGGAACGTAATGATCGACTGCCAATCGGGGATTCCCCCGGTCTGCGGCAGGTCGCTCAGCGTCGCTAAAGGTATGGTGCTCGAGAGTTCGGCGGTAGTCGTCTCCAGCAGTGGTGCGGCCGCGTCCTGAACGATGACTTGCTCCGACGCTTGGGCCACGGTTAACTGTACGTTCATACCGGTAACGCCAGCGGCCAGCGTCATAGGTCCTCGCTGGATCGTGGCGAAACCTGCTTTCTTGAAAAGAAGAATGTACCGGTCGTCCGGGACGATCGGGCCGGTATCGTAGAGACCGGATCCATTTGTGAGCAGGGTGCGCTCCACGTTTTTGTCTAGATCCTTGACGGTGACCGTTACGTCCGGGACGACCGCTCCTGCGGGATCGGTCACGGTTCCGGCAACGTCGGCTGAATTGGTGGCTTGGCCCCAAGCTACAGCACAGGACAGGCAGGCGACGCACAATGGGAGGAGTCTTCCCAGGGAAAGCGAGCGTACAAACATAGTACCTCCATAGCTTCGAATTGGGAAAACTATAAGGGGAAGCGTTCTTCGAGTCAAGGTTAGTTCGGGGTTAGTCTCGGGTTAGCCGGGTTAGTTTGGGTCTTTAGGTTTCTGAACCGATTCCGGAAACGGAGGCGCCGTTTCGGACTGGGCTGATTTTGCTCTCGCGGTCCGGGATGTCCCTGAAATTGTTCGGTTACAGTTCTAAAAAGTCGCCGTCCGGCGCCGGCGGACGGCAGCGGTGGCGGGCCCGAGGTAATTACCATTCGGCTACGGAACCGTCGTCGTGGAATACACGCGCCATGGGGCGGGTTCCGCCGAAAGGATATTTCGCCAGACTCGCCTCGGTCAGTTCGAAGCCTAGGCCGGGCTTCTGCGCCAAGGGGAACCGTCCGTCCACCATTCGCATGGCGGGGAATCCCAACCATTCCTCCCAGATTTTGTCCGTCGGGCCGGGCTGGATTTGGCCGCAGATCTCCTGCACGACGAAGTTCGGCATGGCCGAATTCACATGCAAGGTGGCAAGTCCTCCTATGGGACCTTCGCAGGCGTGGGGCGCCATGGAGATCCCCGAAACCGCGGCCATCTGCGATACTTTCGAAAGTCCGGTGATACCGCCCACATGATTGATATCGGGCTGGAGAATATCCACCACGCCCATCTCAATCAGTTCGCGGCATCCGTAGAGGGCAACCAACCGCTCGCCGGTCGCGATAGGAGTTGTAGATCGCCGCGCGATTTTCGCCATGGCCTGGACATTCTCGGGAGGGCATGGTTCTTCGATAAACAACAGGTTTAGCGGCTCTACTTCTTTCACCAGAATCGAAGCGACGCTGGGACTCGTCTTGGCATGGAAATCGACTGCGATGTCAATGTCCGGACCGAGCGACTCACGCAATACCTGCATGGACTTGACTGCCGCGGAGATCTTGTTGCGCGTCTCGATCCATTCGTAATAAGTCGGGATTCCGGTTTTGAAGCAGGAAACGCCCAAGCCGATCGCGGTTTCGCGCAGCTTGGCCAACGCTTCGGGGGTGCGCACGCCATCGGCGTGATAGTAACCGCGCACGCCGCGCGGATCGAGCGGCCCGCCGAGCAGCTTGTATACCGGCACGTTCAACGCTTTTCCGCGAATATCCCACAGCGCCTGATCTATTGCCGAGATCGCCGAGCCCATTACCGGTCCGGCACGATAAAAGCTGTGCACATACATCGACTGCCAGATGTGCTCCACCTGCATGGGATCGGCGCCGATGACGAAATCGCGGAAATCCTCGATACAGGCCATGGTGGCTCCGGCCTTGCCTTCGAGAGTGCCTTCGCCCCACCCGACGAGCCCTTGGTTCGTCTCGAGCTTGCAGAATACGTAGGGCCGATCGGAATTGCGGGTAAGCGACACACCGAACACTTTCATGCCGGTTACCTTCAGGCCGGATTGCAGGCGATCGAAGCCAGCGAGCGATCCGCGCACCTGTGGCTGCGGGGGCGGCATGGCGCAACCGCAGTCCGGGAGAACTGCCCGGCGAGGATGATCGCGAGCGAATGCCAGGCCGGCGCCGCTTATGGTCAGGAAAGATCTACGCCGCATGGTATTTCTCCAAAGCCGATTCGTTCACTTCAATGCCAAGACCCGGGCCAAGTGGAAGCTGCAGGAACCCGTCTTGCGGCATCTCAAGGCGGGCTGAAGCGACTGAAAGAAGCGCCGCGCGCATGGCGCGGTCTTCGGGGGCATCGGGCAGCGGGACATGTTGGATGAAGAAATTCGGCACGCTGGCCGCAAGATGAAGCGCCGCCGCGGTAGCTATGGGTCCGCCGTCATGGTTCGGCGCGATCGCGACGTAGTAGGCCTCGGCCAATATTGCGATGCTCCTGGCGCCTGTAATTCCCCACTGCGCGATGTCCGGTCGCACAACGTCTACCAGGCCATCCCGCAACAATGCCAGAAATGCGCCTGGATCTGCGATGCCGCGCCCGAATCCTAAAGGCGTCACCGTCTCGTCCGAAATCTTGCGCACCGCTTCGAGATTAGACGCGGAACACGGCTCGTCGAACCACAGCGGGTGGTAAGTTTCGACACTTTGCGCCACCGATGCCGCATCACCTGGGGTCAGCGATCCCTGAGCGCTCAGCACGAAATCGCGGTCCGCGGGCAGTTGTTTCAATAACGCCTGCACTTGGTTCTCGTATGCCTTACCTTGATTGCGGGCCGCCGGTTTCGGCGCCTGAATTTCGACCGCGCTGAACGCGGCGACGTTCGATCGCGTGAATGCCCGGAGTTTGTGTCGCGTGGGTCCGCCGAGGACCCGGTAAACCGGCGCGCCGCAGGATTTCCCGAGAATATCCAGCAGGGCCATATCCAGGGCGCCGGCCAAAGGCGCCGCTCGATCGACGGCCGCATAGAGCGTCGCCGGCTTGCCGAGCCACTCCTTTTCTAATGCCTTGGCATCTTGTTCCGGCGCCTGGGCGCATTCGCCCCATCCGGTCAAACCGGATCTTGTCTTCACTCGCAAGACGGCGTAACGATTCCCGGAAACTGGCTCGCGCACCGGATACCAGCGCATTTCGGAAATGGCATGGGCAGTTTCCGAGTTCGAGACGGCGGCCTGCGCCAAGAATACATTCCTCAGGCGGGACCTGCGGATGGCGGCTTCGGGTTTCATGCTTGTGCCCTTACAAACTGGCGTTGCAATTCGAGTTCATGCAACGACTTAAATGCCTGTCATTATACATGCACGGGTGCAGGTAGCGATTCCAAATGTCGAATTTCCATTACTTGCTCTTTCCGTCGATGGGCGTAAAGCGCACCTCATCCGCCGCGAGGTATTCGCCCTCCCTGGGTCTGGAGACCTGGATATAAGCGATGCGGCCGTCTTTCACCGCCATAGTGAAGATCGGGGCCGGATCGCCCGGCGCCATGCGTCCTGGAATGGAATCGAGACGTGCGCGGTCGAACCGTATTTCCGGCGCCGCCTTCGGGTCCTTGCCACTCACGTGTGGTCAGCTTCCAACTTTTCGTTTTTAGTTTCGGCTACATGGCCGACGAGAGTTTTGTGCTCGTCACCGCTGCGAACTCGACCGCCTGTATGGGTTAATATTTATGACGTACTACGCCGTTGGGGTTCGTATAATACCGTGACGATCTGTAGCCGCAAAAACGTGGCGTGGGGCAGACCAAAGTCTGCCCTGGAAATTCTGTCACTCAATTACACGAGGCCCAATAGCTACTCATTCCTTCCGGATGTCTACCACGGCAACCGCGTGGGGACTCAATTCGATAGTAAGGTCCTTCGCGTAATTTAGTGAGCGCGTCACGGGAACGATCGCATCCGGCTGCCCGAGAGAAGCGGAGTCCGTCAGCCCGGCCGCGATCGTGTGCAAGGTTGCTGACGCCCTCTCGGGAACCGCGGAGCCCTGGAGCCGGACGAGCAACGTGCTCTCCTGCGCCTGGTAATTGACCGCTTTGATTACGATCCGCCGGCCGTCGGCGCTCGCCGTAGCGATGGCATCAACGGCGCCGGGCTGCCACCCTTCGGGCTTCATGCTTGAAATCCGGTCGAAGAAGCTCGTCCGGTCGCGAATATCGCGAAAGACGCCGCTAGTCGAGGCGAGGCGCCTCTCGGCAAAATTCTCGCGAAAGAGCTTCTCTACCACATAGCCCGCCCCCGGGAACCAGGAGACGTGGTCGTGGTAGATGAACGAAGTCCAGGTAGGATCGTCGGTTGTGTTTCGCATGAGAAGGGCCGGGCAGGTCATCGCCAGGGCCGGGCTGAGTTCTTCATACATGATGAGGCTGCCGGCCGTGTGGAGACCGGCGCGCCAATCATATGTATGCTGCAGGCTCCACTCCAGCACGGCAATCTCGATCGCCGGATGCGCCGAAGCGCGCGCGTAATCGCGCAATTTGACAAGGTAATCGCGGATGCGCCGCAGGCCGGTTTCGAAGTTGTCGGGCTCGTACTCGTAGTTGTGACATCCGAGAATATCGAAGTTGTCTCCCGCGAGATCGATCACCTTCTCGCTCCACTCCATGTCGTTCGAGCGTTTCTGGCCGCACGCCACGATTCGCGCTTCCGGAGCGATCTCCCGCAGACGGCTGCCGTAGAGGTTGACGACAGCAGCGTAGGATTCCGGGGTGAAGCCGTTGTTCATGGGCTCATTATCGATCTGGAAAAAACGGACGCCGTATGGTTCGGGATGGCCGTTGGCGGCGCGGAGCCGGCCCCATTCGGTGTCAGGCAGATCGTTGAGGTAATGGACCCATTTCATCGCATAATCGACCTGGTCGGGAAGGGCGCCGGGCGCGGGCAATACGATGAGAGGCTCGGCATTGAGCTTGTGGCAGAGACCGAGAAACTCATCCGTGCCGAATCCGTAATAGTCCGAGTAGCCGCCCCAGAAGGTGTTGGGATGGTAGCCGCGCGCGGCATAGCGGCCGATCCCTTCGTTCCACTTATAAGTGGACGCAAAGGAGCCGCCGGGCCAGCGGATGAAGGCCGGGAGGAGATCGCGGAGTGCGCCGAGCAGGTCCGCGCGGAACATGCCGTCACCGCGGGCATCGGCGCGCATCATGGAGACGAAATCGACGAGGATGGCGCCCGTGCCTGAGGCGGCGATCTCGACTGTCGCCTGCGGGTCGCGCACCGGGCTGGTAAAGGAAAACGGGACTTCGCGCCAGCTGGACGCGGAGCCTGAGATCGGTAAAGGAAGGGACGCGATCTGGTCGCCGTTCGCCCCGAGGATGCGAAGAGTCAGCTCGGGCGAGCCGGCTTGGCGTTGGACCCAGAGTGAGCCATCGTATTTCCGGCCCGCTTCAATATAGACGCGGCCCTGGCGTATGCCGGCGCGTCCGCCACTCACACCAAGACTGACGCTTTTTTTGCCGTTCTGGAAATCGACGGCGGCGATGGAAACGGCGCCTCTATCCGAGAACGGCTGCCAGTAGGTTTTGAAATCGTCACCCTCGAATCCGGCGCCGCGAATCTGTTCGGCGAAGAGACCATCTTCGACGGAATGGTTTATATGTTCGAGGAAGTGACCGTAGATTCGCGAATCGATGCGAGCTTCCGGTCGGCCGGTATCCACCAGCAGGACGGCAACTCCCGGCTCTTCGACGGGAGGAGCCGCGGCCCCGCAAATGCGTGGGCGAAGGATTGAGAAGGGCACGCCCGCAGCGAGCGAAGCTGCTAAGAAAATCGCGTCGATTCAAGAGATTCGTCCTCGCGTTACATTTTATTGAATCGCGTGCCGATTAGATACCATTTTAACGCCCCGGAGCGGTCAGGGCTGGCAGTAGCGGCCGGTGTTTTACTACGCCAGTTACAACGCTCTTGTGCAGCGTCGTTGTCCTTTTTGCGGTCGGATCGCCTGGGCGATCAGCCGAACTGAAAATGCTGTAAAGTTGTGAAAGCCTGGAGGCGTCCTTAAATAATGAAGCTCTTTACCATGGCTCTTCTCCTGATTCCCCCTGCGTTCGCCCAGATGACAAACCTTCCCTGCGTGCCGCCGCCGGCGCCTCCGCCCCCTGCAAACGCCGCGAGCCAAGGGCGGGGCCCCGGCCCAGGGACGCCTCGAACTCCCCCACAGCAATCCGCCGCGGATGTGGCCGAAATCGCCAGGCTGACGTCCCTCCCCCCATGGGGACAGAACCTCGCGGATGGCGACTATTCCAATGGACCCGCCTATCCCACGGCGCCCGAACTCGCTAAACGGGCCGGCGTTCCCGAGGGCAAGGTGATCGAGTTCGTCATGAACTCCGCTGAAAGCAAGTTCTACCCCGGCGCCAACGGCGCGCTTTCAGCGTCATGTCTGCGTCTATGTTCCGGCGGGATACTGCGGGCGCCGAACTTCCGGTGATCGTTTCGGCCGACGCCTATGGCATGCGCTATAACCTGCCGACCATTCTCGACAATATGATCTATGACCAGCGCCTGCCCGCCATGGCTGCCGTCATGATCGATAACGGCGGCGCCGAACGGAGCCTGGAATACGACACTGTTTCATCCAAGTACGTGGAATTCGTGGAAGCCGAAGTCCTGCCGCGCGCCGAGCGGGAGGCGAACGTAAAGCTCTCCAAGAATCCCGATGCCCGGATGACGCTGGGTGGCAGTTCGGGCGGAGCGGTCGCGCTGACAATGGCCTGGTTCCGGCCTGACCTCTATCACCGCATCCTCACCTATTCCGGAACTTTCGTAAACCTTCGCAACGGTCCCGAAGCCCCGCTCGGCGCCTATGAATACATCGAGCACCTTTTCCCCTCAAGCGAGAAGAAGCCGTTTCGATTGTGGATTCAGGTTTCTGAGAACGATAACGGCTCCAAGACGCCTTCCGAAGGCCGCCGCAATTGGGTAATCGCCAACTCCCGGCTGGCGAAAGTCCTCAAGGACAAAGGCTACGCATACCAGTTCGTCTATTCCAAGGGTGCCGGCCACACGCAGCGGAAGGTGATCGACAACACTCTCCCGCAGGCGCTGGAGTACGTCTGGCTCGATTACAAACCGCAGCGATGATGCGCTGCGTCCGTCGTCTCATCCCCGCGTTACGACAAAATACGGCTGGTTTGCAAAGACCTCATTGAATCCCGGATATAATCCCGCCGAACCATCCTGCGCGAGATGGAAGTAATATTGAAGCGCGAACGGCGACTGCGTGTAGGCCGCCGGTATTGCCGCGCGATAAGTGGGTCCCTCGTTCTGCATCGCGGTGGATTGCCATCGCTCCGCATGATTCACACAATGACGCATGAGTCGCCTTTCTCTTCCACCGCGCGCCGCAACTCGCCGGTCGCCCAGCGGACGGGCTCTGACGACGAGATTCCGTTTGGGGCGCCGGTGACGATGGCAATCCGGCCGGATGCGGCCGCCAGACGACCTGAGAGGCAACCGGCCGCCGCGGCATGTTTCAGAAAATTGCGTCTCGGGATTCTGTTCATAGATTGGTCCAGCCTGAGGTCACTTGCGGAAATTCGTATCGCCCACCACGGGGCCCTCGCCGTTATCCGTGATGGTTCCCGGATGCCACTCGCGGGCAACATCGATGTCCGCCACGGCAGAGGCAGTCAGCGCGTTCAGATCAACAAGCCGGTTCAGTCGGCCGAGGTACTGCGGTTTGTACTGACCGGTCGCGACGCCGGCATAAGCCTTCCAATGAGCCAGCGCGGCCTCGAGATGGCGCACAGCGGAGGCGCGGCGTTCCGCTTTGCCGTCGCTGTCGAACAGCGCGAGGTCGCCGGCCGCGAGTATCTTCTCGGCATAGTATTCGGCGAGATCGGCCATGGCGTCTGCATCGCCGAGGGTGAGGCGCAGTTCCTTGTTCTTTCCCGCGGCCGGCCTTACTTCTTCCACCAGGCGGTGCGCCGCGGCGGCGTTCTTTTGCAGTTCCGCGGCTACTTCAAGCGGGGTGATCCCGTTCATCTTTTCACCTTTGAGCAATCGCGTTCGCCACTGGCGCACATTCAGAATGCCGCTTCCGGGCATAGTCTGGCCCTGGATGAAATCAGCGACGGTGAAGAAGCCGGCGCCGTGTCCGCTTTGGATGTTGGCTTCGGGGAACCATTTGAAATCGAGGTCGCGCCAGAAGAAGCGGGTGACCTGCGGCATGGTTTTCGAGGCGGCGGCTATCGCCTCATATATTTTGACGGCAGGCGCGCCGGGAAAGCGCGCGGCCAGCATCCGCTCGAAAAGCGCGTTCGGCAAATCGGGCTCATAGCTCAGGCGGCCCCACAGGGCAAAACTGTACCATTGCTTCTGCATCACGAGTTGCCGCGGGTTTTCCGGGTCCTTGTCGATGAATTCGCGGCCCCAGTTGTAGCCATCGGGCCCCATGTTGAAACCCGCCACGCGATCCGGTCCGGGCATGTTCTTGATATAAGCTCGCGCGAAGTCGGGGTCGCCCCAGCGGAAGCTGTAAATATCGTCGTTTCTCACTTCGAGCCACGTGCGGAGATTCTTCGGCATTTCCGCCAGCACGGGCGCGATGAACGGCGGATTCGGCTCGGAATACATATGCGCGACGGAGTACTTAAAACTGAAGTCGAACGGGCCCGGGTACTCTTTGAAAGCGTCGATCGATTCCGACTGCGACGTCTGGTGATACCTGTGAATCAGGCGGAACGGGCGGTTCGATTCGTCTTTGAGCGCGTCGCGGATGCCTTCGCCGTAGGTCTTCCATAACCACGCTTCGTGATCGAAGGGTCCCCGCGCGCTGCTCATGTTCTCGCCCGCGGTGATGCCGATCCCTGCCAGCAGCGGATAGGTCTTGACTGTTTCACGGACACTCGCGCGGAAGTAAGCGATGGTCTCGGGATTGTTGCCGTCTTCGGTGATGCCGTGTTTGCCTTCCGTGCCCCAGACGAAGATGTTCCAGGTGTACCAGTAGATGTCGATGCCGCGGTCCTTGGCGTACTGCATTACATTTCGCCAGAAGCGGATTTTGTCGTCGATGGTCAGGTGGTTGACGATGGCAACCTGGCCGAGTTGGAACGGCTGAGACATGACCTTGGCGTTCATGTTGAACTTCAGGTCGAAGGGTTCGCTATTGCCCCACACGTCGTTGAGCGCGACGTCGGGATATTCGGGCACTTTGACGATGGACGGAAAAGGATGCAGGTTCCAGAGAGAGAGCGTGTTGAAGCGCTGCCGCGCCATCTCGTCAAGCAATTCGCGCCAGAAATCCATGCTCCACATTTCGGGAATATTCGATTGCGCCGAATCGCTGCTATCGGAATAGGTGGGGGTTCGGCGGTCGAGCGCAATGTTGAATTTGATTCCACGCTGCGCGATGTGCGGCGAGTGGTCGGAATCGCCGGTCTTGCCGATCAAGTCGAGGCGGATGGCTTCGGCGACATCGAGGCCGCCGTACATTGCGCCATTGGCGTCGGCGCCCAGGACGGCGATGGTGACCCGGCCGCGCTGTTCCGCGCGGCGGATGGCGTACGCCTGCGGCGCCGTGGTATTCAGAGGGGCGACGTGCAGCGTTTGAGCAAGCGCGTTCGATTCGGCGGCGTCGCCGGCGATGGCGAAGCGGAGGGAACCTGCGAAGGAGTTGAGGTCGCGGAGGCCGTGGTCCGCCGTTGCCCGTTTCGGTCCAAGGGCGCGAGCAATTTCGGCGGAGGCGAACGAGACCTGCGGCGCCTGGCTATCGTGGAAGACGGGTTGCGCGCGCAGGGCGGGGCCGATGACCAAAGCAGGCAGGAGAAGAAGCGCGGAGATTCGTAAGGTCATGCTGGAATCAACTATAGAACTTTTGAGTTTCGAATATCGGGGTTCGCGCGTTGCAATCGGCGCCGATTCCCGATATACGATAGTTGAGTTCGTTTGAGGAGGGTTGATCCGATGCGCGCGCTCTTCCTTTTGATTCCCACGGTTTCAGGAATCATGCCGTTGACGGCCGCCACCGCGGCGAGGCCGCCGATCGGCAATATCGCGAATTTCGTCGTGAAGACGGATAACCTCGACGAGGCTCGCAGGTTCTACGCGGGCGTTCTCGGGTACGACGAGGTATTCCGCCACAAACGGGCGGTCTCCGGCCCGGCTGAGCTGTCTGTTTTCAAGGTGAATGAGCGTCAATACATCGAAGTCTCCCCCACGCTTCAAAATCCATCGGACGACAAGCTGATCCAGATCGGGTATGCGACCGCGGACGCCCGCAAACTGCGCGATTATCTCGCGGCTCATGGCGTGGCTGTGCCTTCACGAGTTACGAAGGATTCAGACGGCAATTACAGCTTTATCCTCAAAGACCCTGAGGGACACACCATCGAGTTCGTTCAGTATCTCGAGGGTTCGCTTCAGTCGAGATACAGCGGCAAAGGGATCTCGGATCGGCGCATTTCCGACCACATCCTGCATGTCGGCGTACACGTGAAGAGCCCGGCGGATCAGGATAAGTTCTACAAAGACATTCTGGGCTTTCGCTTTCTTTGGCAGGGCGGGCCTCGAGACGATCGCCTCGACTGGATTTCGTATCTGACGCCCGATGGCGATAACTGGGTCGAGTACATGGTGCAGCACGAGGGTCCACCCACTCCGCAGCAACTCGGCGTGTGGCATCACGTCTGCCTCGGCACTCTCGATATTCAGGCCGTCTATAAAACGGTAATGGATCGCGGTTACACGCCTCCGAAGGCACCGGGCATCAACGCTCGCGACGGGCGATGGCTGTTGCAGCTTTACGACAAAAACGGCACGCGGACTGAAATCATGGTGCGCAAACCCGTCCAGAAACCCTGTTGCTCAGAGAACATGGATCCTTACATCAAATGACAACCAGAAGCCGTAAGCTCCGCGGCGCGGGGTCTATCGTGTTCGCTCCTCCGGCCGCCGAAGATCACCCGCTGAAGATCGCGCAATTCCGGGCATGGCGCGTAAAGGAACCGGTTTCGAACCGCCGTTACACCGTCGTGCGGCTACAGTCGCAGGGAGGCATTGCGGGCTACGGAGAAGGCGGGCCTGCGCCGGCCGCGGAAATTGTTGCGGCGCGGGCCGCCGTCATGGACCGGCGCGCGACGGAGTCGGAATACATTCGCGCGGCACTGCGCGGCACGCCCGCGCTGGAAGCGGCTGTCAGCAACGCCATGCTCGACTTGGTGAGCCGCGCAAAAAACGTACCGATCTACCGGTATCTGGGCGGCCCGGTCCGATTCAAGGCCCGGCTGCTCGGTCATCTGGAAGGTGCGACCGCCGCGGAATCCGCGCCGTCACTCGAACGCGCGAAAGCGCAGGGGATTCAGGCCTTCACTACCGCCGCCCCATCCGTGACGCGATGATTCCACTTCGCGCTTACGTTGACCTGGTGAGACAGCAATACGCGGACATGCAGCGTTTGGCGGGCGCTTCGGCCGAATGGGTTCTCGACGCGGCGGGCGCGATGACACCGGGAGACGCGGCGAGCGTCGCGGTCGCTCTTGAGCGATCTCATCCCATCTGGTTCGACGAGCCGACACTGCGTGACGACGCAGGATGCGCTGGCCAAGATCGTGGATGAATCCACGATGCCGATCGGCCTCGGCCGGCACATCACCGATATGGCCGCATTCCAGAGCCTTCTGGCCGGCGGTTCGGTAAACATCGTGCGGCCGGACCTGGGGCTGAACAGCCTGACGAAAATCAAACGTGTGGCCGCTGCTTGCGGAGACTCATTACGTGGGGATCGCGCCCTTCCACAATGGAGGCCCGATCGGTTCCATGGCCGGAATTCATCTGAATGCCTCGATTCTTTATGCCTATGCCCAGCAGATTCCCGTGCCCGCATCCGATCGCGACGCCGCGATGCGCGTCGAGATCGCCTCGGGACTGAAAGAGAGCGGGGATAAAGGCTTCTTCGCGCTGCTCAATCGTCCCGGCCTGGGATTTGAAGTGAATGAGAGAGCGCTGGATGCCTGGAGTGAGGAGCGCATATGAAACGCCGGCAACTTCTTTCCGCGTTAGCCGGGGCCGGAGCTTTAGGCGCGGTCCCCGGGCGGCGGCGGGCGAGCCCTTCGCCGTTGCACGATTGCGGCTGCGCGCCGCAAATCGTCACGGCCAAAGACAAGCCGCCCGGCGCTGCCGCATTTCGCGATGTGGCTTCCAAACTGCGCGTTACCAATATGCGCGTCTTCGGCGTGACGCTCGATGAGCGGATCGCGCAGGCGGACCGGCCCTATGTCTTCGTTAAAATCGAGACCAATGAGGGCGTAACCGGTTGGGGCGAGGCGACGCTCGAAGGCAAGGCCGCCGCCGCGATGGCCTGCGTGATGGATCTGAAAGACCTGATTATCGGCAGCGATCCCATGCAGGTGGAGCATCTCTACCAGTCGATGTACATCGGCAGCTTCTACCGCGGCGGGCCCGTGCTGGGGTCGGCGATCTCGGGAATCGATCAGGCGCTTTGGGACATACGCGGCAAGGTCATGGGTATGCCGGTGTATGAGATGCTTGGCGGCCCGGTCGATCCGCGCGGCGTACGCGGGTACTATCACGCGGATGCGTGGACGCTCGCCGCGGCCCGGGAGCTTCGCGACAAAACAAAGGCCGCGGGCGTGACCGCGCTGAAGTTCCAGTTGCCCGATTTGCTCGAGTGCGTGGAGACGAACGCGAAGATCAAGCGAGCCGTGGCGCACATGGAAATGTTGCGCGAGGGGCTTGGGCCGGATCTGGATTTTGCCGTCGACTTTCACGCGCGGCCCAGTCCGACAGTGGCCGCTATTATTCTGCGCGAAATAGAGCCGCTGCATCTGCTGTTCGCCGAAGAGATCTGCCCTCCGGAAAACGTCCGCGCGATGGCGCGCGCCGTCCGCCATTCCACCACGCCGATCGCCACCGGCGAGCGCCTGATCGCTTCCTTTGGGTACGCGGAACTGATCGATATGGGCGTGGTCGATGTTCTGCAGCCCGATATCGCGCACGTGGGCGGCGTATCGGCACTGTGGAAGGTCTCGGCCACCGCCGAAGCTTCAGGAATTCGCATGGCGCCGCATGCCTGCGAAGGACCCATCGGCGGGATCGCCAGTCTGCACGTAGACGCCGCTGGCCCCAATTTCCTTGCTCAGGAAATCTGCGGGTTCGTAGACGCCGGCGAGAAGAATCGCGTCTGGGAAGATCTGATGGGCTTCCCCGCGATGCGGATGGTCGGGGGGCGCTATCCTTTGCCCACGAAAGCGGGACTGGGCGTCGACATCAACGAAGAGGCGCTGAAGCGATATCCGTTCCAAGGTACGCGGCCGTTCGCGATGGCATTTCAGGAAGACGGCGCCGTGGCATCGATTTAACGGGAGTGCAAGGTTGAGCTCTAACGGCTATCGGCCGTCGTCCACCACTTCGATGCCGTTGACGCATGCCATTCCGGCGACAGGTACGAAACTGAGGTTGATCTTTCCTTGAGCGTTGGGACGAATCGCGGAGAAGGTTCGTTCAATCGGACGCCCTTCGCCACCCGCCGTTTTGAATATGTCGAACTGACGCAGCAATGCGACGCCGTTGCAGAACACGTCGAAGAGGCGGCTGCCGATCCCGCCGACGCCGATATTGCCGGGCCCATAGTGACCCTCGCTGAATCTTAGCGTCACGCGATAACGGCTATCGGCGGCGGGAATGGCGTAGGAAAAATGACCCCAGCGTTCACTGGCGAAAATCGCCGCATCGGGCGCATTGCTGGCCCTGGCAGGGTTCGTGGTGCGGACTAATGCGTTGCCGCCCAAGAAATACGAATCACCCTGCCACTGCTCTCCGGCGGGATCCTGCCATGAAGTGAGCCAGCCTGCGCGGACGCGCACGGGCCTGAGCTTGCCGCCCGTCATCCGCAGAACCTCGATTGCATTCAACATCGCAGCGCCGCGAAAGGAGGCGAAGCTCAGATGAAGAAAACCATCTTCAGCCGGTGAAATATCGCGAAAGACGCGCTCATCGGCCACGTTCGCGCCGTCGGCATCGGCCACGATGTCAAATGCGTTGAGAATCTGCTTCCCATTAACGAACACCCGAAACAGGCGTTGGCCCTCGCCGCTCGATTCCGCGCTGATAAAGTCCGTGAGCCCAGTCTCGGCAAAGTGGAGATGCAGTTCATATGCGCCCGTTTTCAATGGGATGTCGTATCGGAAATCGCCCTGGCGCGGGTGACGGTAAATATCGGGATCGAGCGTTCGCAGGATCTTGGAAGACGAGCGGTTGAGCACCGTGCCACCGGTGAAGAAACGGTCCGGCAGCCAGCTGCGCCCGCTGCGATCGACGTATAGGTTGGTAGCTCCCACCATCATCCGCAGATCCTCACCGGCAATCGGCAGCAGTGCGACGCCACCCGCGGCCGGTACGCGTTTCGTGACGGCGGAGACCGGCGTCACTGCGTGCAACCGCAAAATGTAAAATGCTCCCGCAACGAGCAATGCCACTGCGGTCACGATTATCCAGCGGCGATCGAATCGTTTCGAAGTTTGGGGAGCCGGCCTCTCAACCGGTGTCTCAACCCGCGGTTCGGCCGGCGACGCACTCCAGCGAAACTCGAGGCCGTACGCCCCCGGCGGCATCTCTATTTGCACCGCGTGGTGCGCGCCGTTTTCCGATTGGTAATACTGGGCCAGCTTTTTGCGTACTTCGTTAGCGGTCACGCGGACGATGGTGTGCTGGCCGGAATCAAAGTCCTGGGGAAGCTGGAAAAGTTCTACGCCGATGGAGCGCTCTTTCAAAGTGCCGGACGGGCCGTTCAGCGTGTGCTCGATGACGTACTCGAGAAACTCCCGGCATCGCTTGCTCGTGCGAAACGCAGGGCTCTCCAGAAGACGGTTCAGCTCTGCCCGAACTGCCTGTTCCTGCGACTCGTTGAGACCTGTAATTGCCCCCGCGCTCATCCTCTTTACTGCGAATCATATCATGCGAGATGCGCACCTTGCTGACTGTCCATTCGGCCGCGATGCGATTAGCACCCGCCGCTGGCGCAGAGATCCCTCGAAGCCAACCACCAATGGCGTGGTTGTCACCGACCAGATTCCGTCCGGACTCTTGGCTAAATCGAATCCCGGACCTTAACCCGCACTCTCATCTTTTGGGCATCGGGAGCGATGTCCCGGAAGGTCACCCGGTTGTCCGGATGATAGACGCACGGGTACTCCGCCTCGGGATGACGGCTTGCAATCATCAGTCTGGCCCCAGCCAGCGGCACAGCCAAGTGCGGACAGAATCAAGGTTCACCTCATAAGTCCTTCAGTTTCAGCAATATTCAAATGCTGCAAGGCGCGGAGCCTCCGATTAGCTTCTATGCGCTATACAGTAAGGCTACGCCGCACGCTTTTCCGCTGTCTCCAAATTCAGACTAAACAGTTTGAAATCTGTAATTTATCCTGTTTTGCGGCTCGTTTTGGACCGAATTGACGTCACTTCGAGCTGTCGTATCGCGAAATTGGCCCCTTGCGACACGTTGTTCACCGTGTGACTCCCGTCGGCTAACGGTTAGCCAAGCCGTTAACCTCAATTTCCACGTCCGCCTCGGGTACCGCGTCCCGCACCCACGTCGGTACTGTCCACATGCTTGCTCAAGTCGCGCGCCACGCCCACGACCATGAACTCCAGCGGCTCACTTCCCACATTCTCGAACGAGTGGACCTCGCCTAACTGGATCGGAATGGCATCGCCCTCCTTGATGGGGGCTGTCTCAGGCGCGCCTCTGCCTCCACCGACGCTGGCGGTTCCCTCGCCCTTCATGACGTAGTAAAATTCGGCAACCTCGTGGTGCATGTGCGGCCCGATCGAAGTTCCCGGCGGCAGCACGAGATGATCGACATACGACCAGGCCGTGTAGAAAACCGAGGGATCGAGCGTGCGCCGGTATTGGACCGTCCCCTTTCCGCCGTTCATCGACGTCACCGGCCGCAGTAGCGCGCGGTCGAGGCGCATCGAGATGAACTGCGGAATCGGATCGAGCGGAACATCCACCCGCGGGTCGTTGAGATTGAAGGCGTCGTACGTGTCCTTCACCAGCGTCACGTTGATGTTCATCCACTGCACCGGCTTATCGGTCGGATTGTAGATCGCGTGCGAGTGACCCAGTCGGCACGGAGCGCCCGCTGGTCCCTTGAGTAGCGAAGTTCGGCCATCGATCGTGAATTGCGCCTCGCCGTCAAGAATAACGAACATCTCTTCGCACTGATTGTGGAAGTGCGCGCCGATTCCGCTCTTGGGCTCGATCACCCCGCGATGCAAAAATTGAAGATTCGGCTCCAGAGTATGGGCGTCGAAAAGCGCGGTGAAGTCGAGCTTGCCGGCGCCGCCGTGTACCGCGGGGCTGGGACGGAACTTGCTGGGATCGCTATGCACGATGCGCGAGGCGAGCGGCTCGCGCGCAGCTACCGGCGGCGACGCGATAGCTCCTAACCCAACAGCAACGGCAACGTAAAAACGCTCCATCGTTCTTTCTCCTTCCGAAGGATATTACCACTGTTCTGAAAAAGCCGTTTCCTGCGAACTGGAGAATGCGCTACACTCAAACCCAATTCGATGAATCGAAACGTTCTCGCATCCGCTTTTTTGATAGCCGTTCCACTGCTCGCACAACCGCCCGCCTCGCGGTCCGCCGGTCCCGGTCAAAAATTCTACGAAAACAATTGCTCTGTGTGTCATGGCGCGGATGGCGCGGGCGGCGAACTCGCGCCCTCGATCGTGATGCGTCTACCCAATCGAAGCGATGCCGAACTCGCGGCGTTGATCCACTCCGGCATTCCAGCGCGCGGCATGCCGGCGTTTAATCTGCCCGCGCAGGATACCAACGATCTTGTCGCGTACCTGCGAACTTTCCGGGTGCCGCGCTTCGGACTCGCTCCGGTGCGCAAGAAAGTCGAAACCACCGATGGCCAAACCATCGAAGGCACGGTTATCGGCGAGAGTTCGCTCGATCTGAGCTTGCGCACGGATGACAGCCGAATCCATCTCTTCCGCACCACGACGGGCGACCGCTATCGCCCAGTCACATCGCAAACCGACTGGCCCACATACAACGGCGATCCCAGCGGCAACCGCTACACCCAGCTCTCGCAAATCGACGAAGTCGAACATAGCGCGACTCGCCCCGAGTGGATGTTTCCCACTGCCGAATGTTCCTCAGATCGAGAACACGCCCGTGGTGGTCGAAGGCATTATGTACGTATCCAGCGCCAACGAATGCTTCGCGCTCGACGCCGGCAGCGGCCGCATGATCTGGCATTACCAGCGCGCCCGCACCAGAGGATCGGCGGGGAACGCGGCCAGCGGATTCAATCGCGGCGTGGCGTGGACGCCGGCGATCGCATCTTCATGCTGACCGACAACGCGCACCTGCTCGCGCTCAACCGCTTCACCGGCGAACTGCTATGGGAAACCGAAATGGCGGACTGGCATCTGAACTACAACGGACGTCCGCGCCGCTGGTGGTCGGCAATCTGGTGATCTCCGGCACCGCGGGCGGCGAGAGGGCGCGCGCGGATTCATTGCGGCTTACGACCAGGCCACATGGAAAAGAAGCCTGGCGCTTCTGGACCGTCCCGCAGCCCGGCGAACCCGGCTCCGAAACATGGAAGGGCAAGGCGTCGAGCATCGCTCCGGCGATACCTGGATGACCGGCACCTACGATCCGCGAGCTCGACACGCTCTACTGGCCGTCGGCAATCCCGGCCCCGATTTCAACGGCGACGATCGCGACGGGCGACAATCTCTACACCGACTCCGTCCTGGCGCTCGATCCCAAGACCGGCAAGCTGAAATGGTATTTCCAGTTCACGCCGCACGACGTCTCACGATTGGGATGCGCAGGAGCCGCCAGTGCTGGTGGATGCCAATTGGCAGGGCCAGCCGCGCAAGCTGCTGCTGCAAGCCAATCGCAACGGCTTCTTCTACGTGCTCGACCGCACCAACGGCCAAGCTGTTACTCGCGAAACCCGTTCTTAAGAAGCTGAATTGGGCCGATGGCGTCGGCAAAGATGGACGCCCCATCCTGAACCCGCTCCAGCAATGCCCGACGCGGACGGGGCGAACGTCTGCCCCGGCTTTCAGGGCGGCACAAATTGGTATTCGACCATCGTACAATCCGACACCGGGCTCTATTATTTCCAGGCCCTGGAGCGCTGCAATCTCTTTACCAAAAGCGACGCGAGTGGCAGGCCGGGCAAAGGCTACATGGGCGGCGCGCGCGGCCCGCTCCGGGCGAGACCTTGAAAAAGTGCTGCGCGCGATCGACATTCAAACCGGCGAGATCGCTTGGGAAGTTCCGCAATCGCGGGCGCCGGCGACCGCGTCGGCCGGCATGCTCTCTACAGCTATGGCCTGGTTTTCTTCGGCGAGAATAGCGGCGCGTTCATGGCCGCCGACGCCAAGCAACGGGCAAGGTGCTCTGGCAATTACCAGCGAACCAGGTCTGGAAGGCTTCGCCGATGACCTATCAGTTCGATGACAAGCAATACATCGCCGTCGCCGCCGGACAGAACATGTTCGCCTTCGGATTGCCGCAATAGCCGCTACTCTGAGTCGAAAAGCAACGTCGAGTAGTTCTTCGTGCTCAGCGTTTTCTCCACCGTCGGCCAAACCTTCTGGTGAATATCCGAGTGGATCCACTTCTGCCGAGCCTCTTCGCTCTCGTATGTCAGTTGGAATCGGTAATTCACGCCGGCCGGCGCAGCGCCGGTGTAAACGGTCCGCAGCTTCAGCAACTTCACATCAATGTAGCCCGGAAATTTTTCCGCCGCCGGCTTAAAGATCGTGTGGAAGTTATTAAGCATCTCCCCCTCGTGTGCGGGAGTCACCGAAAGATCACAATACAGAACAATCGGGTTCTTGGCGGCCGGTTGGGCGCGCATGGCTTTCATGCCGGCGATTCCGGCAAACATCGCAGTGAGGTAAGAACGGCGTTTCATGAGTGCTCCTCGCGAATTTATCGATACACCTGATACAGCGGCTTCTCGCCTGGCACGGAGACGCGAATGCGGTACACGCTAGTGCTGGCGGTGATGTACAGCGACTTGCCGTCATCGCCCCACGCGCAGTTGGCCGCTGTCTCGCCCGGTTGAATCGTGCCTAAATGTTTGCCTTGCGGCGAGAAAACCCAAACGCCTCCCGGCCCGGTCGCCCATACGTTGCCCTTGGAATCCACCTTCATGCCATCTGGCCCACCTTGCCCAGGCGCGTCCTCGGGATCGAAGAACATTCGCCCATTCGATACCGTGCCGTCGGCCGCCACGTCGTAGCGCATCCAGAATCGCTTCGGTTCCGTGTTTGAAATGTACAGCGTCTTCTCGTCGGGTGAAAGCGCAATTCCGTTGGGCCGCGTGAGATCGGTGATGATCGGTTTCAACGCGCCGTGCGCATATTGGAACACGCCGTTGAACTTCAGCTCTTTCGCGGGATCGCTATCGCCGCCGGTCAACCCGTAGGGAGGGTCCGTGAAATAAAGCGCCCCGTCCGATCGGTAAATCAAATCGTTCGGGCTGTTGAGCTTGTGCCCTTCGAAGCTGTCGATGTAGGACGTCATCTTCAGATCCTTCGCCACGCGCACGATACGCCGGTTGCCATGCTGGCACATCAGCACGGCTCCATCTTTATCGGAGATCATGCCATTGGGACCGATAAACGCTCCGGGAGGAGCCTTCACTGAGCCGCCGGCCTTATCGATGATCACCTTCACGGCGCGAGCGGGCGTGATCGAGCGGACCACATTCCCCGGCACGTCACTGAACCACAACACGCCCTCGGGCCTCCACAGCGGACCCTCGGTGAAGGTGAATCCTGTGGCAATTTTTTCGAGCTTAGCGTCTTTTGCCACCAGCGTATCGAACGCCGGATCGAGCCGGACAATGCCGTTATTTACCGTAGTGGGCGTCTGCGCGCCGGCCAGCCCGCCGAGCGCGAGCGCGAAAGAGATCGCGTAGAAAAGCTTCATAGTTTGTATCGAACCTGCAGGTTCCCATTGTTGGTCAAAAATGTGCCACGGTCAATACGCGCTCGCGGGCTTGCGCCCCGATGGGATCAATGCGGCATCGGCCTGTGTGCCAGCCGATGCGGATTCCAACGCCGGCCTTCCGGGCCGCAAAGCCGGATATACCAATTGGCCTTCGGATAATCCCGAGGCCACGAAGACCCGCTCTATTTCGAAGCCGTCAATTTCGCCTCGCGCCAAAGATCCGTTGCCCGGTTCCGGATGCGGCGCTGCGAAATCGCCGTCGTACTGGAAGACTTCCCTCTCCAACGGGTCACGTGGCCTCGAACGTTGACTCTAAAATTCGATTTGCATATCATACAAGACCGTAAGAGGCCGCGATCCTGCCATGAAATCGGAATTCTCTCGTCGGAGGTTGATGCAAGTGACGCTCGTCCCCGCCGCGGGGATTGCCGCGCAAACTCTCGACCTTGCTCCAACCACGTCCCGAGTCTATCCCGGCTTGGCTATGACGGGCTCGGAGTTGTAGTATGCAATCCGAGACCGGAAAGATCCAAATGCATCCTTCAAACACACCTCATTGTTCACATTCCTCGTGCTCGGCTCCCTGGCCTTCGCGCTCGATGGCGACATCGGTATCCACGATCCTTCCACCGTCGTGATGTGTGACGGCAAGTTTTACGCCTATGGCACCGGCGGCTCTTCGCTAGTCTCCGATGACGGCTGGACGTGGCGCCGCGGCAAAACACTCCCACGCCGCGGACTCGCGCCCGATGTCATTCACATCGGCGACCGAGGCGGAGGCCGGCGGAGCAGTGAATCATTCGCAGACCGCCGCTCCCTTTTATCGTGCCTACCGTACCTATCTGCTTTCGGATTACGGCCGCAAGGTCTTTTATGCCGATGGCCGCTTCCGTGCAACGACTTTCATCGGTGAAGCACTCGAGCGCCCGCGCTGCTTCCGGGAAGGCGGAGCCACCTGTACGCAGTAGGCGCTGCCGGCATGCTCCAATGTTGCGAAGCGGCAAACTCCTCGAAACTTTGAGCGCGCGATTTTAGCGGTATAGATCTGTTGCAGCCGCCGGCCCGCGTCGCTTAGCGCCCCGCTGGCGGCCTTCATAACCTCGGCGAAACAAGGCGCCGCCGAATCCATGTCCTTGCTTTCAAAACGCGCGACGCCCAGCGCGTAGAGCGCGACGTAATCGTTGGGTTTCGCGCGCAATGCCTCCAATAGCCATCGTTCGGCATCTTCGTAGCGGCTTTCCTCCTCGGCGGTGTGGCCGAGAGCGAAACCTGCCAGATTGCGCAGGCAGTCCCGCGCCTGCGGCCAGGCATCGGGCGAAACTGCCGCGGGCGGCAGCGCCCGCTCCAGGTACCGCAGCGCTTGTCGGCCGCTCGTCTCCGCCAACTCGTGTTGGCCGTGGCGCGCTGCCAGATCAGCCATCATCGCCAGCAGAAACGGATTCTCCGGCAGCAACCGGAGAGCGCGCTTGCCCAACTTGAGCGCCTTGTCGTCTCCCAGCACCTGCGAGGCGCGGGCCGCTTGTTCATAAACCTCCCGGAGGATCACCGAATGCGGCCGCTGAACAAGCCTACGTAGGAGAATTTATCGAGGTTCACCATTGTGATGGCGGCGGTCTGTCCGCCGCCCATGGGAAGTCCCGCCATACCACGATGGTCTTTGTCGGCCATGGTTCGGAAGTTGCCATCCACCAAGAGAATCAGGTCGTTGACCATCAGTTGTCAATAAGGTCCGCCCGCCGGACCGCCCACTCCCTGGCCCGCACCAGTTCCTCGGCCCGCCGAGGCGGCGCCGACGGCGCTGGTCTCCATGACGACAATAAAAGGTTTGATCTTGCCCGCGGCAAGCAGGTTGTCGAGGATGAGGTTCGTCCTCCTCATCTCAATCCAAACCCTCTGGCCTTCCCCGCCTCCGTGCTGCAAATAGAGCACAGGATAACGGATTTTCGGGGCGGCTTCATAATTCGGCGGGGTATAAACGAAGATGCGCCGCCAGGAATCGGCTGTCTTAGAGAAGTAATTCTTGATCACCACATTCCCGGGTGGCACGTCTTTCAGATCATAAAAATCTACGCCCGGCTCTGGGATTTCGAAGCCATTGCACATGTGACCATAGCCGATGAACGCGTTGGTGGCGGGGTCTACCACCGGTGCGCCATCGACCAGCATCCAGTAGTTGTGATATCCGGGGCTCCGCGGCGCTGGTATAGCTCCACAGGCCGTCGTCGCCCTTGACCATATCGAACGGAGGGGGCTGCAGAGAATTCTGCCCGGGAGTAACGAGGGCAACCTGGACCTTTTTCGCGTCGGGAGCCTTGAACGTTACCCGCGAGTTGGCTTCAATCCGCGCATATTGGGCTCCGGGAATATTGTAGGGCGACGGGTGCGCGTACCGCGGGCGGATTAGCGGAAGCTACAGGCGCGGGCGCCAACTCCTGCCGCGCGGCGGCATTGGAATCCTTCGATGTCTTCTTGGTCTGACTGAAACCGCTCCAACAGGTAAGAACGATCAAAGGCAAGATCGATACTCGTCTCATAAGCGGCATTCTCCTGAGATTGAAAGGCAGCTTTTTATTCCTCCCGGTGGGATCATTTCGTTACCAGCGCACGCGCCGGGACGGAACCCGGCGGTGCCAGGATGGCCGGCGACATGCTGCCCTCCTAAACCGCGGCACTCGCGATCGCCGCACACAACGTTTTTGGCGGAACGGAGCGCATCATGCGTGGATCGCCCCAAGGGCTAATAGGCTATCCCATCGATACCGTACTCGACGGCCATCGGCTGCGTGTAATTTCATTTTGTGCAGCCGGTGTTGCGTTTTATACAACCAGACAGTTTATGATATCTGGAGCGGAAACGGCGATGAAGACGACCGGAATTCCCCCCCAGCCAACACGAAAGGACACTTCATGAAGGCAGATAAGACTCTCTCCGCGCTGGCGCTGTGCGCCGTTTCGGCCGGAGCTATCTGCGCGCCAGGCGGCGGTGCGGATTGGAAGGACTACCAGGGTGGTCCAGATAGCTCGCATTTCTCTTCTTTGAAGCAAATCACTCCGGCGAACGTCGCTAAGCTGGAAGTGGCCTGGAGATACTCCACGAGCGACAACGGGACTTATTTCTTCAGCCCGCTGGTGGTGGATAACGTCGCGTTCGTGGCGGCCAAACAGGGCGCCCTGGTGGCAGTGGACGCGACCAATGGAAAGGAACTCTGGGTCCACTCGTTTCCGGCTGGAGGTGGTGGAGGAGGAGGCAGGCGCGACGGTATCGCGGGCCAGCGCGGCGCAAATTATTGGGAAAGTAAGGACCGTTCCGATCGGCGGATCTTCGTCACTACGGCTTGTTTTCTATATGCCATCGACGCGCGCACCGGCGATACGGTGGACTTCTTTGCGGATCACGGCAAGCTCGATCTGAAGACGGGTATCGATCGCACCACGGTCCCGCTGGCATCGCGAACACCGGACCGGATTTTCGAGAATCTCATCATCCTTGGCAGCGCCACGGATTGGATGCGCTGTCACGTGACAGGCGGGGCAGGAGGGGCTGTGGTTCCATGCGGTGCTCAAGCACAGCCTCGCTTTGCTTTCATTGGTGGGCGCGATCGTGCTTGCGTACGCCTACGTGTTTCCGGCCGCCATACCGAGCGGCCATCGTTATCTGTGGTGGGGACTCTTTCGTGAAACCCTTCGCATTATTCATACTTACGTTGGCGACTTTGCAGGGCCAGACCGCGTTAAGCCTGAAAGACGCCTATCAAGGCATCTTCCGAATCGGCGCGGCCGTGAACCAAACGCAGTTCGAAGAGCGCGATCCGCGCGGCGATCCCATCATCGCGGCGCAATTCAACACCATCAGCCCCGAAAACGCGCTCAAGTGGCAATCCATCCACCCGAACGTCGACAGCTACAATTTCGACCCCGCCGATCGCTACGTAGAGTTCGGCGAGAAGCACAAGATGTTTATCGTGGGCCATTGCCTGGTGTGGCACAGCCAGACGCCGCGGTGGGTCTTTCAAGACGCCGAAGGCAAGCCACTCACCCGCGAGGCTCTGCTTGACCGCATGCGCGATCATATCCACACCGTGGTTGGCCGCTACAAGGGACGGATCGCCGGCTGGGACGTGGTCAATGAGGCGCTGAACGAGGACGGCACGATGCGCCAGTCGCCTTGGTATCAGATCATCGGCGACGACTTTCTGCTTAAGGCGTTCCAGTTCGCGCATGAAGCCGATCCGCGGGCGGAACTCTACTACAACGACTACTCGCTCGAAAACGAGGCCAAACGCAAAGGCGCCGTGGAATTGATTCAAAAGCTCAAAGCAGCCGGAGCGCCGATTACCGGCATTGGATTGCAAGGGCACATGAAGATCGACGGGCCGAGCGCCCGCGAGGAAGCAGATAGCATCGAGGCATTTGCGGCGCTTGGCATTCGCGTAAATATCAGCGAACTGGATGTCGATGTTTTGCCGCGCACCACGCGCTCGAATTCAGCCGATGTCTCTGCGATCGCGGCGGGGAGCGCGCAGTCGAATCCCTACACGAATGGTCTTCCCGAGGAGCTGCAGCAGGCGCTCGCCAAACGCTACGCCGAATTGTTCGCGGTCTTCGTCTCGCACCGCGCCGTCATGGGCCGGGTGACGTTCTGGGGCGTGACGGACGGCGACTCGTGGCTGAACAACTTTCCCACCCGTGGACGTACCAACTACCCGCTACTCTTTGACCGTGAGGGCAATCCGAAACCTGCCTTCGATGCCGTCTTGAAAACGGCAAAAGCGAAATAACGGAGCGACTTCGATATGAAAATCAACATTTACGGCGCGCCGATCCTGGCGCTATTGCTTTCTCTCCCGGCTTTGCCGCAGGTGAAGACCAACGTGCCTCCCTTCGTGCCCGGCGCAAAGCCCGCCGGCGTGGAGCGCATCAAGGTGCATGGCGCGGCGCTGGAAGGCAATCTGGAGGGAGATGATGTCGATCGCAACGTCATCGTTTTCCTGCCGCCGAGCTACGCGACGGCGAAGACGCGGCGCTACCCGGTTGTTTATGCCTTGCACGGCTATTCGATCGGCGCGGCGCAGTGGAGTCAGGAGATCCACGTCCCGCAGACCATCGAAGGCGCCTTCGCCCAAGGCGCGCAGGACATGATTGTCGTTTTGCCGGATGCGAAGACCATCCACAACGGTTCGATGTATTCAAGCTCCGCAACCACAGGCGATTTCGAGAAGTTCATCGCGCACGACCTGGTCGACTACATCGATGCTCACTACCGCACCATCGCAAAACGCTCTAGCCGCGGATTGGTCGGGCATTCGATGGGTGGTTATGGCGCCAGCCGAATCGGAATGAAGCATCCCGATGTGTTCGGCAGTTTGTACATCATGAGCCCGTGCTGCATGTCGGCTCGCGCCGCCGGGCCCGTGAACCCCGAGACGGAAAAGGCGCTAGAGGCGGTCAAGACGCCGGCGGATTCCGCCAAGCTGCCGTTCGGGCTGCGCGCACAGCTTGCATCGGCCGCCGCTTGGTCGCCCAATCCGAAGAAGCCGCCGCTTTATCTCGATCTGCCGGTGGAGAACGGAACCGTCCGGCAGGACGTAATCGCCAAATGGGCGGCGAACGCGCCGCTGGCGTTTGTCGATCAGTACATCGGCAATCTGCGCCAGTATCACGGCATCACCATCGACGTGGGGGACCAGGACGGGCTGCGAATCGACGCCGGGAAGCTGCACGATATTCTGGACAACTACGGCGTCGCCCACAGCTTCGAGATCTACTCCGGGACGCATACCAGCGACGTAGCCGACCGCTTCCAGAACCACGTGTTGCCATTCTTCAGTAAGAACTTGTGCTTTGGCGACAAATGTATGTGAATCTCGCAGGGTTCCGTCGAAGCCTTCTGGGGAGAGGTGAAAGAGAGGATTCCTTATGAAGCGTCTCTTGTGGATGGCCGACGTAGCCGGCGCTCTGATCGTATTCCTGGTCATGGCGCAACCGCCGGCGGACCCCTTGATGGAGGGTTGTCGCCAGAGACCGAAGTGGCGTCGGTTTCCGACGCCATAGAGCAGCTTTACGGTCAGTAGACCTTCATGTCGCATGAGATGCGGCCGCTGGAGAAGGCCAAGTTCGCGGGACCGGCATGGACCGTCTCAATGAAGAAACTGCAAGAAGTTTGGCAAGAGGCGCAAGGCCGCCATTGACTTCGGCACAAAATATGTTTATAGTTCGACCATAAAACAATTAGCTTTAGCATCTTCGCATGAAACCGCTGGAGGAATCCATGTCGAAAACCCGCGACGGCCGTTGCGTTGGCCTTGTGCTTGTTTGTCTCGCTGCCGTACCCTGCGGCCATCTCCTCATTCGAGCTGCGAGAGCAGCCGACGGGACAACGCCGGTCAAAATGACGAAGGAAGAAGATCATCAACGCACCATGGATCTTCTCCATATCGCCCAACTGCGCCGCGGCAAGGCCGGGAAGAGATAAGACGGATCCGAATTTTGCCAACTACGATGAGTCGAAGGCCAACCCATATCCTAATTTGCCCGATCCCTTGACGCTCAAGAATGGAAAGAAGGTCACCGCCGCGGCTGATTGGTGGAACAAGCGGCGGCCGGAGATCGTGGAGGACTTCGACCGGGAAGTGTACGGCCGGGTCCCCAAGGACACTCCCAAAGTGAATTGGCAAGTGGCGAACACGACGACCGGCAAAAACGGCGATGTCGACATCGTCACCAAACAACTGGTCGGCGTGGTCGACAATTCCATGGATCCGGACATTGAAGTAAAAATCGCTCTCACGCTGACTACGCCGGCCAACGCGCCTGTGCCCGTTCCGGTGATCATGCAGTTCGGCGGCGCACCCGGCTTCGGCGGTGGACGAGGAACGCCGCCTCCCGATGGGCCGCCATATGGCCCTAATGCCTTCACGCCGATTCCCGCAGGGCGCGGAATTCCACCGGCTGCTGCCGGCAGGGGCGCTCCCGGTGCAGACGGGGCCGCCGTTGCAGCCGGCCGCGGCGCCATGCCCGGGGTGGGAGTTGGACGCGGACCCGCCGGACCCACATGGCAGCAACAGGTGCTCGCCAAGGGTTGGGGCTATGCATCTCTCAACCCTGGAAGCATTCAGGCAGACAATGGCGCGGGGCTAACCCTTGGCATTATTGGACTGTGCAACAAGGGGCAGCCGCGCAAGCTTGATGATTGGGGCGCGCTTCGCGCTTGGGCCTGGGGAGCCAGCCGCGCGATCGACTACTTCGAAACAGACAAAGCTGTTGACGCGACTCACATTGCCATTGAAGGACACTCCCGCTATGGCAAAGCCGCCATAGTTGCCCTCGCCTACGAACCCCGGATGTGGACCGCTTACGTTAGTTCCTCGGGCGAGGGTGGCGCCAAATTACATCGCCGCAATTGGGGCGAGATCATCGAAAACGTCGCCGGTATTGACGAATACCACTGGATGGCCGGGAATTTTCTGAAATACGCCGGACCTCTCAATTGGAACGATTTGCCCGTCGATTCGCACGAACTCGTCGCCATGATCGCTCCGCGCCCCGTTTTCTTGAGCGCCGGTAATGGCGGATATGACGTCGAGCCCGGCGGCGATAGCTGGGTGGACGCGAAGGGAACTTTCCTGGCCGGAGCCGGCGCAAGCCCGGTCTATGAACTGCTTGGCAAAAAGGGCTTGGGGACTTCCGAGTTTCCCAAGATCGAGACGCTCATCGCCATCGGCGACGTCGCCTTCCGCCAACACTCGAGCGGCCACACCGATCAACCCAACTGGCCCTACTTCCTAGACTTCGCGTCGAAGCACAGGAGCCTGAAGTAGAAGTTTCGGGGACGCCGGGAGCTTGGCACGGACGGCGGAGGCTGCGGGTTTCCGAGGACATCGGTGAGTATCCTAGTACTACTGTGTTATAAAAAACAAAACTGATGTAGAATGTTTTTGTGGGACAGTCTTCTGCGCCAAGCCCACAGGAAAAGCGCCTTGCGGCATACACGGATGGCTTGGCGAAAGCCGCAGGGCATGCTGATCGCAGCGCTCCGATAAAGGCTTACTGTGCCGGACTGCTGCTGCCGGGTGAGCGCAAGAGCGTCGAGCCGATGGCCGGGCGCCTGGCTCCCGATAATGTCCGGCGGACGCACCAATCCCTGCACCATCTGGTAGCGGATTCGCCATGGAGCGACGAAGCCGTTCTGGAAAGCGTACGAGAGCAGGTGCTCGGGGCGATGAGTCGGACCGGATCGATGGCGGCCTGGATCGTGGACGATACTGGTTTTCCGAAGAAAGGAACGCATTCGGTCGGGGTGGCGCGTCAGTACTGTGGACAAGTGGGCAAGCAGGATAACTGCCAGGTCGCGGTGAGTTTGTCGGTGGCAACCCATCACGCCAGTCTCCCCGTGGCGTGGCGTCTATATCTGCCGGAGAGTTGGACCAGCGACGGGGAACGGCGTAAAGCCGCTGGTATCCCCGAAGAGGTTAGTTTTCAAACCAAGCCGGCGATTGCGCTCGCACAAATTCGCCACGCGGTAGAGCAAGGGATACCAACGGGACCGGTTCTAGCCGACTCCGCCTATGGCAATGAGACTCGGTTTAGGGAGGGGATCACCGAACTGGAGTTGCAGTATGCGGTGGGCGTCCACGAGAACATGACCGTGTGGCAGCCCGGCCAAGCGCCGCAACCGAAAAAACGGCGGAAGGGCAGAGGGCGTCCGCCCACCAAATTACACCGCGACGCGGAGCAGCAGCCGGTTTCGGTAAAACAAGTGGCGCTTTCGTTGCCTGCTCACGCATGGAAAATCGTTGCCTGGCGGGAGGGAACCAGAAAACAACTGAAGTCGCGCTTCGCCGCCGTTCGGGTCCGACCCGCGCACCGGGATCAGAAGCGGAGCGAGCCGTACCCGGAGGAATGGCTGTTAATCGAATGGCCTTCCGGTGAAGCCGAGCCTGCCAAATACTGGCTGTCTACACTGTTGGCAAAGACCCGCCTGACCGCACTGGTGAGATTAGCCAAACACCGCTGGATCATCGAGCGCGACTACGAAGAACTGAAACAGGAACTGGGATTGGGGCATTATGAGGGACGAGGCTGGCGAGGATTCCATCACCACGCCACCCTCTGCATTGCCGCTTACGGCTTCCTAGTGATCGAGCGGAGCCGTTTTTCCCCCTACGCCCGCCCCGGCCGACTGGAGCTACGCGCCGCGAAGATTCCTCCCCACTTCCAGACCCGCGGCTCACCGCACGCGCGCCGAACGGCATAATCCGCAGTCCATCGCGACTATCCGCATCAGGATCGCCCGACTCCTGCTTCAACATCTCCCCTGTTGCCCCTTCTGCTGCGCTCGTCGTTTATAACACAGTAGTACTAGGGCGATGAGCACCCGCGTGGTCGTGATTGGCGGAACGGGCCACATTGGCACCTTTTTGGTTCCGCGTCTGGTTGAGGCCGGATATTCCGTAATCAATGTCAGCCGAAGTTTGCGGAAGCCTTACCGACCGCACGCGGCGTGGGAGAGGGTCGAGCAGTTCAGTCTCGATCGCGACACTGAAGAAACCTCAGGAACGTTCGGCGCGCGCCTGCTCGAGGCTAAGCCCGATGCCGTGATCGACCTCACTTGCTATCGCATCGAAAGCGCCAGCCCGCTTGTGGATTCGCTACGCGGGCAGATTGCTCACTTCCTGCACTGCGGAACGATTTGGGTCCACGGACCGGGCATCGAGGTCCCGATCACGGAGGAGCAGACGCGCCGGCCGATCAGCGACTATGGCGTGCGTAAGGCGGAGATCGAAGCCTATTTGCTAGGCGAGGCGCGCGAAAACGGTTTCCCCGCGACCGTGCTTCATCCAGGGCATCTGGTGGGGCCGGGATGGATTCCGCTCAACCCCGCGGCCAACTTCAACCCGCGGATCTTCGCCGATCTAGCCACTGGCGTCGAGGTCCTGCTGCCGAACCTCGGCAGAGAGACCCTCCATCACGTGCATGCCGACGATGTGGGGCAAGCGTTCGTACAGGCGCTGGCCAACCGGTCCGCGGCCATCGGCGAGAGCTTTCATGTGGTCTCGCCGGCCGCGCTGACGCTGGTGGGTTATGCGGAGAGCGTGGCGGGGTGGTTCGGGCAGCAAGCGCGGATCCGGTTTTTGCTGTGGGAAGAATGGCGGCGCAACGTTATCGCGAAGGAAGCGCAAGTCACATGGGATCACATCGCGCGCTCGCCGAATTGCAGTATCGAGAAGGCGCGGCGGGCGCTGAAGTATGAGCCGCGGTATTCGTCCCTGGCGGCGATCCGCGAATCGGTGGAAGATTTGATCGCCCGGCGGAGGGATCGAGATTCAATCGGGAAAATCGACGTCTTCGTAGAATTTGTAATTGTCCAGATTCGTCCCCGGCGCAAAGAAGCAGGCGACCTTCATCTCTTCATCGCCGGTATTGTGGAGCATGTGCACGGCCCCTTGCGGGAAGAGCACCGTGCTGCCTTCACGGACCGGCGACACTTCGCCCGCTACCAGCACGCGCCCCGATCCGCGCATCACGTAGATCACCTCTTCGCCGTGCGGATGGCTGTGCGCCGGACGCACTATTTCACCCGGCGCCACGCGAATCACGCAGAACGAGCAATGCTGCGCGGTCAACCCGCCATCGCCCACCACCCAGCGCAAATGGCGTCCGGGCAGATCTAATTCTTCCACCTGGGTCTCATGCAGTTGCGGAACGCTCATGTGCCTCCCGTGTTGACCGGGTTTGAAAACATAAAATTCATCGCAGAGGCGCGGAGAACACGATTATGATTGCGCCTCAGCGCCTAAGCGGTGAAAATTGGGGCTCATCTTTTACTCAAATCGATCATTTTCTGCGCCAGTTTCGCAGCCGATAAACCAAACACTTCGGTCAACTCTTCGTAGGTCCCCGAGTGGATAAACCGCGGCCGGCCTTCCGAATCGAGGGTGTTGACGGTGATGACGCGCTCCAGATCTCCGGCAGCGCGCCGCTTGCGATGGCGGTAGAGCGTCTTGAGGAAGCTCTGCCAGATGTAGCCGTTGTTCTGCTCCGCGAACACCAGTGGCGCTCCCGATTCGAACAGTTCCAGCAACAGCTCATCGTCGATGGATGGCATGTCCACCACGCCGATATCCACGCCCGCCTTTGCGCACAGCGCAGCCGCTTCAAGCGCCTCATGCACTCCGCGTCCGCTGCTGACGATCACCGCCGCATCGTCCGCGCCGCGCTTCAGAATTTGGCCTTTGCCGAACTCGAAGGAATAATCGTACCCATAGATGACGGCCGAGGGCGTCCGCATGACGCGCAGATAGATCAAGCCGCGATTCCCTTGCATGATCCACTGCATGATCGCCAGCAGTTGCCGCGGGCAGGAGACGTCCACGATTCTCAGGTGGCCAATGGCGTCGAAGACAGTCACGTCGTCGTTGCCCATGTGCGTGGCGCCGTTGGTGCGCGTTTCGAAATTCGCCGCCGTGGCAAGGAAAGTGAGATCGAGGCCATGGCCTTCGCTGAGCCAGCCATCGCGCGCCTCGATGGCTTCGAGTCGCTCCTGATGGCCTACCGCGATGCGGCGCATCACCTTCCAATCGAAGAACGGACAGAACGTGCTCACCCAAGCGTTATAGCCAAGCGCGGCGAAAGCCTCGCCAATGAGCATCATGTTGGCTTCGGCGACGCCCACGTTCAGGGCGCGGCACTGATCGACCGCGCCAACCCCGGCTTCGAGCCCGCTGGTAGTGGCGAGATCGGAATCCACCGAGACTACCGCCGGATCGCGCGCGAAGACCTTCATCGCCCCGGTCACGATATCGGCAGCGCTGTACTGCTTGGCTGGATCGATCTGGGGCAAAAGCCGCCTGTCATGCTTGATGCGCTTATCGCGTGGCGGCGCGCGTCGCGTCACCACCGGTCCGACGATCTGATCGAGTTGCAGGCGGCCGGAGGAATCGCGTTGCGTCGAGAGATGCATACGGCCGGCCATTTCCAGCAAGGCGCGGCGGACGCTTTGCCCATCGGAGCTGTTGTCGAGGCGCTCATCGAATTGGTTGAACTCATCCACGCGCGCGGCTCGCCGCTCCGATTGCAATGCGAACTCCTGCTCAACTAGCGCATCCGTGACTACTACTTTGTGACGATTGAAGAAATCGGAGAAGGCGCCGTATCCTTTCGTTGAATGGCAGATGATGGCCGTCGGCTTGCCGTTGCGTGGTCCATTGCGGAAGGCTTCCAGCGCCGCGTAAACCCCGTCGTACGTGGTGGCGTCCACGGCATGCGACTTGCCATCCGAACGACTCGAAGACCGGACCGAGATCCGGCATGGGAAAAATCATGCGGCTGAAGATATCGAGTTGGCCGTGGTTGTGGTCGACGAGGATGCAGAGATTGTCCAGGTGCTTCGCGCCCGCGTACATCACGGCTTCCCAAATCGGCCCCTCCTGCAATTCGCCATCGCCGAGGACGGCATAGGAATCGAAGCGCCGCCCGAATCGTCCGGCGATCGCGAAGCCCTGCGCCACGCCGAAGCCCTGCCCCATAGGGCCGGTCGCGATCTGAATGCCCGGCAGCACCGGACCGGGATGGCCGTTCAGAATGCTCTCGTACGAGCGCGAGTTTTTCAGGATCTTGGCATCGAAGTAGCCTAGCTCGGCGTAGATAGACGCCAGCGCGGCGACGGCGTGGCCTTTGCTGAGCACGAACATGTCGCCGCCGGCGCGCGTCGGGTCTTCGACGTCGACGTCGATGAAGCCGCCGTAGAACAGCGCGACCAGCGGAATCGTGGCCGAGAAGGCTCCGCCGGCGTGCAGGCCTTGATCCACTGCATCGCGCGATTGCTCGAGCGTCAGGATGCGGACATCCGAATCCTTGATGGCGAGCAGCTTGAGAATGCCCTGCCGCAGCAGCGATTCGCGGCTGTCGATGAGTTCCCGGCCCTTGGCGCGGGCGCGCTCCAGCGCCGCCGATAATTCCGCCATACGTCCCCCGTTACAAGCTGGAAATGGTTTCCCTCACGCGCTGCAGTTCCGCACATAGTGCGCGATGCCCACGTCGGGGCGATTGGCCCAGATCGGAGTGCAGTTGGGATATTCGGTGCAGCTTCCCCAATACTTCGCATCAGGAAAGCGCTCCTGCATACCTTTGGCGCAATCGCCGACAATGATCACATCGCCGTCGACCTCGGTGATCTTTTCCTCGAATTGCAGACCGGTGAAGACATAAAGAGGCCGCTTCAGCTTGGCCAGCGTGCCGTCCGCCTGCAGCTGATCCAACTGGATGCGCACGATGGCGCGGCAGCCGGCTTCGCAAGTCGAACCCATGATCAGGTTGACGTTCGGATATTGGCCCTGCAGCACCGTGTTCTGCCGCTTGAACCGGCGCTTGACCTGCGCGATCGGCGGACCGGACAGTTCGATCTCCTCCATGTTGTTGGTGCCCAGGCCCTCGGCCGCGCCGAGCACGGTGGAGGGTACGTTCGTGCCGGGATAATCCCAATCCATGAGCGCTTCGCAAATGGTATCCACGGCGACAGGGTCGGGACCGCCGCAAATCGTATTGAAGTCCTTGATGAGATCTTCGCTGTACGGGACTGAACGGGCCGTTGCCCTGGCAGGCGTAAAGCGAATCCATCACGAACCATTTGGGATTGGCCGCGCGCGTCAGGTTGACGATCTTCTGGTAGATGTCGTCGCGGTGGCAGCGGACCATCCAGTCGTAATCGGGCAGATTGCCGAATTGCAGCTTCATCGCGCCCGTGAAAGTCGTATGCACATGAACCTTCATCTTGGGCAGGCCGATATAGACGTCGGCATCGCGCACCGGCCGCGGCACGGGAAATTCATTGAAGCTGATCGGCCGGTCGATCTTGTACATGTCGAACGGCACGTGCTCGAACGGGCATAACTCGGCGCCGGTGCGTTCGGCTACCTCAGTGATGCCGCACACATCCATAGCCATGCGCGTGTCGGCGCCCATGGCGCAGCGTTCGCCGATCTGAATTCGCGCCGGATTCTGCTCCTGCACCAGCTCAATCAACGCTTCGAGCATGCGCGGATCGGTGGTGAATCCGGCATTCGGCGCGATGGGGATGACGGTATTGATCTTGATCAGAACCTTATCGCCGCGGGATGACGATGTTCTTCATCCCGCCCATGGTCTGGTCCGGCGATTTCCCGGATCATCTGCTTGACGAGATCAAGTTGCCCCCGAGAGTACTCACCCGGCTTGCCGAGATCGGCGTCGCTGTGTGCGATGGCGACTTTGCTTCTCTTTTTCACGCGTATGCCTCCGCGAGCCGCGCGCGCATCCCCGCTTCCGCCCAAGCAGCCCGTGCGCAACTGCTTCGAAACACTCTCAAAGCAGCAGATTGCACATTGTGCAATTATAATTGCATCGATCCACATGTTATCAGGGGCCAGATTGGAAGTCAATGGAAACTGGGTGAGGAGCAGAAGGCTGTTAGCTTTCAGCGGTCAGCCAGGCTTCGCGGTATAGCCCCGGCCTTGTACGGGTGGCGATGCCCGCTTGGCGACGCGTGCCGGCGCGGCTTTTGCTGAAAGCCGAAAGCTGAGAGCTAATCAACCGTTATAATTGGAGCCATCCAATGAAAACCAAGATCAGGCAGGAGACGCCATCGATTCAAAGCCTCGATCGGGGTTTGGTGATTCTCGAAACCGTTGCGCGTTCTGCGGAGCCGGTTTCTCTCGGAGAATTGACCGATGTACTGGGAATTGATCGCAGCAGCGTCTTCCGCCTGGCCAATACTTTGCGGCGGCGCGGTTTCCTCGCTCACCTGACCAACCGCAAAGTATACATTCTGGGGCCGTCGGTCTGGCGGCTGTCGCATCAATATGATTGGAGCACGATGCTCATCCGCGTTTCGCGCGAGCAGGTAAAGTGGCTTTCCAATCAAACCGAAGAGACCGTTCATCTGGCCATCCGCGAAGGCAAGCAGGCGCTCTTCATCGACCATCTGGTGACCAGTCAGGTGATTGCGGTGTCGGGCCAGACGGGCGAATTGATTCCTCTGTATTGCACGGCCCACGGTAAGGCGCTCTTGGCCGATTCCAGCAAGGCCGACCTGAAAGCCATCTTCGGATCGGAAAAGCTGGAAACCTTTACCAAGCAGACCATTGGCAATCTGGATCAGCTGGCGAAGGCATCCACCCAAATTAAGGAGCAGGGCTATGCCACCGATGACGGCGAATACCAGGAAGGCATCCGCTGCGTGGCAGCGCCGATCCGCGCTGAAGGCGGTACTATTATAGGCTCGATCGGCATTTCGGTCCCGGTGCAGCGGTTTTCGAAGGACCGCTACAAGATCTGCGGCAAGCAAGTCTCCACCGCTGCCAATAGCATCTCCGAACTGTTGAGCAACGAAACGCGGGATTCGTGATCGTGCTGGCCTGAGTGGCCGGCAAGGCTTTGACCTGCGCCTGCTCTCTTGCTACCCTGGCCTTCGCAATTCTAATTGCGTCTAATGCAAATGAATCCCATCCTCGATTTTGGCATCGATAAGGGCTCGATCGGCTACATTGGCCACGATCTCCAGCGTCCCGAATGCATCCTGGCGGAACGGGACGGAACATTATGGTCGGCCGATGCGCGCGGCGGCGTGATGAGAATCTCGCCCGGCGGCGCACAACAGATCGTGACGCAACGCAGTTCGCAGCACTTCGGCAAAGCGGAAAGCGAAGCCTCGCGCTATCTCGAAGGCACCCTTCCCAATGGCCTGGCATTCGAGCCCAACGGCGATTTCCTCATCTCGAATTTCGGGACCGATTGCCTGGAGCTCATGACGCGCGACGGCGTGACGCAAGTGCTGGCGGACAACATCGATGGCGAGCCAGTGGGAAAGGTCAACTTCGTTCTGCGCGATTCGCGCGGCCGCATCTGGGTCACAGTTTCGACCAGGATCACGAACTGGATGCACGCCCTGCGCACCGATCTCGCGGACGGCTACCTGGCCCGCTACGAAGACGGCGCATTCCGCATCGTGGCGGATGGATTCCATTTCACGAACGAGATCCGATTCGACGCGCGCGAGGAATTCCTTTATCTAGTCGAGACAACGGGGGGATGCATCACGCGCTTGCGGATCGATGAGCGTGGAGAAGCCAAAGACCGTGAAATCTTCGGCCCCCGCAGCTTGGGCAAAGGAGCGTGGCCTGACGGCATCGCCTTCGATAGTTGCGGCAATTTGTGGGGCACGCTGGTCTATTCCGACAAGCTGTTCGTCCTGACGCCACAAGGCGACTTGAAAGTTCTGCTGGACGAGGGTGATCCCCAAAAGGTGGATGCGCTCGAACGTCAGTTCCTGGCCGGGCAGGTAACGCAGGATGTCCTGTTCGCCACCGGCCGCGGCATCGCTCCATGGATGGCGAGCGTCACCTTCGGCGGGCCGGATTTGCGGACGGTCTACATCGGGTCGCTGAAAGGGAATCGGATTCCCTACTTCCAGGCGCCGGCACCGGGCCTCCCGATGGTCCACTGGGATGAATCGGCCTATTACAGCCGAGAGTTTGCGCGCCTGCCACCACAAGCCTGAATCGATCCGAGCCGCGAACCCCGCAGATAAAACGCAGACTCCCATTGACTTTCGCGAATGACCCTGATAGTATCCTCCAAAGCAAAATGCAATCGACTTTGCATATTATGCAAAGCACGGAGGGCAAGCTCGATGCCGGCCCTGCGCTGGAAGAAAACGCCGCCTGGCTACACAGGAGACCGCCAATGATTTTGCGCCGAGTCGCGCTCCCAACTGCGGCGTTGTCTGCCGTTTCCGCGCTGCTGACCGTGATCTTTGCCGCCCCCAAGGATTTCATCCCCGACGTGGTCTTCAAAGGTTCTTCGCTCTCCGGACTGCGCCAGCTTGGAGCGGCAACCTGGAAGGCCGAAAACGGAGAAATCACCGGCATGCCGTCGACCGCGGAAGGCGGCTGGCTGGTCTTTGACAAAGGCTATCAGGACATTCAGTTTTATAGTGACTTCCGATGTTCCGCTGCGTGCAGCGCCGGCGTTCTGCTGCGTGCGGCAAAGACCGAAAGCGGCGGGTTAAAGGGTACGTACATTTCGCTGGCCGAAGGCGACGCCGATTCGTACGAGGTTGAACTCAGCCCCGATGGAAAAGAAGTCAGCCGCACCAAGCTTGATCGCGCCACGGCCCAATTCTCGCGCATCGCCACCGGTCCGCAATCGAATGGGAATTCGCAAGTATCGGGATTTGCCCGGCCCGCGCCAACAGTTGCGGAATATCAGGCGGAACAGGCAGAGGCGGCGGCCCGAGGGCCAGCCGGTGGACGCGGTGGAGCGCCTGGCGCGGGCCGAGGCGGCGCTGCGGGTGCGGGCGGCCGGGGCGGCCCAGGGCGCGGAGGCGTATCGCTTCCCGCAAATGAATGGAACAGCATCGGCGTCATCGTCGATATGGACATGGTGTGGACCGCCGTGAATGGCCGGCGGGGATTGGGGAACAGCGCGACCAACGACCACATGATGGGCTATGGACCGGTGGCGTTGCATGTGGCCGGATCGGGCGATGTTAAGTTCCGCGACGTATCGTTTCATGACCTGAACGTCAAGCGCGAGCCTGCCGAGCAGGTCTCGTCGCATTTCCGCATACAGCGGTTGAGCGACTTCTTTTACTCGTGGGGCGTGACCGCGGGCGATATCAACCACGACGGAGTCCCGGATATAATCGCCGGACCTTTTTATTTCACTGGCCCCAATTACACCGAGCGTCACGAATTTACGGCCGCCCGAACGTATAGCCCGAGCAGCTTTCCCGAAGGGATGACCTACTTCGCCTACGACTATACGGGCGACGGCTGGAACGACCTTCTGGTCACCGATTCGCGCCCCATTTTTCTATTCGTGAATCCCAAAGGCGAGAGCAGGCGTTGGGATCGCTACAACGTAATTCCCGACGCCACATCCGAAATCGAGGTGTTCGGCGATGTCGATGGCGACGGCAAACCCGAGGTGGTGTACGCCGGGCCAGGCGGCAACCTTGTGCTACGCGAAGCCAGACCCCGCCAATCCCACCGCTCTGTGGAAGTCCATCAAGGTTTCCGACAACGGTCTAGCCGGCGCGCACGGCATGGGCATCGGCGACATCAATGGCGACGGACGCAATGGATATCGTCAACTCCCGCGGGTGGTGGGAGCAGCCCGCATCGGGCGCGGGCGAAGGCCACTGGAAATTCCATCCGGAGAACTTCGGCACGGGCGGCGCGGAGATGGGCATCTACGACGTGAACGGCGACGGCTTGGCCGATGTGGTAACATCGATCGCGGCTCACGGATTCGGTCTCGCCTGGTTCGAGCAAAAGCGCGACGCGCAGGGAAACATTTCATTCGTCCGGCACGACATCATGGGAGACTTCAGCACGAAGAACGCCGGCGGCGTCACTTTCTCGGAGTTGCACGCCCTCGCATTCGCCGATATGGATGGCGACGGCATCCCCGACGTGATCAGCGGGAAACGTCTCTTCTCGCATCTTGAGAGTCATCTCGATCCGGATACCAACGGTGCGGCGGTTCTTTATTGGTATCGCACGGTGCGTAATCCGAAAGCCGAAGGCGGCGCGGAATTCGTGCCCGAGCTGATCCACAACCGCTCGGGCGTCGGCTCGCAGTTTGTGGTGAAAGATCTCAATGGCGACGGGGCGCCGGATGTGGTGACGTCCGGCCCCAAGGGCACCTTTATCTTCTGGAACCAGATGCAGCCGCCCGCACGAAAGAGTGGGAGATAGCCGTATGCGCCATAGTGTCGATCCACGGAAGCTCGAACCATGCAACACATGTTGCGCATGGCGCATTCGATGGATAGACTAGTCCCCATGGTGACCCGCCGCCGATTCTCTGCCATTTTTCCGGCCGCCGCGCTGGCGAGCGTGGGATTTGCCGCGCCCAAGCTTTCACTGCATGTCGGACATACGGGGCTTACCTGGATCCCGTTGGGCGGAGGTCCGGGGGCGGGACCGCGGCCGGCCATCAATCCGATGCAGGACCCGCAATATGCCAAGGCCGCGATCCGCGATATCTCCGCGCTCGGATTCTATGGAATTGAGCTGTTCGGCGATCAGATTCAAGCGATGGAAGCGCAGGGCGGCGTAGGCGCATTGCTGTCAAAACATGATCTGCCGCTCATCTCGGCTTATTGCAACACGAACCTCTCGGATCCTGCGGCGCGCAAGGATTCGATCGCGAAGACAGTCGGCTGGGCCCAGTTGGTGAAGAAATACAACAGCAAGGTGATCGTCGTCGGGCCGAACGGAGTGCGGCGAAACGGCTACGACTTCCAGGCCCACAAATCCGACATTGTGGCGACTCTGAACGAGCTGGGAAAAGCGGTGAGCGATCTCGGGCTGACGGCGGTGCTGCATCAGCATACCGGCACCTGCGTCGAGACGCACGATGAAACCTATGCCGTCATGGAGGCGGTCGATACGCGCGTCATGAATTCGGCCCCGACATCGGCCAGTTGCAGAAAGGCGGCTCGGATCCAGTAAAGGTGGTTAAAGATTTCCTGTCGATCGTGGAACACATGCACCTCAAAGACTATTCGGGTGGCGAGGAGTATCTAGGCTATTGCCCGCTCGGGCAGGGTAAGGTTGACGTTCCCGCCATTCTGGCCATGATGGAAGGCCGCAAAACCGCCGGAATGGTGATGGTGGAACTCGATTCGCCGCCTCCCCAGCCCATGCCGGCCGTCGAAACCGCGAAGATCGCGAAAGCGTATCTCGAGAAACAGGGAATCGCGTTTCGCGCCTGAAGGCCTCGAACCTTTTATGAAAGGCCAGACCATGAAAGTCAAAGCCGTTCGTTGTCTCCTGCCTGCGCTCGCGCTGCTCAGGCCGGTTGCGCTTCACGCGCAGAGAAATACGGGTTGGAGCGAGTATCTGGGCGGTCCCGAGGCTGCGCATTATTCGCCGCTGAAACAGGTGAATACAGGCAACGTCAACAAACTGGAAGTCGCCTGGAGCTATGAGACCGGCGATAGACCAGCTATACATTTTGCCCGCTGGTGGTGGACAACATCGCCTACGTGGCGGCGAAAGACGGCTCGCTGGTCGCGCTGGATGCGACGACCGGCAAGGAATTGTGGGTCTACAAGTTTCGCCGGCGGAGGACGATTCAGCGGCATCGCGGGCCAACGCGGAGCGAATTACTGGGAAAGCAAAGACCGCTCCGATCGGCGCATCTTGGTCACCTCGTCAGGAATGCTGCACGCCATCGACGCGCGGACCGGCAAGCTGGTGGATTCGTTCGCCGATCACGGCAAGCTCGATCTGAAGACCGGCATCGACCGCGCGACGCTGTCCCGCTGGCGTCGCGGACCCCGGGACGCATCTTCGAGAACCTGATCATTCTCGGCAGCGCAACCGGCGAAGGCTATCTCGCGCCGCCGGGCGATATTCGCGCGTTCGATGTCCTCACCGGCAAGCTCGTGTGGGTGTTCCACACCATTCCGCGCCCGGGCGAATTCGGATACGAGACGTGGCCCAAGAACGCCTACAAATACATGGGCGGCGTGGACGTGTGGGGCGAAATCACGGTCGATGAGAAGCGCGGGATCGTCTACCTGCCGACCGCATCGGCCAAGTACGAACTGTACGGCGGCGACCGGCCCGGCGACAATCTGTATGCGGATTGCCTCCTGGCGCTGGATGCGCGCACCGGCAAAACTGCTGTGGCATTTCCAGACCGTGCATCACGATCTTTGGGATTGCGATCCCGACGCCGCTCCGCAACTGGTGACCGTAAAGCATGACGGCAAGATGGTCGACGCCGTCGCGCTCGCATCGAAGAATGGGTTCCTGTACGTGTTCGATCGCGTCACCGGCAAGCCGCTGTGGCCGATCGAGGAACGGCCGGTTCCGAAATCCGACGTTCCCGGCGAGGTCACCTCGCCCACCCAGCCTTTCCCCACGGTGGTGCCTCCTTTCGCCCGCCAGGGAATGACGGTGAAGGATATGTACGACGGCGTTCATGACCGACGAGGAAAAGGTGTGGTGGAAGGATCGGCTTTCGAAAGCGCGCACCGGCTTGTACACGCCGCCCGCGTTGGGCGACACCATCCTGATGCCCAGCGTCAACGGCGGCGCGCTGTTCTTCGGCACGGGCGCGGATCCGACGAACGGCACTGTGTACGTGCTTGGCAAGGACATGCCTTCGATCCTGAAGCTGGTCCCGGCCGGCGAATCGACTGGCCTCGAACGCGGGCGAACTTGATTCCCGACCGGCCGCGCAACGGGCGCGGCGGCATTCCGGGTTCGGCCATAATCACGGCGGAACGGCGCGGCCGTACCGTCTACGAGCAGAGCTGCCAGGTGTGTCATGGCCCTGAGCTGAAAGGCGACCGCGGACCGCAGATCGATAACGCGGTGAGCCGGCTCGGCGCCGATGCGACGCGAACCGTGATCACCAAGGGCAAAGGCGGGATGCCGCCGATGGCGCGTCGCGGCGCCGATGCTCGACGATCTTGATGGCGTTTCTGACGAAGCCGGAAGCGGCGCCGCCCGGGCAGCGCCGCTCCTCCCGCGGCCATGCGTCGGCGCTGGACGCGGATCGAACCGCCCTATCCGGAAGGCGTCGAGCCGCCGCCGTCGCGCTACAAGACAGGTTATGGCAACGAGCCGTATGTGATCACTCCGCCGTGGAGCCAGATCACCGCTTACGATCTGAACACCGGGAAAATCAAGTGGCAGACGCCGTACGGCGATCTGCCGGAGGCGGGCCCGAGCGACAAGCTGCGCGGCAATGTCTATCCCAAGAGCGGCTTCGTGATCACGGCGGGCGGCGTGGTGCTGTTCGCGGGCAACGATTCGAAGCTCTACGCGCTGGATAAAGACACCGGAAAGTTGCTCTGCTACGAAGGATCTGCCGAATGGATCGCTCGGCGTGCCCGCGGTCTATGAAGTCGAATGGCCGGGAGTATGTGCTGCTGGCGGTGTGCCGGAGGCAATCCGTTCCCGGCGGGCGGCAGGCTGGCGCCGGGCGGGGTGAATTCGCCGGCAGGATTTCGAAGAGCTACATTGCGTTTGCGTTGCCGGCGAAGCGATAGCTTTGAGTTCCTCCGCGTCTCTCTGCGCCTCTGCAGTGCATTCGGAATTACCAATATGGTTCTCCCGCCGGCACGAATTGGATCGGAATATCGTGGATGAACGTCCGCAGCCAGTTGGCGAAATCCTCCATGCCCGCCTGCTCGGAAATGACGTGGCCGAGCATGATGACGCCCTTCGCGCATGCCCAGAGAAGCGGCGTCCATCACGTATTCGACGTTGTCGAAGCCGCCGTCGGCTTCCTGCTGTTCGCCGCCGATGACGACGTCGGCTTCGGGCGTCATGCGCGGCGTGGCGTATCCGGGGCCTACCAGGATCTTGCTGACTTTGGCTTTCGGGATCGCCGACGCAGCGGAATGCGCGCGGCGCCGCTCGGCCGTTTGACTTGCGCGGCGAACTCTCCCAGCGTCGTCTCCGGAATGGTGCAGAATGCGCGGCGCCATGCACCGCGTTCTCGCCGCCCTTGATGCCGACCGAACGAAGCTCTCCGACCACCGTGAAATCGGGCTTCATCGCATGCATGTGGTCGTGATCGCGCCAGACGACCATGTCGTTCTTCAGAATGTATTCGGTCTTGAGTTTGTAGAGCGGATTATCGGTCAGGTCCTTCGTATCGTCGCGATCGTTCCAGAAGGTGTCCTCGTGCGAGATCACCATGTTCAGGCCCGCCTCATGGGCGCGCTTGAGCATGTCGAACGTCGTCATCATGGTGGTCGCGATGCCTTTGACGGGGGTGTCCGGATTGCCGACCTTGAAGGTGTCGCGGTAGGATCGCTCGTTCCACGGCATTGCCGGCGTTCTTCTTGATCAGGTCGACTACTTCACGCGCGGTCATCAGGCGGGCCTCCAGTAGGGATCGCCCGCGCCGATCCACGTTGCCGGGACTTCCTTCACGACGGTCTTCAGCCACTCCGCGCAAGCGCGCATTCCCGGCTCTTCGGAGACGACGCGGCCGACCGTCACCAGCGCGCGCTTCTCGCCCGCGGTGAACATGTCGGCGGCGTAGTGGGTGTTCTCCCATTCGCGAACTTCGCCGGCGACGATCATGTCCACTTCGGAATAGCGCTGCCACATGGTTGCGGGAGTCATGGAGCCTGGAAACAGCAGAACCCGGCGCACGGTCGCATTGCGATCTCCGACGGCGCGAAGGCCGGCGCGAAGGTTCAGCTGCTCGCGGATCGCGGCGACAGTTGCTTCCGCGGTGGCCGGAGGGATGTCGTAGAGCGCGTCATCGCTCTTCGACCCGCCGCTTCGACCAGCCGAGCGCGCCGGCAAGGCCGGTGACCATATCGTTCTCTTTGCGCGCCTGCCAATGGTCGCGCAGGCGGAAGACGACCAGGCCGTTCTTCTCGATGAATTCGCGTTTGGCTTTGACGACCGGATCGTCGGGGTCAAGCCCACCGGCCCGCGTCCGGGCGGCGGCCGCCGCCGGCGGCCGTCCGTCCGCGCGTCCGTAGAAAGTCGGCTCGTAGGTCAGGATCAGATTCGCGTTCGCCTTCACCGCCTGCTTGAGAACGTCGAGCGTCGCCATGGCGGTGGTGGCGATTCCTTTCACGACGGTCGAAGGATCGCCGGCTTTGAAGCCGTCGGGACCGGTCGCGGGCCAGTCGCCGCCCAGTTCGGCCTGGATGCGCCGGACCACGGCTTCGGCCGTGAGCGGCTCGGCGCCTGCCAGACGGAGCGGCGCGACGCCGGCGGCTCCCGCCAGCAGCGCGAATCGTCTCCGCGAAATGTTAGTGTGCTTCATGCCGGCTCCGGTGCGCCTCCACGGCCCGCTCCCGGAGGATTGCTGAGCGCGTTCAGACCGTATCTTATAATTCGCGATCCATCGCGGCAATATCGCTGCGGTAGGCAACCACATTCGCGGTCGGGAAAACGGCGGGAACTTTCTGCGTGACTTTTCCGGTGGCCGCCCACTCGGTTCCGCGCTGGAAGGTGACAATGAAGCCGACGCAACTGAGCGCGTTGATATCGTGGCCGAGCGTGGTGTGGAACACGCGTCCCTTGCCGTAAGCTGAGCGTCATCAGCATCGGCTCGTCGTGACCGGTTCCGTGATTCGCGGGATCGGAATACGCGGTCGCAAGGACGGTCATGTTCTTGCCGGGTCCGCGCAGGCTGTTGTATAGCTCGTCGCCCTGATGCATCCAGACGTGCGGCAGCCCTTTCGTGATGGGATGGTTCGCGTCCTGCACGGTGATTGCGAACGGTACGCGATTGCCATGGTTTCCGGCGCGGCCCGGCTTTGTCGTCCGAGGCCAGCTTGCCGTCCTTGAAAAACCAGAGCGGGCCCGATTTTTCGGTTCGGCCGCGCCATCCTCCGATGCCGATCATTTCGTTGAACGCCGGCCAGCCCGCGAAGGCATTGTCGGCCGCATGAACCGACGACGAGGCCGCCGCCGCCGCTGACATAGGATTCGAACGCGGTTTCGAGCGCATCGGGCCAGCGCTCATCGGGAGCGTCGTAGTTCATCACGATGACCTGATATTTGCCGAAGTCCGGATTGAAGGCGCTGAAATCGCCGCCGGCGGGAGGCGCGGTTACGACATCCACCTGGAACAGGCCGGTCTCCTCCAGTTCCTTCTTGAGCACCGGCGTGGTAACTTGCCAGGCGTGATAAGGGCCGCCGCTTTCGCCATCGAGAAGCATGACTTGGATGGGGCCGGCGGCATGCGCCTGGGGCTGAAGTCCCATGCGCCGCCGACATCAACGAAGCCAAAAGCAGTCTCTTCATTCCTCACGACCTCACTTACTGAAGACGAAATGCATAGAGGTTTTCGCCTCCGGCTACGAGAACGTACTGATGCCCGTCGAGCATGTAAGTGATCGGGGCATTGCTTGGATTGGAAATCAGACCGGCGTGCCACAGCGGCTCGCCGGTACGCGCGTCGAAGGCGATGAAGTTCCCGGAGCCGTCACTGCCGAACAGCAGGTTGCCGGCGGTGGTCAGCAGGCTCTGGGCGCCGATGTTGGTGGCGTGTTTCCAGGCGATCTTGCCGCGTCTTGACGTCGATGGCGCGCAGTTCGGTTTTCACCGTGCCGCCTCCGCGCTCGGTGCCGGAGTAACCTTCCGGCTGAGGGTCGGTATCCGTCTTATAGAAGATCGTGTACGACTGCGTGGTCCCGACATAGAACAGACCCGTGTCCGGGTTGTACGCGGGGTTCGGCCATCCGGTGGATCCGCTGGAATTCGGCGAGGTGAGCGCGCCGGCGACTTGCGGCTCCTTCATCGGATCGCGAATCGGCTGGCCGTTGGGCGCGATGCCCTTGTACCAGTTCAGCCCTTCGACGAAGGGCGCGGTGAGGATGCTCTTTCCGTTGGTGCGGTCGAGAACGAAGAACAGCCCGGAACGATGCGCTTGCGCCAGAAGCTTGCGCGGCTTGCCGTCGATCACGGCGTCGAACAGGATCGGCGTCTGCGCGGCATCCCAATCGTGGGTGTCGTGAGGCGAAAACTGGAAATACCACGCCATCTTGCCGGTATCGGGATTCAGCGCCACCACGGAGGCCGTGTAGAGGTTGTCGCCCTCGCGGCTCTGGCCCGCCATCACCGGATTGGCGTTGCCGGTGGGGATGTAGAGAAGATTCAGCTCCGGATCGTAGGTGGGCGGATACCAAACGCCGCCGCCGCCATGCTCGACGGCATTTTCGTTGGGCCAGGTCTTGAAGCCGGGGTCGCCCTCATGCGCGGTGGTCCAGAAATGCCATTGCACTTCGCCGGTTTCCGGATCGCGCGCTTCGGCAAAGTTCGGAACGTCGAGAAAATCGCCGCCGACGCCGACGATCACATGGTTCTTGATCACCAGCGGAGAGACGGAGGAGAAATAGTCGCGCTTCACATCCGCCATTTCCTTGTTCCAACGCTCCTTGCCGGTCTTGATGTCGAGCGAGACAAGGTGATTGTCGTAGGTCTCGAAGAAGAGCCAGTCGCCGTAGATTCCCACGCCGCGATTGCCGAGCGCAAAAGCCGGCAAGCCTTTCCATGTGTACTTCCAGATTTCGCGGCCGGTGCGGGCATCGATGGCGAGCACGGTGTTCGGCTCGGTGATGTAGAGAACGCCATCCACCATCAGCGGCGCGCATCGCGTGTTGGCGGTGCCCGTAGAAGGCGGCGCAGGCCCGGGACCGCCGATATTCGCGCCGGGCGTCATGCTGATCTGATTGACCCAGGCCAGCGTGAGGTTGTGGACATTACCGGCATTGATCTCTTTGAGCGGGCTGTAGTGGCGGCCGGAATAATCGCCGTGAAAGGTCGGCCAGCTATCGGGCTTGGGATGCGCGATCGCATCGGGCGGCAGCGTCTGGCTCCACGCCGTCATTGCCAATCCGGCGAAGCACGTTCAACAAGATTGGAGATTTCGAGTTGCATTCGGGTCCTCATTTCAGCGTCGCCAGATAAGCGGTTAGGTTGTGCATATCGGTATCGTTGAGCTTCGTCATGATATCGACGTGGGCCTGCAAGCGGGTCGGTGATTTCGACCTTGGGAACGCCGTGGCTCGCGGGCCCACGTTCGTGGTGGATCCATCGGCGAGGCGAAGCGTCACATCGAAATCGGTGACGCGCACGGGCGCGCCTTTGACGGTTTCGCCGGAGGCCAGAGTAACTGTGGCATAAGGCGCTGTGGGGTTGGCGTGCCGGCTCCGCGGCCGAATCCGCCGCGGCCCGCGCGCGGCATGACGAGGCGTTCCTGAAGAGTGGCGGCATCGTATTGGCGCCGACGCCTTTGAGGTCGCCCGTGGGCGAATGACACTTGTTGCATCCGCCGGCGCCGTTGAAGTATTGCTCGCCGGCCTTGGCGTTGCCCACCAGAACCTCGGCGATGTGGACCTCGCCGCGGCCGGAGGCATAGATCGACGCGCGAATGCAGGTAGGCGGCGATATCGAACATCTGACTGTCTGAAGCGTCGATCTTGACCACTTTCGAGTGCTCCGGGCGCTCTCACGAAGGCCGCGAGCTGGACGCCGTCTTCGTCATGCAGCGTGACGAGGGAGGCAATCAGATCGGGGCCGGCCTTTCCGCCTTTGCCGCGATCGCCATGGCAGTAGCCGCAGGTAGAATTATAGGCGGGAAGGCCGCGATCGACGGCTTCGCGCGGGTAGATCTTAAAGCGCCCAACTCTGGCGCTTCCGCCTGTCCCGCCGCGACCGCCTCGTCCGGGTGGCATTTGGCCGGCAGCCTGCGGAGCGGCAGGCGGAGTGACGGGAGTCTGTTGGGCCTCGACGATAGCGATGGCGCTCAAGACGAAGACTCCGGCCGCGAGCAGTAAACCTGTGGTTCGCATCATCTTGTATTGTCCGTCGTTGGTTTCAAAATCACTTGTGGCTTCCGCCTACGCTCACGGTGAGGTCCATGAGTGATTTGTCCTTGGGGTCGAGGAAGCGGCCGTAGAAATTGGCGTCGCCCCGCTGTTGACGATGGCGGCGCCGAGAATTCTTGCTCGCATGCTAAGCAGGTTCAGTATACACAATTGCGGATTGCGCAATCTACATTTCTTGCTGCGCGAGGGCGACGAAGCCGTGTGAGCTGCTTCGAGGCAGTCGCATGGATCGGATGAGCGCCTTCGGGCAGCCCACGAGCGTCAAACGACCCACCCAATTACCCCACCCATGAGCGTATTTTTTAGTGCTTAGAAGTTTTTCACAAAAAATATTTGCAAGGAGGTAGCGAAGGTCGCAAACTTCGGACCTGGCGTTCGGGGCCGAACGCCCGTTGCTGAGCGAGGCCGCCGCAGCCTTCGAGCCGTTGTTACGGGGCGCCGTGGCGAACGGCGAATGGATAAAATCTGCGCTGAGAAGTTGGCGCTTGTCCCCGCGACCATCAGTCCGAGAATCGTTGCCAACGGACGCTATTTTGGGCGTGCGCGACTCGACGTCACGCCGGCGGCTGCATTAACCAGGGAATTCCACATCTGAAATTCCGAGATTTTTTGCACTCCCCGCGATCGGGTGCGAAGACAACATACCATGCACTGTGTTGTGGAGATTTCTGGAATGATACGCTCGTCACCTAGCGCCCAACCCCCACGAGTCGGATGCTGCACTCGAAGCGACGGCAGGAAGCCCTATCCCAAACGAGGATCACGCTCCAAGAGGAAACTGCGCAATCCAAACAGCAGGTGTGCCAATAGCTGTTTGTCTCAACCGAGGGGGTCACCGCAAAACGCTGTGCCAGAACTGTGCCGAAACCTATCCGTTTGGAGTGTCTGGGGTTGCTGCTCGAGCGAGAGCAGATTCCCCAAGCTGTTGAAATCAGGCACTTCCATATGGAGTCAGTAGAGAGATTCGAACCCGCCCAGATTTTTCGTAATCAACAGGTCGCCGGTTCGATCCCAATCCCCGAATTTATCGGTGAATGTGCAAAAAATCTTACTCTCCATTTCCACTCCATTAAGGAGGTGTCGTGCGCCAGCGAATTTCATGAGTCATCGAAACGCATCAAGCGGTGGCTATTGCGGAATGTCGATGCGCCGACGCCGACCCGGCGCGATGGCGTTTCTTTCTACCTCGCGGCCCTCTCGTCGTTGTGCCAGGAGGTCTTACGGCGCCCGTCGATACTTCCGGTTTTTCTTGGCGTTTTGAGGCAGGCGCCGCGCACCATCGAGGATCTGGAACGGCGGACGCTGTCCGCGTGACCGGTCCCTATTCGTCTATTATCTGTTTAAAAATCCCGGAGTAACCCTGCGCGGCTCCACGGCTTTTGAGGTTCACAACGCGGACAGCCTTCGGCGCTGGCTTATCATGGCAGTCTTGAACGGACTGTTCGGCGGGACGTCGGATACCATGCTACGCGACATTCGTACTAGCCTCCAGCAGATGCCCGGTTCAGGGGCCGACTTTCCCACGGATGCGATCAGCACCACCATTCGGAAGGCGGGGCGTTCGGCCGAATTCGATGATTATGCATTGGAATAGGACAGCAAAGGGGAGAGGCAATTCGACCGGCCAGAAATCTTGTCCCATTCTTGTCCCAATAAATGGGCGGTTTTCGGGACACTGAGGCTGTTTTGGCCCTTTGTTTTGAATGTGATAGCCTTGGCCGATTTACAGCCCTGAAAAGGCTGGCGTCGGATTCTGTCCTGGCGACGGATGCAATTGTTTATTGAATCGGTTCAGTTCCAATGTCCGTGCTTGGAAGGCAACCCACACTTCTGGAAATCCCGCTGGTGTTCATTCTGGCTGGGCGGCTGTGCGTCGGACCCAAGCCGGACGACGAACTGACCCTCATATCATACGCGGCTCTCGGCTCGACCAATCCGATAAGACTGCTAAGAGCAGTTCTTTCGGAAAGTAAGGCTGCAGGGGAGGCTCATGGCCCGTAATTCAACCATGTGACAGCCTTCAACGAATCAAAGTACCGCGTGCAATAGCGTGCAATGGTCTACGGCGACAGCAGCACCCCTGGTATTGTTGGTAACGTAGAATCTGCAAGTTGGAGAGCAAATGAGGCGGTCGGCGGTTCGAATCTCACCCTCACCGCCATTTAGGGAATCGATAGCTTACAGTAAAGTTCTGACAATCGCCTAGAGTGGCAACATCCAACGCACTTGCGCGTGAACTTCTATGCGGGAGAAATCTTGAGCGTTGGCAGTGATAACAACGGCTCCGGCGCGGGCCGCCGTCACTGCAATGAGAATGTCGTTCACCATTTGACGGCGTCTGACGATCTCCGCCCCTTCAGCCCCAAGTCTCGCCAGCACCTTCCCGGCTTCAACGAAACAGGAGTGGTGCGGAGTGATCACGCGATTCGCCTTTTCGAACGGTTTGAGAAAGCTCTCTAGATCCGATCTTTGCCGTTTTGTCCGGCAACCCGCAAAAAGTTCCATGGCAACCACTGAACTCATGAAGAATTGCGGCCGCAACGTCTTTGCCTCAAACTCTTCCCTGTGATTGGGGTTGCGGAAGAAGTCGATCAGAACGTTGGTATCGGGGACGGCCCTCATTTCTTGGAGGCCCTCTTGCGACCGCTCATCACTCCATCGGGAAAGATGGTTTCGAGTTTCGCAAGCCCGGGACCATGACGCCGGAATGCCGTTTCGATCTCGTCACGGACCACGATCTCCTCGAGCGCCCGGGTAACCGTCTCCGTCTCAGTCCGGGCTCCCGAAAGTTTCTGTGCACGCCGCACCAATTCGGGATCGATAAGCCAAGTCTTCTTCACAACGGGCATACGTATCATTCTACCAAGTATCCGTATGGCGCCTTCTGACGACCCTAAAACACCGTCACCTGGTGCGTATACGCCGGCAGCCAGAATGCTCCGAAAATCATCGGATCCCCTGCGCCCGGAGTGACGATCCCGATAATGGGACTCCAATGATATTCGGCCTGGATCTCGAATTCCGAGCCCACCGCGTTATTCGTGCTGGGTAGCCATTGCGTCGTGTTCTGGTCGCAGCCGTTGGCGTGAATTGTGGCATCCGTCAGCAGGCACGAAACCGAACTTAACACCGTCGAGTGATCGCCTGAGTTGATCGAATTAAAGGTCAAGTTGATCGCGGTCGCAGGAACTCCAATGGCGTAGGTCTTCATCTGCGCGGCCAGATTCTCGATCTCTAACAGGCAATTGTTTGAACCGCCACAATCACCGCCATGCCGTGCGAGGTACTGGCCAGTCGCTTTCACCGCGTATTGCAGCGTGTGGTAATGCCACATGCCCAGCGCCATCTGGATGGTGGAGATCCAAATAAAAATCAGCGGCGGCCCAGTGAGCGCAAACTCGAGTAGAGCCGCCCCACGGCGCTTGTTGTGGCGCTTCACGGTTAGCTCCTCAGGCGCATCTGCACCACGCGATAGATCGTCGCGCTGCCCTTCAACAGACCGGGAATGGGAATCAGCCCCACCGTCGTATACTGCACCGTAATTTGCGATGCCTGCTGTAGGTCGGCGCTATTGGTGTTCGCTTGCCCGGGCCCTACTTGAGCCGCGCTGACAATCAATGGGCTTGAGCCGCACGTCGGCGCACCGGTTTCTCCGACGTTATTCATGATGCGCAGCTCTTCGTTGGCGAGGATGCACGCGGTGGATTGGTTCGCCGCCTGGGCCGAACTCTGCGATGTGTATTCTGCCGCCACCCGCGCCGCGCTTTCGGTGGAAATCAACGCGTGCGCATAAAAGCCCCAATCGTACGTGCCCACGAAGAAAAATACATACCAGGGGAGCATCAGCGCCATTTCAACCATGCTGCCTCCCCGTTGCCTGCTTCGCCGTCCGCTCATAGGCTGTCCCACTCATTGCATAACAGTATTGGTAACGGCGCATCAAGTTATCAAAAGTTATGTGCGGGAAGTCATCTGGCATGTCGCGATCGCGCGGAGTCTGCCATAGCCGGAACACACCCGCGTATCATGGGAACAGATGAGGCAGGAAGCTCCCTTCTTCGAAGGCAAAGAGGCTGTTCTAATTTATATCGCTAAAAAATTGAAAGATGCCTTGCGGCTGGAAGAGACGCTGACAACAGCGGGCATCGATTACGGTGTCGAAGCCGACGAATACCGCGGAGGGATAATATTCCGCTCGGCGCGTGTTGGAGCGTTTTTCTATGTCGTGAAGGAGGGAGTCGAAACAGCCCACGCAGCAATGCGAAACCACGGATTCGCGCCATTAGTCAAGACCGGAGAATGAGACGGACGAGAGGCCGCAGGCCTTCTATCGCCCGTCCCGTAATCGCGCTTGCCCCGAGCGGGCGCGCTAAACCTGGAACGAACTGCCGCAGCCGCAGGTGGATTTCACTTGCGGATTGTTGAACTTGAAGCCGGAACCTTCCAGCGTCTCGACGTAATCGACCTCGGCGCCATCCAGATAAAGAAGGCTAGCCTGATCGACGAAAATCTTCAGACCATCGTAAGTCGTAGGTCTTATCCAACATGTTGGGCTGGTTCTCGAAAGCCATCGAGTAGCTGAATCCGGAGCAGCCTCCGCCAACCACGGCGATCCGCAGACCGGCCGGCGCCGGGTCCTGGCTACCCATGATCTCCCTTACTTTTCCTGCCGCTTTTTCCGTTATCTGAATCATGTGATTTCTTGCTCCTTGGTATTGAAGCTCTGAAAATCCATTATACCCATTTGTTTGGATGCCGTTGCGCGCTACTTTCGTCGCAAGTTTCGCTGGGCGCGCTTATGCTATCTGTGCAATTGAAACCCGAATCCGGGTGGGCGCGTCCGAGAGGGTGTATGGGAACGATGACTGGCGCACTCCCACTTCCCGGATTCGGCAGCAAGGTTGCCGCGAAAACTAAGGTGGATTACCAAAACACCCCGGAAGGCTCGCTGGTGCGGCGCGCTCAGGCGGGCGATGAAACGGCTTTCCGCGAGATCGTCGAGCGCTACCAATCCAAGGTATTTTCCATCATTCATGGCATCGTGCGCCAGCGGAACGACGTGGAAGATATTGCGCAGCAAGTATTTGCGAAGATTTATCTCTCCGTCCGCAACTTCGATTTCCGCAGTTCGCTGATCACCTGGATCTACAAAATCACGGTCAACGAATGCTTCGATTACCTGCGCAAACGCAAGGTCCGCAAGCTGGTTTACGAAAGCGATATGAGCGAGGACGAGGTTCGCCGGGTGGAAAATACCGAGCCCAGCGTCGACCGCACGGCGCCCGGCCGATTCCTCGCTGGCGCAGCGGGATTATGTTACGAAGCTGCTCTCCCGCGTTTCCGAAGAGGAACGCATGCTTCTGATGCTGAAAGAGGTCGAGGGCTATTCGGTGGAAGAATTGGCCGCCAAGACCGGTATGAACGAGAATACAATTAAGGTCAAGCTCTTCCGCGCGCGGCAGAAGCTGGTGAAAGCGTCGCAGCGCCTGGAACGGGCGCCGGGCCTGGTCGCCGGTTAGGCGGCTGAAGAAGCAAACGTCCAGCAGCCGGCTCGAATACGAGACTGGAGGCCGGGCTTGAGAATGTTCCCGAAGGCGGGCGGCAGACCTGCCAAGGGGTTGTTGGAACGTGTTAATTTACAAGGGAAGAAATCTATGCACGCAGTGGTGATGGAAAGCCTTGAGGAGTTCCTGGCCGGCACGCTGGAGCCGATGGAACGCCGCACGGTTGAGGCGCATCTCGGCAATTGTGCGGCATGTCGCGAAGAGCTTCAGGGAATGGAAGACTTGAGCTTGCTGTTCGGCTCTCTTCGGCCTCAACGAGGAGATTGAGCCTTCGCCCGGGTTTTATGCGCGGGTGATGACGCAGGTCGCGGAGCGCAACGCCGCTCCTTCGCTGGAGCAACTTCTTCGCGCTCGACCCCGCTTGGGGCCGCCGTCTGGTCTTTTCGTGTCTGCTGGTGCTCGTCGCGATGGGAACCTACCTCATTTCGAACGAGCGCGGCTATACTTCGGGACCGATGCCCGATGCCGTAATGGCCGAGCAGACTCAGCCTTTGTTCGATTCCGCGCCGCCCTCGGAAAGCATGCTGGTCACGCTAGCCAATTATGAGCACTAGCGTCATGAGCCAGGCTTCGGTGCGGCGCGGTTGGGATCCGCGCGTGGCTTGCGCGGTTATGCTCGCCTTGGTATTTCTCTGCGGCGCCGGGGCGGGCGCTTTGGCTATGAATATGGGCGTGCATCGCGTCATGCACCAGCCCGATTTCGATACTCCTGCCGGCAAGATCCGGTTCTTTGAGCGCATGCAAAAAGAACTCAATCTGACTTCCGCCCAATCCGAACAGATGCAATCGATCTTGAACGATTTTTGGCAGTATTACCGAAGCGTTCTGAGCGATTCCAAATCGCGCGTGGAGCAGATTCTGACCGAAGACGCAACGGCATAAGTTCGAGCGCATGCTGCAGGACGCCCCTCGGCAATAACGGCCGCACCGGCAATCCTGGTACGGAGTACTCGGTTGATTCGCGCCATATTTCGATTGACATTGGTTACCCCAACGCCACAATCGTACTCTTATCCTATGCGCTCCCTTCGTTTTGTGCCCTTTGTGCTCGCCTCCTGCCTTTTCTCGTGCTCCAGCGTCGAACCGACGGAGGTCCGTCACATCTATCAGATGGGCGAACGGGTAACGGCGGGGCATCTGATTTACACCGTGTTCGAGAGGCAGTGGCAAACGGAATTCGGAAGCGGCCCGACGCCCGCCTTCCGCAGAACCGCTTTTTTCTGCTCCGCATCAGCGCAGTCAACAGCGGCGCTAACGAAGCGATCATTCCGAAAACAGAACTCGTCGATGACTCGGCGCCACTTACCCCGAATCGACCGACGGCGAAGGCGTGCAGGATTGGATCGGGAATACACGCCAAGTTCCGCCATCGGAAACCGCGCAGGGATACCTGCTCTTCGACGTTCCGCCGAAACACTACAAGTTGAAGGTCCTCGGCGACGAGGAAAAACAAGTCGCGCTGATCGACATTCCGCTAACCTTCGATTCCGACGTTCCCGACGTGACAACGCCGCTCGATCCCGACAAAATCCCGACTAAGAAGTAACACCGCCGCGCGCCCCTCCAGCGCGCGCCGTGACTGCCGCCCGCATACAATAGGATTATGTGGATCGCCGCGGCACTGCTGCTGTTCTTTCAGTCCGTCGGCCCAGCCGGGGATGGCCTCAAGGCCCTCGAAGAACATCGCTACGAAGCCGCCGTGGAATCGTTCCACAAAGCAATCGAAGCCGATCCCGCCGATTACTCCGCTCATTTCAATCTTGCCGTCGCTTACGGATTTCTGAACCAGGACGCCGCAGGCATCGCCGAATACCGCAAGACTCTGGAATTGAAGCCGGGCTCTTCGAAGCCGAAACCAATGCTGGGCTGTTGTTGCTCCGCCAGAAAAATCCCGCCGAGGCATTGCCGCTGTTCGAGGACGCTTCGCGCCAGAAGCCTCAGGATTTCGCTTCGCGCTACCACCTCGCCCAGTGCCAATTGGCAGACCGGAGACGTGGTGAAGGCGGAAGAGAACTTTCGCGCGGCGCTTGCGATCAATGCCAAATCGGCCGGCGCCGAACTGGGTCTCGCCCACTCGCTGATAGGCCAGGAGAAACTCGGCCGACGCGGCGCCGCACTTTCGCCAGGCGGCGCAAATCGACGCGAGCTATCGCGATGGTCTGCTGGAACTGGCCGGCCTATACGAAAAGAACAATCAAGTCCCCGAAGCTTTGGCGATCTTGCGTGAATTTCCCGAGAACGCCGCGGCGCAGGAGCATTTGGGCGAGTTGATGCTTCGCAGTAAGAGATACGCCGATGCGATTCCGAGCCTGGAAAAGGCCTACTGCCACGGATCCAACGCCCGCCAACCGCGCCGCGCTGGCGCTGGCTTACCAGGCGAATGGCGACTCCGCCAAAGCGCTCCCTCTTTTGGAGAAAGCGGCCGAGGTCGATTCGGCCAACTTCGATCTTCACTTCACCTACGGCCAGGCGTTGCTCGAAAGCAAACAGTATCCCGCCGCCGCCGCACAATTCGGCCAAGCCGCGAAGCTTAAGCCCGCGGACATGCGCGCCTGGAGCAATTTCGGCGCGGCGCTTTATCTCGCGGGAGAGCTGGAACAGTCTCTCGCCGCCATCGACCGCGCCCGTTCTTTGGGTGAGAACACCGCGGGAAACTGGTTCCTGACGGGCCATCACCTTGGACAAACTCAAGCAGTTGAAGCCCGCGCTCGAGGCGTACCAGCAGTTCCTCTCCATGAGCCATGGGGAACATGAGAACCAGGAAATCCAGGCGCGGCTGCGCTCGAAAATCCTTCAGCGCGAATTGGAGAAGCATTGATGAAGACGCAATTGGCTTTCGCCGTGATGCTCGCTCTTGTGAGTGCGCAGAACATCCACGCCGATTTGAAGCGGGCGATGGCGGAGTCCAACCTCGAGAAGCGTTCGAGATTGGCCCTCGAGAACGCCAAGGCCGCCTACGAGGCTGCGCGCGACGCGTATCAAAAGGGAGATCTCGCCCAGGTGCAGGCCTTCGCCAACGAGATCGAAGAATCGGTGGATCTGGCCTACCAATCGCTCCAGCAGACTGGCAAGAACCCGCGCAGCAGTCCGCGGTATTTCAAGAGCGCTGAACAGGAGACCAGCCAATTGGCGCGCCGGATCCAGGGATTGGAAGAAGAGATGAGTTATACCGAACGCCCCATGCTCGAAAAAACCAAAGCCCGCGTGCAGCAGGTCCATGACGATCTGCTGTTGGGATTGATGGAGGGCAGAAAGAAATGAAGTTCCCGAGTCTGGTTAATAGCCGCTGGGTTGGCGCTTGCCGCGGCGCTACCTCCCGTGGCGGCCGCGCAGGATCGCGATTTCCTCACAGGCGACGAAACCGCCCAAATCAAGGACGCGCAGGATCCTAACGCTCGCATCCAACTCTATGCCAGGTTCGCCCGGCGGCGCATCGATCTGGTCAAGTCGCTGCTATCGAAGGATAAGCAGGGCCGTTCGATCGTGATTCACGATGCGCTCGACGACTACGCGCAGATTCTCGACGCCATCGATGCCGTGATCGACGATGCGCTCGTGCGCAAGGTCGACGTCAAGCCCTCGATGATGGCGCTTTCCAATTACGAGCGCGATTGCCTGCCCATGTTGAAGAGAATCCGCGACAGCCATCCGAACGATCTCGACCGCTACGATTTCGTGCTCAAGACCGCAATCGACGCAACTACGGATGGCATCGAATCAGCCTCGGCCGACATGGATGAGCGCGCCAAAGACGTGCAACACAAAGCCGACGTGGAGAGGAAGGCCGTCGAACAGATGGAGAACCCCGCGCCGATCGAGATGCCAAAAGGCAGCAGGAAAAGAAGGACGGCGAAAGCAGCAACAGCCGTCGCAACGGAAGGCGCCGACGCTGTTGAGACCCGGAGAGAAGCTGGGGCCGACTGGCGTAACAGGGACCACCGGCCCTGTAGGATAGGCCTCCGGCCTGTCCATCCCGATCTACCGAACCACGACGCTACCTCGGGTCCGGCTTCACCACCAGCGTCCGCTCGTAGCTCTGCCCGTTCACCGTCAGCTTCACCGTGTAAGTTCCCGGCGGCATCCACGCGCCTTCGCTGCACGGCGTATCCATATAGATCGCCGAAATCGGACATCCGCCGCCGCGTCCACCGCGCCCGGCGGCGGCCGCGTGCAGATCCCACACGAACCGATGCATCCCCGCGCTGGCCGCCAGCGGCTGGAACGGACGCACCCAATAAGCCGGCACATTCAAATTGGGATCGGCCGGCGGCGCCGCATCCGCGCTCGAGAATCGCCGCACCAGCTTGCCTGCGGCGTCCGAGATCTCGAGCGTCACCGGCCCGTTCGCAGCCGCCTTCAGGTAGTAATAAAGAATCGCGCCATCCGGGGGATTCTGTCCCGCCGGCTCCTCGGGCGGCAGCGGCGTATCGGTATTGGTGTCGCGCGGAAATCGATAGACCGCGCTCGGCGCGAACAGGATGCGCGGCGCGGCGGTGGCTTCCGGCGTCAATTGCCGCAGCGGCGCGATATCGTCGAGAATCCAGAAACTGCGTCCGTGCGTGCCCGCCACCAGATCGTTCTCGTGAATCACCAGATCGCGGATCGACGTGGCCGGCATATTCAGCCGCAGCGGATGCCAATCGTCGCCGTCGTTGAACGAAACATAAGCCGCGAGTTCCGTTCCCGCGAACAGCAGGCCCTTGCGCACCGGGTCTTCGCGCACCGAATTCACCGGCCCATCGGGCAGGCCGCGCACGATTTCCGTCCATGTCGCGCCGCCATCGTGCGTGCGGAAGATGTGCGGCTTCATATCGTCCACGCGCAGGCGGTTAACGGCGGCATAAACGGTCTGGTCGTCGAAGTGAGACGCGTCAAGTTGCGCGATCTTGCTCCACGGCGTCACCGCCGCTGGCGTCACGTTCTTCCACGTCTTGCCGCCATCGCGCGTGACCTGGATCAACCCATCGTCCGTCCCCGCCCAGATGGTGTCGGTGGTCAGGCGCGAAGGCGCAAGCGAATAGACCACGCCGCGCCGCGTAGCCTGCTGCTTCGCCTCATCGGGATAGGCGGCGACGCTGGCGGGCAGCTCGTAAGTTTCGCGCGAAAGATCGGGGCTGATGGTGTCCCACGTATGGCCGCCATCGGCGCTTCGAACCACCACCTGCATTCCCATGTACATCACGTGGGGATCGACTTCGGAGAAGACCAGCGGCACGGTGCGCAGACTGCGGAACGTTACCCCGGCTGGCGGCCGCACGGGCAAGTGCTCGACTACGCCGGTGACGCGGTTGAAGCGGCTCACGGAACCGCGTCCGCCGCCGTAAATGATGTTCGGGTTCAGCGGATCGGGCGCGATATAGGCATACTCCTCGCCGCCCACCGGATGCCAATCGCGGAAGGTAATCTGCGCCATCGTTGCCGCGGCTCGACGTGCCCACCGATCCGCTCTCCTGCTGGCCGCCATAGACGTTGTACGGGAATCTGGTTATCGGTGATCACGTGGTAGAACTGCGCCGTCGGCTGGTTATACCAGGAACTCCACGTGCGGCCGTAATTCACGCTGATCGTCGCGCCCTGATCGAGCGCCAGCGACAATGATGTTCGGGTTATTCGGGTTGATCCAGATCGTGTGATAATCGTCGCCGCCCGGCGCGCCCTTGATCGCAGTGAAAGTTTGCCCGGCGTCGGTGGAGCGGTAGGTGGAGGTGTTGGCGACGTAGATCACGTCGCGGTTCTTGGGGTCCACGCGCACGCATGCGAAATCGCTGCCGCGGCCGTAGATGCGGTTCTCGCCGTTGACGCGCCGCCACGTGGCGCCCGCATCGTCGGAGCGATAGAGGCCGCCGCGCCTGCCCGCGCGCTTCCACCAGCGCGTACATGCGATTCCCGTCGCTCGGCGCAATCCCGATCCCGATGCGGCCCAGCCCGTCCTTCTCAAACGTGGGCAGTCCGCCCGTGAGCTGGCTCCAGTGATCGCCGCCATCGGTGGATTTGAAGAGTCCGCTGTTCGGACCCGGAGAACGCGCCGTTCTCCCACGGCCCTTGCTGCGCCTGCCACAGCACCGCGTAGACGATTTGCGGATTGCGCGGATCGAATGCAAGATCCACCCCGCCGGTGCGGTCGTCCTTATACAGCACCTTCTGAAAATTCGCGCCCGCCGTCGGTCGAGCGGTAGATGCCGCGCTCGGCGTTCGGTCCGTAAGGATGCCCCAGCACGGCCACGAACAGCCGGTTCGGATTGCGCGGATCGACGATGATCTGCGGAATCTGCTGCCCATCGCGCAGCCCCAGATGCCGCCACGTCTTGCCTGCGTCGGTGGACTTATACATGCCGTCGCCCACCGAAAGATCCGGCCGCTGCAATCCCTCGCCGCTGCCCACGTAGACCGTATCCGGCTGCGACGGCGCCACCGCCACCGCGCCGATGGAACCCGTCGGCTGATCGTCGAAGATCGGATTCCATGTGCGCCCATAGTCGTCGGTCTTCCACACGCCGCCGTTATTGACGCCGATATAGAACGTGCCTTCGGCTGCTCCGCGATCCCCGCCACGCCGACCGTGCGTCCGCCCCGGAAGGGTCCGATCATGCGCCAGCGCAGGCCGGCGTAGAGCGATGGATCGATGGTTTGGGCGGATGCCAGCGTGAGGAACAGGGCGGCGAGAGTGACGTATCTGCGCATAGAACGAAGAATATCACCGCTTACCACCTATAGTGCCGCTGCGGACGCTCGGCGCTCATTTTACGGCTTACATCCCGCATGCTGCGCGCCCGTGCGGACGCGCGCCGCGTCCACCGTTTGACCTTGCGCTTCGAGCAGCGGGATTAGCCGCGCCGAGGCTTCACATAACTCGCTTTGTACCAGAGGACAACTCGTATTCAACCGAAAGGAATTGCCCGATCGAACCAGCGCACAACTGCCCGGCTCGGTCAGGCTGAAGATTTTGATCATGTTCGTTGCCATCGCACCGTCATCGTGGCGCCAGATCACGCCCTCAAGCATCGCGACCTCAGCGTCATGCGGATCGTTCTTTCCAACAAGAGCGGTCGCGAGGTTGATGAACATGTCCGGAACAAGGGCCAGCCGCATGGCCTTCTCGAGAGCGGCCGCCGATTCATCGAAGTTCTTGCTCTTCAGTTCCACATAGCCGAGATGCTCATACAACACCGAGAGGTCCATCGGATGAAAGGGTCGCCCATGCGCCATGTCTTCTTGCCTGTACTGCTCGTTCAGCGCCGCTGTGATGCGTTCACTGCGGCGCAGCGTGTCGAGCGCTCTCTTCCTCCACGCTGCGCCTTCGGCCGCGGGAAGCGAATCCGCTTTGTCGCTATAGACCTTGCCCGCGGTGACATACGGGTTCGGCAGGTTTCGCGAATCGGGCAGCGCGTCGAGAATCTCAACCGTGCGATCGGCCTCCCGCACCGCATCGTCAAGTTGGCCGGCCCGCAGATAAATGGACGCCATCGCGTCGTGCGGCCGAAAGCTCGCAGGTTCGGCAATCGCGGCGCTCTGAAACAATGCCCTCTCGGAGCCCCAATCGAAGTTTCGCGCAAAGGTACGCGCAGCGAAACACAGCGCGATTGCCGCGAGAGCTACCCGCATCCAGCGGGCTTCAATGCGCCCCCGCAATGCCCAGAAGGCTGCGGCGATGCATCCGGCAAATGCGATCGCCGGCACGTAGAGGAACCGTTCGGCCATGATCGTACCGATTGGGAAGAGAAGGTTCGAAGTGGGCAGCAGAGCGCCCAATCCGAACAGGATCAGAAAGAAAACCTTGCGGTCGCGCCGATAGCTCCAAGCCGCCATCGCCCCGGCTACGCAGAGCACCGCGATCCCGCCCAAGACTGCACCGGTGAATCCGACCGCGAGAGGAATGGCATTGTACGAATAGTCGGCCGATAGGCGCATCGGCCACGCCAGCAAAACGATTTGACGGCCAATCACGCCGATTGCAGTCAACCGGCCCGACCAAAATCCGGCGCCGGCGATCGGATTGTCCGTGAAGAAAAGGCGCATCGTGGGCGAGCCGCTCAATACCGCTTGCCGAACGAGGAGGAAGAGGACGCAGGGGACCGCTACCGCCGCATAGCCCGTGAGGCGGACGCGCCACGCTTCTTTCTTCGGAAATGCGATGTCGAATAGCGGCACGGCGCCCATGATCACGATGGCGCTTTCCTTGGAGAAGATTCCTACTGCCGCGGCCGCTGCGGAGGCGATCCACCAGGCGCCGCGGCGCCGTCCCACCGATTCCCGGCTCCGCGCGAAGCACAATAACGCCGCGAGCAGGCCGAATGCGCCGAGCAGATCCGCGCGCCCGACGATGTTCGTGACCGATTCGGTAAGCGCTGGATGAACCGCCCAAATCGCCGCCATGGCGAACGCCGGAACGAACTCGCCGAAGAGTGGCAGCGCCAGCAGAAACACCAACGTTGCGTTCATGGAGTGAATCGCGTAGTTCACCACGTGATATCCCGCGGGGTTCGGGCCTTCGCCCAATGCCGCGTAGTTGAAAAGATACGTGAGCGTGGTGAACGGCCGATATAATCCGTTGCCTGTGCGCGGATACCAGTATTCATCCGTCAGGATCAGCCGCACATTTTCGGTCGAGACGGCGTGCAGTCGAATGTCTTTGCCGATAATCGCCGCGTTGTCGTAAACCAATCGAGGCTGGAATGAGTTGGAATAGGCCGCCAACGTCAGCGCCCATAGGGCGGCAACTTGCACCGGACGGCGCCAATTGAAAGCGCGGCGCTGCAGCGGAGAGGGCGCCTTCGGCGCGGGCTTCTTCTTCATTCGGACGATCGCGGAGACTCGAATCGGACAGCCGGGAGGCTCGGTCTTCAGGATACCAGCCGCTACGCGATCTTCAACAGCGCGCCCACCGCTGCATCGAGAGCTTCGAACCGCGAAAGCTCGTCCATGCGAATCTCGATCCGGGATAAGCCGGCGTGCAGGTGCCGCAGAGACGGCAGGTCCTCATCGCTCTCCGACCAGAACTCCGCTGCGTACAAAGCCGCCGCGCCTCTCGACATGCTTTCAGCCGGCAGATGATGAAATCGCACAGCCTCGACAATCCCTTCCGGAAATCGCCACGATTCCAGAATTCGCGCCCCAAGCTCGGCATGGTCCACTCCATACAGCAGGGTCTCCGCCCATGTCGCCACGCCGCCCGCCGCGGTAAGACGCCCAAGCGCTGCGGCCTCCTTTTGACGCACCAGCGCAATGCGCCCCACATCGTGAACCAGCCCAGTCAACAGGGCCTCGGAGGGCTCCATGAAGCCCTCCACCCGCGCCATGTTTTCCAGAAACCGGCCGATCTTCAGCGAATGCTCCCATAGGCGGCGTAACGTCCCCGAAGATCCGAACATCGATCGCGCCATCAGCGCCGTAACAATTCTTCGGCTCGCGTTTTCGCCCAGATAGGCAAGCGCGTGCCGCACCGATCCGATGCGCATCCGCGCGCTGAACAGCGGCGAATTGGCCGCCTGGATCAATCGGCCGGCCGTCGCCGGATCGCGGTTCGCGATCTCCGCCAGGCGCGACAACGAATAAGCTGCCGGTTGCCTCAGGAACCCAGCCAGGTGCTGCGCCACGTCCGGCTGAACGGGGATCTCCCATGTCCGCTGCGAATCAATCGCCGCCGGAAAGAGCTCGCGGGCCCGGAGCCACAGCTTATCCGTAAACATGCCCCGCAGCGCTTCCAGGTTTTTCCAAAGCGCGGCGTGCGTCGCTCCATCCATCGCCGCGCCTTCGATCTGTTCATCTATCAAGTTCGCCAGCGCCAGGATTTCTCCCAGCAGGTCGCCCATGGCATCGCCAGTCCGCTCGGGAAAACAGTGAAACGCCTGCAACACCGACGCCAGGCTCTCCGGCGCCCCCGTAGGCTTCCAAGCGCCCACCGCGTCCGCAAAGACATCTGCCAGCAGCCGTCCGGCCGCCGCGTCGCCCGGAATGAGTTCCACGCAGTGGTGAATCAACGCCGCCTGTTGCAAGACCATTGCAGACCGCAGCGGGATTGTGATGGTCCGGCCGATCTCCGAGACCAACGCACTAACCCGGACGCAGTGCGCATGAAGACCCGGCTCCGCAGGAGAGAATCGGGCCAACTCGCCCTGCGTCAGTTGGAGGCGCATGAAGTCTTATCGGAAGGAAACTAGCCAAACATCAGGACCGGGATTTTGTCTTTGTATCTTTATCGACATTTCTCATCGACCCACGCACCGGCGAGCGGGACGCAGCTTCCGCCGATGAAATCTATGACCATAATGGCCAGCGTGAGCGGAACGCTCTGCCACGCCCCGCCGATAGACGGATCGGTGCGCAGGTCTGAACGGAAGATCTCCTCATCGACCCAAGACCCAGTTCCGCAAAATTACCGAGCATCCGGCGCCCCGTATCGTTACGAATAGGCAACAAATTAAAAAATAATCGGTGATACCCCTTGTATCACTGGCTAGCCAAAAGATACCATTCGAAGGTCGTTCGCGAAGCCCCGTGCCCCAGCGGCAACAAAACATATGATCAAACTCTCCGTTCCCGCAGTTATTTTTTCGACGGCGCTTGCTCTCGCCCTCTCCTCTTCCGCGAAAGCCGACATCATCGCGACAATCGATCCCTATACAGGAGCGCCCAGCTTTGATTTCACTCCGGCGGATTACCCACTCCTCCCGGTTACGATTGGCGATTTCACGTTCACGGTTCCCGGGGGGGACACCGTTATCGGCGGAACCATTTCGGGATTCTTCGGCAATGACTCCGATCCGGGCGTTTCGGAATCCACCGCGCCCAGCGATTACTTCGTCAATGGCGGCGCCATCGAAGTGGCGGAATGCGATGACAGCCTGAGCTTCAGCGCTGCCTGTGACACGGCGTCAACCCCGACGTTCTGGAGTTATCGGTTTTCGTCAAACGATCTGTCCAATCTCGCCTCGGCGTTCAATAGCGGCACGCTTGATTTTACGGCGGTCCAGAACTTCGCAATCACGGTAGAGACCGGAACCACCACGCTCGACCTGGTTGTGGCGCCGGAGCCTGCAAGCATTTTTCTCCTCGGCGGCGGCCTCGCGGCAATCGTCCTAAAGCGCCGCTTGCGCCGAGCCTGAATCCTTGAAAGTTCGTGAAAGGAACCCAACCATGAAGATTGAACCTCTCACCCTGGGAGTGTGCGCGGCTTTGTGCGTATCCGCGCCCGTCCATGCACAAGCAACCTGGACTGCCACCAACGCTACGCCCGGCAACGCCCCGGTCGTTGCCAGCCTTACCGGCGGCCCATGGCTGCTGGCTCAGGGCGGACCTTACCAGCAAACGCTCGTTTCGGGCGTGCTGACTACCACGACTGGCGGTCCCTACGATGGAACGACGCCCTACTGCACGCCTGGCGGCGCGTTGGGAGGAACCCCAATCGCGAATACCCCCACGAATCCGATGCAGCCCTTCTACTTCCCCTTTGTTATGGGACGGGGGCTCGCTCTGCAGGGCTATTTCGACTATCGCCCCCGGGATATCAGTGAAGCCGTTGTAGCAGCCAGCTCCGCGGATGGCGGCCAGACATGGACCTTCCAGCAGCAGGTGGAGAACCTCAACACCGTATGCCCCCAGAGCGATGCCAACTCGGCCAACGGCAATGAAAATGGCGAGGGCCACCCCAACGTGGTCTCATTCGGCGGCGGCGGCTTCATCTATTTACTCGATCGCAGAAACGGACACGCCGACTTCGACGGGCTGCTTGTTCACCCGCTGAATCCGAAACCTGGCTCGCCTCTGAACGGATTAGCTACGAGCACCGAGTTGGGACCGCCCACCGTTGTCGCCAATTCATCGACTGCCGGGATCATCACGCAATGGAATATGGCCCTCTCGCCGAGCGGGATGACCCATCCGAAACCCAACGTCGGCTCGGGCACAGCGAATCCTCTGGGAATGGCTAATTCATACGCCTTCCCGGCCGGCTGCAACCCCGTTCAAACCCAGCCAAATCCTTGCTTATACACGAGCAGCGTAAACAACGAGGATATTACCGGCGCCACCGGCGGCACCAACCAGAGTTACAGCGCGGAGGCCTGGCGCGTTCGCGGCGGATCGGGTACGGTAACGGGGGGCGGGGCGACGGGGAATGGTTGGAATACGCAGGCCCCGCAGTACACTCAGGGCGCGCAATTCCTGGTGAGTACAGCAGGTTATCACAATATCGTCTTCGAGTATGACTGGTACGTTACCGCTCAAGGGGCTCGTAACCTTCAGGCGCAGTACACGATCAATGGCGGCACCACCTGGATGAACGTCGGCCCCTTGTATGTGGCTCCTGCCGGCGGCGATGCCTATTACCCCCAGATCATAATTAACTTCGCGGCGTTGGGCATCCATACGGTCGATAACATCGCCGGCTTCGGCGTACAACTGGTATCCGCCTATGACCCGACCTTTGTCGGTCCCGGAACCCCGTGCCCCACAACTCCGTGCACGTACACCGCGGCGAAGCTGAGTTCGACCGGCGCGCCGGTGCAGCTTAACAACACTTCCGGCAACTGGCGCTTCGACGAAATCAACGTCCTGGGAACGCCCACGGCGGCCAACACGCTGACGTTTCCCTCCAAAACGACCGGCTTGACGAATCCGGATGGAATACTGGCGTCCGTGCCGGGCTATCCCTTCAAGATCCTCTATGTCGACAAGACACTGAACGGCGACTATGCGTACCCCGCCAACCAGCAGTGCGGCGCAACGCCCAGCGGCAAGTCTGCCAATCACGACATCGCGCAGGTTCGCATCGCAACTTCCAGCGACGGGATCCACTGGACGGATCAGGGTGCCGTCAACGGTCTGAACGACACGACAACGATTTCCTATTCGGGTATCCGATACGTATCGCCGAACGGCACTTTGTTGAAGCTCAGCACCGGCAATTGGGGCCTCTTTTTTGGTGGTGGTAACTGCCTCGACGGGGATTCCGACTCCTTCCATGCGATCTTGTATGCAGAGTCGTCCGATCTCGTCAACTGGACTGTGATCAACGGCATCAACAACCCAATCGCTTCGGTTGCGACAGTCACCGCGACCGACCCGGTAACCCAGCAACAGGTCACGATTCCCGCCAACCAGCCGGTCGTCGGGCCTACTCAGGCGTGGTTCGGCGGGCGAGTCTACGGTCCGCAGGCGACGCCGGTCACATCGAGCAACTCGACCCTGATCAACCTGCATTTCGCAGGGTATAACGCAACCTATTCCGCCGATATCAGCAATTACCGCACAATCGGCTACATTCAACTCTCCACCGGCGGCGCGATCAATATTCCGTAGAACGGGACCTAGACTGGCGGCAGATCGTGCGTCGCCAGGTTGGGGATTAGCCTTTGTCGCGGCGGCTGAGCTCTTGCGTGAGCGTCCCGAGCCCGGGGACGCTCACGCTAACCCGCTGAGGATCTAACTTCCAGCCTTCGGAACCTTATCTCCCGCGTCGTATTCCATGTCGGATACGACGAGAACGACCCAGTGCCAACGGTTTGCCCTATTATTGACGACTCCAACGCCAGACGTACCTTCGGCTCTTGCCGATTTATCTCAGATCCAAACCAGTCTCACTTTCATGTCGCGCACCCGTTGAGCGCCTGGGCGCTAGCAACGGAATTCGACGCGGGCGAGAGTCCTGCCGAATACGTCTCCCGCTTGTTTCGGCGTCGCCGAAAACCCGGTGACAGAAAAAGCGAATTTATATTTCCCCGGTTCTCAACAACTTACACATTTCGCCTCCCGAACTCCGCAATCTCATCTGCCAACTTGGAGACAGATGAGGACGGTTCGACAATTTCTAACTTGCGCGCTCATGGGCGTGAGCGCGCTGCTGGCGGTTGAGACCGCCCTCTTGATGCGCGCCGCTATCGGGACAGTAGCGGCGCTGCCTCAACAATTTGCACTTACCCGAAGCGCGTTGGTTGGCGAGGTTGTTGCCACGCGCAAAGACCTCGATGAGCAGATCGCCGCCGCGCGCGCCGATGTGCTCGCGCGGTCGGAACGGGAGGCCGATGGGCTGCGGCGCGATCTGTTCGCGGAAACGGACGCGATCCGCGCCACGGCCGACCGCCGGTTAGGCGATACGCTGGCGCGCGCCGATGCGGCGCTGGCCACGGTCGAGGGGCTGCGGCAGGACATCGACCCCGTCATCGCGAATGCCGCCGTGACCGAACAGAGCGCCGCCGCTTTAATGGATACCTATCGCGCCCTGCCCGCGCAGATGGGCGAGCGGCTTGCGCCTTCTTGGGAGAGACTGGAGCCGGAAGTCACGTGCCAATTGGCCGATGGAGCCGGATACGGCGGATGCTGGCACGCACGCATCACGGCGCTTCTCGGCGAAGCCGCCAACGCAGGCGGCGTTTTCACCAAGAAGTTTCCGGCGTTCGCGGATAGCGCCACCGGCATCGCGAAGGATGTCCACACGTTTACTTCAAAAGCCGTGGCGCCGCGCGGCTTCTGGGGAACTTTCAAGGATCTCGTCGGCACAGGGACAGGCGCCGTTCGCGCGCTTGGCGCGGCGGGATTGTTCGATCAACAAGTCGCAACACCAAAACAGTAAGAGGAAATATGACGTTAGCAAATGCATTTACCGTTGCATGGAAAGATCTCAAAACGGGAGCCGCGAAGGTTGCGGATTTCCTAACCAAGAACTCGACCTCGATTAAGGCCACCATCTCCGAAGTGGGAACCGTGGTATCTCTGATCGATCCGGCGCTCGCGCCGGTGGTGACCGAGTTCGATCAACTGGAAGAGCAGGTCGTGGGCAAGGTGCTCGAACTGGCGAACGACACGGCGAACGCAAATTCGCTTGCATCGTTATTCGGCGCCGTGTGGCCCGTGATCCTGTCGTTGAAGCAGCAACTCTCAACTCACCCGGCAGTGCAGGCTGCCGCCGCTTCCGATACGCCGAGCGCCAGCTAAACCGCCCCGGCGCGGCTCAAAACACCGCGCGCGGCGGCTTCTTCGGACGGGTTTCGGCCAGTGCCGCGTTTAAGAAATCGACCAGCGGCGCCATGGCTTCGAACCGCTTCCGGATCTCGCCCTGCATCGTACGCGAGGTGGCGAGGTCCGGCGGCAGTTCGATGTAGAAAAAGAATTGCTTGTAGCGCAGCAGATCGGTTGCGGGATGATCGGCGGCGAACCCCTTCGGTACTCGCGACAGTTGCTCGCCGTGAAGTTCCCCCAGCAACTTACCCAACGGTTTCGATTGCAGAAGCTTGCGGAATTCGGCGTGCCGTTCCGCGATGCGGTTGCGCACCGCGAGTAAGATCTCGGGAGTAGGCATATACAGCCCCCCTCCCACGGCGACTTCCTTATGAGAGACTCCAACATAGTAACCGGAAGCGGTGTGGCGATCCATGCCGCGGCGCGGAAAATATGCGGCGACGTGCGTCTTATAGGGCTTCTTATCCTTGCTGAAGCGCGTGTCGCGGTAGATGCGATAGATGGCGCTTTCGGGCTCGGTGACGTGCATCGGCGCAAAGCGCTGCATTTCGGAGTTCAATGCCGCCACCAACTCGAGCATGGGCCGTTTTACCTGTTCATCGAAGACCGGTTTACGCGGCTGAAACCACTCGCGGCGGTTGTTGCGTTCGAGGCCGCGAAAGAACGTCAACGCTTCCTCCGGAAAGCCTGGAAATGCCGAGCGCGCCATACCCCTCCCCTATAATTGAAATAATGCCATCCACGGAAGAGATGCGATCGCATCTCGCCGCGATTCCCAATTTAACCGTTTTGCCTGGCGCGTTGCTTTCGAACTATACGCGTTTCGGCATCGGCGGACCGGCCGGCCTCTACGCCGAGACCGAAGACGCTGGCGCGTTCACCGCCGCGCTCGAAGCCGCGAAGGCCAGCGGACTCCCCGTAGTGGTAATCGGAGACGGCACTAACCTGATTGTTTCCGATGCCGGATTTCGCGGCATCGTGCTGCGCTATCGCGCGTCTTCCCTCGCGGCCGAAGGCAATCGCGTCTCGGCCGACGCGGGCGCCGTGCTGCAAGACCTGGTGGATTTCACCATTGCGCGTGGGCTGAAAGGATTGGAGACGCTCTCCGGCATCCCCGGATCGGTAGGCGCTGCGATCTATGGAAACGCGGGCGCCTACGGGCATTCCATCGCGGAGCGAGTGATCGGCGTGACCTTCTATGACGGCCGCGCCGTGCGCACTTTCAACAACGCGGAGTGCGATTTCCATTATCGCGAAAGCGTCTTCAAGCGGTGCAAGGAATGGATCATATTCTCCACTGAACTCGCGCTCGACGACGCCGATGCAACCATGCTCCGCGATGCGGCCGATGGCATCCTCAAGGTGCGCAACGAAAAATTTCCCGTCACCATGAGGTGCGCCGGCAGCATCTTCAAGAACCTCCTGCTTAACGACCTGCCGCCGCGCGTTGCAGCCGAGGTGCCTCCCGCCACCGTTCGCGAGGGCAAAATCCCGGCGGCGTGGTTTCTTGAGCAGGTGGGCGCCAAGGGGATGCAAATCGGTGACATTCACGTTGCGGCGTACCATGCCAATCTGCTCTACAATGCCGGCGCCGGAACGGCAGCGGATCTGCGCGCGCTCATCCTTGAGCTGAAACAGCGCGTGCGTGAACGCTTCGGCATCGAGATCGAAGAAGAGGTGCAGTATGTTGGCTGGGATTACAGATGATAAAGCATGACGTACACCACCACTCCCGTCACGCTGACATAGAGCCAGATAGGCAGAGTCCAGCGGGCAATAGCGCGATGGCGGGCGAAGTTGCCGGCGCGCGCGCGCCGCAGAGTGATTACAGCTAGTACCGGAACCGCCGCCGCGAGCGTAGTGTGCGTAATCAGAATAGTGAAGTAGACGGTGCGGATAAAGCCCGTCTTTGGGAAATGCACGGAACCGACTTGCGCATGATAGATGAGATAGCAGATCAGAAACAGACATGACGTAATGAACGCCGTAGTCATCACTTTGCGGTGTGTCTGAACCTGCTTGCGGCGGATCAGCGTATATCCCCAAATTAGCAGGACGGCCGCGGTGGCGTTCAACGTCGCGTTGATCGTTGGCAGAATCGGAGTCATGATCGGCCGGCCGCCAGGCTCCGGATATCGTGCATCAATTTCGGCATGAAGCCATCCTCGTCCGTGCTGTAGTAGCCGCGAATTTGCATGCGCCGGTCCACCAGCGCGAAGCGCGTGCTATGGATCATGCTGCCATCCACGGGATTTAGCTTGAATCCGTTGCGCCCGATGTCGTTGAGCGCCGCCGGGTCGCCGGTAAGGAAGTACCAGCCGCTCGGAGTCCGCGTTGAAATGCTTGGCGTATGCGGTGAGCACGGTCGGCGTATCGTTGGCTGGGTCCACGGTGAACGTGACGATCTTGACATCGGGGAGATCGGCGGTCTGGCGTTGCATCTCGCCCAGTGCTGGCTCATCATCGGGCACGGGCCGGGACAGGTGGTGAAGAAGAAGTCGGCCACCCACACGTGGCCTTCGAGCGATTTGCTGTCGAACGGCTGGCCCGTCTGCGCGGTAAGTTGGAAGGGCTGAAGCTGGCTCATCACTTCCAGATGGCTGCGGTCGGGAGCAGGCTGAAAGCAGCGATGCCAAGCACGATAAGCGCCGTTCTCACGCCGCGCTCCGCCCGCTCTTCCGCGCCGCCATAATGCCCGAAGTCAGCAGCAGGAGTAGACCCGAACGCCGCCGTGACGGCCAGACTGGTCAGCTGCATCCGGCGTTGCGTTCGGCACGCGCAGCGCTCCGTTCAGCAGCGAGACGGAATAAGTCAGCGGGTTGATCCACATCAATCGCCTTGATCCACCCGTGCGCCGTCGCCATCGGGAACAGCGCGCCGGAGACGATCCACATGGGAAACAGCAGCAGGTTCATGATGGCGTGAAATCCCGCGGTGGATTCCATCTTCCATGCCATCACGAATCCGAACCCGGTCAGCGTGAACGAAACCAGGAAAATGTCGAGCGGCGAGCGCGAGCAGTTCGGCGAGGCTCGAGTGAAAGCCCGCCAGCGGCGCGAACAAGCAGAAAGATCATGCCTTGAATCCACGCCAGCGTCGCCGAGCCGAGAATCTTTCCCAGCACCATGCTGGTGCGCGGCGCGGGCGAGACCAGCATCGAAAGCAGAAAGCCCTCGCGCCGGTCTTCGATGATCGAGATGGTGGAGAAGATCGCCGAGAACATCACGGTGAGCACCAACGCGCCGGAATAGAACTTCGCCAGGTCGTTCGAGCCGTATCCGATGAACAGCCAGAACACCAGCGGCGACGCCACCACGCCCATCACGCGGCTCTTCTGCCGCCAGAAGCGCACCAACTCGCGCTGCCACAGCGTCGCGGCGGGCAAGACGAAGCTACTCAATGGCCGCTCCTGTCTCCTTCACGAAGACATCCTCCAAGCGTCGGCTTATGCAGGCCCACCGATTCGATCGCGCCGGGAAACGCCTCCACCACTTCCGCGATGAAGCGATGCCCGTTGGCGATTTCCACGCGCACCTGTCCATCGAGCGCGGCCGCCTGCAAGCCGAAGCGTTCCGTGATGCGGCCGGCGAGCGATTGCGCCTCGCCCGATTCCAACACCACCACATCGCCACCGATGCGCGCGCGCAGTTCGCCGGGGCTTCCGCTCGTCACGACGCGTCCCTGGTGCAGCAGAATCAGACGGTCGCAGCGGTCGGCTTCTTCCAAAATATGCGTGGTCAGCAGAATGGTGACGCCATCGCGGTCGCGCAGTTCTTCGATGTTGCGCGAAAGATCGCGCCGCGCTGCCGGGTCGAGTCCGGTGGAAGCTTCATCCATCAGCAACACCTGCGGCCGATGCAGCAGCGCCTTGGCGATTTCGACGCGCCGCCGCAATCCACCGGAAAGCGTCTCCACCAGATCTTTGCGGCGATCGGTCAGCCCCAGCCGCTCCATGGCCCAATTCCATGCGCTCGCGCAGATCCGCGCCGCTCAGGCCGTGCAAGATGGCCTTGCGCGCGCAGATTCTCTTCCACGGTGAGCGCCTTGTCGAGACTCTGCGTCTGAAACACCACGCCGATCTAGCGGCGCACCGCGGCAGGATCGCGCACCACATCGTGTCCGGCGATAGACGCGCTGCCACCGGTCGGGGCCATCATCGTGGTGAGAATGCGGAAGAGCGTCGATTTTCCGCCGCCATTCGGGCCCAGCAGACCGAAGATCTCGCCCTGCTTCACTTCGAAGCTGATGTTCGAAAGCGCGACGCGGTCCCCGTAACGATGAGTCAGATTGCGAACTTCGATCACAGACCGGGCCTATCCAGCAGCATCAGGCCATAAATCAGCGGAAGGTACAGCACCGAAGCCATCAGCACCCCGCGCGCGCGCACCAGCGTGCGTTCGAGCGCCACGCGCACGCCCGAATAGAGGAACCACAGCCCTAGCGCCAATGCGCCCGCGAAATAGATAGCGCCCGACATGCCGAAAGCCGCGGGAATCAGGCTCACCGGAATCAGCGCGATCCCGAAGAGCACGATCTGGCGCGCGGTCGAGCGGCAATCGGGCTCGACCACCGGCAGCATGCGGATGCCCGCCTTAGCGTAGTCTTCTTTGTACATCCAGGCGATGGCGTAGAAATGCGGGAACTGCCATAGAAACAGGATCGCGGCCAGCACCCATGCCTCGCGATCGTAAAATTGCCCGCCGCCGCCGCATAACCGATCAACGGCGGCATGGCGCCGGGGATCGCGCCCACGGTTGTGGACCACCAGGTCCGCCGCTTCATCGGCGTATAGAGAAACAGATACATGCCCAGCGTGAAGGCGCCGCATCAATCCGGCGAGCAGATTCACGCCCAGCCACAATTCCAAGAAGCCGGCCACCGAAAGCGCCGATTCCGAATGCCAATGCGCGGCCCTGCGTCGAGCCTGCCCGCGGGCAGGGGACGATCCGCTGTGCGCCGCATGTTGCGATCCGCGTCGCGTTCGAACCACTGATTCAGCGCTGCCGTGCCGGAGGCGATCAGCGCCGTGCCGGCGATCGTATTCAGCAGAGAGAACCACGAAATACCCGCCAGAAATCCCCGCCATCCTCCGGTCGAGGATAGGCCGAAGAAATAGCCAATGCCCGTGCTCATCAGGATGAGCCAGGTGACGCGCGGTTTGGTCAACGCAATGTAGTCGCGCATCAGGCGATCGCCACCCCACCGTGCGCCAACTCGGCATCTTCCGGGCGCACGCGTCGATAGACGGCGGACGCAAGTGCGATGGCCGAGGCGAGCACCCCGATTCCCATAACCGTGTGCGCTATCGGGAACCACGTGAGTGTGTCCGGCACAAGCATATTCATGTACGACCCTACGCCCAGCAGCAATTGAGAAAACGTGAGCGAGAGCAACAGCATCGCCGCGCGGCGTACTGGCCGTGCGTCGAGATTGCGCCGGATCGCCTGGATGCTGACCCAGGTGATGATGGCCATGGTAACTACAGAGAGCTCCAGATGCGTCCGGAATGGGATCACGTCATAGTGCAAAGCCGCGCCCGCCGCGCCATCCGCCAGGACCACCGCCAAGGCCAGCAGCGGCCCGGGACCCTGCTCCGCCACACCATACCGCGCGCGAGCCGCGATGGAAAGCCGCCGCGCCGAGGGGTTGTTCATATCTAAACAACCATTGTAGCGTGTGCGGCCGGTCTACTCTTGCCCAAGCCTGCCGCGCTCAAACGCCATCCGCCTCGTCTTCATCACAACAGCCGGCCAGGACTTCCTCACAAGAGCATTCGTGGTGGCGTTGCTCGCAACACCCCTTCTTGCATTCCTCACAAAAATGTTTTCCGCCACACTCGTTCCAGATGGTGTACGCCATCACGTCGAGCGTCCTCACCGGAGTCCCAGGATCATCGCTCGTGATCACCAGTTCGCAGGATCGCGAGATCCGTTCCGTAGCTTTATATCGAATAACCACACCGAGACAGGAACCCGGATGCAGCATGGCGGGGAACGGATTGTTGATCAGCTTCCAGTGCGGGCTTTTGCGCTTGAACGCGACCCCCCTCACGTCCAGATTACAGTCGCCCACGTTGCAAATGGAGATCGTGCGCTCCACGCAGGTACAGGCTTTCACGCCCCCAAAGCATGCTGAGCCGGTAACGGCCAGCTTGCCGGCGGGCACGCTGCCGCTCACGTTGATAATGTGCGGACTTGGGAATGCGTTGCTGAAAATCGAGATCATCCCAGCCTTGAGACCAGTGCCCGTAGGCTGGAAACGGAGCACTACGTCGATCGACTCGGCCGCGCCGACAAGCAGCGGATAGGAGCTCACATCGGGCGCCAGGAAATCCACCGAGGACGACGTGATCTTTGAGATAGACAGCAAACCCAGGCTAGCCATACTCACGTGTTTATTGGTGTTAGGAAGGGCCGCGTTGTTGATCGTCAGCAACTCATCCCTGAATGACCCGCAACAGACGCTTCCGAAATTGCCGCGGCCCGCGATAGCAGTTGCCAGCACTGGCTCGTGTGCTAGCGCCGCGAGAAGTCTGGCGCCCTTCGGACTCCCCCATCCCGTACACGCATCCCATCCTTGAACTGCCGGATAGCCTTGAACGCCCCCATTGCTATTGTCGGGCGGACCCGGCGGCGGATCGATGTCCCGGAACACAAACGAACCCAGCGCATACAGTGTCGGATTGATGAAGCCGACATTCGTGCCGAGCGCCGCGTTGAGCACGGCGATTAGGCCGGCCCAAAGTGGAGTGGAGGCACTGGTGCCGTTCCCCAGCGTGGGAAATCCGTTTACGACGATGCCGGATATTCCGCTGTTATAACTTGCGTTGCCCGCCACGGGAACTCCGCGCCCAACGTGGCCGTCCACCAGCGAAAGCGGAACTCCTGCCCCCACCTGATACGGCGGCAGCCAGCGGAAATGGTCGCTGATTCCGCCCCCGGTGGTCCCCCAATCGGACCCGCCCGAAGGGTCGTTCCACACGTATTCGTCAAACGTGGAACCGACAATATTTCCGACTGTTGTTCCACCAACCCCCAGGGCCCACGGGTCGCTGGCCGGATAGCAGACATGCTGTTTGCCGTCAAAGCCGCCGTAGTATGCCGATAGGTTCACTCCGAAGTCCGCCGAGCAAACACAGAAAGTGATATTTCGAATCGCCGCGTCATGAAGCGACATGTGGAACGCCTGAACCCACGCCAGGGTAACCCCCTCGATCGCAAGCGAGGGTGCGTCGTCGCCGTTCGACATGTAGAAGCTGGTGGAGATCACGGAACAATGCGGTTCGCCAGGATTGGGATGAATCACGCGGCTGATCGTTTGATGCCACCCAAACTGGCTGAACGCCGTGAAGTACACGGAAACATTGGCTCCGGGCGCGGCGGAAAAGGCGATGCAAATGTCCTGGGTGGTTTCCCCATCGGGAAATCCGTTGGGAGCCGTGACTGGGATCGGCTTTATGGTGGGCATCGGGTAGGCGCTCTTATAGGAGGCGGGCAGGCTGCCGTAATAGGTAGCCAGATCGGATTGCTTATAGCCGCCCCGGAAAGAATGGCGATCGTTTGCCCAGCCGCTGAGTTGGTTGGGAAATCGTAAAGCGCCGCCAGCTCCGGAACGGTGAGCGGATTTGTATTGGGGGGATCCCCAGCCGCGCCGTGCTTGGCAATTTTGCGATTATCCAGGCCAAACACGCCAATGATAATTCCCGACAGTTCAGCCGGAACGTGAATGAAGCCCTCGCGGCCGCGATACGTTTCTGACTGCGGTTCTCGATTCCGGCCCTCTACATATTCGTGCTTGTATTCGCCAAGAGTCACGGCGAAGGCTTTTTCCATCTGGGAGACGGTGCCCGAGACGGTCACCGTGCGCTTTCCGGCGTGGGACTCGAGGATCGCCAAGCCTTGCGACCGGGCGAACTCAGTCACCCGGTTGAGCTCGTCCGGAGATGCGCCGTACTTGGTTGCGAACTCTTCGTCGGAGAGCCGGGGCCGATCCTTCGGGTGAGTGTTGGCAAAGTATTGGTATAGCTTGGTGGAACTTCGTGGGTCTTATATTACCCAGCCTGTGTCATATTTCCTCCTCCAGTGGACAGTGCTTTTGACGCGCTGAATCCTTTAGTTGAAAACTCGCGACTGGTGAGATAGTGAAAGTTGAGGCGAGTCCGTTTCACCCGTCAGAGCGAAATCCTGATGTCCCATGGTTCCCTCCTCCACCCGGATGCAGTTGTCCGACAGCCGTCTTTCGCCTTGTTTCCGCGCAGCCGCGAATTCCTTTAGTCGGCCGCTCTTTTTTGCTCGCGGGTGGAACAAACCGCATTGACTTTGCAACGCAGAGTAGTTTATAGTTTGGCTATGACGCGAGCTTTTCTTCTGTTAGCCGCCGTCGTTTTGTCTTCGTGCAGCCGCTCGAACAACCTGCTGTTCGGCGAAGTGCAGGCGCAGGTGGGCCGGCATACGGTGCGCGTGACCGATTGCTACCGCACCAGCGTGCCACCCCCCGAGCGACTGGCGGACGTGAACGGACAACCTTCGTTCCGCTTCATGCCGTGCCGCGATGCGGATGTGCAAATCCGTGCGGGCGAACTAGTGGTGAACGGACAAAACTACGGCCGCATCGGCGATACGGACACGGTGGTGGTAGATCACGGCAAGGTCTTGGTGCAAGTGCGATAGGCCTCCCGGCCTGTCGATGCGCCGTAGGCGCAGGCCGGCGCGGCGGAAGCCTGCGTCAATTCGATTATGCCGCTTTTCGAAACAGCGGAATATCCGCGCAAAACCCGGATCGTATTTCCGAGGCGAAGCCTGCGCACCTGCGCCTGCGGCGCATCGACAGGCCAGGAGGCCTATCGCACATCAACGGCTACGCGTTGCGCCTTGGCCGTTCTTTGCGTACGTAGTCTGTATCTTGATGCGGCTCCCCGTCGCATTCAATCGCGATCGTCGTGACGGGATCGTCCGGGGCTTTCTCGGGCAGCCCCACAAACCGTACCCTGAAATCGTCTTGCTCGAACTTCACGTCCTTGCCGCTTGCGAGAAGCTTCGCCGATTGCACCTTGTTGCGCAATCCGCCGAGCGCCACGGTCGATCCCGGCCAGAAATGCACGTGCATGTAGAGCGTGTTGCCCTTGCGCGAAAAGCCGGCGTAATTTGAGCGCCGCGGCTGGCACTTCTCGCTCTGATAAATGGTGGGGCCGTTCCGCTGCATCCATCCGCCAACCTTAGTCAGGATCCCAACCGATTCCTCGGGGATCGATCCATCCGGCTTGGGTCCGATATTCAACAGGTAGTTGCCGGTATCGTGCGCGCAAGTGACCAGATTCCGCACGACGGTCTTGGGTGACTTCCAGTCATCGTCAGCGCGTTGATAGCCCCAACTGTCGTTCATGGTCATGCAACTTTCCCACGCGCGCTTGTTATCCGCCGTGATCGTTTGCTCAGGCGTGGAGAAATCGCCATCCAGTTTGTTGCGATTGTTGACGATGATCTCCGGCTGAAGCTGAAAGACCATCGCATTCATCTTTTCCGACTCCCAGCCTGCCGCGTCGAGCGGCCACGAAACGTCGTACCAGAGCACGTCGATCTTGCCGTAGTTGCTCAGCAACTCGTGAATCTGGCCGTGGATGTAATCGACGAAGCGCCGCCGCGCCGCTTCATCCGTCGCGCAACGCGCACCATCGGGATGGTGCCAATCCATCAGCGAATAGTAGAAGCCCACGCGCATACCCTCGGCGCGCGCCGCCTCAACGTATTCTTTGACCAGATCGCGGCCCGGGCCCTGTTTGGGCGCACAGTAGTTGGTGAGCCTGGAATCGAAATGGCAGAAGCCTTCGTGGTGCTTGGTGGTCATCACCATGTACCGCTGGCCGGCCAGTTTGGCGAGCCGCGCCCAATCGCGCGCCGCGTTGGGCTTCGGCTTGAACTGCTTCGCTAGTTGTTCGTATTCGGCCACAGGGATGCCTTCGTTTTCCATCACCCATTCATGGCGGCCGAGCTGGCTGTAGAGGCCCCAGTGGATGAACATGCCGAAGCGGGCTTCGTGCCACCACTTCATGCGCTGTTCACGGTCGGCATCGCCGCCTGCGGGATTAGCGAAGGCGGGCGTAGCGGCGGCCGCGGCTCCGGCGGCCACAAGTTGCAGGTAATCGCGTCTGGTCATGGACGTCCTCGGGAAACAGCTTATCACGAATCAGTTAGCGTTAAAGTACGGCGCGAATCGAAGCTGTGAGCGTATGCGATGCGCCGGGCGCAAGATGAATCGAATGGTCGCCCGCATTCGCAGTTTCAACGCAGATCATGTGTTTCCAATCTTCGGGTGTCATATCCGTGAAGGTCTTGGCTTTTTCCTCCCACGGGTTCCACACCACGGTCGCTTCCGAGCCGCTCTTCTCGACCATGATGCGGCGCCCCAAGGCCGGATCGCCGATCACGCAAGTGGACGCCGTGTTCACGTAGACACGGTCGGTTTCCTGCTTGATCTGGATGGGATCGGTGCCCTGCCGCTTGCGTTGGAACCCATCGGTCTTATCGATGTAGACCGCGCCCCCGAGCCCGGAAACCCGGACCCGATAAATATCGCCGATGGCGAAATAAGTGTGTAGCGCCTCCTGAAATTCGAGGGGCTCGGCCGCATCGTTTCGGGTCTCCAGTTCCATTTTCAACTTGCTGCCTACGGTCACGCGGAATCGCAGGTGAAACGCATCGTACCCAAGGCCGCGGGTGGCCTCGTTGGGCCCGAGTACGAGCGCAATCTCGACGCTTCCATCCTTACCGAGAGCGGTTCCTTCAACGGCCCACTCCATCGTACGCGCGAAGCCGTGCATGGGACCAGCCTGGCCATCGCCGCGTGGACCGAACCACGGAAAAATGATGGGCACGCCGCCGCGGATCGCCTTTCCCGTCTCATAGAAGCTCTTTGAGCTGAGGAAGAGCACCGGCTCCGCGCCATGCGGCTTCCAATGCGTCAAATGGGCGCCGTGAAGATAAATTTCCGCATCCGCTGCGGGCGTAGAGATGACAGCGCGCGTTAATCCGCCCGATCCTTCTTCGAAGCGCAGGGCGTCCGGAATGGCGAATCGTTCGGCCAAATTTGTTGGGGGCATTTTCTCACCTGCTATGCTACTACCGAACGCGATAATCCGGATGTTTATCGGTGGGAACCTAAGCTCCGCCGTACGCGTCAACCGACCATAATGCGAGTAGTCGCCGTCTTACTCTTCGCGGCTCTGGCGGGCGCGCAGACCCGCCAACCGGCGGCCTACGCCCTTGGCACCACGCCCAAGGCCAAAGCCGACGACTATGAGGCACACGCGAAATCCGGCGACGTCGAGATCGGCGCCGAATACATGGTCCACAGTTTTTCGCGCGGCGAAGCTATGTACATCGCGCGCGACTTTATCACAGTCGAAGTCGCCCTCTACTCGCCCAAGGACACGCCCAAGGATGCGTCAGAGAAGCCTAAGCAGCTCGACATCAACTACGGCGATTTCCAACTGACTATCAATGGCAAGAAGATCGCCTTGATGCCGATGAATCCGTACACCGTCGCTACGACGCTCGATCATCCGGATTGGCAACCGGAGCGGCCAAGCGTCGAAGCCACAGCAGGCACGCCCAACGGGCGTGTGACGCTCGGCGCGCCGCCACACACGCCGCTCCCTAACGGCGATCCGCCCGGTTATCCGCGCACCACCCCGCTTCCCCAGCCAGATCCGCCCGGCGGCATCGAGCGGGAACCGCGCGCCTCGGCGTCGCAGATTGCCGTGGAATGTGCGCTCCCCGATGGTCCGCAGCGCGCGCCCATCTCTGGCTTCCTCTATTTCGCCTACAGCGGTAATACGAAATCGATCAAATCCCTGGTACTGCATTACCACGACGCCGAGCTGAAGCTGCGATAGACTCAACTGATAGTTTATATAGGAGGAAGCCATGGCTTTCTGCACCACCTGCGGCGCGAACGTAGACGGGGCGTTCTGCGCGCAATGCGGCACCCCCGTCAGCGTCGCCCAAGGGCCGCCACCAGTTCCCAACGCGCCTCCGCCACACGCGTATGCTCCTCAGCCCGCGCAGCCTGGAATAGGTGTGGTAGCCCCTTCTCCCATTGGAGCGCCGCGCAGGATGAGCCCCGTCGTGCTGGTTTTGCTCATAGTCTTCGGATTCTTCTTCGTTTGCATCCTGGGATTGGTTGGATTCGGTTTCTTCGCCGCCCGCGCCATCCGCAACAACCCCGGCGGGGTGATAGCAAAAATCATTACGGCAGGCAATCCGAATATCGAGGTCGTGAACACGGATAACGGCGCTGGCAACATCACTATTCGCGATCGGCGAACCGGAAAGGAAAGCACCATAACCTTCGACCAAGCCCGCAACGGCCGCTTCAGTATCACCGCCAACGATGACCGCGGCGGCGGTGGCTCCGTGCAGTTCGGTGGCGACGCTAACGACTTGCCCTCCTGGCTGCCGAAATATCCCGGCGCGGTCAACACCGGCGTGTTCTCGGCGAAGGGAACCGATAACAACGGCGGGGGCCAAGGCGGCAGCTTCACCTTCACGACTTCCGATCCCCCACGCAAGGTGCTCGACTTCTACCGCGACAAGGCCGGAGAACTCGGCCTGAAGGTCAACATGAATACCAACACGGGGTCGGGAGGAATGATAGTGGCCGCCGAAGAGGGCGAAAAGCGGACGCTGATGGCAGTCGCCAATGCTAGCGGGGCCTCGACCACTGTCAGCATTACATATGGTGAAAAGCGGTAGACGCGCAAGAAACCGGCAGCAAGATCGCTGGCGTTACAAAGGCTAACGCTACTTGATCTCGCCCGACGGCTTCGCAAACCGCGCGCTATCGATCTCCACATTGCTCTTCACCTCGGAGAGCTGTATGGTGAAACGCGCGATTGGCCGGGATAGCGTCCACCGGAATGGAATCTTGACCCCACCCGAATCGCGGTAATCGGCATAATCGATCTGCGTGGCGTTTGCGGCCCATGGGAGTATCCGCGTAGCGCACCAGTCTCAAAGTAACAAGACCCGATTTCCGCGTCGAAATCGAGACGCACCGGCAGGATGTCCTTGCGCCGTCCCCATCAGCTACTTCGCATTCGCGCCGTTGATCCGTCTCCGGCCTCCCGCGGCGCATCTGTGGGAACATCTCCTTGAGCCGCAGTGGTAAATTAAGAACTCGGCGTCGATGCCCGCGTGGCCCACGATTCGGCCGGCGACATTTCGCGCGTGCGCGTGTGCCCGGTGCTGCCCATCCACCCGGCGCTGCCGTCGTACGCGGTGAAGCTCCCCCCTCCGCTGGGATTTTGCGAAATCGAAAGGCGCAGGTTCGGGGCTTTCATGAAAAGCTCGATCGGCGTTTCCGTTCCGTTGGCCATGACCAAACCCTTTGCCTGGCGGCTGGTGACTCTGCGGATCGCGTCCGCGCCGCCCACCGCGGCGATGTACTTGTCGACGATCTGATCGGCCGTTGGGGCGTTGGCGCCAGCCGCCGGAGCCGGCGGGATAGCTGGCTTCGGCTCCGCATCCGTTCTCGAGCACTGGCGGCGTGGATACAGGGTGGGTCGCGCCCCGGTGACATGATTCGCAAGTAATCTGTTGGCGCCCGTGAAAAGCTTCCTTGTTGATCATGGCGGTCATCGCCATCATTTCGCGCGCGGTCTTCTTGGGGCCTCTTATCGTCGGCTCGCGAAATTGCCTTGGGACGTGGCAGAACGCGCAGTCCACGCCGAGCGACGCCGAGATGAACTGCATCGCCGCCTGAAAGCTGATCGGCGGGCGTGCCTTTCAGTTGCACAATGTTCTTGTAGACTTCCTCGGCCGTCTTGCCATTAGCCGCCTGGGCAAAACCGGTCTGCTGCGCCATTGCGCAAGCGAACAGCGTAGTCGCCATCAGGCCCGTGAATTTACCCATGAAATCTCTCCTGTTCTTATGGATTGTATCCCGCTGCGCTATTTTGACCACGGCGGCGTAATTCCGTTCATGCGCGCATAGGCGATGGCTTGGCCCAGATGCTCGCCCATATGCGTATCGAGCCAAATCAGGATTCCGCGCCGCGTCGTCTTTTGGCCGAAGAACTCCATGTCGCGAGTCAGCGCCTGCGCACGCACGTCATCCAGATAGGCGTGGATTTCGCCGAACGTTTCAGTCAACGCCCGGAGCGTTTTTTCCTTGTTGATGGGCCCCTGTTCGATGTTGCCGTTCTCGTCGATAATCTTTTTGACGTCGTCCGGCTCGGCGCCTTTGGCGATGGTCAAAATCAAATGGTTGCCGTAAGCGATATGCAGAAACACCTGCTGAAACGTACGCACGCCGGGACCCGGATGCCAATTGTATTTCTCTTCGGGAACGGCCTGGGCGAGTTGCATCACTTCGCTTTCCACACTGGCCAGCGAAAACAGGACATCGGCCGCCGCTGCGGCAGGCGGCGCCGGATCGGTTTTGAGAAGCTCCACATCGAAGATCAGTTCGGCCTTGGGAGGAATCGATCCCCTGCCCTGCTCGCCATACGCCAATTGATACGGAATAAAGAGACGCCGTTGGCCGCCCACGCGCATTCCTTCGAAGCCCATTTCCCAACCGGCAATCACCTGCCGCCGGCCTTGCACGAATTCAAGCGGCTTCTTGCCGATAGATGAATCGAACTTCGTGCCATCGCGCAGCCAGCCGGTGTAATGAACCGTGTACTGCTCGCCGGCCTGCGCGGGCGCGCCATCGCCGCTCTTCACGTCGATATAGCGGAGCGTCGCTGCCTCGACGACTTTGCCCGAAACGGTGGGTACTGCGTCGGGCATCTTCGGATCCCAAGTCTGGGCGCAAAGTGGTAACGCAACGAGCGCAAGGATAGCGGCGGATCGCATACCACATTATAGGTGGGGCCGCTTTCGCTAGGGGCACGAACGACCATCTTCGGAGTTCGCAGGCCCGCGGCGCCGAAGAATGAAGCCCTTATTGCGAGTAGTAGCCCTCGCGCGTCCGCACCGTGAAGGACTTGTCCTTAACAACGAGTTTAATCTTGTGAAACTTGCCTGTTTCGTTCTTTCGGTCCGGCGTGTATCCGATGCTGTACTGGTTGCGCAGCGACTCTTCGATTTCTTCGAACAGTTTCTCGATCGGTTTCTCCTTGGATACTTCAAGGGCCTCGCCGCCGGTTTCGGACGCCATCCGTTCGAGCGCGCGTTTACCGTTCTCCGCCGCGATCCCCATTACTATCGCCCTGCCAGGCCGGTAAGCCGGATTGTGGCCCGAGAACCGGATGGAATAGATTATCGTGTCGGCCATTTGCGCGAATTCGATCGCCGTGACGATGTTCGGCTTATCGCGGAACGAAACGCCGTCCGTCAGGAGGATGAAGGCCTTACGCCCTTTCTCATTCCGCATCAAGCCATTGGCCGATTGACGGACGGCCTCGTATAGCAGCGTCGCAACGCGTCCCGGAACCGCTAGGCGCGAGAGTGCCGCGCCCAGCGCTTCTCGCGAGGATGTCATGCCCTGCAAAACCTGCACTCTCTCATCGAAGGAGACCACAAATGCCCGGTCTACTTTCTCGCGCAGGACTTGGGATAAGAACGTATAGCTGGCGTTGCGTTCCCGCTCCAGTACATCCATCTGGCTGCGGCTGGTATCCACCAGCAGGCCGAGCGTGAGAGGGAGGTCTGATTCGCGCGAGAAATACCGGATGGTCTGCGGCTTCCCGTCTTCCTGGAGAGAGAAGTCCTCCTTGTTGAGGTCCTTTACTACTCGCCCGTCTCTGTCGCGCACAGTGGCCAGCAGCGAAACCACTTTGACGTCGGTGGAAAAAGTGGCATTCTGCGCCCATGCCGAAAGGCCCGTTCCGCACAAGAAAGTGCGCCGCGAGATCATACGCTCAGCGATTTCCTGACTCCCGCACGAGATTGCGTGCCCAAGCGAGACCACTGCACCCGTGCGAGTGACGTAGAGGCCAAGACCCTGCCTGGCAGGAATACCGATTTGATCACTGATTTTCTCGACGTTCGATGTCGAGCCGGAGTTGCATCACGACCGTCCGGATGAGATCTCCGACAAGTATCGAACTGGTTCGAGCCATTCGTCAGTGCTGCAAATTCGCGCGAACCGCCGCTCCCCAAGGCCGCCGAAAAGATTCGCGCGACCGCTCATCCCAGCTTCTTGTGCGTGAACCACTTCGCATAAGCAGCCGGCGGATTGTGTCCCTGCACACCGGCCGCTTTGCGGTAATACTCCGTCGCTTTGTCTTTGTCGCCCAGCTTCTCGTACGTCTCGCCGATCATGCACTGGATGAACGGATCCTGCTGCGCCTGCTGGAAATCTTCCAAAGCCTTTTTGTAATCGCCGGTGTAGAACGCCACGTAACCCGTCAGATAAGGAAGGAACGCCTGCTGCTGCGCTTTGAGATTGGTCATGCCGTCCACCAACTGTTTGGCGGTGGCGACGTGCTTCTCGGCTTCGGCTTTGTTGCCGCGCCGGACGGCGATGCGCGCCATGGCATGCTCGTAGCGGAAGTTCCATAGCTTCACGCGGTCGGCGGGGATATCCGGCTGTTTCAACCCCGCGTCACGGCCTTTTTTGTAATACTCTTCGGCCGTCGCAAGATCGCCCACATCGATGCAGACGCGGGCTGCTTCGTCGTAAAGCTCGCCTTGCTGGTAAAAGCGATCGTTGGCGTCGGCATTGTCGCGGTAATAACCCGCCGCGAGATCCTCGTACTTCGCCGTGTTCTTGCAATCGCCCTCGAAGGCGTAGGACATAGCCAGTTGCCGCTGAGCGGCGGACTTCGCGGAAAGCGTCGCCGCCTCGTCAATAGCCTGCTGATAGAGCTCGCGCGCCTCTTTGAACTTCCCCGACAGATCGTCGGCGTTGGCAGCTCGAAGGAGCGGCGATCCTCCTCCAGGGCCTTGCGCGTAGGTTATGGATGCCGCAAACAGGGCGGCAAGCACGATGCGGTTCATAGTAAACATAGTGGCGCACGGCTTCTGGCGTGCGCAAGGGCTTCAAATAAGCGACCTGCGCCTTCAGTGCATCGACAGGCGGACCCAGAGGGTACCCCGGCCTATCGCACTTCACATCTCCCGGCGGCCTTCCATGGCCTTCGAGATGGTCACTTCGTCGGCGAATTCCAAATCGCTGCCCACCGGAATTCCCATGCCGATGCGCGTCACCTTGACGCCCAGCGGCTTGAGCAGCCGCGCCAGGTAGACCGCCGTGGCTTCGCCTTCCACCGTGGGGTTGGTCGCCACGATGACTTCCTGAATTTCGCCCTGCCCGATGCGCTCCACCAGTCCCTTGATCTTGAGCGCCTCGGGGCCGATGCCGCGCAGCGGCGAAAGCGCGCCGTGCAGCACGTGGTAGCGGCCGTCGAACTGGCGCGTGGTCTCGATCCCCACGATGTTGTGCGGCTCTTCCACCACGCAGACCACGCGCGCGTCGCGGTTCGGGTCGCGGCAATACTGGCAGAGCTCGCCGTCGCTGATGTTGTTGCAGACCGTGCAGAGGCCCAGCTTATCCTTCACGTCGAGGATGGCTTGCGCCAGGTGCTCGGCGTCGTCGCGGCTGGCGCGCAGCACGTGAAAGGCGATGCGCTGCGCGGATTTCTGTCCGATGCCGGGCAGCCGCTTGAATTCATTGATGAGCCGCGCGAGCGGTTCGGCAAAATCTGGCATCGGTCGACGGCCGCTAGAACAGGCCGGGAGGCAGGCCCATGCCGCCCAGCATCCCGCCCATCTTCTGCTTGATCTCGCCGTCCACCTTCTTCACGGCTTCGTTGCCGGCGGCCACAATCATGTCCTGCAGCATCTCGACATCGCCCGCCACTTCGGGATCGATCTTCACCGCCAGCAGGTTCTTCTGCCCGTCCATCTGAACCGTGACCATGCCGCCGCCCGCCGTGGCCTCCACTTTGATCTGCGCGATCTCCTGCTGCAGCTTCTCCTGCATCTGCTGCGCCTGGCGCATCATCTGCTGCATGTTGCCGGGTAGTTTCACGTTGCTACTCCTTGAGATTTCGAACTTTGCGGATCTCGCCGCCGAAGACTTCGCGGAAGCGCTGCACTTCGGGATTGGCCAGCGCGCGAGCGGTGGCCTCGTCCTCCGTCGGCGGGGGCGCAGCGGCCAGAGGCGCGACCGGTTCGGCCGAGGCGTCAGGCCGCTCGCGGCGCCGACGACGACTCTGACGCGCAGCGGACGCTCACCCATGTGGCGGATGGCCTTGTTCAGATCGTCGGGCCTCAGCGCCAGCGAGTAGGCTTTGGTGGTGAAAACTTGCAACTCGCCCGCCGTTCTCGACCACGCGCGCGTTCTCGATAGCGTCGGCCGTAAACGGCATGCCAAGTTCCATCAGCGCCGCGTGCAGCTGCTCGCGCCAGTCGCCCGTTCGAGGCGCGGCGTGAGGCTTTGCTTGAAATTCGGGCTCAGGCTGCGGCGCGAGCGCGTTGGCGCCTGAAGATTGCGGCTCGGACGGCCGCGATGCCGCCTTCTTGGCGCGATCGAGCTCGAAGGGCGATGGCCGCCGCGGTTGCGCTTGACGACAGGTGTTGGCGGCAGGCGCCGCTGGCGCGCACCGGACGGTTGTGCGCCGGCGGCGATTCTCCTCCGAAGCGACGCCAGCGCTTCCTCGATCGGCAACAGCCGGCCGGCCTGCACCAGCCGCACGCAGTCCGATCTCCAGATGGAAGCGCGGCTGCAGCGAGGATTGCAGATCCTTGAAAAGATCGAGCGCAGAGCTGCAGGTAGCGCGTCAGGTCCTCTTCGGAAAACTGCGCCGCGATGTCCGCCATGCTTTGCCGCTGCGCGGGCGAGGCGGCGATCAGCGCGCGCGTCGTCCGCGCCGGCGATCCGCGCCACCAGCAGGTTGCGAAGATAGCGCGCCAGCTCCCGCGCGAAGTGCTGCAGGTTGTGGCCGTTGCGCTCCAGTTCGTCCACCACCTCAAGCATGCGCAGCGAATCGCCATCGGCTAGCGCCTGGCTGACCCGCTCCAGCGATTCGAGCGAGAAGGCGCCCAGCAGCGCGCGCACTCCGGCGGCGTTCAGTTTCGCGCCGCAGCAGGCGATCGCCTGATCAAGCGCCGAAAGCGAATCGCGCACGCTGCCTTCGCCGGCCTGCGCCAATACGGCGAGCGCCTCCGGATCGGCTTCGATGCCTTCCTGCTCCGCAGATCCACGCCATGCGCGCCGATCAGATCGTCGAAATCCACCGAGCGAAAACTGAAGTGCTGGCAGCGCGATGCGATGGTGGCGGGGATCTTGTGCGCCTCCGTGGTGCAGAGGATGAATACCGCCCACTGGCGGCGGCTCTTCGATGGTCTTCAGCAGCGCGTTGAAGGCTTCGTTGGTGATCTGGTGCGCTTCGTCGACGATGAAGATCTTGTAGCGGTCGCGCGCCGGCTGATAGCGCACGTTCTCGCGCAGTTCGCGCATTTCGTTGATGCCGCGATTGGAGGCCGCGTCGATTTCGATCACGTCGACCGTACCGCCGCCCGAGGTGATTTCGAGGCAACTGGCGCACACGCCGCAGGCGTGGCGGTGGGTCCATTGATGCAGTTCAGGCAGCGCGCCATGATGCGCGCCATGGTGGTTTTGCCGGTGCCGCGCTGCCCGGAAAAGATGTAGCCGTGCGCGATGCGATTCTGCGCGATGGCGTTTTCGAGGGTGGTCTTTGACGTGCTCCTGATTGACCACGTCCTGAAACGTCTGGGGCCGGTATTTGCGTGCGATGACTTGGTACATGGGGCGGGCGTCCGGGCGATCACAGGCCAGTATGCCAGGCCCCGGGTAATCCGCGGCACACGAACCGCACCACTACCGTTGCTTCCTTCCGGACCTGGCGGGGTTTGCAGCCGTCCATTGCACGGAGCCCGAGACCTGACAAGAAACTATCGTAACATCACGCTGGATGCGTCCGGTTCCGTCTTAGCCGCGGGGGAATGAATGCAAGAGGCGGTCAGCAGGCAGCAGCCATCAAGGCGCCGCGCGCTGTGGAGTTCAACGGGTCGTCCGACATGCGAACTTCCTGAATGGGGACCGGGAAATCCTGCGTGCGTAGCGCGGCGATGAACTGATCGAGGAACCCTTTAGGCATAGCCGTGCCGCCGCTGAGCACCAGAGGAACCGGCCGATCGAACTTGGGAAGCTTCTCCGACGATGAGAGCTTGGCGCGCAAGCTGAACGCGAGGGTTTCGATCACTTCCTGGTAGTAGATGGTGAGCGCGTTCTTCATGCGGTCGCCGGTGAATCCGTTGAGGCGGAATCCACACTCCTTTTCGTGTGCGCAAACGGGTGGCGATCTCTCCGGTGACGGCGGCCGCGTGCGAATCGATGTAATCGCCGGCCTTGGGGACGCTGAAGCTAATCACCGGAACCGATAGCACGCGCCAGGCACACGTTGCACATGCCGCTGCCGCAGGAGATGCCGATGCCGGTGTAGTTGGAGGCGCACATTTCGCCAAATACCACGGCCAAGCCTTCCTCGATGGGATGAGCCTCATAGCCAAGCTCGGTGACGATCTGCTTAATGGTGGCGTTGTGATACGCGATTCCAAGGTCGTCGCCCACGGAAGCGGCCGGGACGCTGTAGAAGAGTTTGCGGCCCTCGAACGCGGCTTTGCCAATCAGTTGCGTAATGATGCGGCGGATCACGCGAACCCCGTGGGGCTCGCGAGGGTTGAGCACTCCTTGCAGCATCGGCCGCCGGGTTTCTACGTGAAAGACCTCGGCGAATTGCTGCGCGTCATTGCCGGCGATCACGATCTCGTTGTCGAAGACCTCGTGGAACACCTCCTCCCGCGTCAACAGGTTTTCGGCGAGTTTGGAGTACGGCAGGGTGATGAACGCATTCAACTGCGTCTCGTAACGGCAGTTTTTGTCCCGGCCGCGCGCTGCGACAATGCGACTGGTGCCCACGTCCAGCCCAACGGGCAAATTGGCGTCTTTTTCTTCGGTGCTCACGCTTCTCTCCTTACGAGGCCGCTTTCAGAACTCGGCGGTCCGGAAGGCGGATGGTCATTATTTCGATTCATTATTCAAAGGGATAAACTTCGGATCGCCGCATCTCATCCGATAGCCGCCGGATGCGCGGCAGTTCTTCACGAGAAACGCGCTGGCGCGTGCGGTGCAAGGCGAGGTAACCGGCAAACGCCGTCGCGACGCCTAGAGCCAAAACCTCCATCATGGCTGCGCCTCCTAGCGGCGCGCGGCACGGTCGAGCGCTGCCGCCAGATTATTCGCCGTAACGTCGGGTGGCGCCAGATAGCCGCACGCCTCCGCCATCACCGTCAACTCGTCGCTGTTTAGATTTTTGCCAGGCGCGCAGCGAGTCCTGCTGTTTGGCGACCTCGTTGACATTAGCTTGGATACGCGCCAGATATTCCCCATTGATACGATCCAGTTCCTCCTGAATCTCGCGGTTCAGCTCCGCTTTGTAGGATTCGAAATCGCGCAACTTCTTCTGCTGCGACTCTTCGTAATCGCTGAGCGCCCGCTGGCGGACCATGGCGTCCTGCAGGATGTCCTTGGGCTCGGCGTTGGCGGCCTCGAGCGCCATCATGAGGGATCCGCGTTTGGATTCGGCGGACAGGCTAGCGATATGCGGGCTCTCCAGCATCTGCGCCACCTTCATAATGTCGTATGCCAGAGCGGGCTGGTTGACCGGCCCGCTGCGATAAATGTCGTCGAACGATTCGAATTTTCCCAAGCCCACACTCCTAGGCGAACTCTCGGCATCGCGAGTCTGCGATCGGTTAATGTTGCCCGCCAAGGCATCGAGCGACTCCTCGTGTAAGTCGGCGATCTCGACGCCCGCGGATGAAGACTGAAACAGCTTTCGAAACATAAGCGGAAACTCCTTCCAATCGAAACGTGAGCGCTTCCGCGCCGCACGGCGCATCCCGGTGAATTGCTCGATTCTCAACTATTCAGTGCGATCCACCAGCGATGTTTCTCATGAATTTCTACGGCTGGATGGATCGATCACTGTATATCCCTAAGACATGAGAAGGAATAGGGGAGTTTCCGCATGCATCGAGCCGGTTTCTCCGAGGCGGATATAAGGTTTCGAGCGAATTCCGTCGAAGAAAATAGCTATGAATGCCTCCCCTGGTGGAACGCCTTGGGTCGACTGGACGGCGCGCTGCATATCCGACCCAGTGCTTCGTCTGCGATTCCTGAAGGCTGCCGCTCCGGCGTGGCAGCCGGCGCCGGCGCAAGCGCCGTTGGCGCTGGCGTCGGGTGGGAGTCGCACTGGCTGCGCTGGTGTTTGTCTCAGCGGCCATCCGCTTCCTGGACGTGAGGAAGGCGAGCGCGTCCGGTAGCTCCGAGGCCGCCCCAGGCGTGCCGGTGAAAACTTCCGCCGCGGTTTCCATTCCTGCCGGACTGTCCATACCGAAGGAAGAATCGCCACAGGAAATCTGGCCGGTAGAACAGACCGCCGCTTTTGAGACTTATAGCAACGGTCTGCGGATAGACAACAAATTTTCCACTGCGAATCATCCGCGCTCGTACCTGGCATTCGCTGCGGATCAATCGAATTCCGCCACGGAACGCCGGACGGCGCCCGCCGGCATCGTTTTTCACACCACCGAAAGCCTGCAGGCGCCCTTTGAGCCCGATCAAAACGGCAAGCTCGTCAAGGTGGGCGAAGCACTGATTGAGTACGTGCAGCGAAAAAAGGCCTACAACTTCGTCATCGATCGCTTCGGCAGGGTCTTCCGCGTGGTGCGGGAGGCGGATGCGGCGGAGCACGCCGGGTATTCGGTCTGGGCCGATGAGAAGTGGCTCTATGTAAACCTGAACGAGAGCTTTCTCGGCGTTGCCGTGGAAACACGGACGCAGCCGGGACAGTCAGACGCGGCGGTCACGGCGGCGCAGATCCGAGCCATCGCGATGCTGACCGAAATGCTTCGCCGGCGATACGGTATTCCGGCCGGAAACTGCGTGACGCACGCCCAGGCATCGGTAAGCCCCACAAGAATGCTGGCGGGCTATCACATGGATTGGGCGTCTTCGTTTCCGTTTGAAGCCGTCGGGCTACCCGACAACTATTCGCGGCCGCTGCCGTCGGTTGCGGTGTTCGGATTCGATTGCGATGCGAGCTATTCGCGAACCGCGGGCTTCCGCCTATGGGAAGGCGCCACTCTGGGCGCACAGGAGTTGGCGAAACGGGCCGCCGCGGCCGGGATGAGCGCCCCAGCCTATCGCAAGACACAGCAGCGGCGCTATCGAGAGCGTTTGGCGGCAACCCGCGGGGCAGTCATCAGTCACGAGGGCGACTAGACCCGGTAATCGTCCGACTTCCATTGCTTGATCGCGCGCTTGATATCATCCGGCTTCATGTTCTCCTCCGCCGCGCGTTGCGCCAACGTCACGAATTCGCCGTCGCTAGCGAACCGCAGCGCCACAATCTGCAAGGCGCTCAGCCGCGCATCGAGCAGTTTGCCGGCGATTACTAAATGGCGCAGGTTCTCTTCCGCCCGGATGGCGCGGTCTTGCGCCTTCACTGCGAACATGCGCGCGAAAAGGGCTGTGAGAATGGCCGCAACGCTCAATACAACGATGAGCGTGGCGCTGTAGATACGCTCATGGTCTCCAACCGATTGCGTGAGATTGACGATGGAGCCGATCAAAGTGAACAGCAGCAACGGCATGAGCACGAAATGAAACAGCGGTACGGTACGGCGGTGATTGGCGTAGTTTTGTTCGGCCATGATGGATATCATTCTATCTCTGCAAATTGCGTCGCGCCATCTTTCGTCCGATGTGAGCGGTGATCTCAGCATCTTGGTGATCTAGGCGCCAGCAGCGTCATCCGGCCTCTCGTCATCGATTAAAATCAAATGGGTCGATTTCCAGCCTTGAAAATAGCGCCCGTAAACACAATCGGCTTCCGTTGCGTGATTCCGAATCTGGCGGAACCAAAGTAACCAGATTTACCGAGGAGGTTCTCATGCCTAATCGCCGTCATTTTCTACGTTCCGCGTTCGCAGCGCCATTGTTCGCCAGTGCCACAGCCGACGCGCAGCAAGGCGCCCTTGCCGCAGCCCGCTCGCGCCAACGACCCAGCCTATTGGGCAAAAGTGCGCGAACAATTCCCGCTGGCGCGCGACAAAGTCTTCTTCAACAACGGCACCATCGGCGCCATGCCAAAGCCGGTGGTGGACCGCATGATCGCCGAGATCCACCGCATGTCGACCGACGTCGCCGAATGGGATTACCGCGGCCCCGAGTGGATCGGCGGCTACGGCGATTATCCCGATCTGCGCGGCAAAATGGCGAAGCTCCTCAATGCCGATGAAAAGGAGATTTCGCTTACCGAGAACAACACCTGCTCGATGAGCTATGTCGGCAGTGGCCTCGATCTGCCCGCCGACGCCGAAATTTTAATCACCGATCAGGAGCATCCCGGCGGCCAGAGCTCGTGGCTCAACGCTGTAAAGCGCCGCGGCGGCGTAGTCACGAAGATGACAATCCCCAAGCCCGCGCACAGCGCCGAAGAGATATTCGATATCGTGCGCCAATCCATCACGCCGCGCACCCGTGTCATCGCCATTTCGCACATGATCTCCGGCAGCGGCGCCATACTGCCGGTAAAAGAGATTTGCGCCGAAGCCCGCCGGCGCGGCATCCTTACCGTGATCGATGGGGCGCAGACCGTGGGACATATCGCCGTCGACGTGAAAGACATCGGCTGCGACGCCTACGTGAGTTGCTTCCACAAGTGGCTGCTGGCGCCCGCCGGCAACGGCTTTCTCTACCTGCGTTCGGAGCGCAGCCGCGAAGTATGGCCGAGCATTTGCAGCGGCAATTATGACAACGACAAAGACAACGGCTATCGCCTTTCGCAACGTGGTACTGGCAGTCTCCCCGTGCTAATGGGCGCGGATGCCGCGATGGATTTCCATTTCCAGATCGGCCCCGAGCGCGTGCAACAGCGCATTAAGTATCTGGGAGACTATCTCCGCGCAGGCCTTGCCGGCATTCCCAAGGTAAAGCTGTACACGCCCTCCGACGCTAAACTCAACGCCGGAATCACAGTCTACGGAATCGAGGGCTACAATGGCGCTCAGTTACAGGATGAAATGTGGCGTCGCGGCCGATTGCGGCCCCGCTCGTCGTCAGGTGTAGCACTACGCCAAAGCACGCACATCTTCAACAGCCCGGAAGAGATCGATCGCACATTGCGAATTGTCCGGGAATTGGCGAAGGGATAATCCGCGGCAATCGTCAGGAAAGATTGCCAGCCGCTCTCTCGTCTGCTAACTCATAGTGCTTCAAGATCCCGCCCCACAGTCCCTGCGCCTTCAAGATCAACTCCACTACCTCTCGCACGGCGCCTTCGCCGCCGGAGGCCGCGGTCACATAATGCGCCTCACCCTTGACCTCCGCCCGCGCATTCGCCACCGCGATCGCGAACCCAACGCGATGCATAATCACGGTATCCGTTAAATCGTCTCCGATGTATGCCACTTCTTCCGAGGACACCTTCGCATCGGCCAGAATCTCCTCCAGAATCGGAATCTTCTCGATATGTCCCTGGTAGACATACGTCATCTTGAGCTGCCGCGCGCGTTCGACCGTCGCGGGTGACTGACGGCCGCTGATCACACCCGTCCTTATGCCGTTCCAGTTAAGCCACGTCAGCCCAATCCCGTCCTGCGAATCGAAGCCCTTCGTTTCCACCATCTGGCCATCCGGCCCCGGCACGTTATAGAGTCTGCCGTCGGTGAGGACGCCATCGACGTCCATAAGCAGCAGCTTAATCCGAGAAGCGCGGTCTTGAATGTCCATAGGGAATCGAAGGGAGAGGCTACAATCGAACTGTGCTCCAGCGGGTCGCCGAAGTCATCACCCGTTATAACATGTTCACGCGCGCCGCCCGTGTTGGCGTAGCAGTCTCGGGCGGCGCGGATTCCGTATGTCTGCTGCACCTGCTCACGGAACTCTCCCGTGAGTGGAATCTTGCACTGACCGTCCTCCATCTGGACCACGGACTGCGCGGCGAAGAATCGCGCGCCGACGCTGCCTTCGTGCGGGAACTCGCCGCCACCCTCGGATGGAATGTGCGGGTGCGCGAAGCCCATCTTGATCCTGACGGACAACTTGGAACAGGCCGCCCGCGAAGCCCGCCTCGCCTTTTTCCGCGACGCGATTGCGCGAGGCATCCCTCGCGTGCGTCGCCACCGGGCACACCCGCGACGATCAAGCCGAGACGGTCCTTTTCCGATTCCTGCGCGGTTCCGGAACGGCGGGATTAGCCGGCATCCGCCCCTCCACACAGCACGGCATCGTTCGCCCGCTGATCGAGATCTCGCCGCGCCGAAATCGAACAATATCTTCGCGACCGCGCCCTTCCCTGGCGCGAAGATTCCACCAATTTCACCTCGCAATTCGCCCGTAACCGCATCCGCCACAACCTGTTGCCGCAACTCGAGCGCGACTGGAACTCCGCCCTCCGCGAAACCCTCGCCCAAACCGCCGAATGGGCTCGCGCCGAGGAGTCCTATTGGAAGGCCGAAATCGATCGCTTGGCCATCCGGTGTTTAACCGAGGCGAACGGCTTCGTCTTTATAGATGTGGAGAACCTGGCGCCTTTGCCGCTGGCCGCCGCGCGTCGCATGGTCCGTCGCGCCATCGAGCGCGTCAAAGGCGATTTGCGCGGCATCGATTTCCTCCACGTCGAAGCCATTCTCGCCATGGCCGCCGCGCCCGAAGGCCACGGCCGCGTGCAGGCGCCTGGCATCGACGTCTTTCGCTCCTTCAATTGGTTAAGATTTGGGCCGATCCTCGCCGATAGCCTTTCTGACCGCAACTACCGCGCCGAGGCGCCTATTCCCGGAATTGCCCGCGCCCCAGTCGCCGGCGTCGAAATCTCCCTGGAACTGCTTGAAAATCCGCCAGATTTCAATTCGATCACATGCGTATATAATGAAGACATGGGTTGGCTGGACCGGGATCGTCTGTCCGGTTCATTGATCCTGCGGAATTGGCGGCCTGGGGATCAATACCAACCGGTGGGCCGCTCGCATAGCGAAAAGATCAAGTCGCTGTTCCAGGAATTTCGTATCCCATTGTGGGAGCGCCGGCACTGGCCGGTCCTGATCGACGGTGAATCCATAGTGTGGACGCGGCGGTTCGGTGTGGCCGCCGGTTTTGCGGCGTGCGCCGGCAGTCAGCGCGTGTTGCAAATACGGGAATCGGAAAGATGCCGGCTGGCGTCTATTAGAGTGGTGTCGGGCTTAGATGGTGCGGAGGCTTCGTGAGTTCTAACTTAAAATCATTATTATTTTGGGCGGTTTTGCTGGTTCTGGCTGGAATGCTGTTCGTGGTCGTCAAATCCGGCACGGCGAAGAAAGAGGTGCAGATTTCGCTGACTGATTTCGTCAGCAAGGTGCAGGATAAAGAGGTCAAGGACGTAACCATCACCGGTTCCGACGTTCACGGCGACTACGTACAAAATCCGGTCGGCTTCACCACCCAACTTCCTCCCAACTATCCCGAAATCTACACGCTCCTCTACAACAACAAGGTCACGGTTAACTATAAAGGCGAAAGCTCGTCGGGCTGGGTCACGATCCTGGTGCAGGCGTCTCCCTTTATCGTTGTGATCGTCTTCTGGATCTTTATGCTGCGCCAGATGCAAAGCGGTGGAAACAAAGCGCTTAGCTTCGGCAAGAGCCGCGCCCGTCTGCATTCCACGCAACAAAAGAAAGTCACATTCAAGGATGTCGCAGGCGTAGAGGAGGCGAAGGAAGAGTTACAGGAAATCATCGAATTCCTCCGCGAACCGCAGAAATTCCAGAAGCTTGGCGGACGCATCCCCAAAGGCGTGCTGCTGATCGGTTCACCAGGCACCGGCAAGACGCTTCTGGCGCGCGCCATCGCCGGCGAAGCCAGCGTGCCCTTCTTCTCCATCTCGGGTTCCGACTTCGTCGAAATGTTCGTCGGCGTCGGCGCAAGCCGCGTGCGCGATCTCTTCGAACAGGGCAAAAAGAACGCTCCGTGCATCGTCTTTATCGATGAAATCGACGCCGTCGGCCGCCATCGCGGCGCCGGTTTAGGTGGCGGTCACGATGAGCGCGAGCAGACTCTGAACCAGCTCCTCGTCGAGATGGATGGCTTCGAATCCAACGAAGGCGTCATCCTGGTCGCCGCCACCAACCGCCCCGACGTGCTCGACCCTGCGCTGCTCCGCCCCGGCCGTTTCGACCGCCGCGTGGTCGTCGGCCGTCCCGACGTGCAAGGCCGCGAAGCCATTCTGCGCGTGCACACCAAAAAGATTCCGCTGGGCGATAACGTTGAACTTTCCGTGCTGGCTCGGGGCACACCGGGTCTCGCCGGCGCCGATCTGGCCAACCTGGTGAATGAAGCCGCCCTGAACGCCGCGCGCCAAAACCGCAAAGTAGTCATGATGATCGATTTCGAACTCGCCAAGGATAAAATCCTGATGGGCGCGGAGCGCAAATCGCTGGTCATGAGCGACGCGGAAAAACGCAACACGGCCTATCACGAGGCCGGTCACGCGCTGGTCGCCGCCTTGCTGCCCAATGCCGACCCGCTGCACAAGGTCACCATCATTCCGCGTGGTATGGCGCTCGGCGTAACGATGCAGTTGCCGATCGACGATAAGCATTCCTACAACAAAGACTATCTCCTCGCCCAGTTGGCTATCCTTATGGCCGGCCGCATCGCCGAAGAGAGGTACATGCACCACATGACTACGGGCGCGGGCAACGATATCGAACGCGCCACGGACATGGCTCGCAAGATGGTTTGCGAATGGGGCATGAGCGAGCTCGGCCCGCTTAGCTTTGGCAAGAAGGAAGAGCAGATCTTCCTCGGCCGCGAAATCGCGCAGCACCGCGACTACAGCGAAGAGACCGCCATCCGCATCGATGAGCAGGTGAAGAAACTGGTCCAGGGCGGCTACGACACCGCCGCTGGTGTAATCGACCAACATTCCGAAGCGCTCATCAAAATCGCCGAGGAACTGCTCATTCGCGAGATCCTCGATGGCAACGAAGTGATGCAGATCATCAAGGGCGGCGATCTGCCCCCGCAATCCACTTCGGGCACGAAGGATACCGCCGACAACACGCAGCAAGTAATCCGCCCCGAGACCGGCCGCCGCGTCCCGGGATTCACCGAAGGGGAGCGTCCGCAGCCGGCGTGATCCCTCGCTTTCGGAGCCTATCTCTTCGACATTGACGGAACGCTGCTCGATTCCGCGAGCGATATCTGCGGAGCGATTCAGCAGACCCTGGAGCCCACCGGGTGCGGTCCGTTGACATTCGAATACCTGCGCAGCTTCATCGGCCTGCATCTTGTCGATTGCTTCGGCGATGTGTTGCCCCACTACACCCCACAGCAGATGGATGAACTGGTGCAGATCTACCGCACGCATTATCCCGCGCGCGGCCACAAGCTCACCACTATCTACCCAGGCGTCGCGGAAGGCTTGGCCGCACTCGGCGCTCGCAAAACAACCGCCACCACAAAGGGCACCAACGGATCGCGCGCCATCCTCGACCAGTTCGGCCTGCTGCCATATTTCGATCACGTACAAGGCACAGACGGCTTCCCCTGCAAGCCCGCACCCGACGTAATCCTCCGCGGTCTCGAAGCCCTTGGCGCCGATCCTGAAGACTCCCTCATGGTAGGTGACTCCCTCAGCGACATCATCGCTGGCAAACGCGCCGGCGTGAAGACTTGCGCCGTCCGTTACGGCTACGGCAAGCACGAGGAAATCGCCCGACTCGAGCCCGATTATTGGATCTCAGACCTGCGGGAACTCCTCCCGCCGGTTAGCGCTAGCGTGCGATAAACGCGTCCAGGTCGATGTAGGCATCCATCGCTTCCGCCCTCTTCCTACCGGTGGCTCGCAACACGGCCAAATGTCTGCCGCGGCCGAGGCAGCAAAACTCCATGCGGTCTTGCCATTGACTTGTCGCGGCGTAGAGATCGATCTCGTGGGGCGCACCGTCGATTTCCAAATTCGCGATACCTCGGTTGAACGACTTCGTGAACACGTAGGTTAACGAGTTGCCTATAAACGCGAAACTCGCTTTGGCGCCCGGCGAATCCGTATAGCTGATCGAGTGGCGAAACGGACCGTCGAAGTGTCTGCTGCGTATCCAAACACCATGGAAGCGGAGCGCGGCGTCGAAATCGTCATACTCTCCCGCAGAAACCAGTGCGGGCGGCATTCCTTCCAGCTTCGCTTCGAGCGCAGGAGTCGCTCAAGCTATCGCACTCGCGAGTGATCTCGGCCGCGTAAAATCGGCCGTTTTCGATCATCGTCGCAGTGCAGTTCGCAACGAATTCCGCTAAGGCGGAGGGCGAGAGCAGATCGTCGTCGGGACCCGGCCGCCGCGCGATGAAATAGCGGATGCCGAGGCGCGAAAATACGTGACGCAGGTCCGTCACCGTTGCAGCATTGGCAATCTGTTTCCAGACTCCGTATTGATGCCAGTGGTATTCGTAAGCAGTCGAACCGGCGTCAGCCAGGTCCTCTTCCCCCAGCAGCAGCACATGGTCGTTCGGACGCATTTTGCGGAAACGGATAGTGACGTCGCGCAGAGGAACGCCTTCGCGGATGACGCGCGCGCGCCCGTCGCGCCGAAAGATGGCGGGAGCGTAAAGGTCCTTGTGATACCAGCCCGACGCCGGCATGAAGTAGACATTTAACGCAATGCAAACAGGGATCGCGGCGAACAGAGAGAGATAGAGCCGGCGTTGGCTGAGCGCGAATCGCGCCGCAAGGCACGCGAAGGGAATGGTGAGCAGCGGCATCGCGGGATAAACATAGCGTGCATAGGGCTGCGAGGCCATGACCATTGCGCCTCCGGCCAGCGCGATCGCCGCCGCGATGCGCGCGCCATAATTGCGGGCCGCGAAGAAGGCGATGGCGGCGAGCGGAATCAGCAGCAGGTACTGGAAGCCAAAAGCGCCCTTGAGGCCCTCGATGTAGAGACCGGTGTGAAACGTAAGATCGAAGGGAACATTCCACGAGAGAGGCTGCTTGAACTGGTTGTTCTTAAACTCGGCGCCGTGTTCAAGCAGCCAGGAAGGGAAGCGGCTGTTGAGAAACGGAAAAACGGGATTGCCGGTCTTGGCATAAGCAATGAGATAGGGCGGCGCAGCGAACGCCAGCAGCAACCCGGCCGCCGCCAGCGCCGGCTGGAGCGCGCGGCGGCGTCTTGTTTCCACCGCTGCGATTGCAAGCGCGGCCAGGACAAACGCGCACGCGCCCAGTTTGGCGGACGCCGCGGTTCCACCGAGTGCTGCCGCGAACCACAGATGGCGCCGCTCGCCGGTGTCGTGGAACCGCCAGAGTTCGATCGCCATGCCGAGAATCATGGCCGCTACGAAGTTCTCGATGAACAGCGATCCCGTGACCAGGTGGGCCAGAGGCGTGCTGGCGAAGAGCGCGGCGATCAACATAGCCCCTTCGCGCGGCAGCCACTGTCGGGCAGCGCGATAGAGCAGAGCGACGATCATCACTAGCAGCGTGAAATTGAGCAGGCTCGCCGCCGCCTCGCCGCCCATGAGGTAGACGATGGAGTAAGTGAAGTCGGCCGCCATCGGCATCACCGACCACACAAACATATCGGGACGAAATGTCATGACGTGGTGCGCCGCGATGTCGGCCGGCACGGCGAGATGCATGGCCATGACCGTCGGCGCTGTATTCCGGTTGCAGCGCGGCGAGCCAGTGAATGCAGAGGACGAACAGCAGCAGAACGAGAGCAGCCCGCTCACGCCACGTAGCAAGCTCGATGGATCGAAGCTCCGCAAACCAACCGCCGAGGCGGCGGGCAATCCCTTGCGGATCGCGGGCAAGAGGTAACGCGAGCAGCAGGCCCCACGCGGCGGAGTAGTTCACCGGCAGACGCGCGGTGAACGTCATCAGCAGAGAGTAAATGCCGATGCCCAGCAGCGTGTAAGGAATCTCCGCTTCGCGCCGCTTGAGGGGACGCAGCGCACTCGCCACGCTTCGCCCTAAGGTATTGGCGGAGAGCAGGAAGAACAACACGGCCCCCAGGGCGAGCGGGCCCTCGGCGAGAGCGGTGGCGCCGGCCAGAAGCGCGGTGAAAATCGTGGCGTAGGCCCACGGGAACATCAGCAGAACGGGCAAACTCCACCCGCCGAACAACGCGCCGAAGTGAACCAGCCGGTGCAGGCCCCAAGGCAGCCAGATGAACTGATTAAAGAGATGGCCAGTGGCAAAGCCATTGACACTCGCGGCGATCACGGCCGCGAATAAGACGAACACCAGGCCTGCAAGGAGGCGTGTCATGGCGCGATAGGGATGCGCGGTGGCGAGGAACCATAAAAGCGGACGCGCCACGCCGGGTCGCGCGATTGGCGAGTCGATTCTTTCCTCGCGATTCGGAATTGAATGCTCCGAGGCGACTACGAGCGTTTCCACGTCGAATTCGGCGCCGTTCGATTCGAGTCTCAAAAGGTGCGGTATCAGCTTTGCCGGAATTGAGCGGAGCATCGCCCCCGGGTCGGACACACGGATTCCGGCGAGAACGCGCGTGGTCCAATTCGTCCGCGCTTTCGCCGGCGCGCCGAGCGTGAGAGCGTCCTTGCGAGCCGACACGCGCGCGATGTCGGACGCGGAATGAAACTCCTCTGCGACCACGATGCAATCGAGATCGGGCGCTGCGGCTAGGGCCGCATGCATCCCCGTGCGAATAGCCGCTCCCCGCCCCACATGTACCGCATGGCGCGCCACTATGACGCCCTGATCGCACAATTTCGCGAGATCGCTCGAAACAGGGCCGCCATCGTCCACTACGATGATGGCGGCGAATTCGTTCGGCGGCAGCGACTCGATCAATTCCAATAGCGCGCCGGAGGACCGGTACGCGGGAATGACCAGCGCCTTCACTTCTTCCTCCGCGCGAATTTCATTCCGGTCCAATCGTCGTCGACGGCGCAGATCTTATAATCGACCAGGCCTACTGCCAGCGCCGATTCCCGCACGTCGGTAGCGACGAAATCGCAGCGCAAGCTCCCAGAGCGCTTCGGATAAACGATCCACACCGAAGCCCCGATGGGCATATGAAGGCTCGCTCGTTCGGCAGCGAAGACCATCTCCGCGCTCGTGCGCACGAACCAGATCACCAGTTTGGTATCGGCTGCGATTCTCGATTGAAAGGCGAAATCCTCAGGTAGGCCTTCGATGGTCTCTCCAAAGCCTTCGGGCGCTCCGATCAGCGCGCAAGGAATTGTAGTCTGAAGACCGAGCTTGCGGACGAGTCCGGAACCCGTGTAGCGTTCCATGTGGGGACGCGGTTTGACCGGGTTGGACGGCTGGGCTTTCAGCGCCTTGCGAATCGCGGTGGCTGCGTTTTTCCACGGCGAGAAAACGGCATCGGGCAACTCCTCGCGCGCGGCGGCGATCTTCTCTTCGATGCCGCCGGCGAAGACGATCGGAATGCCGCGCGTGGAAGCACTCGAACGAAGCGCCGCCGCGACCGCGCGCCCGTGCGAGGGGAGACGGTCGAGATCGATCACGATAGCCGCGGGCGGATTTTCCTTGATCGTGCCGATAACGCGCGAGGTATTCAACCGCGAGCTATCGACCGTGAAACCGGCCTCGCGCAACGCTGCGGCACGCTCCACGGCGAGATCGGCATTCCAGCAGATGAGGCGGATTGGCGGTGAAGAGGGCAGAGCGCTATTTTCGCACTCCGCGAGGGTTGTTATGGCGGCGTATCTCGCTCGCGCCCGAACCACAGGAATTGAGGCGTCACATTTGTCCCGTCATAGCTGTATCCGGTCGCGACCCACGTGTTGGAATTTGGCGACTGCGGCCGCGTGTCCAGATAGTCTCCCCAATTCGTGTTGCTCGCACTGCTCCCGACAGCGCCGTAGTTCTCCCATCCGCAAGCGTACGGATTACAGGAGAAATCATCCCAAATGAAACTGACCAGCGTCGGAAAGAAGGACCCGCCGCCCCAGAACATAGTTCCCGCAATATGCCGGCGCCCGTCGACGCCGACGCTTGGGAATTGAAACGCATAGCTCGAATTCCATACGTCGGGCTCATCGATCAGTGCGAGACTCGCTAAGTTGAATCGCAGCACGCGAACATAGGACCATGGACGGTTATATCCGCATGTCTGAGTGTTCGTACAGGCCTGGGCGTTCCACATGAATCCGATCGTCGGCGTGTTGGGCGGACCGCGTTCGCTCCCTTGTTGCTGGAGCGCGTTGATCCACCCTGTGCCGGACCGTCCTCCATTTCCGGATCGGGAGCACCAGTTAACGCCATTCGGATCGGCGCATGCACTTCCGCCGACATTCCAACTGGTTACGTTATGATCGGAAAAATTGATTGTGCCCGACGATTCCGGCCAACTGTACAACCTGACCGAACTGGTGCTGCTGATGCTGGCCCAATACATGGTGGCGGATGCGCCCTGTGCCAGGTTGAAATCATAGTGGTCTGTCACGTTCAGATAGTTGAAGGTGTATCCGCTACAGGTCGTTAATGGATCGAGTGGAATCCGCACGATGGACGACTGTCGCCAATTTGCGCCGCTCAGGCCGCTCGTGAGATAGGAATTGGCGGAGAAATAGAAAAACCCATTGCTAAGAGCGACGTGCGGATAGTCGAACTGCAGGCCAGCTGGTAATCCGAGCGATTGCGGGCTGAAATCGTAGTAACACCAGTTGCCACTGGTCAGTCCTGCGGCGCCATTGGCTACCGCGATGCGATAGATGTTATTGCCGGTGCAGACGCCGCGGGGATTGCAGCCCCCGGTTGTGTTGTATTGGAGCAGCCAAAAGAATAGGTCGCGGCTCGGATCGTAGATCGCGTGCTGATCGCAACAGAATCCACCAACCGTCGCAGGGAATAACGTGTACGGATTTACGTAACTAAAGGTCCCTCCCCCATCGGCCGATACGCCTGCGTACCAGTTGCCGGTATAGAAGACGGCCTTGGTAGTTCCCGCTGTTCTTGCGGCGACGCTCGGCTCATCGGTCTGGCTGAAACTCGCGCTGGAAAGCGAAATTCCGTTGTTCTTGAAGAACTGGAACGTGCCCGGTCCGGGGTTAAAGACTCTTCTAATGAGTCCCAGAGCACCCGTCCAAGGTGTCTCACGGCTCCGATTGGACCCGATTTTCGCCGGCGCCTGCGCGCCGTTCGAAAGTGGGCTGCCGGGACCGCTGCCGCGGATAAACGGACCCGTGGGAAGCGGAGGCGCCGTGCCGTGTTCAGGCTCCTCGACCTGCGGCGTGGGAGGCGGGGCGGCGGAGAACACGGCCGTTACGCGGTTCCCGGGCGGCATCTGTCCGCGGGGTGCGGAGTGCTTGTCGCAGGCGGATGTTAGGATCGCCGCGCCGGAGATGGAAACGATGAGGAGTGCTGAACGCATCCGTCCCATATAACTTCCTCCGTTGGGTTGTGTGCTGAGAACGAGCCCTACGTTCTCGGGGATGAGTATACCACCCTTTTGAGATCGATGAGGGGAGGAACAGGAGGAGGAGCAACATCATGGTCCGCGTGCTGCAATCTGAGGGATGCCATGCTGAAGTTAGAGCTTTTTGCTGGTATCGTCATCCTTCTTTTTCGGAGCTGCTCCGCCCTTCGTCTGGGAAGGGCCTGGCTTCGAAGGACCGACGTACGGACCGGATGGGAGCGGTGGAGCACCGCCGATGGGAGGCGCTGCAGTGGAAGGAGCAGATGGCGGTGTCGCCGAATGGGTCGACTTAACTTTCTTGCCGGGCTTTGTCGTTTTGACGCTGGATTTTTTCGCTGTTTGGTCGGAAGTGGAGTTTGGAGTCTGCTGGCCATCGAACGCGGAAGGCGCCCAAATCAGGAAGGCAGATTCGAAAAGAAGCACCGATCGCAATTGGTGAAACACGCGCCCACCTCGTTGTTATTTTATCGTACACCGAAGCGGCTTCATTGGATTCTTCGATCACTCTACTGCGTCCGCGATTGCGCGCCGTGCCAAATCCGGGAGATCTCAATGGCGTCGCGGCGGACCCGGTAGACGACCAAGTAGGGCAATGGCGCGAGAGGCAACTCGCGGCTGCCCGGCGCCAACCCGATTCCGCCCATTATTGGGAAACGTAGCAAGCTCCTCGATACGTGCGTAAATTCGATTGATTGTGTCCTGCGCGGCGAGCGGCTTGTCGCCTGGGATGAAGGCGGCGATCCGCTCCAGATCGTCCGCCGCTTCCCGGGACCAACGGATAGTCACTTTGTCTTGAACTGACGCTGGATTTTAGCGCCGACTTCCTCGTGCGAGAGGAATTCGCCGCGATCAAGGGAATCAAAGCCCTTCTGCAGTGCCGCCAGGAACTCCGCGTCCTCTTGAACGAAACGCGCGACGGCCTCCTGCACAATCTGCTCGGCGTTTCGCCCAGTGTCCTGCGCCAATCGGAGCAACTTGCTTTCAGTCTCGGGAGCGAAATGACCTTCCATCAGCTCAACGATAGCGGCGAGAATCGGATCTTGTCAACCAACGCACCTACCGCTTCAGTTCCTGCAGTAGCGCATCCAGTCCCTTAGTGCGATAGATATCCGTCAGCTGCTGCTCTCCGACGGAAGGCGGCAGGGCCTTACGTAGCGTCGGCTCGTCGAGGTTCTGGCGGCTCGGCACCCAGATCTGGCCATCGGCGAACTGCACTTGGCTGACAAAGCCCGTCATGCCCTGAATCTTCAGCGGCCGGCCGTCGCGGGATAAGTCGAGGACTTTATCTTGCACCACCTGCGTGGTCCGGCCGGCGGGAAGGTACAGATCGGGGCCCGAGGCCGGCAGCGACGCGGCCATGTACTGCTCTCCGCTCTCGTCCCGCACCAGCCAGCCGAGTTCGACATACTTCACGGGTTTCTTGGAAAGATTGCGCACTTCGATGCGTGGCGAACGCATCTGATTGCCAGCCACCTCCGCCCAGCCACCAATGGCTTCGACGGGCGCATCGCGGAACTGCAGGAACGCGAACTTCTCGGCGCGTTCGGGACCGAGCGCGGCCGAAGTTACCGCCGGCCCGCGAGGCATGCGTCACTCGAGCCGCGGGCGCAAACGCTGCCGCTCCATGCTGGCGAAGATCTCGCGCTTCAACCCCTCGATGCCAGATTGCGCCCACGCGCGGCGGAAGTATTCGCGATCGCGACGCGCCTCCATCTCCCAGGCCGTCATGGCGCGTTGTGCATTGAGATCGGTTCCGTAAAAAGTGAGATCGTCGAAAAGCACACCCTCGAGCCGCACTTCCACCAGTGGGCCCACGCCCTGGAAGGGCTTCATCAATTGGGTGTCAATGCGCACGGGAAAGGTCTCCCCAGGGCCGACATTCATACCGGTGTACGACTGCGAGCCTTTACCGCCCAGCGCAACTTCCTGCGCCACCACTCCCAGCTTCACGCTACGAACGCGACGGCTCCCGGTATTCCGCAGCACAAGCGACAAGTGAAGATCGATCAATACCGCCGCGCCGCTGGCCGCGGTTCGCGATTCGCCCGTGGTGGCATCGACAAACACCAGCGGCGAGTCCTTGGGGAATTTGACACTCAACTCGCTGGTCGAAAGAGGAGCATCCTGCCCCCACAATGGCGCCATGATAGCCGCCAGGACAATCCCGCCGGTGAACCTATTGCGCATCGACCTCGCTCACAGTCATATATAACGTGGTGGGGTCTGTGTAGTGCGCCTGCAGCGAACCTCCGGCGCTAGCGGAAAGCTGCACCCGGTCGGGATCCGCGCCGCGATACATCAATCGCATACTCTGGTTGCCAATGCCATCGGGCGACGTCTGCAAGGCCGCGTTCTCTTCCCGATTGAAGCGCACACGCGGATGCTCGAGGATGATGCCTGTAACGACAAGAGCCCCAATACTGGCCATCGCTACCACGGGCCGCCATCCCAGATTCAGCGATAACTTCCTCTCACTCGCGCGCACGCACTCGCCGGCCGATATTCCCAGCCGGATGTTGGCGCGCATCTCCGCGGCCATCAGGTTCCACGGCAATTCAGGCACTTCCGCCAGCTCCGCTATCGAGTTGCGCACCGATTGAAAGGCCGACACTTCTTCCCGGCAGCGCCCGCATTGCGCCAGATGCCGCTCCATTCTCCAGCGCGCGAACGCGCCCAGGTCGCCGCCCGCGTGCAATGCCAGCGCCGCCTGATTGGGGTGTTTCATCGTCCTACCGCTTCCTTCTTTCCATATACCGCCGCAGCTTGGTGCGCGCATTGGCGATATGCGAACGGACCGTGGCCTTCGAGCAGTTTAGGTGCTCGGCCACTTCTTCCGCCGCCATGCCCTCCACATCGCGCAGCGTTAACGCCGCGCGTTCCCGAGGGCTCAACAACCGCAGACCGTCCTCCAGGTATTCCCGGTGCTCGCTGCGCAGACAGCAGTTGCTCCGGGCTTTCCGAACCAGTGTAATGCGAGTCGTCGATCTCACAGAACTGCGCCCGTCCGCTGCGCCGCAAAAAATCGATCGCTGTGTTGGTCGCGATGCGCGAAAGCCAGTGCGCCGCCTTCTGTTCGTCCTTGAGCTGTTCCTGGTGTTGCAGGGCCTTGATGAACGCTTCCTGCGTGAGATCCTGCGCATCGGCCACATTGCGCACAATGTGATAGATCTGGGCGAAGATGCGGCGTAAGTGCTCGGCGACGAAGCGGTCTTGCCGCTCCGCCATCTCCAGCCCGGGCTCGATCGCTTCGCTCATCCGGCTGTAAACGGCTGTTCCCACAGGGTTTTAACGTTACTCTACTGAAGATGACGCAAAACCCCTAAAAACGTGGAAACAAAAAGCGTTCCGGTCCTATTCTACCTTGACGATGAAGTTACGAATACGGTCGGCGCGGCGCAATTTCTCTCTGAAGCATCGATGACGGCGCCGGCGTCGGCGCGCTCTGCTTTGATTTGGGATCGAATCGCTCACTTCGGTAATCTAAGTGGTATGAGACCCGTTGCCGTGATCGGCATAGGAAAAACCCCCTTCGGCGCGTTCCCGGACCGCGACTTGCGCTCCCTGGCCGTCGAAGCCGGCGAAAAGGCCCTGAAAAACGGCGCCGTGCGGCCGGACCAGATCGAATCCTTCTACCTCGGCAACTTCGCCGGACCGTCGTTTGTCGGGCAGAATCACCTTGCGCCCTACGTATCCACCGCGCTTGGTATCCAAGGCGTACCCTCGACTCGCATCGAAGCCGCCTGCGCGTCGAGCGGCTCTGCGTTCTTCCATGGATGGGCCGAGGTTGCGGCGGGAATCAATGACATCGTCATGGTCGCCGGCGTGGAAAAAATGACATCGCAGCCCACTGCTCGGGTCAGCCAGATCCTGGCCGAAGCGGGCGATTGCTCAGGCGAAATGAGGGCCGGTTCGACCTTCGCGTCTCTCTTTGCCATGATTGCGCGGCGTTACATGTACGATTTCGGCGCGAAGAAAGAGTACCTTTCCGCCGTTGCCGTGAAAAACCACGCGAATGGCGCGCTTAATCCCGATGCGCACATGCGCAAGCCGATTACGCTGGAGCAGGCGATGAAGGCCAAGCCGATCGCCGAGCCGCTGAACCTCTACGATTGCTCGCTAATCAGCGACGGCGCCGCAGCCGTGATCCTAGCGCCTCTCGAACGCGCGCATGAATTTACCTCGAAGCCCGTGCGCGTGCTCGGCATCGCGCAGGCGTCTGACTACGTGGCGCTCGATCAGAAGGACGATATCACGACCTTCCCAGCCGTGCGCCGCGCGGGCGAGAAGGCGTATCGCATGGCGGGGCTGTCGCCGGCCGACATCGAGTTCGCCGAGATTCACGACTGCTTCACCATCGCCGAGATCATCGCCACGGAAGACTTGGGCTTCGCGCCGCGCGGCAAGGGCGGCGAATTCGCATACGAAGGACAGACGTCGCGCACAGGCAGGATTCCGGTCAATACCAGCGGCGGATTGAAATCGAAAGGGCATCCCGTCGGCGCCACGGGCGTAGCGCAGATTGTGGACTTGGCGCTGCAAATCCGCTGCGAAGCGGGCGAACGGCAAATCCCCCGGCATTCGGTGGGTTTGGCCCAGAACCTTGGTGGATCGGGCGCAACCTGCGTGGTCAGCATTCTGGGGGCGGCATGAGAACCGGAACCGTCTACACCGAAACCGTGATCTATTCCGCGCCGGAAGCTTTCGCGGCCGAAGCGCCCTACCAGACGGCCATCGTTTCACTCGATGCGGGCGGCCGGCTTACCGTGCGCATCGCCGGCGAGCGCGTTGCGATCGGCGATCGAGTCGTCGAGACCGAAGCGCGCGACGGCGTGCCGTTTCTTCGTGAAGGCGTAGACGCCTGCGCGCTACTGAGTAATGTTGATATTCGCCGCCGGGCTGGACGCCGAACCCACCGTCACGACCACCGGCTGCATACCGAGCGAGACATTGCTTGGGATAGTGAAGTTGATCTGGGTCACGCCCACTAAACCGCTCGGGATGCCCGTGAACTCGATATTCGATGGCGCAACCGCCACGCCTCCAACCGTAATTGAAACCGGCAGCTTGGGTGTGGGCGTGGTTGCATGCGGAGACGGCGTCGCTCCGGTTGCCAAGGCCGGCGTCACGGCCCCATCCCCAGTGATATACATCGCGATTTCGGCGCCCCGCGAAGCGCTCCGATACGGATTTATTGTGCCATCCGAAAAAGTGAAGATCCCCGGCGCCGAAGCGGCCACTTGAAAGCGGTACGTGACGCTGGTGTACGGATTCCAAATGACCAGCGTCGCCCGCCCCGGCTGCGTCTCATAAGGAATTTGCACGTTCACCTGCGTGGGCGAGGCATAGTAGATTGGCGCCGTGACGCCGTTGATGGTTGCCGAAAAACCCGCCAGATACTGCGGCAGCGGAATGGTATACGACGATTCTACAAACGTACCCAGCGCCGCACCGTAAATGCTGAGGATCATGCCCGGCGCATAAACCTGTTGCCCCGTGGCGGCATTGCTCACGCCAGCCACGCTGAGTTGCGTTTGGAATCCTTGAAACGGAACGGAAAGCTGCTGGCTCCACTGTTTTCCGCTGGCATCTACGCCGCTGAACGTGAACGGCACATTAGCCGGCACGGCAATGTTCGCCAGACCGATATCGGCGGTGATCGATCCCGCCGCCGCTATGGAGGCGCTTCCAAACAGCGAAGCGATCTGCGAAGTGTAATCCACTCCGTTAATCGAGATGCCTGTCAGCGTCGTGGCAATGCCGGCCTCTTCGTTCAGCGTCAGATTGAAGACCCAGCTATTGCCCTTCGCATCGGGCTGCTGCTGAAATACCGGATTCTGATCGAGCGACGCAACCACTGCCGATGCCTGCGGCGCCTGGCTGCTCCATTGATGAATCAAGCTCGTCGCATCCACCGAACCCCAGCCCGAAGCCGCATCGTAATTCGCCCCGGCCGCGATGCCCATTGTGCCCGAGGTGCAATTCGGCGAGCCCACCGCGCATGGCACGCTGTTATTGCCCGCCGATACATCGTGGAAAACGCTGGGCGTACTTTGGCCCAGCCGGTAGAGCGCGGGGTTAATGTTACCCACGCCAGCCTGGCTCTGTACTCCAGTGGAAACGAGATAATGGTTCAACAACGCGACGATGCCCGCCATCGTCGGCGCCGCAACCGAAGTTCCACCGAAATAGTTGGCGCTGCCGCCCGTGTAGACGTAGTAGCCATCGTGATCGGCCGAAGCGCTAAGCGCGAGATCAGGCACATGGCGAAACCCATCGGTTGGAACGCCAGGACCGGTTTGCCAGCCGGGCCGCGAAAAGTAGACACTGGCTCCCCCGCCGCCGCCCGCAAGCTCTCCATCGATCGCGGTATCGTTCCACACCGTCTCGGGGATGTAAGAGATCGCGTTGCCGCTCGAGTTCCAATAGGAACCGGAGCCTTCGTTTAGGGTCGTCCCGCCCATAGAAGTGATCTCGGGCATGCTGCCCGGAACGTCAACCGCTAACCCATCTTGCGCAATCGAGGCTCCCTGATCTTCGCAATCCGCAGCGGCCGAATCGCCCGACGCCGCGAGCCATGTGATGCCCTCCGCGTTCGCCTGCTGCGCCGCTGCGCGGAAGCCGGGCAAATCGCCCAGATCGCTCTGCTCGCACTCGCCGTAGCTCATGGTGATTACCGGCGCCACAATGTTGTCCACGGCATAAAGCGCGGAAGTCCAAACGTCGCCGGAATAGACGTACATGATCGTCGCATTCTTCGCTACCGCCCCCGACCACTCGATATCCAGATCGGCCTCCGGCAGATCGTCATTGCTGATGCCGGGGTTGCTCCCTGCAAGCACCTGCTGCAAGTTGATGGCGGGTAAACTAAACGTCGTTCGGAAAGCCGTGATGTCGCTCAGCTTAATAGCCGTTTGGCCTACCACGGCGATCTTCTGGCCCGTACCATCGACACCGGACGTGTATAGCGGCGCAACATCGTAGATGGCGGCGAAGTCGGCAGGCCCAATATTGTGCTGTCCGCGCGACGTCAACTGCGGCGCCATCGCCTTCCGCAGACGCGGCTTCATCTTGAAATCGTTCAGACCTCGAACCCCGGAAATGATTCCCACGAGCGCCGCCGGAATGGAAGGCTCGGCGGAATTCGCGTAATGCGCCTCCCCGTTCACGCTGTAGCGGTGAATTTCCGTCTGAAAAGCGCTCTTCACCTGCCCAGCCGTGCCGGAAAAGGTGACCCAATTTCGCCCACGCGCCGTCTGGCCAATCTGAAAACCCTGCGCGGTCAGCCATGCGTTCACTTTGCTCAAATCGTTCGTGCTGACGCCAAATCGATCGGCATACTGCTCCGGCGTCAGCCAGTGGTGGAAGTTCGGCGAAGAGGGGTCCTGCTGTTGCGTCAGCAGTTGATCGAGCGCAGACTGCTGCGCCGTCGACGGTTGAAAAGCGATCGTAATCGCGGGAAGAACGAAGGAATCCGCAACCGCGCCGGCATCGTTGCCAGCCTTGGCCGCGGGATGCACAAACCCATGCAGCGCCGCGCGTTGGCGATTATCCACCGCCGTTCGGAGGCGGTCGGCTTGGGCGAACAGGTTTACCGTGGCAACACCGCAGATTAAAGATAGAAGTGCAAAACGCTGGAAACTTCGGTTCATAGGCGTAGATCCGGGACGTTGAAGCGCCTCGGGAACGCGGGGGGGCCGGGCACTGTCACTTAAGACGTATCCAACCACCCAGCGCGTTTCACCGCGCGACCCTCTGCTTAGTTCGCTGGCGCGCATCCGATTTGAGCGGCTGCAGCGAAACATCAAGAGTAAGGAGATCGAATGGCAACGATTGTGCGCCTCTACCGCCTCTTAATTTCGGTTGCATCGAGCCTGGACTCGGCCTTTCTCTTGATTGTGCGCCTCTACTGGGGCGTACAGATGGCGCAAACCGGCTGGGGCAAGCTGCATAGCCTGGAGCGCGTAACAAATTTCTTCACTTCCTTGGGCATCCCCGCTCCCGGCGTCACCGCGGTTTTCATCGCCACATTGGAGTTCGTCGGCGGCATTCTCTTCGCGCTGGGGCTGGGTTCCCGCCTGGTCGCGCCTCCTGTTCGTTGGCGACATGATGGTAGCCTATTATGCAGGCGACCTCGAAGCCCTCCAATCGTTCTTTTCAAGCCCGGATAAATTCGCCGCGGCGGCGCCGTTCGTATTCCTCGTCGCGTCGCTGATCGTGCTGGTATTCGGCCCGGGCAAATATTCGCTTCGACTCGATGCTCGCCAAACGATTCACCCGACTCCCAGGAATCGCAAACCATGAGACTGATCGTCGCCGAACCTGGCCACTTCCACGCCGCCCTGCTGCAAAAAGAGATGTATCCCGGCCTTGACCGCCGCGTAAGCATGTACGCGCAAGTTGGTTTTGACGCCATGGAATACGTCAACCGCATCGCCAGTTTCAACGCCCGCGCCGTCAACCCGACCGATTGGGATCTCGACATTCATTTCAGCGCGACATCCCATGGAGGAACTCGTGCGCGGACCACGGCCGGCGACATCGTCGTGTTCGCCGGGCGAAATCGCGGCAAGATCGACCGCATTCTGCAAGCGCTCGAAGCCGGCTTCCACGTGCTGGCCGATAAGCCCTGGATTATCGAATCGAGTGACCTGCCCAAGCTCGATCATGCCCTCACCGTCGCCGCCGAACGCGGCGTCGCCGCATACGACATCATGACCGAACGTTACGAGGTGACGTCCGAACTGCAACGCGAGTTCGTGAGCGACGCCGCCGTGTTCGGTGAGTTGGAAACGGGCAGTTCGGCGCAACCCGCCATTTCGCTTTTCAGCGCCCACCACATCATGAAGACCGTCGCCGGCGCTCCGCTGCGGCGTCCCGCCTGGTTCTTCGATTTCTGAAGTGCAGGGCGAGGGCTTTCGGATGTGGGCACGCACCTCGTGGATCTGGTGCAGTGGACCGCCTTTCCCGAGCAGGCGATCGACGTTGCCGCGGATATTCGGATCCTGGAAGGCCGCCGTTGGCCGCTTCCGCTGACTGCGGCCCAGGTTGAGATGGTGACCGGCGAGTCGAGCTATCCCGAGGGCATCGACTACTACTGCAACAACTCGGTCGATTACATTCTGCGCGGCGCACAAGTACGTATCGAAGCCGTTTGGAATTGGGAGGCGCCCGCCGGAACGGGCGATATCTATACAGCTCTGTTCCGCGGCAGCAGGGCGTCCGTAGACCTGCGCCAAGGCGCTGCCGAAAATCATCGCCCCGAGTTGTACATCGTGCCCGCATCCGCCGCATTGCGCGAGGAGGTGTTCGCCGCGGCCCACCGCCGCATCGCCAAAGCGCAGGCGCGCTGGCCCGGATTGGACGCCATCGAAACCGGCGGCGAGTTGCGGCTCACGATTCCCGAGGGGTTCCGCGTCGGCCACGAAGCCCACTTCGGTCAGGTGGCGCGCCGTTTCTTCGAGTATGTGCGCGCGCCCGGTTCCATGCCGGAGTGGGAGCGGCCCTGCATGATGGCGAAATATTTCGTTTCGACGAAGGGCGTAGAGAACAGGGCGTTCGGCGCAATTTGCGCAATAATACATTTACCGCTCTTCGTGTTTCGGCGCGGTCGGGCGCCCGATCGGGCGCAGGATCCGGATAAGGAAGGCGTATTGCCCGATTTCTACGAATTTTTTGCGGGCGGAGGTATGGCGCGAGCCGGACTCGGTCCCGATTGGCACTGCCTTTTTGCCAATGACTTCGACCCCAAAAAAGGGCCGCACTTACCGCGAGAATTGGGGCGATGCCGAGTTAAAGATCGCAGATGTACGAACCCTCGCCACAACGGACATCCCCGGGCGCGCGAGTCTGGCTTGGGCGTCATTCCCCTGCCAGGACCTTTCGCTTGCAGGCGGTGGCGCCGGGTTAATGGGCGACCGCTCGGGCGCATTCTGGCCTTTCTGGAAGTTGATTGAGGCGCTCGTTGCAGAAGGTCGCGGACCCGGCATCGTCGCGTCTCGAGAACGTTTGTGGAACATTAAGCTCGCATGGTGGGAAAGATTTCGCCACGATCTGCGCTGCCTTCAACCAGTCGGGTTATTCAGTCGGAGCCTTGGTGATCGACGCATCGCTGTTCGTGCCCCAATCGAGGCGCCGTTTATTTGTTATCGGAGTTCGAGCGGGAGTAGGATTGCCCGAGAACTTAGCGGGCGATTCCCCGTCTTCAGCGTGGTGCACGCAAGCCCTGACAGGGGCCTACGAGAAACTGCCGTCGAGTGTCAAAGCCGGCTGGATTTGGTGGAAACTGCCTCTCCCACCGCCACGCAAGGCGAGTTTCGCCGATATCATCGAGGACGCTCCCGAGGAGGCGCACTGGTATTCACCGGCGGAAACGAGCCGTTTGCTCGACATGATGAGCGGCGTGAATCGCGCGAAGCTTCAACAAGCGCGAATGGAGAAACGCCGGACTGTGGGAACCCTTTATCGGCGAACGCGCATAGATGATTGCGGCCGGAAGGTTCAGAGGGCGGAGATCCGTTTTGACGTCTCAGGATGCCTGCGGACGCCGGCTGGCGGATCGAGCCGACAGGTCGTGTTAGTTGTGGAAGGCGAAGCGATAAGAGCTCGGCTAATCTCGAGCCGGGAAACTGCGAGGTTGATGGGGCTTCCTGACACCTATAAACTGCCGGAGAATTACAACGAGGCTTATCACATCACCGGCGACGGCGTCGTTGTTCCCGTTGTCCGTCACCTCGCCCGCCATCTTTTTGAGCCGTTGCTCAAGTTCTCGGAATTCAGGACAAGCACAGCCGCGTAAGCCTCAACGCGCGAGTCGAGATGTTATACAAGAGCTAACTGCTCTTCCCCTGGCTCCGCTCAACAATACCAGGGCTCCGTCAGATAAGGAATCGTCGCGCGCGAGGCCAACGGCGCCTCCAGCCCACTCGCCCGCATCCGCGAGCCGTCGCCGACCTCGCGGAAAATCTCCCCACGGCTCGCCCGGCGCTTCTCGCCGCTGTGCACTGTATCGTTGATACGGCGCGCACAGAGAATCCACGCGCTCGTCCGGAGTTTTCCACGGATAGCACAGGCCGGCCGCGTCGAACGGCTCCACCATCCCCCGCACCTCCGGCAATTCCAGCAACAGCGAGCCCTCCGGAATCAGCAACCGGATCGCAAGCTGCACCGGCGCCACCTGTTCCGCCAGACCCAGCTCGCCAACTCGCGCAGGAAGCCGGCGATACCCGCCGAGCGTGGTCCACGGCGTGAACGGGATGAACGTGGGCGAAAGCGGCAGGCCGGCCGCGCGCGTCAGGCGAAGCGCTTCCACGAAAATCCGCGCGCGTGTGCCCTTTGGCAAGCGTCGCGAGCACGGCGTCGTCGAGCGATTCCACCGCGGTGGTAACGAACAGGCAGCCGGTGCGCCGCAGCACCGGCAGCAGGTCGCGATGCTTCAGCAGATGCTCGACCTTGATCGTCACGTCGTACGTGAGGTCCGGCCATTCGCGATGCAGCGCTTCCACGATCGGCATGGCATGGCCGGGGCCGTTGAAGAAATCGGGATCGCCGAACGTGATGTGCTGCGCGCCGGCCGCCACCTGCTGCCGGATGTCTGCCAGCACCACGTCCCGCTGCACGATGCGGAAGACTCCCTGGTACACCGGCACGACCGGGCAATGCCGGCAGAGATGCTTGCAGCCGCGGCTGGCCTCGGTGTAGCCCACGCGTCGTGTGGCGCCATTCGACCGCCAAGCTGCGCATAAGCCGCCAAGCGGCGGCAAGCCGGCGCGGTCGGGCGCGATGAATCGCTGGCGCCCGAGCGATATCGCGGGCTCCTCCCGCGGGACCGCGCGCCTCGCCGATGCGCCGGCCCAGATCCACCAGCCCCTGCTCGAACTCGCCGCCGATGACGTGCTCACTCCCGCCTCCGCAGCGCCGCCTCATTCAGCGGCGCGTAGAGCCCGTAGCCGCACAGATCCGCGCTGCGGATTCAGCGCCGCGCACGCGTCGCGCCACGCGCAGAAAGAGCCGCGTGGCGGTATGCATCGGCAGGAAGAACGCGATCAGTTCCGGCCTCTTCGACCGCCGTCCGCGGCAGCGGCTCGCGCGAAAGATCGGCGCAGGTAACCTCGTGCCCTTCGCGCCGCAGCCACGCGGCGGGCGAAGCCAAGCCCGAACGGCTGGCGGCCCAGATCGTAGGTGGAGATCAGAACGATGCGCACTGCATCTATTATGTCGACGCCTTTGTTAAACTTAAATAAGTCCTCCCCGGTTTGCCATGCTCGCCACCGCTACTATCGCCGAAGAAATTCTCGAACTCAAGCGCGAGCGCCGCGCCATCCTGCTCGCGCATCACTATCAGGAGGCCGAGATCCAGGAACTGGCCGACGTGGTCGGCGACAGCCTCGAACTGGCCCGCAAGGCCCGCGAATTCGAGGGCGACGTCATCGCCTTCTGCGGCGTCTGGTTCATGGCGGAGACGGCCAAGGTGCTGAACCCGCACCGCATCGTGGTCGTGCCCGATCGGGACGCCAGCTGCAGCCTGGTGGAAAGCTGCCCCGTCGAGCCGATCCGCGAATTCCGCCGCCGCAATCCCGATCACGTCATCGTCAGCTACATCAACACTTCGGTCGAGGTGAAAGCCGAAAGCGATATTCTCTGCACCTCGCGCAACGCGGTGAAGATCGTCAATTCCATTCCGCGCGAGAAGCCGGTGCTGTTCCTGCCGGACCGCAATCTGGGCAACTACGTGAAGCGCCAGACCGGCCGCGAGAACATGAAGATCTGGCAGGGGGCCTGCATCGTGCACGCCACGTTCCCGGCGCGCCGCCTGCTCGACGCGAAGGTGGCGCATCCCGCGCGCCAAGGTGGTGGCGCATCCCGAGTGCCCCGAAGCGGTGCTGGCGCATGGCCGATTTCATCGGCTCCACTTCGGCGATCATCGAATGGTGCGCAGCCAGCGACGCGCGCCGAGTTCATCGTGATGACCGAAAGCGGCATTCAACTATTCGCTCGAGACGCGTCGCGCCCGCGCAAGCAGTTCCATTACGTCGCCAACGAGAACTGCAATTGCAGCGAATGCCCGTACATGCGGCTGAACACGCTCGAGAAGCTGCGCGACTGCCTGCTGCATCTCGAGCCGCGCGTCGAATTGCCCGCCGAATCTGATGCGCCGCGCGCTGGTGCCGCTCGAGCGCATGCTGGCAGTGAAGTAAAGCCGTGAGCTAAATGGCGAATGCCGCGCCACTGATCGATTCCTTCGGCCGCGTCCACGACAGTCTGCGCATCAGCGTCACCGACCGCTGCAACATCCGCTGCTTCTACTGCATGCCGGAAGACGGACGTGCAGTTCATGCCGCGCGGCGAGATTCTCGACTTTCGAAGAGATCGAACGTTTCGTGCGCATCGCGGCCTCGCTGGGCGTCGACAAACTGCGCCTCACCGGCGGCGAGCCGCTGCTGCGCCGCGATCTGCCGCGTGCTGATCGAGACGCCTCGCCGCCATTCCCGGCATTCGCGATCTGGCGCTCACCACCAACGCCGTGCTGCTGGAGAAACTCGCCGCGGCCGCTCTATGACGCCGGGCTTGCGGCGCCTGAACATCCACCTCGACACGCTGGACCGCGAACGCTTCGAGCAGATCACGCGCCGCGACGATCTGCCGCGCGTGCTCGCCGGGCTCGACGCCGCCGCAGCGCGCCGGATTCACCAAACATCAAGCTCAACATTGTCGCGGTGAAGGGCCTGGTCGAGCCCGATATCGTTCCGCATGGCGCGCTTCGCCGCGAGAACGGCTTCGAAGCCGCGCTACATCGAGTTCATGCCGCTCGATGCGCAGAACCTGTGGGATCGCGCGCAAGGTGCTGCTGGCCGACGAGATCATCGAGATGCTCTCGCGCGAGATCTCGCCGCTGGTCGCCAGTGCCCGATCCCGATCCGCGCGCGCCCGCCACCGAATATCGCATACGCCGATGGCGGCGGACGCGTGGGTTTCATCGCGTCCGTCAGCCAGCCCGTTCTGCCTGAACTGCAACCGCCTGCGCCTGACCTCCGATGGCAAGCTGCGCTATTGCCTGTTCGCCATCGAGGAGGACGACGTGAAGGACCTGCTGCGCTCGGGCGCGCCCGATGAAGAGATCGCCGCGCTGATTCGGCGCAACATCGCCGGCAAGTGGCTCGGCCACGAGATCAACTCCGCGAAGTTCGTTGCCGCCGCCGCGGCCGATGTATTCGATCGGCGGCTGATCACTCGTTCCGCCCGCTTTTCCTTTCTGCTGACGCTTCTCGCGGCGATTGCCGCCGCGCAGACCCTGGTCCTGGACGACGTCAATCTGATTGATGGCTCAGGCGCGCCGGCAAAACCGCACATGCGCGTCGTAATTCGCGGCGAGCAAATCCAATCGGTCGAGCCTTCCGCCGGCCCGCTGCCCGGAGGCGCGGTGCTGTGGAAACTGCACGGCATGACCGTGATCCCCGGCCTCATCGACGCGCACGTCCATCTGACAACAGGCGCGGGCAACACAGCGCAGATCGAACAGACGCTCCGCTTCGGATTACTGGGCGGCGTCACCTCGGTTCGCGACATGGCCGGCGACGATATCGTGCTCGCCGAATTGGCCAAGAGGTTCCATGCAGCCACCGAAGCCGGTCCGCGCATTTACTTCTCAACTCTGGTGGCCGGTCCGCAATTCTTCAACGATCCACGAACTAAGTCCTCCGCGCATGGCGGAGTAGCGGGTGAGGTGGCTTGGATGCGAGCGGTCGACGAGCACTCGGATATTCCCGCCATCGTCGCCGCCGGCAAAGCGACCGGAGCGACCGGCCTCAAGATCTACGCCGATCTTCCCGCGTCCATCGTGGATCGCTTGGTCGCCGAAGCGCACCGCCAGGGACTGCGCGTTTGGAGTCACTCCGCCATCTTTCCCGCGAAGCCTGGCGAAGTGGTCCAGGCAGGTGTCGACGTAGTCTCGCACAGCGTCTATCTCGGCGACGAGGGCATGAATCCGCCGCTCGCTTCTTACGAACTGGCGCGCCGGGGATTGGGCATCGATTACGCCGCGACCCCAGTCGAGGGGGATGCGATCGCGCACCTGCTGCAACTGATGAAAGACAAAGGGACGATCCTCGACGAAACGCTCTTCGTCACCAATGCCGGCAAGCGTGGCGACGACGACCCGGTGTGGAGATGGACCATCGCCGTCACGCGCCGCGCCCACCAAATAGGCGTGCGCCTCGCCGCCGGAACCGATTCGTTCGGCAACCCCACGCGCGATGCTGCGCCGAATATCCACGAGGAGATGCGCCTGCTGGTGGAAAAGTGCGGCTTGACTCCGCTGGAAGCCATTGAAGCCGCGACCGAAGGGGCCGCGCGCGCGATCGGCATCGAGAAGTCGTATGGAATGGTCGAGGCGGGCAAGACGGCGGACCTGGTTATCTTGCGCGACGATCCTTCCACCGACATCGCAAAGACCAAAAACATCGCCGCGGTGATCAAGGGCGGAGTAGCGTACCAGCGGTAAGCCGGGGGGCTGGCTTACTTCACGGGAAGATCCAACACCGGATTCTTCGCAAAGAATCCCCACGGAACCAACTTAAAGCCCGCCTCATAAGTCGGCATCACCGGCCAATCCTCCGGCCTCGGATTATGCGTGATGCCGAAGTTATACCAGAGCACGATGTCCTTGTTATCGATCGGCCGGTTCGCGGCGGCCCATTTCGCCAGTCCATCGCCGCCGTGGCTTTGGTTGGGATAATCGCCGCCCGCGTAGATTTCGTCCTCCGCGTAGGGCGTCACCCAGACGTGCGAGTTGAGAAATCGGGCGCGCTTGCGCACCCACGAATCGGCTGCCGCGAAGGGCTTGGCATTTTCGCCCGGCAACAGCGCGTATCCGGTGGGATGTCCCAGCGCATTGGTCGCCGCTGGGTTTGACTACGATCCAGCGCCGGCTGCTCTCCAGGTTCAAGCTGCGCTGCGCCTCGCGCTCGGTGCGTAGCGGCGTCTCCTCCATGGTGAAGGCGTTGCCGAAGGGATTCTTCGGACCCGCCGGCATCGCGCACGCTGTTCATTTCCAGCACGCGATTCGCCTGGCCATCCACATCCATATCCAGCCGGAAGCTGAAGAAATGTTGGTGGTGCACGGCCAGCAGATTCTTAGCGACCATGTGGCCGTAAGGATCGTGCTTCGCCGTCCGCCACGCCCTTCACCGCCATGATGCCGGTAAGCTCCACCTTCGCTTCGAGCGTTCCATCCTGGTGGAAGATCCAGTCGAAGCCGTACTCGTAGTTCCCGGCTTGCGTGACGATACGAAATCACCAGGTCGCGCGCGCGGCGAACGTTGTCGCCGTGCTTCCACGCGATGCCGCCATCGCGCTCGTAGAGCGCGATGGCGCCCGGAATGACGTGCGGCGCGCCGGATTCATCGGCCAGAACCGCGTCGTAAACGCGGCAGTTCTCCGGGCAATCCAGACCGGGGCGCAGCGGGCTCGCGGTCACGCCCAAACCTAACTCGCCCGCATCGAAGCTGTTGCGGAAATACCAGCCCGCGCTGGGGTCGCCGTACGGCACCACCATTTCGGAGAGCGCGCCGCGGTAGAGAATCGGCCGCACTTTGCCGCCGTCCTCGTAGCCCACCGTGTAGATAACCAGGCCCTCGCGCGGCTGAAAACCGAATCGGAAATGCCACTTCTGCCAGCGGACTTCGTTGTCCTCCATCTTGAATTCGGGGCCATCCGGCTGCGTGATGTGCAGCGGCGCCAGCGCGGGGCGCTGTCCCGTCGCGATCGGGCGTGAAGTCGAAATTCTCGTGCGAGAGCGGAGCGTCGCGGTCGATATCGATGAAATCGAGGACGCGGTTCGCGGTGACATCGACGTGCGCAAACACGCCCTCCACCGGGTGCGCGTAGAAGTTTTGCCCCGCCCCGCCGTAATAAAACATTTCGCGCACGATGCGGTCTTTGTCCGTATCGGGCAGCGCGAAAGTAGCCGGCAGACCATGAGACGCCCCAAACGTTGTTGACATCGCGGATGCCGCGCTCGGCCAGTCCGCGCATGAACCGCGGATCGCGGCGCACGATTTGGAAGGCGCGATCCGAATCTTCGCCCGAAACCGGCGCCTCCGCCCCGGGAATGAGCTTCCAGGAATCGAGCGCGCCGCTGGTGAGATTGGCGATCGCTTCGAAAGTCTGATTGCCTTGATAATCGTAGACGACCAGAAAAGCGCGGCGCGGAGTCGCGCGTTCCTTTCAGCACCGCATCCTTGGGCGGCTCCTTCAGCGCGATGATGCTGAAGCGCGATCCAGCGGGCGCTCGGCCCGACGAGTTGACGATGCGGACCGCCTGGCGGATCTCCGCCGCCGAAAGCGGCAGCAGCGGGTTGGCCGCTCCCCAGGAGCACATGACGAACAGGGACGCGGCGAGGAGAAGCTTCATGCGCCTTCGACCTTCAGCGTCACCGCGTAATCGCTCGGCTTCTCTCTCGGCAGTTCCACGCTCAACGCCGTCTCGTTCTGCGTGAACTTCAGGTTGCCCTTGTGCCCCAGCAATTCCACCCGCCGGATTTTGCCCGCACCCGGGCTTCCGCCCAGCGCGAGTTGAGGGATCGCCTGCATCGCGCTGTCCGGCCACCCCATAAGGAAGGCGTAAACCACGCCATTCTTCGCCGTAAAGCGAATATCCGCGGCCGTCAAGTCCTTGCGGTTGCGCTCGTTGAATTGCCGCTGCTCCGCGCTCGCCGCGGGCGGCGGCGCTGCGTTGCCCGCCACTTTCCACGGACGCGTGCCATAGATGCCTTCGCTGTTGACGGCCATCCACTGCGTGATGCCGTCGAGCACTTTCAGTTCGTCATCGTCCAGCATGCCGCTGTTGGGCAGTGGAAAATTGAGCATCAGGTTCCCGTTGCGGCTCACGATGTCGCACAACAGATCGATCACCGTTTTCGGCGTCTTGTACTTGATGCCTTTCTTATAGTGCCAGTTGCCGATACAGGTATCGGTCTGCCATGGCTGCGCGCAGAATCTCGTTGGCCACGCCGCGCTCGATATCGAGCGCGCACGTACCCTGCGCGCAATCGCGCGCGGTCTTGCTGGTGAAGATGCCTTCCACTTTGCCGCCGTGCAGTTTCGCGTTCGCGTTGTAGTAGTGCGAAACCAGCTTGAGGCCCGTCTCGCCGAAGGGGATTCCGCCATCGGTATAGAGTAAGTCGGGGTGGTAGTTATCCACCAGATCTTTGATGCGCAGGAACCAGAGACGTTTCCAAGAATCCGGCGCCTCGCGTCCCATGGCCGGAGGCAACTGGCGAGGGGTTATTCGGCGAAGGATGATAGAGATCGTTATAAGCCGCGTCCTGACCGTCGTATGGGACGCCCGCCAAGCGGACCTGTCTTATCCGAGGTATGGGAAGTCGCGAACCAATCGTAACTGTTGGATAAGTGCTCGCTCACGGCGAAACGCAAGCCGTGCTTATCGGCCGCCTTGCGCCACAAACCGACCACGTCTTTCTTCGGTCCAGTGGCGACTGCGTTCCAGCGCGGTTGATGCTTCGAGTTCCAGAGATCGAAGTTATCGTGATGCACGCCCATGCTCATGAAGTACTTCGCGCCGGCCTTCTTATAGAGCTGCATCAGATGGTCGGGGTCGAACCGGTCGCCCTTCCAGAGCCGGCAGATATCCTTGTGGCCGAACTTAGAAGGATGGCCGTACTTCTCCACGTGATACTTATTCTGATCGCTGCCCTGTATGTAGATATTGCGCGCGTACCAATCGCCATACTCGGCGGCGGATTGCGGACCCCAATGGGCCCAGATGCCGAACTTGGCGTCGCGGAACCATTCGGGGATGGCATAGGCGTGGAGAGATTCGGCCGTGCCGTCGTAGGGTCCTTTCTCGATAGGCGGCAAATCGTCCTGCGCGGCGGATTTGCGCGGTAGCAGCAAGGCCGGCGCGACGGCGAGCAGGCCGGCCGCGCTTCGACGCGTCATAGAGGACATAGGCAGCTATTATTGTAGTCAACGCCGCTTCCGTGCGGCGTCGGAAGGAGCATATGAAACGGGTCTCGTTCCTTACGATTCTCTTCGCCTCCACTACGTTCGCCCAGCAGGCAGCCCCGTCCGCGTTCGAAGTAGCCACAATAAAACCCGCGGCGCCGAACCAGCCGGGCTACGGCATCAATTACGGGCGCGGGACAATGAAGCTCAACAACGTGACGCTGCGGCAGGCGATACTTTACGCGTACGATCTGCACGATTACCAACTTTCCGGCGGAGCGAAGTGGGTCGCCTCCGAAGCCTTCGACATCACCGCGAAGGCCGACGCGCCGGACGCCAAACGCGACGACCTCTTCGCGATGCTGCGGGCGCTGCTCGCGGACCGATTCCAACTGGTGTTGCGCAAGGAGATAAAGCCGCTGCCCGCCTATGCGCTGATCGCGGCGAAGGGCGGCGTGAAATTGCAGAAGGCGGCGCCGGGCGATCCCAGGGGTACGAGTTCCGGATCTCAAAAACTGACAGCGCACGTCGCGACCAATGAATGCGATCGCTAATCTGATTGCGTCCAAGCTCGGACGCCCTGTCGTGGATCGTACGGGCGCCGAAGGAGTCTTCAACTTCGAGCTGCACTTCGCCCCCGACAACCCGCCGCCCGATTCTACCGAGCCATCGTTCTTCACCGCCCTGCAGGAACAGTGCGGCCTGAAACTCGAGACCACGACCGCGCCCGGAGATACGTTCGTGATCGAGCGCGCCGAACATCCTTCGGCAAACTGAAACGTCAGGCTGCGACTTCCACAATCTCCGCGGCGGACACTGGTCGCGGCATCGGCTCCGCATGCGCGCGTAGCGACTCCAAATGCAACGGAATCGAGAAGGCGATCCGCTCTTTCGCTTCCGCGTAGGTTTGTCTGATGGCGACGGCGTTCGAGGCTACAGCACTTCCTCCGACCAGTTCTCCAGCACCTCCTTCACCTTCGTCATGAACTGATCGGCCAGGGCGCCATCGATCAGGCGATGGTCGAAGCTCAGCGAGAGATGGCAGATCGAGCGGATGGCGATGGCGTCGTCGATCACCACCGGCGTCTTGTCCACCGTGCCCACGCCCAGGATGGCGACTTGCGGCTGGTTGATGACCGGCGTGCCGATCAGGCTGCCGAAGCTGCCGAAATTGGTGATGGAGAACGTTCCGCCCACCACTTCATCCGGCTTGAGCTGGCGCGAGCGGGCGCGCGTGGCCAGATCGACGATGGAGCGCTGCAAGCCGAGCACGTTCTTCTCGTCGGCGCCGCGGATCACCGGCACGATCAGGCCGTTTTCCAGCGCCACCGCGATGCCGATATTGATATCGTTGTGATAGACGATGTTGTTGCCGTCGAGCGAGGCGTTGAGCAGCGGGAACTGGCGCAGCGCCACCACCGCCGCGCGCGTGATGAACGGCAGGTAGGTGAGCGAGAAGCCGTAATTCGCCTGGACCGTCTCCTTGTTGCGCTCGCGCAGCTTGGCGACCTTGGTCATATCGACGCGATGAACGGTGGTGACGTGCGGCGAGGTGCGCTTGCGACATCACCATGTGCTCGGCGATCTTGATGCGCATGGGCTCATGCGGCTCGATGCGCGTCTTGGGCGCTGCCGGCCGGCGCGGGCAGCGGCGCGGCGGCGGGAGCCGGAGCAGCGCGGCTGGCGCGGGCTGGCGGCGGCGCGCGGCGGGCAGCCGGGGCAGGCGTTGCGGCCGGCGCCGCCGGCGCCGGGCGCCTGCGCCATGTACGCCTCGACGTCCTGCTTGGTGATGCGGCCGCCGGCGCCGGTGCCCTTCACCGGCTGAGATCGATATTGTTCTCGCGCGCCATCTTGCGCACCAGCGGGGAGAGCGGACCCGCCGGCTCCGCGGCAGCGGCCGGAGCTGCCGGCGCGGGCGCGGGAGCCGGCTCGGCAACCTGGCTCGCGGCGGGCGTCGGCTGCACGGTTGCGCGGCGCCGGCTGAGCGGCGCTGCGGGGCCGGCGGGCTGCGGCGCTTCGGCCGGCTTCGCTGCCGGGGCCGGCCGCGCCGCCGCCGCCTTCGTCGATGCGCGCCACCACGGTGTTGATGCCGACGGTCTTGCCTTCTTCCACCAGCATCTCCGCCAGAGTGCCGGCGGCGGGCGACGGAATTTCCGTATCCACCTTGTCGGTGGAAATCTCGAACAGCGGCTCGTCGCGCTCCACGTGGTCGCCGGGCTTCTTCAGCCACTTGGTCAGGGTGCCTTCGACAATGCTTTCGCCCATCTGGGGCATCACGACGTCGGTCATATGGTATCAGTTCTCTCTTTCCGCGCCCGCGAGAGCGCGCCGCACTCATCAGCATCTCGCAATCGAAAATGCGGCCGAAATGTCCGGCCAGAATCTCTCGCGAACTTCCTCCAAGCTGGCGCGCACGCCAAGCTGCGCCATCGAGGTCACCGGCTTGGTCAGCCCGCACGGGACGATGTATTGGAAATAGCTCAAATCCGTCGAGACGTTCAGCGCGAAGCCGTGCGAAGTCACCCAGCGGCTGATGTGCACGCCGATGGCCGCGATCTTGCGCTCCGTCCACCCACACGCCCGTCAGCTTGGGAATGCGCTCGCGCCGCGATGCCGTAATCCGCCAGCGTATCGATGATCGCCTGCTCCACGCCGCGCACGTATGCGCCCACGTCGCGCTTCCAATCGCGCAGGTCGAGAATGGGATAGCCCACCAGTTGGCCGGGCCCGTGATAGGTGACGTCGCCGCCGCGGTCGGTGGGATAGAACGAGATGCCGGCGCGCTCCAGAACCTCTTCGCTCGCCAGCAGGTTCTCCATGTGCCCGTTGCGTCCCAGCGTGATGACGTGCGCGTGCTCCAGCAGCAGCAAGCTGATCGGGGATGAGGCCCTGCTTGCGCTCCGCCACTAGCTGCTGTTGCAACTCCAGCGCCGCGCCGTAAGCCGATCCGCCCCAGACGCGCACCTCGCAGGCTCTCGTCGGCAATCACGCATTGATGGAAGACCGTAGACGGCGTTGAACGCCTCGCCCACGGCTTCGTAAAGCGTGGGGTGCGCGTGAATGGTCTGCATCATCACGTCCACCGTGGCCTCGGCTTCCATGGCGGCGACGGCTTCGGCGATCAGCTCGAAAGCCTCCGGCCCGATGATGTGGACGCCCAGAATCTCGCCGTACTGCTCGTCGGCCACCACCTTGACGAAGCCGTCGTGATTGCCCAGAATGGTGGCGCGGCTGTTGCCCAGCGAACGGGAAGCGGCCGACCTTCACTTTGCGGCCCTGCGCGCGCGCCTGCGCCTCGGTCAGCCCGACGCTGCCGATGCCCGGCTCGGTGTAGGTGCAGCTCGGGGATGCGGTTCTTGTTGATGGGCACCGCCGGCTTTGCCGGCCATGTGCGCCACCGCGATCATGCCTTCGCGCGTGGCCACGTGCGCCAGTTGCGGCGTTCCGGCCACCACGTCGCCGATGGCGTAGACGCCCGGCTCGGCGGTCTGCTGGTTCGATCCACCTTGATGAAACCGCGGTCGAGCTCGCACCTTCGTGTTTTCCAGGCCGATCTTGTCGGTATTCGGCTTGCGTCCCACGGCCACCAGCAGCTTTTCGGCTTCGAGCGTCTCCTGCTTGCCGTCCTTGGTGGTGAGCGTGAGTTTCACGCCCGTGCCGGTCTTCTGGATGTTCTCGGCGCGCGCGCCGGTTTCCACGCGAATCTTCTGCTTCTTGAAAGTGCGCTCGAGTTCCTTCGAGATGTCCTCGTCTTCCACCGGCACGATGCGCGGCAGCATCTCGATCACCGTCACCTCCGTGCCGAAGCGGTTGAAGATGGACGCGAACTCCACGCCCACCGCGCCCGCGCCGATCACGATCAGGCTCTTCGGAACTGCGGTCAGGTTCAGAATCTCGATATTGGTGAGGATGAACTCGGCGTCGGGCTGCAGGCCCGGAAGCATGCGCGCTTCCGAGCCGGTGGCGATGATGATGTTCTTCGCCTCGAGCGTTTGCACGCCGGCGTCCGACTTCACTTCGATCTTGCCCGTTGCCCTTCAGCGTGGCGAAGCCCGTGATGCGGTCCACTTTGGCCCGCTTCAGCAGGAAGCCGACGCCCTTGGAATGCTTGGTCGACGATGCCGTCCTTGCGGTCCTTCACCTTGGGATAATCGAGGCGCGGATTCTCGCAGGGGATTCCTTCTTTATCGGAATGCACGAACCGCTCCCAGACGTCGGCGGTCTGCAGCAGCGATTTGGTGGGGATGCAGCCCACTAGAAGGCAGGTGCCGCCCAGCTTGGCCTGCTTTTCAATCAACGCGGTTTTCAGCCCGAATTGTCCGGCGCGAATGGCTGCAGAGTAGCCGCCGGGACCACTCCCGATGACGATCAGATCGTATGGCACAAATTCCATCATAGCGGAGGCTGCGGGAGGTTGAGGGACGGCGCCATGCGTGAGCAGCGTGGTGGTGTAGTGGTTTGGGGACGTCATTTTGACGCAGAGGCGCAGAGGCGCTGAGATTAAGCGCGGAGGAAACTTTTTGGATTTATGATTTTGCAGGCATCGGTGAACTATTGGATTGGGGAACCGAAAGTCAAAACCTGAGAGAACGGAGGAGGCAGAGGTTGGGAGAAGCGGCATCATACGGTTCTCGACTTTGGGTCGGGGTGCAGTGGTCAGTTTTTCGGTCAAATTTGCAGTCTTTAGGCGGCCTTCTTCGGGAACGTCGGCGGGCGCTTGTTGACGTCCCAGGAGCGGATGACGCGGTTGCGGCGGTCCAAGACGCGGAGCAGATCGGGGGCTGAAAAAACGAACTCCCCGTAGGCGGAGGCGGGGAGGAAATCGTCGCCGGGGTCGTACTCTTCTCCTTGCGATGCAGCCAGTTGCGCGAGACGGATGGCTTCGTCTTGCGCCCGGGAGTAGGCTTCTTTGCGTTTCGTCTGCAGGGCGTCAAGCGCCGCCATATCCTTTGCGACCGCGTTGCGCATGCGGGTTTCGTAGACGGAGATGAGCATCAGGTTTTGGGCTTGCTCTTTCCAGACCATCCCCTCGGCTAAGCAACTGTCCACCGCGGCGTGGCCGGTGTTCATGTTTTCGGCATGTTCCAGGTATCCCATTGAAAATAAAGAATCTTCCACGCTGGACGCCCGTTTTTGGCGCCACTTCATCTTGGAGATTTCCGCGACTAATTCGGTCTCCAGGATGCCGACGGGAGCCAGGGCTTCTTTATAAGCAGCCATGTGGGCGTCGAACGCCGGTTGCTCTTCGGGCGAGCAGAGATGGACTTTGGAAGTGATCAGAGTCTTGCACGCGTTCAAGGAGGAGCGGCGCCGGCCCTCCGGAGTGCGCGGGCCGCCGATGCCTTTCCGGCTCAGGGCGGCTTCGGGTTGTTGTTCGGACATGGTTATCTTTTGTTATCCCTTTCGTTGTAAGATCCGGGCTTGCCGGGAGAGAACTTCTTCCTCCCAACTTCATCTTGGAACGAAGGAGGCGGGGAGTTTTGGGTGGATAGCTGTAAGTCATTCAGGCGATTGAGACGATTTTTCTGAAAGTTCTGTGATCGGGTTATCGGGCCAGTTTGGGCTTTTCCGAAGCGTCTACTTAGGTGATTGAAACTAAGCCGGTTGGCTGACTTGCACGTCGGTTGTGTGGTTGGGAAGGGAGATCGCCGCTCTGGCTCTCGCGGGCGGTGGAATGGTGTCAGTCCGGATCGCGTTTATCGTTCCTAATCCGGCCGACGGACCATCGGGCAAAATAGGCCTTTCTCCGAGTGGCGTGATCCGGCCGGAGCGCGCAAACCCCAGCAAAAACACTGTCGTCACTAGCGCGAAGGGGATTTCGCGATAGTAATCCGGCCCAACGCGTTATTGGCTTGGCCGGCCGTGAAACTGACCTGACGTCGGCTTCCTGGGAGTTTCGGGGGCCACAAGTACGGTTTGCCGTTTCGCGAAAACTTGACTGCGGCCTGCAACCTCTGGTGGCGCTCAATTGTCTCTGACTGCGCCGGCTCCAAAGCCTCACCAACTGGCATTCGGCAACCGTCGAACAGTGTTCTGGCTAGCAGAGGGACGCGAGCAGCGTGGCCGCACACCCGCGCAGCTTTTCCATGTCACCTTCGACACAGTCGACGTAACTGTATATCCCCATACATAGGCGGCAGTTCACGTTCTGAATATAGACGCACGGTTTGGATTACCGACGTCCCCGTGTTGTATTCCTTTAGCTTCGCGCACTGAAACTCGTCCCAGCATACTGGCGAGGCGGAGTACTCCGGCGATAGCACGGCCACAAACATCCGCGCTTTGTGCACCCCTCCGATATCATCTTCAGCCATTGTGCGCCGCGCGGAATGGACAAGTGGTCGTAGAAGATACGCAAGCGAGGATACTGACGCTTGATCTCGTGAACAGAACGCGAGCACGTCCTGGGCCTGTTTGTGCGCATAACTCACGAACACGTCGTACTCCGGTATCGCGACATCGGTACACGCTGGCTGGAGCGACTCGCCAAGGGCCAGTGGTGCTTGGGCTGAGACGAGTCGTTCGAACAGCGTCTGTACCATCGGCCGTTCGTCAGCGCTGGCGAGCGCCAGCAATTGATCGCGCAGACGGGCTGTGCACGTTTCGATCACCTGCCCTGCGATTATCCTCGCCAGGTCCGCTTCCCACCCAGTTGTTTTGGCCGGCAGAGCCGCCGGTGATCCACCTGGCAATGACGGCTCACTTGACGCTTTCGCCGCGAAGATGCGCGTAGCCACCTGAGCTTCGGCGTCTTTAAACACGACGATCTTCAGGCATTCGATTGGCAGCCCCTCCTTCAACCAGAACACGGCCGCCTCCAGGAGTCTCGGAACTAGCTTCTCAACCTGCACGCCTTGATTACCTGTGGCCAGCAACGGCATCGCAACACGCCTGATATCAAACCCCCGGATCTCGTGTCCTTCGGTCGCCTCCGGAATCACGAAGTTGTTCAAGCATCTGAACACGTAGCCGACGGTGCTCTCGATACTCCGGCTGTCGAAACTCGTCTTCACAACAAAGGCGGGGTAGCGAGGCTCGAAGCATATGACACGACCAAAGTTGAATAGGCGTGCCAGATCGGCTGATAACCGCCGCGAGATCCAGCAGCCCAGGCGTTCGCGCTGGTCCTCCTGTTTCTGTTGAGCGATTTTCTGCATGTCCAGACCGCGCCGAAGCAGAGCTTCGAACAGTGTCCCCGGGTTGGGCGTGTAGCTGTTCGGAAAGGCTGATACGACAAGGGCATCCACGGCATGTTCCGGTGGTATAGCGGAGAGGTCGCCCCTCAGCAATTCGATCGTCGCTGCTGATTCCTTGCCGCGTCGCCGTGGAACAGTGAGCCGGTCAATGACATCCATACACTGAGCTTATCCTGATCGCCAGCGAACAGGCTGCTTGAGGTGGCGCCATATCGCTGGTCAGGAAGTTGCAGGCGACCGACGCGGCAGCGACCGGGATCGCATGAGAGCTCAACCCATTGGCGATGGCAGATTTGCGATAACCTGGGACGGCCTGTGAGCACATCAGCTCCAAAACATATTCGCTCGGCTCCCAGCGTGATCGCGCGGTGCTGTGCCGATCGTGTCATGAGACGCGGCCGATGAGAGTCGCAAGACGCCCGCTGCCCCCGTCGAGGCCTTGGGGCTTGAGGAAGGCAGCCGAGACGATTTTGACGCGGCTCGAAGAATCTGACGGTCAAGTCCGGCTGCAGGGTTTACGCGAACTTGTGGACGACCTATGGTCAAATCTAGATCTTCGAATGTCGGACATTGCCGCTGCGGCAGCAATCGCGATCACACAGATTAGCGAGCCGGCGCAGGTCGTCGATGACGTCATCACGGACTTCGCGGCGGTACTCGGGAAGAAAGCGGAGGACATCCGAGATAACGTCACGAGCGCTTCACAAGATCTGTCCGCCGGAACACTGCCAATCGTCGGCCAGTTGAAGGCCAGCCCGGCCAACGAGCGCATGCATGCTCTTGAACAACTCGCACAGGAGGTATCGCAACGGACCAACGATGCTGAGTGGGGAGAACCGCTTGTCCAGCATTTCGTGGCGCGTTATCGAGAGCTTCTGGGGGTCGGCATCCTGCGTGCCGCGGAGATCATGGATCTCTTCTACGCAGGCGACGCGTTTCGTGCGTTGTTCGAACGCGAGATGCCGATCGTGATCATTGCGGCTAGCGCACCCGCCGATGAACAGGCAGTAGACACCCTATTCGCCGGCTTATACGACGTCATAGTTGAACGCGGATTGCAAGCGAGAGTCAGCCACGTTGGACGGTTTAGCGCCTTAGGTGCGCAAGGGGCCGCCTACAGGGCTGCCGAGCGGATTGAAAAGCTCGAACGCATCGGCGTGTGCGTACCTGTAGAGAAATTCCTCACAATGCCGATGGCGGCGGTGCACAAGGGAGCTCTCTTCGGCAAGAGTTTAGGCGACGAGAGATGGTTCTTCCGTGAAATGACCCAGCGCGGGGTCGCAGTCGTGCTTGGCGGAGATGAGCAAGCCCTGGACGAGGCGAGGGACATCCTGACGCGTTCGCCGAGCCGTGCCATCTGCTGCGGCGGCTTCGGGTTTGAGAGCCGTCAGGATATGACCGAGTTGGTCGGTACGACTGATGCTATTTGGATTCCCAACGCCTCGACGGATCCCTCTGCAGGCCGACGTCTCGGCACAATCGTGTCCGATATCTTCAGCGCAAGTCGTTCCAACTTTTGGGGTGATCCGCTGCTGTCCCTGGCTTTTCGCGAACATATCTCTGGGGACTTCGTCGCCACCCTATTCGAAAACGCCGGTCGGCAGCGTGTGGTGAGACTTGTAGCCCAGGCAAGCAACCGGCTTAAGTTTGCAGGGGTTTCCTCGGCACGAGTGTGGTGCGAGGTCTCGCATCTCGCTCAGGAACTTGCCCAGTGTGTGTTAGAGATCCCAAATCCTCAGAGCGATCCCAACGACAACGCTCGGTGGCAAGAGCGAGCAAAGGAAGCCTTCAGCGCAACCCGAAGCCGCCTGCTCATGGACCTAGACGTCGAGCAGGACATCTATTTCGCATCGTGGGTAGGCATCAAAAAACAAGGACTCTAGGCCAAAAAGCGCGATTCCGATCAGGACCTATACGGACCGTCTCCAGAGGGCCGTCAGGTTGTGTCCTGCTAAGCAAAACGAGCCTCGCGATCTACTGGCCACTAACGACGCTCACCCGTCTTACACAACAGCATCGCCGGATGAGCCGAAGTTTGGACGAATCTAAGCCGTTCGGGCACATCCGGCGCTTGAATAATCAGAAAATGCCGTAGCGTTTATGAATTCATGTTGACGGCCAGTCGGCATGTCGCGGAAGTCTCTTCATGGGGCGGACGTATGATAGCTGTCGGGAACAGCCCTTCCCACCAGCAATCTGCGGTCACCGAGCCGACAGGCAACTTAAAGACCGAGGGGTTCGTCCCCATCGAAATTCGGGTCGTAGCCGAGGAAAACGAGGCATTCCAGTCTGTCGGCCCCGAAGAGCACTTCGCCCGGCACCCGTTTTCGTTCGACCGTGAGCTCGTCGATAAGTCCGTTGACGGCTCCGACTACGGCCCGGTGAGCCATATCGTCGCTTCGCGACCTTCTCGACGTAGTTTCGGACGGCTTCGGCAAACAGGCGGAACTCGGGGATGGGGTACTTGCGCCGATTCGCGGCGAGCGCCGCCTCGAAATCAGCGTGCCGATCCGCAACGGAGAGCGCCAGCCGATCTTTCTCCGAGTCCCGCACGCCCATGATGAAGAATTGTACAGCGCTACGCGGGTAACCCCACCGCGGCAGAACGAACTTCCTCGAAGGCCGTCTGGCGGACTCGCGGGTTTGGCGTGAGAGCGGAAAGTTCGTGACCGTTGGTGTCAGGACGAGTGCAGCCTTCGCCGGTTGCGCGAGATCTCCCAGAACCGGAGTTCTGGACAGCGTGGCGGCCATATCGGTGGGTTGGGCGTTACGCGTCCACTTGACGTGAGCGGGACATCATGGGAGTGATTTCCTAGAACGCCGTTTCGGGCCCGCGAGCGCACGAATCAGGTGCGGTCACCACGCTTCGCATGGTTTCCGGCACTTTCTCGTGTTAGGCCCCAAGCGCATCCAGCTTATTGCGCATCTCATTCTCGTAGTAACTGCGGAGCGGCGACGGCGCATAAATGATTCGATCGAGCCAGACGACCACGTTATAGAAATAGGTGCTACGTTTCGCGTACCGGCTAAGGAGGTCCGCCAGCGACATCGGATGATACCGTGCGCGAAGTACGCTAACCGCTAGAAGGCGGATCCTGTCATCCGAATCTACGAGGAAGTCCTCCAGCAGTTGTGACGCTTCGTTACCAGTCAGGTCTCCAATGAGGCGAAGCGCCATCAGACCCAGATCGCGAACGTCCGAAAGGGTATGCGTCGGCCACGCGGACGCAATTTCGTGGAGAGTGGTTATTTGGGGGCCATGGACAATATCACGTATTGCCGAGGCGCACGCGACCACGCTCCGGCGGTCACAATCCAGCCTCAGCGTCACCCGCTTCCATTTGCCGAAATCTCTTCCGCGTACTCGTCATCAATTTGCCCGGCAATCGCCTTCAACTCCTCCATTTTGTGCTTGGCGTAGAAGGTGAATACTTCCGCCGCCTTTGGTTGATGCGCGAGCAGACCGTCATTGTTGAAATATCCAGCTAACTCAGTTAAGGCATACTCCGCTTCGTCCAGGTACATGTCTAAATGGTTTCCCTCAGGCAGACAACCTCGCCTTTGCAGGGCCTTCTTGAACCCGTTGAAATTGGCGATCACATCCTTAAGACAGATCGGGCCGAGAACGGCATTCCCGGCGTTCGGGCTACTGATCGCGCCGAAGATCTTCTGGAAGGAATAACCCATTGACGAGTGGAAAATATCCCGCAGTTTCTCCGACTTAAATTCTTCACGATGTGCCATCTCTAATTCCTCCAGCGCGGTCTTGGCCCTTAGGAGAACCCGCTTCGCCAGCTCGCGATTCGCGTGGATCAGTTGAAGCACGTCAATCTTGACGATCCGTGGAACGGACAGGTTTGACGAGCGCATCACCTCGAACCGGGCGGTCTCCATCGAGTGCCGCACGATGGCGTGCGACACTTGCTCATTGGGCTGCCCGTTTCGCTTGATGTTAGTGCCGCCTTGTTTGGTGGGATGGCCAACCGCATCATGACGAATTTGACGGATCCGCGCGGCTTCGGGCTCCTGCTCGACTTTGTATTTGCGGTCGGAGGTTAATTCACGAACGAGTCCCTCCAGAGCGTCCTGCTGCATATACATCGCCTGCAACACGCCGTAAAGCACCAAATAGCGGGTACCGACTGATGCATCCGTATTTGCTAAATAGCTCTCAATGGCTTCTTCGGTATCGGAGATGAGGTCCATTGCGCTGGTCAGAACGTTCCAGCCCGGCTCGTCTTCAATCAGGGGTCCCAGGCGGCGCGGATGTTGAATGAAATCACGCACCCACGACAGCAGTTCCTGAACGTCGAGCTGAGACGATACACTTGTCATCCTCCCCCAGAATACCTTTACAGCAGGGTGGTTAGGCTGGTCGGAGATGGCCTGCCCCGACGGGACAAAGGTTCCTCGTCGCTGCTGGCTCGGTCTGTCAGTCCTCGCTCGCGAGGCCCGTAGACTCGTTTATCCACAAGTCCTTAAGCTTGATCGGAAGTGCAGTGCACCGGCGGCGGTTGTACGGGTACGGTTGGGTGCGGATCGCCGGAGCATTTCCGCTAAGAGCCTTTGAAGTTCGCTTGTGGGAGGTCATCTCGCTAGATGACCCCCGTGAAACCCCGCTCATATCAGTTGGATTCATGTTGACGAGAAGTCGCCATTCCGCCGAAGTGCCGTCGGCCCGAAGCTTTCCGGATACGCCTCCGAGGAGAACGAGCCGCGCGATCCGCATCGAGCAGTACAGTTGACTACAACCATCTGGACAACAACACGATTCACTCTGCCGCCTTCCAGCTCTTGTTAGACGGCCATGTGCACCCAAGGCGAGTAGACTCGCTGTTGCCAGAGCCACTAGGAACAGCTAACGTACTCTGTGGGAGAGGTCTCGCGAAGGCCTTGAGGAAAAAAATAAAACGGGCGAGTACTGTCCCAGATGACTACTTCGCAGCTGGACCGTTCGAATTCGCTCGATTCGGTCGATTGACCATCAGCCGCTTCCGCGGTAACTCGGCGGAGCACGATGCCTACAGAACAAAACTAGCCGCCGACTTCCCTCGCGTCGTCGCCGAGATCGATGAATTGGTTCAGGCCCTAGCAGCCAAGATCGCTCGGCTACCGCCCCATAAACTGCTTCAGCGTGCATGGTGGGAATTTGCCGCCGCAGCGATCGGCCTCAAGGGCGCTAGCCTCGACGACCCAGATCAGTTTGCTGCACTCCGAATGATCGACTATGTTCAAAGCGTCGCTGCCTCCGTTAAGCCCGCCAACACGCGCTCCGGTGATATCAGCGAAGAGGATTGGGCCTCCCTTAAGGCGGACGTCCGGAGCCTATTCGTGCGCTTAACGAGCGAATACCAAATGTGCCTGACGGCAAGCAAGAGAACCCAGGACCCGAAAATCGACCTGGACGTGGAGGAGTTCCGTTTCCGCGCCGAGACCTTCTGGATAAACGTCCGGGGAAAGCGCTATCAGCCACATGAACGGCAGGCGCTAACCGACATGCTGAGCCCACATTCCGACGTCTTGGTCCGGCTCTTCGGAATCGACGCACCAGCCCTTATTTTGGAACTCGAAAAAATACTTAGCAAGCTCACTCAGGGGCTGGGCGATGCGCTGAGGGAAATGGGAGATCTGAGGCAAAAGGCTCTCGCGCGAATGATTCTTCTGGCGGAGGAGACAGGCACCGCAAACATAGATGAATTACGCGACCGCGTTTTCGCGGGCGATTCGGGTCTGGCTGCCCGGCGAGATCAAATAGCGGGCGAAATCTTCGGACTCGACCTCTTCGACGTAGAAAAGATTAGCCGACTTCCCAAGAGGCTGCTTGATGAACTTGTCTGGTCGCCGGGCGAGGAAGCTGAGTTTTTCGCGCCAGGGAAATTCTGCGGTTGGCCGCTGCGCGTCTGGCCGACCATGAAGCGCCCCTTCATTCGGCTGGACGGCCGAATACTCTGTTTCGAGAAGTCCGCCCTGTTCGACAACTTCTACCGTGTTCTACAGCGCGCAATATTTCGCCTAGAGCCAGAATACAGACAAACGTGGAACGAACGGCAGAAGGCTATCTCCGAGGATCTCCCTTTCAGCTACATTCTCCGGCTGCTGCCCGGGGCCCGCGTTTATCGCTCTGTTTACTATCGCTGGAGGACGGACCCAGGGCCATATCAATGGTACGAAGCAGATGGCATCGTTATTTACGACGATCATCTGTTCGTTGTTGAGATCAAGGCTGGAGCCTTCACCTACACATCACCCGCAACTGACCTAGCGTCCCATCTCGAATCGCTTCGGGGACTCGTACTCGCGCCGGCGTCGCAGGGCAACCGCTTTATTGACTATTTAGAAAGCGCTGCGGAGGTATCGATTGCCGACAGCAGCTACAACGAAGTCGGACGACTGCGCCGCTCCGACTTTAGGCACGTCTCGGCATGCGCGGTCACACTCGACCAGTTCACGGAACTTGCCGCCCGTTCCCACCATCTACGAAGGATTGGCATCGATCTCGGGCGCCGCCCGGTTTGGGTGCTCTCAATAGATGACCTGCGCACATACGCTGATCTATTTGACAACCCACTTGTGTTCCTTCATTTCGTCGAGCAGAGAATGCGCGCTGACCATTCAGAACTCATCAATCTGAACGATGAGATGGACCATCTAGGCCTGTACATTGCCAACAACAACTATGCTCAGTACGCTTCCAAACTGGCCTCGGGAGGACTGAGCGCGATTAACTTTGCGGGCTACCGGACACGCATCGATGGTTACTACAGCGCCATTGTTCACGGCGAAATGCCGACGCTCCCAAGACAGGGCATGCCGCCACGTTTGAAGGAAATAGTTGCGCTACTTGGCATCTCGCGGATGCCGAACCGGTCAGCCGCAGCAAGTTTCCTGCTCGACTCCGCTGGCGATTTCCGGGCGAAGCTAGCAGGAATTATCGAGGCGCAGCTAAGCGACAACAAGAAACTGCGAAGAGCACGGCCCCTGTCCGTTTACGACGAAATGCCATTCACGCTTTTCTGTTGGTCACCATCGGCGCCCCGCCAAGCGGCAGCGGCTTTCGAACACGTGCAAACGGTAATGGCTGCCAATTCGGAATCGAGTCGGCACTTGCTTGAGCTGGAATATACATCGACAGGTGTCCTCAGGCAAGTGCACTGGCAGCGGGTGGACTTGACCGGGCTTTCCGATGCCGAAGTGGTTCGGTTGCGAGCCGCAGGCCGCGCGTTACGTGAACAACGAGTCCTAGCCGCCCGGAAGCGAGGCAAGATTGGGCCGAACGAGAAGTGCCCATGCGGCAGCGGGCGCAAGTACAAGCGGTGCCACCGCCCATGAGGCTCCTCATGCCCTTAAGGTCCCACGAAACGGCGTTGTGGGAAGTGTGGCCTAACTTTCGGGCGGGTGGTCGGCCATCCGGACAAAAGGTACCGGGAAACGGCTGCATCCGGCGCCTCTCTAGACATCGCGCGTAAACCGTCCGCATCAGAAGCAACTGGCCGACGGGTCCTTCTGAAATCGAGCTGACCGGCCTGCCTGGGCCGCTGCGCGAAGCGGCTGAAGGCCGCACCCGTGGCAATATATGACCATGCAGTCGAAACACACCTCGGAGCGGTCGTTTCAAGCCAGACTCGAGGGCACGGAGAAGGGCCGTGTTTATGTGGTTCTGCCGTTCGATGTGGAGAAAGCGTGGGGATCGCGAGCGCGGTATCACGTCAGAGGCACGATCAATGGCATGGGAGTGAGAGGCGCACTGGAGCAGTTCAGCAAAGGATACCTTCTACCGCTCGGGCCAGCCTGGCGCCGCGGAGCTGGTCTGCAGGCGGGAGATCCAGTCACAGTGGCGCTTATGCCGGAGGGTCCTCAGAGCGAAGCTCTGGCGGCCGACATTGCCGGCGCACTCGCGGCCGAGCCGGACGCCGCCCGATTCTTCGATGGGCTGGCGACGTTCTATCGCAAGAACTACCTGCGGTGGATCGACGCGACAAAGCGCAGTGCCTGATTTGCGTGCGCAACGGATCGCCGAGCTTATAGAGTCGGCATGAACGCCACGCCGGGCGCGCCGGGCGGAAGCCCGGCGGCAGGCCGGAAGGCCTGCCCCACAAAGGCCTGAAGGTTCACGCAAAAGGTGAGCCGCAGAGCAGTTGGAAAGTGCGGCAGCGGAAGCTCTTTGGCGGGATCTACGCGGCTGAATTGCCAGAGACCGCGGAGCCGGCGGCTGTCGTGGCGCGCGGAGGATCAAGCAGACCAAGGATGATTGTTGGGAATATACCGATCAAGAACTGAAAATCACTTTTTAAAGAGAGAGCTTATGACGGAAGAGGTACTTCAACTCGGGCAAGAAGCGTTGCATGAGATTGTGGAAAAGAAGGCTACATGTCCATTCGTTGGCGCTGCTGTTGCTGCCGGTAATTTGCGAGTACGCAACGATGCCACGAATCCGCTTGCCGGCATTGAGGATGTGCGGAGGCTGGGGAATACCGGTGGCGGGGATCTTGGAGACGTTCTCGTAGTGTTTGCAACCGGGAACCATGCATTCATGCGCGGTCCCAACGGCCGGTTGGATCAAAAGACGCCCGACGGCATGTTCTCATTGGAGTTCCCCGGCGCCAAAGGTTCACACCCCGGGCACAGTGGCATTCTGGAGGGAGACCCAGGGGAATTGGACTCCGGCCGATTTAGCCTTTCCGATTTTCAAAGGCTTGCAAGCCTTGCCATCGACGGGTTAATCAAGCGTTCGGATGTGGGGAAGTTCATTGCCGACAATCTGCACCGGGATCCGAGATCAAAGGTGTTTGGGGCGTCGGTAGCGGGGCTTTTGGCTCACGATCTCGGCCAATTTGTGGCGAGCCTGGGCCCCAATCTTTTGGAAAGACTGCGTGGACCCCATGACGAAAGTCTTCACAGGGAGCTCGATGAAAGGCTGACCAGACTCACGGGCGAAGACAATCTTGTCGGATCATCCGGTGAGTATGGGTTGCTTTTTGCCTTCTTTACCAATAAGCCGGGGGCGAAAGAGTTGGACGGCGAGCCGGCATTGTCCCTGGAAGATATCGAATCGATGTTCGTGCATAAGCGCTTGCCGGAAGGATGGGAAAGTTGGAGGAAGACGCGAGCAGACTGGATAACCACACTACCGCGCTCATGGTAAGCGCCGGGAAGGCGTATCTGGCCATTCAGAGATGAGGCATAGCCGCCCGCCAGCCGGAAAGGAGCGCGGCAAGTAACCGCGGGACCCCGGGTTTCTAATTCCGCCTGCGCCCGCCGCTGAGAAACAGACGGCTGCAATCCGTCGAACGCGCACCGGAAGAAGGATTTTGCGCGGCGGCTGCGACCGCCAGAGGCTACCACAATCGAGCGTCGCCCGGAAACGCGAACCCGGCCGGCATTCTGCCGGGGCCAGACTCTTCTTCAGCCCTCCGTACTATCATGTTCACGAGTGGCTCCTTGACGACGTTCAGTTTCGACAGCGAATACATGCGGCGTCTCGCCGAAGGCGATCCTTCGGTGGAAGAGCATTTCACTGCATATTTCGGCCGCCTCATTTTTCTCAAACTACGCGGACGCGTCCGCTCGGCGCAGTTGGCGGAGGACATGAAGCAGGAAACCTTCCTCCGCGTGTCTGCAGCAGATTCGGTCCCAGCGAGGCATCGATCAGCCGGAGCGCCTGGGCGGTTTCGTGAATAGCGTCTGCCATAACGTGATGATGGAATTTTTCCGCTCGGAAAGCCGCCATCCACTGTTACGCGGAGACGGCTCCCGATCCGGCGGATCAGCACCATCGACCTGGATGGCGCGCTGGTCGACGATGAGAGGAAACGTATGGTCCATTCCGTCTTGGCCGAGCTTTCGGGCAAGGATCGAACCATATTGCGGATGGTGTTCCTGGAGGATATGGACAAAGACAAGGTCTGCGAGACCATGCGCGTAAACCGCGGATATCTTAGGGTTTTGTTGCATCGCGCGCGCCAACGCCTCAAGAAAATAATGCTGGAGCGCGATACCCCCAAAACAATGCGCGCGGGAGATTGATCTTCGATGAAACGAAATGAGGCTCCATTTCACTTTAGGGTGGCTCGGTAAGGATGGAACATAAGGAAGCAATTCGAATCCACGCTGTTGACCGATACTTGCTCGGTGAGCTGACCGCAGTTGAGCGGGAGGAATTCGAGGAGCATTTCTTCTCTTGTGGCGAGTGCTCGGAGGACCTGCACATGGGAGCCATCCTGGTGGACAACTCGCGCGCTGTACTGCGCGAAGAGTTCCCCGATCCCGTTCCAGCCAGCCCGGGCGCTCCCCCGCGACCGGGCTGGCGGTTGTGGTGGTCGCAGGTCCCGCTGGCCGCCGCCATCGCATTGCTGGCGGTAGTGGGCTACCAAAACCTGAAAGTTCTTCCGGAATATCGGCGCCAGCTTGCGGAAGAACGCGGCGCCGCCGTGCCGCCCCAATTCACCGTTCGTCCCGCCGTGCGCGGCGCCGTTCCAAGTGGTTGCGCTTCCCAAAGGCACGCGCTTCTTCGAGATCCTGGCGGAAGACGTAGAGCCGGCTGCCGGCGGGTACAGTTGCGAGATTCTGGACGACCGGGGAAGTACCGTTTTCAAGCTTCACGCGCCGCCCATCGCGGCAGGCGAAAAGTTGAACGTTCTGCTGGACACCCGCCGGATTCCGCCAGGACCATACGTACTCGTAGTTCGAAAATCCTCGGATAGCGCCGAAATTGGCCGATATCCGTTTACAATTGAAATCGAGTAGAGTGGACTGAGGAAAAACGAATGCCGCGACAATTTCTATACAACGGATACGCGGTGGGTTTCTCCGGGAGAATCAGGGCACCATTCAACGAGGTCGTGGAATCGCAGGCCTCCAGTTCGCTGGGAGTCACCGGCGGCTACGCCAGCGCCCGCGTCGACAACTTCCGCCGTCACGAGATTTTCTCCTTCGCGCCCGCTCATACTCAAGCCAGTGGAATCCTCAGCGAGAAGAGCCAGGCTTTCGAAACGCTCATGAGCGGCGTACTGGAGGGATTCAACCTTCTGGACATGGTGAAGGCGGATTACATGGTGGGTCGCCTGCATGTCCAAGCATCCAGTAGAGCCGCCGACAGACGACGCCCAGACGAGCCGACTATCACTCCCGTAGGGAGCCACTACGGTAAGATTGTCGTGGCGGGTTTCGAGTTGACACCGGTCATCGACGTAGAGTTATTCAACACGCGTCTGTTCGTACACCGAACTCTGCGACAAGATCGCAGGAGATCCCGAACTGCGAGCCTGCTTCAACGTCTCTGAAGACGCCGCGATTCCACCGGCGCGAGGCATGCTGGTAGGATCAATCGTACCCGACGATTACAGGCGGGGGCCCGGTTTGAGATCGAAGGGAATACAGTCCATGTTCCGGGATTTGGCAAGTTGCATTTCGGCGAGTTCGTCATCGAGCAGTATTCGCGGCGTCTGTCGATGATGCGAGCGGAGCTAGGATGTCCCGTACAACTGGATTCTTCCGGTCCCGACATGGGTGGCAACGGCCATCCCGCCATATTCGTCATAAGCGCTTTTCTGGCTGTTTTCCTCCTTCTAGCTTGTGGAGCTTGCGGACCGTCCGAGCGTCTCTATCAAGAAGCGGAGTCTTTGCGCCGCAGCGATCGGTTGGAAGAAGCGCTAAAAATGGCGGATCGCGGCTTGCTGTCATCGCGCGGCAACCCCGCCTGGTTTCATCGCTTCCGTATCTTAAAGGCCGAGTTGCTTGTCGTGGAGGCCAGTCTGCAAGCAAGCTCTCGATTTGCTCGATTCGCCTGTCCCAAGTCCCAGTCCCGGACATGCCCGAGTTGAAGGCCGGATACCTCTACGTGCGCGGCTATGCGCTGTCGTGGCTTCGAGCGAAATCCGGAAGCCAGATCTCTTTTGGAAAAGGCGCGCGCCGTTGCGGCGGGCGCTCACCTGGCGCCGTCCAATCCACCGTACTAGTGCGTCTCGGCACTGTCCTGTTTTCTCTCGGAGATCGCGCCAAGGCCGAGGAGTGCTATACCTCGGCGCTTGCCCAGGCGGATGCCGCGCGCGACTCCTACCTGCAGGCGCGCGCGCACGAGGCTCTCGGTTACCTCGATCTGAATAATTCACGCTACGACGAGTGCGCCATCTGGTCGGCTCGCGCTCTCCATACCTACCAGACGCTGGGCGCGGAAATCCGACATCGCTTCGGTGTCGGTCAATCTCGGCTGGTGCGACTATCGCCTGGGCAACCACGAGGAGGCCCAGGCGTTGTTTGCCAGCGCGCAGCGGCTCTTTACCAAACACAAGCCAGTGGGGCGCGCTAGCCATCAATCTGAATGACAACGGCGCTGCGGCGGTGGCGCGGCGGGACCTGCCGGCCGCGCGCGACTACTATCGAAAAGGTAATCGATCTCGCCACGAAAACCGGCGACTTGCAAACCCTGCTGACGCGGCCGCAGCAACCTCGCGACGATCTTGATTGCTGATGGGGGATCTGAACGCCGCCGAGGCCATCAACAACCGAGGCGCAGAGTATCGCCGCAGGATCGCGTGGATATGAGACGCGCCTTCGCATGAAGCTCAATTCCGGCCGCATCGCAGGCGGCGCGGGGCAAACTCGCCGAAGCCGAGGCGATTTGCCGCTCTGGTGGCCAACTCCGGGATCCGCCAGCCTCGGCTCCTGATCGACGCCGACGTGCTTCTGGCGAAAGTTCTGGATCGCGAAAGACGCCCGCGAGACGCCGAGGCGGCTTTCAAGCAAGCCCTGGCCGAACTGGATCAACTCCCGCGCGGAGTTACTCCGCGATGAGTCCAAGCTCACTTATAGCGCCGGCCTGATTCGAGGTCTTTCGCGATTACGTAGACCTTCTGTGCAGGCAGAACCGCGCCGTTGGAGGCTCTCGAGATCGCCGAGTCCAGCCGCGCCCGTCTGTTATCGGAGCAGTCGAATGTTGCCAAGGCGCTTCCTAAGTGCGGCCGACATTCGTCGAACTTGCGCGCAAGACCAGGCACGGTCTTTCTGTTCTACTGGATTGCGCCGGTCCAGTCGCATCTCTGGGCGATCACGCCCACGGGAATCGTGCATACAACCTTGCCGGCCGACACCGAGATCCGATCTCTGGTGGACTCCTATCGCCGTTTTATCGACGGCTTCGGCGACCCGCTGTCCGGCGCCAACCCGGGCCGCGAGCTTTTCACCGCACTCATCGAGCCGGTCCAGCACCTTGTACCGCGCGGGCGCCCATGTGGTGATTGTCCCGGACGGGCCGCTGTTCGATATCAATTTCGAATCTCTTGCCCGTACAAACCGGCGGCCCGCACTACTGGCTGCGGGACGTGACCGTGTCGGTGGCGCCGTCGCTCAGCCTCTTCTTGCGCCCCGACGATCGCCGTCCGCCCGCGCGCAGCCGCGCCTGCTGCTGATCGGCGACGCCCTGAGCGCCGGCCAAAAGGATTTTCCCCGCTTGGAGAATGCCGGCAAGGAGATCGAGCGGATTCGTGCGCAGTTCCCGCCGGGGGCTAGCGTGCTGCGCACCGGCGCCGACGCCACGCCGGATGCCTATGCCGAAGCGAATCCCGCGGATTTCTCGCTCATCCACTTCGCCGCGCATGCCACGGCCAACCAGGATAGCCCCCTCGATTCCGCCGTGGTCCTCACGCCGCGCCGAGGAAACTACAAACTGTATGCGCGCGAGATCCGCAATCGTCCGATTCACGCCGACCTGGTGACTATCTCCGCCTGCCGCAGCGCCGGCGCCAGAACTTATGCAGGTGAAGGACTGGTCGGCTTCGCCTGGGCGTTTCTGCCGCGGGCGCGCGCAATGTGATTGCCGGCCTATGGGAGGTGGACGACCGCTCCACGGCGCAGCTCATGGAAAGCATGTACCGCGAACTGCGTCACGGAGCGCCCCCCGCCGAAGCGCTGCGTCAGGCAAAGTTGGAGCTGGCCGGTTCCAACGGCTCCTTTCGCAAGCCTTACTATTGGGCGCCATTTCAACTCTTCACAGTCTCACTGCATTAGACGTAGCATCCTAAATCCGTCAGGGCCTCATACCGAGCCGCGACCGCAAGGGAGCGGTCTCTACGGAAACCGAGAACGCGCCTCTCCCATTCCGAGTTACCGTTCTACACCCGCCGAAGATTCGGCAAGCCCTGCCATCGAAGACACATCGCGCGCAATCGATCTGCACCTTGCTCCCCGGCTGCTCCAAATCGATATTTCATCCCGCTCACAGAGCCCGTCACCGTCATCCCGGTCGCGCCCGTGTACTCATAGAGCGCAACTGCGGGAACTCGGCCGCGAGGGCCCGGCTTGTTTCAACCGCGCGTCCGCTCCGCCGCAGCCAGCGCGCGTCTTTGTCCGCAACATGCCATATTCTTAGTCCTCCCGATCCTCTTCGTATTCGGCCCGGCCAGTAGTCGGCGGCTCCGCGGCCGGTCGGCTCGGTGCTTCGCTCCGCCAAAATTGCCCCGCCGGAAAACGCCAATCCACATCAAAATCCGCTCGTCCGTCGTTCGGCCGATGACCCAAGCCACAGGCATCGAAACCCACAGGCTCAGGCAGTAAAAACAATCCAGCAAGCGTCCCCAAAAACTATCGCCTGCTGCCCGCCGTATGCTGGCGACCACGTCCCAAGGCCCATCTTCGGCCTGGAAGAGATGCGTGATTCGCCAGACGCACAACACGCCGAGCAGCAGACGATAAAGGTCGGTCAAGTCGGTACGCCTCTTAGCTTCTAAGCTTCGCCGCTACCAGACAGAAGCCGACAAACTTGCTGTTATCCTCCCAGTTCCCGGTGCAGCCCACGATCGTCCGGTCGTTAGTGAATAACTCGATCGTATAACCGCAAGCGCGGCAACGCCAGCCGTGTTGTAAGTCCATTCGCCGGATTTCGTTCCACTCAATGGAAGGGCGGGATTCGGGTACGAGAGCCCGTTGATTCCGCTTACTCCATCGATGGTGAATCCGGAAGTTGGCGAGGGCGTAGGCTCTGCCTGCAGAGAGAAGCCGCCCAGGTGTTCGTCGGTCACGCTGTACGTGCCGCAAATCACGTCGCCGATGGTAAACGTCTGGCAATCCACCGCGGAGATGCATGGCCCCACGCCGCCAGGCTTATATCCGGTGATTGCGCAGCGCGGGAACCGGCGCCAATTGATCGAGGTCGATCACCACGCCTTTGCGCATCGTTCCGTCCGCGCAAGTCTCGGATCCCGCCGGGTACTGAGTGGTCAGAGTTGCGTCCCATGCAGTCACCGTAATCAGCCACGTGCCGGTCTTGCCCGTCGTATTCCACACGCCCAGCAGGTCGTCCTCGAACACGGTCCGCCAGCCTGCCGCGCTCGGGTTCATCTCCTGGTAAGTGAAGTAACCGCCCGGAGCGTTCTGCGTGATACCGAAGTTAGTCACCGGTCCGCCGCCTACTTCCTGTGTAATGCTGAGCGAAAACGTGTCGGTCACAATCTGCGGGACGCCCAATAACGTGTTTGTAGAGGTATCGATCTGCTGAACCGTGATCTGGTACTTGGGTAACGGCGGGGGCGGAGAATTGAAAAGCGGAGCGCCCGGAATGTTAGCCGAAGATCTTGACCGTGTAGCCGAACGGAGCATCGCCGGCGCCCGGGATAGGCCCATCCCGACGTCTGATCGATACTGCAAATCGGCACGTAGCAAATCCCAGTCAGATAAGGCGTGAAATCGCCGACCGCGGTAGTCGGGCCGGGGTTCACAAAGATCACCGTCTCCAGACGATTCCCCCACACCGGAACGTAATCCGGGTTAGTTGGACGGCGGAGCCATATCCCAGGAGAGAATCGCCCGCACCTTCGCGGTTACCGGCCCTTCTCCACATGGCTTTCGATGCGCATTCAGATCGACCGGCTGGTACACCGCGTAGTTCAGACCGCCTTTGGGAATGCTCGAAATGTCGTGGACCGTTACCGACGGCGTTCCCACCCATTGCCAGCCGCCGCCCCAGTCAATCCAGAACGCGACATACTCCTTGCTTCCCGCCGAGCATGCATTCCCCAGATAGCCGGTCGGCAGCTTAACCACAAGGGTTCCCACCAACGCATCCGGTGACCCGGTTCCCTCATCCAACCCGATGCATCCCAGTTGCTCGTAGTCGGTGTTGCCGCTGGTCTTCTGCAGAGCGCCGAATACATCGCTAAGATTGATCCCAAGTTCCGTAAAGTACGAGTTCATCGCCTCGAGTTTCGCGGGATTCAGCACGGCCTTTTGAATCGCCTTGTTGAGGAAGCGGTGGGCGGGAACGTTGGCCTTCGCATATTGCTGGGCCAATTCCGCGGCGGTCAGAGCTTTGGGCGCCTGCAACTTCACCGTCGCGCCCTCTGAAACCAGACCCGCAATGTGCTCGCGGAAGCTTGAGTTCCGCGGCCTGCAACAAATCCGGAAGATCGACGATGTAGTCGGAAGCCTTCAATCTGAATCCGCGCCTCGGCGACGTTGCCCCATACGGGAGTGTAGAACGGTCCGGTTGGTGGCGTATTCCAGGAAAGTATCGCCTTGACCAGCGGCAGGTTATTTACAAAACAGAATTTCCTGTCCGGCTGAATCACCACGCTCACCGCATACTCCAAGCGGATGCGGACCCGGAACGTCGTACACCGGGAAACTCGTCGTCCCTTCCGACAGCCAGGTGGCGCCGTTGTCGTAGGAGAGATAGAAGCTGACATATTCCACCGAACCGTTGGTGCAAATGCCGCCGTTGTATCCCGTATTCTGCTTGACCCAGACCACGCCTTCCAGGCGGTTGAGTTGCGGGTTGAAGCCGACGCATTTCAGTTCTTCATACGAACTGTTAGCGGCGATTTTCTTCACCGGTTTGAGCTTGCTGTTTTCAAGATTTCCAAAGTAGTTCGGGTTCGCGAGTAACAGTGGAAGAAAGCGCTCTCGTTCGAATTCAAATATCTGCCATTACGATCCTCCGACTATCTATGTCTTCCCTTGGACTACGGTCGCCGGCCCACGCGGGGCGCGTTCGTGTCCTTTGGGGTTCGTCCTTAATAATCGGACGCTATAAGTAGTGACTCAAGAACGGTGAGCGTTTCAACTTATAGGAAAGAAACCGGCGCCACGCGCGCGCTACGGGCGCTCGCGCCGTCTGCGATAATCCATCGAAAGGCTTTTGGAGCGCTCATGAAGATCCTCATACTTCTGGCTGCGTGCGCCATCGGCGCGCATTCGGCCGTCAAGGTGGAAAAGACGGCGTACAAGGGGTGGCCCAATTGCTACCGCATCAGCAACGGCGATGTCGAATTGGTGGTTACCTCCGACGTCGGTCCGCGCATCATCCGCTTTGGCTTCGTGGGCGGACAGAACGTCTTCAAAGAGTTTCCCGATCAGATCGGCAAAAGCGGCGAAGCGCAGTTTCAATTGCGCGGCGGGCACCGCGTGTGGAAAGCGCCTGAAGATCCTGTGGCCAGTTGGGCGCCCGACAACGTTCCCGTCCAGATCGAACTCACCGCCGATGGGCTCACCGCCCGCGAACCCATCGAGCCCCTGACCAAACTACAAAAGGAGATCGAGATTCACCTGGCGCCTTCAGGCACGGACGTCACGGTGATCCATCGAATCGCCAACCATTCGCTATTCCCGCTGGAATATTCGGTGTGGGCGATGAGCATGATGGCGCAAGGCGGCGTCGCGATTACCGGCTTCCCGCCGCGCGGCAAGCACCCCATCGATCTCGCGGCTACCAATCCGCTCGTGATGTGGGCCTATACCGATCTTTCCGACCCGCGCTGGAAGTTCACGAAGAAGTACTTGATGCTGCGCCAGAATCCGAACGCCGCAGACCCGCAGAAGATCGGCCTGTTCAATCCGAAAACCTGGGTAGCATACGTTCTGAATGGAGAGGCGTTCGTGAAACAGACGCAGTCCGACCCCGCCAAAACCTATCCCGATTTCGGCTGCTCCTTCGAAACCTTCACCAGCAACGAGTTTCTCGAGATCGAAACCCTGAGTCCGCTGACCAAGGTGCAGCCGGATCAAACCGCCGCGCACGTGGAACACTGGAGCCTGCATCGCGGCATCCGGCTTGCTGATTTCACCGATGCCGAACTCGATCGCGTGGTGCTGCCGTTCTTGCGGTAACGGGTAAGTCATCACTCCCAACTCAGAACGACTTTTCCCGAGTTGCCCGAGGACATCGCCTCGAAGCCTTTTTCGAATTCGGTGTAGTGGAAGCGGTGGGTGATCACCGGGCTGATGTCCAGGCCGGATTGCAGCATCACGCGTCATCTTGTACCAGGTCTCGTACATTTCGCGGCCGTAGATGCCCTTGATGGTGAGCATGTTGAAGATCACGGTGCGCCAGTCGATGGTCATCTCTTCGGCGGGAATGCCCAGCATGGCGATCTTCGCGCCGTGGCTCATGTTGGCGATCATGTCGCGGAAGGCGGAGGGGTTGCCCGACATCTCGAGCCCGACGTCGAAACCCTCCGTCATGCCAAGTTCGCTTCTGAACATCGGCGAGCTTTGTCTTCGCGCACGTTCACCGCCAGCGTCACGCCCATTTTGCGCGCCAGATCCAGCCGGTAAGGGTTGACGTCGGTGATCACCGTGAAGCGCGCGCCGGCGTGCGCGCCACGGCGGCGGCCATGATGCCGATGGGGCCGGCGCCGGTGATCAGCACGTCCTCGCCCAGCACGGGAAACGAGAGCGCGGTGTGGACGGCGTTGCCGAAGGGGTCGAAGATCGCGGCGACATCGAGATCGATGCCTTCGTGGTGCCGCCAGATGTTGGTCATCGGCAGCGCAATGTATTCGGCGAACGCGCCGGGCCGGTTCACGCCCACGCCCATGCGTATGCGCGCACAGATGGCGGCGTCCGGCCAGGCAATTGCGGCAGCGGCCGCAGACCACGTGGCCTTCGCCGCTGACGATATCGCCGGGGAAGAAATCGTTGACGTTCGAGCCGACCTCCACGATCCGGCCGACGAACTCGTGGCCGATCGCCATCGGCACGGGGATGGTGCGCTGCGCCCAATCGTCCCACTTGTAGATGTGGACGTCCGTGCCGCAGATGCCCGTGCGCAGCACTTGAATCAGGACGTCGTTGATACCAATCTGGGGTTGGGGGATGTCTTCGAGCCACAGTCCCGGCTCGCGCTTGCTTTTCACTAAAGCTTTCACGGAACCAAGATAGCAGCCTGCCGCGCTCAGACTTGTCTTAAAGCAGCCGGAAGTTAACTTCGACCGTCGCCGCTACGGCAACCGCCTTCCCGTCCTTATAGCCGGGCTTGAACTTCCACTGCTTTACGGCTTCCATGGCCTTCTCGTCGAGGCCCAATCCCAAGCTCTTCATGACGCGCGGGTTGATCGCGTTGCCGCTAGGATCGACACAATATACAGCACCACGACGCCCTGAAATTTCGCCTTGCGGGCTTCTTCGGAATACTCCGGCTCGACCTTCTGATGCAGTTTCGGCTTGGTAACGCCATTGCCGGCGCGGTAAACTCCATCGCCGATTCCACCACCCGACTGCCGGGGCCAACGCCGCCGCCAGTGCCGGAACCTACGCCGCCGCCTTTACCGGATCCAATGCCGCCGCCCGAACCCGTTCCGTTCGAGGCCGGTCCCAGCTTGCCCAGCGGATCGCCGTAATTCGGCAGATTGATGTTGGGCAGGTTGGCATCCGGAGGAGCCAGAATCGAAGGATCCATGGCCAGTTTCGGCGCGGGATTGTTAATCACGGCCGTCGGAGGAACGAACTGGCGCAGCTGGGGCTTGGGCAGCTTGCCCTTGCTCGCCGGAAGCGGAGAACGGTCGCCGCCGCCGCCACCGCCATGCATGGCAGGTTTCGGCACGTCCGCGACATCGACCGGCATCACGATCGCCACCACGCTCTTTACAGCCTTTTGCACCGGCTTCGTGGAGAGCGCCAACACCACGAACAGTACCAGCCCGATTTGGAAACCGAACGACATCATGAACGACTTCTTCTGGTTGCCGTAGAGGCCCCAGATGTCTTTCACGGCGACCGGCTTCGACGTCAATTCCAGCGGTGGCAGCTTGGGAGGGTTGATAGTCTCTTTGAGATCCGTACAGAAGGATTTATAGAACGGTTCTTCGACTTCGGTCGACGAGCAGGCGCGAAAGATGGTCGTATCTCCACCAGGGAGACGGGTTGTTTGGTTGCGACAGTTCTGCCATATTGATCCACCAGCCCCGACAGCGGGACCGCTGTCTACTCCATATTGGACGAGTAAAGCGGAGTCGCCGTTACAGGTTTTGGAAAATTCGAATCCGAGATACTCATCCCAGACTTTACCATATCCTCGATTTTGCGAGTTTGTAAACACGGCGGATACGACGCCCAGATCGCGGTGTATCGGGCCGGTCGAATTCCAAATTTGGAATTGCCTGGCGTATGCAAAAATCCATTTGCAAATTGTTGCGTTGCGGGCAAGCCTCAGGTTCGGCACAATCGAAAGTGATGCAAACCACAGCTGAACGAAAACCGCTGGACCAGGTTGAGGCCGATGCCCTGATTGTGCCTGTAATGGAAGGCGCCAAGGAAAGCCGCTTCGGCGCGGCAGAACTTGTGCGAATCGGGCGAAGTCGCCGGCAAGCCGCTGGAATTTACGTTGCTGCACCGCGCGCCCGGAAGCGCCGCCAAGCGCGTGCTGCTGGCGGGAGGCGGAAAGCGGACAAATTCGATGCCGCGGAGATGCGGAAACTGGTCGCCGCGGCGGTGCGGTATCCTGAAACCGAAGGGGATTAAACGCATTGCCATCGCCTCGAAGGCGCTTCTGCCGGCGCCGATTTCGCCTCCGCCGCGGTGGAGGGCGCCATTCTTGGGCGATTACGAACCCGACCGCTACAAAGGCGGCGATGAGAAGAAATCGCTCGAATCGGTCGCGATCGTGGGAGGCGAAGAAGCCGCCGTGAACGCGGGGCCGGATTCTGGCGGAATCGCAGAACTTCACGCGCGCCCTGGCGAATGAGCCGGCCAATCTGCTGACGCCGCTGAAAATGGCGGAGGCCGGCGCGCGCAATGGCGCCGAGATCCGGTCTCGAATGCGAAGTGCTGGAGCGCGAGCAGATGGAGAAGCTCGGCATGGGCGCGCTGCTGGGAGTGGCGCAGGGCAGCGCGGAACCGCCCGCGCTGATCGTGATCCGGTACAAGCCGGCCAGCGGCGAAATCGAAGGACCATCTGGGCCTGGTGGGAAAGGGCGTGACGTTCGATACCGGCGGCATCTCGATCAAGCCCGCCGACGGCATGGAGAAGATGAAGTACGACATGAGCGGCGGCGCGGCCATGATGGGCGCCATGCGGGCCATCGCGCAACTGAAGCCCGCCGATGACCGTGACGGCGTTCATTCCGTGCGTCGAGAACATGCCGGGCAGCCGCGCGCAGCGGCCGGGCGATATCGTGACGGCCATGTCGGGCAAGACCATCGAGGTGCTCAACACCGACGCCGAAGGCCGGCTGATTCTGGCCGATGCGCTGGCCTACGCGCGCAAGCAGGGCTGCACGCATCTGGTGGATGCGGCGACGCTGACCGGCGCGGTCGTGGTGGCGCTGGCGCATATCCACGTTGGCCTGTTCGCCAACGACGACGCGCTGCGCGACCGCGTCCTGGACGCGGCGAAGGCCGAAGGCGAGCGCATGTGGCCCATGCCGCTGGATGACGATTACAAGGAGTACCTGAAGAGCGCATTTCGCCGATCTGGGAAATATCGGCGGACGCTGGGGCGGGGCGATTACAGCGGCGATGTTCCTGAAGGAGTTCGCCGAAGACACGCCCTGGGTGCATCTCGATATCGCCGGCACCGCATGGCTGGACGACGCTAAGCCTTATATGGCAAAGGGCCCCACCGGCGTGCCCGTGCGTACGATGGTTCGCCTGGCCACCGATTGGTAGCCGTGTCCGGTAAGACGATCAGCGAGAAGATTCTTTCGGCGAAATCGGGGCGCGATGCTCGCGCAGGCGACGTGGTGATCTGCCGCGTGGATTGCGCGCTCGGTACCGATGGCTCCACGCCCATGGCTCTCGATTATTTCGAAGCGATGGGCGGAATGCGCGTGCACGATGCCTCGCGCATTGTCTCTCGCGCTCGACCACTACGCCCCCGCTCCCAGCCCGCCAGACCGCGCTGCTGCACGAACGCATGCGCGAGTTCGCGGCGCGGCACGGGATTCTGCTATGGGATGTCGGCGAGGGGATCGGCCACCAGCTCATCGTCGAGACGGCGCGCGCACTGCCTGGCGGACTCGCTGTGGGCGCCGATAGCCACGCGGTGACGTATGGCGCGCTCAACACGTTCGCCACCGGCATCGGCTCGTCGGATCTGGCGGCGATCTTGATCTCGGGAGAGATGTGGCTGCGCGTGCCGGAATCGATTCGCGTCACGCTCACCGGCGAGTTGCCCTGCGGCGTCTACCCAAAGGACGTCGCGTTAGCGCTGGCGAAGGAACTGGGCGCGGATGGCGCCAATTATCAGGCGCTCGAATTTGCGGGCGACGGGCTGGCTTCGCTCGAGTTGGAAGACCGTTTGGTGATCGCAAATCTCTCCATAGAGATGGGCGCGAAGAACGGCATTTTCCCGGCGGATGAAAAGACCTTCGCGTACCTGTCAGGCGCGCGCGGCGAACCGGCCGCGGCCGATCGCGATGCGCGCTACAGCCGTGAATTCGACATCGCGCTCGACCGGCTCACGCCGCATGGTCGCACTGCCGCATCAACCGGATCGAGGCGTCGCGGTCGGCGAAACCGCGCGCGTTCCGGTGCATATGGTCTATCTCGGCACATGCACTGGCGGACGGGTGCGCGATTATCATCAGGCGCTCGCCGTGCTAAAGGCCGGCGGGCGGCGTCGCGCCGGGCGTACAGCTTGTAGTGACGCCGGCTTCGCGCACGGTGCTCGAGGCGCTGGCGGCGATGGCACGCTCGCCGAACTGATCGCGATGGGCGCGGTGATCCAGACGCCGGGTTGCGGCTCCTGCTGCGGAACCTGCGGCGCTATTCCCGGCGACGGCATGAACGTGATCTCCACCGCCAATCGCAATTTCAAGGGCCGCATGGGCAACGGCGCGGCGTCGATCTATCTGGCGTCGCCCGCAAGCTGCGCCGCGGCCGCGGCGCGCGGGGAGATCGCGGACCCTCGGGAGTTCTGGAGTGAAATAGCATTTATGATCTGCCGCGCACGCGTCTTCGGCGACGACATCAACACCGATTACATCATCGCCTCGCGCCGCAAGCGCGACAGCCTCGATCCGCATGGTGCTGCGCCGCTTTCTGTTCGAAGAGATCGCGCCGGAGTTTGCCGGCCTCGGTTAATCCGGGCGATGTGATCGTTGCCGGCAAGAATTTCGGCTGTGGATCGGCCATGGAAGTCGCGGTGACGGCAGTGTTGGGGGCCGGAATCCACGCCGTGCTGGCGCGCAGTTTTTCGCGCACATACTATCCGCAACGCGGTGAACAACGGATTGCTCCCGGTAATCTGCGATACCGCGCATATCCGCGAAGGCGACCAACTGCGCATCGAGAACGCCGTAGTGAATGAGACAACCGGCGAGCGCATCGCCGCCGAACCGCTGCCGGACGTGATGCTGCGCATCATCGACGCGGGCGGATTAGTTGCATATTTCCGGCGTTATGGTGGTTTCGCTGGGGCCTAGCTAGATCGCTTGGCGACGAATTCAGCGCTCCAGCTTCCGTCGTCCGTGCTCACCAAAAACTTGATTTCGTTACCGTCGACTTTACCCTTATAAATCAGCTTGACGGAATTGCCCTGGTAATCCGTGACGGCCGTGAAGGTTATGTTGTCTCCCTCGATTTTTCCATTCTGGATATCCGCCGGCGTGGTGGGCATTCCTTCAATGGCGCCGGTGACGCTGGTATCTTTCACCTTCAAATGAAACGTCAGCGACACGTCATTTCCGTTTGCATCCAGCGACCCTTTCCAATCTCCGGCCGGATCGCCAGCGAGAAGGGGACCAGCCGATAGCGCGACCATGACGGCCAATGCGACTAAGCAACGCGAGAACTTCACCATAATCTCAATTCTATCGAAAGATCGTCGTGGTTGACGCTGCGGTGTGGGTGAAGCTACAGTAAAAGAGTTCGTCTGCTCTCCGGCCAGCAAGTCCCCATCGTCTAGCCCGGCCTAGGACATCGCCCTTTCACGGCGGTAACGGGGGTTCGAATCCCCCTGGGGACGCCAAGACTTACTTGCCGGAGCCCACCACTGGCGACAAGCGCTGGCAACGTGAATAACGGACGCTCAACGGGCGCCCGCGCAGCTATAATACTGAGCGGGCCGCGAACCTCGGCCGTCTAGCATTCTGCGGCGGAAACCGCTCTCGGTAGCCGTGGACGTTAGCAAGCGGAAATCTTCAAGGCGGTACACATCTTATGGCGGCGAGACCGCATGCGTTCGTAGCGATGCCGTTCGGTAGCAAGCCCGGCCCTGACGGGAAACCAATCGATTTCAATCGCGTGTACAGCGAGTACATCCATCCGGCGCTGGAGTCGGCCGGATTAGAGCCGTTCCGCGCAGACGAGGAGATCCGTGCGGGCAACATCATCGCAGACATGTTTCAGGAATTGCTCGTTGCCGACCTGGTCGTCGCCGACCTGACGATTGAGAATCCGAACGTCTGGTACGAGCTTGGCGTCCGGCACGCTTTGCGTGCTCGCGGCGTCGTCATTTTGTGCGGAGGACGGGTTACAAGCGCCTTCGATATCTATACGGACCGCAAGCTGCGTTACGAGCTGAAGGACGGGGCGCCAGATCCCGAGTTTCTGAAACGGGACAAGCAGAAGTTGGTAGAGATGGTGCAGGCGACGATGGACGCCTGGCATGGCCGCAAGATCAGCCCGGTTTATTCGTTGATGCCGAACTTGCAGGAGCCGGATTGGAAGTCGCTGAAGATTGGCGACGCGCGCGAGTTCTGGGAGCGCCATGAAGCCTGGCAACGGCGGATCGACCTGGCCCGCCAGACTGGACGCATCGGCGACCTGCTGGTCTTGGCGAATGAGGCTCCGATTTCGGCGTTTCGCGTTGACGCATGGGTCACCGCCGGAAAGGCGCTTCGTAAGGCCGGGCGGTTCCAGTTCGCACTCGAGCATCTGCAGCACGGTCTCGATCGCGATCCGAACAATTTAGAACTGCTTCGGGAGACGGGAATCTGTCTTCAGAGGCTTGCCCTCGCGGGCGCGCCAGGGCACTCTCTCGAGCGCGCGCGGCAGCATTACCGGGCGGCACTAGCAATTTTCCCGTGCGATGCGGAGACATGGGCACTTCTCGGCCGCGTCGATAAAGATGCCTGGACGACGGCTTGGGATACTCCAGGCGAGACACCGACAGCGGCACAGAAGCTTGACGACGCAGCCTATGAGGAGGCCTTACTGCGGGCGGCGGTAGATAGTTACACGCAAGCCTACCGTATCAGCCCCGGACACTATTACTCAGGCATCAATGCCCTCACCCTGATGCACCTTTACCGCCATCTCAAGGATGACCGGCGGTACGACACTCAGATGGAAACCATGGCAGGAGCCGTCCGCTTTGCGGCTGGCTGCGAAAGGGATCCGGGACAGATCTATTGGGCAAAGGCGACGCTCGGAGATTTGGAAGCGCTGGTAGGCACGCCGTCAACGGTCACCGATGCTTACAAAGAAGCCGTCGCCAAGAACGAGCATGATTGGTTCGCACTCCAGTCCAGCCGCTCGCAACTGGAACTATTGAACACGCTGGGGTTCCATCCCGATCGCGTCCAGGCCGGGCTCGCGGTGTTTGATCGCGCCCTGGCCAGACTCACCAAACCGGGGGGAAAATGGGAGCCGCGACAGGTCATCTTGTTCAGCGGGCATATGATCGATGCCCCGGGCCGCCCAACTCCGCGATTTCCCGCTGAAAAAGAACAGCCCGCGGCCCTGAGGATCGCCGAGGCCCTCGACGCTCTTGGCGCCGGGGCTGAAGATCTCGCCCTCTGTCAGGCAGCGGCGGGCGCAGACCAGTTGTTTCTGGAAGCGTGTCAACAACGCGGTGTGCGCTGCCAGATCCTGCTGCCGCTTTCCGAACCTGAATTCATCGAGCAATCCATTCTTCCGTCGGCAGGAGGCGATACGTGGCGGAAGCGATACTTCAAGTTGAAGGAGAAGCTCACAGATCCGATTCGCATAATGCCTGAGGAACTTGGTCCGCTACCCTCTGGAGTGGATGCGTTCGAGCGCTGCAATCTGTGGCTGCTCTATACTACGCTGGCGTGGGGTCTGGAGAAGACACGGTTCGTCTGTCTGTGGAACGGCGGCGGTAGCGACGGCCCGGGCGGAACCGAGCACATGTACAACGAAGTAAAACAGCGAACGGGCCAGGTCACCTGGATCGACGCGCGCACGCTCTAGTGCTCGGCGAGGGCAGACGGTCGGCGTCCGCCCCATCTTAGGGCAACACTTCGGGTTCCCCGCTCTCGTGCGGGGGAATATTCAGTTTTCAAAGAACAGCGCGGGGATCATTTCACCGGAGAGACGTTTCCGCGCACAGCTTCGCATGGAAGGGTATAACGTTTGGAACCACACGCAGTTCACCACGGTGAACACGTCGGCTACGTTTAGCGCCGCGGGCGCTCAGACCAATGGGACATTCGGGCAGTATACGGCGGCGGGCAATCCAAGGCAGTTGCAACTGGCGCTACGAATCTCATTCTGACAGCGGGTAGACAGGCGAGCGGCCTATCCTGCTTGTTATACTGTTGCGTCGAAGAGGACCGTTTTGAAGCTCACGCTCAATAAAGGCATTACAGCGACGCGCCTGAACCCGAAGACCGGCGTACCCTATTCCGAATCCGAAACCAGTATTCCGTTTGGCGCGATTCTCACTTACAAGGGAAGCGATCGCGACTCGGAGCAGTTCAATTTCATGAGCGAACTTTTCCGCTGCCCGCGCGACGTGCTGGCTTCGGCGATCGATGGCGGGAAGATTCCAAGCCTGGAGGAGTTGCCAGAAGAAGCCCCGGCGGCGGTCGCAGATAGGCCTGCGGCCGCCAAGGCCCCCGAAGCGACTCTCAAGTTCGAAAAGTTGAGCGCCGCTCCGTACACGATCGCCCGCGCCAAGGTCCCGGGCGGATGGCTGATTGTGTCCGGAAACTCATCCATGGCTTTCTACCCCGACGCGGAACATGCGTGGAACGGGGAATCGCTCTAGCGCTGGATCCAGCGCCAGATATCCGCACGCCACCGCGATCAGGAACATTGTCAGCGGTTCGGTGTCGCCCAGGTTCACTTCGAAGAAGCCCTCGACCAGCGCTCCAATCACCACTGCGATAGCACCTTCGAGGATGAACCGGCGGTCTCCGGGTCCCGGCGGCAAGGCCCGCAGACCACGGCTGAAATCGAGCAGAATCCACGCGATCATCCACAGGAATACCAGCAGTACGGGGATGCCGCGCTCTGCCGCGTATTCGAGATAGATGATTGTGCAGGTGTCCGTAGAAGCCCACAGGCTTCGGAAGATTGGCGGGCTTGTATTCGTCGAAATGGACGCGCTGCTCTTCCGGCCCGAGCCCCAGCAGTGGATGGGCTTCGATCATGCGCACGCCGGTGCTCCAAACCACGATACGAAATTCGTTGGAATCCACGTCTTTTCCGTGAATCATCGATTGGAATCGCTCGCGGATGGCGGACGGCGCGGCTACGAACGCCACCGCCGCTGCAACGGGCAGGATCAGAACCGCCCAGGGCCGCCAGCGCCAGATCAAGTATGCCAACGCGGCGCCGAGCGCGACCCAGACGGCGCGAGTTTCGATCAACACGACGGAGACGCATAGCAAGCGCCGCGCAAAGCATCCAAATCCACTGGCGGCGCGATTTCGGCGCGAAGAAAAGAAACGCGGCCAGCATCAGCAACACGAACATCTCCTCAGCGGAGAACGTATTCCAGTGGCTGGTGAAGCCCTTGATGCGCGCAGCGACGTAGAAGTTATAGAAATCGCGGCCCAGCCGATGCGCCTGCGCCACCTTTTCGCCGAATTGAACGAAGCCGAAGCAGGCGGTGAAGGTCCCTAACGCGGCCCAGGTGAGCATCAGTTTTCGCACCAGCGGAATGCTGCGCAGGCAAGAATAGACGATGAGTAATTCGAAGAAGACAATAAGCTTCTTAATTTGCGGAAGACCGGTCTTGAGATCGCCCGAAGCAAGCCAGGCGATGATCGTGCCGGCAAGAAAAATGGCGAGCGGCAGCTTGATGCGCGGCAGACGGAGGGGTTCGCCGGAGAGCAGCAGCGCGATAAAGGCCGCACCCAGCAGAATCTGAGAGGCGGCGATGCTGAGAACGATAGCCGCCGCGGATCCGAACGTGAGCCAGACAGCTACCGGGGCAAGCGCGGGGATGCGAGGTCTCATGCGGGGACCGGGTGAACATCATTAGCCACGGATGCACACAGATGCACACTGATAAGGGAATTTTGCTTTTCGGTTTTATCTGTGTGCATCCTTGTGCATCCGTGGTTAAGTGGTTTTCATCCGCTCTAACTTACGGTACAACGTCTTCCGCTCGATCCCCAGAATCTGCGCGGCCTTGCTCTTGTTGCCGCCGGTCGCGGCCAGCACGCGGCGGATCTGATCCTCTTCGGCTTCGGCCAGCGTGTCTACCGGCTTTTCCCGGCTCTCCATCACGGTGAGCGCTTCATGCACAGCCTCGGCGTCGATGCGATCGGCGAGGATCGTGAGACGCTCCACCATGTGCTGCAACTGGCGTACATTGCCGGGCCACGTGTAATCCTGCAGGGCTTTGACGCCGGAATCCATCAGCTTCACGTCACGGGTGTAGCGGCCGGAGTATTTGTTGAAGAAGAAACGCGACCAGCGCGGGGATGTCGTCGCGGCGCTCGCGCAGGGGCGGCATTGTGATGCGCACGGTATTCAAGCGATACCAAAGATCCTCGCGGAACTTGCCGTCGTCCACCATGCTTTGCAACTCGCGATTGGTGGCGGCGACCACACGCACGTCCACTTCCTTCGAGCGGGATGCGCCCACGGGGCGGATCTCGCGTTCCTGCAGGAAGCGCAGCAGCTTCACTTGAAATTCGAGTTCGACTTCGCCGATTTCGTCCAGGAAGACCGTGCCGCGGTTGGCGGCTTCGAAGACGCCTGCGCGGTCGCGATCGGCGCCGGTGAAAGCGCCGCGCATAGCGCCGAAGAGTTCGCTTTCCATCAGCGAGGGCGTAATGGACGCGCAATCCACCACAACAAATGGAGCATTGGCGCGGAGGCTGCGGCGGTGGATCATGCGCGCCACCATCTCCTTGCCGGTGCCGGTTTCGCCTTCGATGACGACCGTGGCATCGGTGGGCGCGACGCGCGCCACGGTCTTGTAAATATCCACCATCGAAGGAGAGAAACCGATCATCTCGGTCTCCGGCATCTCTTCCTCTACGGCTTCCTTCTCGCCGCCTTCGCGCACGGCCTCGGCGCGCTCGATGGCGTCCAGCATAACGTCGAGTTCGAAAGGTTTGGCGATGTAATCGAACGCGCCGCCACGCGTAGCGGCCATCACGGTTTCAATGGTGCCGCGCCCGGTCATGAGAATTACGGAACAGTTGGGGTCGTTACGCTTGGCGGCATCGAGCACGTCAAGGCCGGTGCGCTCATCGACGTAGATATCGGAGATGACAATCGGGTATTCGCCGTCGCTTAGCCGCTCGATGGCTTCGCCGGTTGTGGATACCGCATCCACCGCATAGCCCTTCTCTTCGAGCGCGGTGAGAATCGTAAATTGCAGACTGGGATCGTCTTCGACAAGCAAGAGTTTTTGCATCTTAGAATCAGTGCCGTTGCGAGAGCGTGGATAAAGGCGCGGTGGCCGCGGCCGGGAACGCAAGCGTAAAGCAAGACCCTTCGCCCGGTTTGCTTGTTACTCCAATCACTCCCCCGTGCTGTTCCACAATCTGTTGGACGATGGAGAGCCCGATTCCGGTGCCCGCCTCGCCCGACTCTTCGGCCTTTTTCGTCCGGTAGAACTTCTGGAAAATCTGTTTGACTTCCTTTTGATCCATGCCGATGCCTTGATCCTGTACGGCGATGTGGATCTGGCCGTTCTCCTTCCACGCGGAGGCCGACACTTCGGTCCGCTGAGGAGAATATTTCACTGCGTTCGTGAGTAAATTGTAGCAGGCGTACTCCATGAGTTCGCGGTCGCCGGTGATTTGCAGGTCGTCCGGCAATGGGCGCAAGCGCGATGGAGATACGTTTGCGTTCGGCGAGCGGGCGCGTGCGCTCAACGCATTGTTCCACCACCTCTTTGACCGCGATAGGCTCACGCTTCAATTCCATTTGTCCAGCGGAAAGGCGCTCGACATTGAGGAAGATCTCTACCATGCGCGCCAGGCGCTTCGATTCCGAGTTGATGAGCAACGCGATCTGCTTTCGCTTCTCTTCAGTGAGCGGAAAGCGGGACATCAGCTCGCTCGAACCTTGAATGGAGGAAAGAGGCGTGCGCATTTCGTGAGTGACGAAGTGCATGGCCTGCTGATAGCGCTCCCGCGCGGCAAGTTCCGTGCGCCAGTTGCGGCGCACTACCAGGTGGTAATAGGCTCCGGCGCACAGGAAACTCAACGAACTAACCACCGCCGGCGTGGCGAAGCTGAACACCCGGCTGTGCGTGAAGAAGACGTAGGGCGTGACGCAGCCGATGGCGACGACAACAACACCTCCAGCGTAGGCCCACCAACCAGGCAAGCTGCGGAACGCCAGGCCGATCGCAGCGGTAAGCGCGAGGCTAAAGAGCCACACCCAGTCGCGGTCAACATCGATGATGAACAGACGATTGGCCATGGTTTCGAACGCCTCGGCATTGATTTCGATGCCGGTGGTTATCTTGCTGCCGACTGGAGTTGTCAAACGGTCTCTTACTTGAGTAGTGGCAGTGACGCCGACGAATACGGCTTTGCCGGTAAGCGAATTAGCGAGCGACGGATCGGCGAGAAGCTTCGCCATCGAGACGCGTGGGATGGGCGGCATGCCAGGGAGCACGAAGCGGATACGCATCAGCCGGCTATCATTGGTCGCTTTCCCTTGGATGGAGTTGACGTTCCGCGAAGGGACAGGGATCATCTCCGCACCCACCTGCAGGGATTGCGGCGATTCGATAATCTGGCGCACGCCCGAATAAAGGCGGAAGGCTTCGAGTGAAAGCGCCCACCGCCGTTTTGGGGGATAAGCTTTTTCCAGAGCGATGGCGCGCGTGATCTCGTCGCTGTTATCCGGCGCGGCGTGGACCTCGCCGAGGACTGCCGACGCGGCAAACGCGGGGAGCGGGTCTTCCCATCCGTCGTCGGTGAGATCGGTGGCCAGCACCAGATTGGGCGTGTGGCGCATGGCATCGGCAAGATCGGCATCAATCGCCGGGTCTGCGTTGTGATCGGCAAGCGTCAGATCGACCGCAACCGTCTTTGGCCGCACGGCGCTCACGATGCGCAACGCTCTGGCAAGCGGCGGACGCAGGCCTTGAATGCCGCCGGGCAGAGTTTGGAGAGTATGCTCATCGATCGCGAGAATGGCCGATTTCGGCGGCCACGGCGCAGGATGATATCGACGCAACATCTCATCGTAGGCGTAGTTATCGAGCTCATCACCGAAGAATTGTACGGCGAGGCTGCCGATTACGAAGGCCGCCGCCAATAAGGCAACGTACGCCGCCAGGCTTTGCCATTTCCGCCCTACCGGGCTTCGCCATCCCCGCCGTTCCATGGCCATAAATCCGCTATTTTCAGTATAGTGGGGAGGAGATATGGGTCCGAAACTTTTGCCTCTTGCCATGTTGCCGCTGGCCTGGGCGGCGCCTCAAACGCCAATCAAATCCGTGCCGCCAGCGGGTATCGAGATCGCCAGCGGCGGATCGCGCCGAATTGCAGGCCGGGCTCGACCGTCTTCGCGCCGCGACGGCAAAGCTGGCGAAGAATCCGCTGCTGCCGGACGTATTGATCTACCAGGAGGCGGTGCGCTACGCGCTCGAGTACAACGAATTCTTCAAGGCGGACGAGGTTGCGAAGGCCCGCCTGCTGCTGCAGCAGGGCGAGCAGCGCGCCGCCGATCTCGCGCAAGGGCGCGCGCCCTGGACCACCGCGACGGGCCTGGTGGTCCGCGGCTACATTTCGAAGATCGATCGCAGCGTGCAGCCTTACGGGCTGGTGGTTCCGGCGTCGTATTCGCCCACGGCTCCGCACCGTTGGCGGCTCGACGCTTGGTTCCACGGGCGCAACGAGACGCTGAGCGAAGTGAATTTCCTGGCGGACCGCGAGAAGCAATATCGGCGAATGGTCGCCTCGCGACACCATCGTGCTGCATCTCTACGGGCGATTCTGCAACGCCAGCCGGTTCGCCGGCGAGGTGGATTTCTTCGAAGCGCTGGACGCCGTGAAGCGCGAATACGCTATCGACGAGAACCGCATCCTCGATCGCGGCTTCAGCATGGGCGGCGCGTCGGCGTGGGATATGGGGACGCATTACGCCGGCATGTTCGCGGCAGTGCAGCCGGGCGCCGGATTCAGCGAGACGATCGAATATCTGAAGCTCAAACTCACCGGCGATGCCGCGCCGCCATGGTGGGAGCAGAAGCTGTTCCATCTCTACGATGCCACCGGATACGCGGTGAATCTCTACAACACGGCGACGATTGCGTACAACGGCGAGATCGATCCGCAGAAGCAGGCCGCGGACAAGATGGAGAGCGCGATGGCGGAGGAGGGGCTGCGGCTGATCCGCATCGTGGGGCCGCAGACGGCGCACAAGTATCATCCGGATTCGAAGATCGAAATCGCGAGCAGGCTGGATGCGATTGCGGAGCGCGGGCGCGATCCGTATCCGCGCGAGATCAAGTTCACTACGTGGACGCTGGCTTACAACCGCATGAAGTGGGTGACCATCGACGCGATGGGACAAGCATTGGGAGCGCGCGCGGCTGAATGCGTCGATTTCGGGCGAAAGCGCGGTGGCGGTGGAGACGGCGAACGTGACTGCGTTTTCGCTGGAGATGGGTTCGGGCGGGTGCCCGCTCGACATGGCGCGCAAGGTGACGGTGGCGATCGACGGCCAGAAGGTGACCGCGCCGGGCCCGATGTCCGACCGTTCGTGGACCGTGCACTTCCGGAAGGAAGGCGCACAGTGGGAGGTTGCGGATGCCGCGGGGTTCGCTGGACTTGCACAAGCGCCACGGGCTGCAAGGGCCGATCGACGATGCGTTCCTCGATAGCTTCGTATTCGTCTCGCCGACAGGAACACCGCTCGCGCCCGCGGTCGGCAAGTGGGTGGAAGGCGAGGAAGCCCGCGCGATCAAGGAATGGCGGCGCGAGTTCCGCGGCGAGGCGCAGGTGCGGAAGGACAGCGAAGTCAGCGATGCGGAGATCGCGTCGAGTAACCTGGTGCTTTGGGGCGATCCATCGAGTAACCGCATTCTGGCGCGTATTGCGGACAAGCTGCCGGTGAAAGTGGACGGCTTCGGGGATTGTCGTGGGCAAGGATCGCTTCTCGCCCGAGACTCACGCGGCGATCTTGATTTATCCCAATCCGCTGAATCCAAGTAAGTACGTAGTACTGAACAGCGGGTTTACCTTTCGCGAGGCCGATTACCTGAGTAACGCGCGGCAAACGCCGAAGTTGCCGGATTACGCGGTGGCGGATCTGACTACGCCGCCGGATGGGCGATTTCCGGGGAAGATTGTGTCCGCAGGGTTCTTCGATGAGGAGTGGGCGCTGGGGACGACAAAGTAGTTCGCCGCTGTCATAAGAACGGCGCCAGCAACACGCTGCCGATGCGGTCAAGCCGCGCGCATTCCGAACATGCCAGGTGCCGTCCCTTGCGCGCGTGTAGCAGCAGAAACTCGAGCTGCTCCATCATCACTTCGTCCGCCGCCGCGGGCTGCACATAACAGGATTCACTCCGGCCGCCCAGTTGCGCTGCGACGGACGTTTCCGATGGTTGGATACTCTCCATTGGGTGTTGCTGCTCCTGGAGAACACATCGGCCGGATGGCGCTCGGGGTTTAGCCGATTATTGTCCGCCTCCGCGGCCGCCCCTGCCGCCACGCCCGCCTCTGCCGCCGCGGCCCGCGCCGCCATCGGTGGCATCCGTCGAGCGCTTCTCATCTCCGGGCTTCGGAACCGTGATTTGCAAAGCGCCCGCGTCATAGGGGCACGTTCTCATATTCGAACGTCCAGGTGCGCTTGCACACGGGGCAATATTTCACCAGCTTGGGCAGCGGGCGCACCGCCTTGTTGCCCAACCACGCTTCGCGGAACGCCGCCATTTCCGGCGTCAGTTCTTTGCCGGCCAGTTCGTATGGCGTCAATTCCATTTGCGGCGATTCGGCTAGCGCGAGTTCGGGATCCTTGCGTCCGCCGCGCGATTCCACGCGCAGCGTCAATTTGTCGCCGGGTTTGTGCGATTCCAGCGATCCGTCAATTCCTGCTGGCTCTTTGAGCGATTTGCCATCCCATTGGGTGATGCGTGTCGCCGCGGTCGAGGCCGGCTTGTAGAGCGGAGAATCGCGCAGCGTGGACGCCGCGATATCGGCCCCGCGATCCGAGAAACTGAGTTGCAGGTGTGCCGATCCAAGCGCGCGCCGCCCGGCCGCTTCTCAGCGTCATGCCGGCGTGCGCCAGCAGGTCGGCGTAGGGCATCGGCTCCTTGCCGTAAATGTGATGCTGGAAGATTTGCTCGGCGAAGGCTTTGTCGCCCGGTGGCGTGGGCCAGCGCCGTCTGCAGGTCCTCCACGTCGTAGGGCTTATCGGTATCGGGATGCTCGCGCCACATGGTCTTCATCCAATCGTCAAGCGACTTGCCCGGGAAAATGCTGGCGAATGGCGAGATCGATTCCCAGCGCCACCGCCTGTCCGTAGGTGTAATAGGAGATGAAGGTGTTGGCGTAATTCACCGGATCGTTGGCGGTCGCGGCGTCGACAAACGGCGCAAGGCGGCTCATCTCGATAATGTTGTGGATCTGGCGGCCCGGCGCGGTCATCACCTGGTTCACCGCGCCGCTCATCGAGCGCGTGAAGCGGTCGAGACTCCACAGGCCGGCGCGCCGCAGCGCCAGCGGCCCATAGTAGTTGGTGAAACCCTCGGCGAACCACAGCTCGCTCGACATATTGGCCTGCTCATAGTCGAACGGCTCGCAGCGATTTTGGGCGGATGCGCTTCACGTTCCAGGAATGGAAGAACTCGTGCGAGACGGTGCGAGATCAAGCTGCGCGGCCGAATCGTGGATATCGCGCGTGGCCGTGATGACGGTGGAATCGCGATGCTCCATGCCGTCGCCGTTGACGTAGGGCAGGAAGTCGAGCAGGAAGGTGTATGAGCCGTTGTCGTATTTCGGGAAACGCGCCGAAGACGCCTTCCTCTTCGAGCACCACGGCCTCGCACATGCGCGCGAAAGCGGCCGCCTCTTCCGGCGTGCCCTTGTGGTGCAGCGACATGCGGAACTGCTCACCGCCCGATTTCCATTCGGTCGGCAATCGTGAACGCTGATTTCGACCGAGCTATCCATCAAGCGATCGAGGAAGGGCGCGGTCCATGTGCCATCGTCGTGCGGCAGAAGCTGCGTGGCTACCTTCCAGTTGGAGCCATCCGGGATTATCGAACTTCGCCGAGACCGGCGATTTCTCAAATCCATGCGCCCAGATCACCGTCGCCGGCATGTTGAGGTGCGCGTGGGTGGGGTCGATGCCGTCGTAGGTGCCGTCGGCGCGGTCGCCGAAGAGGGTGTATTCCACGACCACCGTGCCCTTGTGGCCCCGAGACGTTCCAACGGCTGGGCGAGACTTTCGCGACGTCGAGCGCGTGGCCTGTGCCGTCGCTCGCGCGCAGGTTGTAGACGTTCTTGGCAAACTCGTGGACGGCGTAGCGTCCCGGCGAAGAACTGCTCATCACCAGTTCGAGCACCGGCTGGCGCACGCCGGAAAACGTGGCGCGGATCTCGGCCTCGTGATGCGCGGCGTTAGGAAAGCGGAACTCGTAGCGGACGGGCTCCTGCGCAAGCAGGGGCAGGGCGAAGAGGGCGATGCAAGAGCGAAGTTCTCATGCGATTAAGGGCAGTATAGCAAGCCGGATAGAGCAGACTCGCCATGCAGTACCCGCTCGCGGTGGAGCGTTATTCGTTGAAATCCACGTCGGTTGCGCAGCGTTTGATAAGGCGTCTGGTTCAGTGAGTTGTATCATCAATGCGCGAAGAGTTGCGGTTGCTCGTGGATCATTCCGGAAGATGACGTGCCAGCGGCGCGCAAGATTCTCCGAGCACTGATGGATCCGGTAGAACTCGCTTTGCTCAACGTCCCTGAAGAAGATGAAGCGCTGTCGGAGCATGAGTTGGCCGCCTTGCGAGACGCCGATCTTCGCGAGGCGGGCGGCGAGCCGTTGGTCTCACACGAGGAGATCACGCGCGAGTTCAGGCTGAGCGGAAGAGAGAGTTGAGCCGTTTCGCGTGGGAGCTATCGGCGCGTGCCGACCTCCGCGGCAAGCTCTAAGCATTCTGCATGCGCTCAACCGCATTGGAAGGACAGGGCGATTAGCAACACCGCTTCCGCCTCCGTGTGGGAGATTAGCGCATCATCTTCAGGCGCGAGGAAAGCGATGCGTTTAGCGTGTAAGCGTCTATAACCGTAAAGACGCCTACCGCGGTTGAGTGCGCTGCCCGACCAAACGTCAAGGACTTCGCTGGTTTAGCATTGCTGTACCGGTACGCCCCGTTTTTCAATGTCAACTTCAGTCTGCGCCTCGCGGCCACCCACGGACTGCGAATTGTAGGTGGCCGGAGAAGCGAGACACTATGGGCGCCGGCAGCACGTCAATTACATAAATTGTCAAAGATCCGTGGGCCGTGGCTCCGAACACCTTGCGGCGAGGGAGACCGGTCCCGAGGCGATGGCGCAGATTGAGCGACGTAGAAAAGCTTTCGCTCGCAAAGGCGCTAAGACGCCAAGAAAAAGCACTGATTCAGGTTCGCCAGATTAGATCAATGATGCTTTCGGGGCTCATGCGGCGGCCGCGAAGAGGATTTTGGCATCCCCAAGGCGGCTGGCGCGAGCGATGAGACGCGCGATTTCGGGCGCTGAATAAACAAACTCCCCGGCGGCTCCGGTCGAGGGGAAATCGGGCGCGGGGTTGTAGGTTTCGCTGTTGGCTTCAGCGAGTTGGGTCAAGAGGATGGCTTCTTCTTGCGCTTGGACTTGAGCGGCTTTGCGTTTGGCTTGCAGGGCTTCCAGATACGCGGTGTTCTTTTCGACGGCGCGCTGCAGGCGATTGGCATACGTGGCGACGCTTTTCAGGCCTTGGGAAGGGTCGAGCCAGGCGTCGGCCAGAACGGCGGCTGGATCTGGCGGGTCGGGCTGCTCTTTTGCGATGCGTAAAAAGAGGGCATTTTCCATCGCGCGAGCGCGCCTCAGGCGCCAGCGGTCTCCGGCTATGTCTTCAGCGACGGACTCCTCAACGATGCCGACGGGTGCGAGGGCTGCGATAAATTCTCGGCAGAACTGCTCGAAGGGGCCTTCTTCGCCGGGAAGGCAGGCGTGATTGCGGCCGCTCAAGCCGTGAACTAACGCATTTTTGCTGACGGTTACTTTACCGGCGGCGCTGGTTGGGCCCGTGGATGATTTTTGGGCAGCTTGAGACCGGTTCGATTCGAAATTGCGCGGCAACATCATAGTGGTTTCTCCTGTGCGATCAAAACTAAAAGGGCTGCCTGGCACGCACGGCGCGTGGGGCAGCCCTTCTGATTTAAGAATAACAGGCGAGGTTGTAAGAACCGGGGTCGTCAGGAGATTACGATTCCTGCTAAACCAATGAATTTATGGGGATTATTCAGACGAAAATATTTTTCAATTTTTTGTGACCCGAAAATTGGTCATGTCAGAAAATGCTCCGCGATTTTATCTACCCGCTCTGGAAAGAACGCGACATGCCCTCCGATCTGCGCAACAGCAGGAGACGGGTTCTCGTATGACCACACCGCATTGATCGCCTTCATTCCTCCTGCGGGAACGCTATAGTACGTGCAATCGCCCTTATAGGGGCAGTAGGTCATGTGATCTGTCGGTTCCAGTTGCGAAAAATCAACGTCATCAACCGGTATGTACTGGACTGGCGGATATGTTGCTTCGCGGAGCGTCAGGGCGTTGCGCGTATCGGCAACCACACGGCCCGCGACGGATACCACAACCCGAGCGGGATTGCGCTCGATGGAAATCGGATGATCCGGACCCGGAAGTTTGATCTGCTTCTCTTTCATGTTGCGGTTCTTTCCTTTCTGCTCACCTTCCGTTTCGACCGCGGAACATTACCGGGCCGTCTTGCCGCCATCGACGACGTACGACGCACCGGTGATAAACGATGCCTTATCCGATGCAAGAAACAGGATGGTCTGGGCGACCTCTTCGGGTCTCCCTACTCGATTGAGCGGTACGGTCGCCGCTAAACCAGCCTTTCTTTCGGCAGTACCGGCGAAGCGATTGAGCATACCAGTCTCGATTGGACCTGGCGCGACCAAGTTGATGCGTACCCCCGATCCGGCTGCTTCGAGCGCAGCCGACTTTGTCAATCCTTCAACGGCGTGCTTGCTCGCCGAGTACAAGGAAGCGCCAGCCGCGCCAATTCGGCCGTAGGTAGATGACACGTTGACGATGCTGCCGCTTCGCTGGGCAAGCATCACACGCATCTCGTGCTTCATGCTCAGCAGCGTACCCAGAACGTTTGTGTCGAACGTCGCGGCATAGGTTTCGGCAGTCTGCTCCGTCACCGGGCCGGGTTTGCCCTCAGTTCCGGCACAATTGACAGCGGCATCCAAACGGCCAAAGCGCGCGACGGTCCTATCCACCAAATCGCGCACCTCATCGTCGTTGCGGATATCCGTGCGAACAAAAAGGGCTTCTGCCCCGAGCGATTGCAGCTCTGCAACTAACTCCTGCCCCTCCGGATCTCGACGGCCGGAGACAACCACGCGCGCCCCTTCTTGCGCAAAAAGTACTGCGGTAGCGCGACCGATGCCGGTCAATGCGCCTGTAACCAAAACAATGGGTGAACTCATAGGTGCTCCTTTGATCTGAAAACCATGTGGATCATGCATTCATTTCGCCATTAACAATAAGGTTCGCTTCGGTTATGTAGGAGAACTCCAGACCGGTGACGAACGCGACCATAGCGGTCAAGCGATGTGGCAGCCCTCTGAGGCACGGCGCAATCGTACGTCGCGGGATTCAAAGCCGTGTCGATTGGACCCGGCGGATGTTATTGGCCGTAATGCCCTGGCTCCCGAGCTCACTGATACGCGCCCGCTCTTCATATGCTTCAGCGCAGCCTGCGTCGTGGCCAGTATGCCGGGGACGTTGATGTTGATTACGCGATACATCTCCTCGATCGGGTTTCCTCGAACGTCTTCGGATAGTTGCGTCGACATTGTTCACTAGTACATCAAGCCGGCCGGCATCCTTCGCGTATGTGATGGCCACTCTCGCTCCATCCGCGGCGAGACGTTTCGCGATGGCTCCGGTAACGAGCGCCACTTTTTCCGGTAAGTCAGGACATATGATCTCCTTGCACCTATGTGGATGTCGTATCATGGCGATCGGATCTGGCGCCCGTGGAATAGCGGCTATTCCCGGCGGGAATGCATGGCCGAGCTTCTCCGCTGTCGGAGGCCCACGCGTGTGAAGCCTTGCGCGGCATGAAAACGGACTGCGCGCCACCCTTGCTTTCGGCGTGTTCCACGAATTGGCAGCTTTGTCGGAGGTGTCGTTCCGTCGTTTCCGCGAGGCGTTCCAATTATCGGACCGGCGGGCAGCTTGCCGTGCCGAAATAGAGCTCGCAATCCTGCTTCGGTAGCGTGAAGAGACGGATGCGGTCGCGGGCCTGTTCTAGGAGTGCGTCTACGGTGCCTGGCCACAGCCGGATCGTGCGGTCTTCACTCGCCGAGGCCAAGGTCTTCCCATCCGGGCTCCAGGCCACGTCTTCACAAGACTCTATCTGGCCTTGCAGCGCGCGCAGCGGTTGCCCGCTGGCTGCATCCCACAGCCGGATCGTATGGTCCCAACTCGCCGAGGCGAGGGTCTTCCCGTCCGGGCTCCAGGCCACGCTGTACAAAATGTCGTGTGGCCCTGGAGAGTGCGCAGTCGCTGCCCGCTGGCCGCGTCCCACAGGCGGATCTGGTTTTGTCCGAACTCGCCGAGGCCAGGGTCTTGCCATCCGGGCTCCAGGCCACGCTGTTCACAGCACTTATGGCCTTGGAGAGTGCGCAGCGGTTGCCCGCTGGCCGCATCCCACAGCCGGATCGTCTGGTCATCGCTCGCCGAAGCGAGGGTCTTGCCATCCGGGCTCCACGCCACGCTCGTCACGACTGTATCGTGTGGCTGCAGGGTGCGCAGCGGTTGCCCGCTGGCCGCTTCCCACAGCCGGATCGTGTCTGTCCCAACTGGCGGACGCCAGGGTCTTGCCATCCGGGCTCCAGGCCACGCTGAACACAACACCTGTGTGGCCCTGGCAGCGTGCGCAGCGGTTGCCCGCTGGCCGCATCCCACAGCCGGATCGTTTTGTCGTCACTCGCGGAGGCCAGGGTCTTGCCGTCCGGGCTCCAGGCAACGCTGTTCACACGGCAGCTGTGGCCTTGAGGGTGCGCAGCGGCTTGCCCGCTGGCCGCATCCCACAGCCGGACGTGCTGTCCGCACTCGCCGAGGCCAGGGTCTTGCCGTCCGGGCTCCAGGCCACGCTGGTCACGGCAGTCTGATGGCCCTGGAGCGTGCGCAGCGGTTGCCCGCTGGCCGCCTCCCAGAGCCGGATCGTGTGGTCCAGAACTCGCGGAGGCGAGGGTCTTCCCATCCGGGCTCCAGGCCACGCTGGTCACACTGTCTGTGTGGCCCTGCAAGCGTGCGCAGCGGTTGCCCGCTGGCCGCCTCCCACAGCCGGATCGTCTGGTCGAAACTCGCCGAGGCCAGGGTCTTCCCATCCGGGCTCCAGGCCACGCTGGTCACACGAGTCTGTATGGCCCTGCAAGCGTGCGCAGCGGTTGGCCGCTGGCGGCCTCCCACAGCCGGATCGTCTTGGTCACCACTCGCCGAGGCCAGGGTCTTTCCATCCGGGCTCCAGGCCACACTGGCCACAGCGTCTGTATGGCCTTGAAGCGTGCGCAGCGGTTGCCCGCTGGCGCGCGTCCCACAGCCGGATCGTTTTGTCGTAACTCGCGGAGGCCAGGGTCTTGCCATCCGGGCTCCAGGCCACGCTGGCTCACAGGACACTTGTATGGCCTTGGAGCGTGCGCAGCGTCTTCCCGCTGGCCGCCTCCCACAGCCGGATCGTGTGGTCCAAACTCGCGGAGGCAAGGGTCTTGCCATCCGGGCTCCAGGCCACGCTGGTCACAGTGGCTGTGTGGCCCTGCAGCGTGCGCAGCGGTTGTCCGCTGTCCGCCTCCCACAGCCGGATCGTGTTGTCATCACTCGCCGAGGCCAGGGTCTTCCCATCCGGGCTCCAGGCCACGCTGTTCACAATGGCTAGTATGGCCCTGAAGCGTGCGCAGCGGTTGCCCGCTGGCCGCCTCCCACAGCCGGATCGTGCTTGTCATTACTCGCCGAGGCCAGGGTCTTCCCATCCGGGCTCCAGGCCACGCTCGTCACACGATCTTCATGGCCTTGAATGAGCGCGTAACTGGGGCCGTTCGATAGGGCGGTCGCCAGAACGGACTCCAGCCCCGGCGAGGGGCGTTCCAGCTTCGCCGCCTGTAGACCAAAGTAAAGCGCAGCTGCGGGATCCTCGCTTTTCCAGGTTGCGGCGTTCGCACTCAACTCGCCCGCCCGCGCCTGCTGTGGTCGCCTGCTCCGCCTTGTCTTTCTGCCGGTTGATCAACAACGCCGCCCATCGAGGCGCCCGCGGCCAATAAGGCGAGCGCAATTGCAACTCCGGTCAGAGCCCAGAGGCGCTTCCTTGCACGCTTGCGGCTTTGGTGCTGACTATCCTCCAGCCACCGGACGACGTCGGCGTACTCTTTGGGGTCCTTTCCTGCGTATCGCCTTGCCCATGCCGGATTCCAGTTGCCCTTCTTTCGAGCCTGGACCGCAGCCTCCAATTCCGGACCCTCCAGATATACCTTTCCCTGACTGGTCCGCAGCCGGTCTTCAACTCTCCGATACCACTCGCCGGAGTCGGCATCCTCTTGCGCCCATTTTTTGAGCCGCGCCCATCCGCGGATCAGCGATTCGTGCGTAATGTCGATGACGGAATCGGGTTTGAGAGCCTTGTCCGAGGGCGGTGCCGAGAAAACTACAGGTCTCTTCCCGGAAACGATCGACCACAGCCTTAACAGCGGTGAAATCCGAGCCGGTCTCCTCGACCAGTTCCTGCATCTTGCGCGGCCGCCGGTTTTCGCGGCCGGGTTCGGCGCTTTCGGTCAGGCACTGGAAAACGCGGCGTGTCGAGTTCCTGGTTGCCTACCTTGCCATACACCGCATCCGCGTGCGTGTTCAGAGCCTGTAGACCGCCGACAGACTGGAAATCGGACTTCCCGAACGCGGAGCCGCGATCTTCGCGGTTCCACATCTGCCGCAGCAGGTGCTGCAGGATCGGGGAGCTGGTCGCGGTTCTCGGAAGTCTGGTCGAGCACCGATTCGAGCCACTTTGGATCGGCGGTCACGCTCCGCAGGGCCGCCGGTCCCGCCATTGCCTCCCGTAAGCGTTCCCTGGTCAGGCGCGGAGTCAGATACTGGCTGCCGTTGAGCGCCTCCGCGAGCCCGGGAAAGCGCGCGCACTCGCCCAGGTAGTCGGATGCGCATCGTGATTACGACGTACAGCCGCGCGTCATAGTCGCTGCTCGCGGCCAGGAGAAGCCGAACGAATTCGGCCGCTTCGTGCGACTTGTTTTCGAAATCCCGCTGGAAACGGAAGATCTCCTCGAACTGATCCACCACCAGCAGCAGATTGGCGCGCGGCTTCCGACCGGCGGATGCCGCCTCCACCAGGCCCAGCCTGCCCGATCGCAGATGTGGGGCGCGTCCGGGCGACTCCCCTTGCGGCTTGCCGAGTGCTTCATCGAGCGCCGCGGCTAGTGCGCCGAGCGGGTCGGACCCGGGCCGCATCTCAACAATTTGCCAAAGTGCGCCGGCGCCGCCCAGGTGTCCCCTTTCGAGAGCGGGTACCAGGCCCGCGAGAACGAGCGAAGACTTTCCGCTTCCCGACAAACCGACGACGGCTAGAAAGGAGGTCTCCTCCAATCGTCCGAGAAGTTCGTCCACGTGTTCCTGGCGGCCGAAGAAGAGGATGGATTCGTCGCGACGGAATGGCCGCAGACCGGGGTAGACCTGCTCGGGAATCACCGCGGCGGATGGGAGCACCGCGCTCATGCGCTTGCGGTCCCCCGTTTTGGAATGCTTCGGAGAAGGGCTGGAGATCGGTGAGATTGAGGTCCCCGGTGCGCGTGATGGTCCACTGGGGACGCCGCGGATCTTTTTCGACGAGGAGATCCGATGGCGCGCCGGGACGGACAAAATACCACGCCTCGGGTCTCGGCTGCGTGCGGAGCGCAGCGCCCTGGAGCAGCGCCTCGCGATGCTTGTCAAGCCAGGATGACGGAGCGTTCCGATGGAAGAAGAGGATCCCATCGCTCTCGTCGAGCTTGGCTCTGTGGTAGCTCTCGCCTGGCTGCGGTTCGAGCACCTTGCAGTCATAGGCTTCGCTGAAATAACTGGCGAGCGCGCCTACTTGTTCTCCGTCCGTAGAGGGGTCGTAGATCATGTAGAGCTGCCGTTGGCGCCGGAGGCTGAGCAATTCGCCGCTGACCCGGTGCGCGATCTCAAGGGCCGGCTGGGAAGGCTTGATCCACAAGACCGGCTTGGCCGCAGCCTCCGCGGCTTGGCGCTGCACCAGGTACAGGGGGTCATCAGGAGCATCGTAGTGGATGCTCAGTTCGGCATCGCCCAACATTTTCAGGATCCGGTTCGGCTGGCTGCGGGTGGTGACAACCTCACTGGGCAGAACCGCAAGACGCTCCCTCTGGTGAAGAAGCTTTTTCAGTTCCTCACGGTGCGCGCGTAAGTTTTCCAGCTTTGCGCCGGCCAAATAGACGTGCGTGCAGCTCTTGCGCGCGGCCTCAAGTCTGCTGCGGATGGACCAGATTTCCGGATTCAGGGCGTCCTGCAATGCGGCGCCGCGAAGTGGAGAACGCTCTGTGTCATGGAGCTTCAGGAAGTGGGCGTCCGGGAGCGGAGGAGCCTGATCTTCCTCTAACGGAACCTTCAGGTATTGAATAATCTCCCGCCCGAAGCTGTCTTGAAACCAGGTTAGCTCCTCCTCCATGCAGAAAGCGCTCTTCAGATAAGCGGGGCTCAAGACCGCGACGAGAATGCGGGTGTTGCTGAGCTTGTCTTGAATTTGCTTTTTGAAATAGTCCCCCGTTTGGAGACGATCGGAATCGAACCAGACGTCCACGTCCTCGGAAAGATCCGCCAAACCGCTGGCGAGCTTTGACTTCAGCTCTGTTACCCATCCGTCGCGGTCGTTTGAGTGCGAGTAACTGACGAAGATATCGGCTGCGTAACCGGGGACGTAAGCCATTGCAGGGGTCTAGCGCTCAGCTTAGGTATGGTACAGGAAGCAGAGGGCCGGTCACAAGTGGGCCGAATTGCCATTGCGGAATTGGCGTTGTTCGGGTGGGTTTGTGCGATACCACACGGAGGAAATATCTCAATTATCCAGGTCTTCGGCCGAGTTGATGCCCTGAACTTCGTCCCGATACTTCTTGGCCGGAGGTCGGTTTCAGGTTGCGTTGCCTGTATCACCCGGTTCTTTTGGCTTCATGTTAGCTGTCCCATGTTCAGAAGCAGCCGGCTTTGCAGATTGGGGCCCTGAAGCTTGTGCTGTTTGTGTTGTCTGCTGGGACCATTGGGCAACCCAGGCGCCATTCTCCAAGGACATAGTCTCTTCGCAACGCTGAATGAATGAGTCCCGGTCGGCTTTGTCCTGGTCGGTCTTCCCGCTGTCCAGCCACTGATCCTTCAACAACTGCAGCCTTATCGCGGTTGACTGATATAACCCGATGATGGATTCATATCGCTGGTTTTTCACATAGGCCGTAACGGATGCGGTGACGGTTGCCACAAGGGCTACCCACGGGGAGAGCGAAAACATAGCCGATACCACGCCAAGAATCGCGCTGAGAGCGGCGGCGGCCATCGAGCAGTATCGCCAGAAGTCGGCTTTGTTCTGATACCGGGCCGCGGCGCCAGTATAAAACGTAATCTGGTCATCAACCCGATTCCGGATATAGTCTGCGCCGGTCATTAGCCCCGGCGGTTCTTTATCCATTTTGCCCGGACGCAGTTGGATCCCCGCCAACTCCTTTATTGTGTTTTCAACCCGCTCCGCAAGGGCAGCGGCACGGTTCGGTCCGTCGAAGGGCGGCACGGCGGCGCTGTAAAGATAGACTGAACTCTTCAAAGCCTCCGCGGCCGCGCGGCATCTGATTCGGAGCTTATCGCGGTCGCCCGACGAGGCCTGTGTAGCCGCCAGACCGGCAAGCGTCACTACAACGGCTGCGAGGACGCCCAGCGCCTTAGAGGCGGGAGAGGTGGGCATCGGCGCAACGTACTGCGTAACCGTTCCAATAGCCGCACCGATAATTCCAAGCCAGAGACTCATTTTTGTGAACGTCTCCAGCTGGGACTTGTGAAAAGCCGATGTGGCCGCACAGCGGCGGTACATGCTCCACGCGCCGTTGATGCCTGTAGTAGATTGAGTGGCCATTACGACCTCCAGGGCAGCCAGTCTAACACTCTACGGCCTCGGCGCCCAATTCGGGCCGAGAATGACGCGATTAAATCACTCCGGCGACTCGGCCTTGGGACTCGGTCTTTGGTAGTGGGTCAGTTAGCCGATGAGATGGTGCGACGTCGCTGAGATCCGGGTGGAATTCTTGAGAAGCCCGCTGGTAAGAAACGCAGGGAGTTGGAGCGTTGGTTTTCCGGCCCCGAAGGCCCACAAGCGTTGTTCGCCGGGCGGGTGCTTCCGTTCGACGAGAAAGCGAGCCTCATTTGGGCGAGGCTGATGTCCGACGTGACGGCGAAAGGGCGGCCACGGAGCCCACTCGACATGATCATTGCCGCGATTGCCGAGGCGAACGATTGCGTGATTGTCACGGAAAACGAAAGGCGCTTCGCGGGTCTGAAGATCATCAATCCAATGCGGGCGGACTGATGTGCCGAAACGGAGAAGGGAGGGAAACGTGCCCACCAGAGGAGCTTTCTCCGGCTGGCGCATGATCCGTCCGGAGCAGCCGCGCGAAACTTCCCACAACCGGAGCGGGGGACGGAACCCCATCGCGGCGCAATGACAGGTGCGAATGACAACGTCCTTTATCATTCACTAGTTTGCTTGGCAAGACCGCGAGAGGCTTCGCGGGATCAGGAATCAACCGACATTTGACATGATCGAGAAGCCGTAGCTCACCGCTCGACTTGTCGGCTAACAGTCAGTATTCCGGGCCGAGCATCAACCGTACTTGAGGTCGGTGCTCTGTCCGACCTCGATAATATATCCGTCAGGATCGCGGATGTAGCAACGCGTCTCGCCGTACTTGGGGATCGGCTCCGTGATGAACTCCGCTCCTCGACTTTTCCATAATTTGTAGCACGCTTGAATATCCGCAACGCGGAAATTCATAAAGCTGTTGATGTGATTCGGGTCGGGGACGCTGAGCGTTACCGTCGGCTTATCCGGGGTCGGGCCGCCCCCAAGGTTCAGAATCATCCAGATATTCGCAAGCTGAAGGTACGCAGGCGCGTTGCCGTCACCCAGGCTCAGAATGCGAGCGCCGAAGACCTTTTCGTAGTAGCGAGCCGATCGCTCGATGTCGGCGACGGTGAGAAAATGCGCGACGCTGATCCCCTCTCGCGGGGGCATCTCGTAGCTCTTCTGCTCGATTTGTACGCTGCTCATTGACGACTCCAATTCCGATAGATAGCGCTCATCCGCCGTTCAAGGTAATGGTAGCGGAAGCGCCATGACGAGTCATTGGACGAAGGTATCAATCGATACCAGAGTATTAGTTGGACGCTGCGGTCAGGGACGGGCATCGTTAAATCCCAACGGGTCGCCGCTCGATCTGCTGTTGGGGGAATGCGATGAAGAAGATGACGGCTCCGATTCCTTTTGCTGGCTCTCCGCTCGACCAATCGCGTCATATCTCCGCTTTCTTCAAAAGCGCCGATGAAGAGTATCAAGCCCTGCTCCCACGGGGCTGCCAGGCTGCAATTCCACTGAGGAAATGAAATTTCCCTCGGCGTTGGTGGTTTCGGTTTGAATCGCCCCGGTGTCTTCGGATGTGAGCTTCACGGTCGCTCCGGCAACCGCGCTCCCGCTGGCATCTGCAACAGCGCCGGCGATCGATCCGTTTACACCTTGAGCCGTGGCAATCCAGGGCAATGGGAGCGAAACGAAAGGGCGGCTGGCAGGTGCAGGCCGTTGTCATAGGGTCGCGGCCGCCGCCCTTCCAGCTTCCTCGGCCACCAACCCAAAAAGACGAAGCTCGCCAAATTAACGGCCCAAAGGAGCGGGCGTGTTCAGCATGATCATCAGATTCCACACTACCAGGCCGCCATACCAATACGTGATCCACTTGATGATATGGGGGCGGTTGGCCCAAACGCACAGGCCGCCGATTCCGAGCGCCACTACTTTCGAGAGCACCACGCCCGCCACGGGCCCCGCATGCATCAGCGTGCGGATAAACGGGCTGGCTTCCGAAGCCCCCATCTTAAACCCGACCAGGGTCGTCAGAAGATCCAGCAACTGAAGGTAAATGAATATCTGAGTGAATGACATTTCGTTCTCGTGCAGCTATCGGCCCCGCTCTGAGCCCAGTTTAGTCCCATTGCATCCCCAAAAAAGCCGCCGATTTGTACCATCCGTACCACCAAGGGGGCCCCATTTCAATTCAAATCAGTGATTTAAGAGCGATGCACTTTTTTCTCAAAAATGCGTGACCGGTCTTTTCCCCGACAACTCCGGACCCGGGCGGCTTCCATCATAAGCTACCCTCGAAAGAGTGGGCGATTTCGCGACCGACCGGCCAGTTGAGCCGTGTCTCATTCATTCCGCTACCGGCCGCCGCTTCCCGCTGCGCGACGGCCAATCGTGGGCCATTGGCCGCGGCGATGGCTGCGCCGTGCTGCTCGATAGCCGGTCGGTATCGCGCTTGCACGCGCTGGTGCAGAGGCGCGAAGGCGGCGCGATTTCGCTGGTCGATCTCGGCAGCCGCAACGGAAGCTTCGTCAACCAGCGCCGCGTCAGCATCCCGGTTCTGCTTCAGGATGGCGACCAACTGATCTTCGGCGACCAGCAGTTCCTCTTTCGCAATCCGGAAGGCGCGGGCGTTACCAACGCCGCACTCGAGAGCACGCGCAACGCGCCGACCACGTCTCTGCATACGAATACGCTGACGACCATTGTTGTCGTGGATATCCGCGATTACACGCCTCTTGCCCGCTCCGTTCCAGAAGCGCTCCTCTCGCAGGCCATCGGCACCTGGTTCCTGCGCGTTGGCCAGATCGTACAGCAGCAGGGAAGCTGGGCGCAAAAATATATCGGCGACGCCGTGATGTGCGTGTGGGTGCATCAAGACGAAGCGGCCGTGCGCGACGACCTGCTGCGCGTGCTCTGGTCCGTGGGCGCGATCGACGCAGCGACCGCTGCCATGCATCTCGATCTTCCCCTGCCTGGCCCGCTGCGCATCGGCGCGGGCGTCAATACCGGGCCCGCCATCATCGGCGGCGTAGATTACACCGCGCTTGGCGATACCGTAAATGCCGCTTTCCGCCTGGAAACGGCAACTAAGCAGCTAGGGCTAGGCGTGGCCATCGGTGAAAGGACCTTCTCGGGCCTGCCTCCCGTCCTGCAGAGCCGCTTCGAGCAACGCAAAGTGGCGCTCAAGGGATACGAGGGCGAATCGACAGCCTGGGGGATTTCGTTCGAGGGCTTGCGCGCGGGTTTGGTGTAAAGTCACCGCCGTCGCTTTCCTCTTATCGTGCAGGAAAAAGCTCGCGCTCTTCGGCGCGCTGATGATCTGGAATGCACGCGGAGTTCGGGTAAGATCGTAGAAACCGCTCAGGTCGTTCGTCGGGCGGCTGTCGGCGAAATTCAGCGCGCCTTCCTTGATCCCGAAATTGTGCTCCACGAATCTCAAAATGTTCCCGAAATCGTGCCGGGCGTTGTTGATGTAGCCGACCGGCGTGTATGCCGAGCAGCGATTCAGGATGTTGCCGAGGCTTTCTTTACCGCTAGCGAGGCAGGCAGGTGAGCGATGGGGGGCGTGGGGCGCCTACGGCAGACCGGACGCCACATCTAATCTGGAAAAATCCGGGAAGAAAACCAAGCCTTCGCTCGTCTAGTTAGTATTGTTAGCCTAAAGACAATGGTGCTGGAGCGTTCCGAGCGGGAACTCATCGAAGCGTGCCAAAACGGCGAGCGCGAGGCATTCCGCGCGCTCTTCGAGCTGCATCGGGACCGCGTGTATTCGATTGCGCTACGCTACTCAGGCGACGAATCGGCCGCCATGGATATCGCGCAGGATACGTTCGTCAAACTGTTCGCATCGATCGCGGACTTCCGCGGCGCCGCCGCGTTTCAGACGTGGATCTACAGACTGGTGGTGAATAGCTGTTTCGACTACAGACGGCGCTCGAGAAGGCTCGTACCGCTGGCGGATGGGTTTCTTTCCACGCTGCGAGCTTCGGCCGACGCACTGGGCGATCTTTTGCGGCGGGAGGTACACACGAGCTTGCGTTCGGCCGTCGAGCGGCTTTCGCCTCCACTGCGCATGGTGATCGTGCTGCGCTACACGGAGGGCTTGTCTTACGAGGAGATCGCGGAGGCCTTGAACTGCTCCCAGGGAACCGTGGCCTCGCGTCTCAACCGCGCGCACAAAGCGCTGGAACGTACGCTGGCGTATTTGAGGGAACCGCATGTCTGACTGGCTGGAACTGGAATTGGCGGAACAACTGGCGGCCGTGCGCGCGCCCGAGGCGCTCTGGGCGCGTGTAAACCACGCGGCGCCTCCCGCAGCTGGACGCCGTACATCGCGGCCGGGCGCCTGGGGTTGGGTTGCCGCCGCAGCCATGGCGGCCACCACGCTGGCGGTTACGCTGTCCATTCCTTCGCCAAGCCTCAGCCAACTGGCGGCCGCGGAACTCGCAAAAAGCCGGCCGGCCGATTTCCGATCCGGCGATCCAAAGGAAATCGCGAAGTGGCTGCGGGTGAACGCCTCTGTCGATCTTTCGATTCCCGCGAGCACGGCTGTGCAGTTGACCGGCGCGCGTGCGATCGAACGCAGCGGGGCGCACATCGGCGAAGTGCTGTACCGGGTGGCGGGACGCGACGCGGTGCTACTGGTAGGGCGCGCCGGGGCGCTCGGAGCCCCGACGCGCCATGGACAATCCGTCTGGCAGGCGCACGGACAAGTCTACGCTCTGGCGTTCGCAGAGCCAGCGCAGCCCAACCTCGCCTGCCGGCTTTGCCATATTGATTAGGTGTCGAAGCCGGGGGTTAGAAGACTAGGACGTCGAAGAGCGACGGTACAGGCGTTGAGCAAGCCGCTCAGAGATCGGCGGAATTGGCCGACCAGGCTGGATCAACTGCCTTTGTAGGATCAAAGTAGAATCTCCGCGGCGGGCACGATGCCGCCCCACCGCGGAGACGCCAGTTAGCAGGTTGAGTCAGCCAGCACTTACTGGCTGATCACCATTCCCGAAATCACCTGGCCACTGACCGGTTGGAGGACCACCAGCCCAGTAGAACTGTTGCCACTCACACTCGTCGTGCCAATCAATGTGGCGAAGGACGCCGGCGGTATGAGCGCTCCCGAGGTTCCCGCAGGGGCCGTAGCAAAGGTGAGGTTCAAGGCGCAGTTGGAGCCGACGGTGTAAGTTCCGTTGCCGGTGAGCGTCTGCGTGCCGGTGCTGCCAAACTGATAATCGGTGACGGTGAAGTTACCGTTGCCGTCCAGGCTGAGAATTCCCACCGAAGAGAATGGCGTCAGGGATACCGTGCCGGTAGTCCCAGTCGTTCCCGTAGATCCAGTTGTGCCGGTGGAGCCTGTGGTTCCCGTAGCGCCGGTGGAGCCAGTTGTGCCAGTAGTCCCCACAACGCCCGTTGTCCCGGTGGAACCTGTTGTACCCGTGGTTCCGGTGGTCCCTGTAGAGCCAGTTGTACCGGTGGAGCCTGTAGTGCCCGTGGTTCCGGTCGAGCCAGTGGATCCGGTTACCGGGATCGCGCCATAGAACTCGAAGCCAAAGCTCTGGGCATACTGGGACGCCGCGCACGAATTCGTGGAACGCTGCAGAACGCCGGTGGCCCCATTACCGCTGGCATCGCTCTGAACGAAGAGGACCTGGCTGCCCTGAGCGGCGATCACCGCGTTGTAGTGCTGCCCGGAGTTCATCGTCAGCGAAGCCGTGCAATTGCTGGCCACCGAGTAAGTACCGGCTTGCGCGTAAAGCGGCACGCTAGTCGTAGAGTTACTCGCTACTCCCAAAATGTTTCCGTTGCCATCGAAGTAGAACCTGCCGAGACCGGGGACATTTCCATTAATGCTGGAAGCGTTGCCGCCAAGACCGCCGGGCAGCGCTGCGACACCCGTGGCTCCAGTTGTGCCCGTGGCGCCGGTTGTGCCGGTAGTCCCGGTCATGCCCGTCGTTCCTGTAGTGCCCGTGGTGCCCGTCGTTCCGGTTGGCGCATTGAGTGCGTTAATCACATTCTCGAATGCGATGTTGGTTATCTGGGAGTTGTATGTACCGCTCAAGGTCGCGTTGGTACATCCGGTAATTGCCAAAGAAGGCTTGGCCATGCCAAGCCCGAGAATCAGAATCCCTGCGGCTAGATATGTTCGTTGAGTTGTTTGCATCGAATCGCGTCTCCCTGTGTGTGAATAAGGACATTGGGCGCCCTGGAAATCGGCCCACGTGATTCGAAGTATAAGGAAAACACCAATATTTCTGCGGTGAAACATTTCACGCAGGGGATGGACACAGTTAGCTTAGATACGGCGGGAGGCGCGGAATGTCTGCCGCTCCACGAATTAGGGTTCAGGAACGAATCTGAGATTCCGCGCGCTTGCAGTTTTAGTCCAAAAGGGTTACGCCGCCGCCGGCGATGTCGTAGTAGCCTGCGGCAACCTTTAGCTTTCCTCCTTTCACGAACTCGGAGACGACCGTCGATGCTTTGCGCAATAACGTAGACTGAAGCTTCGCGTTTGTCTTGATCGCGGCCTCGAGATTCGGTCCGGCGTGGTCAACCGCCGGCTGGAGGTGGGGATACAGAGCGCTTATCTGCCCAGGCGCTTCCTTGCCTTGAATTGCGGCCTTCACCGCCCCGCAGTTGGCATGTCCCATCACGAGGATCGTGCTGACTCCGAGCACCGCGACGCCGTATTCGAGACTTGCAATGATCTCCGGGGTGAGGACATTGCCGGCGACCCGAGTGACAAAGATGTGGCCGATCGTTTGATCGAAGACGATCTCGACGGGGACACGCGAATCGGCGCAAGATAAGACTGCCGCGAAGGGCTCCTGCTTTTCGGCGGTGTTTTGTTTCAAGATAGCCAGGTCTTGCTCAAAAGAGCTTAACCGGCCGGCCATAAATCTCTTGTTTCCGGCTAGCAACTCGTCCATGGCAGCAACTGGCGTAAGCCGAGTTTGAGCGTGAAGACGCTGCGGAGCGGGGAATTCCATTCCTGCCACGGCTAGAACAGCGCCGGTTAACCTGCCCGCACTTGCGGCAAGGAACTTCCGCCGCGTGCGCGTTCCGCCAAACGACTCCATATTCGCGCGGATGAAGCTCGGCCGCCCGAGGTTTTATTAAATTCTGATCCGCCAAGCAATACGTTAATGCCGCCACGGATCTCACTCTTTGGCCCCACGTTTCCGCCGGGCAACGCTTTCGCGACACCCACACTCCTGGCGCGGCGGCCGCGATCGGGCATCTTCCCTATCAGGAGGCGCCTATGCGACAGCTTCTCCGCGCCGGTCTGCTCCTGGTACTCCTCATCGCGGCAGCCGCTCAGCGGCGAGGGTTTGCTCCTATGCCTCGGCCCGCACCGCCCTCAGGCAATTCATTCCCAATAGCAACTCCTCCGATTCCAACTCTTCCGATAGCCACCCCACCGATAACGACACCCCCTGGCGCAACCTTCGGTGCGTGGCGGCAACCGGACAGGCCGCAACGCTCGCGCGACGAACAACCCCAGGTAGTCGTAGTCCCTTACGCGACGCCCTACCCGGTTTACGTGGAATCTCAGGCCGCGCCCACAGATGGGGATAATCCGCAGCAACTGCCACCGCCAGATCCAGCGGCCTTCCAACCGCAGCCTCGGGCCGCGCCTGCGCCGCAACGCGAGCCGGCGGGTTTCGCTGCCGGAGTAGCGCCATGCGGACGTGCGCCGGATGCGCCTCCGGCATTGCCGATAGCGCGGCAGGCTCCGCACGACGACCCCCCATCGTTCTATATCGCAATGAACGACGGGTGGGTTTACCAGGCGCGGGCTTACTGGGTGGACAAGGACACGTTGCATTACATCACGGCCAACGGACGCCACAACCAGGTTTCACTTGTCCTTGTGAATCGAGACGTATCCACGAGGCTGAACGCAAAGCGCGCGGACGAATTCCATCTGCCGCCGCCAGAATAGGCAGGCAATAGCTGCCGCATACCGAATCTCGAAACGGGCGCCGACGTTTCACCCGCGGACTTCGCCCACCTGGAACCCGTGAAAGCGAATCGCGATTTCAACCCGACAATCTTCTTTTTTCAGGGCATAAGATATGTTGTCGAATGGCGCCCGGCGGACAGCGCGGGGCCGCGACGGTTTTCTATGGTCACGGCTCTAACCGATTCCGCGGGGCGTCAGATCCATAAGAGAGCGCGGCACGATGAGAAGAAGCCATGGCGATCAACAACGAAAAAGAACTCCTTGTCTTTCTGCTCAGCGATTTGCGGCATGGCGCGCAAAGAACCACGAGGATTTTTCGGGAAATCTCAAGAGCGGCGCAGGATTCCGACATCAAAGAAGCCTTGCGGGCGCGGGTCTTAATATCGAACAAGATCATCGCCACGCTGGACGAGGCTTTCAACCTGATCGGCGAGAGCCCTTGGAAGATGAGTACGCCTTTTCACGACATCTTCATGGAGGGATTCCACCGGGAACTCGCCGAAATCGAGTCTCCCGAAGCGCGGCGCCTCTTCATCCTGGTGAAGACCAGCGATGTGATTTATCAGCGCATCGGCGAGTATGCGGCATTAATCATGGTCGCCGAGATCACCGCGCACCAAGGCGTCCGCGTATTGCTGGAGAGCTGCCTGGCTGACAACGTCGCGTTCATCGAAACGATGCTGCGCCTGATGCTGGAACCGATGCATCCAGAGCCGGTAGCTGCCTGAATTCCTCTCCCGATTCTCTCCAAGCGCGGCCCAATTTTCTCCATCTGCCGCCTAACCAATGGCATCGGAGGTCAACAGGAGGGTGCATTTATGCAAGAAGACTTGATGGATGCAGATCTCGGACTGTTCGCGGGGCGTTGGTGGGTCGTGGTCCTGCGCGGCGTCATAGCGGTCATGTTCGGTGTGCTCGCGTTCGCCTGGCCCGCGGTGACGTTGGCCGTGCTCGTGATGATGTTCGGCTATTTCGCCCTTGCGGACGGTCTGTGTTCATTGGTGGCGGCGGCCGGCGGCCGGCACCGCGAGGACCGCTGGGTGCTTGCGCTGGAAGGCATCGTAGGGATCTGGGCTGGAGTAGTGACGCTCCGCGCTCCGCACGTCATTGCGGCTGTGCTAGTCTTTTTTCTTTCCTTCTGGGCCATGGCGACAGGATTTCTGAGAATCGCCGCGGCGTTTCGTCTCCGGCGGGAGATCTCAGGCGAGCGTTGGTTGGCCGCAAGCGGCATCTTGTCGGTGCTGTTTGCCCTGATGCTGCTGATTCGACCGGCGGTTGGCGCGATTGGCTTGGTCTGGGTATTTGCCGGATATGCCATGGTAATGGGCGCCGTGCTGATTATTCTGGGTATGGAGCTGCGCGGCGTGCAAACGGTGCAGAGCCACGGAATCCCCTCTCATCACATCGCTCACAAACCAGTCTGAGACTTCAGTTCGGAAGGAGGCACGCACTCGTTCCCGGCCGACGCGCATTTTAATAGATCCACGACGGGCGTAATGCATCGACAGACGTCGGACTTGGCGGCCCATGCTGGCCGACGTTTGCGACTCCGTGACTTCATTCTCGCGAAAGCCAGTCACCTCGTTCATTTCAGCATCGGCAGGCACGAGGTCTTGATTTCTCGGCCGATGTGAGTGGCCATTATGGCGTTAGAACGCTGCTGGAAAGCAGGCTCCGCACGCGGAGGCAGAAGACAGGAGTCACATGTTAGAAGTCACTACGAACCGCGTCGGGCGCGAGCGGCGATGCGGGATTAGCGGTGTTTGAAAAGTGTTTCGATATGGTTCGCCCTTTCCGGGCGCACGTGTCAGCTCGAGATTGAGGAATCCGATGGAAGAACTGCTGAAGCGGGTGCTGGTGAATCTTGGCGGCCGCGTGGACGGGCCCTTCACATTCCGGCTCATCTTGCAGCCGCTGGTCGCGGCTATCTTCGCGATCCGCGCCGGGTTGAGAGATGCGCGAGCCGGACGCCCGACGTATTTCTGGTCGCTGTGTTTTCAGCGCGGTCAAACCCGGGAGTTGCTGTTGGAAGGCTGGAAGGATGTCTCCCGAGTGTTCTGTGCCGCTGTGATCGTGGATCTGATCTACGAGATTATCGAATACCACTGGATATATCCAGGCGAGTCCCTGATCGTGGCGGCGATCCTGGCGCTGCTGCCTTATCTGTTGTTTCGCGGAGTCTCCAACCGTATCGTGGGACGATGGCGGACGATGATGGCCCGACCGACCCACTGAGCAATGGCCAGCGAACGCACAGACCAGAGGACCGGAAATGGGTCATCGCGGCCACTCGAGCGGTTCATGAGCATGTTCGAGAAGGTGGTGATAACCGCGCTAGAACTGCTGATTGTCCTGACAGTCGCGGTGGGCACAGTCAAGCTGTTCGCGATCTTTATCGATGCTATGCCCACCCAGATTCCCGAAATCGATTCCCCAGAAGCACTGCAACCGATACTACGAGAGGCCTATGGCGGCGTTCTCATGGTCCTTCTGGGGCTGGAACTCCTGCAAACGCTAAAGACTTGTTTCAGTCAACACCACCTGCAAATGGAAGTGATTCTGGTGGTCGCGATGATTGCCGTGGGCCGGCACATTATTCATGTCGACATTGGCCACATGCCAGGAACGGAACTCGCGGGCTTGGCCCTGCTGATCACGTCCCTGGCGGTGAGTTACTACCTCGTGAAGAGAGCGCACATCGTGCTGCCGCTGGCTAACCCGCCTCGACGGACCGAGGATGAATCGCCGGACGGGTAGTTGCGTAGTAAGTAGGCCGTTTCCCAGATCGAGGTGGTGTTCTGCAAAGACCGCTCCCTGGCGGTCGCGGGTCGGTGCGCGGCTCCGATCGGCGGCAAGCAGGCAGACTCGAGTCAGAAATCCTTAAAGGCTGTCGTCCGCTGATGGCTTCATTCATGGGGTGGCCGCGGCGACGCCGAGGTACGATTTGGCAAGAATGGGGCAGATTTAGCCGAATGGGCCTGCGTTCCGCCCTGGATCTGCTGCTCAAAAGAGACTCCGGCGGAGAGTTATCAGAGTCACTTCTCAGTTGGAAACAGTAGAGCTACCTGGAGGCGGACCTGCCACTTTGCGTATGGTAAGTCCTCCGGATGAATCAAATTGTAATAGGTGTTCAACTGCCACACGACCGCCTGTGTCCCGACCCGGGTCATTCTGCCGAACCCGCCGCCAAAGGGTACAAGCCACCTATTGTGGTCAGGAGCGAGCCAGTTCGCAGTGATGATGGGGGACGTCGACACGAACCAGCCGCGCTCCATGTTGTAGGTGATGAAATACTGAGTCAGGAATTGGTTCACGTGGCTGCGCTGTTCGTTACCGGCGAACGACCATATGTTGTTAGACAGGAATCCGATGGTCCAATGTTTCGGCTGGACCAGGAGAACGGCAGATGGACCTGAGCCCCATTTGCCCTGGCCGAGCGTGGGGGCGGTGGCCGTCGGGAGCAGGAAGGTCGGCCCGAAACCCCATATCAGCTTACCGGTATGGGCCGGCGACAGGAAGAAACTCGGATTCATGTCGCCCAGTCCATTCGCTCCCCCGTTAGCAGCGGAGTTTTTTTCTCTGGCCTCACATATTACGGTTAATGCCGGGCCGCTGGGTTCGCAAGCGGCGCCAAGATCCGGCTGGTAGACGACAGGCGTGATCCATCGGGAAATGATCAACCAGTCTTCGCTTACGTGGAAGGGTATGACCGGCTGAATGTTCAAGACATCTTGGACCCGGCTGAACTGGCCGACCGGAAAGTTGACGTTGTTCTGGAACGGTACGCTGACGAGATTGCCCACCGGGTTTTGAAACGAGCTCAGCAACTTCTCGTCGCTGGGCGTTCCTTGAGCAGAAAGCAAGGCTGTGGCGGCAAGAGCCGTCATGCAAAGCCTCAAGGCCAGCTTCATGTTTATCGTCGATGCCAAGGCGCAATTAAAGACTCAAATAAACCGCGATTTCGCTGGTCCGGGCCCCTGTTGCACCCTCAAATAATAAGCCGCGCCGTTCCCCTCGCTCATCGATTTCAGCGGTGAACCGAACGAGTTATCGGCCAGCGAGGCAGCCTCAGGCTGCATTCCAAGATGAGTATCCGGAATTTTCCAGTGCTTTTTTTCGCTCTCTGTTTTGTCACGCTGTGGCTTGCGGCGGAGACCGGCACTTACTTTCACAGGAGACGGCCAGGGCTGGATGACGCCGAACGCGAAGATCTCGGCGTGATCCTAGGCGCCGCGCTGACGCTGCTCGGGCTCATTATCGGGTTCACCTTCTCAATGGCCGTGAGCCGATACGATCTACGCAAGAACTACGAGGAGGCGGAAGCTAACGCTATCGGTACGGAATACCTTCGGGCCGAATTGCTGCCCGCGGACAATGCCGAAAGGGTGCGGGGTCTGCTGCGGAGCTACGTGGATCAACGCATTTTGTTTTACACAACGCGAGATCCCGTCCAGCTCGCGACGATCAACTCGTCTACCGCTCAACTGCAAAAGGATCTATGGTCCGCCGTCAAGGTTCCCGCCGCCGCGGAGCCGACGCCGAACGGCGCGCTGGTGGTCTCCGGAATGAATGATGTATTGAACTCGCAGGGATATACTCAGGCAGCCTGGTGGAACCGTATCCCAGCTGGAGCGTGGATTCTACTGGTGGCCATCGGCGGCTGCTGCAATGTGTTGTTCGGCTACTATTCGCGGCGTCTCCAAGGCAAGGACATCCGCTTTTTTATCATGCCGCTGATTGTGGCCGTCTCATTCTTTCTCATAGCCGATTTGGACAGCCCGCACGGCGGCCTGATTCGGGTAAGGCCGCAAAATCTGGAAAGCGTGGCGGGCTCGCTACACGCGAAGTAGTCCAGCCTCGTGGCGGGCATTTCCCGCTTCAGGCAAACCGCGCCGCCAAAGTCTGGCGCCGGTGCGCGCATGGGACTGGAATATTATCTATCTTCCTCCGTGCAGGTGAATCCTATTCGAGTGAGCATAGGGCTCGCGCCGGACGGCAATCGGCCCCACCCGCATGAGGAGGTCAGTCAGTGAGAAAAGATCGGGAAGCGCAGAGGCTGAAGGAATCCGTCTCTGCGGGAGTTCCCTGGAAAAAATGGGGTCCGTACCTGAGCGAACGGCAGTGGGGCACGGTTCGCGAGGACTACAGCCGCGACGGGAATGCCTGGGAGTATTTCACGCACGACCAGGCACGGTCCCGCGCCTACCGCTGGGGTGAGGATGGACTCGCGGGCATTAGCGACGACGAACAACGGCTGTGCTTCGCCGTGGCGCTCTGGAATGGGCGCGACCCGATCCTGAAGGAACGCCTCTTCGGCCTCACCAACAGCGAAGGCAATCATGGCGAGGATGTGAAGGAGTACTACTTCTATCTCGACAACACTCCGACCCATTCCTACATGAAGTACCTGTACAAATACCCCCAGTCCCCTTTCCCCTACGACGACCTGGTCAGGACCAACCGGCAGCGCACCCGTACCGACTTCGAATACGAATTGCTGGATACCGGGATATTCGATTCCGATCGCTATTTCGACGTTTTCGTGGAATATGCCAAGAATGATCCCGAGGATATTCTCATCGAGATCCGCGTGTGCAATCGCGGACCTGAAGCCGCTATGCTGCACGTTCTGCCCACGCTCTGGTTTCGCAATACATGGAGCGCTTCCCCAACGGAGGCGAAGCCGGCTCTCGCTCAGGTGGCGAGCGATAACGGCAACCGGGTAGCTGTAGCAACACATACGAGGCTCGGCAATTTCTACCTTTACTGCGAGGGCGACGCGCCCCTCTTGTTTACGGATAACGAGACGAATAACAAGCGCGTCTTCGGCACGTCGAATCGAAATTTTTATGTCAAGGATGGCATCAACGACTGCGTGATCTCCGGAAAGCGTGACACCGTCAACCCGCGGCACGAAGGCACGAAGGTCGCCGCGCATTATCAAGTGAACCTCGATAGCGGGAAGACGGGAACGATCCGGCTGCGCTTGAGTAAAGTTGCTCCCGGCACGATGGGGAAGCCCTTCGCCGGGTTCGCCGAGATCGTGCAGACTCGCCGCCGGGAAACGGATGAGTACTACAGTTCGATCACTCCCGCCGGGGTCAGCGAAGATACGGCCCGCGTGATGCGGCAGGCATTGGCCGGAATGCTCTGGACAAAGCAGTATTTCGGTCTCGATGTAGAGAAATGGCTTGCGGAGCACGGCGTCAATCCGATGCGGCTCGATGGCGCGACCGTACGCAACCGCGCGTGGTCCCACATGCTGAACCAACACATCCTATCGATGCCGGACAAATGGGAATATCCGTGGTATGCCGCATGGGACCTGGGCTTCCACGCCATGGCGCTCTCGCTGGTCGATCCAGATTTCGCCAAGAACCAGCTCGATCTGCTCCTGGAAAACGACTTCCTCCATCCCACCGGCCAGATTCCGGCATACGAATGGAACTTCAGCGACGTGAACCCTCCCGTACACGCATGGGCAACGATATTCCTCTACAGGAACGAAATTGCGCGGCACGGCAAAGGCGATCTGGAGTTCCTGAAGCGCAGCTTCCGCAGGCTCTTGTTGAACTTCTCCTGGTGGGTGAATCGCAAAGACCGCTTCGGCGACAATATCTTTGAGGGAGGTTTTCTGGGCCTGGACAATATCGGGGTCTTCGACCGCAGCGCGTCCCTGCCCGGAGGCGGCCATCTGGAACAGGCGGACGGCACTGCGTGGATGGCGCTGTTCTGCCAGAATATGATCGAGATAGCGATTGAACTGACGGCGTACGACGCCACCTACACGGAGATGGCGGAGAAGTTCCTCAACCATTTCCTCGGGATTGCCCGCGGGATGAACCGGCTGGGGCCGGGAGGCATGTGGGACGAGGAGGACGGGTTCTATTACGATGTCCTCCGCACGCCCGACGGCGAAGCAAAGCGCCTCAAAGTCCGCTCCATGGTTGGACTGTTGCCTCTTTGCGCGATCAGCATCATCGAGCCGTGGCAAAGGGAGAGAGCGCCCCTTGTGGTGGCGCGTTTTTGGGAGCGTTTAGAGCGCACGCCGGAGTTATTGCGGGAAATCCATCCCACGGGACCTGGGCATTTGGGCGTGGGCGGGCGCGGCATCGCCGCCCTGGTCAACCCTGACCGGCTGCGGCGTATTCTTTCCCGCATGCTGGATGAAAACGAGTTCCTGAGTCCTTATGGACTCCGCGCGCTCTCCCGTTACCATGCAGAGCATCCCTATGTCTTCGAAGCCGAGGGACAGGAGTACGGCGTGAACTATCTCCCCGCCGAATCGGACTCGGGGATGTTCGGCGGCAATTCCAATTGGCGAGGCCCCGTTTGGATGCCGGTAAATGCTCTTATCATTCGGGCTCTGCTCAATTACTATCTGTATTACGGAGACAACTTCAAGATCGAGTGCCCGACCGGATCCGGCAATCAGATGAACCTCTTCGAGGTTGCGCGAGAGATCGCACATCGTCTGACCCGCATCTTTCTGCGAGACCAATCCGGCAGGCGGCCGGTTTACGGCGGAGCGGAGAAATTTCAGACGGATCCTCACTGGAACGATTATTTGCTTTTCTACGAATACTTCCATGGGGACAACGGCGCGGGCTTGGGCGCCAGTCACCAGACCGGATGGACTGGCATGGTCGCAACTTTGATCGATCTCTTCAGCCGGCTGGATGCGGAGCGTTTTCTGGCGACGGGCATAGCAAAAAATGTCCTTGGGAAAGCAGAGGAGGAACGCCATGCGGACATGGCCGCGTTATCCAAGTCTCTTTGAGATTAATACGTGGGTCTGGCTTTCCGATCTCAGCCTGAAATTCGGACATCGGCTCGATTTAGGCTCCGTCCCCCCGGCGGAATGGGACACCATCGCCGGACGCGGCTTCGATGCTGTGTGGCTTATGGGAGTGTGGGAGCGAAGTCCCAGGAGCATCGCGATCTCCAATGCCAATCAGGGCCTACTAGAGGAGTTCCGGCGCTCCCTGCCCGATTTCCGGCTGGCCGACAACGTTGGCTCGCCCTACTCCGTCCGGCGGTACGTTGTGGACCAACACTTGGGAGGTCCTGAGGGCCTTGCCACGGCTCGCCGGGAACTGGCGAAGCGGGGCATACGCCTTATTGTCGATCTCGTGCCGAACCATGTGGCGCCCGACCATCCATGGGTCGCAGAGCACCCGGATTATTTCGTTCGCGGAACCCCCGAGGATGTTGCGAGCAGCCCGGCATCATACGGTCTTCTCGATGGCGGAGCCTTTGCCTTTGGACGAGATCCCTACTATCCTGCATGGCAAGACGTACTACAGGTGAATGCATTTCATCCAGGGGTGCGCCGGAGCATGATCGAAACCATCGAGGATATCGCCGGCCAGAGCGATGGAATCCGCTGCGACATGGCGATGCTTCTTCTCAACTCCGTCTTCGAACGCACATGGCGTGGCCAGGTGGGCGCAACGCCTCGCACCGATTATTGGGTGGAGATAATCCTCGCGGTAAAGCAGGCGCATCCGGAATTCCTCTTCATCGCGGAGGCTTACTGGGACCTTGAATGGGAACTCCAGCAGCAGGGCTTCGATTTCTGTTACGACAAGAGGCTGTATGACCGTCTGGAAAATGGAAACGCGGAAGGCGTTCGGCTGCATCTCAGTGACAACCCCGCTTACCATGACAAGCTTCTCCGTTTTATCGAGAACCACGATGAGCCCCGGGCAGCGGCGGGATTCTCGCCGAATCGCGAGCGGGCGGCCGCGATAGTCGCGGCAACAGTACCGGGAGCGAGACTATTCCATGAAGGGCAGTTGGAGGGGCGAAAGATAAAGACTCCGGTCTTTTTGGGGAGACGCGCCATGGAACCCGTGGACAACGAGCTCCTGATTTTCTACCTGAAGCTTCTGGGCGCCATCAGCGGGCCATTGCTCCGCGACGGGCGCTGGAGCCTGTGCGAACGTACGGGCTGGCCCGATAATCCCACTTACCAAAACATCGTGGCGTGGAACTGGGTCAAAGACGACGAACGATGTCTTATCGCGGTCAACCTAAGCGATCGCGGCGCGCAGGCACGCATTTGGCTGCCTTGGGAGGGCGCCGACGCCGGCGACTGGCGCTTGTACGATTCGATGTCGGGCGCCGTTTATGAGCGGCCCGGAGACCAGATGCGCAACGAAGGCCTTTACGTCGAGTTGGAGCCTTGGGGCTACCACCTGCTTCACTGTTATCAACACCGGCAGGACTGCGTGCAGAAAGTGGCCTGACCCAAGAGTTTTCGAAAACAGCGTATTTCAGGCCGCCAGAGCGTTGTTCAACAGACTCGTCAAAGCATCGATATGATATGGCTTGCGGAGATAACCCCAAGGGCGGCGCGCTCCCGCGCCGGCGGCAGTTATCTGTCGATTGCAGGCAGTTGTGAGAATCACCTTAACGGCCGGGTTGATCAGGCACATGTTGGCGAACACGTCGCCACCATCGATGTCGGGTAACCTGATATCCAACAAAACCACCCCGATGTGAGAGCCATTGCTGCGAAGAAGATCGATCGCAGTTCGGCCTTCACAAGCCTCGAGCACGGAAAAGCCACGTTTCTCCAACAATCGGGTCACAGCGTGGCGGAGCGTCTCTTCGTCCTCCACAATGAGAACTTTTGGGTCAATGGTTGTATTCATCGCCGCCGCCTCAGATTCCGACTACCCAATTAGGATTTTGACTGGACCCATTGGTAGATCGGAATAGAAGCTATAGTACCAAAGAATACCGGCGGATGGAACTAATATTCGCACCGGATCTTTTGATATTGCATGAAATCATCCAAATCGGGCGCTCTTAACTCACAAACTACGCAGTCTCAGACTTGGGCGAGGACAGTCTCCTCGGCAAAGTGAAGATTCAATTCGTTGGGCCGGGTCCCTCGGAGGACGGTCTTCGCCTTCATGAGTTCCTCCGGGGAGCCATGCGCGATCAGGAGAAATTTGTCGGCCAGTAAGCTGCTTTCGTAACGGAGGACGCGGGTCTCGGGTATCCCGAGGCTGAAGAGACCGGCGCCGAGCGCACTTAACCCGCCCGCGGCAACGTCGCCATCGAGTCCGGCGACAACCGCTCCGGCCAGCGGGCCTGCAATCAGAACCGGGCCGATGCCCGGAAACAGAAAAAACGCGGCCCCGGCGAGAAAGCCCCAGAGCCCTCCCCAGAATGCACCCATCTTTCCCCAGTATTTCATGCCGTATCCCGAATTGTAGTAACCGACTATGTGCTCACCGGTGTGATACTCCCTTCCTACAATGGAAAGCGCCGCCATGTTGAAGCCGGCCTTTTGTAGCTCTTTGACGCCGGTTTCCGCGTCTACATGCGTTTCATAGACCGCCACGATTGAGCTCTTGTCCGACATTTCAGTCTCCCGCCGCCCCAGGCAAGCAACCCCACGTGAACTTGAGATTCCTTCCGAATAGGCGTGATTCAACTGTTGGGGCCACTGCCCGACAACGGCACGATTGAACACGTTTATTAAATCCGTAATCAAGATCGCGCATCGAAAGGGGTGAGGGCACAGATCATGACTGTCTTAGTGGTTGACGACGAGCCTCAGTTGCGCATGATGCTCACCCATTTTCTCCAGCAGGAGGGGTTTACCGTACTTACGGCGGGCCAAGGATCAGAGGCGATATCGCTGTTTCGTTCCCATCCTGAAATCGGGCTTCTCATCACGGACGTTCTCATGCCTGGCATGGATGGGCCTTCGCTCGCGGCATCGCTGCGATCGCTTAACCCAGAGTTGGCCGTACTTCTCATGTCGGGTAACTGCGACCCCAAACAGATCGAAAGCGGCTTTACGTTTGTGTCGAAGCCATTCTCATTCATTGACGTTCTAGCCAAAGTAAAGAGCCTCACGCGAAGCCGTTGCGTCGCCGCGTAGCTTGCTACCCAGGCCCGTTGTTGCCTTGAGAGCAACCCCAAGAATTGGCCCCTGGGGTTGCCGTGCCGCATCCAGATCGGCATGAAGCTTAAGGTGGGAAACGGCCGAAAGCATATCCGTTACATCTCAATCGCCCTGTTGCCAGCGGCCTGTCTGTTCTTCCGATCCTGGGGGCAGACGCCGATGATCGCACAGGATCCCCAAGTTAACCTCCCAACACGACAGCCATCCGGCAGTGCAGACCGCCTCGCCTCGATTCGAATCAACGCAGATTTAGTATTGATCCCCGTGTTAGTGACAGACCATCGGGACCGTCCGATCACGGGCCTCCAAAAGGACCATTTCAAGCTCTACGACGACAAAGTGGAACAAGTGATCTCCAACTTCACCTCGGAAGATGCGCCTGTTTCCATATCGCTTCTTTTCGATTGCAGCGGCAGCATGGGTCCCAAGCTGCAAAAGTCGCGTGCCGCGGTCAGGGAATTCCTGGAGACGGCGAATCCGGAAGATGAATTCTCGCTGATCGAATTCAACGACCGCGCCCAATTGATATCCGGCTTTACCGACAAAATCGAAGAGATCCAGAACCGGCTGATGTTTGCATCATCCAAGGGAGCCACGGCGCTGCTGGACGCGATCTATCTGGCGATCAATGAGATGAAGAACGCCAAACATACGAGGAAGGCGATCCTAATCATTTCCGATGGCGGCGATAACTCCAGTAGATACACCGCCAAGGAGGTGAAGAATGCCTTGCGGGAAGCGGATGTGCAGGTCTACTCCATCGGAATTTTGGAGCCCTTCAACGGGCGGCTGACTCCCGAGGAAATGACCGGCCCAGTCTTACTGGAGGAGATAGCGCAAGAAACCGGCGGCCGGCTGTTTGAAGTGTATGACCTCAATGATTTGCGGGATATTGCCACCAGGATTGGCGCGGCGTTGCGCAATCAGTACGTTCTGGGATACGCACCACCAGAGAAAAAGCACGACGGAAAGTACCACCGAATCCAGGTCAAGGTCGAGCGGGTGAAGGGCTTGCCGCCCCTACGCGCCACCTTCCGGTCAGGGTACTACGGCCGCTGAAGCGCGGCGCCAAGCAAAAGATGAACCACAAAATTAATTGAATCTCTGTGCGGCCCGCGTCGTCAGGTAGCTTTGCAAGCAAATTGGGGCTAACAGGCGATGCAAAACTGCGCTCTGGGTACGCGATCTCACACATGCAGTTTCGCATCAGGCGAATTACTTCCTTCAGGGCGGCGCCTCCAAGGTCGGAGTAATCGGCAGTAGAGGAAACTGAGATGGCGAGCGTTATATTACCCGGGAAATCGGCGGGGAAGTGCGTACGCCGTGAGACAATCGCTCGCTGCAACGTTCTCTCGGTGAGCCCTGTGCCGGAAGATCACCTCATGCTCCGGCATATTCTCGATAGCGCCCTATGGCAGGTTTCGGCGGTTGCCACCCGGCGCGGCGCAATTGAGCGGCTAGGCGGGAGCGCCGTCTCCGTAATCGTCTGCGAGAGCGTGTTGGAGGACGGAACCTGGAAGGACATCCTGGAACGCAATCAAGCCTGCCCCTATGCGCCGCCGCTGATCGTCACGTCGCGCCTGGCGGACGAGTATCTTTGGGCCGAAGTTCTGAACTTGGGTGGGTATGACGTACTACCAAAGCCCTTCAACGATCGGGAAGTGCGCCACGTCTTGCAAACAGTCTGGCTCCAGCAAACGCGGGATACCCAGCGGGTGCGCGCGGCGGGCGCGGCCTAGGACGGCGCCACCCCAGATAGCCCGCGTTCCATTCGGCGCCAAACGAATTGGAGACAGCGTCTCGAAGCAGTGAACGCTACCCGGCGGCGCGAAGGGATGACCTGCGGATGTTCCCCGGACGGCGAAGTTCGTCGGTCCGAACCTCCGGAAAGCAAACCGTAAAGGAACTGCCGCGTCCGGGAGCGCTTTCCACTTGAACGCCCCCTTTGTGGTTCCGGAGAATTTCGAGAACCATAGCGAGTCCCAAACCGCGAGAGCCGTTCTTGGTAGAGAAGAATGGATCGAACATTCTGCGTTGCGTGCGGTGATCGATTCCGGCTCCGGAATCACGTATTCGCAGGCAGACATAATTCCCCGGCGCGATACGATCATAGCCGAGATAGTTCTGTGTGGAGGACTCGTCAATGGCGCGCGAAGTGGTAGCGATCTCCATAGAGCCGCCCGGCTCGCCGCCGATCGCTTCTCCCGCATTCGTTAGAAGCTGGAGCAGCAGCTCCTTAAACTGCGTAGCATCCGCAACGCAGAGCGGTAGTCCATCCTGAAGGTTCAACTCCAGCCGGACGCCGGCAGGGACCCGGGAACGAAGCAGGCCCTCGTTTTCCCGGACTAGCGACGAGAGGTCGATCAATCCGATGGTGAGACCGTCTTTGCAACCGGACGCTGTAACCTGGCCCGACAACTCCGCCAAGCGCGTGGCAGCTTCCAGAGCGTGCTCGATGTATCGGCGCTCCCGCGTGCCCTCCGGAATGGAATCGAGCACCAGATTCAGGTAGCCCAACATGGCCATAGTCCCGCTATTGAAGATCTGAGCCGCCTCCTTCCTGAAATGGCCAATCGCCTCGGTCTTTTCCGTCTGGCCCTTCCATGCATCCTGCAGCTTGGCGCGCCATAGGGAGTCGATCAACGCGGCGAGCACGTCCAGGTTTACCGGTGAAGCGAGACAGGCATGAGCGCCAACGCGATACGCATCGATAACAGGAGTGGCACTGTGGAACGCGGAAGAGGCCATGACAACCGGGATGTGGCAGGTTTCGCTATTCCCCTTGAGGCTGGTGCATAGTTCGAGGGCCGGGGCTTGATGGGCGCCAAGATCGATTACGATCAAATCGGGCTGGCCGATCCTGATCGATTGCGCGGCAGATTCGAGGGACGGAGCCTGGAGCACGGTGAATCCGCGCGCGGTGAGTCCCTCCGACAAGGGGGAAAACTCGATTGAGCCTTCGTTCAGGTGGATAACGGCGAGTTTGGGAAATCGCAACAACTGGGTCTCGCTATGGAGGGAACCAAATCCGTATTCAGCTTACCATTCCCACAGACGGTTCATGTCGCCAACATGGGCTATTTCCACAGAATTGCTGCGGGTACCGTTCGCTCGTACAAAAGCTAAAGTTTCAAGCGTCAACTGCACAGCGCGGCGGCGGTAAGACTACTGCGTACATTCCGTCCGCGGTCTTTATGGCGCTTCGTGCGTTACCAGTAAATTTCGTATTAATATAGGATAATTCCGACCTATAATGCGACTAACCCAACCGGAGGGGTCGTAACTTAATATGTGGAGCGCGTACTTGGCAACCAAGCTTCAGAGTTGGCCGTTTAAGGGTATTCCCTCAACGGATGTTATTGCGGATCTATGGCGGTTGATCAAGCTAAATGGGGGAAGCCAGCCGTTGCAACAGGGTTCCGGCGAGCCGGGCGCGAGAGAGAACTTTCCGACGGTGCTGATCGCCGCCGAAAACCAGGGAATGCGCCAGTTTCTGGCGAATTTCCTCCGGCAGGACCCATGCAACATCTTGCAGGCGGATACCGCAGCCGCGCTCTGGCATCTGATCGTAAATCATTCGAGGCAGATCCACGTGCTGTTGCTGGAGATCGGGCTAGGGGGACCGGATTTTGCGGAAAAGGCGAAGCAGTACCGGCCTGGCATGCGGATCTTGTCCATCGCGAAGCATTCGGACCAAAGCCAAGCGGGGATATTGCCGATGGGCATCGCCGCTGCGCAAGCGCGCGAACTCCTGAAGTCGCAGAGATAGGAAGTCCCCGTAGTCTAAGCGCAGGCTTCAGCGCCTCCAGGTCACCACAGTAACCGCGTCCGGCGCCGCAGGCATTGGCAAGCGCCTCCGCTACCAGGTCACGTCCCTCGCCGCCTCATACCAGGACGGCGAAACGTGAAGTATGGCGCCAGCAGCAACTCGGCGCGCGTAACCTAACGGTCCATAGACGCGTAACCCCTGAAGCGTCTATATAAAGGAACAATCGAACGGTTAACGCATCCAGACCAATGTGAGGCAAGATCTACTAACCCCGAACTATGACATGCCTGAAGCGCCCTGTGTGCAGGGGACGGCGGGCGTATTTAATCGCCAGGAGGTCTGGGGCGCGGTGGACCGCATCCGCAAGAGCCGCGCCATGAGTGGCTGCCTACGGCTGGAACAACTTCTAAACTTTGTCGTCGATTCCACTCTCAAGGGCGAAGCCATGCACCTGAAGGAAACCACTATCGGGGTCGCGGTCTTTGGCCGCAGTCCTGACTATGACCCAAAGGTGGACACCATTGTGCGCAGCCAGGCGTGGAGGCTTCGATCGAAGTTGAAGAAGTATTACGCCGCAGAGGGCGCCCACGATCCGATCATTATCGACATTCCGACAGGGCACTACGTTCCGGTTTTTCATCTGCGCGAGGAAGTCGAAACCGAGGGATGAACGCGGCGCGTAAAAGTTTACGCCAGGATGGCGCGTGCAGCATCCAGGGAACTACACAATCATGTTTTCCCCGCCCCCATAACCGCTACCATAATCCCGCTCTTATATCCCACCAACATTCCAAACTGTTGGGGATTATTGACAGCGCCTCAGCGGCCCGGACGCAATGCCCGGGCGTCGACCGAATCCGCCCGGACCGGGGAGACTGACGCCAATCGCTAGTGGAACTACCCGTACGGCGCGATAACAGGCCGATTAGGATCGTGCCTCGCGCGGTCCAGCAACGCCACCGCGCACGGGGATCTAACACGGCCCGAAAAGCCGCTACGCTTCTTGCTCACCTCGTGCGTACAAGAAACCGGATTAAACTTAGGGGAAATCAGCATCTACCGTTCGCCGCTATTTCGCGGCAACGGAAGGTTTAGCGGCAAAGTACCCCGAACGCGTGTGAACTGTGAGCGCGCCATATTTCGGGCTGACAGCCGCCAACCGAATGCGATGATATTGGCCGTCTTCAGCGCCGGGAAAACCGAGAGTGTATTGCTGGCGGATGTCTTCGGCGATGCCGACGCAGATCTTCGTAACGTCGCCAAGCTGCTCCGGGAAATAAGCTTCGCCTCCGGTTTTTTCCGCGATCTTCGATAGCACCTGAGGATTGCGATCATGGTCCTGAGCATCGAATATCCCAACCGAATACACGACGATTCCAGCCTTCAGCGCGCCATCCAAAACGTCGGCGATAGTTGCACGGCTCGAGTTGTCGCCGCCATCGGTGATAGTCAGGAGGACCTTTCGCGGGTAAGCGCCCTTGCGGAGGTGGGACTCCGCTAGCATGACTGCATCATAGTAGGCCGTTGTGCCGCCGAGTTCGAACGCTGCGATCGCGCTTTCCAACTCAGCGATGTCCCCGGTGAAGTTGACGCCTTGCGGGAGCCCCAGCCGGGCATGGCCGCTGAAATGGACGACGAACATCTGGTCGTTCTGGTTGCTGGCGCGCGCAAAGGCCAATGCCGCGGCGATTACCTCTTCCCGCTTGGGCGCCATGCTGGCGCTGTTATCGATCACGATTCCCGCGGTGACAGGCTCATCTTCTCCGCGGAAGTTCGTAATGGGCTGCGGAACGTCGTCTACAAACAGCGTGAACGCTTCCTTTCCCAGACCCGTCACGGCGTGTCCCGCGCTGTCGGTAACTCTGGCGTGCAATTGAACCAGGTTTACGTTAAGCCGAATGGCATCGGGCTCTTGATCTCCGGTGGAGAGCGAAAGCGCCATCAACATTCCGAGATACAGCATCTTCGCGGTTAGCATTTTCCATTATTCCGTCTGTAGTCAGATGAATCGGAAAATCCGCGCGGACCAAAATAATTCGGGGGGCCCGAATCCGTATCGCCCCAAGAAGTAAATCGGCCGTGGTAGGGCTTCATCTCCCAAAACAGCGGCCGCTACAGCTATGGCGGCCTGCCAAGTGGAGGCCCCATGAAGCTGTATTTGCGTTGCCCCGTTCTGCTCATGCTGGCGGCGTGCGCGGTCTGGGCGCAACGATTCGACGCCAAGACAATGGCGGTGCGCGGCGAGATCGTTTCTTCCAATACCAACGTCGGCAGCCTGAGCGTTGAGTTGTGCGCTGATGGTTCGGGTATGTCTGAAACGGTCGCCGTCAATCTGGACGGCAGCTTTGAATTCCACTCCACCACCGCCGGTACGCACGAACTGCGCGTCATCACCGCTAACGGCGCCGTCATTCACCAAGAATATGTCTCCATCACGGGCCCCAACCAAACGCTCTCCGTTCGCTTGACAGATGGCTCTTCGCCCAATGCCGCCCCTGCAAGAGGAAGCACCGTTTCTCTGCAACAACTCCAACACAAAGTACCCGCTCCCGCGCAAAAGGCCTACCAGAAGGGCGAACAGGCCGCCTCCAAAGGCAACCTGGAGGAGGCTTGCACCCACTTTCAAGAGGCTGTCGCGCTCGACCCGGAGTTTGCCGACGCCTATAACGACCTGGGCGCCGCCCGGGCCGGCATGAACCAGTTACCCGAAGCCGCCGAACAGTTTCAGAAGGCTATCGATCTCGTACCGGAGCATCCCATGGCTTTACCTAATTTGAGTATCGTGTTGGCCAAAATGAAGAATTACCACGAGGCGGGAGAAGTAGCGCGCCGCGCGCTGAAAGTGGTTCCCGCTTCCGGGCGCATTCATTACATCCTCGCCGTCAGCATGCTCGCCGAACACGGCAATCTCGACGAGGTTATCGCGCACCTGGAACGGGCCGCTGCCGACGTTCCTTCCGCGCATTTGACCGCCGCCGAGTTGCTGGCGCAGCGCGGCCGCTCGCCCGAGGCCATTCGACACCTGGAGGAATATCTGGCGGGCGCGGCGCCCGACGATGCCAAACGTTCCAAAGTGGAGGCTCGGCTAGCCGAGTTGCGGCAGTAATCCCGCCCGCCGCAAACAAAAAGAATGAGTCCCTCGGACCAAGCCCCTCATCCGGGTATCCGCGAAAGGAATACGCGGGAACCGCAGCGGGGCGGCTCGCATCAAATTTCAAACCCTGAGCGCGGGGTGATACCATTTTGCGTAACACCCGATCAGACGCCTATGACGCGGCCCCGGATATTAATCGTAGAGGATGACGGCGGCCTTCGGCAGGTTATCCACATCCAATTAGAGCGTGAGGGATACGAGACCTCCTCGGTCTCCTCGGCCGAGGAGGCAGTGCCCATTCTCGAGAAATCTCCGCATCACCTGGTGATCACGGATCTGGGCTTGCCGGGGATGTCCGGAATCGATTTACTCAAGCGCATCCGAGTGGAGTATCCCGAAACCGCAATTATCCTGATGACCGCGTTCGGTACGGTGCAGACGGCGATTGAAGCGATGAAAGCCGGCGCTTACGACTACATCACCAAGCCGATTCACCCGTTCGAACTCAAGGAACTGGTGAAACGCTCGCTCGAGCACCGGCGGCTGCTCGAAGAAGTTCAGGTTCTGCGGAGTTCCCTGGATCGCAGGTGCGGATTCGAAGAGATTATCGGTTCCTCTCCGGCTCTCTTGCAAAGCTTGGACGTCGCAGCCCGGATGGCGGCCACCGACGCGACCGTTCTGATCTACGGCGAAACTGGAACCGGAAAAGAGTTAGTGGCTAGGGCCATCCACTTTCGGAGTACCCGCCGCGATCACCCCTTTATCACGATAAATTGCGGCGCGATTCCAAGGGAGTTGCTGGAATCGGAACTGTTTGGACACGTGAAGGGATCCTTTACCGGCGCCTTCACCCATAAGAAGGGCAAAGTCGAGATGGCAGACGGCGGTACGGTCTTTCTCGACGAAATCGGAGAAATGCCTCTGGAGTTGCAAGTGAGGATTCTCCGCCTGATTCAAGAGAGAGAAATCGAAAAGGTGGGCGCCACCACTCCGACGAAGGTGGACGTTCGCATCATCGCGGCAACTCACCGGGATCTGGCGGCGATGATCAAAGAAAACACCTTCCGCGAAGACCTCTACTATCGTTTGCTGGTCGTGCCAATTAACCTGCCCCCCTTGCGCGGGCGCGACGGCGATATTGGGGAACTCGCGCTTCATTTCTTCTTGAAATCGCGGCTTAAACATGGCCGGCCCGACCTCCTTCTGCCCCATAAGATCCTCAATCATCTTTCGCAGTACAACTGGCCCGGCAATGTCCGCCAACTCGAGAACACTATCGAACGTCTAGTCCTTCTCGCCAAGCGAGCGGAGATCTCGGAAGAGGACTTGCCGGATTTCCTCCTCCCATCCTTCGCGCCGGTCCGTGAGCCGCCGGTGACGCTACCCGAGGGGGAGATGGATCTCGCGGCCATTGAGAAAGAGCTGATTTTGCAGGCCTTGAAGAAGCACAACGGAAACCAGACCCGGGCGGCGCGCTATCTGAAGATGAGCCGTCGAGCATTGGGATACCGGCTCGAGAAGTATGGGCTCCCGGGCGGCGTCCAGAATACCCTGAAAAACAGCGCCGGGTAATCTCCCGCCAGAGCGCGCCAATGTGCACATATTTGTGCGCGCCCCCATTCCGATTCGCACCAAACCGTGCTCCCATCTTTGATTCGCGAAAAGTCGGGTTTCTAAACCCCTCATTTCACGTCACATTTCACTCGGGCTAAGTTGGTCTCCAGAGTGCGATCTAGACAGCATGCTTCAGCTAATAGATCGCAGTAATCGCTATCATCCGGAACCTTCGGAATCGAACCATGCGAAGACTCCTTGCCAAGAGAGAGCTCCGATGGAGACGCACTTATCCGCGACGTCGGAGGAAGCATTAGTGGCCGCGGCGCGCACGGGGGATGCCCAGGCCTTCGGAGAGCTCACCGAGCGCCACCGCGGGGCCTGTCTCAAGCGTGCGATGTTGATGATCCGCAATCGCACCGCCGCCGAGGACGAAGTGCAGAACGCTTTCTGGAAAGCCTTCCAACACTTGGAGCAGTTTCGGGGAGAGGGTACCTTTCCCGCATGGCTAAGCCGCATTGTGGAGAACCAATGCCTGATGAGGATACGGGAGGGGCGAAACTCACGCTTCGTTTATCTTGACCAGTCCACCGAATCGAATGTCCGAATGGAACTCGTTGGGCAGCTATCCAGCCCAGAGGACCAACTCGGCCTGAATGAGGTAGTGAACCTGCTCAGGACGGAGATTTCGCGAATCCCCCCGCTATTACGAAACGTAATGCTGTTACGGGATCTTGACCAGCTCTCGATGCCCGAGGTCGCATTCAGGTTGGGCCTCTCGGTCCCGGCAGCGAAATCAAGACTGATGCGCGCCAGAATGGAGTTGCGGTCCCGCATAAGCCGGCACTGCGGCCGCAAAGGCGCCGGCACGCTAACTCAGGTGGCGCAGTATTGTCAGGCTGCTTATACCAGGGCAAACTGAGCCGCGAAGTATTCCCGCTATTTAGCTTCGTTCAAGCAGGCTGCCGCGGCAGCCTGCCCCCGGCCTTCTGCGCAACCCGATTTTCATTCGGCTGAAACGTACTGCTCAATACACCGAAAAGTGGCAAGCCAGAACACATTTTGAGACGAATAAGGATTTTCCCCTAAGTACCCTAAAGACTTAGTGAGGTTACAAGAAAAAGCTATAATCGGGGGCGAGAATGGGTTACACTGGCGACCAAGAAGTATAAATAGACAAGAGAAAATAGGCTTCGCCCGCCGCCGCCGCAACGTTGTCTGGTTTCGGCGCGGCCTATTGTACTAGTGGAAAGCGGGTTCAAGCGATGCAACCGATGCCCGGCAATTCGGCAGTCGCGATTCGCTGTGGGCTCAATGGCGCGCTCAAAGAAGTCATCTACGACAAACTGGGTCTACACTCGCGACTAACTCCCGGCAGAGAATTTGCCGCCATCATCGCGCCGATCCATTTGCGTAAGGCAACGCGCTTCCTCCAGACTGTCCGCGCGACGGGTTCGGCGTTGGATTGGGAACTACGCGTTGACATGCCGGAGGGGGTAACTCCGTTATTTTTCTCGGGCTGCGTCGCCGGCCTGGGAGTGGTAATTGTTGGCGCCAAGGAGCCGCTCTCGGATACGACGCGGGGGAAGAGCTTTCGTTATGCCGGGCGGAATTCGGGCGCCTCGGCGGGCGAATGGAAACCGCGCGCCGTCCCGAAAACGGCCGAACCGAAGGCGACAAGGAAAGCCGCGCTTCCCTACGAGAAGCCGCGACCCGGGAATGAGACGGAGGCGAGCCTGCTATGGCTCGAGGTCGCGGCTCACGATTTGCGGAACCCCGTCAGCGGCATACTGGCAGCCACCCAGTTTCTGATCGAAGACGCCAGCCCGGTTTTACAGGCGCACCATATTACGTTGCTGCGCTCCATCGAGTCGTCCAGCCAGTTTATGTTGAGGCTATTGCAAGATCTATCGGAGATTCCCGCCCTTGAATCGAGCAAGTTACAGTTTGACTTCTATCTCACCGATGCCGGAGTGCTCGTCGAGAACGCCGTGCTGGCGAATCGCCCATTGGCGGCCAGTAAGAGAGTTAACTTCGAGCTAAAGGTCGAGAAACCCACGCCTACTGTATTCGCCGACGAATTCAAGATTAGTCACGCTTTGAACACGCTGCTGGCAAGCGTCGTGCGCTGCTCTCCGGCGGACGCAAAGATTGAGGTTCGGGTTGGCGCGCGGAAAGACCACGCCGTAATCACGTTCCGCAGCGACGACCCCCGAAGGCTGGCGCACGATCTGAAGGCCCTTTTCCATTCCTCGCAAAGCAACCGGGCGAAATCGGGAATGTCTGAAGAACGCGCAACGCTCGCGCTGCGCATGGCCAAGCGGATCGTGGCCGGGCATCGCGGAACGATCCAGTTGGACGAGGATGCCTCCCAGGGCTCTGTTTTGACACTTGCCCTTCCGATTTCGGAGAGAACGACGCGCACCCGGGCGCGCAAGCCGTTTCACAATAGGGCCCAAGCGTCGTCCCCACAATGATTGCTTGATGACGGTGCTGGCGGGAGATTGGGGATCGGCTAATGCGAAGCGTTGCCGGTTTCCGCCTGTTTCGCTGGCGTCTGCAATGCCACGGGACCGCGCAGCACGGGAGGGGCAGGCTTGGGGGCCACTTTGGGATTTTCTGGCTTGCCATCGCCCTTTTCCTTGGTCCCGGTTCCATCCTTGTCTTTCGGCACTGGGATTACCTGACCGTCCGGCTCCGATGCGCTTCCGTGATCCCACCAGACGGTGGATTGCACGCTGTAAGTGCTGATCATGTCCATCAGGACGCGAACGTGTTTAGCTTCCGCCGGGTCGAAAGCGCGCGCCTCTCCATTGAACTCCATGACCGCGGCATCTAAGTGGATCACGTAACGCTCCAACGCGGCCGGATGATCCGAATCCGATTGCGCATCCCAGACAGAAACCAGCCACGTCATCTCCGAGCGCACCGGATTCCATTGCACCGATTCCAGGCGGCACACCACCCCCGGGTTCTTGGCGGCGTCCTTCGCCCCGGGTTCAGGCGCCTTCTGTTGTGAACTCCCGCTGCTTTCCTGCGCACAGGCGATGCCTGCAAATACGACGAGCGTTCCCAGAAGCTTTTTCATGGTGCGCCCTCCTCATGAGAGAGCGGATGAGCACTTGCTTGAGCTGGCGCAATTCTTGGGGATGCCTCCACGCCGCACGCCTCGCGGGCGCGGCCCACAATCCAAGAACGCGAAAGGCGGAATTTCTTACAACTAACCCACCCGGCGCACATCCCGATTGGTGCTGGGTCAGGCGCCCGATAGGTTGCATGTTGTCTGAAATGTCAGACATCGGCCCGGTTCGGCCGGTCAGGTCGCATCCTCAACCGGCAAAGCGATCGGAGAGTGACCAAATGTCGAATGCTGGGTCGGGCCGCGCGCCACTGCAACTCAATAGTGGCCCGGAGAGCGAAAGCATGATACGCGTCGCCCGCAAGGTCGCGGCGACTATTGGAACGGATTTCTTCCAGGCCACGGCCAAACACCTGGCAACTGCTTTGACGGCTAACTGCGTCCTCATCGGCGAGTTCGTCGGCGGACACGTGGAAAGGTGTCGCTCGGTGGCCGCTTGGTTGGATGGCGCGCCGGCCGAACTCGAATTCGCTTTGGCAGAAAGCGCCATGGCCCAGGTGGTTCTCGGGAAGCCGTGTCTGTGGCGGTCCGACGTACAGACGCGGTTCCCATCAGATACGCTGCTTAAGGAAATCGGGGCCCAGGCGTGCGCCGGAGTGCCTCTAATGGACGCGGCCAACGAACCCCAAGGGATCCTCATGGCCCTCTACCGGAGGCCGGCGCAGAGCCTTCGAACGTCCAAGGCAATGTTGGAAATCTTCGCCGCACGCGCTGCCGCCGAATTAAGCCGAAAACGCGAAGACGACGCGCTCCGAAAGAGTGAGCAGCGATATCGCGCGTTCGTTGCGCGGAACGACGACGCGATGTGGCGGATCGAATTCGATCCACCGGTTCCCACAGACCTCCCGGAACAGGAGCAACTCGAGCGCATCCACCAAACCGGCTATCTGGCGGAATGCAACGACGCCCTTGCCCAGTTGCTTGGAATGGAAAAAGCGGAGCAGGTGGTGGGATCCACGGTGCAGGGTCTCGCGCTGGCATCCGACCCTGCCGCCAATGAAGCAACGCTTATTGCGATACGCGCGGGCTATCGGCTCACCACCGTCGAGACCAATCCGCTCGATGGCCAGGGCAATCGCAGGCACATGCTTCGAAGCCAGTGGGGAATTGTAGAGGACGGCAAGCTGGAGCGCATTTGGGGAAGCAATCGCGACATTACGGAGCTTAAGCGCGCCGAGACGGCGCTCAGCGCATCGGAGCAGCGCATGGCCGACCTCATAGAAGCCATGCGCACGCTGGTGGTGATGCTTGATCCTCGAGGGACAGTTGCCTTCTGCAATGACTACCTGTACCGTTTGACAGGCTGGGATTCGAGCGATCTCGTTGGGAAAGATTGGCTCGAAAAAATGATTCCTGCCGACGAACGGAGCCGGGTGCGGGCCGAGTTCGCAGGCGGCGCGTCGAATCCCGATGCGCCCATCCACTTCGAAAGCGGCATTCTTTCGCCCGATGGCCGCCACCGGCGGTTTTCCTGGGACAGCACCGTACTCCACGGTTCGGAAGGCGAGAGCTGGGTGCGGGCCATTGTGGGGCACGACATTACCGAATTCGCGGCGCTTGAGGAGCAGTTCCGGCAGGCGCAAAAGTTGGCCAGCATCGGAAAGTTGGCCGGCGGCCTGGCGCATGACTTCAATAACCTGTTAACGGTCATTTCCGGTTACACCACCGGCCTGCTCGACAAACTAGACTCTTCGGATTCCGCGTATGCAAGCCTCGTCGAGGTTAGAAAGGCGTCGGAGAAAGCGGCGCATCTCGCGCATCGATTGCTAACGTTCAGCCGCCGTCAGGCCCTGCGACCGCAAGTAATCCAGATCAACGCGATAGTGGAAGAGTCCAGAAGCATGCTGCGCACGGTGCTCGGCGAACACATCCATCTTGCCGAGAACCTCGACCACAACGCGGGCCAGGTGCGCGTCGATGCCGGATATTTTAATCAGGCCTTGATCAACCTGGCCATCAATGCGCGCGATGCCATGCCGCAGGGCGGAACCCTGACAATCGGAACATCCAATTTCAAGATCGCCGTCCCTAGCCACTCTTCCGCCGGCCTTTCTCCGGGCGAGTACGTTGAGGTTACCGTCGCCGACAACGGTACCGGCATGACCGACGAGGTACGCCAGCACCTCTTCGAGCCGTTCTTCACCACGAAAGAAATCGGCAAGGGAACGGGGCTCGGGCTTTCCACGGTTTACGGAATCGTGATGCAGAGCGGCGGTCACATTCTGGTGGATAGCGAAGTGGGGCGGGGTACGACCTTTCGGATCTATCTCCCGCGCATTCCCGCGGAGCCGGGGCCGGAGGAAATTCCGGAATTTGGTGAGTTGCCCGGGGGCACGGAGACCATTCTACTGGTGGAGGAACGGAAGGAGCCTCGCTCCATGGGGACCACGGTTCTGACGCACCTCGGCTACACGGTTCTGAATGCCGATAGCCCCGCGCAGGCGATTGAACTGTGCAGGCAACAGAACCGTGCAATTCATCTGCTGCTCGCGAACATCGACAGCCCGGAGCTGCGCGCGGACGAATTGGCCGATTTGGTCAAGACCTTCCGCCCGGGAATTAAAATTCTGTATGTGTCCGGCGCGGACGAAATGACTCTACCGCACGACCTAAGCAAACCCGGAGTCGATTTTCTGCAAAAACCGCTTACGCCGCAGGCCCTTTCCAGGAAAGTGCGGGAGCTCCTGGACAAGGAGTGACCGCTTCAAAAACGTCCCGGGGCCCCCACTATAGCCGCGGCGGGGGACATCACATCGAAGAGCACACGGACAAGTTCCTCGATTTGATATGGCTTTTGGATGAAGGCCTTTACCTGCGGCATTTCCAACTCCAACGCGGCCCTCTCGCGGCCGTACGCGCTTGTGAGGACAATCTTCGCATCGGGCCGTACGCGCGCAGCTTCGGCTATGACCTTGCGGCACGACATACCAGGCAGAGTCAGGTCGAGCAGGATCGCATCGATGGAGTCGTGGTTCTTACGAAACAATTCGATCGCAACAGAACCCCCCGGCGCTTCCACAACATGGAACCCCTTCCTGCGCAAAAGGTTCGACACGGCGAACCTGAGCCCATCCTCGTCATCTACGAAAAGCACCGAACCAACGTGTGCTTCACCGATGGCGCCCGGACGGTTCAGGACGGATGCGTCATCGTGCTCGAGGCGGAGTTCCGTAATGTCAGTGCAGCAAATAACATAACCCGCGAACACGCCGGCGGACGAGTAATGCGGCGCTCCGGTCGCGAGCATGGAGCGGTACTCCCGATCGACGCGGCGGACGCGGAACTCCACCGTAAACTCCACGCGCCGGTCAAACGACTCGGAGTAAACGGCGGTGCAGCGCTTAAGGTCGTCCGGATGAACGCTCCCCGTCCAGCCACTCGCTAACTGCTCCGCCATCGTGCGGCCCGTGAAGGCCAGCCACCTACGGTTGAAGAAGGTACACCGCTTGTCGGCGCCCGCGGCACAAAGCATAACCGGCGCCACATCGCCGATCGTTTGAAAGTGCCTGTCGCTTTCGCCCATCGAATTCTCCCTCAAATTAACGCGCGCCGGATCGGATACGGCCGAGAATGCGGGGCCAAAAAAGCCGGCGGCCTGGGAGCCGCCGGCCGGAGCCAAAGGGAAGAAAAGGCTCGATCTTGCTGAGCCCTCCCGCATTCAGATGATGAGATTCGGCGCGCGCAGATTCAATTCTTCCGCACGCCGCCTAGTTGAACCGGAACCCGAATGTCACCGGTACGAAGGTCGAGGGGATCCTGCTGTTCCAAGCGTAGTTGTATCGGGATTCCACGTAGAACTTCCAGCCCGAATCGCTGAGCCGGATCGTGAAACCACCACCCGCATCGACGCCGCCCATGCTCCTCCCCTTAGAGGCGATCTGGACGGAGTCGACGAAGCCGCTAGTTGTGCAGGTATAGCCCCACCACGTAAAGATGGGTTGGCAGACACTTCCAGGGGGAACTACGTAGCTCTTGTCTATGGAGGCAAATCGGTAATACCAGCCGCCACCGCCGATCAAATACACGCCAAAATGCGATCCGCTAATCCTGTCCCATTGATGGCGGTAGTTGGCCGTAAGCGAGTACTGGTTGACGCTGCCGAAAGGCGTGCCCACGGGGTGCAGCGACGTAAGATTCGGCGGCATACCGTCCCAGGCGAACTCGCCAATAATCGAGTTTTTCTTGTCGATGTTGTAGCCCGCTCCGACATCGAAGTTGCCGCTGAGACCGACGTAATTTGCGGTAGGATCCAGCGGCGTCGAAATACCGCCGCCGATATTAAAGGCAAACTTGCTGAAGTCATCCGCGTGAACCGGCGGAACACAGACAGGGGCCAGCAGGCCAAACGCAATCATAATCTTCTTGAACATAGCTTTCTTCTCCTGATTAGCGCGACACGACGGATCGCCGGCCGGCCTCCCATGTGGCTTTACCCGGCCCTTTCCGCTTCAAATCATGTATTCACAGGCTGACGTTACCGGCAACGTAATCTCACCGGTCCTATTCCACTCGCGAATTGCCAAGACAGCGCCGGACCGATACGTCGATCCCGAACGCGGGTCCGGCTGTGGAGCTGTTATTTACTGCGCTCCGAAAGTGAAATTGAAGCCCGTGGTGTAACGAAGATCGTTCTGGTTGTTATCGCCCTGCGTCCGGAGATTCTGGAAGCGGGTCAAATAATAGTCCAATCCGATCGGCCGAAAGCTGACGTGCTTGTTGATTTTGATATCCAGACCGCCGCCCGCCGTCATGGCGAATGCGGTCTGGCTCGCAACGAGACGAGCGGTGATCGGCTGCCCTGGAATTATCCCAGGCGGCCCGAGAATTTCCTGGGGCGACGGCAGCACTGGAGTGATATCCACTTGGGTACTCGCCGCAAGATAGGCGCCGCCCCACAAGACCTGGAAATACGGCCGGAGGCGCGCAAAGCGCAGCGACACACGTGGGCCAAGCAGGAAGTTCGTGGTTGTGTTGTCGACGATGGCATTACCGATAGTGCCGTTATGCACGGCTCCGATATCGGCAACAGCGCTGAGCCACTTGTTGAAATTGTAAGCGAACTGGCCGCTCCCACCGTTTGCGCTAAATGCGGGAACATCGGTTGCGGTATTCGTCCTAACATAGGTGTAGCCCAAGAAAGCTTCCATCCTGGGCACGTCGGCCGCGGCCGCCAGTAGCGCGGACAGCAGAATTCCGCCAACAACCGTACAGGTTTTTTTCATTCTCGATTTCTCCTCTAAACTCTCGGAGCGCAGAGCCCCGCCGGGTCTTGGAAACCCGTGACCGTCAATGGTCAGTTAACCCCTTCATTTAGCACCGATCGATTGTAAAGGGGTTCTGCGCTACTTTTTGGGGATACGGGAGGCTCTATTTCGGACCAGGGAGGACGAAGTTCCGCGACTAATTGGCGCCGGTAAACCGCGGCTTGCGCGGCTGATACCCCGCACGGGCGCGGATGCGATAGCTCTTTCCGGCAGCCGAAACCACTTCGACCTTGATGTTCCGGAAGCCTTCGTTCGGATTCGGCGCGGGGTAGTAGGAAACCGTGTAGGAACTCGAGATATCGGCGTGAACGGAGGCAAACGCATGCGCCTGCGCCTGCCACTTCCCGGTTAAGTACAATTTTCCGCCTGTTCTCTCGGCGAGCCTTTTGAGCGTATGGCCCATTTCCTGTTCTTTATTAACGTCCAGCGTGGAGATTACGTAGATGGGAATTCCCTCGTCCTCGGCTACTCTCCCGACATCTTCGGGAGACACCATGCTGCGATCGTCCGGTCCGTTCGAGAATACAATTACCACTTTTCGCCCCGGCGTCTTGGCCGCATCCCTCAGAGTCAACAGCAGGCAGTTAAGAAGCGCAGTGTCTTCTCCTGCACTCACGTTCTGGGCGAGTCCTGCCCGCGCCAAGTGATGGTCGTACGTGAGGGGCACGGCCCGGGAAAGATTGCGGCTGAAGGTGTAAATGGCTACGGCATCGGTGGGACTGAGATGCCTCAGAAATTCCGCGATGGAATCGCAAACATAAGGAAGAGTTCGATACATGCGGTCGCTCGTATCGAAAAGGATGAAAACGTTTGTGCCAGCGGAGATTTGGCCGCCGGACAACATGTTCAGAACTGGCTTGTTGCCCTCGGCGAATGAGGCGAGCTTCTGAGGCGTTCCGTCTTCGAGAATCCTAATATCGGAAGGTTGAAGCCCTTGGACTGAATTTCCATGTGCATCCGTGACGCTGAACGTCAACGTTACGAGATTGACATCCACTCTGTAGTGCGCGGGATTTCCCTGTTGGCCCGATAGGTTCCAAACGCAATTGCAGACTGTCAGCCCTAACATCGCCGCTGTGACAATCGAAGCCCGCATGTGATCCTCTACCGCGGCTCCCGATCGAGAGAACAAAGAAAGCGGCGAGCGCCGCCGCGTCGTTTGTTTTAGCGCTCGCCGTATTGGTTTTATGGCTCAACTACTGGAAAAGCTACTGCTCCGACCGCGACGCAGTGATATCGCCGGCGCCGAAAACGCGAACATGGACGCGGCGCGCCAAACGTTCGAGTTCCGCCTTGCTGGGATGCGCGTCGACGGCGGCGACGTCCGCCGCTAATTGCTCAGGCGGCGCCTCTTTGCCCAGTCCCACGATGTGAATCGCCATCAGCGGTACTTTCTGCTGCACAAGATAGCGTTGTACGGCCTCTGCGCGCCTGCGGCTCAGCGCTAAATTGTAGTTCTGCGAGCCCACCCGATCCGTGAAGCCCGCCAATTCCACAACCGACCGGGGCATCGACTGCATCTTTGCGGCAATCTGGCTGAGCGCGGCTTTGGCTTCCGGCGTCAGTGTGGCCTTATTAAAGCCGAATGTAATATCGGCCTTCTCTACCAATTGATAATTGAGGGCATTTGCTACGCCCGAACCCAAGGTTGTGATCGCCTCCGAATTGGCCGCTATCTTACTGGAGTTTCCTTCGGATGCATCCATTGCGCGCGAAGCCGTGCCTTGGGCTTCCTGTGTAGCGCTGGCCACCTCAGCCACCTTCTGGTCGGTGGTGGAGATACGTTCGTTGACAGCCGAGATATCGCTGTTTTCCTTGTTGGTTACATACGCGAGCTTCTCGTTGGTTTGCGTTTTGAGGGTCGCTACTGATTTGTTCACCGGCGCCACCTGATTACGTACATAACTCTTCGTGGCGCAACCGGTAGCAGCCAGCGCCAAGATGATCGGCGCTGCGATCCACAAGATGAGTCTGTCTCCCGATTTGATCATGTATCCTCCGTGCCGGCCTCACGGACATCACCGTTCCGAAGCCTACTTGCGCAATGTACTTCACTGGAGTTGTCCCACTTATGGGGCAGAATGGCGGGTCCGTTTTGCCGCACTAGTAAGGACGCCGGATTCGTCCTTATGCTCCAGGAATTGGGGATACTTACACACGTAGTATTTAGTAAGACGGGGGAAACTCTAATACCTATATTCCCTGCGCACCGCGCGCTTCGCGAGATGCGTTCTCATTTATTCTCTTCTCCGCCACAAAGATTCATCTGTCTCCGTGATTCGAGGGGTTGCCGCCCCGACTTATTATTGTTACTCGCGCATTAAGCACCAGCGGCGGCGCGACTGGCGGCTAAGTAGCCCGATGTCAATTGAGGTTTTCAGGCCTGGGCTCGAATTCGATTGTTTTCGCGGTGCTCGGACGCGGGAGGCCGCGCACGCCGCTCGGCGTCAGTTCCAGCGACCGGGTTTCACCGTGGCCGCCGACCGGGCCCACCGGCTTACCATTCAGAAAGATCGTCAAGCCCCCGGCGTTTCCGATCAGAACGGTTACCGCATTCGACGCTTCGAACGTCTTGGTTTCCGGTCCCAGTAGCGTGCCTGTGTAACTCGGGGAGCCGTCACACTTCACCGACACCCAGACGGGTTCCGTCGCAGTAAATGCTACGCGCACTGGCGCGGTGGAACTTTTGCCAGTGGAGCTATTGTCGGTGGAGCCTCTGTCGGCGGAGTTGCCGCTGTCGGAGACCGGCGCCGGCGCCGGCGTTGCGCGCTTCGCAGGAGCAGCGGACGGCGCGTGTGCCATTATCCCCGTCTCCTTCCAGGGAGGGGTGGTATGCAGGCTCTCCGCGATCTTGTAGACACCCAACACCGCGGCGGCGGTTGTGAGCACCCATCCCAATTCCAAGACGCGCCAGGATCGAGTTCTTTTGGGAGGCGTCGGCAAGGGTAGTTCCGGTTCTTCGTACTGCTGGTGAAACGCAGCCAAGGCGTCGCTTTCGTCCAGCCCTAGCGCGTGCGCGTATTGGCGCAGAAAATGCGGTCTGTACGAGCCTCCCGGGATGCCATCAAACTGATTCCGTTCGATGAGCCTGCAGGATGGCGCTGCAGATTTTCGTCTCTACTGCTATCGTGGCCAGATCTTTGCCTTGGCGCTGCCGTTCCGCGCGCAATGCGTCACCGAGCGAAGCCGTATCGAAATCTGTCATATCCCTTGGTAGTAAGGATTTAGAGATATTCAAAGAGACTCATTAAACGGAGTTATCGCAGGTTACATGAATTTCACCCCCAATTCTATAGCGCGAAATGTCGAGTGCGGCATCCCAGGTAACAGGTGGGAAGCAAGGATCATGATACGAACAAATGAGGTATTGGATGCTGCCCAAACAGGTCGCGAAGCTCAGATGCTCGAGACTAGCCTGCGGCAGCGGATTGTTGGCCAGGACGAGGCCGTAGAGAACATCGTGCAGGCATACCAGACGTACGTGGCTGGCATGTCAAGTCCAGGTAAGCCCATCGCTACTTTGCTGTTTCTCGGTCCCACGGGGTCGGGAAAGACGCGAATGGTGGAAGCCATGGCTGAAAGCCTTGTCGGCGATGCGCGCGCTGTGGTCAAAATCGATTGCGCGGAATTTCAACACAGCCACGAAATCGCAAAACTCATCGGCTCGCCCCCCGGATACCTGGGACATCGCGAAACGCACGCGGCGCTCAGTCAGGAGGTCCTGAACCACTATCATACTGACAGGGTGAAGCTGAGCTTCATCCTCTTCGACGAGATCGAAAAAGCGAGCAATGCAATGTGGAATCTGCTGCTCGGGATACTCGACAAGGCGACCCTGACTCTCGGCGACAACCGGCGGGTAGATTTTTCCCGCGCCATGATCTTTATGACCAGCAACCTTGGCGCTGGGGAGATGGGCTCCATTCTACGTCCTAACCTTGGCTTCGCCGCGGGCGAGGCGGAACGGTAAAATAGTCTTGAGACCGTCGGCAGTAAGCTGATGGATAAGATCTCGCGGGCCGGGGTGGAAGCCGCGAGGCGCAACTTCCTGCCGGAGTTTATGAACAGGATCGATCGGACAGTGGTATTTCGTCCCCTAGGGCAGGCGGCATTGCGCCGCATACTGTCTATCGAACTCGGCATCGTGCAGCAAAGGATTCTCGCCAAATCGCAGCCATTCGTTTTCAAGGTTGCGGATGGAGGAATGGAATTCTTATTGCGGGAAGGTGCAGATCTGAAATATGGCGCCCGGCATTTGAAACGCTCAATCGAACGCAATCTGGTTTATCCACTTTCGAATCTGATTGCCTCTCAGCAGGTTCAGACCGGAGATCTGGTGCATGTGGACTTCGATCCGGATCGCGGCGCTCTTGTGTTCTGCAAAGAGCGGTCGCGGTTCCACAACGCGATTGGGGCCAGCGCCACGCCGCCCTCCCCGCCGGTCGGCGCCGATGCGTACTCCGGCGTCCAGGAATCGGCGGGTTGGTTCAGCATGAACCGGAACATAAACCGGTAAGTGAGATTCTTTAACTCGCGGCGCCGGCGCCTCTTGGCTAGGACTGCGCAAGCAGAGACGCCGTCGCCCGCGTATGAGATTCGACGGCGGCGCAGATCTCGTGCTCTGCGCGATACCAATCGTCTTCGGGGGATCCGTCGGGACATCCCCGCTCAAGCCATAGCTCGTAGGCTCGTAGCGCAACGGATTGCGCGCCCGCTGGCGTTTCCACCGGACCCGAAGCCGGCTGTTTAGTAGTTGGTGAATTGTTGATGGTAGGTTTTCTGCTTTGCAAAGGCGTCATGGGAGCAAAGATGTAGGCTCCCCGTTGCCGGACTCAAATTATCTTCTGGATTTGTGGGGCGGCCCTGAACGAGCCGCCCGTCGTTCCGCCAGGCCGATTATTGCCCGGAGTGAGCGTCGATCGCCTCTTGGATTTGGGCTTTGATTGCTTCCAGGTTAAAGCTAGCCGGCTTCTGCATCGGCGGATACTCGATGGCCGCGCTCGCCAGCTTGCCGACGATTTCTGTACGACGACAAAGCGCCAGAACTCTCGGCGCGTAAAAGTCGTTCATATAGCCGCCACCCAACTCGTTTAGGGTCTCGCCGCGGATGGCGGGCGTGCGCTCGAACGGATCTTGCCGAAGGTTCACGATAGTGGGCATGTCTGTTGCGACTTTTTCGCCAGGCCAGCCATAAGGCTGCTGGTAGAACTGAAACTTGAAATCGTCAATACGAATCGCGCCCAGATGAGGGCCGCCGAAGTAGAAAAGTTCGTGCCGGGCGGAGGGCCCCTTCCCTCTAGAAGAGCAGTCTGGTCGTAGCCGTCCAGATGATTCTTATAGGTGCGGTCGCACAGCTTTACCCCTTTGAGGAGCTGGTCGGTGATATTGGGATTGCCGGCAGCGGCGACCAGGGTCGGGAACCAATCGAGACCGGAGAAGATGCCGTTCTCAACCGTGCCGGGCTTGACATGTCCGGGCCAACGGATGATCGCGGGTACGCGGAAACCGCCTTCCCCAACCGTGCCCTTGGTGTCTTTAAAGGGCGTCATGCCGCCGTCCGGCCAAGTGAAGACCTCGGCTCCGTTGTCGGTGGTGAAGACAACGATGGTATTATCGGCCTCGCCGATATCGTCGAGGTGCTTGAGAATGCCGCCGATGCTGTCGTCCATCTGAGCCATGCCGGCCTCTTCCAGGCCGTAATTGCTGTTGGCGTTCATCATGGCTTGATACTTCGGCGGGATGTAAGTGAAGACGTGCATGCGGGTGGTGTTGTGCCAGATGAAGAAGGGCTTGCCGTCCTTCTTGGCCTGATCCATGAAGCGATTTGTGTTGTCGACGAGTACCTGGTCAAAGGTCTCCATGTCGTACTTGGCTTTGCGCCCCTCCTGCCAGTTCTGTAGCCCGGTCATATTAGGGAACGGCGCGAGTGGACCTTCATCCACAATCCTTTGTTTCCCGATTGCGCCCCAACGCGGCATCACGGTCGAGTCGTCCTTGTCACTCGCCCAGCAGTGCGTTAGATTCCGCGGGCCAGTTTTATCTATCCAGTCCTGCGGATAATCGAACCAGTAGGGGTCGGACATAGCATCGAGGTGGTAGAGATAGCCAAAGAACTCGTCGAATCCATGCACGCACGGGAGATACTTATTAAGGTCGCCGAGGTGGTTCTTGCCAAACTGGCCGGTTTCATAGCCCTGGGTCTTTAGCGCGGAAGCGATAGTGGCCGCTTGATCGGGCAAGCCCACATCCGCCCCCGCTTGGCCGACGGTCGTCAAACCCGTACGGATAGGCAGCTCTCCGGTGATGAAATTGGCGCGGCCGGCGGTGCAACTGGCTTCGGCGTAATAGTCGGTGAAGCGCATGCCTTGAGACGCCAACTTGTCGAGATTGGGCGTCTTTCCGGACATGATCCCCTGATGGTATGCGCCAATGTTGAACCAGCCGACATCGTCGCCCATAATCACGATAATATTTGGCTTCTTGGTTTGGGCGCTACCCGTGGCCACAGTCGCCGCCAGCACGATTGCAGAGACGGCGATTGTCCCCAACACCCCACTTGACCAGTACCTTCCAACGTTTATTCTCATCGCTAAACCCTCCGTTGCGCCGCCGCTCGCAGGTGCGCACATTGCCAGCGAGCGCAGATCACACTTCTAGGGATGACGCCGGCGGCGCGTGGGGGTTTATTTCTCAGCGTTTTAGATGCTAAATGATGTCGATATCACGGTGAGAGCCGGACGTGCGGGCTTTATCGCTCCGGCCCCAGCAGCGCCTTTAGCTTATTGAACGCCTGGCGATGTTCGAAATCGGCCTCTATCATCTCAATCTCAACATCGGCTCGCGCCGCTCTTACCTCGAGACTTTGGGAATCGGAACTCACCTTCACCAGCAATGCCGCGGATGCGCCCATCCTTTGCGCTACACGATTCAGTTGTCGCGTACGTTCCAGCTCGAAATACGATTTCATAACATCGGCCGCCAGCTTCGCCTTGGTCAACTGGAGTGCTGTTTCGGCCATCCCGACTTGCGCGCGCGCCTCTTTCACGGCATGCTCGCGCTTTCCAAAATCGAAAAGGGTATAGGACGCCATTACGCCGCCGTACCCGAAGTTGCTGGTCACCGCCGGCAAGCTGTTCTGAAACATGTAGCCCGCGACCGCCGCCACCACCGGCACATAAGCCAGCTTCGAAATATTCGATGCGGCGCGCGCCTTGACGACATTCTCTTCCGCCTCGACCAGGGCGGGATTCGACGCACTCGATTTATCGGAGACGTCTTGAAGAGAAATATTCTCGACCAGTGGATCGGGCGCCGCCAGTTCCAATGCCGTATCGGCCGGCCAACCCAGGATGCGGTTCAGGTTCGCAGTCAGTTCTTTCACGGTGGCGGCAGCGGTCTCGACCGCCTTCCTGGCCTCCAACGCCACGAGCCCCTGCGCGGATACGCCGACTAAGTCGATGGAAGTCGATGCGTACAGCGTGCGTCCGCCCGTACTTTGGAGTTTCCATTCAGCCGAGGTCAATTGCCGCTGAGCGATGAGAACCTTGAAATAAGTTTCCTCGACTTCTTTATCGAGCGCGGCCTTCGAAACGGAAGCCGCGGCCTTTGCCTTGGCGATGCGCTCGTCCGCGCGAGCGATCCGAACGGCCTCGCGCACCGTAAAGAGCGGTGTGATCGGTTGGACGAACGTAAGCACCGCCACCGTCTGGTTTTGGTTGAAAATCTGCTACGGGCACCTCTGTCAGGGTGCCCATCAGCGGACGTCGAACCTGTACGATCTGGCCGAGGAAATCGGTGGTATGAACATTCAGGAATGTCGCGCCGAATTTGGGAAAGTAATCTGCTTGTACGCCGAGGCGGTGTTGTTTTGCCGCCTCTACAGAGAGTTGGTTCAAATACGCGAGCGGAGCTACCACGCGATTCGCCGATTGCTGCTTGACCTGTTCGAGCGTGATTCGTTGAGGTCTCCCGGATCGAACCAACTGGCCCTCGGCCGAGTCCCCTACACCGGCAAATCCGGTAGCGACGCCATTGCTCACTTGCGCTGGTCCGCCTGCTGTCGCGAGGGCGCCCGAGAGAGAGGGCAAGCCACTGAATCCCGCCGGGGCGATCGGCAACGTTCCTTCTATCGCGCGCGGAACCGGCGAAGGCAATTCTTGAGCAGCGACGATTGTGACGCCTGGAACTGCGATCGCAACTAACGCAATCGAATTCCGCGCAAATCGGCTGAGGTGGCTTCGCTTCCGATCACTCCCGAACATATAGATCTCCTTTAATGTGGGGCGATGTGCGCGCTGCCTTCGCGATTCATTAAAACTCGTAGTCTGGATGGCCCAAAATATTAAACCGGATCAGGATCGTCAGGAATCGGAAGGTCATATCGTGGCCCATCATGTCGATCAATCTTGATAGAGCATGGCAGAGCAGATGGACGAGAAGCGCGGTCTGCATGATGTTACTCGGGGGCCTGATCGCCGGGTTAAGCTATCGCCGGCTTCATGGGCGCCTCGCGGCGTCGCAACCCGCCGGCGCGTATTGCGACAGCGGCATCGGGAGCGCGCGAGGCTACGCCACGCGCGACGCCGCCGCGGGAGCCACATGGACAGGGAGAATCAACGACAGGCGGCCTCCCGAACCTGCGCCGCCGGGGATGGTCTGGGTTCCCGGCGGCCAATTCTGGATGGGCGCCGACGATGAGCACATGGCGGACACCAAGCCGTGGCATCGTGTCTACGTCGATGGTTACTGGATGGACAAGACCGAAGTTACCAACGAAGAGTTCGCCCGGTTCATCGACGCAACCGGCTACCGGACGGTCGCGGAGCGCAAACCCCGCGCGGAAGACTTCCCTGGAGCGCCTCCGGAGAACCTGATCGAAGGCGCGGTGGTCTTCACGCCGCCAAGCCATTTGGTCGAACTCAACAATCATCTTCAATGGTGGAGCTACGTCCACGGCGCCAACTGGAGGCACCCCGAAGGCCCAGCCTCGGACATCGGGAATCGTATGAACCATCCGGTGGTGGAAATTGCGTACGAGGACGCTCTTGCATATTGCAAGTGGGCCGGCAAGCGTCTGCCCACGGAAGCCGAATTCGAATTCGCCTCGCGCGGCGGGCTTGAACGGAAGCGCTACGCTTGGGGAGACGAATTCATGCCTGGCGGGAAGCACATGGCGAATACTTTTCAGGGACATTTTCCCGACGCCAACACCGCCGAAGATGGATACGCCGGCACGGCTCCGGTGGGATCGTTCCCGGCGAATGGATACGGGCTTTTCGACATCTCGGGTAATGTTTGGGAGTGGGCTTCGGACTGGTATCGCGCCGACTACTATGCCACGTTGGCGGCGAGCGGCCAAATTGCCGTGAATCCCGCCGGACCCTCCGACAGTTTCGACCCCAGTGAACCGGGCGTGCGCAAACGCGTACAGCGCGGCGGATCGTTTCTTTGCACCGATCAATATTGCGCGCGTTACATCGCCGGTGGACGCGGCAAGGGCGAGCCGGATACTGGAACCAATCACCTCGGGTTTCGCTGCGTTCGCGATTCGGGGACATCCTCTGGCCCCCGTAGCCGCGCCGAGCCTTGATCCGGGGCCTCCGATAACTCGAACTTCTCACACAGTTCGCCGCGAGGCACGTGAGCAAGCGTTTCCCGCGGAAAAAGTGTGCGAGAAGCGCGGGCCGGGGGCTCGGCTACGGCATTAAACGCGCGCAACTCGGGTGTGCCACGCGACCACACGGAGGCGCGCCATGAAGGAGAAGTGGTTCGACAATACGAAACCACTCACTCAAGCAACATCTCGCGCTTGCGCGAACTGCCCCGCGAACTCGTTGGCGCGTTCGAGTTGCTCTCTATCGGCGATGTCCTGGCACCGTATGCAGCAAGCTGCCCAAGGCACCGCTTGGAGCCGTTTCGGACTAATATCGTTTTCGCACCGCAGGCATGTCCCGTAACTGCCGTCTTCAATGCGCTCCAGCGCGAGCCTGATATTCTGCAAGCGGCTGAAGCTCGATTCGATCTGGCAGATCGCCAGTTCGCGCTCCGCTGCCTGTTGGACACGGTCGATCGTATCGGGAGCATTTTCGATCGCAATTTCCTCGCGCCGCCTAAGCGGTTGCTCGATACTTCCCATCATTGTCTCGAGTATCCCTTTGAATCCTTGCAAGTCCGAGTAAACCATCTTACAGCTCCCTCTACGTCATGCAGGATGGCGTCCGCCGTACTTAGTTTCAAGACTTTCTTTCGATTTCACTCCATCGCCCGAGGTATCCCTGGTAGCGTCCCGTTGTAAGGCCCGAAGTTCCGGACCGGCATCTTTGATAACAGGCGGCGCGTGTCGCAGAAGGACTCGTAGAAGCCATATCAGTTTTGCCGCAGCCGCCAATCGGGGAGGTAAATGTGCCCCTCGCACATGCATACGGCCGGCGGCAGCTCGCCGCGGCGTTGCTTTGTGGTTGTTTCGCGGCCCGCGCGGAAACCATTGCCTGTCATTTGGAGAGCGCAAAAGCGCTCTCCCATTTCAGCGCCGCTCAACTCATCTTATTAGCTAAGCTAAACCATGCCGATTCCGCCCACTTGGGGCGTCTCCCGCACATCTTAGTCCCAAATCGATGGGACGAGGACCAACTTCTCTATAGCCCGATGCCCGCGGATGTCCCGCAGTTATCCGACGAAAAAAAGGCCGTTGTCGTCGACTTGGCGGGGCAGGTGTTCGGCGCTTACGAATACGGTAAGTTGGTTCGCTGGGGGCCGGTAAGCTCGGGAGATAGGCATCACCAGACCCCGGGGGGCGTCTACCATTTGAACTTTCACGCGCGGGTAAAAGTCAGCACTGAAAATCCGACTTGGATCATGCCATGGTATTTCAATTTCTCGAGCACCCAGGGGCTCGCCATGCATGAGTACACATTGCCCGGGCGTCCCGCAAGCCACGGATGCGTTCGGATGCTATCCGTGGACGCGCAGTGGCTTTTCCACTGGGGGGACGGGTGGAGGTACGCCGCCGGCTCGGATGAACTGATTGAACCCGGGACGCTGGTGTTGCTCCTGGGGCAGTACGACTTTGCCGCGCCGCCACCGTGGCTGCACCCGGCATGGTGGTCACGAGGCATAACTCTCGACGTCGAGATTGCCACCCCCAACTAGGATTTCACGGCAGCAATCCTGTCAAACGAACTTCGGCCGCACCCGCTGCGGTACACTAGGGAAACGTTCACGGAAACGTCAATCCCCACAGCGATGTGGGTCACTGGATACCCTAGAAGTGTTGTTTGTCAGGAAGTTTGTCCCCACGATTGCCTTTTCTTGCCTGCTTTGGAACGCGTCCCCTATCACGGCTGCACCCGCGCCGCCGGCATATTCCCCAACTCAGTTCGCCGCCCTGCTGAAACTGGCGCCGACGCTCGCCCCGCAAGCCCTGCAGGCCGCCTTAACGGCATTGAAGCGCGTGCTGGCCAGCGGCGCGAAGGTCCGCTCGGATGTAATCACGGTTATCGACTACACAAAGCGATCCACGGAGCATCGCCTCTGGGTATTCGACCTGGCCCACACGCGCGTTCTGTTCGATGAACTGGCGGCGCACGGGAGGAATAGCGGGGATAACCAGGCGATGAGATTCTCCAATGCCCCCGATAGCCTGATGACCAGCCTCGGAGTCTTTCTCACAGGCGAAACCTATATTGGGAAGCATGGCCTGTCCCTGCGGCTGGAGGGATTGGAAAAAGGATTCAACGACAACAGTATGGCGCGGGCAATCGTGCTTCACGCGGCCGACTATGTCAGCGATGCCATTGCAACCGCCACGGGGCGGATTGGCCGAAGCTGGGGCTGCCCCGCGGTGCGCCCGGAGATCTCGCGCCCGCTGATCCAAACGTTGCAAGGCGGTAGTCTGGTTCTCGCCTATTATCCAGATGGCGCCTGGATGCGGAATTCAAAGCTCGCCGGGCTGGATGGATCGGTCTCCAACTGAACGACCGCGAGTATCCGCCTAAATTGTTTCCGTTCAGCCTATTCCACGTCAGAGCCGTTCTCTTTGTGATGCCTGAAGACGCATGGCGGCTTCATTCGTTTGCGCCCGTTTCACCCATTGCCCCTGGAATCCCGCGAGGGCAGAGTCCTATACTGAGACACAGGCCATCCTCGTTGAGACCGCCAGGTGGGTTTTAGGGGTTCGGGAGGGAGAATTTCGGCATGAAAACCTGTAGACGACTGGCGTCGCACACAATCGGTCTTATTGTACTGATCCCAATATTCGCGTTCGCCGGGCCGGCAACGGACCCGCCTTCGCAACAAGATTCCCCGCTGTTATCCGTTACCCCGCTCAAGAACCGGAACCCGGTCGCATCGGCCAATCTCAAGGTGGACACCACTATGGTCCTGGTCCCCGTGACTGTTACGGACGCAACGGACCATCCGGTGACCGATCTTACGCCGGGCGCCTTCCGCGTGTTCGAGGACAATGTCGAACAGAAGGTGGTGAGTTTCCAACAGGAAGATGGGCCCGTTTCCGTCGGCTTCATCTTCGATTCCAGCAGCAGCATGAAAAAGCGTATGGAACCCTCCATCGAGGCCATCAAGCAGTTTCTCAAGACGCTGATGCCGAAGGACGAGTTCTTGCTGATTCGCTTCGCCGACAGCCCTTCGGTCGTAAACGGTTTCACGGATAACCCCGACGACATTCTGGAGAAGCTTTCCTTCGTTCAGCCCCAAGGCTGGACCGCGCTCAACGATGCGATCGTCCTCGGCATCCACAAGATGAAAGCTGCTAAGAACTCACGCAGGGCGTTGTTCGTCCTTACCGACGGAAGCGACAACAATAGCCGGTACACCGACAATGAGTTGAGGAATCTGGTGCGCGAATCGGATGTACGCATTTATTCTATTGGGCTCTACGAAAAGCCGCAGTTTCTTGAAAAACTCGGAATGGATAGCGGCGGGAAAGCATACTGGGCGCATAACCTGGACGACCTTCCCGCAACCGTTGAACGCCTCAGCCGCGATTTCCGCAGCCAATACGTACTCGGCTACGCTCCCCATGAATCGCACAACGACGGCAAGTTCCGCAGCGTGCGCGTCCAGATCTTGAAAACCATCGAGGGCATGCCGCTCAACGTCTTCTGGCGTCACGGCTATTTCTCGCTACCGAACTAACGGACTCTCATCCCCTATAGGACTGCTCGAACGCGGCAGTGTCCTAATCTTGCGGATCTTCTTGGCGTCTTTGCCACTTTGCGTGAAGCTGTGCTGACCAATCTCTCGCCAAGTCGCCAAGAACGCAACGCGCAACTTGACGGACCTATGAATCTTGCTGCATTCATTTAGATCCGATTTAGATCAGACGGCTAGAAGTGAACTCTCACTCCAAACTCCATGTTCCGCGGCGTGCCCCCGCCGCCTTCCTGGCCAAACGTCGTCGGGCTGGTCAGGCTGAGGCTTGGGCCGCCGGATTGAAAGTGGTTCAAGACGTTCGTCACCTGCAAGAAAATCTGCGCTCCCACGCGCTCTTTCCAAATGGCAATGTCCTTCACCACATTGGCGTCAAGGTTCCAGGTGGGGAGACCGCGTAGGCCGCCGCCGCATCGCGTATCGTAACCCAGCACGCAGGGCCGGAACTCGTCCCAAACCGCGGCTGGATTGCTGAATGCGTTCAGGCCATAGTAACCCGAGAATTTGGTGCCGACTGAGGCTGTGCCCTCGACAAGGTTATTGCCGGCGGCGGTGTCGCCGTTTGGATAAATGCCGTATCTGGTCTGCATCTTGCCTGTGTAAGGCAAAAGGCCCACCGCGCCTTCCGACGTCGAACTGGTCCCGCTGGTTCCAGGCGTCGTCACTTCGCCGAACGCCTCGCAACCCCCGCAACTGCCTTCGGTATAGCTCACACCCGAGGCGCCGCCGCTCTGCGCGGTAAACAGCGGCGAAACAGTCCAACCGCCCAGGATGTGCCCCAGCGGACCGCGTTGACCCTTGAAAAACGGCAGCGTGTAATACATCGAAAGGTTATAGAGGAACTTGACGTCGCCGCTCTGCGAGCCGTAATTGTCGCCTATATTGAACGGCGTCAAGGGCGTCGCGGAGCTGGTGGCTTGAATTTGCGTGGTGGTGCCCAAAGCCCTTCCCCAAGTGAAGTTGGAGATAGCCGTCAACCCGTGCCAGTTCGTTGTCCGTAACGAGACGAATACCGCATTGTAATTTCCGAAGCCCATGCTGGTGCTGAGTAGCGCTGAGGTAGCCTGTCCCACGGTTCCGCCTGCAACCGGTTGGCTAAATACGGTGCGGCCCAAGGCCCAACCGGGCGTCTTTGTCATGGCGTTCCAGATATCGCTTACAGCAGTCTCCTTGAACAGCGCAGTGTTCTTTGAGACTAACGCGGCCGTGCAACTGGAATAGCCCGCGCAATAAGCGGAGCCGGACCCGCCCAACGCCGCTTCGAAGAATTGCTGCGCGGTGACGTTAGCAGGGTTAATGCTGCTGAAAAACATCTGCTGCCAAACGTTGGAATAGGCGGTTGCAAAGGATTGGCCGTTCAGGGTCTCCATATAAGGAACCGAATCGAGGTTTACCTCGGCGAATTCGTTCCTGAGGATCTTGCCGCTGTAGCCCACTTCGAGTTGCATGTGCCGGTTGATCTCACGCTGCAGCGTCAGCGTAAATTGATCGGTGCGATCCGGCCGGAAATGCGGATCCAGCGTGTTGGCATCCACGCTTTCCGGGTTGGTTCCCAATCCGGGAAAGTATGGCTGCGACAGCGATGACGAAGGCGATGCCAGAGGAGCCGTCAAACCGTCCGGCCCGATGCGGAACGCATTGGCGGGAGTGGCGACTCCGCTCCCGGCGCAGCTTCCATTCATGAGCGGGTTGACGCAGGTGACGCCTTGCAATAGTCCGGGGCCAAGCAGCGGCACCAGCACCAAGTCGACGCCGTTCAAACGCCCGAAGATGCGGCCGTATCCGCCGCGGATCACGGTCTTGCCCGTCCCGAAAATCTTGCCCAGTATGCCGTCGCTGTATCGCGGATTCCACGCGAACGACGCGCGCGGACTGAATTCGCCGTAGTACGGATTATAAGGATACTTCGGCCCGTTGCCTACGTTTCGGATCAGCGTGTAGCCGAGGGTCGGAGTGTACGAGCCGCCTTGCAAAGCCGCCGCCTGACGCTGGGCCAGGAAGTCCGAAGTGACCACCTCCTGGTTGTTCGAATCGACTAACTCTACCTGCTTGCCTTGTAACTCGTACGGCGGCATTTCGAGGTTCCATCCCAGCCCATAAGTCAGCGTAAAAGTCGGCTTCATGTGCCAGGTGTCGTAAAAATACGTGGTGTAACTGGGAATGATGGATTTGTCGGTGGCGGGAGTTCCGATGGGCAGCGGGGACAAGGTTGGCAGCGCGCGCGTGTACATCACCTGCGTCGAGCTGAGCATGCCGAGAACTTCGGCGTAAAGGGTCTCCCAGCTGGAATAGCTGGTAGACGGAACCGACGGTCGGAATGTAATTGACAGGGGATGTCCAATTAAAGCCCGAATTGGTCGAAAGATAACTGATTTGGTCGTTTACAGCGGATCCGTTGTCCGTCCGCGAATGGTAATCGAAATTACGCGAATAGCTGCCGCCGAAACCCAATAGGTGGTTGCCCTTTAGAGACGTCAAGTCGTCTTTGATCGATTTATCCTGACCGTCCCAGAAGCGTTGACGGACGCTCTGCGTATTTACATTGTAAGGAATCAGCCCCGGGGAACTGCTCTCGCCGCCGATTTCCACCGCTCCGCCCAGTCCGGGTAGCTGGGCTGGCCCGTTATCGTCGGACCACTGCCAGAATTGCCGCAGGTAACTGAAGACGAAAGTATTGGTGGTGGTCGCGTTGATCGTGGTGGTGAGGCCGGCGGTCCAGACCGAGGGTTGCTGCGGACGGGGAGCGGTAGCGGTCGGGATGCCAAACTTGTCGCCCGGCAGCACGCCGCCGATATCGACTTGATTCGTAGTTAAGTTGATCAACTTGAAATCGCGATAACTCAAGTAAAAGTGCCACTTATCGCTGAAATCATGATCGATGCGCGCCACGTAGTTGTTGGACGTGAGGGGCGCGCGTATCGTGCTTAGCAACCCCTGCGTATTGTACTGGTCGCCGCCGAGAGGGTTGTTGGGTTTCGGTATCTGGGTGCTCCAGATCTTGGAGACGATGGGGTTGATGCCGATTCCCCGCGGGTCGCATGCGCCCGCTGGGCACATCGCCGGTAGGATAAGTCACGCCATTCACGGTTACCGGCGCGGGATTAAGGTTGTACGCCTGATAAACTCCTTGCGCGTTCTGCACCTGGATCACGCCCGCTTCAAGCAAAGCCGTGGGCACGCTGGTCGAATAACTGCTGGAGTTGGGATAGCGCAAACCTTCATAGTTGACAAAGAAATACCACTTCTTCCCAAGCAGGTCCTTCGGGAACAGGGGTCCGCCAAGAGCGCCGCCGAAACGGTCGCGATGATTGGAGACGATCGGCGTATACCCGTAAGAGATTCCGTTGACGGTTGTCGGCGTGTGGTTGGCGCTCCAGGAGCGGGCCGAGCCGACGGTGGTGTCGAAATACCAGCCATACGCGGACCCGTGGAACTGGTTGGTGCCGCGCTTGGTGGCCATCTGGATCTGTCCGCCCGAGGAATTATTGAAATCGGAGGTCTGGTTGCTAACGTTGACCTTGATCTCCTCAATGCTCTCGATGGGCGTGGGGATCACGCCGGAAGGAAGACTTCCGCCTTGGCTGCCGCCTAAGCCCGAATAGTTGGTCTGGTAACTGACGACGTTCCCGGACATGTCGTCGGTAATATTGGCGCCGTCCAGCGTGTAGGTATTGGCGTCCTGTGGGCTTCCGGCTACTTGACCGCTGGTCGAGGTAAGCGGCTGCAGTACAGCCATAGAGGTTACGTCGCGGCCCAAATTTGGCAGCAGCAACAGCGCCTGGCCGTTCAGACTGCCGCCCACCGTGGCGTTCATGGTTTGCAATTCCGCGCCCGCACTGGCCGTGACCTCCACTGTAGTCGCCGTGGATCCCACTCTGAGCACCGCATCGATGGTAAGCACCGAGCTGATCGCTACCGTCTGGCCATTTACTTCGTAGGTGCTAAAACCTTGCTTGACGAAACTAATGTTATACGTTCCGGGCGAAACGGAGCTAAAGACGTATCGCCCGTCGTTATTGCTGGTGGTTTCTAAATGGGCGTTGGTTGAAGTGTCTGTGAGGGTGACTACCGCTCCGGGAACGGCCGCCTTCGATTCATCGGTTGCCTGTCCGGAAACGGTACCTACCTGGCTGGTTTGAGCCATTGCACATGTCGTGACTAGACTAAAGATAGTTCCCAAGCAGACCAACGCCAGGGACCTTCTGAAAATCGAAAGGTGAACAGCCTTTTGAATTAACCCCATAACCCCTCCCCTATTTGCTTGGCAGGCAATATCCCAAGACACAATCAACCTCTTGACGCGCCGGCTTGTAACTCGGCGGCCGATTTGAAATCCATTTATGGGCTGTGCCCGACGGGCTCGACTTAGCGTCCAGGCGCGCAAACGCGTACATCGCGGCGTGCGCCACTTATCCCCAAGGTATTCGCGCTTTTACGAGAAGCGCGGCTAACTCACAGTCTTACAGTTGCATGGATTCTATTACAGGTCCTTGGGTGCGTCAAGAAGAAATTACTTATCCTGCAGATTGTCGGAGACTGCGCTAGCGGAATCTACGGGGGCCGCGCCCAGGTGGATTCCCGAGGCGCGCAAGCGGCTTAGGTTACACAGGGCGTCCTACCGCCACGGATTCGCAAGGCAGCCTCAGAGAGACGCGATAAGTCGCGCTCCCGGCCTGCGCGTCGAACGATGCGTCGTCGCCATACCGCACCGCAAGCCGGCGTTTGACGTGCGCCAGGCCGAGGCCAGCCCGCGGAGGCGAGACGTGCTCGTCTTCAACGTCCTCCGCGTCATATTCGTTCTCGACGGCGATCGTCACGCCCGCGCTGCTGCGGCGCGCTGAAAGGCGGATGGAACCACCCTCGAGCAATCCCGCGATGCCGTGCTTGACGGCGTTCTCGACCAGCGGCTGCAAGATGAGCGCTGGTACGAGGCAATCCTCTGACTCGGCGGCAATCGACTCCTCCACCTTCAGGCGTTCGCCGAAGCGAACGCGCTCGACGGCGAGATAACTGCGCGCCAAAGCCAACTCTTCGCGTAGCGGGATGCTCTCGCGATCCCCCAAGCCGAGGCCGGCGCGCAGAAAATCGGAGAGGCGAATGCACATTTCGCGTGCGCGCGCCCCATCCTGCGTGGCGAGCGCGGCGATGGAGTGCAGGCTGTTGAAGAGGAAGTGCGGGTTCAATTGGAATTTCAGCGCTTGCAACTGCGATTCGCGAGCGAGCGACCGCGCTTCGTCGGCGCTCCGCTCGGCTTCGCGCTGTTCCATGGAGGCAACAGCCGCGTAGTGCAGACCGGTCGAGAGCAGGTAAAGTAGCGCGCCCAGGGCGAATAGGACCAGTGTCTGCGTAGCGAGCACGGGGGCAGCAAGGCGCGCCGTCCCCACGAAGACTCCACCCGCCAAGACGGCCGCGACAAGCGCGGGGGGCAGCGCTCGATCCACCTGCCGCATCGGGCGAACGCGGCAGAGATACCAGGGCGTGAGGCAGAGAAAGGCCTCGATCAGACATGCGGGTCCTAGCCCGCGGGCGGCATCCTGCCACGTGAAACCTGCCGCATCCGACATTGCATAGACGAGCAGCGCGGCTATCGCGCACCACGCGACGCAGTAGAGCGCGGCGCGCCGCGCGGACGCCAGTATGGGATGCATGCCGCCCTAATTCTTGATTTCGACGCCGCCAAACACGGCTGCGCCGCGCACGAAGAGCCGCTTGATGTTGGGCGTGACGGCGGGATTCGGCTGCTCGGCGGAATCGGCGAATGCGCCGAAGACGCCCGCACCCTGCATGACCACGCTCCAATTCGAAGGGATCCTGACTTCCGCGCCGCCGAAGACGGCATTGATTTCGAGGACGGCGGAATCGCCCAGGATATGCGAGCCGCGCAGGTCGATCTCGAAGCCGCCGAAGACGGCGTCGTACTTGGCGCTCTGGAAATCATCAACAGCGATTCTGCGCTTTCCGCCACTGAAGAAGGCGGATTCATGGCGGGTCCAAGTGCCGCGCGGTCCGCGCTTTCCGTCAATCGAGACATCGATCGAGAACTTCGGGCCGGCAGTGCGATCGACCAGCATGTAAACGCCGGCGCCAACCAGCAGTAAAGGCCACATATCCCAGACGTTGAATGGAATCAGTCCCATGTTATTGGCGAGAAAGATGGATCCGCCGGCCAGCAGCAGGCCGCCCAGGGTGCGGTCGCGCGCCTCTTGGGCATCGGCCAGCTTGAAGACGCCCATCACCATCGGAATCACCGGCCAGTATTCCCAGATATCGTTGACGCGCATCAGGTGAAGGTTGCTGAGCAGAAAAATGCCGCCCACTGCGATGAGGACAAGCGCCGGGACCAGGCGTTGCGCGGTGAACCAATCGGGATTGCTTTCGGAATCTTGGATCATGCTCTCGAGAGTAAAGCGGCGGCGCCGCCAGGTCATTGGGAAATCGGCGAATGCACGGCGGAAACCGGCGAATGGCGGCAGAGGCCGGCTGGCGTCAATCGGCGCGGAACTTCCGGTTCCGTTCTGCGTCTAAGCCGAAGAGGTCAATCGTGGGAACTTTCGCCAGCGATCTGAAACACGCCTTCCGCGCCTTGCGCAAGAGCCCGGGATTCACAGCCACCGCCGTGGCGGCGATTGCGCTTGGCATCGGCTGCAATACCGCGATCTTCTCGGTGGTCGACGCGGTGCTATTGAAGCCGCTTCCCTTCCCCGATGCGGACCGCATCATGGTCTTAATGAATAGCTCGCCGCAGGGGAACGGCCCCGCCGCATCCGTGCCGAAATATAACGTCTGGCGCGAGCAAACGCAGGCCCTGCAGGATGTCGCCGCATATGATACCGGCGGTCCCGGCCTGAACCTGAGCGGAGGCGACCGTCCGGAACAGATCAAAGGGATTCACGTATCGCACGAGTTCTTCCGGCTCTTTGGGGCGCAGCCGGCGGTCGGGCGGACGTTCACGCCGGAAGAAGACAAGCCGCGCGGCGGCAATGTCGCAGTGTTATCCAACGGCATCTGGCAGCGGCGATTCGGATCCGATCCTTCCATCGTAGGAAAGGCCATTGCGCTTGGAGGCGAATCGGTCACCATAATTGGCGTGCTGGATCGCAAATTCACCTTCGACCCGCAGGCCGATATCTACCTTCCCTTTCAAGCAGACCCCAACAGCACCAATCAGGGACATTACTTCCGAGCCGCGGCGCGGCTCAAGCCCGGAGTGACGGTAGGCGCGGCCAAAGCGGCCATGAACCTCGCGGCCGAACAGTTCCGCCGCCGGTTTCCCGACTCCATCGGCCCGCGGAACAGTTTTACGGTAGAGCCCATGCAGCAACTCATGGTGCGCAATGTGCGCACGGCTCTCTATATATTGCTGGGGGCGGTGGGGTGCGTGTTACTCATTGCATGCGCCAATGTCGCCAACTTATTGCTGGCGCGCGCCGCCAGCCGGTCGCGCGATATTGCGATCCGGTGTAGCAATCGGAGCCGGGCGCGGCCGTATTATCCGCGAGCTACTGACGGAGAGCGTGCTGCTTTCCCTCATCGGCGGCGCCGCGGGATTGGCGATTGGCGCGTTGGGGGTGCGGGCGCTGCTGGCGGTCAATCCGGGAAATATCCCGCGCATCGGCGAGGATGGATCGGGCGTGGGGCTCAACTGGACGGTGCTCGGCTTCACGCTGCTTTTATCGATGGCCACGGGAGTACTCTTTGGCCTCGCGCCGGCGATTCAGGCGTCTCGCGCCGATCTGAACCTGGCGCTTAAGGAATCCGCATCGCGCTCGGGCTCCGGGTTGGGTCAGGCCAGAGCGCGCGGCGTGCTGGTGATGGTGGAAATGGCGCTCGCGATTGTACTGCTGGTGGGAGCGGGCCTGCTCATACGCACCTTCTCCGCATTGCACAACGTCGCTCCTGGATTCGATCCACGCAATGTGCTCACCATGGATACGGCGCTTACCGGAAGCAAGTACGATAAGACCACGGTCGTCAGCGAGATGACCCGCCAGGCGCTTGACCGCATGGAAGCGATTCCAGGCGTGGAAGCGGCAGCCGCCACTTCCTATCTTCCGCTGGAAGGCGGCCTCGGGCTCGGCTTCATCATCCAGGGCCGTCCCCTCACCAATGGACCCAGCCACGGCGGCGCCGGATGGAATTATGTCACGGCGCACTTCTTCAACGTTTTCCACATCCCCGTGATCCGCGGGCGCGTCTTTACGGAGCGCGACGATGCCGCGGCTCCTCCCGTGGTGGTGATCAACCAGGCGATGGCCAAACAGTTCTGGAAGAACGAAGATCCCATCGGCCAGCGGCTGATCATCGGCTCCGGAATGGGCCCGGATTTCGCGCAGGCGCCGCGCGAGATTATAGGAATTGTGGCAGATGCGCGCGATGCCGGCCTGAATAACGATCCGCAGCCGACGACCTTCGTTCCGCTCTCACAAGTGCGCGATTCCTACATGAAGCTCAACAACCGCTTCATGCCGCTGCAGTTGGGTCGCGCGAACACGCGTGGAACCATACTCGCTTCTGCCCGCGATTCAGCGCGCCTTTCAGCAGACCGCCGATTTGCCGGTGGCGCACGTGCGCACCATGGACCGCATCGTGATCCAGTCCACTTCGCGCGACGAATTCAACACGCTGCGTTCTGGGCATCTTCGCCGGGGCTGCGATTCTGCTGGCGTCGATCGGACTATATGGGCTGATGGCTTACTCGGTGGAGCAGCGCACGCTCGAGTTTGGCATCCGCCTGGCGCTGGGCGCAAGCTTTCCCGAGGTTCGCAATATGGTGGTGCGGCAGGCTATGACGCTTGCCGCGGCGGGGATCGTTCTCGGCCTCGCCGCAGCCTATGGGCTCACACGGCTCATGGCGTCGTTACTATTTCAAGTGAAGCCGAACGACCCCGCGGTATTCGCCTCGGTAGCCGCGATACTGGCGGCCGTAGCCCTTCTTGCCAGCTACCTGCCGGCGAGGCGTGCGTTGCGGGTGGATCCCGTTGTCGCGCTCCGGCATCAGTGAAGTCGTCTTCTTATTCGCCCAACTCAATCATCGTGCTCGAACCTTCGAACTCAATGCCGGTGATCTGCTTCGCGCCGCCTTCGGTCTTGGAGTCCACCGCGGTCTGTTCGAACTTCTTGCCCGCATCCTGCACCTTGACCAAGGTAAGGAACTTCTTCCCGCTATCCACGTTGGTAAAAACGGCGAAGCCGTTGCCCACAATTTTCACCTCATAGTTTCCAGCGGCCATTTGGACCTTGCCGGCCTTTGCCGGGGCGGCCAGGGTAATGTCGTAGGACTTCGCGCTCGCGATGCCAGCCAAAGCCAAAGTTCCGATAAGAAGCAGCGATTTGATCATGTTGAGATTTTCCCTTTTCTTTTCTGCGAACCGGATTCGCTTTCGCTTTGGTTGGCTCGCAAATGTGTAGGCGAGGCGCCTCTACAACAGGTGACTACCGTCCAGGGGGTATATGCAGTCTCGGCTACCCGGTAGGGAACCCAGGGACATTCGTGTCCTCCGCGGCGTCAAATATGTAAACCTAGATGGATTGAGGTTCCCAATGATTTCACCACGGCGCTATTTCTTCGCTGCGACGCTCGGCTTGATATCCATAACTCTTTTTTACGGCCAGGAAAAGCCCGCCCGTCTGGCGTTTGAAGTGACGTCGATCAAACCCTCAGGTCCTCCCGTGCCAGGAGCCGGCGGCGGCATCAGGGCGTTGCCCGGAGGCCAGGAGTATTCGGCGCGAGGCGTCCCCGTGGATCTCATGATTAGCTTGATGTACAAAATCCCAATGCGCCAGATTACCGGTGGCCCGGATTGGATCCACACCGACCGTTGGGACGTCGATGCCAAGGCCGATCACGGCGGTTATACCCTCGACGACCTTCACACCATGTATCAGAACATGCTGGCCGACGAGTTCAAGCTGAAGTTCCACAAGGAAACGAAGGAAGGCCCCGTGTATGCGCTTCTGATCGATAAATCCGGGCTGAAGATGAAGGTGAACCAGAGCCCCGAGCCATTTCAGATTCCGGTTACCGGCGGTCCGGACGGCGTCACTGGGACGAGGGTTCCGATGCAGTATCTCACCTGGTGGCTTGGGCAGCAACTTCAGCAGGACGGCCGGCCGGTGATCAACAGGACAGGGCTCGACGGCAACTACGATTTCAAGCTGGCGTTTCTTCCGGAACTTCCGCCAAACTTCAATCGGGAGAACGCCCCGCCGAATCTGCCGCCCGGATTCTTCGACCGGCCGAACCTCTTCGACGCCCTGAAGCAGCAGCTCGGCCTGAAGTTGGAACCGCAAAAGGGACCAGTCGAATTCTACGCCATCGACCACGCGGAAAAGCCCGCCGCGAATTAGCCGACGCCCGAGACTTGCGCCGACGCCCCCGCGCGGAGTATCGTCGTTTCGTGACCGTCACTCGACGTACTATCCTCACCGCCGTATCCGCGGCCGCTGCTGTACAAGCCCAACGCAATAGCCCGCCGAATTGGAAGCCCCGTCTCGGCGTCCTGATGCAATACTCGGATTCCAATCTTGACTTCATCAAGGCCGAAGGCTTCACCAGCGCGCAGCTCCGCCTCAACCCGGACCAACTCGACGATGCCGCCATCGCCTCCATTAAAGACAGGATCGCGAGAAGCGGCATCTATGTCTCTTCTCTTGCCGTGGATGGCAACCACATCGACCCCGACCCCGCCAAACGCGAGCGCCAGAACGCTTATACGCTCAAGTGTCTCGACCTCTGCGGCAAGCTCGGCATCCCCAACATCGGCGGGCAGAGTGGAACCATTCCCATGGCGCCGCTCAGCAACAGGTGGATGAGATCGTAAAGGTCTACAACGAGAAGTACTTCGCATCCTGCGAGAAGAACAAGGTCCGCATTCTTTGGGAGCCCTACGCCGGCGGCCCCAACATCGCCACCGGACCAATCGGCTGGGAGGCGCTCTTCAAAGCCTTCAACGACAGCCCGCACGTGGGGCTGCAGTTCGACCCCTCGCACCTGGTCTGGCAGATGATGGACCCGGTCGCGGCCGCGCGCGAGTTCGTCTCGAAAATCTACGACGTACATCTTAAGGACACCGAGATCCTCTGGCACCTGGTGAAGCGCGGCGGCATCCAGCCCGTCGATCGTTCGCGTTGGTGGCGCTTCCGCGTGCCCGGCTACGGCTCGGTCGATTGGAAAGGCTTCTTCAGCGTGCTCTCCGAGGTTGGCTACTCCGGCGCAATGAACATCGAGAACGAGGATGCGTTCTACTATCCGGCCTACAATGGCGCGAATTTCACCGAGCAGTATAAGCGCGGGTTCCACGTGGCTCACGAATTCCTCAAGACACTTGTGCCGCCGGTCACGGCGTAGCCCCACCGCGGCCTTCGCCGCGGCCCACAACGTGCACTGAACCTATGTGTGCGCCTACTTGCTGTAGTATCGCTGCTCGCGGCTCTTTGTTCACCGCTGAATGCCGCTACTAGAAAACCCGGGCATCGCGTGATGCGCATGGAAGCGACGGCCTTCGCGCGCGACTCGAAACCTACCGCATCAGGTACAGTCCCGCACGAAGGCATCGTCGCGGCGGACCCGGCGGTTTTGCCGCTGGGCTCGCGCATCCGCATACGAGCTGCGGACGCTTTCGATGGGGTCTACACGGTGACGGATACTGGTACGAAAATCGTTGGGCGTCGCATCGATCTTTACCTGCCTAGCGCCGCGGAGGCCAAGCAATTCGGCAAGAAGGTGGTCACCGTGCAAGTGCTGACGCGAGGGACAGGGAAAGAGGACGCCCGCGAGAAGGACATTCCAGCGCCCGCCAAGATTCGATGAGCGTGTTCGCGACGGCGTAGAATAGTCCGTGAATGCGCAGTGCAACCCTCCTCCTCGCGGCCGCCCTTTTGTGCGGGGCCGCGCTCGACGACGCTACGCGCCGCCTCAGCCGCGATATCTTTCGCGAACTCATCGAAATTAACACCACCGATTCGGTTGGCAACACGACGCGCGCGGCCGAAGCTATGGCGAAGCGCTTGATCGACGCCGGATTCCCCAAGGCTGATGTCCAAGTGTTTGGCCCCAACGATCGCAAAGGCAACATGGTGGCGCGCCTTCGCGGCTCGGGCGCGAAAAAACCGGTGCTGATCCTCGGCCATCTCGACGTGGTCGAGGCGCGCCGCGAAGACTGGACCACCGACCCTTTCCGCTTCGTTGAGAAAGACGGATACTTCTACGGCCGCGGCACGCAAGATATGAAGGTGGATGACGCGATTCTCATAACCACCTTCATCCGATTTCACCGCGAAGGCTACGTTCCCGACCGCGATCTCATCCTCGCGCTGACTGCCGACGAAGAGGGCGGCAAATTCAACGGCGTCGATTGGCTACTGAAGAACCATCGCGATCTCATCGACGCCGAGTTCGCGCTGAACAACGATGCCGGCGGAGTGACCCTTCGAAACGGAAAGCCCGTCAACGTGGATGTGGAGGCCACCGAGAAGCAGTACGCCGATTTCGAACTGACGTCACTGAACCCGGGCGGCCACAGCTCCCTGCCCACGCCGGACAACGCCATCTATCACTTGGCCGACGCGCTTGGACGCCTCGAGCATTCCCCCTTTCCCGTGGAACTCAACCCCATCACACGTACCTATTTCGAGCGCCGCGCGCCGCTCGAGAACGCGCAGACCAAGGCTGACATGAACGCCATTCTTCGCACGCCTCCGGACCCTGCTGCCTTGGCGCGATTGACTGCGGACCCACGCTACAACTCCATGCTGCGCACCACCTGCGTCCCTACCCGGCTGAACGCCGGACACGCCAACAACGCGCTGCCGCAAACCGCGCAGGCGATCGTCAACTGCCGCATTCTGCCGGGCCACTCGCCCGCCGAGACGGAGCAGACGCTGGTCCGAGTGTTCGCCGATCCTAAGGTGAAGGTGCAATTCCTCAGCGCAAACGGCGGAGTGGAAAAGTCTCCAGATTCGAAGGGCTTTCCCACCGTGCTTCCTCCGCCTGACGTGCTGCGTCCACTCGAGAAGGTTGCGGCCGAAATGTGGCCGGGCGCCCCGGTGATTCCGGATATGGAAACCGGCGCATCTGACAGCATCTACACCGTAGCCGCCGGCATCCCCACTTACGGCATCAACGGCGTCGGCATCGATCAGGACGACGTCCGCGCCCACGGCAAAGACGAGCGCGTACGCATCGCGGCGTATGATCAGGGCGTCGAATTCTGCTATCGCTTCTTGAAGGCATTGACCGGAGGAAAATGATCTACGCTGCCCGTAGCACCGCTCTGCTGGTCTGTCTCGCTTCCCTATCCACGGCGGCGAATCTTCCCGCCGTTGCGCCCGTGAAGAACCGCGCCCCGCTCGCTGAGGGCGCGTTCTACCGCCTGCCGCTCGGCGCAGTGAAGCCGCGCGGATGGCTTCTCGATCAATTGCGCATTCAGTCCGAAGGCATCACCGGACATCTCGATGAGTTCTGGCCCGATGTGGGGTCGAACTCCGCCTGGCTCGGCGGCGCAGGCGAAGGCTGGGAACGCGGCCCTTACTACCTGGATGGGCTCGTGCCGTTGGCGTACCTGTTGGACGACCCCAGGCTGATCTCTAAAGTTCATCCCTGGATGGAATGGACCCTGACCCATCAGCGCGCCGATGGCGGCATCGGTCCGGAAAAGAACACAGACTGGTGGCCGATCATGGTCATGCTCAAGGCGCTGACGCAATACCAGGAGGCCACCGGCGATCCGCGCGTCGTTCCCGTAATGCAGAAGTACTTCGCCTATCAAGCCGGCATGCTCGACTCGCTGCCCCTCAAGAGCTGGGCGATCTACCGCTGGCAGGACGAACTCGCAAGCATCATCTGGCTCTACAACCGGACCGGCGACGAAAAGCTGCTCGATCTTGCGCGCCGCCTGAAAGGCCAGGGCTTCGATTGGCCTCAGCTCTTCACCAACTTCCCCTTCATGGGCAAAGTTACTCACGAGCAGGCCAAGCACGATTCCCACGGTGTAAACAACGCGATGGGTTTGAAGACCGCCGCGCTGTGGTATCTCATGTCGAAGCAATCGGCTGATCGCGAGGAGACCTCGCGCATGGTCGGCGTACTCGATAAGTATCAAGGCCTTCCCAATGGCATGTTCAGCGCCGATGAACACTTCGCCGGACGCAATCCGTCGCAAGGCACCGAGCTATGTACGGTGGTGGAATCGATGTTCTCATTCGAACTCGACCTCGCTGTGCTGGGTGAAGCATGGATCGGCGACCGCCTCGAGAAGATCGCCTTCAATCCCCTGCCCGGCGCGCAGACCGCCGATCAATGGAGCCATCAGTACGATCAGCAGCCCAATCAGGTAATGTGCTCCCTCGGACGCCGCGATTGGAGCACCAATGGCCCCGAATCGAACCTCTTCGGCCTGGAACCGAATTACGGCTGCTGCACCGCCAACCTGCACCAGGGATGGCCCAAGTTCACTGCGGCATTGTGGATGGCCTCGGCCGATGGAGGCGTGGCCGCTGCCGCCTACGCGCCCAGCGAGGTACGCACGAAGATCGACGGTAAGGACGTGACTGTCACCGAGACGACCGACTATCCTTTTCGCAATCGCATCTCGCTGCGGATAAGCACCCCCGGGCCGCAGCAGTTCCCCTTGCACCTTCGCATCCCGGGATGGACCCAAGATCCCGTAGTCTCAATCAATGGCCAAAAGGCCTCGGGAGTGACTCCCGGTAGTTACAAACGGATCGACCGCGAATGGCGCGATGGCGATCGCGTCGAAATCGTGTTCCCTATGCCCGTGCGCGCCATTCAAGGCTTCAATGGATCCGTCTCGGTGGAGCGCGGCCCCTTGGTATATGCGCTCGGAATCGGCGAGCACTGGAGCAAGCTGAAACAGACGGGCCCCGTGACCGATTGGGAGGTCTTTCCATCTTCGCCTTGGAACTATGGTCTCCGCATCGATCCGGCTAACGCCGCAACGTCCTTCACGGTGGAGGAAGAACCAATCCCGCGACAGCCTTTCGGCAGCGCTCCGCCGGTAAGATTAAAAGCCCAGGCACGCCGGTTACCGCAATGGGTCATCGTCGACGATAGCGCAGCGCCTCCACCGATGAGTCCGATCGACGTCCCAGCTAAAGACGCGGCGCAAACGGAGACCGTCACTCTGATCCCCTACGGCGCCGCGCGATTGCGGATCACGGCGTTTCCGGTATTGAAGAGGTGAGCATGGACTGGGAACATAACGGAGTGAAGATCGTCCCCGCGGGCGAACTCGACCCCAATACGCCGCAAACGGCCGGCATGACTCGCGCGGCGGCCATTACTCACGCTCGAACCGGAGCTAGCAAACTGTGGGCCGGGACGGTGGTCGTTCACCCCAACGCCAAGACCGGGCCGCATCACCACGGCGAACTCGAAACGGTCCTCTATATCGTTCGCGGGAGGGCCCGTATGCGCTGGGGTGACAAACTGGAATTTAGCGGCGAAGCCGGCCCCGGCGATTTCATCTACGTTCCGCCGTTCGTGCCGCACCAGGAGATCAACGCGCTGGTTTCGGAGCCATGCGAGGCCATTGTGGTACGCAGCGGTCAGGAGCCGATCGTGGTGAATCTCGATCTCGAAAGCCCCGAGCCTGCTTCGGCAGGCAGCGGCGATGCGCCGGCGCCGTTCCATCCCAAGCCCTAACTACGCCCTAATCTAACAGTCTGTGGCAAAAACCGCTCCCTAGCGGTCGCGGCTCGGTAAAGGTACTGAATCTGCTACGCCAGGATTGCCTTTACCACGTCGGCTTTCTCCACGCCCGTCAGCCGCACATCAAGTCCCTGGTAGTTATAGGTGAAGCGCTCGTGGTCGATGCCGAACTGGTGCAGAATCGTCGCCTGGAAATCGCGCACGTGCACCGGGTCGCGCGTGATGTTGTAGCTGAACTCGTCGGTCTCCCCGTGCACCACGCCGCCCTTGATGCCGCCGCCCGCCATCCATAGAGAGAAGCAGCGCGGATGGTGATCGCGGCCGTAATCGGTCTGCGGTCAGCTTGCCCTGGCAGTAAATGGTGCGGCCGAATTCGCCGGCCAGAATCACCAGCGTGTCGTCCAGCATGCCGCGCTGTTTCAGATCCTGCACCAGCGCATACATGCTCTGGTCGATCTCTTTGCACTGGCTGGCCAGCACCTCCGGCAGGTTGCCGTGGACGTCCCAGCCGCGATGGTAGACCTGCACGAAGCGCACGCCGCGCTCGGCCAGACGCCGCGCCATCAGGCACGGTCTGCGCGAACGACCCTGGCGTCGCGCGCGTCTTCGCCATACAGCTTTCCACGTGCTCTCCGGCTCCTTGCTGAGAGATCGGTCAGTTCCGGCGCCGAGGATTGCATGCGGAACGCCATCTCGTATTGCGCGATGCGCGTGCGCGTTTCCGGGTCGCCCAGCTTCTCGAATTGCAGCTGATTCATTTCCGCCAGCGAATCCAGCATCCGCCGCCGCACTTCCGCCGGAACGCCATCGGGATTGTTGAGGAACAGCACGGGATCGCCGGCGCTGCGCAGACTCACGCCGGCATACTGGCCGGAAAGAAACCCGCGCTCCACATGCGCGCCGAAATCGCCTGCACGTTGGCCTTGGGATTGTTGTGCTTGGCCTGCAGCACCACGAACGCGGGCAGGCTCTGGTTCATGCTGCCCAGTCCGTAAGCTGAGCCACGAGCCGATGCACGGGCGCCCCGCCACCATCTGCCCGGTCTGGAAAAACGTGAGCGCCGGCTCGTGATTGATGGCCTCGGTGTGCATGCTGCGGATGATCGCGATATCGTCCACCATGCGCGCCGTGTAGGGCAGCAGCTCCGAAACCCACGCGCCGGATTTGCCGTACTGCGCGAATTTGAAGACGGAAGGCGCGATGGGAAAGCGCGTCTGGCCGCTGGTCATGGTGGTGAGGCGCTGGCCGTTGCGGATGGATTCGGGCAGGTCCTTGTCGAACATGTCCTGCATCTTCGGCTTGTAATCGAAGGTCTCCATCTGCGGCGGCGCGCCCACCAGATGGAAATAGAGGCAGCGCTTGGCCTTGGGCGCGAAATTCGGCAAGTCCGGGCAGACCGCCGATGGCAGCGCCGGTAACTGCCGCGCGCGAGTTCTCCGTGGCCAGCGACGCCAGCGCCAGCGCGCCGATGCCGCCGCGCCGCACGCGAGAAGAAACGGCGCCGCGTTTCCTGCACCGCCATTTCGCGGGCGAGTCGCATCGATGGGATGACGGCCCGGCGCGATCGCGCGAGCGGCGCGGTCCATGCGCCAGCGCTTCCGGCGAATAGTGGCCCTCGTCATCGCGGTAGGAGCGGATTGCGTGCAGTCCTTCATTGGTTCAGCACCTCATCGAGATTGAACATCTGGTTGGCAAGCATGGTGAGCGCGGCATGCTCGGCCGCGGGCAAGCCGGGATCGGCCTTGCGCTCGCCGTCATCCAGGAACTTGCGCGCATCGTCCGGATGCGCGCTGTAGTAGCGCGCGAAATCGTCGTAGGCCTTGCGCGCGATGCGCTGCTCGTCGAGCGTGAGCGGACGCATCAGAATCGCGCGACGAAAGATAGTCCAGGCGCGCGGCGAAGTCAGTCCGTTTTCCATGCCGCGCCGGCCAGCGCTCGCGCGGCTTCGACAAATTGCACGTCGTTCATGGTGACCAGCGCCTGCAGCGGCGTATCGGTGCGTTCGCGGCGAACGGTGCAGCTTTCCCGCGTGGGCGCGTTCAGAATCTCCATGCGAGGCGGGCGGCGCGGCGCGCTTCCAGAACGTGTAGAGCGAGCGCCGGTAGAGCCCGTTGCCCGAATCCTGTTTATAGAACCGCGTGTTCGAGCCGAGCATGGCGACCGCTTCCCAGATCCCTTCCGGCTGATAAGGCTTCACGCTGGGCCCGCCGATCTGCGGCGCGAGCAAGCCGCTTGCCGCCAGCGCGTAATCGCGCACCATCTCGGCATCCATGCGGAAGCGCGGACCGCGGCTCAGCAGCCGGTTCTCCGGATCTTCGGCGAGCTTCTCGCGGCGTGGCGAGCGCCATCTGCCGGTACGTCGCCGAAGTGAGCAACTGCCGGTAGAAGCGCTTGACGTCCCATCCGCTCTGCTCGAAATCGACCGCCAGCCAGTCGAGCAATTGCGGATTGCGATGGCGGCTCGCCCTGGCTGCCGAAATCGTCCGCGGTCTTCACCAGGCCGACGCCGAAGATCTCCTGCCACATGCGATTCACGGCCACGCGCGCGGTGAGCGGCTGATCATCGGTGAACAGCCACTGCGCAAGCCCGAGCCGGTTGCGCGGCAGCGCGGCGGCCATGGGCGGCAGGATGGATGGCGTCGCCGCCTCCACGCGGTCGCGCGGCTGATCGTACGCGCCGCGATAGAGAATGTGCGCGAACGGTTTCTGATCGGTCCGCTCCTGCATCACAGGGGTGGTTGCCGCGTGGCGCGTAATTTCCTTCGCTTCCAGGTCTAGCTTGTCCTCTTCAGCGCTAGCGCGCGGTACGGCTCGTACTCCCGCAATAGAAAATATCCGAGCGGGCCATCCCTCAACAAGCGCGCTTCGGATGCGGTGACGGCTCGATCAACCAGCGGAAATCGGCGATGGCGCCGTCCACCAGCGACCTGCCGAGAATCAGCGGATCGTCTCCGCCGATGCCGCCCGATAGTTTTGTGTTCGGGTTGTTGCGGCCCTGAGTCAGAATCGCGCGTCCGTTGAGATATAAGTCGAGGCCCGATTGCGCGCGCGACCCATCGTAAGCGGCCACAATGGTGTTCCAGCTCGAAGGAGCAATCTGTTCCAGCGCGGATCGAATCTCGATGCTATCGCCGTTATCGCCAATCAAACGAAAGCTGGGCAGGCGGCCGCTTACGTCGAGCACCCAGCCGCGGTTCTTGTCCTTCGAATTTTGGTGCGATGCGATGTTATAGGCGGCCTCCTTCGGACTAAGGAAAGTAACCGCGACAGTGAACGGCTTCTCGGCATCTAACTTGGGCGGCTTCGCCACGTTCGCCCCGCCGGTCTCGGCGAACCATAGCGCGGATTGCCCCGGGATGGGCGAATCGCCCAACTGGAGATCGACGCCCGTCGAGGTGAGTGCGGTTAAATCGGCGGCGTAAAGAACGTCCTTTGGATCGAACAGGCCGGTGGCGGCGCCTGGCTCGCGGGACTTAGTCTGATGGCTCTTCTCCCAAGCCTCGAACGGCTTCGCTGCCGCCTCGCGCGCGTGCGACATCTCCTGCATAATGGCCGCTTGCGCGCGATTCGATCTGCGCCCAGCGCGCGCGATCCTGCTCGCGCGGCACGATGACAAACGGGGCCTGATCGGACGTGTTTCCGTCCATGACTTTCTGCGGCGTGTTGCGGAAGAAAGCGCCCAGCGAGTAGTAATCCTTCTGCGAAATGGGATCGAACTTATGGTCGTGACAGGTGGCGCATCCCACCGTCAGCCCCAGAAACACGGAGCCGAACGTATCGGCGCGATCCTTCGCGTAAATCTCGGTGTATTCGTCTTCGATGATGCCGGCTTCGTTGGTGGTGACGTTGCAGCGCTGGAATCCGGTGGCGATCTTCTGATCGAGCGTAGCATTGGGGAGGAGATCGCCCGCGATCTGGTCGATGGCGAATTGCTTATACGGCTGGTTGCGATTGAACGCGGAGATGACCCAATCGCGATATGGCCAGATTTCGCGATAGTTATCGAAGTGAATGCCGTTGGTGTCGGCGTAGCGCACGGCATCGAGCCAGTAGTGCGCGCGCTGCTCGCCGTAGTGCGGCGAGGCGAGGTAGCGGTCCACCATGCGCTCGTAAGCGCCCGGCGCCGAGTCGGCCAGAAAGGCTTCCACTTCGGATGGCTTGGGCGGCAACCCGGTCGCGCTCAGGGCCACGCGCCGGATAAGCGTGCGCGCATCGGCGGCGGGCGCCGGCGCGAGGCCTTTCGCTTCCAGACTCGCCAGAATAAACCGGTCGATGGGGTTCTTCGCCCACGCCGCATTCGTCACCACGGGCAGCTTCGCCTTCACCGGCGGTTGAAACGCCCATTGCTCCCGCCACGGCGCGCCCTGATCGATCCATCGTTTGATCAGCGCGATCTGCGCCGGCGTCAGGCTTCGGCGCGATTCGGCCAGAGGCATGCGAGCGTTTGGATCGGGATCGCTGATGCGCTGATACAGCAGGCTGGCGGCCGAGTTACCGGGGACGATTACTTTGCCGAGCACTGCCTCACGACGATCGAGCCGCAGGCCTGCCTGCCGCGACGCGGAGTCCGGGCCGTGGCACAGGAAGCAGTTGTCCGAAAGGATCGGGCGGATCTCGCGCTGGAAATCGACGTGTGTGGCGGGTTGGGCGTGCAGGATACTCGTGAATAGCGCGGCGATGATCAGTGTGGCGAATCGAGGGAATCCTAGGGTAGGCCGTGCGTTAACCGAGAGGCTAAGACCGCTCCCTTGCGGTCGCGGCTCGGTAAAACAGCGGGGATCGCTGGCGGTATCGGAGGCGAGACCGTTGGCGGTATAGGAGGCGGGACCGCTGTCGATATCGGAGTTGGGATCGGCGGTATAGGAGCGGGGGTCGTTGGCGGTATCGGAGCGGGGGCCGCCGGCGGTATCGGAGCTGGGATCGCCGGCAGTATAAGAGCTCGGATCGCTAGCGGTATAGGAGCTGGGACCGCGGTCGCTATCGGAGCATCGTTCGTTTCCACTTCTATGTCGCACAGCTAGCCTCCACGCGTAATTGTACTCCCGGCGAACTGCGCCGGCATCCGCCCTTGCACCTGCGACAATGCTAGCAGCGTGACTCGTCGCCATTCCCTTTTTCTCGTTATCGGCAGCTTGTGCCCCGCCTTACTAACCGCACAGGATTTCCGTTTCGTACTGCTCGGCGACCGCACGGGCGAAGCTCAGCCGGGCGTCTACGAGCAAGTATGGAAACAGATCGCCAGCGAGACGCCTGCATTCGTCGTCGGAGCGGGCGACTCCATCCAGGGGATGAACGACGCCACCACAGAAGATGAATGGCGGCAATTCGAGCAAATCCTCAAGCCTTTCAGCCGCTTTCCTCTCTATCTCTCGCCCGGCAATCACGACGTTTGGTCTGCGGTCTCGGAGCGCCTCTTCCAGCAGTACGCCAGCCACCCTCTGCACTATAGTTTCGACTACGGTCAGGCGCATTTCACAATCCTGGATAACAGCCGGTCCGATCAAATGCCGCCCGCGGAGCTGGAGTTTCTCGAATCGGATTTGAAGGCCCACGCCGCCCCACCGTTGAAGATCGTGGTTTCGCATCGGCCGTCCTGGGTGATCGACGTGGCCATGCGAAATCCGGATTTCCCGTTGCATCGACTTGCCAAGCAATACGGAGTCCAATATATAATCGCCGGACACATTCATCAGATGCTGCATCTCGAACTGGATGGCGTTACGTATGTCTCGCTTCCGAGCGCGGGCGGACATCTGCGGCTATCCGGCGCCTACGAGGACGGCTGGTTTTTCGGATATACATTAGTTACCACTCACGGCAATCATCTCGAGTTTCAAATCAAAGAGGTAACTCCGCCCCGCGGCCAGGGGCGGATTACTAAGCTCGCCGACTGGGGCATGGCGGGTCTGGTCAAGAAGTGATCTGTGGATTGAGTGGGTCATTTCGACGCAGAGACGCAGAGGCGCGGAGATAAACACTTTGGGCTTCGGGCGCATTTTGGTTTCGCGAATTGAGCGTTTTTAGGATTCCATCATGCGGTTTAGGCGGCTTGGCGATCGATGTTGGGGCCGAAATCGGGTCTCGGATCCTTCGAACGATCGCGGAAATGATAGTTGCAGGCCTTCTTGTAGCGGTGGGCGCGGTCGCGGCGCCGGGCGATTGCGGTGTTTGAAAAAACGAACCCACCGTGGGCCGAGGCGGGTTGGAAGTCTTCGCCTGGCTCGTAGACTTCGCCCTTGCTTTCGGCGTGTTCCACGAAGATCTCGGCTTGGTTCATTGCTTTCTCACAGACTTCCTTGCGCTCGGCCTGGAGCGCTTTCAGTTCGGCGCGATCTTTTCGCAGAATGCTGGACAGGCGCGTTTCGTAGGTGGAGAGCAACATGATCTCCGCGGCTTGGCGCATCCACGTATCGGAGGCCACTAGCGCGGCGTCCACTTCGGGATGGCCGGCGTCGAAGGCGTCGATGTTGTCGCGGAACCCGCTGGCGAAAATACCTGCCTCAAGCGCTCGAATTCTGTTAATTCTGAACATGTTGTCCGATATGGACGTGGCCAGGAAGCTTTCCGTGGGGCCGAGGGGCGCGAGTTCGGTGCGTACGTCGGAAGTGTGTTTTTGGAGGACTACGAGCTCTTCCTCAGTGGCGCAGATGATCTGGCCGTGAAGACCAGACCGGCTAGCATTGAGGCTGGAGCGGCGCTTACCGGCTTGAGTGACAGGACCGTGGCTTTTGGCGCCGTTCGCCCGGTTGGCGCGTAGTTTGGCTTCGCTGATGGGCGGTTTGTCAGGGGTGTGTTCGGTGGTAGTAGGTTCGTCGTTTTCGGGCATGCTGCATCCTTTTCGGGGAAAACGTTTTTTGTTTCCCGATTTGATATTAGCGCGCGGAAAAGAGGGAGTTGCGGGGTTCGGGGTGTAAGTGATTTGGAATCAGCGCGAGAAAATTTTGAAAGTTTGTGACTCGCGTTTACCGGCCAACTTCGGCCCCGGCTATGCTAACGCGCAAGCGATTGAAGACAAGCCGGTTGGATGGCAAATTGGGCCATTTGCCGATAATCTTTTGGAATGCAACCTCTTCGCACTTACACCAGCTAGACCGAGAGGCGCGAGCGTGTCGCCTGTTGAACGGCTTTAGCGCACGGTCTGGATGAGCACCTTCTCTCACGCCATACAGTCTTGGGCCCCTTTCGTTCACTTTGTAATCGCTGGCACTGGCTAAGACGGTCGGCCATATCCAAGGGTCGCCAGCGAATGGTTCGGATTAAGATCGTCACCAGTCAGCGGCACACCGATTTGCTGCTGATCGTAATGGCGCTCGTACACCACGCGCGAGCCTGCCCACCTTCGGAGAGTGCACCAGTTCAATATGCACGTCCGGCCGGACACCCCGATCAGATTAAGTGACCAGGCCGAATGTGTCTCATCGGACGTATCCCCGTGAATTGGCTCTCTCGAACATCTATAGCGAGGCCCCCGAGCTCCACCATCACATGAAGCGGGGCAAGGAGGTTGAGTAGGAGCGCCCGAATGCGCTCCCTGCCACGTATCGGGCCAGTCCCGTTGTCCGTGGCCACCTCGACTTCGTCGGCGTAGAATGCGTCAAGAATCTGAAGATGTTCTTCCCAGCCGCGGCCGATATCGGCGGCGATGATGGCGGAATTCAGGACCTGCTCCCGTGCGTATAGATCGCGATCGGTGTGATTCAAAGAAGCTGAATGATGCTGTGCACTCATTGAAATGTCTCCTAAGGGGAGTCGCTAGATCTGTGCTCTGCCCCCATCAACGAACAATTCAGCACCCGTGACAAAACTTGAATCATCTGACGCCAGATACAGCGCGGCCTTGGCAACTTCATCGGGTTCACCCATGCGTCCCATCGGCACGGTGGACACAATCCGCGCAATTACGTCCGGAGATTGTCGGCTCGTCAGCGGCGTGCTGATTGGACCCGGGCTGACAACATTTGATCGGATATGACGATCTTTGAGATCCGTGGTCCAGGTGCGCACGAAAGAGCGAATCGCAGCCTTGCTGGCTGCGTAAACGCCAAAGGCCGCAGTGCCTTTTACGCTCGCGACGGAGCCCGTGAGAATGATGGAGCCGCCGTCATTCAAAAGCGGTAGACCCTTTTGCACGGTGAACAACGCGCCTTTCACGTTGATGTTGAAGAGCTTGTCAAAGTGCTCTTCGGAGACCTTGCCGAAGGGAACGAATTCACCGACGCCGGCGTTGGCGAAAATAATATCGATTCGCCCCTTCACCTTGCCGACTGTCTCGTAGAGACGATCAAGATCCGCCAGTTTGGCGACGTCTCCCTGAACGCCTGTCACGTTGCTGCCGATCGCCTTCACAGCCTCGTCGAGTTCCTTCTGACGGCGGCCCGTGATGAAGACATATGCCCCCTCATTGACGAAGAGCTGTGCTGTAGCCAACCCTATGCCCTCGGTGCCGCCGGTGATAACTGCAACTTTTCCCTGTAATTTACCCATGGTGTTCTCCTTTTCTCTCACTGAGTCGAGGTCGTCAGATTGTGAGGATGACCCTGCCGAAAGGCCGGCCCTCAACCAGGTAACGCAGAGCTTCAGCCGCGTCGGCCAGCGGGAAGGTCTTAGCCACGATCGGTTTGATCGCGCCGGATTTAAGCAGAGAGACAATGACGTTCCAAGCTTCACGTAACGGCCGCCTTCGGCTGAGTGAACATGTTGAGACTCCGGATGCTGGCCTGGGGCACGATAAGCTTTGTCACGTCAATGGTTGTCTGGCGGCTTGCGGAATACCCCAGTGTCGTGAGGCTTCCTTCAAATGCAAGCGCTCCGAGCGCCTCGCTCAGGACTTCGCCGCCGATTCCGTCGATGACAATGTCTGCGCCGTAACCGCCCGTGATACGGCGCACGCCGTCAGCCAACTTCTCTAAGGATGTATCGATGACTTCATTGAATCCGAGCGCCTTCGCCTGCTCGGCTTTCGCATGATTGGTCGTGCTTGACATGGCGTGTTTTGCGCCCAAGGCGCGCGCCATTTGCGTCACTGCATTGCCGATCGATCCTCCGATCGCCGGCGCAAACACGGTCTTGCCTGCACGAAAACCGGCGCGGGTAAGAGCCACCTGCGCGGTGAGATACGCGACCGGAATGCCTGCGGCACTCACGTCGTCGACATTCTCGGGAATCAGGCAAAGGTCTTCCTTCCGTACGGCCACCCACTCACTGTAGGTTCCATCCTCAAAAGCGCCATAGGCGCCGAAGAACATCACGCGTGAGCCAGCGGGAAAATCCGTTCCGCCTCCCTCTTCCACCACGCCCGCTCCTTCGTTGCCCAGGACTAACGGCGCCTTCACGCCGTGAAATTGGCCGGAGAGAATCGTATGGTCCAGCGGCGTGACGCCGGCCGCCGTGATTCGCACCAGTACTTTCCCGTCTGTGACCGCTGGTTTCGGAAGATCGACGAGCTTCAATCCTTCATAACCACTAAATTGTTCCGCTCTCATTGCACGCATATTGGATCTCCCTTTTCTCATGTAACTCATGGCCCGCGGCGCTGACGCCGCAAGCCGGAAATTGTTAAGGTCGATCGCGACCAAGCATCAAGTCGCGAATTGGTTCTATGGTCGTGCAGTCACTGCTCGCGGCGAGGCCGCTCGCGCCACGGACGACGCGGCGCGCAGATTTCCTCAAGACAGATCATCAGGAGGGAAACGCCGTCGCCGAACATTGGAAGGCCGCTGGCTGACTTTTCCCGCGTGACCTCGTCCTGAATGACGTCCCAATGCTCCGCCAGCAATCCGTTCTCGATGCGAACAATGTCGACCACGATCCAGTTCGCGGGCAGGCCGATGCCACTAAACCGGCCATGCAGCATCAACATGTCGCCTTCCGCCATGATCAAGCTGTTCTCATATTTCATCTCGGGCGGGGCGCTCTTAACCAGGCCGAAGAGCCCGTCGCGCCCGGGCGGTATATGGGCGCTGTGTTGAATATAGTTCGGCGACCAGAACTTCTCGGCTGCGACGAAGTCCTTCCTGTTGAACAGGGTCTCGAACGCTTCGAGGACAAATGCCTTGTTTCTTTGGGCTGTAGATTCGCTCATTTCGGATCTCCTTGGTTCTGCCGCCAGCGGTTCTTGCTCCCTGCTGGCCTGGTATTAAGATTATGTGCATACTCCAAAAGTTGCAGGAAAAATGAGCTTCGCATATGGCTTTCCAGGAAGGCGCTCCTATGCGGAAGCAGGTGGCTCTGACACAAGTATCCTCCGAATTCACAGTTGGAACTGGCGCGAGTTCATTCTCCGGCATGCGTCGACGAGATCGCAGACACCAAAGGGAGAATTGAATCGCTCAAGCCGCTCAGGTATCCAAATGGTAGATTACGTTTATAATACAGTTGAGGAATCGATATGGGGCATTCAAGGAGGGACAAGCAAACGACGCATGAGCGGATTGTCAGGGTGGCCGCCAAGCGGTTTCGCGAGCGCGGACTTGAAGGTATCGGCGTCGCCGATGTGATGAAGGAAGCGGGCGTTACGGTTGGGGGCTTCTACAAACACTTCGGATCGCGCGATGAACTGGTCGTGGAGGCGCTCGCGACGGCATTCAAGGATCTCGACGTTTGGGAAGAGCATACGGCGGACATGGCGCAACTTCTCCAGAACTACCTGACGGAGGCACACCGCGATGCGCCGGGAACTGGCTGTGCGATGGGAGCGTTACTAGGCGACATGACGCGGGGGAGCAAATCCGCGCGGGCCCTCTATACGGAGCGGGTGAAGCGGAGCCTGGCATTCTCCAGCGCCCTTCTTCCATCGAGCCAGCGCGGGGATAAGCGCGGCCGTGCCCTGCTTATTCTGAGCGCTCTGCTCGGAGCGATCAATCTCTCCCGTGCTGTGTCCGATCCGAACTTATCGCGAGAGATCCTCCATGGGGTTCGCGAGGAGCTAATTGGTTTGGTGAAGCCGGGATCTCATACGGGCTAGGGGGACCATATGGCAAAGGCTAAGGCAGCGTAATGCTTGTGTCTGTCCTCAAGTATGGCGGGTGGAATTAACCTCTCTTCGATGCCATCCAACCAAACGATGCCCTCTCCGAGAGCACGTAGAAATCCGCAAAGCCTACTAAGCGCCGTTCTTTATGGGCCGCTCCCCTTTTCTGTTCAAAATCCGAAACAGGGAGGGCGCCTGAAAGATCGCACGGTCGATACCTAAAGCACCCTTTGACAGGGTTACGCGAACCGCTACAATTGACACAGATACGTTCATTGCGCCGCAATCCCGTCGGAAGTGAAGATTATGAACCGTGATGAAATCATCGCCCGGTTGCGGGAACACGAAGCGACGCTCCGCAAGCGCGGCGTAGCGCATGCCGCGCTATTTGGTTCGCGAGCACGCGGCGATCAGCGCGCCGAGAGCGATACGGATATCATGATCGAATTTGATCCAATGGCTCGGATCACCGTCTTCGATTACGCCGGGTTAAAAGGCTACATAGCCGAATTGTTCGATGGCCACGTTGATGTGGTGAACCGCGACGGACTGAAGACTTACGTGAAGCCTGCTGCAACCGCCGATGCAGTCTATGCCTTCTGATGCCGGAGCAGCCGCCCTGCGCGATATGGAGCACCATATCGCCTCGCCAATCAATTTGTGACAGGCCTCAACTACGAGACATTTCGGGACGATAGCCGAACGCTCTACGCGGTAACGCGCTGTCTCGAAATCATCTCCGAGGCATCACGGTGCCTACCGGATGAGCTGAAAAGACGACACGCCTCAATCGCATGGAAAGACATGGCCGGGGCCGGGAACATCTACCGGCACGACTACGAAGACGTGGTGGCGAAGCTTGTGTGGGACACGGTTCAATTGGCGCTGCCACCGCCACGCGACGTTATCTCCCGTGAACTGGCAGCCTTGGCCCCGGCGGGGAAAGAACCGAAGCTCGAATAAATGCCGCGATATATGCTCGCGGTAGTTCTACCGCTGACCTGCTCTACCGGTCTAGTTAAAAGTGACTATTTGCCGATCGCTTTCAATACCGCAAGCGCTCGTGCTCTCACCACCGGATCCGCCCCGCTCGCCGCGCGACGCAATTGTTCCACCGCTCCGTTCACGTCTCCCTTTTGCGCAAGCGCGGTTCCCAAATCCACTTGCGCGCGGCCGAGATTGGGACTGAGCCGCAGCGCTTCACGATATTCGGCGATGGCTCGGTCCAGTTCTTGCGCGTTCTGCAGCAGGTTGCCCAACAGCAGATGCGCATTGGGCAGCTTTGGGTCGGTTTCCAGCGCAAGCTGCACCTGATGCATCGCCTCCGGAGCCCGATTCAAACGCGCCAACGCCAGCGCGAATGCAACTCGCGCCGCCGCGTTATCCGGCTTGCTCTCGAGCGCCCGCGCGAAATGATCGGCCGCCTCCGCCAATTGTCCCTTCGAAGCGAGCAGCATTCCCAAGTTGGACTGCGCATCCGCAAAGTCCGACTGCACCCGCAGGGCCGCGCGAAACGCCGTCTCGGCGTCCTCGAGGCTGCCCTTTTCCGCCAGGGCGCTGCCCAGGTTATTGTATGCATCAGAAAGTTCGGGGTCGAGTTCGGCCGATTTCCGATAAGCGCGGATCTCTTCCTCACGTGTCCCCGAGTGCGCATAAACCTCGCCCATTGCATACCAACTTCTCGCATCGTCCGGCGCCGCCTGAATCGCGCGGTTCAACGCGTCGGCCGCACGCGGCCACTGCCCCAAAGCTTCGAGCCCGTCCGCCATTCTGCGCAGCGTCCATGCCGATTGTGGATTGCGTATCACGGCCTGTTCGTAAGCCGAGACCGCCTTCGCCGCATCTCCTTTTTGACGCCACGCTTCGCCTAAGTTGAAATAGAACTCGGCGTTGCCTGGCTTCTGTTTCTCGATCTCGTTAGTTAACTGCCGGATGCCGAGGTCCAGGTTACTTCCGTGCTGCACCTGTGCCACCGCCAAATACAGCACGTCCGCTCCCGCCGAGAGAGTTTTGGGATAATACGGAACCACCTCGCCGCGATAGGCCGTCGCATCCGGCTCGTGAACCTCCGGGATGCCGGCCAGCAAATCCCTCGACGGCTTCCTCCGCTGGATGAGATGATCGGTGATCACCGCATGAACCACGTCGTCCGTTCTTCGTTTCGGCATATGACAACTGACGCAATCGGCGTCGGCGGTATGTTTCGCCGATGCCACCATCGCGTTGAATGCCGCACTGTGACACTGGCGGCACGCGGCGCTGTAGTGAGGCGCCGCGGCCTCTCGACGCGGTACGCTGTGCGGATCGTGGCATGTGAGGCAAGTAAGAGCGCCCTTGCTCTGCAGGTAACATTGCGATTCCCGCAGCCGCGTCACCGAGCTTACAATCTCGAATTTCTCAGCATGGCCGCCTCCGGGAGCGCGGTCGAAGAATAACGTGAAGTCACTCAGCCGCTCGCCTGCGCGATAGGAGAATGGGCCGCGGTCGAATCGCCGGATAGCAGCGGGCAGACGCGAGCTCGTGGTTTGCAAGTGGCATTGCATGCACACTTCCATCTGCCGGTCTGCGCCCAAGCGCGCGGGATTCACGATGGCCCGCCGGATCTGCGATCCTTGCTCGCGCCCGCCCGCTGCGCCGCTTGCACGTGGCGGCCGCCCGGACCATGGCAGCGTTGACAATCGATCCCCTCGGGCAGCGGATCCAGATACGAAGGGACGCTATTGGCCTGCTCGTGGCCGGCCGGAATGCGTGGATATCCGTTGTGGCAGAACATGCATTCGTAGGCGATTTTCCGCGGCGGCGATGAAATGGTCAGTATCGTAGCCCGGGTTCATTGCCCAATAGCCGCCTTTTTCCGAATACCAGGCAAGCGGAAGCTCCATCAGCGTTCCGTCTCGCCTCCCGGTGCAGGTAGGTTCGAACGTGATTACCCGACCCCATCACATAGTCGATCTTCCATTCCTGCATGTAGTCCGACTTGCCGTCGCCACCCACCTGCCAACGCCGCTGGAAGTATTCGGCGCCGCGCTTTTCCATCGCGTAATACGCGCCGGTCGCAGCATGATAGAAGGGATTGCCCTTGCTGTAGTCCTCAATCGAATTTGCGGAGCTCGGCCGGTAGAACGCCCGCGCCATTCCTGTTTGCCGGTAAGTTTCGAAAATGGAGGCATGGCATCCGGCGCATAATCTGGCGTCGACGAAGGCCCCTATTCCAGGCGCGGCTGGACGAACTGGCGGCTGCGGAACATTCTGCGCCCACGCTCCCATCGCAAAGACTGTCATGAAAGCACTTACGCAGATGCGCAGCTGAATTGGATGACGCATGTTACTCCAAATGGCTACGCGACCTTGGCACAAATTTATCCTTCGGGGCGCTTTACTATGTTGACACTTTTATCTTCTGGCGCCTAAACTCAAGCATACTGTGAATTGTGTCGTTCCACTATGTGGAACGACAAGGTCTTTTAGAGGAGTACCGCTTATGAAGTCGCGCCCCGTCGTTTCGCGCGTTTTGCTTTGCTGCATCGCGAGTTTAGCTATTGCTATTGCTCTCGCTCCCTCCGTCCGGGCCCAAAGCCTTACCGGCATTATCTCCGGCACGGTCACCGATCCAACCAAGGCCGCCATTGCGGGCGCCAACGTAACCATCACTAACGCCGAAACCGGTGTGAAGGCATGGACCGGCAAAACGAATGAAAGCGGCACTTACCGCGCGCCCGATCTGCCGGTGGGACATTACAAACTGGCCGTGGAAGCCGGCGGGTTCAAGCAGGTGCAGATTTCCAACATTACTCTCACGGTAGACCAGCGCGCCGATATCGACGTCACGATGCAATTGGGCACCGTCGCCGAAACCGTCACCGTGGAAGGCGCCGACGCCGGACAACTGGCCACCGAAACGGCCTCCCTGGGCAACACCATTACGCCATCCCAGCTTCAAGACATGCCTCTGCCTAGCCGCGCGGTTCTTAATCTGCTCATCCTGACGCCGGGCGTTTCCTCTGGCGGCGATATCACCAGCCAGGGCGGATTGAGCACGTCGCAGCTTTCGATTAATGGCAGCCGTACGCTCAACAGCGACTTTCTGATCGATGGCGTTTCGGTGGTGACCGGCTCTACCGGCGGTCCGCAAACCTTGCCGCCCGCCGATTCCATCGGTGAGTTTAAGGTGCTCGCGTCCGATTATTCCGCGGAATACGGCAGAACCTCCGGCGGCATCGTTACCCTGATCACCAACTCCGGGAACAACACCTACCATGGCGCCGCGTACGGCTACTTTCGCAATGAAGCGATGGACGCCAATAATTTCTTCAATAACGTGAACGGCAAGAAGCGGCCGGAGGACCGATACAATCTGTTCGGCGGCAAGTTGGGTGGTCCGCTTTCGATTCCCAAGGTCTACCACGGGAAGAACCGGACTTTTTTCTTCATCAATTACGAAGGCTTGATCCAGGCGTCGCCGTATAACAACGTGTCGTCGATCCCCTACGGCGCGTATGCGCAGGGCAACTTTTCCGGCTCTCCCACCATCGTCGATAACCCGAGCACCAAGACGCCGTTTCCCAACAACACTATTCCCACCAACCTTCTGAATCCGGCGGCGCTCAAAATTCTAGGCCTGGTCCCAGCGCCGAATTCGGTTGGCACGCTTAACAAGACCGACAACATCACAACCAACAACTTCGTTTCCATCGGGTCGAGCCATCCCACCAACAACACCGGCATGGCGCGCATCGACGAAACCATTCAGACGAACACCTGCGCCTGTTCGGAACTTTCGTCCATTTCGATAACTACTCTCCGATAGCGCCTACTTTTCCGGGAAGCGTGCTGGATAGTTCGGTTGGCAACACTGCGACAACCGGCTACGAGAACACCATTGGCCTGACGCAGGCGTGGAGCCCGACCTTCATCACCGATTTCCGGTTCGGTTTCTTCCGCAATAACTCCGAGATTCTGCCGCCCAGCGACGGCATCAACGACCAACAGACGCTCGGCATCGCCAACCAGTACGGGATCGCCGCGCCGGAATTCAATATCAGCGCCTTCTCGATGCTGGGCACGAACAGCAATACGCTGCGTACCCAGATCGATAATAACTATCAGTTCGCGCTCAATAACAATAAGTCGATCGGAAATCACCTGCTGCAGTTCGGCGCGCAACTCCGCAAGAATCAGTTCGACGACTTCAATCCCATCGCCGACGTCAATGGCAGCTATACCTTCGACGGTTCCATCACCTCTCCGAAAAACACATCGGGCGACGCTATCAACGCGCTGGCCGATTTCCTGCTGGGCGATATCAAGACCTCGACTTATTCCCTTCCTCAGCCTTTGATCGGCAGGCGCAATTACAATATGGCGCTGTACTTCCAGGACGCCTGGAAAATCCGGCCGAATCTGACGTTGAATTTCGGCCTGCGGTGGGAATACGAATCGCCGTTTACCGCGGCTCACAACGAATATTCCCGCATCGATCCGACAACCGGGCAGGTGCTTTTCGCGGGCCAGAATGGAGTTTCGGACACGCTCAATCTGAAAGCGCCCAAGACTCGATTTTGCGCCCCGAGTCGGCGTGGCTTACAGCTTCGCATCCCAAGACGGTGATTCGCTCCGGGTTTGGGCATCTTCTATGCCGGAATCTTCTCCGATCTCGGCGGACAGGTGCTGTTCCCGGGCTATAACGTGGAGCAGGCGTTCACCGAATCTGGGCACCGGCATCGCTCAGCCCTTCTCGCTGTCGCAGGGAATGCCGTCCGTGGTGACCAACAATCCCTCGAATCCGCAGGCCAACATCGCACAGTTCAACAGCCCCTCGAATCCGCTGACTCTTACGGATTATGACGGCTTCACCGAGGTCAAACAGCCGTATGCGGAGGAGTGGAACTTCGGCATCCAGCAGGAGATCGCTAAGGGCATCGATCGCCGACGTGAATTACGTCGGGTCTCACGGCGTGCACATGGCGGTGAATCTGCCGACCAACTACCCACCGTACAATCCCACGCTCGACGCCGCGCTGGCGAACGCTAATACAACGCTAGCCACGCAGGAAGCGCGGCCAGTTTCCGAATATTGGCAGCTTCAACTCCCTGAATTTCGAAGGGACTTACACTTATGAAGCGCTACAAACCAGCGTTCACCGCAATTTTGGCGATAACCTAGCCTTTGTTGTCAACTATACGCGATCCAAGTCGCTCGACGACGCTAGCGGCATCTATAGCTTCTCCCAACCTTCCGGTCTCAACTTAGGCGAGTTTCCGCAGCAGTTCCTGAACATCAATAAGGGCCTCAGCGAATTCGACCGTCCGAACGATTTCACCGCCACGGTTCAATACCGAACCAAGGGCAATCGCTGGATGCGCGGCTTTCTGATTGCGCCGATTATCACCGCCCACACCGGGCTGCCTTTATACATCGGGCAGACGAATGAAAACGCAGCGCAGAACGCCAGCAACCAGCAGAGGCCTAACTACATTGCCACCGGCGCCAGCCTCTTACACTCCCGAAGTCGCCAACGGCACTGGCGTACAGTATCTATTGCCCGCCACCGCGTCTAACTTTCCGCTTGTGCCTAGCGGTCCTTATTTCTCGGGATCGGGCGCTTCGCGAGTTCAGGAATTGCCGGTTTCAATCGGCAACTTAGGCCGCGATGTGGCGCGCGGGCCGGGTCAGATTTCTACTAACCTCGCGATCGGCCGCGCATTCGATCTTAGAGAACGGCTGAAATTTACTATCCGGATGGAAGCATATAACCTGCTCAACCATACGAATTTCTCGGCCCCGAGCTTCTACTCTGGCGGTCGCCGCTACATCTACCGGCGTGCCTTACTTCAACGCTCCCAGTTACGGATTGATCACGTCCGCGGGACAGTCGCGCTTCCTGCAACTGGCGGCACGGTTCGATTTCTAGGATCGCGGATGCCTGGGCGGGGCGAGCTTCGCTCGCCTTGCGCAGGCCGGGAGGCCTGCGCCACTTTATTAGCGCTGCGCCCAATACCGCTTGCGAGCCTGGACAACCAAGCCGTTCCGCTTTGCCGTGAGTTGAATGGCGCGAAATTCGGATAGCGTGATGGGCTTGTCCGATACGTAGCCTAAGTTGTATTGCGTGCGCAGTTCGTTCTGCAGGATCTCGAACATCTGGTCCACCGGCTGTTTCTTCGAGACCTCAAAGAAACTCCCGCCGGTATCGCTTGCCAGGCGCTCCATTACGTTCCTGCCATCGTGACCGCCGCCGAATATCCCGTAGGCGCCGGGGTCGGCGTAAAGAATCGAATAGACCAGCGTGTCGGCTCGCTGCGCGGCCTCGACGGCGTCGTCCAGACTTCCAGAACTGCCGAAATCCACCCCATCCGAGAGCACGATCAGCGCCTTGCGGCCGGTCAGTTTCTTCATCACATCGTTCGAGGCCTGCACTACTGCGTCGTATAGCAGCGTGCCGCCGCCGTTCTGCATGCGAACCTGCTTCTCGGTTTCCGTATCTACGTAGGCCATGACGTCATCCAGCTTTCCCACGATAGAAGTGAGCGGCTGACGCAGTTGCACGGCGCTATCAAACTGCATGATGAAGACCTTGTCGGTTTTGGGGCGTACTACCTGATCGAGAAAGCGCAGGCTGGCGCCGCGCTCCGCATCCAGCACGCGGCGCTGGCTGCCGCTGGTATCCACCATCAGCCCGATCGTGAGGGGCAAATCCGTCTCGCGCGAAAAATAACGGATGGATTGCGGATGGCCGTCTTCGGCGAGCGAAAAATCGTCTTTCCCGAGATCGCTGACCAGCGCGCCCTTCTTGGTGCGCACAGTCGCCAAGACGTTCACCACCTTCACATTCGTCGTAAAGACGGTCTCGTCCTGCCCGCGCGCAAGGCCCGCGCCGAAAACCCCCGCGGCCAGCCGAAGGACGGCGCGTCTGGTGGCGTATTGGGATAGACCGGTATGTATGTCCGGCGTCGAGATCATCGGAGGCGATATGAAGGGGAACGGCTAGGCCTTATTCGGGTCTTCTTCCGTCTCGCCCTTCAGGGATGCGCGGAAATTGCGGATTCCTTCGCCTAACCCTTTGCCGAGGTCCGGAACCTTCTTCGCGCCGAACAGCACCATAGCCAGTACTAGAATCACCATCAACTCGGGCATGCCAATCGATTCAAACATTAAGGCTCTCCAATTGATGTGGACGCTCCCGCTGTAAGAAGCGTTACCGGATATGACGCGTTTCGATAACCAACGCCACGATGCCGAGACGGCAGGGGACTGGGCGCGGTCGCCATGCCAGCTTCCGGATGGCGCCGTGGCGGCCCGACTTAGTACGCCGCTTCGGAAATAAGGTCTCGTATTCCGCAAAAAACCGCTCCCTTGCGGTCGCGGCTCGGTATGAGCCCCGATAGCCCGCAAGCGGCGCTTACTTCCCGTTCTTATTGGCTGCGGTTGCCGCCATGCGCAACTGGTTGTTGACCTTTTCGAGTAACGATTTTGCCTGGGCCGCGTGGCCACCCATATCGAATTCGTTCGCCTGCTGCGCGGCCACAATCTTCTGATAGGCTTCTTCGCTGAGTTGCTGCGCGGCAGCGAGATTGGGGTGATGTCCAGGATTGACGTTCTGCTTCGGCTGGGCCAACGCGATTGCCCCAACCGTTAGCAACGCGCCAAGGAGTGTAGCGACAACGTGAGTTTTCATCATTCGAAAATTCTACATACCGCCGCGTGCGCTTCGCAAGCGGCTAATTAACCTACACGACCTAGGGGATTTACCCTTTGGGAGTCCAACTCGCCCAGTAGTCCTGCCACTCGACTTTCTCTCCGGCCGGCAGCACGTGGATCGGATTCAGCCCGTCAAGCATCACCGCGTATTCATCGGTTTGCGTCTTCTTCGATTGATTCGCCAGCGCCTTGGGATGCGGGCCGTGATGAATGCCGCGCGGATGCAGCGTGGCATATCCCGGCTTGATGTTGTCTTTGCTGAAGAAATCGCCGTCGTGATAGAAGATGAACTCGTCGTAATCGGTATTGCGGTGGAAGAAGGGCACGCGCAGCGCTTCCGGATCCTGCTCTAGCGGGCGCGGCAGAAAACTGCATACCACGGCGCCTTCGGTGACAAAGGTGGTGTGCGCGCTCGGCGGCAGGTGCGCGCGATGGCTCATGATGGGGCGGATGTCGCGCATGTTGAGCTTCCACACGGTGAGATCGCCCTTCCAGCCCACGACGTCGAGGGGGTTGAACGGGTAGAACACTTTCGAGATTTCGTCTTCGACCTTGATGCGCACTTCCCACTCGCGGTTGTCGTCGAGGGTGGGCTCCGGCTCGGGAATCGTGATCACGCCGGGATCGTAGAGCGCATGATGGCCGAGGAGGCCTTTATCGGGCGGATCGAACTCGGTGCGCGATTGGGTGATGAGGAAGAAATTGTCCTGCGTCTCGGGGATGAGGCGGTAGGTTACAGCGCGCGGCAATACGATGTAGTCGCCGGGTTCGAAATCGAGCGGGCCGAAATCGGTTTCGATCATGCCGCGGCCGCGATGCACGAAAATCAGTTCGTCGCCATCGGCATTGCGGTAGTAGAACGGCATGGGCTGCGAGCGGCGCGAAACGTATAGCTTGACGTCGTGGTTGCCCAGGAAGGCGATGGGCATGCCTTCGGGATCGTGGCAATCGGTGGGCGCAAGGCGGTTCAGGTCGAAAAGGTGGGGACGCAGTTTGCCTTCGAAGCGAATCCAATCGGTGGGCGGATGCGCATGATAAAGGTGCGAGCTCTTGCCGTAAAAGCCCTTGCGGCCGTGCTCTTCTTCGTAGGTTCCTTCGGGGATGCCAACGTGGGCTTGCGGGGCAAACTTACCCTTCTTGATTGGGTACATAGGGCCTCCAATTCCTAGGATAGGGCATCGCGGGCGGGCGAAGCCTCCGCTCCCTTGCGGTCGCGGCTCGGAATGAGGCCCCGATCGTTATGTTGGCGAACTTCTGGGTTACTTGAAGATCTCGAATAGATTGCTGTAATCGTCGGTCCACGGGGCGATGTTCCGCGCGGGCTGGTCTGTCGCGAAGGGTTCGATGGGCGCCAGATCGTCGCGCCGGTCCGCCAAAATCGCCCAATCGGTCGGCCTGGACGGCGCGGTCCGGGTCGCTGGCGTTGTGGATCACGAACACCGGTTTTTCCAGGCTTGCCGCAGCGGCGCGAACCACGGATGCGATATCCAAATAAATATTCGTGATGTGAATCGCGATCACTCCGCCCGGCGCCAGGCGGTCGAAATACATCTGCGAACGCCTCGCGTGTCAGCAGATGCACGGGGATCGAATCGCCGGAAAAGGCATCGAGCGCGATCAGGTTCAAGCTGTGCGCCGGCTCGCGCGCCAGGCCGAGGCGTCCGTCCACTGCAACCGTTTTTATGTTCGCCGCCGATTCGCGCAGATACCGGAAATCGCGCCACGCAATGGCGATCACGGCGGGGTTGATATCGAAGAAGCGGTACGAATCGCCGGGGCGTCCATAGACGGCGAGCGTTCCCGTTCCCAATCCGACGATGGCCACGCGCCACGGGCATCGTTGCCGCAGCCAGCGCATCACAAGACCGATGCCTGTTTCCGGGGCATAGTAGGCGGTTGCGATGCGGCTCTTCGCCCCCGCAAGGTACTGCACTCCGTGCAGGACTTTGCCGTTGTACAGCGAACGGATGGAGTCGTCGCCCGTACCGCTCTCGGTCACTTGCAGCGCGCCGTAGAAGTTGCGGATGCGGAGCGCCGATTGCATTCCGGCGCCGTAGATATTGACGAAGGCAAAGGCCGCAGCCGCCACGAACGAGACGCGCAGCAACTGCCGTGGCGAACCGCGGCGGTAAAGCAGCGGCAGGCTCAGAATGAAGCACGCCGCCACGCCCACCGGCAACTCGAGAAATGTGTGAAACACATTGGGCGCGAACAGGCTTACGAAGGCCGCCCCGCAGGCGCCTCCCAGCGCCACCATAAAATAAAAGAATGCGAGCCCATCCGCCGGATCGGGCTTGAGGCGCGCCAACTCTCCATGGCAGAACATGCAGCACACGAAGAGCGCGGCGCAAAATATCGGGAATCTCCCATTCGATGCCGCCCGCCGAGCCTTGCATCCCCAAGCGCCAAGCGATGGACGCGCAGGCCATAGGTAACAGCCAGCGGAAGAGTTGCGGGCGATACCAACCGCGTCCTTCGAAACATAAGATGAACGAGAGCAAGTAGACGCTCAACGGCAACACCCATAAGAACGGAATCGCCGCCACTTCCTGGCTCAGATGATTCGCCACCGCCGGCCAGAGGATGGCCGCGCATGCGGCGAGCGCGGCCCATACCAAAGCCTGGGGGATTGCTGGGCGTTGCGAAGGCGCCGATTTCGAAAGCGCCTGTCTTGTAAACAATCGCGCCTGGTTGGCGATGGCGCATACGACGCACAAAGCCGCGAATACGAAATAGGCAGTGGACCATATACGAAACTGCGCATGGAGCGGGAATCGCGGCTCGATCAGAAACGGATAGGCCAGTAAGGCCGCGAGCGACGCCGCATTCGAAAGCGCGAACAGGCGGTATGGCGCGCCTTCGCCATACCACGCTTGCAGCAGCGGACTGGTCGCCGATAGGGCAAGAAACGGCAGGCCGATTGATGCCGCGAGCGCGGTTAGAATCGCGAGCAAGGGATGATCGCCGGGCGCTGCTCCCGCGCCCGGAGGGATCCACGGTAGGACACAGACGCTCGCCGCAAGAAGCGCGATGTGTATCGCGGCCTGCATTCGCGCGCCTAAGAACCGCGACAGGGCGTAGGCATAGAGGTATCCGGCGAGCAGCGTCACCTGAAAGAACAGGATGCAGGCGATCCAAACACCGGCCGCGCCACCGAACTTCGGCAGGAGCGCCTTCGCCGCAGCCGGTTCCACGACGAACAGCAGGGATGCGCTGAGCGCTATGGTGACGGCGTAGAGGGGCTTGCGCAAAGCTCTGATCATTCGGCGCCGCTCATAAATCCTTCAACCGCAGTTGCACGTCGGCGCCCTTCCACGCGGTTTGATACTCCCGGTCCACGCACGCGGCCGCACCCATCTTGCTCTGCGCTTTGAGGCTTTCGAGCAAGCCGAACAGCATGCGTCCGTTGTTCGGACTCCGCCGCAAGCCTTCGCGAAATACGCTTTCCGCGCCAACCGCATCGCCCGAAAGCAGCAGCGCCGCACCCAGGGATTCGCGCACGGGGTAATACCAGGCGGGCCGCTCATCGCAGGCCAGCGCGTCCTGCATCTCTACCGCCCGCTTCCCTTGAGGAACGGCGGCGACGGATGGTTCCAAGCGCGTGTCCAGCGTTACCGCGGCGAAGTTCATCGCGTCGCCAATGGGATTGTTGCCCGACGGCATTTTGCGGTCGAGCGCGGCGCGCAGCTTGTCGAACTCGGCGCGCTCGCTCTGCGCTTCGGCAGCGCGGCCTCTTGCGGCGAAAGCCAACGCTCGCGAATAACGCCATATCGTTTGGGCAACCGGGTAGGCCGCTGGCTTCGGGGCGGCGGATAGCGAGAGATCGCACGCTTCCGCGATGTGGACGTCGGGGGCCATATCCATGTTCAGATAGGGACCAAGCACCATGGCGACGCCCCATTGCGTCATGGCGGCATGAGGGTCGAGTTCGAGAGCATTGCGGAAGGAGCGCAGGACCTCGGGCCGGTTGAATCCGTAAAGCATCACCGAGTCCTGATCGAAGAACTTGTGCGGCTGGGCGTTGCGCGTGGCGATGGGATGCGTCCAGTTGCCCAGGCCGGGTAGCAGCGCTACTGGTTTTTCAGCGGCGTCCATGGGATGCTGGCCCTGCGCCCAACCTGCAAGGCAGACACATACGATGGCCAGAAACGTTTTCATATTCAATTCAAGATAATACGTGACAAATGGGGTCAAGTAAGCGGCATACTCATCGGATTGGGCGAGCGAGCCACCGGTTGTAAGCCAAAACCGTTATTTCAGAACGTTTGCCACCTGACCAACTCCGTATATCGAAGCTTCTCAGTCCGTTGCGCCGGTAGCCAGCCGGTTGCAAAGTATCGCCTCCACCGTGAACCGGTCCTCTTCATGTGAATCGTTTAGGCAGCCGCGAGCCTCGTAACAATAGTAGGCCAACTCGGCGATGCCTTCCCGGTCCAACGCTGGGTCGGTGACGAGGTCGATGCCGAGAGCACCGGAACCGGGAGCAGCGACGGCGCAATGCATGGGAAGTCAGCGTGTTCTTGACTTCGAGCAACAATCGCAGACGGTCGTTGCGGTCTTTCAATTCCGCTTCAGCAGACCCGGACGCCTTGCAGTTCAAGGCATTGTCAATCGCCGTAGCTACTTTCCCACTTAAAATTCAAAAAGCCGGCGCTGGTCCCGAAACGCGCTTCGCCGCGGAGGTTCTGTCGAGGGTGTTGACGTTCGATGGCATGGATGGGGCCGATTCAGAGACGGTTGGGTGAGAGAAAGTAGAATCGGATGGCGTGGTGTGTGTATTGGTCTGAGAAGGGAGTCAGCGGGGGCGTGCTTGCTCGGCCAAGTGCGTGCCGATATGAATGACATTGTCGGCGATCACACCAAGCCCGACCCAGCGCTGGATGCCGTCCAACCCCCTATATAGGGATCGCCGTAATCCATGTCGGCGTTTGAGAACACTGATGCGGCCTTCACACCCGGTACGCCACTTCTGAAGTTCCTTAAACCAACGCTGCTTCTGCCGCTGTTTACGCGTGGCGCTCTTGGTGTCGTGGCTCGGAATCGAGACTCGCTTGACTCCTATTTGGTGGGCCTTGGATTCGTTGGCGGCTGAAAAGAATCCGGGGTCGGCCGCCATGCGTTCCGGGGCGCGTCCGAACTGTTCGACGTGCCGCTCCAGGCATCCCTCTAACAAGGTCGCGTCGGCCGGGCGTTGCTCGCACACCTGGTAGAGCGTAATGATCTGGTTCTCCGCCTCTTGAATCAGGACCAGTTTGCCGAACTCATTGGGCTTATGCGCCTTGCCCTTGCGGATCACCTCGGTGTGCGCCTCGAAAATGCTGAGTAGTTTTCCTTCGGCCTTGGTGTTGCCGCGCAGCACTCGCTCCCGTGTCTGGCGCAGCACCTGCTGGACGCGGGGAATCATCTCATCGAGTTGCTTTCTGGCTTTGTGCATTACGGACAGATTGCCGCGCTTAACGCGAACCTCAATCTCGCGTGAAAACTTCTTCGCTTGCCCGGTAACCCGGCTGGTGATTTCCAGAAGTTGGAGGTAGGCCTTCTTCATCTTCTGCCGGCCCTGCTCCGTCTTGTTCCGGCTGGCGCGAGCAATAGCCAAAACCTTCAATTTGGCGGACCGGCTGCGGTCACGCATCTGCGTGCCCGCCTTACCGGCCACAGCAGTGACTTTCTTCATGATGCGCGTCAGCACGCGCACCCCGTCACCCAGTAAGGAACTGTCGGTTGGATAGTGGATGTCGGTCTCCACCACCGTCGTATCGACCCGCATCTTACGGCCCGCGGCGATCTTGTTTTCCTGTGCGATCTCCACCACGCGCCGATGCAGCTTTTCGATCACCTGCGGCCCCAGTTGACGCGCCAGGTTTCCCATCGTTCTGTCGTCCGGAACCTTGTCGCCGCCGATCCGGGTGAACTCGCGATAGACAAGATTGGCGCGCACCTCCCGCGATAGCACTTCGTAGCTCCAATCGCGCACGTGCTTCAACAGCAGCATTCTGAGCACGACCTCGGCCGGCGTCGCCCTGCGCCCACGGGTCTTGCTCTTCTTGCAGCGTTTGGCCAACTCTTGCTGGATGATGAGCAGCAGGGTGTCATCTTCCAGCGCTTTATCGGCGTGGTGCATCCAGGGTTCCCAGAGATCATCCACCGCCTCCGTGATGAAGCCATCGGCGAAGTTTCTCTGTAAGCGGCGAGCGGCGATCATGACTCGCGCTCCTGGTCTTTGAACTGCTCGCGGTCCAGGCGCAGAAGGAACTGATTCAGTTCGCTGATGGCCTCCAGCGTCTGTTTGAAATCGCGATACTCTCCGATCGCCTTCTGAACCAACGGAACCTGCTCGGGGCGCAGGCTCACTTGGCGGGTCTTTCCACCGGGATAGCCCACTGTGAGAACCCAAAGCGGATGGCCCTCCCCGCGGGCGCATTTTTGGCATCCCGAGGAGTGATGGGTGGTGCGCTGGAGTAGCGAGCCGCGGAGGACGCCGGCGGGGGAGGAGAGTTGCCCTGCCAGCTTTTCCCGCTTCCGGATGGCCTGCTCTCGTGTCATCATTATATATGATACATAATCCATAAAAGCAAGTCAATACATTTTTCGAACAAAATGTTTTTAATGACCGCGCGGACGTCAGAGCGTGGTCGGTGTGGTCTCTCGGGACGAGGTCAACGTCCGACTCAGCAATCAGCCGCGCACCGCCCCTTTGAAAGCAAAGGCCTTGCGCACCGAATTTTAAGTGGGAAAGTAGCTAGCCGGCCCGCCACGCCACTAAGGTAAGGAATCGGACCTCCTCCCGGCTATAGGCATTTGGGGTTTTGCTGCCAAGCAGGAGGCTTCCGAGCTGCCTATGGACAGTTGCTAGTGGCAGAACACAAAGCGACTCGATCCGGCGCAAATTTCCCGCCAGGCTCGCTAGCGGTATGTCAGCAACTGCCGGCGGGGCGGCACCCGGATGGTAGTGCGTGGTGATGGGGTCTACGGACATTCGGCAGCGGGCAGCGGCAAACTCCGGCGCCAGCCCTTCGGCATCTGCCGGTATGCCGGTAGCGGAGCACGCAGACCTGCGTCCTGCCGCGGAGGCTAAGCGATTCGTTTCAATCGGTTCGCCGCAGTCCACGATTGGCGCGACGCCTGCTGTCTCCAGTCCAGGAAGCATTGAGTTAAGCCAATGATGAAGAGCGCAGCCGAGCAACCGATAACAGAGGCGCCAGATGTTCTCAGGGATAACCCAGGATCTCGCCTGACAACTGGGCGTGGGGTGGTGCGGCGCCCTTACCCCGTGCGGTGGGCGCGCGGCGTAGCTTCAGTAATGCGCCAAACGCTCTCGCCATCTTTCAAATTCGGAGCGTTCCCCCTCGTCGTGACCCTGGCAATGCTTGTGCAAGCGAATATTCATGCTGCAGATGCGCGACTCGTGACATCCAACGACGGAGCCGCACTGGCCTTCGCGCGCTACATCGCCGGCGAGCCGCAAACGCCTCCCTGGAATGTGGAGACTATCGAAATCGATGCCTCGCTGCCCAAGATGAACACCCAGGGCAGGCTACGCGCCATCTGTCGTCTCTTGCTGGGAAAGCCACAGTATCAGGTGCTCGAACTTGAAGGAGACAAGACCGTGAGGCAGCAGGTTATTCTTCGCTACCTCTCGGCGCAAGTACAGGCTGCTTCCGTTCCGGCTTCCTCGGTTGCAATTACTCCCGTCAATTACAAGTTTAGTTACAAAGGGCCTATCGAAACGCCGGGCGCCGTGGCGTATTCCTTCACTATCAAGCCGCGCAAGAAGCGGGAGGGATTGATTAAGGGTGAGTTGTGGCTTGACGGAGAAACTGGCTCCGTGGTGCGGCAGTCCGGGTACTTGGTAAGGAGCCCCTCCATCTTTGTAAAGCGTGTCACTTTGATTCGGGAGACCGGCATGCGCGATGGACTCGCCGAGGAGAGGATCACGCATTTGTCAGTAGACACGCGGTTGATTGGGAGAGCCGAACTGACCATCCGTGAACGCCCGTACAGCGATCCCGATGGCGCCGCGCCCCACGTTCAGGAGCCTTAATATGCTTTGCAGCGATGACAGCGATGAAACTGACATTGATATTCCGAATACTGCTGATGGGGTTCAGTGCGGAAGGCGCCACCCAAGAGTCTGAATTTGCAATCGGACGCGCTTGTTATTCAGATGGCGAATTCAAGCAAGCGATAACGCATTTTCAACTGGCAGTCAAAAGCAACCCAACTGACGCCGAATCCTACTACTGGTTGGGAATGTCATACCAGACACTGGCGGACATCGCTTTCCCATTCGCGGGCAAATACATGTCAAAGGCGCGCGCCTACCTGACGAAGGCGATGGAACTCGCGCCCGGGCGCCCGGACTACCGCAAGGAACTATTCAACTTTCTCCTGGATCCTGCCAGCTCTTCAAGGGCCACACGGAGGCAGGCGGCGAGTATCCTGCAGTTGGTTTCGCCGAACGACCCAGATTATGGGACTATGGAGCGGCAATTCGAGCGGGAGACCAAGGCCAACGGCTCGGCGGATGCTCGACTCGGCAGACTATTCCTCGCCGCCCCACGGGCAGTTTACCGTATCGTGGACCTCGCCAAACCATCCTTGACCCGGCCAGGCGTAGCGTCCGTGAAGGTGCGGGCAGGAGTGAGAAACTCCTCAGTCCGTTGCGACGGCAGCCATCAGATTGCGAAGTATCGCCTCGGCCCTGAGCCGTGGGTCCAACGCTGGAGCAGCGCAATGAACGTCGCAGCGGCCAAGCCTCCGATCTGCGCGTAGGACAACTGCCTCGTCTGATGGCGGCAGATTTCTCTCGAGTTAAACCGGATTCAACGCGTAATCCCTCCTCGATCCCCACTTGTTACCCTGAGAGGGTGCTCGCGCCTCTTGCAAACACGGGCCTTCTAACGCCGGCTCTCGCCACCGCGGTGGGCGTGTGCGGCGCGGCGCTCGGCATCTGGCTCACCGAGGCGCGGGAACGGGCGCGCGTGGTAGTTCCGTTGACGGCAGGCATGCTATTGGGCGTCGCAGTTTTTGGATTGCTGCCGGAACTGGTGGAGGACGCGGGTTGGGCGGTTTGCGCCGCGCTCTTTGCCGCGGGGTACGGGGCGCTGGCGATTCCCGCGCGGTTCGGTTACTCGGTCTGCCCCAGTTGCTCGCACGATCACGATCATGGCGCATGCTCGACGGAATTGCACGGATTCGCCGCGCCTCTGCTGGCGGGGGCGGCGCTGCACAGCTTCTTCGATGGCTGGAGCGTCACGGCCGCACAGCTTGCGGGCCCCCTTGAGCTGCGTCTCGCGGCGCCGCTCGCCATCGCGCTGCACAAGGCGCCGGAGGGGATCGCGCTCGGGGGCATCCTTTGCGCGTCCATGAAATCGCGCGGATGGGCGTTCACCTGGGCCGCGCTGGCAGAGGGAACGACGATGGCGGGAGGAGCTTTTGGACTATGGCTCGCTCCTCAATTCGGCGCGAAGTGGGTCGCCTACCCGTTAGGTCTGACCGCCGGATGGCTTTGTTACCTGGGATTTCATGCGGCTCACGAAGAGTGGAAGCGGCGCGGCGCACGGCGTGCCTTCACAGCCGCCGCCGCGGGAATGGCGGGCGCGGCGTTAATTCTGCGCGGCGCCGAAGCCTTTTTACACTAAGCACGGAAACTAGCAGACTGGGGACAGCGTCCCTCATTGAGAAGTTCCAATTTTTTTCATGAATTCATCCACCGATGTATTTGTCATCGGCGGCGGTCCCGCGGGATTAGCCGCGGCTATCGCCGCGCGGCGACACGGTTTCGAAGTGACACTTGCCGACCCATGTGGGCCGGCGCACGACAAAGCTTGCGGTGAAGGCTTGATGCCGGATGGAATTGCGGCCGCGCGGTCGCTCGGAATCGATTTGGAAAATATTGAGTCGCGCCCGTTTCGCGGCATCCGATTCTGCATTGCGGCGAGATCGGTGACAGGGGAGTTTCCTCAAGGCGCTGGACTGGGAATTCGACGCACGGCGTTGCATCGGACGCTCGTCGAACACGCCGAGCGCGCAGGCGTTCGAATGTTCTGGGGCCGGCGAATCGAGGGCATCGGCGAGGGAGTTGTGAAGACGGCTGGGCATTCGGTTCGCGCGCGTTTCATCGTGGGCGCGGATGGCGGCAACTCGCGAACGCGCGCGTGGGCCGGTCTCGACGGGGCGAAGCGCGACACGCGCCGTTTCGGATTTCGGCGCCACTTTGCCATCGCCCCGTGGACGCCATACATGGAGTTGCACTGGTCGAGGCACGCGCAGCTTTACCTCACGCCTGTGAGCGGCGGCGAAATCTGCGCGACGGTGGTCTCGCGCGATCCGCACCTGCGCCTAGAGGGCGCGATGCATCTGTTTCCGCAAGCAGCCGCGCGGTTGCGTAGCGCCCCGGTGAACGGCGCGGAACAAGGGGCGGTGTCGGCATCCCGGCGGCTGCATTCGGTAACGCGCGGCTGCGTAGCGCTGGTGGGCGACGCCTCGGGTTCGGTGGACGCGATTACGGGCCAGGGCCTTTGCCTCGCGATGCAGCAGGGCGCGGCGCTGGCGGATGCGATGGCGGCGGGCGATCTGGCGCTCTATCAGACGGCGCACGATCGGCTGATGCGGCGTCCGCGTTTCATGGCCGGCCTGATGCTGGCGCTCGACGGGCGCGAGTGGATGCAGCGGTGCATGCTTGAGGCCATGAGCCTGCGGCCGCGATGGTTCGAGGCGCTTCTCGCCTATCACGTGGGTGCTTTCGCATGAAGCCGTTCCTGGTTCTGTTCGCACTGTTTGCTCCAACCGCGGTTTACAATTTCGTTCCCGCGCAGACAACGGTGGAATACTCCGTGAACAGCACCCTGCACACTGTACATGGCACGTTTGCGTTGAAGCGCGGCACCCTACGCATCGATCCGGCAAACGGTCGCGCCGAAGGCGAACTTGTGGTGGATGCGAGCAGCGGCGCTTCCGGTAGCGAGGGACGCGACCATAAGATGACCCATGAGATTCTGGAGACCGACAAGTATCCCGAGATCGTCTTCCGGCCCGATCACATGGACGGCAAACTCGAAGCCCAGGGTAAATCGGAAGTGAAGCTGCACGGCATACTCGCGATTCACGGCAAACAACACGAAATCACAGCCGCAGTGGAAGCGCAGGCGGTGGCTGGAGGGTACGATGCGACCGCGAGCTTCGAGGTTCCCTACATCGATTGGGGAATGAAAAACCCGAGTACGTTCATTCTGCGGGTGAATAAGGTTGTGACGGTGGCCGTGCATACGGTCGTCCATGCGGCCAATTAGCGGCGCGCTTCAAAGAACTTCTTCAGCAGCTCGACGCACTCTACGGCCATAATGCCTTCGACAATTTCGACGGAGTGATTCAGTAACGGCGAATCGGCGATGTGAAACTTGCTGCGCACGCCGCCGAAGCGCAGATCGCGCGCGCCGAAGACGAGGCGCTTGACGCGGGCGGCCACCAGCGCTCCGGCGCACATCACGCAAGGCTCCAGGGTGCAGTAGAGAGTGGCGCCTGTCAAGCGGTAATTGCCGATTCGCTGCGCGGCATCGCGTAAGGCAAGGATCTCGGCATGCGCTGTGGGGTCATTGCGCGCGATGGGCGCGTTCGAGCCGCGTCCGCAGATTTCGCCGGCAATTTCGACAACGGCGCCGATGGGGGCCTCGTCACCCACTTCGGCGGCGCGAGCAAGGCCAAGGGCTTCGCGCATCCATCGTTCGTGCAGGGGAGCGAATGAGGATTCGTTAGACGGCACGGATAACCACGACAGGTTCAACCGAGGCTACTGCCGCGGCAGCGTGTTTATGTAGGCTTGCCACTGGCGTTCCAGGTTGGCGGTCGCCTCCAGAAGAGATGCGAGCCGGCGATCGAAATCTTCGTTTTTTGTGGCCTGCCTTTGGGAAAGCTCGATCAGCGCCTCGATCTGAGCATTGTGCGCATCGATCTGGTCTTGATGACTTCCGGCGTTCCGGATGAGGGCGTCGATCTGCTTTTGTTGGCCTTCGGCAGCACGTATCAGACCGTCGATTCGGCTGGCATGCGCCGACGCCGCACGTTCGACGACTGTCGTTAGGCGATCTAACTTCTCTTCGGTCGTCATTGGTTTCTTCATTATGACTCAATGTGTCGGGAAATCGCCGAAAGGAGGGCCGCGCCCTCCAGTTCCGGCCAGTGACACTCGCTATAATCCTCGCATGGCCGAGTTGGAAATTCACACCGAGCATGAACACAAGCCCGATCCCATCGGACAGAAGGTTGGCGTCCTGGCTGCATTGTTGGCCGTCGCGTTGGCGATCGTAACAATTGCATCGCATCGAACGCATACCGCTGCGATTATCCACAAATCGTCGGCCAATGACGACTGGGCGCACTATCAGGCGACGCGCGTTAAGTACCACAACCTGGTATTGGGCGAAAGCCTGGTTAAGGTTTTCGGAGCTAAAGGCGGCGCGGCGGACCAGATGATAGCGGACAGCGAATCGCAAATGAAGAAGTACGATAAGCAAGCCAAAGACATCCAAGCCGAAGCCGAACTCGACAACCAGGCGGCCGAAGCCGACGAAATTCGCGCGTTACGTTATGATTTCGGCGAAGGCCTGCTCGAGATCGGTCTCGTGCTGAGTTCCCTGTATTTCATTTCCAAAAAGGGCATGTTCCCAGTGATGGGCATTATCGCGGGAATCGCGGGCGTCGCGATCGCCATTTCGGGCCTGCTGGCTTGAAGCTCTCAGCGATCAGCGGTCAGCTTTCAGCTCGGCGTAGTGCATATCGAGGCTTCCCTTGCAGCGGCCGCGGCTTGAGCTTGTAAGCTGATCGCTGACTGCTGAACGCTGACAGCTTGCCTCTACAGGTGAATAATGCCGCGCTGAATCGCCGCCGTCGCCGCCTGCGTCCGATCCTGCACGCCCAGCTTGCTCAGAATATTCTTCACGTGATTCTTTACGGTGTGTTCGGCGATGCCTAACGCAGTAAGCGATCTGCTTATTCGCCAGGCCGCTGCACGATCAGCTCCAGCACCTGGACTTCGCGCGCGCTCAGATCGGGCCGCGGCATCTGCGCGGCCAGCGCCGCCGCCACCGCGGCCGGCAGGTAGGTCTGCCCGGCATGCACGGCGCGAATGGCTTTCAGCAGCTCGTCGTGCAGCACGTCCTTGGTCAGGTACGCCTGCACGCCCGCCGCCAGCGCGCGGCGGATGTCTTCGTCGCCGCCATAAGTGGTGAGCGCGATCATGCGCGCGCCGGGAAACTCCGCGCGGATGCTGCTGCGCCGCCTCCACGCCGCCCATGCCCGGCATGCGCAGATCGAGCAGCGTCACATCCGGCAGGTGCTTGCGGTATAGCTCCACCGCCTGCTGGCCGTTCGAGGCCTCCGCCACCACCGTCATATCGGGCTGCATATTGACGATGGTGGTCACGCCCACGCGCGCCACCAGATGGTCTTCCGCTACCAGAATTCGAATCTGGGGCATAGGTTTCGCGAATCGATTTCATGGCAAAGGCGCCGTCACTTCCACTTCGGTTCCTTCTCCCGGATGGCTCGCCAGCTTCAGCTCGCCGCCCAGACGTTCGGCGCGCTCGCGCATGCCGATCAGTCCGAAATGTCCGCCGCGCGACGAAAATGCGCCCGCATTGTCGAAACCACGGCCATTATCCACCACGCGCAGATACAGCCGCCGCGCCTCGGTGTGCAGCTTGATCCAGATCTGGTTGGCGCCGGCGTGCTTCAGCACGTTGGTCACGGCCTCCTGCGCGATGCGCAACAGGTGCTGCTCCATTTCCTCCGGCAACTGGCTGCTGCGGGCCGCTCGACGTCCACGTTGACCTCCACGCCCGAACCGGCCGTCCACATCCGCGTGCCCGATTCCAGCGCCGCCGCCAGATCCTGCCCTTCCAGCACCGAAGCGCGCAGGTCCATCACCGAGCGGCGCGCTTCCGTCAGGCTGTGCCGCGCCATGCGCCGCGCCATGTCGAGATATTTGCGCGCGGGCGCGGGTTCTTCCGGCATGCACATCGCCACCGCATCGAGCTGCGAAGAGATGCCCACGAATCCCTGCGCCAGCGTGTCGTGAATTTCGCGCGCCAGCCGCGCGCGCTCCTCCAGCACCACCGCGAAGCGCGAGCGGATCTGCCGCAGCCGCAACTGATACGCGGCCCAGCCCGAAGCCAGCAGCATCGCCGCGCACAGGCCAACCGGAACCAGCCGTCTCATAGAAATGCGGCAGCACGTCGAACGCGTAGGATTCCTCGCTTCCCGGGCCGCCGGGCAGATCCGCGCGCACGTGAAAGCGGTAATTGCCGTGGCCCAGGCTGTTATAGTTAATCACGCGGCGCGCGCCGGCGCTTCACCCAATCCGGGTCAAGCCCTTCCAGCTGGTAGGAATAGCGCACCAGCTCGGGCGCGCTCAAATGGATGCCCGTGTAGCGAAACTGGATGCGCCGGCGCCCGGCTGCAGGCTGCGCGGCGGCGCTCAGGTCCACGCGGGTGTCCATCCGCGGTCATATCCACGAGGTGCACCGCCGGCGTGTAGCGCGTGCGCTTGCGCGCCTTCGGATCGTACACCGCCAGGCCGCGGCTGGTGGTGAACCACAAACGGCCGTCGGCCGTGCGGCTGTCCACCGCCGCCCGCGGGATAAGCCGGGGCGCACTGCGCGCTGCGCAGCCCATCTTCCACGCCGTAATTCACCGGCTGCGAGCGCCCCGCGTTTGCCCTCCGCAGAAATCCTTGAGCTGCTGCTTTGCGATGCGGCAGATGCCGCGCGTGGTGCTCAGCCATAGCGATTCCCCGTCGTCCTCGATCTTCGCGATGTTGTCGCTCAGCAGGCCGTCCTTTTCGGTGAAAGCTCGAGAAGCGCCCGTCGCGCAATGCGTCCAGTCCGCCGCCGAAAGTGCCGATCCACAGCGTGCCCTCGGAATCCTGGTAGAGCGAGCGGATCTGGTCGCTCGAAAGGCCGTCGGCGGTAGTGTAAATGCGGCGTGAATCGCCCTGCGATGCGCCACAGCCCTTTGCCGTAGGTGCCGGCCCAGAAGGCGCCGTCGCGGCCTTCGCACAATGTGACCGGAGAGCTATTGAGGAGGGGCTGCCCGGGAATCACGCTCTTAGATTTGCCGCCTTCGAGCCGCAGCAGGCCTGCGCTGGTGGCCACCCAAACCCGGCCCGCCGAATCCTCCAAGGCATCGAAGACGGAACTGCGCGCCAGCGGGTCTTTCGGGACGAACTTGCTGAAACGCTGGTCGTGCAGACGTAACAGACCGGCGCGCGTGCCGATCAGCAGATCGCCCTCGCGCGTCTCGCGAATGGAAAAGATCTCATTATTGTCGAGCACGTCGCGCGTGGTGTAAACCTTCCGCACGCCGCCCGCCATCATCATCAATCCCGAATCATGGAAGCCCACCCACATGCGCCCTGGCGGTCCTGAAAGGCGACGTTGGGTTCGTCGCTGGGGAAGCCTTCGCTCTTGCCGTAGACCGTGAATACATCATCGCGGAACTGCGTCAGGCCGTCATTCGAGCCCATCCACAGATCGCCTTCGCGATCTTCGAAGAGGCAACGCACCTGCTCGGGACCGGGCGGGCGGGGTGACGAAACGTTCGCCTTCCAGGCGGGCCAAGCCGCCGTTGGTGCCCGCCCAAACAGCGCCGTCGTTGTCGATGAGCATAGCGCGCAAAAAGGTATCCGGAAGACCGTCGCGGCCGGTGAAGCGGTGAATCTCGCCAGCAGGCGTGCGCTCCAGAACGCCCTTACTGCCGCCGATCCAGAGATTGTCAGAGGCATCGACGGCGAGCCCGGTAACCAGGTCGTTGTCCAGATCGGCCGCGGATAGCGCCTGCTGGAGTTTCCCATCGATCAACTTGCCTACGGTGTTGATGCCAGCCACCCAGAGCGCGCCATTGCGGTCCTCGGTAACGGCGCGGAAAGACGTCAGCGGGAAATTTGTGCCAGGCGCGAAATTGGTGAATTTGCCGTTGGCGAAGCGGCTCAAATCGACGCCCGCGACAATCCACAAGACGCCTGCATGATCGATGTAGAGCGCGCCAATGGAATTGTCCGGCAAGCCCTGCTGCTGCGTGTAGAGTGCGGAAGCGCTTATCGCGATACTGCGCCAAGCCATCGGCCGTTCCGATCCACAGCGAGCCATCGGGCGCGGCGGCCAGGGCGGTGATCGAATTCGACGGCAGATCACCCTTCGCCTTATTGAAGACCGTGAATTCGTAGCCATCGAAGCGCGCAAGGCCATCGTCGGTGCCCAGCCAGAGGTAACCATCGCTGGTCTGCGCGATGGCGCGGATGGTATCTTGCGGCAACCCCTGCTGCTGCGTCCAAACGCTGCGCGTGTACTGAGTGAGGCTCTTGTGGGGATCGAGAGCAAACGAGGCGGGGACGCACACGAAGAGCGCAATGGCCGCGATCGAAAACCTGCTATTCACGTTATATTCTTCAGTATAGCGCTCAGAACCCGAGCGTCAGCGGCAGCGCCGCCGGAACCTGGAAGAGCTTGATGCCATAGAGCAGCAGCGACAGATTGTTGGGATCGGGAATCGACGCACCGTCGGCTCCGAAAAATCCGGCGATCTGCGATTGCGCGTCGAGACTAATCACCAAACCGTCCACGCCCGGCAACTGTATCGCGCCGCCATCGAGATTTACGAAAAGCACCAGATATGGATGCGGATCGGCGGGGAGATCGGGCATCTTGGCGCGCGCGAGATCGTGCCGGTATTCCCATGTGCTGTTAATCAAGCCCGCGGCGCCGATGAGCGCGCTGCTCGCGGGGTTGGGCATCGTCATGTCTTCGATGGCAAATTGCATCAGCACAGGGCGGGACGAGGACCCGGCAAGCGGGGCAAGTTGCAAATGCGGAGCAAACGCGATCGGGTCGCCCGCCATGGCTAACCATTCCAGCGTCTCGAACTCATTTTGTATGGCGATTGCGCCCGGCACGGTGGTGACATGCGCAGGCTGGCCGGGGAAAACGTAATCGTCGTTATATGTACTGCCCTCATTGAGCAGCGAAGGCATGCGCATGCCTAGCGTCTCCACGGCGAGGGATTTATAGGCGGGGCTCCAGCGCGCGATATCGATTTCGGTGCCGCCTCCCACATTCAGGGCCGCCGCGCGCACGGAAGGCTCAAGCGCCATCAGAATCGTCCCATACATCGCGCCCAGCGATTGGCCGCCGTAGTAAATGTGTGAGGCGTCGAGATCGGGCTTGCCATCGCCATCGAGATCGATTCCCTGCTGGATGGCTCGCACCAGTTGCATAAGATCGACCACGGTCTGGCGCAGGCAATCGCGTGTTCCATACCCGATGGGCGCGACAATCGCGCAGCCTTCGTCGGATTCGATCGTGCCATCGCCATTGAGGTCGACGCTTCTGCCGCCGGCAGTCAGCGTGGTGGTGTTGCCGGAAGCGTCGGTAAATGAGACGGTGCTGAGCGGGCCGAAGCCATGGCCAACCGCGTTGATTGCGATGACGGCAAATCCGCCGCGCGCCATGGTTGGCGCCACTGCCGTAGGGCCGCCGAAACGGCTGTCGCCGAGCCCGTGCCCGAAAATAATCACCGGATAACCGGCGGCCGGCTTCGGCGAGGAGGGCAACAGCGCGTTGAAATAAACCTGCGTCGTACTGCCGGGAATCGGCAGCGCGGGATTCGATGCCGTGGGCGCGATGGTCTGATCGGTCCCCAGAAAATTGGGCGATTGGAACGACCCGATGGTCACGCTTCCCAGCCCGGCGAGCAGCGTGGAATTCAAAGGAAGCGAGAGATCGGTGAATGCCGTGGGGATCGACCCAGTCTGTTCATGCAACGTGATGCCCGCGAGGTTCGCTACCTGAAACGAACCATTGGAAAGGATGCTGGTGAGCGGCTGGACAAATTGCAGATCGTCGCGCGCGTGCTCGAGCCATGCGGTAGCGCTCATGGTTGTGAAAATTGTGGCGGAGACGAGCCCGCGCGGCGCGGTGTTTATGTTGGTCAGGGCGCCGGAGAGCATCTGGCAATAGAGGTCGGATGCCTGCAGGCAGGCGGAAAACGCCGGGTCGCGGGTGACTGAGGCGCCTGTGGCGTCTTTGACGGCGTCGGTCACGATGAACGCATAGCGGCGATGCTGATCCAGCGGCACGATGGGCTTGGCGTAGGCGGTGTTCGTGGAAAGGTCGTAGATGAGCTCATCCGCCGCAACCATATCACCGGGTTTGTTCACGCCGGGCTCGCCGGATTCGATGTTATTCAATGCGACATAGAACATGGCGCCCTTTAACGTTGTGGGGTCGATAGGCGCCGAGAAGCGCACCTGCGCACGGGCGCGGATGCTGAAGCCATCGAATTGTTCCAGCAGGCCGGTTTCCTGGCAGGAAGTGTACTGAGTTACGCAGGAAGGGAGCGGCAGATTCAGATGCAGGCCAGTCTTCTGCGTCGCGTCGGGGATGGTCAGGTAGTCGGTGGGGAATGGGCCGGTCTGCGGCGTCGACGGGTCGAAAAGGACCGTGGTGGCAGCGTAGAGACTGGGTGTGATGAGAAACAGCGTCAGGCGACGGCGCATGGATTCCATGGTACTCCCGATTCCGGCTATTGCTGCGGATTTCGACCTGGCAAGGCCTGAGGCTTCCACCCACGCTGGGATTGACGGGCCTCACTATACTGTCTAGAATATAGATGGTATATACCAATGCAGACCGTTGAGCTGAAACTCAAACAGGCGAGCGCCGTTCTGGGCGTGACTCCAAAGGATCTCCAGAATCTGGTTCAGCTCAAGGTCCTGCGGCCACTGCGCCGGGGCAGTTTGTGCTGGTTCGACACGACCCTGCTTCTCGAAGCGAAGCTGGCGTTTTATCTCAAAGAATCGCTCGGCACGTCAACCGAGATATTGGCCCGCTTTACGGAAGCGCTTTCGCGCAACCTGCGGGATGAAAAAGCAACGAAGCTCCGATACATCTGGTTGCGTTCGCGGCCGGCGCGTGGTCAGGAAACTATCGAGGTTCGCATCCCGCTCCGCAATCTCACCAAAGAACTCGAAGAGCAGTTGCCGCGGGCAGGCGTCTACAAGGATCTCCCGCGAGGCCGAAAGCGGCCGGGTTGGAAGAGCGAGTTCCTCCGGAACCTGAAATCCGCGGCCGGCGGTCTGTCCGGGATCGGGGAATCCGAGATCAACGAAGCGATTCGCGGCTACAGAGCCGAAAAGAAGCGACTTCCGGAGATCAGCATTGGCGGACCTACAAAGAACGCCTAAAGGCGTTATTGACACGTCGGTCCTAATCGCTGGCATCGCCGGATTCAAATCGCAAATCGAAAGCCTGCGAAATCCCAGCGCGAAACTGTTGCGGGACTGGCTGGAGAATGAAACGTTCGTTTGGCTTGTCTCCGAAGAGATTCTTGAAGAGTACAAGCAGGTAATGGGACGGCTCGGCGTTCGCCGGAATCTGATCGGTAACATCGTGCGTGAGCAAGCTGAATTCATCAAGGCTCCGATTGCAGAGGAGGTTTCCCCCGATCCGGCTGACGACCCTTTCTGCGCGTGCGCGGAAACCGGAAATGCCGCGTTCATCGTAACGCTCAACCCGAAGGACTTTCCACAGAGGAAGCTACGGGCCAAGGTCATCGCGCCCGGCGCCGAGTTTCCGACCACCGCGCCTCGGCGAGCTCGTCCTAGACGTCGATGCTGAGAATGGCTGTCGTGGAGGGGCTGATTCTCCAAAATCCGTGTTGGACGTCGGCAATGGACATCGCCGTCAAGAAAGACGATTACTGAATTAAGTTAATAGAAACCTCCCCATCGCATGATCTCCGTTCTTGACCCCTGCCCCCATTTCTGCAAAAATCGGCTTAGGCGAACAAAAAGCGAACATGAACGCCTCGGCTCTCAAACAGCAATTCGAATCCGCGCTCGGCCGCCCACTCGATTGGCAAACGCGTCTCCCGGTGGAAACGGTTTCCACGGGCATTGCTGAAATCGACCGCGCCATCGGCGGGTTGCCGCGCGGATGCCTGACGGAGATCGTTGGACCTGCATCGTCAGGCCGCACCAGTGTGCTCATGGCGATGATGGCGGCCGCCACGGGGCGACAGGAAACCTGCGCGCTGGTAGATGCCGACGACGCCTTTCATCCCACCTCGGCCGAAGCGGCGGGGGTCGAGCTTGACCGCGTGCTGTGGATCCGCTGCGGACACGACGCCTCCAAGGCGCTCAAAGCGGCCGACCTGTTGACCGCCGGCGGCGGTTTCGGGCTGGTCGCGGTGGATCTGGGCGATACTCCGCCCGTCACCGCGCGGCGCATACCCCTCAATTCATGGTTCCGGTTGCGGCGCGCAGTGGAGCATACACCGACGGCGCTGGTAGCGCTGGGGCTCGAACCGAACGCTAAGACCTGTGCCTCGCTGCTGGTGGAATGCGCGCGCCAAGGCGCGGCGTGGTCGGGCGCGCAACGCGTTTCGCGCATGTTCGACGGCATGTCGATACATGTAGCGCGGCGGAAACCATCCGCAAGGGGAGCGGCGCATGTTCTGCTGCCTGTGCGGTGAGGGCGATCTGCGCGCGCTGGCGTTCGACTTTTCGCCGCTGGTCGAACAGAGCGCGGCGACCCCGGGCCAACCCAACGCGTTCACCTTCGACGCTTCCGGCCTCGACCGGCTCTTCGGATTGCCGCAGGATGTAGCTGCGGCAATCGCGCGGCGGGCCGAAGAGATGGGCGTAAAGGCGCGGATCGCCATCGCCTCCAATCCCGATACCGCCATCTGCGCGGCGCGCGCCTTTCCTGGCGTCAGCATAGTCCCGTATGGCGACGAGGCTAAGTTTCTGGGCGATCTGCCGGTTTCTGTGCTTGCGCCCTCGCCCGAGCTGGCCGAGACCCTGGCGCGTTGGGGCATCCGTCTTCTGCGTGAATTCGGCGCGCTTCCAGCGCTGGGCATCGCCGAACGGTTGGGCGCGGAGGGCCTCAAGCTGCACCGGCTCGCGCGCGGAGAAGTAGAGCGGAAGCTACTGCTCATCGAAGATCCGCAGCGCTTCGAGGAGGAAATCGATCTGGAATATCCGGTGGAACTGCTCGAGCCGCTCTCGTTTCTGCTGGCGCGTCTGCTTAACGGATTGATCACGCACCTGGCCACGCGCGCACTCTCCACCAATGAGTTGCGCTTGCGGCTACGCCTGGAAAATCGCAGCACGCATGAGCGCACGCTGCGGCTGCCTGTGCCCTCGCTCGACGCCAAGGCGTTCTTGAAATTGATGCAGCTCGATCTGGAAGCGCATCCGCCCACGGCGCCGATCGTACACGTGTGGATGGCGGCCAACCCCGTGAAGCCGCGCGCCGCGCAGGGCGGACTCTTCACACCCGCCGCGCCCGAGCCGGTGAAGCTCGAACTGACGCTGGCACGCATCCGCGCCATTGTGGGCGAAGACCGCGCGGGGGCGGTGAAATTGCTGGATACGCATCGCCCAGACTCATTCCATAAAGCCGCGTACCGTGCAGCGCCGCTTGAGCTATCACCGGCGAAATCGCGCCAGGCACTGATCGCCAAACCCGGCATTTCAACCTGTTTAGCCTTTCGGATGTACCGTCCGCCGCGCGCCGCGCGCGTGGCGATCGCCGCTTCGCATCCTACATTCGTAACCGCCGATCGCATTCGCGGCAACGTGGTCGAATCGGCCGGCCCGTGGCGCACCTCGGGCGATTGGTGGACGGCAGACCCATGGTCGCGCGACGAATGGGATATCGCGCTCTCCGATGGCGGGCTTTATCGGCTTTACTGTTGCCCACGCGGCTGGTTCGTCGAGGGGAGCTACGATTAAGGCTGAATCCTCATGCGGATCGACAAATGGCTTTGGGCCGCGCGATTTTTCAAGACGCGCTCGCTCGCCGCGCATGCGTGCGATCTTGGCCGGATCGCCTGCAACGGGCAACAGGTCAAGCCTTCGCGCGACATGCACGCCGGCGACCGGCTGACGGTGAAGAACGATAGTGGCGATTTTCAGGTGGATGTGCTTGGCCTCAGCGAAATACGCGGTCCGGCGGCGGTGGCGCAGACGCTCTACCGCGAGACCGAAGAGAGCCGCGAGTTACGGCTCAAGCTGGCGGCGGAACGCAAAGCCATGCTGCCCGTGGAATCGGGGCGCGAAGGAAAACCATCCAAGCGCGACCGGCGGGAGATTGCGCGGCTCCGCGGTAGAAGCTAACCGCATTTCTCACCAGTTTGGTTACTGCGGCGCGCGATGGTCGTCGAAATCGACGTGCGCGCGCAGCCACGGTACAAGCCTGTCAAAGGTGAAATGGTTTTTTTCGTAGAGGGCGAGCACGAAATCCTGCGTCTTCTGGGCATCGGCCGAGAGCCGAGCGCCATTGATAGCGAGAAACGTGTAGGTGGCGGCAAAGGCCGTGCGCTTGTTGCCGTCAATGAATGGATGGTTTTGAGACACGCTCTCCCAAAGGGCGGCGGCTTCCTCAATCAGATCGGCGTAATAGCCGGTCTGCGGCCGGAAGAGGGCGGCTTCTAGCAGACCGGGATCCCGGACGCCGTGGCTGCCGCCGTAACGCTCGATCTGGTCGGCGTGCATGGCCAGCACCTCGGCCATAGTGAGGTAGTCCATCATTCAGCGAGCTTTTTGTACAGGGAAGCGTACTTGTCGTGGCTGGCGAGGTAAGCGCCCATGACGTGCGCGCGAGGGTACGCCTTCTTGCGCTTCTCGATCAGATCGGCGAGGGCTTCTTCCACGAGCACCTGTAGCTGGCGACCTTCCTTTTCGGCAAGACCGCGCACGGCCGAGAGAATCTCGGAATTAACTTGGGTGGCGAATTTCTCGCGTATGGCGGGCATGGCGCTTCCATGTATATCGTATCATGATATTTCATGATACGTCAAGAAACGGCCCAGTGGTGTCAGCGCCAAATGATAATGTCCTAATCGTGCCAAGTAGAAATGTCCTATTGACGGGTCCAGGCTGGAGGGGTGGATTCAGGAACATTTCTCATGACGCAAAAGGACCGCGACCGGCTGGTCGCATTGAAAAAAGCAAAGAAGGGCCTGATCACGCAACGACAGGCCGCCGAGGAGATCGGCCAGAGCGAGCGGCATGTGCGCCGGCTGTTGAAGCGGCTAAAGGGCAAGGGGGACAAGGCGTTAGTACATGCCCTGCGCGGGCGGCCGTCCAACCGCAAGCTGGACGAGAAGACCAAGCAAAAAGCGGTGGAGATACTGGGCCGCGAAGTCTATCACGGCTTCGGTCCCACGCTGGCGGCAGAGTACCTGGCCAGCAACCACGACATACATGCCGGTCGCGAGACGGTGCGGAGCTGGATGATCGAAGGCAAGCTGTGGCGTGCCAGCCGGCAGCGGGTCGACACGATCCATCAGTGGAGACCGCGCCGGTCACGAGTGGGCGAGTTGGTGCAGTGGGATACCAGCGAGCATGCCTGGCTAGAGGATCGCGGTCCGAAGCTCTACCTGATCCACATGATCGACGACGCGTCCAGCCGGCTCCATGCGCGATTCGTATTGCACGATTCGACAGCGGAAAACATGCGGCTGGTGTGGAGCTACGTGGAACGGCATGGCCGGCCAGTCAGCTATTACACCGACAAGGCAGGTTTGTTTCAAACGGCTCCGAAAACGGCGCGGTATGCCACCGCGTTACCGCGAGACGAGCGCGAACCTTTACCGCCGACCCAGATCGGACGGGCGCTTCGGGAACTGGACATCGTGTGGATCGGGGCGCACTCGCCGCAGGCCAAGGGTCGAGTGGAACGCAGTTTCCAGACGGCGCAGGACCGTCTGGTGAAAGGTCTGAGGGTGGCTGGGGCAAAGAGCCTGGAACACGCCAACGCCTATTTGGAAGAGGAGTTTGTCGTATGGTGGAACAAAACGATTGCCGTCGTTCCGGCCAGCAGCGACGACGCCCATCGGGCGTTAGGCAAGGAGCACTCACTGGCTGCTTCGCTGAGCTATGTGGAAAACCGACAAGTCAGCGATGGGTACACGATTCAGTTCAATACGCAGACCTACCGGATAGCCCGCAGCGACGTTCGTGCGGGCCTGCGGGGGGCCGCTGTCCGCATCGAGATGCGGCTCGACGCCTCCATGGCGGTGCGCTTCGGCAACCGCTACGTAACGGTCACCGCTTGCGAGCCGCGTCCCAGAGTGCCAAAGCCCAAGCTCGCGCGTGCACGCAAACCCGCCGCACCGCGCGCCAAAAGTCGATGGATGGAGAACTTCCACCTGACCAGTCCGGAGAAAACCGCTCTGTCTGCTCTCGAAGCCGCCGCCAAGCTCCGCAGCTTAAAACCAATTCGGTAGGCCGGGCAAAAGCGGCCCGTCCAACGTCGCGTTTATTTTATTCAAAGCCTCTGCTCGGGAGTCTCACCAAAGTAAGCTTGCCTACAAAAGCAAAACCCCCGGAGGGTACCCCGCAGGGCCCGGTTAACCGAGGGTTTGCCGCCGTTTACTTCGGAGCCAACTCCGTCGCATCGGCTTTGAATCTTCCCCAGAACCGCGACGTCCCAGAGAATCATTCACACTCTAAACCACACCTCTCGAAACTCACTGCCAAACCGGACATTTCTACTTGGCGGAGTTTAGGACATTTCTACTTGGCGTTGACACGATGCAGCAGTCAATCGCCGGTACGAGTTGAATGTGATAACGTGCGCCAGCATCCCGCCGAAAGTGAACTCTTCCGGCGGTTGGCACAGTCCATCGATGAACGTGTCGTCCCAGCCGCCGCGCGCTCGTACCGTACACAACACACGCTGGAACTCCTAATCTGCCCGCTCGTATCGCGTCAGCATCTCGGCCGGGCTGAGCTTTCGTTTCATCTCGGGGATTTCGCCCACCGTCATCGCCGCAGTCCACACTTCCTTGGTGAAGACGATGCGGTCCAGCAGCTCCCTGAGGCTCCGCTCGGGCTCGTGCCAGGGCAGCAGTTCTGGCGTTGCGATAGGCCGGTCGAGTTGCTCGTCAGTGAGCTGGCGCGCGTGCTCCAGCAGTTTTCGCGTGTGCCAGGATTCATGCCCGGCGAATCGGTCGAAGAGATCCATTTCGAACACTCCTTTTGATAGACATCCGGGGGCCACGAAGTGAACGCCGCTCGCGCCCGCCAGCCGAGCGTGCGATAAGCCCATTCTGCGGTAAAGGCTCGGCGAAACGCCGTAAGCTTTGCGGAATGCGCGGGTGAAAGCTTCGAGCGAGCCGTACTGCGCATCTAGAGCGACCTCGGTGATCGCGCCGGAAAACCGGCCCAACTGCCACGCCGCGCGCTCCAGCAGCAACCGCCGCCGCATGGCCGCCGGCGTCTCCGCAAGCAACGCGCGAAAGAGGCGGTGGAACTGCGTCCGGCTTTGGAAAGCCTTGCGGGCGAGATCGGGCGTTTCGCTTTCCGCATCCAACGAACCCGCCACTACATTTCGCAGACGCTCGGCCTCGCGTTCGTTCTTCACTTGGCGACTCTCAGCCAGAATCGTAGCACCGGCTGATAGCGGAAGACCTGATCGTTTGTCCCAAATTACTAGCGTCCTACCTGGAAAACAGCTGCGACAACGGCGCGCCCTGCGAAAATTATCGTTGACATGCGATTTTTATTGCAGTACCCTCCTGCAACAGATGCCTTCATCGCCCCGATCCGTGCCCAAAGAGCTTCCGCTTCCCACCGCCGCCGAGCTTGATATTCTGGCGACGCTCTGGCGTCTGGGCCCCGCCACGGTTCGGAACGTCCATGAACAACTCGGCAAAGGCCGAGGCTACACCACGACTATGAAGCAGATGCAACTGATGACGGAAAAGGGATTGCTCATCAGGAGCGAGCGCTTTGGATCGCACGTCTACGAGCCGGCCTTACCCAAGGAACAGACTCAAAAGCGGATCGCTGGAGATCTCTTGCAGCGCGCCTTCGAAGGCTCGGCCAAGAGCCTTTTACTGGGCGCTCTTTCGGCTAAGGCCGCGTCAGCCGCGGAATTGGCCGATATCCACAAGATGATCGAGACCTTCCGAAAGGGAAAGCGGAACCCGTCATGAACATGATCCTTGTTCTGTCAACGCAGCCTCTGGTGGAACGTCTCGGCTGGGCCTTGGTCCATTTCCTGTGGCAAGGGGCCTTAATCGCCTGTCTCTATCTGATCGCGCGAACGCAGTTCGTCCCTCCGCAAAGCGCGGGAATCCGGTATATCCTGTCCTGTGCGGCGTTAGGGGCAATGATTGCGGCTCCGATAGTCACTCTCGTTACGAACTCCTCGCCAAGTCCAGTCCCTGCCATGACGCTGATTTCCGGCGTTCTCACCGCGCCGCCGGTCGGTTGGCCCGCATCTTGGCTCGATACCTTTTGAATCTTGCCGGCGATGGCGCCTGGCGCACACCCCAGTGACGCCATGACTTGGCTGGTGGTCATTTGGCTCATCTGTTCCTTTGTGCTGTCGATTCGGCTCATCGGCGGTTGCATTGTCGCGGCCCGAATAGGTTGCTGCGGGTCAGCGCTCCTCCAGCAGAATGGCGGGACGCCTTAGGCTCACTCATCACCCGGACCCGCCTTTCGTTCCCCGTGCGGCTGCTCGTGTCAGGCTTTGTGCAGACGCCCGCCGTCGTTGGCTGGCTTAAGCCGGCTATCCTTGTTCCCGCCGCCGCCATAACGGGGCTCGCGCCAGAGGACATCGAAGCCCTCCTGGCGCACGAACTGGCTCATATCCGGCGGCATGATTATCTCGTCAACGTGCTGCAGAGAGCCGCGGAGACATTGCTGTTCTATCACCCGGCCGTCTGGTGGCTGTCGCGCCAAATAGACGATGAACGAGAGGCCTGCTGCGACGATATTGCGGTAGCGCTCACTGGCGATACGTTGGCGTACGTTTCAGCGCTCGCGAGTTTGGAGTCGCATCGGCCGGAACATCTACCGCCTCTCTTGGCTGCCAACGGCGGCTCTTTAAAACGCCGCATCTCCCGCCTTGTCAGCCATTCCCCGACGCCGGCCTGGACGCTGTCAGGGGCAGGGCTTCTGACGGGCGGATTGCTTATGGGTCTAGCCGTATGCGGACTTATGGCGCAGTCCGTGGACACTCGTCCCGCCTTTGAAGTCGCATCTTTGAAACCCGACAAATCGGGAACCGGCGTGGACCGGATCAAGCGCTCCCCGGAAAGTTGGATCATCGAAAACGTTTCGCTGAAGCGGCTCATCGGCATGGCTTACGGCGTTGCGGAGGGCGTAGATTATCAGTTCAAGGGCCCGGACTAGTGGGACACGGAAAACTTCGATATCTCCGCGAAGTTTCCGCCCGGCGCTTCCGATTCCCAGGTTCTTCTGATGTTGCAACGGCTACTTGACGAACGCTTCAAGCTGAAACTTCACCACGAGTCCCGCGAGTTCCCGGTCTACGCTCTGGTGGTAGACAAGCGCGGTTCGAAAGTGCGCCTATCGGCAACCCCCGGACCGTACAGGTTCAGCGCAAGAGGTGGACACGCGGTAGGGATCTCGGTAACGATGGCCCAGTTTGCCAATCGGCTAACTAAGGAGGTAGGCCGCCCAGTCGTCGATTTCACGGGTCTAGCAGGCCAATTCGACCTGACGCTCGACTGGCAGCCCGAAGTCGTACAGCCGGGCAATCCGGACGCCGCTTCTGATCGTCCATCGATTTTCTCCGCCTTGCCGGAGCAGCTCGGCCTCAAACTCGAGCCCCAGAGAGTTTCTCTGGATGTTCTGGTCGTGGATGCCGGCGTGAAAGTGCCGGTTGAAAATTAACCCGGCCACGCCACCACTACGCCGTCAGCCGCCGCAGCCTCAATCTGTTTCACCAGGAAGTCGACGACTCGCTCGAACGGATCGAAGCCAAAGGCTTGCCAATCGGTCCGTCAATATTCGAGTTCGCACTGAGGTCCTGGAATACCGCCGACATCCCGAACCTCAAGATACTCAATGACTCCCACGTCGAGGTTGCCGGCAGAGATTATGGCCCAGAACTTCGCCCCAATTTTCATAGCCGGCTTACTCGCTATCCCTCCAATAGCCTGGCCGCGAAAACACTGTGGCATTGGGCACGTCTACCTCCACTTTGATCGTGTGATAACCAGCGTCGTTTGATCTCGGCGAATAGCTCAGTTGATACGCGCTCCTCAGCTCTTCTCCGATAGCCGAGATCGCTTCCTCGAATGCTTTCTGCTTGCGGATGTGAACTTGCGTGCCCCCCGTGGCGGCTGTCAGGATGGAAAGGGGATCGTCGCTGGATTCTGCTCCGCTGCTCCGCCTCAGCGCCGAAAGCAGCGCACCGAGATTCACGCTGGCCTTGTATCCCCCTCGGTCCTCGCTGGGAAGAGCACTTAAAGAGAAGTTGTCCGAAACGAAAGCTTTACCAAATTCAGGTAAGGTGATGGCGAACACTGCCACGTTGTCTCTGTCCGCCGTCTCTTTGAGGAATCGCAGACTGACTTCACTTCCGCTGTCCATCGGCTGCCCGATGAAGATCAGAACGCGTGCCCGCCCGGCCGGTCGCTGCCTTAGTAGCGTAAGACCACGCAAGCCGGCATCGAGCATATGGGCATTGCGGCCGGTTGCCGAGATCTTACGAAGCGCCGATTGGAGTTCACCCGTTTCGAACGGCTTTACGACCGTGACCTCGTCGCGATAGGTGATTATTGCCGCCTCGCCGGACTCACCAAGCAAGAGACTTTCGATAACGCTCCCCGCTCTCACGATGAAAGAGATATATTCGCGGACGTCCTGATTGGCTTGAATAGCGATGACAACTGAGAGCGGTGCGGACGACGCGTCGAGTACGACTTTTTGAAGTTGCCCGTTGTCAAAGACCCGAAAATCGGATGCTTCGAGAGCTGGAACGAGCCGCCGCTCTTTCGAGAACACCAGGGTGGGCGCGGTTACCAGCCTCACTGACGTCCGAATGGTCGGCATTGCAGACTGGGCAAACAGCGCAAGCATACCAAGCGCGAGAAAGCTTCCAACAATTCGAGCGCGCTGCATGAACCTATTTGGGACGATAGCACTGCAGTTAGAAACTGTCACCTGTACCCGACCAGCACACCGGGCCGTGCCAGCGGAAATGCGATCTCTCCGTTGCTCTTTAAACTGATGTTAGTTGACTCCTCACAAGCGCATCCAGAACCAAGATGCCCGCCCTCGAAATGCGAGTCACAGATTTTCAAAATAATTTTTAAACCACTGTCCTCAAATCACTTAACCCCAATTTTCCAACCCCTCGCACACCCGAAATTTGGAGCCCTCCTGTTAATCTGGAATTAGAAAAAGGGCTGCCGACGCGCCTCGCCGCGTCAGGCAGCCCTTTTCATTTTGATACGAACAGGAGAAACGAAATGTCCAGCCCAGCCCAGATCGCCGCGCAACGTTTCACGGGTCCAACCAGCGACGCAGGCCGCAAGATCGTCGCCTCGAACGCAGTCAAACATCACTTCACAAGCAAAGGCAACCCTGCCCTGCCCGGCGAGGAAGATGCCGTCGAAAAACACGTCGAAGGTTACTTCCAGACCTACGCCCCCATTGGCACCCCCGAACAGGATCTGGTCCGCAACGTCGCCGAAAACAATTGGCGTTTAACGCGCCTCCTTGCTCTGGAGCGGTCCCTCTTCGTCAGACTCGAAACCCTGCAAGATGACGCCTTCGCCGAAACGCTCAAAGAACTGCGCCGAACTTCCACCTACGCCCACCGCATCCAACACGCCATCGAAAAGAGCCGCGCCGAGCTGAAATCGTTGCAATCGGATCGCAAATCAAAACACGTTCAAGCACAAGAAGAGGCAATCCTCCTGACCCAACTCGCTCATCTGAAGGGCGAGCCGGTGGACCAGGCCAAGGAATTCCCGTCCCCCGAACTCTGCGGTGGCTTTGTTTATTCCCTGCCCGATATCGCTCGCCTCATCGGTCGCGCCGCCCGCCTGGCGGAAGCCAAGACGCACTTCCAGTCGGTCGCATAAGAAGCAAAACACCCGCTATGTAACCGAAACGGCCTCAAAATCCCGGGGCCCTAAATCGAGGAAGCCCTAAGTGTCTCAACAACCACTCCGAGCGAGCGAGGCGAGCCGTCCCCGACCCCCGACCCCGACCCCCGACCCCGCTCGCGAAGCGAGCCATAATAGCGAAGCGCATGGAATTCGTCGATCAGTTGAAGTCCTCGGTCAATATCGTCAGCGTGATCGGCGAGTACGTGTCCACGCTGAAGAAGAGCGGCGCGCGACACCTATAAGGGACTGTGCCCGTTTCACAGGAAAAGACGCCCTCGTTTCAACGTCATCGAAGGCAAGCAGTTCTATCACTGCTTCGGCTGCCAGGCCAGCGGCGACGTGCTTGAAGTTCGTGATGAAGATCGAAGGCATCAGCTTTTACGAAGCCCTCAAGAGCCTGGCCGAACGCTACGGCATCCCCATGCCGAAGCGCTCGCAATATGCCGACGAAGATGCGCGGATGCGCGGGGCGCTGTTGCAGATGCACGAACTGGCGCAGGAGCATTCCGCGCCAACCTGCACGGTCCGGCGGGCGAGGCGGCGCGGGCCTATCTGGCGCGGCGCGGCGTGACGCCGGAGACCATCGAGCAGTTCGGCCTGGGCTATTCGCTGACCGTCCGGCCGCGCGCTGCTGCGCCTCTTCGAGGAGCGGCAGTTTCCCGCCGCGCAAATGGTGGAATCGGGCCTCATCGGACAGCGCGAGGGCGGCGGGTACTACGACCGTTTCCGCAACCGCCTGATGTTTCCCATCCACAACGAATCGGGCAAGATCATCGCCTATCGGCGGCCGCGCGCTGGCGGCGGACGAACAAGCGCAAGTATTTAAATTCGCCGGAAACGCCGATATATAAGAAGAGCTACGTGCTGTACAATCTGCATCGCGCCAAGGAGGCGATCCGCAAGGAGGAGCGGGCGATTCTGGTGGAAGGATACATGGATGCGATCGGCGTCACCGCGGCCGGCATCGGCGCGGTGGTGGCCAGTCTGCGGCACGGCGCTCACCGCCCAGCAGGTTCAGGCGCTGAAGCGGCACTCGCCGCATCGTGATGAATTTCGATCCCGATGCCGCCGGGCGCGAAGGCGCGCCGAGAAATCCATCGGCCTGCTGCTCGAGGAAGGCATGCAGGTGCGCATCATGGAACTCGATGGCGGCCTCGATCCCGACGAATACTGCAAGGAGCGCGGCGCCGACGCCTACCGCGAACGGCTCGAGCAGGCCAAGGGATATTTCTACTGGCTGGCGGACGCGGCGCGCAAGAAGTATCGACATGCACACGTCGGAGGGAAAGATTTCGGTGCTTCAGTATCTGTTACCCGCGGTGCAGCGAATCTCCGACCGGCTGGAACGGATGGCGGTCGCCAACGACGTCGCGGGTTATATCGGCGTGGAGCAGGGCATGGTGCTCGATACGTTCCTCCGCTCGGCGGCGGGACGGCAGGCGAAACCTGGTCGAGCTGCCCAAGAGCGCGATCCGCGCCCGATGAACGCGGGCTGCTGAACGTGATCCTCTCCGGACGCCGAAGGCGTGCGGGCAGTTGATCGAAGAACTGATCGGAAATGGAGCTCGATTCGCTGGATACGCGGCGCATCTTGCAGGCCGCCATCGCCGCGCATACGGCCGGCGGCCCGGTGACTTTCGACGCGGTGAGCGGCCGCGCTGGAAGAGGACGACCGGCGCGTGCTGGCGGAGATCGCGTTCGCGGAGGATCCGGCGGCCGAAGAGTTCGGCATCGAATGGGGACGGAAGTGTCTGGCGCGGCTTGGGCGACGGCGGCGCGGCCAGCGCTCCGCGCAATTGAAGACGCGTATCAACGAAGCGGAGCGCGCGGGAAATCTGGAGGAGGCGATGCGTCTGATGCAGGAATTGGAGCCGGCTGGAAAAGGGCGATTCGGCGCCGCGCCGTGGTGTACAATGATCTGGATTCCGTAGTTCACGGGGAGTTACGGGGCTTCAGTGGCGATTGAAGACAAATTTGACGGGCTTCAGACGGCTCGTACAGATGGGCAAGGAAAAAGGCTACGTTCTGTACGACGAAGTAAGCGAAGTTCTGCCTGGCGATCTCGACAGGCGGCGCCGAGCTCGACGACGTGCTGGCCGGTCTGGACGTCGCCGGCATCGAAATCCTGGAAGAGCCCAAGGATTTCGAGAAGAAGCTCGAAGAGAGCGAAGAACCGCTCGATCTCGAACTGCCCGCCGGCATTGGGCGAAAAGGTCAACGACCCCGTCCGCATGTACCTGCGCGAGATGGGCACCGTGCCGCTGCTCACGCGCGATGGCGAAGTGGAAATCGCGCGCCGCATCGAGCGCGGCCAGAGCACCGTCTTGAAATCGCTCTCGCGCGCGCCGCTGGTGATTCAGGAAATCATCGCCATGGGCGAGGAGATGGCGCAAGACGCGATCTCCGCGCGCGACGTGCTGCAGATCTGCCGACCCCATCCTCACCGACGAACTGGTGGAGGAGAAGCGCCAGGAGTTCGTCCGCTGCGGTGGAAGAGATCGCGCGCCACTACAAACGCATCCTGCAGTGCCGGCAGAAGCTGCTGGCCATTCCGCGCGGCATGAAGCCCAAGCAATATCGCCGGCAGCTGTGGGAGCTGGGCCGGCTGATCGTGAAGACTTCGCGGCTGATGCGCACGCGTGCGCTTCCAGAGCCCGGTGATCCGCCACCTGATCGAGGCGCTTGCGCGCGGCGGTGGAGGAGCTGAAGCCGGTCGAAAGCGAGATCGCGCGGGTGCAGACGCAAGCTGGAATCCTGGTCCGGCGCGGCGCGCCGATGGCATGAAGGAACTCCGCAAGGAGCAGCAAGCGCATGCGCAGCGGCTGCAGCAGCTCGAAGAGGAGTTCGGCGCGTCGGCGGCCGAGCTGCGCCGCACGCTCGAAATCATCACCAAGGCGCATCAGCGAAGCCGAGACCGCCAAGAAGGAACTGATCGAGGCCAACCTGCGCCTGGTGGTGAGCATCGCCAAGCGCTACACCAACCGCGGCCTGCAGTTCCTCGACCTGATTCAGGAAGGCAACATCGGGCTGATGAAGGCGGTGGATAAGTTCGAGTACCGCCGCGGTTATAAGTTTTCGACTTACGCCACCTGGTGGGTGCGGCAGGCGATTACGCGCGCCATCGCCGATCAGGCGCGGACCATCCGCATTCCGGTCCACATGATCGAGACCATCAACAAGCTGATCCGCACTTCGCGCGCAGATGGTGCAGGAACTGGGCCGCGAGCCGACCAACGAAGAGCTGGCCAAGCGGCATGCAGCTTCCGGTCTCGAAGGTGCGCAAGGTGCTGCGCGTGGCGCAGGAGCCGATCTCGCTGGAGACGCCCATCGGCGAAGAGGAAGAATCGCACCTGGGCGATTTCATCGTGGATCAGAACGGCATTTCGCCGTCGGACGCGGTGATCAATCTGAATCTGCGGGAGCAGACGGCGCAGGTGCTGAAGACGCTCACGCCGCGCGAAGAGAAGATCATCAAGATGCGGTTCGGCCTGGAAGACGGCAGCGAACACACGCTCGAAGAGGTGGGCCAGAATTTCGCGGTGACGCGCGAGCGCATCCGGCAGATCGAGGCGAAGGCGCTGCGCAAACTGCGGCATCCCAGCCGCAGCCACCGCTTGCGCGCGTTCCTGGAGAATGGGAACCAGCGCGGGGGTTAACCAAGGAGTTAAGCGGGCAGACAACACGTGCGTTTCGGCGCCTCCTGAAAGCATGGCATTGGCGTAGAATCAGGGGTGGGGGAATTCAGACTCTGTCTGCCTTCGACACAAACACCAACGCTCACGGGGAACTCCCGGACGTGTTTCCGCCGAATCCTCACCTGAGCGACAACATCAACCGCAACATGATCCAATCGGAGATCGAGGGTGGCGTTAACCTGCATCATGTAGCGCCGGGGACAGTCCTGGAAATCGAAACGCAAAATCGCGTTTATACCATCGTCAGCCAGAGCTCGAATGAGGCGTGGATTTCTGGGCATCCGGTGTTCTGTCCCGAGCCCGTGCCTGCGCGGATTCACGGATCTACATGGGGCGGCAGCATGTTGAAGGAACACTTCATCGGTCGCGGCATGCACCTGGAGTTTCACGTCCATGAGCAGCCGCCCGTTACGACTTCGCGGATCGTCGAAATAAGGGCATTCTGATTCCGCCGATTGACCCAATCAAACCTGCCAACGCGATGATTGTGCATAGTGCGGGGAACCAATCGCCGAAGCGTGTATAGAGCGTCTGCTGCGAGATGAAGTTAAAGCTTGTGTACGAGGTCGCCGCCTCGTAGAGCGGCAGGTGACCCAATACGCGTCCCGCCGGATCGACAGTGGCTGTGATCCCATCGTTCGCCGCGCGCAGAATCCAGCGACGGTTCTCCGCGGCGCGCATGCGCACGATCGAAAGATGCTGCTCGCGCGCGGCGCTCTTGCCGAACCAGCCATCGTTGGAGATGGTGAAGAGCACATCGGCGCCATCGTGAACGAACTGGCGGACAAAGTTCGGAAAGACCGATTCGTAGCAGATAAATGTGCCCAGTTGATGCGTGCCCATCGGCGAAACCACCACGCGTTTCCCGCGTTCGAAATTGCCTGCCTCGGTGGAAATCGTATTGGCAACGCTGCCGAACGGCCACGGCACGAACTCGCCGAACGGTACCAGGTTCACCTTGTCGTATCGCGAGACCTCTTTGCCCTGCGGCGACACCAGCAGAGCCGAATTCAATGGCGCGCCCTGGGGCGAGCGCGCCACCGTGCCGATTAGCAGGTACGCGCGTGCGGCCTGCGCCAACCGGTCGATTTCGTCGTGGTAGTGGGCGTCCTCATAGTAGTAAAGCGGCGCGGGCTCTTCCGGCCAGACTACGATTTCCGGCGGACGCTGTCCCGCCATCAGCACGCCGCGCAAGGTTGCGGACATCTGTGCTTCTTCGAGGCGCAACACCGAATCGGTGGTCCACTGCTCGGTTTCGGAAATATTCGGCTGCACCAGCAGCGCGGGCTCCTGGCCGCGGTGCTCGGCGGGCATTGGCGAGAGGAAAATGAGGAATGGCAGCGCTGCGAGCCACAGCAATTCGGTGCGTGGACGGCGCAGCGCGATCAGCGCAATCGCCACGGACATGGAGGCGAAGACGAACGAAATGCCGTAGACGCCCGTCAGCGGCGCAAGGCGCAATGGCACGCCCATATCGATTCCCGCGTTTCCCAACGCGAGCCACGCGAATCCAAGCGGCCCATGCGTGACCTCGATCGCCACCCACAACGCAGCCACCGCCGGGATTGCCCACCACCGGCGGATCAGGATTCCGGCGAGCAGCGTGAACACAGCCATGTGCAGCCCTTTCGCCAGGCAGAAGAGCATGAAAACGGCCCAGCTCAGCGGATCTCCAAGACCGCCGTGGAACGAGAGGACGAACTGGATCCAATAACAAACGCCGAACCAGAACACGATGCCGCTCGCCCAGCCCATCAGGAAGCGGCGCCATGCGCGCGGTTCGCGCGCGGCGGCGATGAGCAGCGGCGTGAGCGCGAAGGGCGCAAGCCAGGCGAGGTTGAATCGCGGAAAAATCAGAATCAGCAGACCGCCCGTGGCGACCGAAAGCAGCCAGTTCAGCATGCCGGACCCGGCGGGCGCGGTGTGAGCGGCGGCATCGGCTACCGCATCGGCCATGTAAGAACTCCGCACCAGCGGGCCGCTGAACACCATCTGGAAGCCGAGCGAGAGCCCGTAATCGCGATAGGCGTCGAACTGGCGCGGCTCGACGTATTCCGCCACCGGCAGATTGCGGCGCGTGGGCTGCAAATACTGGCCGATGGTCGCGACGTCCACCTGGTGTGCGCGCAGATCCGGAGCAGAGCGTGGACTTCCTCTTCGAGTTTCGCCGAGACCCGCCATGAATCCCGATTTCGTGAGGGTGTGCGGCGCGTGGCGGCGCGCGAATGCGAGCACATCGAGCGACTGCTGGTAATTGGCTTGCGGCCGCACGCGGCGATAGAGGCGCGGCACGGTCTCCATGTTGTGGTTGAAGACATGCGGACCGGCATCGAGCACGCGCGCCACCGCATCGAGATCGCCGCAGAAATCGGGCGTGAGCACTTCGACGCGCGCTTCCGGCAGCGCGCGGCGCACCTTGCGGACCGTCTCGGCAAAGTGATGCGATCCGCCGTCCGTCAAGATCGTCGCGGTTTACGCTGGTGATCACGACGTAGCGTAGGTTAAGGCTGGCGGCCATGCGGGCCACGTTGGCGGGCTCGGCCGGGTCGAGCCGCATGTCCTGCTTGCGCGGGTTGGCCTTCGGCACCGAGCAGAAGCCGCAGCCGCGCGTGCAGTAATTTCCCAGAATCATGAACGTCGCCGCGCCGCGGTGGAAGCATTCGTGGATATTCGGGCATCGCGCCGATTCGCAAACCGTGTGCAGGTTGAGCTGGCGCAATCCGGTCTTGAGGCGGTTCAGCGATTCGAAATGCGTGCGGCTCTTTCGCGCCCATTCCGGCAGCCGCCGTGGCGCAGGTCTCTTGGCCTGCGCGGTATCTCGATCCGCCGAGAGGCCGTCAATTTGAACCAACTGCCCGCTCACTGTATGTGCTTCACCGGATGCAGTCCCGCGTTTTCCAGTTGCGTCTTAACCTTCGCCATGGTGGCGGTGTCGGTGTAGGGGCCGACGAGCACGCGCGTGAAATCGTTAGGCCCCGGGCTCAACGACGCAGGCAGACCCATGTCTTTCATGCTCTGTAGCATGGCGCGCGCGGCGGCGGGATCCTTTGTCGCGGTCACCTGCCAAAATGTTCCTTGCATCGATTCCGCCACTACAGGGGGAGGTTCCGGAGCCGTCTCGGCTGGGCGTGCGGGCGGCGGCGAATCGAGCGGAGGCTTGGTGGCGTCTTCTGCGCGCGAATCGCTCTTCGTATCGGCCGGAGGTTGGGCCGGAGGCTGCGCGGCCGCGGGCTGCTGCCGCAACTCCGGCTGCGTGCTCGATGCGGTTGTGGTAGCGGCCGGCTCCTGCTGGTATTTGGCGCGCGCCACGATGAAGCCCATCGCGAAAAATACCGCCAGGAGCAACGCCAGAATAAAAAATCCGCTGATGATCTGGCCGTTGCCGACCACCAGCTCAAATTCGCCGGTTTCCTTGTTCTTCACTTCTCCGTCCGCTCCACAGCTTTTTGCAAACTAGTAATTATATCGATAGGCAGCGGGAAACACGATGATCTTATTGCCTTGGCCGCCGCCGATATCCATCAGCGTCTGCAAATATCGCAACTGGATCGCCGCCGGCTGCTTCTGGATCACCTCGGCCGCCATGGACAGCTTCTCGGCCGCGGTATATTCGCCATCGGCATTGATGATCTTGGCGCGCTTCTCGCGTTCGGCCTCGGCCTGGCGCGCGATGGCGCGGATCATCTGTTCGGGCAAGATCCACCTGCTTCACTTCGACCATGGTGACCTTCACGCCCCAGGGCGACGTGTGCTGATCGAGAATCGATTGCAGCCGTACGTTGAGCTTCTCGCGCTCGCTGAGCAACTCGTCAAGCGCCACTTCGCCCAGTACGCTGCGCAGCGTGGTCTGGGCGAGCTGCGACGTGGCGTAGAGGAAATTCGAAACCTCGATCACGGCGAGCCGCGGCTCGAGCACGCGGAAATAAACCACGGCGTTCACCTTGAGCGTGACGTTGTCCTTCGTGACGACGTCTTGCGAAGGGACTTCCAACGTGTCGATGCGCAATGAGATGCGCACAATGCGGTCGATAGGCGCGAAGACCAGGATCACGCCAGGCCCTTTCGGTTCGTGCAGCACCCGGCCCAGGCGGAAAATCACGCCGCGCTCATACTCGCGCAGAATCTTGATGGAGCTCAACAGGTACAGTATGATCACCGCTACTATCACTAATGCCGCGTCGCTCATTTCAGCCTCCAGTACGTTCGGGAACAGGTTCCACAGTGAGTTTCAACTTATCGATGGCCGTGACTTTGACGCGAGCGCCGGCCGCGGCAGGCCGCAGCGAAACGGCGTCCCAATACTCGCCGTGCACGAAGACCTTGCCCTCGGGCGCAAGCTCGGTAACTGCCGCGCCTTCTTCGCCGATCATGCCTTCGGCGCCGGTGTCCACTTTCAGGCGGCGCGCGCGCAGCGCGATGGAGACTAAGAAGACAGTAATTGCCGCGAACGGCACGGTGAGGCCGATCGCCGTGGACCAATGGATTCGCATCTCGGGCAAAGGGCTATCGATCAGTGTCACCGCGCCGAGAACCATGGCTACCGCTCCACCAACCGCCAGCACGCCATGCGAAGCGAACTTCGCTTCGAGCGCGAAAAGGGTGAAGGCGACGGCGATCAATCCCGCGCCCATCCAATTGATGGGCAGCACAGAGAGCGCCGAAAGGGCGAGCAACACGCAGATTGCTCCAACCACGCCGGGCGCGATCATCCCCGGCGATGTGAACTCGATATAGATGCAGAGGCCTCCGATAATCAGGAGGATGAGCGCGATATTGGGATCGTCGATGGCGGAGACAATCCGTTGCCGCCACGACCGCTCGTAGGTTTCGATCGCGGCGCCGGATGTGTGCAGCGTCGCGGTGTTTCCGTTGAAGCGCGTCACGGTGCGGCCGTTAATCGCTTCGAGCAATGCGCGGTCGCTAGGAGCTACGAGGTCGATCAGGTGTTGATTAAGGGCTTCGGCTTCGGTGAAAGATTTGCTTTGCCGAACCGCCGTCTCGGCGAGAGTGGCGTTGCGTCCGCGTTTGTCGCAGATGCTGCGCATGTACGCAGCGGCGTCATTCTCTACTTTCTCCTTCATCACGGCGTCCATCTCGCCGCCCTCCGCCACCGGATGAGCGGCCCCTGTATTCGTGCCTGGCGCCATGGCCGCGATGTCGCCGGCCTCGAGAATAAAGAAGCCGGCCGAAGCCGAACGGCCGCCGCTGGGAGCCACGTAAGTGACGACGGGAATGGGTGAGGCCAGGATGAGCTGGATGGTATCGCGCATGGCATCCATCAATCCGCCCGGCGTGTTGAGACGCAGCACGAGCACCGAAGCGCCGTCGCGCTTGGCCATATCAATGGCGCTCGAAACAATCTCGGCGGTAATCGGGTGAACCATGCCGTCGACATCGGCAAAGACAGCCTTAGGGGTAGAAGGCGCGGCGGAAGGAGACGGCGCGGCGCATGACAGCGCCATTGCCGCAGCGAACGCCAGCGCGAGAATGACGGGACCTCGCAAACTACCCCCACTATAATCCAGCGAGCCCGACGCCCGCACGCCGGGGTCAGGTGGCGAAGGCCCGCGTGCGCTACAAACCCAATCCCTTGCCCACGGTTGGCTGCATATGGATGAACAGACACACTGGTAATGGAACATATAGAAAGAATCGATCCCGTACCTGCCTCAGCTTGGCTAGAATGGAGTTAAATCCACATCGGGAGACCTAGTTACTCTAATGGCAAGACTTCGCAAGAACGAGACGAGTGTGAACATTACGCCCAACGCTGCCTCCGCCGCGCCCGCACGCCGCAAAACCACCTCGGCGCCGCGCACTCGCGCTACGGCAATACCGGACGCCGTATCAACCGAGCCGGCTCCGGAAGAGCCTGCCGCCACACCCGTAGTTACTGCCGTTTCCGCGACTGCAATTATCGAGTATTCACCTTCGCACAAAGAGATTGCAGCACTCGCCTACACTTATTGGGAAGAACGCGGTTATACCGAGGGTTGCCCCGAACAGGACTGGTTGCGCGCGGAAGCGGAACTACGCCAGCGCGCCCTCGCCACGGCATAACCCTACTTATACTTTCGTAACACAGCCAGTAACCGGCCTTGAACCTGAACGTCCCGCCCCGGCACAACAATCGGTTTCATCGCCGCATTGGCGGGTTGCAAGCGAATCATGTCTCCTGGCTCGCGATAAATGCGCTTGAGCGTGGCATCACTTCCGGCTACCAGCGCAACTACGATTTCGCCATCGTGCGCCTGCGCTACGCGCTCCAGCAGGATTAAATCGCCGTCGCAGATGTGGTCCTCGATCATCGAGTTGCCGCGGACCTCAAGGGCGAAGGTGTTTGCGTTGCCGGCGAAATCGGCGAAATTCAACACTTCGCGCTGCTCCACCGATTCCACCGGGCGTCCGGCCGCGATCCGGCCCAGCAGTGGTACCTCAAGCGATTGAGGACGTGCGCGGCGATTTTCCTGCAAATACCGCGGCGCAAGTTCCAGCGAGCGGCTCTGATTAAAGCCACGGCGGAGATAGTTCTTTGCCTCGAGAGAGCAAACGTGCTTATGCACCGTGGCCAGCGAACTCAATTGCAATCCCCGGGCGATCTCCTCATAGCTGGGGCAGTACCCATTCTCCTCGACGAAGTTGCTAAAAAAATCTAGAAACTCCTTTTGCCGCTTGGTGAGCGCCATAATTCTCCCTTAAAAGTATTGTGGCGAATAAAAAGAGAAAATTCAAGAGGAAACCGCTAAAGCCGTTGTGCCGATTTGCCGATCAAGTGATCTGAAGACCATACCGCCCATGATCGATTCCTCCAGCGTTTTGACCGAATCGGAAGTCCATGACGATCCGCGCAGTTTAGAGCTTGACTGTTACGTCACTGCCATTCGCAACATTGCCCATTATGCCGCCGATCTGGAACCCGAGCTTACCGGGCCATATCGCAAGTATCTGGAAGAATTGGCGAGAGGCGTTGCTCAGGGGACCTGCGAATTAGAGGACAGCCGCGCCACATTACGCGCCCTGTTGCGGGACTATCGCGACAAGAGTTCGCAATACCTCAATATCCTCCGGGAGGATTTGAACGCGGCCGCACTCGCCCTGGCAGAGATTCTCGACTCGCTCGGAGATACCGATGGAGAGCAGGGAGATCAGCTCCGCGAGGCCTTGCGAACCCTTCGCGAGCCACCGGGAGACGACTGCGACAGCATTCGCGATACTGTTTCCGCGGCGGTCAAGACCGTAGAGAACTGTCTGGCGGCTGTTCGCAAGCGGCATCAGCTTTCCGTTTCCCAGTTCATGATCGAAATCCGCATGCTTCACAAGCGCATCGATGCGCTGGAGAGCGCAGCCGCCGTGGACATGCTCACCCATTTGTTCCCGCGTTACGAGATGGAGGAGCGCATCCGCGAAAGCCCGGCGTCCTGCCGGTTACTGCTGGTACGCGCCGGGGGAATCCTGACAGCTGCCTCACAATTCGGGTGCGCCGTGGCGGAGGAACTAACCGGCGCCGTAATTCGCCGTTTGCGCAACGCTCTGCCATCCGCGGCGGTGATCGCGCGATGGAGCGGCCACGGCTTCGCCGCCATGATCGATTTGGATGTGCCGGACGCCGAACAACTGGCCTCGCGCATGGCGGCCAGTCTGGCCGGCCAGTATGCGTGCGTCAAGGACGGAAAAGCCGTGCATCCGCCCCTCCATCCGGAAGTGCGGCTGTTGGTACCCGCGGCCGGCGAAGCGGAAGAAGCCTTACGGCAGGCTGAGGAGTTTCTTGCGGAGCCCCTACATGAGCGACAAGGGATCGACGTCGATCATCAAAGCTGTGGCGCTCCACTTGCGTTGAACGGCGAATGAGCGGATCTGCTGCAGCAGGTCGTTAAGAGCTTTGCGGCTGGCGGCCTTGATCAGAAACTGATAGCGGAATTCGTTCTTGAGCCGCGGGACCGGCGCTTCGGCCGGGCCGATGATTTTCAGGTTTTCCGGCGGCGGCGTCATCAACATTCCCAATTCCGAACTCATGCGCATGGCAGCTTCCTGCTTCGCGGCGCGGACCAGCACGTTGGCCATCGCGCTGAACGGCGGGTAGCGCATCATGCGCCGGAAGTGGATCTCCTTTTCGTAAAACCCCTGGTAATCCTGCGCCGCGGCGAAGCTGAATCGCGTAATGATCGGGATTGATGGTCTGCACCAGGACGATGCCCGGCAAGGCTGCCCCGCCCCGCGCGTCCCGCTACCTGCGTCAGCAACTGGAAGGTGCGCTCGCCCGCGCGAAAATCGGGCATGCCGAGCCCGATATCCGCCGACACCACGCCGACCAGCGTCACGTTCGGAATGTCGTGGCCCTTGGCGATCATCTGCGTGCCCACCAGAATGTCGTAATTGCTTTTCGCGGAAACCCTGCGAGAATGGTTTCGTATTGGCGCTTGCCGGTGACCGTGTCGCGGTCAAGCCGCGCGATGCGCGCGGTGGGAAACTCGCGGTGCAGTTCCTCTTCCACGCGCTCCGAGCCGACGCCCAGAAAATAGATGTGGTCGCTCTGGCACTTCGGGCAAATGCTCGGAACCTTCTCGGCATAGCTGCAGTAGTGGCACAGCAGGCGCCGGTCGCGCTTGTGATACGTCAGCGTCAGCGAGCAGTTGATGCACTGCACGCGCTCGCCGCAGGCGCGGCAGGCAACGAAACTGGAAAACCCGCGCCGGTTGAGCAGCACGATGGTCTGCTCGCCGCTTTTCGAGCCGCTGGCCGAGCGCGTCGATGAGTTTGCGCGAGAACGTATTCTGCTTGCGCGTTTCGAGAAACTCCTGGCGCATGTCGATCAATTCGACCGCGGGCATGGGCCGCGCTTCGATGCGGCCGGGCAGTTCGAGCAGCGTGTACTTGCCGCGCTCGGCGTTGTAGCGGCTCTCGAGACTCGGCGTGGCGGAGCCCAACACCACGCAGGCGCCCGCCGCTTGCGCGCGCACAATGGCGACGTCGCGCCCGTTGTAGCGCGGCGTTTCCTCCTGCTTGTAGCTGCCGTCGTGCTCTTCGTCCACCACGATCAGGCCCAGATTCCGCACCGGCGCGAAGACGCCGGAGCGCGTCCCCACTACTACCGATGCCCCGCCTGAACGGATGCGCCGCCATTGGTCGGAGCGCTCGACGTCGGTGAAGCGCTGAATGCAGAATCGCCACGCGATCGCCGAAGCGCGAAAAAAACTGCCCCGCCATGGCAGGTGTCAGAGCGATCTCCGGCACCAGCAGCAGCGCGCTGCGCCCTTCCGCGATCGCGGCCTCGATCGCGTTGAGATAGATCTCGGTCTTGCCCGATCCGGTGACGCCGTGCAGCAGGAAGGTTCGAAATTGTTTGGCGCGCGATGGCGCCGGCGATCGCGATCGAATGCCGCCTGCTGCGCGGGGTTCAGCATGTGGCGCGCCCTGATTGGCCAAGCGGCGGCGGCCGCCGTTTCGGGCTGCAGCGTCACCGCGCCGATTGCGCGCGAGCGACCGCGCTGCGATGCTGGCGTTCTTCACCGCGCCTTCGACTTCTTTCAGATTGTGCGAGCCGGGGTGCAGTTCGAGAAACGCACAGCAATTCACGCGCGGATTTGTTGAGTTTGGTCGGCTGGTTTGACGCCGGTGCCCGTCAATTCAATGCGCAGGCGCTCGGCGGGCGCGCGCAAGCGGGTCGCGTTCGGTCTGCACCTGCTCGGCCACGATGAAGCGCTTGCGTTCGAGCGGCTGGATGGCTTTATCCGCCAGCGGCAGCGCCTTCGCAAGATATGCGGCCGAAAGCGGCCGCTTCTCCAGCATGCGCAGCACTTGCGACGACGGGATCGTCCGGCGAAGTATCGAGCAGCAACTGGCGCGCGGCGTCGCGGCCGGAATCGGTGAGCGACCAGATCTTGCCGCGGCGGATCTCCGAAGCCAGCGGCAAGCATGCCGCGCAGCACTTCGCCGAGGGGCGCGCAGTAGTAACCGGAGATCCATTGGCCCAACGCGAGCAACTCCGCGCCGAGCACCGGTTCGGCATCGATGAGCCGCAGCGCCTCGCGCGCCTTGACCTCCGGCGGATCGTCGTGGCAGCGCAGAATGACGCCCGTCAGTTTGCGCGCGCCGAAGGGAACCACGATGCGGCTGCCCTCGCGCACGCGATGCCGCAGGGTTTCCGGCAGCGCGTAAGTGAACGGCTGGTCGAGCGGAACAGGAAGGCTGACGTCGCAATAGAGGCTCGATCCGGCGGGCACTAGAACATGGTAACGGGTGTCGAATGGCGGGTGGTCATTCGGCGAAAAGCACTACCCGAACCTTGTGGCCTTTGGCAAGCTTTTCGTCGCAGATATAGAGGGCAGCCCCTGTTGCTTCCGCCAACGCTATGTAGGCCGCGTCGTAGGCCGTAAAGTTGTGGCGCAACTCCCAGATGCGTCCTAGCAATGGTATGTGCGAATAGCGCTCGGCGGGAAGCAGCGCACGTCCGTCGAGAAATTCCTCGCTGCGGCGCGAATCGATTCGTCGGCCCGCTACGAGCCTCCGGAGGGCGCTGGTCACCTCCACGTCGAGCAGGTGCGGCGATGAACGATTCGTCGCTCTCGGCCAGATCGCGCCGGAGCGTTTCCGCCACCGGACCATTCCTGATGAGTTCCACGACAATTGAGGCGTCGAGCACAATCATCACGCGTCCCGCAGTTCGCGCACGATCTGCGCGGCGCTCTGCTTCGAGGCGATAGGCTTCGAGCGCCGCGTCATCTCCAGCCATTCCCGCATGGTGGGGCGTTCCGCCGTACGCTCTAATTCCTTCTTGATGAAATCGGAGAGGCTCATGCCCTGCCGTGCGGCGCGAGCTTCCAGCGTGGCGTACAAGTGGTCCGGGACACCCCTCACCTGGATCATCTTCGACATGTCTCCAGCATAAACCTGCGATACACATGTCGATAACACTTGCGCAGCCGCACCCTCGCCTCCCGCTACAATTGGAGTTTGGAAAATCGCGAAATCGCGCGCATCCTCTGGGAGACTGCCGACCTGATGGAGATCGCCGGCGAAGACTCCTTCCGCATCCGCAGCTACCGCAACGGCGCTACGGCCATCGAAGGCTATCCCGAGCGCATCGTCGACATTCTGCGCGACCCCGAGCGCAAGGTCACCGACATTCCCGGCATCGGCAAAGGACTGGCGGCCGTGCTGCAAGAGATCGTCGACGCGCGGCTCCTGCGAACGCCGCGACGAGCTGCTGCAAAAGTTCCCGCCCACCGCCCTCGAGTTCCTCAAGATCCAGGGCCTCGGGCCGAAGAGCATCGCGCTCATCTTCGAGCATTTTCGCATCACCACCATGGATGAGCTGGAGCAGCTCTGCCTCGATCAGAAGCTGCGCGACCTGCCGCGCATGGGCGCGAAGCTGGAAGAGAAGGTGCTCCGCTCCATCGCGCAATACCGCCTGCGCACCGGGCGCTATCTGCTCAGCTACGCGGAAGACATGGCCGACGAATTGATCGAAGACTTGCGCCAGACGCCGGGCGTCGAAGCCATCACGCCCGCCGGGCAGCCTGCGCCGCGGCACGCGAGACGGTCGGGCGATCTCGACCTGCTGGTCACCGGGCCCAACGCGGCCGCGGCGCTCGAGACGCTTCGTCGCCTATCCCCGCGTGCACGAAGTTCTCGCCCGCGGCGAGAACAAAGCCAGCGCCAAAGTCGGCCGCGAAGGCCTGCAGGTGGATGTGCGCGCGCTGCCGCCCGGAACATTCGGCGCGGCCATGCAATACTTCACCGGCAGCAAGGAACACAACGTCGCCGTCCGCACGCGCGCGGTGAAGATGGGGACTCAAGCTCAGCGAGTACGGCCTCTTTCGCGTGGAAGACGACTCGCGCATCGCGGGCGAAACCGAAGAAGGCGTCTACGAGGCGCTGGGCCTGGCCTGGATTCCGCCGGAGCTGCGCGAAAACTGCGGCGAAATCGAAGCGGCGGAAGAACGCCGCTTGCCGGAGCTGGTCGAGCTGCAGCCAGATCCGCGGCGACCTCCACATGCACACTACCGAGACCGACGGCCGCGCCACCCTCGAAGAGATGGCCGCAGCCGCGCGTCGAACGCGGCTACGAATACATCGCCATCACCGACCATTCGAAGGCGCTCGCCATGGCCAACGGACTCGATGAGGCGCGCGTCGTCGCTTTCGCCAAACAGGTGCGCGAGATCAACCGCAACGGCCTCGGCATCCGCGTCTTCTCCGGCCTCGAGTGCGACATCATGCAGGGACGGCGCGCTGGATCTCGCGAATGACGCGCTGGCCGAACTCGACCTGGTGATCGGCAGCGTGCACAGCCACATGAATCTGGAAGCCGCGGAGATGACCGATCGGCTGCTGCGCGCGCTGGAGTGCCCGCACTTGCGCATTCTGGGCCATCCTACCGGACGCATGCTGCTGCATCGCGATCCGTTTCCCTTCGATTTCGAGCGCATCGTGGCGGAAGCCGTGCGCCGCGGCGTCTGGCTCGAGATCAACTCCAGCCCCGAGCGCCTCGACCTGAGCGGCGCCATGGCGCGCACCGCGAAGGCCAAGGGCGCGCGGTTCACCATCTCCACCGACGCGCACCATCCCAAGCACCTCGCCAACATGCGTTACGGCGTGCTCACCGCGCGCCGCGGCTGGCTGGGCCCGCGCGACGTAATGAATACGCTGCCCGCGGACGCCTTTGCGGCGGCCCTTCAATCTAAATACACTGGCTAAACACGGATCATGAAAATAACCGATTCACGCGAAGTCTACTCCTGTAAGTTGTTTCCGGTCACGGAGGACGAAGCGTCCGATAAGAAGACGAACTTCCACATCAAACGATCGGTGGTGCGCCACCGCGGGTCTGCGGTGATGATGCCGGTGGATGACGAAAAGCGCATCCTATTGGTGCGCCAATATCGCCTTCCCGCCGGCAAACTACTTTGGGAACTGCCGGCCGGCAAGGTCGACGAGGGCGAGAATGCGCTGCAGGCGGCGCGGCGCGAACTGATCGAAGAGACCGGCTATCGCGCGAAGAAGTGGACGAAGCTGGCATCGTTCTTCGTTAGTCCGGGCTATGTGCAGGAACGCATGACCATCTATCTCGCCGAAGATCTGACCGCCGGCGAGGCGACGCCGATGGACGACGAACGCATCGAGGCGCAATGGTTCAAGCGCAAACACGTCGCGCGGATGATCGAAGACGGCGAGATAGAAGACGCCAAGACGATTATCGGATACTACCGCTGGGTGACCCGAAAGTAGACGCTGAAAGTAGCCTGTGAGCTGGATTACCGCGGAGCTTGAAGCGCCTTCATAGGCTGCATTTCCTGCTGTACCTTCCGCAAATCGGCTACTAAGCCTTCATACATCGCTTCGCGGTCTTCGTCGGGCGCCCGCAGCACCGCTGACGGATGAATGGTGGAGGTAATCCTCGGGCCGTCCGCCCGCGAACGAAAGGTTCCCCGCTCTTTCGTCAGCCGATAGTCGCGGCCAAGAAGCGCCTGCGCGGCTGTTGCTCCCAGGCAAACTACAATCTCCGGTTTCACGGCGAGGATCTCCGCCGCCAGCCATGGCAGGCACGCGCTTACTTCGGCCGCATTGGGCTTCTTGTGGATGCGGCGCTTGCCGCGCTCTTCGAACTTGAAGTGCTTCACGGCATTGGTGACATAGACTGCCTCGCGCGGTATGCCTGCATCGGCAAGGGCGCGTTCCAGGATTCGTCCCGCGGGGCCAACAAACGGACGTCCTTGCAGGTCCTCGTCGTTGCCTGGTTGCTCGCCCACGAACATCACGCGCGCTTCGAGGGGCCTTCGCCCATTACGGCCTGTGTCGCATTGCGGTAGAGATCGCAGCCTTCACATTGCTGGATGACGCGGCGCAGTCCGCCAAGAGTCGGGCGTGCGGGAATCAAGTCGACGGGTGCATGGCTCACTCCTTCAGCGTACGGCGCGGCGCTCCCGTTGTATGTGAGATAACACCCAGCGGTTCATTGGGCCGGGCGACCAGGTCACTGACGCTACACTAAGACGAGAGAGGTTTTGTCTTGGCGCATCGAATACTGTTCTTGCTTACTATAGCCTTGCTGGCCGGTCTGGCGGCGGACGATACGCACCAATCCGTCCTCCGGGCAACGCTTGATAACGGACTGCGCGTGGTCATTGTGCGCGATCCGCTGGCGCCGGTGGTCACCGTCGAGGAGAATTATCTCGCCGGCGGCAACGATACGCCTGCGGGCTTTCCCGGAATGGCCCACGCGCAGGAACATATGGCGTTTCGCGGATGCGCGGGCTTGAGCGCCGACCAGATCTCCGCGATCTATGCGCAGCTCGGCGGCACGGTCAACGCCGATACGCAGCAGACCATCACGCAATATTTCGTCACCGTTCCCGCGCAGGATCTGGAAGTGGCATTGCGCGTGGATGCCGCCTGCATGCAGGATGTGCAGGACTCGCAGGAGCAGTGGGCCGAGGAGCGCGGCGCGATCGAACAGGAAGTCTCGCGCGATCTCTCGAATCCCACCTACAAATTCATCACGCGCCTCAATGAGGATCTGTTCGCCGGCACGCCCTACGCGCACGACGCGCTGGGCACCAGGCCTTCTTTCGACGCCACAACCGGCGAGATGCTCAAGAAATTCTATAAGGATTGGTACGCGCCCAACAACGCCATCCTGGTGATTGCCGGCGATGTGGATCCCGCGGCTACGTTGGCGAAGGTCAAGCAGCTCTACGGGCCAATCCCGCGGCGCGCGGTTCCGGCACACGCCGAAGTGAAGCTGCAGCCGGTGAAGGCGGAGAGTTTCACGCTCGATAGCAACCTGCCGTACGAGTTGGTTTTCGTTTCGGTCCGCATGCCCGGTACAGACAGTCCCGATTTTGCCGCCGGCGCGCATTCTGGCGACGTGGTTGTCAGCCAACGCGCCGATCTCTACGGATCTGGTGCCGGCGGGCAAAGCGTTGGGTACGGAGTTCGGGCTTGTCGGAAACCTATCCCAAAGCCAGCGTCGGATACGCGGCGGCGGCCATTCCCGGCGGGCTCCGATCCGGCGCCCATCACCGCCGAGATCAAGACGCATTCTTGCGGGCTACGCGGAAAAGGGCGTGCCGCCGGCATTGGTGGAGGCCGCGCGCAAAGGCGAAATCGCGGGCGCGGAGTTCCAGCAGAACTCCATTCCGCGACCTGGCGTCCACCTGGTCGCAGGCCTTGGCCGCGCGAAGGACGCAATTCGCCCACGGAGATCGTCGACGCGATGAAGAAGGTCACGGTGGAAGACGTCAATCGCGTGGCGAAGACATACCTGACGATGTCGGACGCCATCGTCGCGACGTTGAAGCCGTCGCCTTCGGGCGAGGCCGTTGCGGGCAAGGGTTTCGGCGGCGCCGAAGCGACCACCGTCGCTCCCACCAAACCGGTTGTCCTGCCCGATTGGGCCGAAGCGTCGGTGAAATCGCTGAAAGTGCCGCCGGCCATGCACGATGCCATCCGACGTTACGCTGCCGAACGGAATGCGGCTGATCGTGCGGACGGAAAAGGCCAGCCCGACGGTTACGTTGATCGGCTCCATCAAGCACGAGGCGGACCTGCAGACCCGCCGGGCAAGGAGGGCGTCGGGGAAGTGCTTTCGGAGTTGTTCTCCTACGGCACCACCACGCGCGACCGCCTGGCGTTTCAGAAGGAGCTCGACGATATCGCCGCATCGGAGAGCGGCGGAGCGGAATTCAACCTCAAGGTGCTGAAGCAGTATTTCGCCAAGGGCGTGGAACTGCTGGCGGACAACGAACTGCATCCGGCCCTGCCGGCCGAGGCGTTCCAGATCGTGCGCGATCAGACCGGCGCAGTTGACCGAGGGCAACATGGAGAGCCCGGGATACCGGATGCAGCGCGCGCTCGAACTCGCGCTGCTGCCGAAGGACGACCCGGCGCTGCGCGAAGCTACGCCGCAAGACAATCTCAGCGCTGACGCTGGCCGACGTCAAGGACTATTACGCGAAGGTGTTCCGCCCCGACATGACAACCATCGCGGTCATCGGCGACATCACGCCTCGAGGAGGCGCGGCCGGTGATCGAGAAGTGGTTCGGCGCCTGGAAGGGCGCTGGGCGCGAAGCCGAACGTGACGCTGCCCGCCGTTCCGGCGAATAAGCCGTCGGCGGTCGAACGTGCCCGATCCGGAGGCCAGGTGCAGGATTCGGTGGAGCTGGCTCTGCAGTTGCCGATCAACCGCTTCAATCCCGATTACTATGCGTTGCAACTCGGCGACCACGTGCTGGGCGGCGGATTCTACGCCACGCGCCTGTATCGCGATCTGCGGCAAAAGGCGGGATACGTTTACAACGTGGATAACTCCCTGCACGCGGGCGAAACGCGCGCGAATTACTCGGTGACGTACGGATGCGATCCCGGAAAACGTTTCGAAGGCGCGCGCGCTGGTGGACCAGGACCTCGCGGCGATGCGCACGACCAACGTCACCCCGGCGGAATTGCAACAGGCCAAGGCGCTGCTGCTGCGGCAGATCACGCTGAGCGAATCGAGTGAAGACGCCGTGGCGGGCGGCTTCGTGGCCCGCGCGGTGATGGGATTGCCCCTCGATGAATCCATGCGCGCGGCGCAGAAGTATTACGCGATCACGGCCGACCAGATGCGCGCGGCGTTCGAGAAGTGGATTCACCCGGACAGCGTTCGTGCAGGTGGTGCGCGGGCCGGCGCCGAAGTAGGCGGCGCTGGCAGCGGTTGCTCTGCGGAGATGGACCTCCGCAGGCCGGGAGGCCTGCGGCACGTGCTACAAACCCGTGAGGCGAGTATCGGCGTCGCCGAAATGTTCCAGCTTGACGCCCATGCGATCCATGATCGATAGGTAGAGGCTGCAGAGCTTACGGTTCTCGTCGCCGGCGTGCAGGTAATCGAGCGCGCGGCCGGTCTGCAGGGTTCCACCCAGACCGCCGGCGGTTACTACCGGCAGTTTCATGTTGTCGTGCTTCCAGCCGGCCCACATGTTCGAGAGAACAACAGACAGCAATTATCGAGCACCGTACCTTCGCCCTCGGGCATTTCGTTCAGGCGTTGGGCGAGATGTGCGAATTGACTTAGGTGGTAGCGGGTGATGCGCTCATAGCCGTCCGACAGGTCGTCATACGAAGCGGAGTGGTGATCTCCTTTGACCCCTAGAAATGGATAGTGGAGACCGGAGAGATCGCGCGCCAGGAGCAGCGACGCGATGCGGGTTTTGTCGGTCTGCAGCGCCATTGCCATGATATCGGTCATCAGGCGAGAATGCTCGCGGAGGTCTTCCGGCAGGCCGTTTTGCGGGCGTTCCATGGTGAGCACGGGGCATCTCTGCTTTTCAGCCTGCTCGTCGGCTTTCGACTTCATGTTGCGCAGGACTTCGATGCCGCGTTCCACTTCACGCGCGCTGGTGAGGTATTCGTCGACCTTGGTCTTGTCGCTGGAACTGACCTGGCGGCTGAGATCGCCGGCGCGTTCCTTCACGCGGTCGAGGATCTGGTTGCGAAGGCTGCCGCGGTTCTCGAACAGGCTATCGAAGGCGAGCGAGGGGTAGATCTCGTTGGGGACGGGCGAATCGGCGCTGTACCAGGAGATATGCGAGCTGTAAGCCATCGAGAAGTTGGTCTCGTGGTAACCGCTCAGGGTATGCTCGCAGGCGAGTACTATGCTGGCCTGGGCGGTGTCCTGGCCCAGCTCCTTGGCAAGGACTTGATCGACGCTGATGCCGGCTTTGACGATGGCGCCCTTCTGAATCGGTACGCCGGAGAGGATGTTGCCGGTCTGGCCGGGATGGATGCCCATGCCGACAGCGGGCTTATTGAAAAGGCCATTGATGACGTTGATCTTGCCCTTCAGGGGCTCGAGCGGTTCGAGACTCTTGCCCAGCTTCATGGCGGGGCCGGAACCCCTGGCCCACCAATGGTTGCCGTTGATTCCGTTGCCCATGAACATCACCCCGAAGCGTTTCGGGAAGGGACCGGCGCCGGCGACGTCGGCGCGGAGCGGAAAAGATTCCAGCCACGGCAAGGCCATGGAGACGCCGAGACCGCGGAGGATGGCGCGGCGTGATGTTCGGTCGCCTTTCTTTTGTGAGTGAGTCACATTATTCCACTTTCTTTGAGATTGCGAGGAGCAGAACCAGGGTCGTGGGCCGTTGCCGTGTGCCTTCTCAATTCGGGCGATTTCCGTTTAATTTTACACCTGGGTGTTTGCGTAATCACGAATAGCCCACGCCCTTTCCGCAATCGACAGTTCGATGGCATGATGGATTCATGCCGAAATCTTCAACCGGCTTCTCTTTGTCCATCGAGTATTATCACGAAGAAGATGGCCGATGGCTGGCGGACATTGCGGCGCTCCCCGGCGTGACCGTATACAGACGAACACGGAAGGCAGCGACCGCGGCCGTGCAGGCGCTAGCGTTACGATTAATCGCAGATCGTCTCGAGCATGGCGAAGCCGTGCCCGGTCACAGGAACCAGCGAGCGGTTTCCACGCTGTAAGAGGCCGAATCGTGGTGCTATCCGGCGTTTCCAGGTAAGCTGGTAGACTCCATGAATGGGTTCAGTCTCCCTTACCCCAACCCTGTCTCCGCACGGCCGCCTCGGGTTGAGCCGAAGCTCCCGACGCGCCGCCTCTTGAAGCCGGGCTTGCTCAACGCCTGCGGAATGCTTTCGAACGCGGGTCGGGCCACGGTCTTCTACAACTCGGAGCCGCTGAAGCTGGGACCGCGCTTCCTCCGCTCTTCTCCTACTGGAGAGAATTCGGCGCATGGTACGTGACTGCCCTCTGCACCCATCCGGATACCGATGCGGCGTTGCGGAAGGTGCATGTCCCTGCGCCGCCGGCTGCGGAACTGGACCGACTAGTTCTGGCGGCGCCTCCCATGACCGGGGGCGAGTATCTGACTGCGGATGTCCTCAGCGCTCTCTGGCAGGAACTGGACGCCGCGTTCGGGATCGAGCTGTCGGAATCGAAATGCGGCGTGCAGGACTTCCTGAAGCGCCGGAATCCGGCGTGGAACCTGGTCGGCCGCGTGCACTTCAATCTTGCCGAGAACCGCAAGGACCCGGACGCCCCGTTCGCCTTTCTCGCGACCTATACCACGCGACTTGTCGGCGCAGGCCAAGGCGCAACATCTTCCGCTGGGGCAGGCGCTGGGCGAGTATGCGGGCGCGGCCAACAAGGACCGCCTGCTCTCCCTGCTTCTTCCGGTGCAGCGAGCGTCGGAGACCTGCCCGTGGCTGAAGGCCATGGTCGATGCGGGTGAGATCTTCCATCCGCTGCGGTGGACGCCGGGCGAGGCCATTGCAGCTTCTGAGAGATGTCCCGCAACTGGAAGCGCGGGCGTGGTGGTCCGAATGCCGGCGGCGTGGCGGGGCAACCGTCCGCCGCGCCCGCAGGTCACGGCGCACGTCGGCGGCAAGCCGCCGTCGGGACTGGGCCAGGACGCGCTGCTCGATTTCCAGATGGAAGTCACGCTCGACGGCGAAACGCTGACCGCCGCCGAGATCCGCGAATTGTTGGCCAAATCGGATGGGCTCGCGCTGGTGCGAGGGCGCTGGGTCGAGGTGGACCGCGAGCAGCTGAACCGCATGATGGAGCACTTCCGCGAGGTGGAGCGCACGGCGGCGGAGAACGGGCTCGGCTTTCGGCGAAGCCATGCGTCTGCTGGCCGGCGCCGATGTCCGCAGCCGGCGACGTTGCCGCGGATGCACGCGCGAGTGGGCGCAGGTGGTCGCCGGTCCGTGGCTCGCGGAGACGCTGAAGGGACTTCGCAGCCCGGAAGGATTGGCCCGAGTCGACCCCGGCGCTGCGCTGAAGGCGACGCTGCGGCCGTATCAGCAGGTGGGCGTGCGCTGGCTTTATCTGCTCGCGAAACTCGGCCTCGGGGCCTGCCTGGCGGACGACATGGGACTCGGCAAGACCATCCAGGTGCTTTCGCTGCTGCTGGTGCTCAAGCGCCAGACGGCAGGTCAAGCCGCGGCCAAGCCTGCTGGTCGCCCCCGCTTCGCTGCTGGCCAACTGGGCGTCGGAGATCGAACGCTTCGCGCCTGGCTTGAAGGCGCTCATCGCCCATCCGTCCGCGCTTCCGGCCGCCGAACTCAAGACCATTGCGCCGGAGCGGCTGCGGGACGTGGACCTGGTGATCACCAGCTACGGTTCGCTGCTCCGCGTGCCGTGGATCGCGGAGGCCGCTGGCGTCTGGCGGTGCTCGACGAAGCGCAGGCCATCAAGAATCCCGATGCCAAACAGACGCGGGCCGTCAAGGAGCTCAAGGCGCGAGCGCACGATTGGCGCTCACGGGCACGCCGGTCGAGAACCGGCTGGGCGATCTCTGGTCGATTTTCGATTTCGTCAATCCGGGGCTGCTGGGATCGGCGAAGGAGTTCACCAGCTTCGCCAAGCGCCTGGCGAACCGGCCCGCACAATTCCTATGGTCCGCTGCGCGAACTGGTGCGGCCCTACATTCTGCGGCGGCTGAAGACGGACAAGACCGTGATCGCGGACCTGCCGGACAAGACCGAAATCAAGGCGTTCTGCCAGCTCAGCCGGAAGCAGGCCGCGCTCTACGAGCAGGCGGTGAAGGAACTGGCCGAACAACTTCACGATGCCGAGGGGATACAGCGCAAAGGGCTGGTGCTGTCGTTCCTGATGCGCTTCAAGCAGATCTGCAACCATCCGTCGCAGTGGCTGGGAGACGGCGCTTGGAGCGAAGACGACAGCGGCAAATGGGCGCGCTTGCGCGAAATTGCCGAGGTGATCGCCGCGAAGCAGGAGAAGATGCTCGTCTTCACGCAGTTTCGCGAGGTGACCGCTCCGCTGGCCGCTTTCCTCGGATCGGTTTTCGGGCGCCCAGGCCTGGTGCTGCACGGCGAGACCGAGGTGAAGAAGCGCAAGGAGATCTGGTGCGCCGCTTTCAGGAAGACGAAGCCGTGGGGTTCTTCGTGCTTTCGCTGAAGGCGGGCGGCGCGGGCCTGAATCTGACCGCCGCCTCGCACGTGGTGCATTTCGACCGGTGGTGGAACCCGGCGGTGGAGAACCAGGCCACGGACCGCGCCTTCCGCATCGGCCAGACCAAGAACGTGCTGGTGCACAAGTTCGTGTGCCGCGGTACCGTGGAAGAGAAGATCGACGAGCTGATCGAATCGAAGCGGCAACTTCGACAGGATTTGCTGGAAGGCGGCGCCGATCTGCTGCTGACGGAGATGAAAGACGAGGAATTGCTCAAGCTGGTTGCGCTCGATATCAACAAGGCGCTGAAGGAGACGTGATCGATGGACTATTACGGTTGGAGACCTTATGTTTCCGTGGCGGAGCGGCGGCGGAAAGCCGCTGCGCGAGATGGAGAAGCGCAAGAAGAAAGGCCATCCCGTCTCGCCGGTGATCATCGAAGGCCGCACGATCGTCAAGACCTTCTGGGGCAAGGCGTGGTGCGAGAACCTCGAACGCTACAGCGACTATGCCAACCGGTTGCCGCGCGGGCGGACTTATGTGCGCAACGGTTCGGTGATCGATCTTCAGATTGCGCCCGGCGAGATCAAGGCCCTGGTCAGCGGCTCGGAGATTTACGAGGTAGCGATGAAAGTTGCGCCGGTCGCGAAGGCGCGCTGGAAATCCATCTGCAAGGACTGCGCGGGCGCGATCGATTCGCTGGTCGAGCTTCTGCAGGGGCGGTTCTCCAAGGGCGTCATGGAACGGATCTGCCGGCAGAAAACCGGGCTTGTTCCCATCGCCCGGCTGAGATCAAGCTTTCGTGCAGTTGTCCGGACTGGGCCGACATGTGCAAGCATGTGGCGGCGGTGCTCTACGGCATCGGCGCGCGGTTCGACCAACAGCCCGAACTTCTCTTCCGGCTGCGCGACGTGGACGAGAAGGAACTCATCGCGGGCGCTGGCAAGGCCCTTCCGCAGGCGAAAAGGGCGCCGGCTGCCACGAAGGTTCTCGGCGGAGAGGACCTATCGGCTCTCTTTGGATTGGACATGGCTGAGGGCACTGGCGCCGAGATGCCTGGCGCTGCCAAGAAATCGAAGCGTGCGAAATCCGTGCCCGGCAAAAAAGCTCCAGCAGCGGTAGGTCGAAAGGCCAAGGCGGGCACCGGCGTACGTCGTAACCAGTCGACTACCGCACGGAAACGCCGCGGCTCGAATAAGTAACCTAGCCCGCCATTTGCGACGCCGGCGGCAGAAACTTCGCGCACATCGGGGTGGGCGCTTCCGCGAACACCCCCGACGGCTTGAGACGGCCGTTGCCGGAATCGATGCGGGCGGCGAGCAGCGTATCGGAATCCTGATTGCAGATCACCATGTACTTCGCGGAAGGCTCGATTCCGAAATGGCGCGGGGTCTTGCCGCCTGTGCCTTGTTCCTCGATGTAAGTCAGCGTGCCTTTATCTGGATCGACGCCGAACAGGATGATGCTGTTCATTCCGCGATTCGAGACGTAGATCCATTTGCCGGATGGGTGCGCCGCTACCTCTGCCGGGGTATTCGTCGGGCCATCGTAATAGCCGGGCAGGGTGGTCTGGGCTTTGATCGGCTTCAGCGCGCCGGCTTTCGCATCATAGGCGTACGATGTGACGGTGGAATCGAGTTCGTTCACCGCGTAGGCGAAGCGCCCATTGGGGAGGAACGCCATGTGGCGCGGGCCGGCGCCGGGCTTGGCAGCGGTGAAGGGCGGATCGCTGGGAATGATCTTGCCGCGTTGCGCGTCGAAGCGATAGGTCATGATCTTGTCGAGCCCGAGATCGCAGACGAATATGAATTGGTTCGCGGGGTCAAACGTCACGCAGTGTGCGTGCGGGCCTTTTTGGCGGCTGGGATTGACGCTGCTGCCGGCGTGCTGCGCAAAGCCGGTCGCCTCGCCGAGTTTCCCGTCGGGCGCGACAGGTATCACAGCGACGCCGCCGCTGTCACACATAGAGACGACCACGTTGCGGCCGGTTGCATCCAACGCCAAATGGCAGGGACCGCGGCCCATGCAATAACTCTGATTGATGAGATTCAGTTTTCCGGTCGTGGGATCGACGGAGAACGAACTGACGGCGCCGCCGGGCTTGCCGTCGAAGCGATCGACGCGCGTAGCGGCGAAGAGCAGCCGGCGCTTCAGGTCGAGATCGATGAAATTGGGGTTCGGCGTTTCGGCTGCGAGTCCCAGCGGGACAAGCGTGATGTTTTGCGAAACCTCGAGGTTATCGGTTTGCAGCCGGTAGAAGTAGATGCCCTTGCTCTTGGGGCCGCTGGTACCGACGTAGACCAAGGTGTCTTTCGATAGGTTCTGCATCCGAAGGAAGTTTACCACCGACGAGCGCGCGGTTCTTATTGGTAAGCGGCCGAGCCATCGGTGAACTCCGCGGCGATCCTCTGGGATGGTACTCCCTCTGCGATGATGGGCAGGTGGTTAAGACTGTAAGCGCGATTGCGGTAGGGGTTCTGGTTTGCGCAGCGGTTGGATGCCGCAGAGCGCCGGACGCAAAGCGTGAGATCGATGCGGGGTTGGCCGCGTGCATTCCCACGGATGCGGTACTGATCGCGGGCATCGATTTCGATGCGCTGCGGGCATCGCCGCTTTATTCGAAAATGCCGGCGGCGGCGAACGCGTTAGCAGCGCAGCTCGACGGGGTTTCGTCCGCACTGGCGGCATTCAACGGAAAGGAACTGGTGGTAGGCGTGCGCGGTAGCTTCAAAGCGCCGCCGGAGGGGGCGGCGACGATCGCGCCGGGACTCGCGTTCATTGGATCGCCCGAACAAGTGTCGGCGGCAACGGCGCAGTACAAATCCGGACGCAGCGGCGCGCCGGCGCTCCTGGCGCAAGCTGAATCTGTAGCGGCGGGAGCGCAACTATGGGCGGCGGCGCAGGGCAACGCCCGGCTTCCCCTTACGGGGAATGCGGCCAACCTCGCGGGCATTTTGCGCAAGGCGGAGTTCGTTACGCTGACGGCGCGTACCGGCGCTGGGCTGGCGTTGGACCTCCGTGCATCCGCACCGGACGCGAACGCGGCCCAGGCGATCGAGGAGACATTGCGCGCGGATTTGACGCTGGCGGCGGCAGGCGAGGCGAAGCACGCGGATGTGGCGGGCGCGTTGCGGTCGGCTCAGGTTACGCGCGCGGACCGTGAGGTGCACGTGACGCTCACGGTGAGCGATGACGTTGCTGGGCGGCTGTTCGCGATATTCTAGCGCCGTACAGCGGCTAGCGTGCGATGGATCAAGTCCGGTTTCCCGGCGACGGTTTGCAGTTCCCGAATACGGGCACGCAGCGCTCCGCCGAAGAGATCGCTCTGTTCGGGGGATGCGCCGCTGGTGAGCAGGCCTTCGCGGATTTGAGAGTCGGTCACGCGGTCGAGATAGGTGAGCAACCAGCGTACGTCGGATATCGAAATGCCGCGCCTGATGACCTGGGTATTTTGACCCTTGTACTTGAACTCGATTTCGCCGTCCTTGACACCGGTCACGAACTCGGGAGTCTGTCGCAAGTAGTCGACGGCATTCCAGGTGGAGCGGTGCAAGCGGCCGCCCGAATGACCCATGGAGCGGCCCCAGTCATCTACGAAGAACAGGTAACGATCGCCATCGCGGAAAATGCCGACATTGGATCCGAGCTTTGAAGCCTGGTGAAGATCTTTGTCGTCCCAGCAGGAGACCAGCATAATCAGGATTTTCAATCCCTGAAGTTGGTGCGTGCTGAGAAAGGGGTTTTGATCCCACGCCCAGGTTACGTCCTTCAGGAACTCCGGATGTTGGAAGCGCAACTGAAATCGGCCGCCGTCGAATCGGCCATCCTCGCCGATGAAATGACGCGCGCGGCGGAGATCGTGAGCGTTCCGAATGAGGCCGCTCCCGACATAGTAGGTGGGTTCGACATAATAACCGAGCGCCCACGCCAGTCGCGACACAAAGACGTCAGGGCCAGCCTTCGCTCCGAACCTCACCGCCCAATTGCGGCCGCGGGCATCGCGAACCTGTACCTTGGCTGTGGTTCCAGAGAGATCCTCCTTCACAAAAGCGAAGGGGGGTTTGGGGATAAGGTCACGGCCGCCCACGCCATTGCGAAAATCCAAACGTTCAACATTGCCGGGGTCGTGCCAGAGGACGTCCCGTCCATGCCGAATTGCCGGGACGTCCGAGTAAGAGCGCGTTGGCTCGCCCGGATGTTTGCCGGTAAGCATAAACATCAGCATGACAAGGGTGTCCATGAGGCTTTCGGGATGCACGCGCATTACCAGCGGTGGCGGGTCGCGGCGCTACTTCGGGAGCTTCCGCACAATTCAATCCAGCGTTTTCCTGAACCGCACCACCGCGAGTCCCAGCACACCCACCCCGAACGCCGCCAACGCCGCCATCTGCGGCCACAACACGTCGAACCCCACGCCCTTCAGAAACAGGCCGCGCACAATCTCCATGAAGTAGCGCAGCGGGTTCAGATAAGTCAGATACTGCACCAGCGATCGGCATGTTGCGGATCGGAAACGCGAAGCCGCTCAGCATGAACGCCGGCGTGGAGAAGAAGAAGTTCGCCATCATGGCCTGCTGCTGCGTCTGCGAAATGGTGGAAAGCAGCAGTCCCGCGCCCAGCTGGTCATCAGAAACAGTACCGAGCACAACAGCAGCAGCGAGGGCTTCCGCGGAACGGAATGTGGAATATCAGCAGCGCGACGGCGGTGATCAAGCCCACGTCGATCAAGCCCGACCATCGCGAAGGGCAGCGTCTTGCCCAGCATCAGCTCGATGGGGCGCATCGGCGTGACCATCAATTGCTCCATGGTGCCGATCTCCTTTTCCCGCACGATGGCCAGCGCCGTCAGCATCAGCGTCACCATCATGATGATGTTGGCGATCACGCCGGGAACGAAGTAATTGCGGCTGTGGAGATCGGGATTGAACCAGACGCGGCTGCGCGCATCGAGTCTGCGGCATGCGAAAGATTCGGCGTGCGCGCCAGCGGACTGCACGGTCATGATACGCGCGTTCTGGCTGCTGCGCCGATGCGTCGGCTGGCATAATCGGCGACGATCTCCTGCGCGTAGCTGGAGACCAGCGCGGCCGTGTTGGAATTGGTTCCATCGATGAGCACCTGCACCTGCGTCGGCACGCCGCGCTTGATGTCGCGCTCGAAGTTAGGCAGCACGCGCACCACGGCCTGCGCACGTTCCGCGGTCGAGCAGTCTGCGTGGACTTCGGCTTCGTTGCGCGGCAGCGCCACCACGTCGAAGCGGCCGGAGCCTTCGAAGCGCTCGCGCAGGTCGCGGCTGGCGGGCGTGCGGTCCATATCCATCCAGGCGATGCGGGCGTGGTCCACGTCCAGATTCACGGCGAAGCCGAAGACGATGCAATTGCACCATGCGGCGGCACGAACAGCAGGATCCGCATGCGCGGCTCGCGCAGCACCTGGATGAATTCTTTGCGCAGAGATGACGAAGATTCGTTCCCACATAGTTTTCACGCCATCTTCTGATTCAGCTTGCGAACCGCCAGCAAAAACATGATCGCGCCGTAGAGCGCCAGGAAGCCCAGTTCGCCCCACAGCACGCCGATGCCCGACGCCCTTGAGAAACACGTCCTTTCAGGATGGTCACGAAGTAGCGCGCGGGCACAATGTGCGTGATCGCCTGGATCGGCTTGCGGCATGGTCTCGATGGCGTAGATGAAGCCGGAAAGCAGGAACGCCGGCAGAAACGAACTGAGCAGGCCCGATCTGGTAAGCCTGCAGTTGATTGCGCGTCGCGGCCGAAATAAAGATGCCCCAGAACAGCGCGCCGAACAGAAAGATGCAGGTGGAGCCGGCCAGCAGCAGCACGCTGCCGCGGAACGGCACTCGGAAGACGAAGAGCCCCACCACCACCGCGATGGCCGCATCGGCCAGCCCCACGGCGAAATACGCCAGCATCTTCCCCAGCACCATCTCGGCGGGGCGCAGCGGCGTGGAAAGAATCTGCTCCATGGTTCCCATCTCCCATTCGCGCGCGATGGTGAGCGAGGTCAGCAGCGCCGCGATGATCTGCAGAATCACGGCGATCAGTCCGGGCACCACGTAGTTCTTCGATTCGAGCGAGCTGTTGTACCAGACGCGCAGGCGCGCATCCACGGGCGAGACGCGGCGATCCGCCGCCGCCCTTTCGGTTCTGCACGTCGGCGCGCAGTTCGAGCGAATAGCCGCGCACGACGCTCTCGCGCATAGCCCAGCGCGATGGAGGCGGTATTGGAATCGCTGCCATCCAGCAGGATCTGCACCGGCGCCGCGCGGCCCGCGCCGGCATCCTTGCGAATAATCGCGCGGAATCGCCATGCCCATCAGGATCTTGATTGCGGTCGATGGCGCGCTCGATGGCCGCGTAGCTATCCACAAAGCCGTAGATGTGGAAGTAGCGCGAGCCCTGAAACTGCTGGATCAGATCGGCGGCTGGCCTGGGTCTTGTCCTGGTCGTAGACCAGCGTCGGGATGCGGTCGACGTCCAGGCTCAGCGCACATCCGAAGAGCAGGAGCATCATCACGGGCACGGCCAGCGCCATGCGAGGCTGAGCGGATCGCGCGTGATGTGGTGCAGTTCTTTGACGAAGACGGCGCGCAGGCGGCGGTAACTCATGCGGCGCTCCTTACCGTAGTTGCCGCTCTTCGGCTTCGATCATGGCGACGAAGACGTCTTCCATGGAGGGCGTGATCTGTTCCAGGCGTTTCACCTCGATCGATTTCGCGGCGAGCGCCTGGCGGATGCGCGCGATTCGGCGGATGCCGGGTCGTCGACGGTGACGTGCAGTCCGCCGCCGAAGACGGCAACGTCGTGGATGCCGGGCAGGCCTTCGAGCGCGCGCATGGTTTCGAGCGGATCGGTGGAATCCAGATGCAAAAGCGAGTGCGTTGCGAGTCCGTGCTTCAGTTCCGCGGGCGCGCCCGAGCGCGATCACTTTGCCGCGGTACATCAGCGCCAGGCGATGGCAGTATTCGGCTTCATCCATGTAGTGGGTGCTGACGAAGATGGTGTGGCCCGTCGCCGACAGGTCGCGGATCAGCGTCCCAGAAATCGCCGCGCGCGATGGGGTCGACGCCGGAAGTCGGCTCGTCCAGGAACAGCACGGGCGGGTCGTGCAGAATGGCGCAGCCCAGCGCCAGCCGCTGCTTCCATCCGCCGGAAAGCGTGCCGCGTCAAGAGCGCGGCGGCGCTCGGCGATGTCCGGCCATGCGCAGCACGTAGTCTTTGCGTTCGGCGCGGCGCTCGCGCGGGACGCCGTAGATGCCGGTGAAGAAATCGATGTTCTCTTCCACCGTGAGGTCGTCGTAGAGCGAGAACTTCTGCGACATGTAGCCGATGTAGCGGCGGATCTGCTTCGGGCTGCGTGGCGACGTCGAAGCCGTTAACGCTGGCGCGTCCCGAAGTGGGCGTCAGCAGGCCGCAGAGCATGCGGATGGTGGTGGATTTGCCGGCGCCGTTCGGTCCCAGAAATCCGAAGATCTCGCCCTTTCGCACTTGCAGCGAGACGTGGTCCACGGCGACGAACGAGCCGAATGTCTTGACCAGGTTCTCGATCTCGCACGGCCCATATCGATTGCTGTTCATACCAGCGCCGCCGCGGCTTCAATCGATGGTCTGGATGAACGCGCCTTCGAGATTGGCGGCGCCGGTCTCGCGCTTCATGTCGTCCGGCGAAGCGCAGCGGATCAAGCTTGCCCTTGTGCATCAGGCCTACGCGGTTGCAGCGCTCGGCTTCGTCCAGATAGGCCGTCGTCATGAAGATGGTGATGCCGTCTTTCAACAGCTGATACAGGATCGCCCAGAAATCGCGGCGCGAAACCGGGTCGACGCCGTTGGTCGGCTCATCAAGAAACAGGATCTGCGGGCGATGCAGCAGCGTACACATCAGCGCCAGCTTCTGTTTCATGCCGCCGGAGAGACGGCCGGCCTGGCGCGCGCGGAACGGGTCCATGCGCGTCATGCGGAGCAGTTGCGGTACGTGAGCGTCTCGCGCTCCGCGCCGGTGATGTTGAACAGATCCGCGTAGAAGATCATGTTCTCTTCCACCGTGAGGTCGGCATAGAGGCCGAAGCGCTGCGCCATGTATCCGATCTGGTCTTTGACCGCTTGCGATTCGCGCGCCACGTCGTGTCCGGCCACGCGCGCGCTGCCTTCGGTGGGCTCGATCAGGCCGCACAGCATGCGCAGGGTGGTGGTTTTGCCGGCGCCGTCGGGTCCGACCAGTCCGAAGATCTCGCCGCGCGCCACCGTGAGATTCAGTGGTCCACTGCGGTGAGAGCGCCGAAGCGCCGGGTGAGATCGCGAGTTTCGATGATGGGCGGCATTAGTTCAAGACGATCTCCGCATCGGCCGGCATGTTCGATTTCAGCTCATGGCTCGGGATTTTCCAGCTCGATCTTGATGCGGTAGACCAGCTTGACGCGCTCCTGCTGCGGTTTGGATCTGCTTGGGCGTGAATTCGGCCTCCGACGAGATGAACTCACGCGGCCGTTGTAGACTTTGCCGGGATAGGAATCGGTGGTCACATGGGCGCTTCGAGCCGAGCTTCACTTTGCCGAGATCGGTTTCGTTCGACGTAGCCGCGCAGCCAGGGATGGTCGATATCGCCGACGGTCACGACGGTCGTACCGGGCGCCAGGACCTCGCCGACGTCGGCGGATTTCACCAGCACCACGCCATCCACGGGCGAAACGGCAATGGTATCGGCGAGCTGCGAATCGATCAGCGCGATGCTGGCGCTGGACGGGCGATTTCCGCGCGTTGCGTGATCAGATCCTGTCTCGCGGCGCTTCATTTCGAGCGAGTTGGCTTCGGCCATTTTCAGTGCGCCGCGCGCGTGCTCCACCTGGCCTTGCTGGCCGCTTCGATCTGCTTCGCGCGCGGGACCGGCCAGCACCAGGCCTTGCGCTTCCTGCGCGTTCTTGAGCGCGGCTTCGGCGGCTCTCGAAGCGGTTGCGGTATTGGTCGTATTGCGCGGTGGAGATGTCGTCGTTCTTGTAGAGGGTCTGGCCGCGGTCCCAATCGCGCTTGGCGCGCTCGTACTTCCGATTGCGCCGAATCCACGGCCGCCTTGGCTTCCAGTTTCTCCTGCGGGCGCGCGCCGTTCTTCAGCTCGGCTAGCCGGGCTTCGTTGGAGCGAGATGTCGGCGCGGCGCTGTTCGATATCGGCCGCCAGGTTGGCCTTTTGCCATTCGAGCGAGCTCACGGCCTGCGCGAGCTGCGATTCGGCGGATTGCAGACCGGCGACTTCGCGCTCGCGCTGGGCGACGAGTTGGTCGCGATCCAGCCGCGCGACGATCTGCCCCTTCTTAACGGCGTCGCCTTCATCGACATTGCGCTCGATCAGGCGGCCGGCGGTCTTGAAGGCGATGTTGACTTCGGTGAGCTCGATGTTGCCGGAGACGATGAGGCGGTTATCGGGCGGGCGATGGGCGCCGCGGAAGGCGTAGAGCGCGGCCCCGGCGGCGGCGAGCGAGGATCAGGATGAGGATGATTCGTTTTTTCATGTGGGTTCCATCAAGGGTTGATTGGCGCCTCCGGCGCTGGACCGCCGGAGGCCCGTCTACAACGATGCGCGAACCTTTCCCGTGGCCTGCGCCAGGTCGATTTGGCCACGTTGAAGCTGTAGAGCGCGGCGAGTCTGGTTGTCACGGGCGCGCTCCAGACGCGTTTGCGCATCCGTTACTTCCACGCTGATCGCCACGCCGGCCTCGTAGCGGCGGCGCGCTTGCGCCAGTTCGTTTTCGGAAAGCTCCAGGCCCTCCTTGCGCTACTTTCACTTCATCTTCGGCGGACTGCAGTTCGTCCAGCGCCAGCCGCACATCCAGTTCCATTTGTTGCTTCAGGTCGTTGGTGCGCGCCTTCTCGGCGCGGTATTGCGACGCGGATTCCGCCCGCTCGCGCATCGCGCCGTCCGCCATCGAAGATGGGCACCTTAAGCGAGATGCCCATGGTGCGCGTGGGCAGCGCATCGCCGGGGCCCGTTCCGATGGAGCCGTAATCGCCGAAGGCGGCGAGCGAAGGGAAGCGCTGCATCTTCACCGCGCTGCTCGGAGAGCCGCGCATTCTCTTCCCGGCCCTCCTGCGCGCGCAGGTCGGCGCGCTCGTGCGAGGGCCTGCTTGCGCGCGGCCTCCAAGCGTGACGGAATCGACGGGCGCATATTGCAGCTTATCGGTGAGATCGAGATCCGTATCGAGGCGCATGTTCATGGCGCGCAGCAGTTGCATGTGCGCGCCGCGGCGCGCGGTTTGCGTCACCAGCAGGTGCTGCCGGTCGTTTGCAAGCTGCACGTTGGCGCGCGTGATTTCGATGCCGGTGCCCGTGCCGGCATCCTTCTGATTGCCGCCTGTGTAAGCAAGGCTTGCGAGAGCGTCACATTGGCTTGCGCGGTTTCGACATCGGCGTCGGCCTTGACGGCAGCCAGATAGGCGCGCGCCATTTGCGCGGCGACCAGCTCGGCGGCGCTATCGGAATCGGACCGCGCCGCGGTCACGCCCACTTTTGAGGCTTGTAGGCGGCGGATGGCGCCGAAGTCGACAACGCTCTGCGTGGCCGTGGCGCGCGCGTCGAATGTGGTGAACGGGCCCACGAATGTGGGGAAATTGAAACCGGGGATCGGCGCGGTAACTCGGATGCCCAAGGCCGCCAGATTTTCGGTTCGGTTTTCCAGGGCAACCGACCCTTCCACGTCGGGCAGCAACGCGGCGCGAGCTTCGAGGGATCGCATTTGCGCTTGCTTCAGCCCTTCCGCGGAGAGTTGAATGTTGGTGTTCCCCTCAGGTGAAACGGCGATTTGCACCGCGCGCTTGAGGCTCAAGGCTAGGGGGCTCTCCGCTAGCAGCGGAGCAGCAATCAGGAATATCCATGCTCTTCTCATTTGTTCTTTCCAGACGGCTTGGCCGGTTTTTCGGCGGCGGCGGGCGCCCTCAATCCGGCGCCAAGAAATACGATCAACCGTTCGATGCGCTTTCGGAAGCCGCCATCGTCTATGGGGTGTGAAACGGCCTGCGGTTCACTACTCATCGCGCCGGCGATGGCGCCTTGCATGAAGTGGATGCGCCATCGGAATTCGTTGTCGGGCACGTGCGGTATGGCCTTTCGTAAGGCGGCCAGGAAGCGGGCGATGACGGGTTGGAAATTGCGAGTGACCACCTCGGATAGAATCCCTTCCGATTGCATACGGCCCATCAGCTTCGGAAACTGCGGGTGCTCTGTGGCGGTTTGCGCCATGGGGAACATAAAAGCGCCCAATATCGCTTCGACCTCGGGATTGCCGTTCGCTTCGGCCTCGACACTATCGAGCAGTTCCAGGCGCTCGCGGTTCACCGGACCTGCCTTGCGCATCACCACCTGGTCCAATAATTCCTGCTTCGAGCCGAAATGGTAATGGACGGCGGCGACGTTGACATCGGCTTCGGCGATGATCTGGCGCAGCGAGACGGCGCCAAAACCTTGAGTGGCGAAGAGCTTTTCGGCGGCGTCCAACAACCTTCCAGGTGTGTCAAGCATATGATTCAATCGAATGTTCTAACTATATGCTTGAATGACGAACGTGTCAATGATTTCCTGTGGCATGTGGATTGCTGGATTTACTAACGAGACGAGACGCCAATCGATGTGGAGAGCGTGCCGTTAAATCGGGGACAGGTTTTTTTATGATGGAGCGAATTTCGGAAGTTTGGTGCAAGACCATGCATCGCAGCGCGATGTGGCCTATTCACGGCAAGTACATATGCCCGGATTGTTTGCGGGAGCACGCGGTTCGTTGGGACGAACCGGCGGTGTATATGCCGCAAACGCAAGCGCAGAACGAAAACGATCTGTCTATTTCGCAGTCAACGGCCACAGCTTTGCGATAAAAACGTCAACATAGGGATCGACCACTACTGCCGACGCTACCAGATTCGGGAGCGCTCGCTATTATAGTTGGTGTTATTCGCTCAGGATGGGATGCGGCTCTTCGAAAGGCAACGGACGTACAGCTTGGTTGCGCATAATTGTGCGGGCGCAGGTGTTCCAGCGTAGAATCGCATCGTCATTTCCCACCGGACGTAACGCTTCGGCCCGCTCATAAAATTCCATAGCCTCGCGCAGAGCGTGGTAAGCCGCTGAGGGACTGCTTGGGCGACCTTGCCGCAAGTGATGGTGGGCAACACGTTCCCAAACGATTCCACCGTAGTAGGCGCGCGCATATTCGGTTTCGATTCGTTCCAGAAGTTCGAGCGCGCTCGAAGAGCTAACGCCAGCGCCGAATTGATCGGTGCGCGCCAGCAACAGCGCGATCAGCGCCTCCTGATTTTCGGGCTCAGCCGCCAGGATATCGAGACAAATGCTTTCGGCGAGGCTCGGCTCGTTTAGGAGCCGGTAACGCTCGACTTTCGCCAGAGCTTCCGGAATGCTATTGGGGGCGATGCGCTTCAGTTCAAAGTGCATGGTTCTATATTTTATGCTTTCGGCTTCGCTAACGCCCGCCGTTTTCTCGCCCAGTCGGGTTTAACGACCTGTTGCGCCCGTCCCAGCGCCAGTGCGTCGGCGGGCACTTGGTCGGTAATTACCGAGCCCGCGGCAGTGAAAGCGCCTGCGCCGATATCGATCGGCGCGACCAATGTCGAATTGCTGCCAATGAATGCGCCTTCGCCGATGGTGGTTGGGTGCTTGGCGAATCCATCGTAGTTGCAGGTGATGGTTCCGGCGCCGATATTGGCCTTGGCACCTATCCGGGTATCGCCGAGGTATGCCAGGTGATTCGCCTTGGCGCCCGGACCCATTTCGGTCTTCTTCAATTCGACAAAATTGCCAATGTGCGCCCCTTCGCCGATGCGGTTCTCCATCCGCAGGCGGGCAAAGGGGCCGGCGTGAACGCCGCGCTCCAGTTGCGAATGGGCGACGATGGTATACGGGCCAATCTGCACTTCGTCGGCGAGATGCGAATCGTGTACGATGGCGCCCGCGCCGATTCGGCAATTTTCGCCGATAGTGGAGTGGCCCAGGATCCGCGCGAACGGCTCGACCACTGTGTCCATACCGATACGGACGTGGCTATCTATCGTCACCGTGTCGGGATTTTCGATGGTGACGCCGGAGCGCATCAGATCGACGGCTTTGCGCGATCGCAGGATTCGGTCGACGTTGGCGAGGTCGACGCGGTCGTTGATTCCCAGCGCTTCGTTGGCGTTGTCGATGCGCATGGCCTCGACTTTGTATCCGGCGCCGTTGAGAATGGCGACCATGTCGGTGAGGTAGTATTCGCCGGCAGGATTATTCGTGCCCATTTGATCGACATATTGCCAGAAGAGATCGGCGCGGAAGCAGTAGATGCCCATGTTTGCCTCGCGGATGGCAAGCTGCTGGGGATTGGCGGCCTTCTGTTCGACGATTTCCTCCACGGCGAGATCGGCATCGCTGCGGATCACGCGGCCGTAGCCGGTAGGGTCGTCCATATCGGCGCTGAGCAGCGTGCCGGCGGCGCCGCTCGCGGTCTGCTGGTCGACTAATTGCAGCAGAGTCTGCGACCGCAGCAGCGGCGAATCGCCGTACAGGATCATCAGGTAGCCTCCGAGCGGCTCCAACCATTCGCGGCACACCAGTACGGCGTGGCCCGTTCCTTTTTGTTCCGTTTGAACGATGAATTGGACGCCCGGATGGGTGACGGCCTTGCGGACCTCATCGGCCTGGTGGCCGACCACGACGAAAATGCGTTCGGGGGACGTAAGATCGAGGGCGGTATCGACTACGTGCTCTATCAGCGCGCGACCGCCGGCGCGGTGCAGGACCTTCGCTTTGCGGGATTTCATGCGCGTCCCGAGACCCGCGGCGAGAATGACTATGGTGAGAGGAGCGGACATTGCTTTCATTGTCGTAGAAAAGTTCGGCTCACGAAGATGCTAAACTACGTTATCGCCTGACATAATGCTGCTTGCCCGAGAATTCGTACAGTACATCTCCAGACAACTGGTTCAACGCCTGTCGCCGACGCTGATCGAAACACCCTCGCCCGATCTTGTGGCCGAGAAGGTGGCGGAGGTGATCAACGAGGAACTGGCGGCGGAAGACCGCTTGAACGACGAAGTTCGCGACATTCTGAGCCAGTACAGCGAATATATGCGGCGCGAAGGCGTGAGCTATCAGGAGATGTTCCGCCGCATCAAGAACACTCTGATCCAGCAGAAGAAGGTCGTAAAGGCCAGCGGACGCGACACGGGCGACGCCATGAAGCTTTCGCGCGACAAGATCACGGACGTCTCCCACAAGCTGATCGAGATGTTGAAGAAATCCCGCGAACTCCGTCTTAAGAACAAAGACAGCAACGTGGTGCGTCTGGAGATTGTGCGCGTGATGACTGATCTGATGATGGTGGAGGACAAGGCCGACCGCGCGTCGAAAACCAAGATTCGCAGCCAGAAACGTGAGATACCTGAGGGCAGCGAAGAGTGGGACCTGCTGCACCGGCGGTATTACTCCGAAGAGCTGAAGAAGCTGGGAATCGATTTGCGATAGGCTGGAGAGGCGGTCATGCGCCTGCCCAGCCTCAACCGCAGCGCGCGAACGGGCACACCGCCGCCCTGGCGGGCCACTCCGCAGTATGAAAATATTCAGTTGCCCACGGATCCATCGGCCGCAGGCCTTCGTAGGGCGCGGCCTAACAACAAACGTGCAAAACCACAAAGGAAAACCCGAAGACCTAAGCTTGAGCAGCGTCTTCGCCTGAATTTTTTCGAGACAAAAGAACGGCGGCAGGTTTGAAGCTGCCCAAACTTGCGCGCTTCGCGCGCCGGACCGGTCGGAGGCCCTCCTACGCGGCAGTGAAGAGGATTTTGGCGTCCATGAAGACAACCAGAAACGCCCCGTCAGTTTCGGCACGCGATCCTGAGTTCGGCGTTCCGAAATGCGACACAGAATATGCGTATACTGGAGAGCCATGAGGAACAACAGTCTCATCGCTTTAGCATTCCTTATTCTGGTTGTCGTACCAGGCGCAACTTCTCGGGCGCGAGCGCAGGCGCAGAAGGCTCCCTATTCCGCTATGGCTCCCCTCGGTCAGTATTTGATGCCCGACGAGAAGTCTGAAATTGCGCTGGCCCGCAGTGCTGCTCCAGCTTCCATTTCGGACGGAGCCGAAGTGATGGTGCTGGGCCGCATGGGATACAGGACCGCAGTGAAAGGCAGGAATGGTTTTCTCTGTATCGTGGAACGATCATGGGGCGCCACCACCGATCATCCGGAATTCTGGAATCCCAAGATTCGCGGCGCCATTTGCTTTAATCCGCCGTCCGCAAGAAGCTTTGCGCCCATCTACCTGATGAAGACCAAACTTGTGCTGGCGGGAAAGTCGAAGACCGAGATCGTCCAGGCGACCGCCTTGGCACTGGATAAGAAGGAACTGCCCGTGCTGGAGCCGGGTGCGATGTGCTACATGATGTCGAAGCACCAGTATTTAAGCGATCAAGGCACGAACTGGCATCCGCATCTGATGTTTTTCATTCCGGGCGACGCCGCGAAAAGCTGGGGAGCCAATCTGCCGGGCTCGCCGGTTCTGGCGACAGATGATCCTGAAGAACGGGTAACTATTCAGATGGTCCCGGTTGGCACATGGTCCGATGGGACCCTGGCTCCGTCGATGGCGCACTGACCGTCAATACGATCATTGAGGAGGCAGCGTAGGACCAGTGAGGCTCGCTCCCACCGCCGATTGCTACTTGAGCGATCTCGCTCGTAATAAATCCCGCATACTGGGTTCCGATGATTCAGTTGAATCGACGAGTTGTAAGTCCCTGACTCACTCGCCAACGCCACCTACCCTGTCCGGTTTACACGGATCCTCGGACAAAGCTCGGCGTGGCGTTAATGCAAAGCCCGTCGTCGGCCTATCTCTCTTGTTCAAACGCCATTCCCAGTAGCCTGCACCTACCGAACCCGGCATTTGCCTGACATCCGAACATGGCCTCGGAACCGGCCACAGGCCGAATCTAAAGTGAACAGTATCGGGGTTAGTGTTTCTCGAACATCGCCTTCACGTCTTTGCGCAGAGCCGCCTGGCTAGCCGTTCGGCTGTAGAACATATGCCCGCCCGGATACTCATGCACCGCGACGCGCGTCGCGTCGCCCATGACCGGCATCTGATCGACTGTCAGCACCGAACCCATGAATGGGCACGAAAGATCGTTCCAGCCGTGTGCGATGATCACCCGAAGTTTCGGGTCGGTTGCCACGGCTTGGCGCAGATCGGGCACCGCGCCCTTGCGCAGGGCGCGGCTATCCATATCCCACTGCCCGTTCACTTCGTAGCTGAGCGCGTGGTAGCGCGCGTCGGTTTTCCAGCCCACTACGCGCGTAACGAAATCCACCATCGCGGTGGTGGTCGGCGCGATGATGCTCTCAAGCAGCGGATCGTTGGTGCGCTGCTCGGGGGCGAAGGGGAACGGATCGAAGCTGGTGACGTTCGAATCGTAGACGCTGCCAAGTTTGCCGCTCTCGCGGAAGACCTCGCGCAGGTAGGCGCCGATCTCGAGACGGCCGCCGGCGCGCCTCACGAACTCCTGTTCGAGGCCGGTCATCTGGGTTACGCGTTGCACGATGCGGGCGGTGGCTTGCGGATCGGAACGGCCCTTCAGCAGGTCGGTGGCGTACTCGCCGCGAGTGTAGGCAATCACCTGGGCCATCGCTTCCGGCGTCAGCTTGTGTTCGCGCTCGAGATGCGCGGCGGAAATGGAGGGCAGCGAGAGCAACCACGGCATGGGAGAGATGTCGCCGTTATCGCTCAGCGTAGGGTTCAAATACGGCGAGACCAGCACCACGCCGTTCATGGCGACGCCGAGCTGCGTTTGCAGATAATGCGTGATGCGTGGGCCGCGATAACCGCCGTAGCTCTCGCCGACGAAATATTTGCGCGAGCTCAGGCGGCCGTTCTTCACCAGCCAGTCGTAAATGATGCGCGAGAGGTAATGTATGTCGTTGTCGGTGCTGTAAAACTGCTTCTTGGTTTCGTCCGGCGCGACCTCACGAGCGGCTGTAGCCCGTTCCGATGGGATCGATGAACACCAGGTCGGTGAAGCCGAGCCATGTGCCGGGATTGTCGGTCAGCTTCGCAGGATCGGACGGGCTGTCGCCCTCGTCGCCGAACTGGATGCGTTTGGGACCGATGGCGCCGAGATTCAGGAATACGGAAGCGGCGCCGGGCCCCCCGTTCAGCGCGAAGGTGACCGGACGGTCTTGGCCCTCGATCGTGTATGCGGTGCAGACCACATTGCCGGTCTTCTTGCTGTTGTCGTAGACCGGCAGCGTGCCCACGGTAACGGTGTAGGGCAGCGGCTTGCCATCCAGTTGAATCGTCTGGGTGACGTGGGCGTCGGCCGGCAGAGGAGGTTCTTTTTCAGGAGTGGCTTTATCCTTCGCGTCGGCGGAAGGCGGCGCGGCCGGAGGCTTCGCTTCCTGCGCGGCGGCGCGGGAGGAAACCCCATTCGCGATCAGCGACGCGAAAATGATGGCGACAGCCCAATTACGAGATGGGTTAAGAATAACGGAACGCATAGTTAGATTTTGACGCAATGGCGGCATTTCCGGTAGGTTAAAGGGTCTTGACGCTTCGGCCGCCGTCAGCCCTTCTTTTTCGATGGTTTCGGTTTCAAGGTCTGAGCATACTGGTAACTCAGGTCGAAATACTTCCGTAGCTCGTCCGTCTTTCTCAGCAGCGAATCGGGAACGGTGACGTATTCCTTCTGAATGACCCCATATGCTTCAAACAACGTCGTCTTATACTTCGTCAGAAATCCTTCGCGTTCCTCCGGGGGAAGCCGCAGGGCCACGGACCCGGAGGGGTGCAGATAGGAAAACATGTTGCCGTTGAGCGACGTGTAGGGATGGGTGGCGCCTTTGCGTTCAACGTTCGGGTTGGTCGCAATCAGCTTCTCGTACAGTTCCACGTTTTCGGCGGGAGCGTCGCTCTTTTTCTTCGCGGCCATAAATTCTAGTCGCCCAGGAACTTACCGATCGGGCGAAGGTCCTTCACGTTGTCGCAAACGGCCTTGAGGCCTGCGGTAATTGGAATCGCCAGCGCCAGCCCCGGCGCGTCCCAGAGGAATCCCCAAAGCATCAGCGAGAACGTGACCACCAACGGATTCAGGTGAACGCGCGAGCCCACAAATTTGGGATACAGCAAGTTCATCGCGGTCAAGTGCAGAAGAACGACGGAGATAAGAACCAGTAGGTACACAGAGACCTTGTTTATCGCGACCGCCGCAAATAACGGCGGAATCAGCGCCAGCGGCAGGCCCACATACGGCGCCAGGCTGAGAAACCCGCTCATCGGGCCGACCAGCAGCGGATAGGATAGCCCCATCTGCCAGAACATGACTGAGCTGACCGACGCCATGATTAGTCCCAGGATGAAGTTTCCGACCACGAAGGCGCGCACCATATCCGCGATTCCTGCCAGGCTGCGCGCCGCCACCAAGCGATCTTCGCCATGAAAAAACTGCAGGAAGGTGCGATTCAAATGGTCGCGCCAACTGAGCATGAAATAGACCAGAAACGGAATGAACGACGCCATGAGGAACACCTGATAGAAATCGCTCAACCGTGCTCTGAGGTATTCGCCGACGGGCGTTGTCTCCTCATGGATGCGTACTTCCGGAATTACACCGGGCGCCGGTGCGATGACGATAGGCTGGGGCAGTTGTTGCGATTGCGGCGGCGATTTACGCTTGGCCGCTTTCGCCGATGCCAGCTGACGTTGCGCCTCGGCCAGTTTCTGCGCCTCCGCTTCCCGCTGCCGCGCCGGTACCACAAGGCGGTAAGTTTGATCCTCGAGTCCTTCTACCTTTTGCTGAATGCCATCCACCAACTCGCCAATGCGGGCGCCGTACTTAGGTAAGTCGGAGTAAATTGCGGCCACCTGCGTATATGCGGTCATAGCTATCACATATAGAAACAGCAGTGCGATGGCGCACACGACGAAAGTAGCGATGGGCCGCGGCATGCGAATGCGGATCAGCAGCGCTACAAACGGCTCCAGGATGAACGCGATGATAATTGCGATAATGGCGGTGATGAAGAAGACGCGGCCGAAATAGAGGATGGCGATGATCGCGGCGAGCGCGAGGGTGGGCATGGCGAGATGCCTAGCCTCCTGCACGGCCTTCGATGTGCTGGTAACGGACCGAGTGATGAGCGCCACAGGCGAGCGAACCCTTGCTTCGACTCTAACATGGCGCCGTCTATAATGAAATTGAGTTGACCCCTTCAAAGCCCCGCATTCTAGCCCTCGATCTAGGCAAGAGACGCATCGGATTGGCGGTCAGCGACCCATTGAGAATCACCGCCCAAGGCCTGCCAAATCTCGATCGCACGAACAAACGCACGGATCTGGCGGCGCTCGATGCGCTCGCGAAGGAGCGCGAGATCGGGCTGTTCCTGATGGGCAATCCGATCAATATGCGCGGCAAGGAAGGGCGCCAATCGGGATGGGTGCGCGAGTTCGCGGCGGCGCTCGAAGCGCATACGCGCGTGCCGGTCCGGTTCTGGGATGAGCGGCTGACCTCGGTGGAAGCCGGACGCGTGCTGCGCGAGAGCGGCATCAGCATCGAAAAGCGCGCGGCCGCGGTGGATCGGCTTTCGGCTGTGATCCTGCTGCAAAGCTACCTCGATTCACTATGAGATTCCTGAAGCGGATCGGATGCCTGGTTCTGCTGGCGGCGTTGGCTGGCGGGTTCGCCGCCTTCCGGCTGATGTCGCCCTACCAGGGCTTCGCGGGCGAAACTTTCGTGGAGTTCCCGCGCGGAACTTCGACGGAAGGCATCGCGGACCGCCTTGCGGCTGCGGGCGTGGTGCGCAGCCGCTGGGATTTCCTGCTGGCCCGCGCAGTGGACAGAGGGCGCGTTCTGCAAGCCGGAGAATATCGATTCGACCGCGCTGCTTCGCCACTCGAGGTCTTCGATCGGATCGCGCGCGGCGACGTCTTTTATTACACGCTGGTTGTGCCCGAAGGCCAGAACATATTCGATATCGCCCAATCGGCGGGCGAGTTGGGGCTGTTTTCCGCGACCGCATTTCTTGAAGCAGCGCGCAACCCGGCGATGATCCGCGACCTCGACCCCGACGCCTTGACGCTGGAGGGCTATCTTTTTCCCAACACTTACAAACTGAGCCGCCACGCCACGCCCGAATCGGCGTGCCGCATGATGACCGGGAAGTTTCGCGAGGTGTGGCGCACTCTCCAAGCCAATGCGGCGGCCAACACGAGCCCGCACGACGTGGTCACGCTGGCTTCGATGATCGAGCGGGAGGCGAAACTGAAGAGCGAACGTCCGCTGATCGCGGCGGTATTCACCAACCGGCTGCGCATCGGTATGAAGCTCGATTGCGACCCGACTACGATTTATGCCGCGCTGCTCGAAAATCGGTACCGCGGAGGCGATCTACCGCTCCGACTTGGACAGCGACAATCCTTACAACACGTACCGCCACGCAGGGCTGCCGCCGGGTCCGATTGCAAATCCGGGCGCCGATTCGCTGCGCGCCGCGATGGCGCCTGCGCAATCGGATGCGCTCTATTTTGTGGCGAAGCCCGACGGGTCTGGCGCACACGAATTCTCGCACACTCTCGATGCGCATAATGCCGCGACCGAGCGATACCGGCATGGCCAGAAGTAACTCCATCAAGCGGGAACTGCAGCGACTATCTAGCGCAGGAGCGGCCAGCGGCGATCACTGAAGGGGTCTGGCGTGACTTATTACGGCGCTTTGCGCCGGTTTCGGAGAGTTACCTGCGCGATCTGTTGCGCGCCACCGGCCTTCCTTTCGATCAGCCCTACGCGGGCGTGCATCAGCACACGTTCGAGGAATTGGAGGAATCGCTCCGCGCGTTGCTCGAAATCTATCGCGGGGCGGAGGCCGCGGGCGACCGCGATCGCGCGCGTTACTGCAGGCGGCAGGTGATCGCGGCAAAAGACCGTGCCAAATTTCTCGCCGCCAATTCGGGAACCGCCGAATCGAAGCGGGCGGAGAAGGCCGAGATGGCGCAGTGGATGCTGGTTTGGCTGGAGAATCCCGAAGTCTTCCCGGCGTGGGTGGAGGCGCGGAAGCTGGAAAGATCTCGTGAACCGCGGATGGATTCGGATGGAGAGGAAACGCCGGCGTCCGGAGGTTCGGAGTAGGAGCACGCACCGGCGCGCCGCGGAATTCGCCTTGCGCAATTCGGATTCAAACGGCTACCGTGAAAAAGGAATGCCCGAACTCAGCCGCATTGGGGTCGCTCTGGATAGCGGCCTGCTAGCCAAATTCGACGCGCTCATCGCCAAGCGCGGCTACACGAACCGCTCCGAGGCGTTCCGCGATTTGATTCGCGCGGAATTGATACAGGAGACGCTTGAAAGCCCGCAGAGCAAGATGGTGGGGACGATCACTCTGGTTTATGACCATCATGTCCGGCTACTGCAGGAACGGCTGACGGACCTGCAACACGATTATCATCACGCAATACTTTCGACGCTGCACATTCACCTGGATCACGACAATTGCCTGGAGGTAATTGTTGTCGCGGGCAAATTGGCCGACCTGCAAGAGTTGGCAAACACGCTGATCAGCACCAAAGGCGTGAAGCATGGGCGGGCGAACTGGACGACGAGCGGGGCGAACCTCTGAGCAGTCCCCACGAGCGACCGGACCTTTGCATTTTCGCGAGAACAATGGCAGTGCGGAATGCGTCAACATAGTAAAGGGCATTACGGAGTGAAGTGACTATGCAAAAGGTCTTCCATTTCGACGCGCCGCGCGAGGGGTATGTCTGCGATGCGGCAATCGTCTGGTGCTTCGATAATCGATTTCGACAGGGGTTCGCAAAATTCCTGAAGCGGATCGGAATTGTTTACCAGGATCAGATCAAAATTGCCGGGGGCGCAAAGGCGCTGGCATCGCCTGACCATCCGGGCGACCGGGAATTTGTGCTCGATCAGATCGGCAAGTCGATCCGGCTGCATGAGACCAAGCTCGTGATCTTAATGCTGCACTCCGATTGCGGAGCCTATGGCGGGCTCGCGGGCGCATTCGGCGGCGATGCCAAGCTGGAAGGCCGGCGGCAAGAGGAGGAGTTGCGCCGCGCCGCGGCGTGCGTGCGCCAAGCCTTCCCCGAGGTCGAGGCGCGAACCTACTTCGTGGACTTCGAAGGCGTCTGGCAGGTGGATGCCGCACCCGCCCAAAGCACGGTCGCCAACAGCATTGCCAACGCGGGGATTGCAAACATCGCCTGATGCAAACCCATCGCGCGGGCGGCATCGGCCGCCGCGCCGGCATTGGCGGCCGCTCGCGCGAAATTGTCGCTGAGACTGCCGGTGAGAAGCGGGCCCCAAGCCGCGCCACCCAGATACTGCACCACGAAGTATGCGCCCATCGCTGTTCCGCGGAGATCGGGCGCCACTACATCGTGCATCGCGGCGTAAACCAGTCCGTAGTACATCTGGAGCAAGCCGTAGGCCAGCATCATGAGCACGACGGCCGCTGCTACAGATCCCGCAGGCATAGCGATGGCAACGAAGGCCAAAGGCGCCGAGACGAGCGATGCCGCGGCCGCCAGGCGCAATCGATTGCGAGCGAAATTCGCCGTGAAGCGGTCGCCTGAGGCGCCGGCGAATAGCGCGCCCGCGATTCCGGCGACGCCCGTTCCGACGCCTGACCATACGCCCGCGCGAGCCACAGACAGGTGGTGAAAGCGGGTGAGAAACGCCGGGAAGAACGCCGTGAGCGAATACAGCGCGAAGTTCACTACGGCGCCGGAAAGAGCGATCCACCAAAACGCAGGCATCCGGGTGAGCGCGCTTAAGGGTGGCGCGGCGGCGTAGGCTTTGCTTGCTCGAGGTGGTTCGCGCAGGCGGAGCAACGCGGGAACGAGCGCGATGGCGGGTAAGGCCGCCAGCGCCAATGCGGCGCGCCAACCGAGGGTCTGCGCGACGGGGCCGCCAAGAGAGTAGCTCAACATGCCGCCGACGGGGATTGCCATCATGAACCACGCGAGCGCTCGCGTGCGCCGGGCGGGCGGGACGGCATCGCCGATCCAACTGGTGGCGGCCGGCGCGCACGTCGCTTCGCCGATGCCCACACCGACACGCGTGATCATCAGCATGGCGTAACTCGAAGCAAGACCGCCCAGCGCGGTCAATCCGGACCAGACGGCGACGCCCCAGGCGAGGATGCCCTTGCGGCTTTTGACGTCAGCCATGCGTCCCAAAGGAACGCCAGCGAGAGCGTAGAGGATGGTGAAGGCGGTGGTCAATCCGCCGAGTTGGCCGTCGCTGAGTTGGAACTCGCGGCGCACCGGCTCGGCGATGGCCCCGAGCGTGAACCGGTCGTAAAAATTGAGGAGATTGACCAGGAAGAGGATGACCAGCGTCATCGCATCTTTACTTCAACATCTTTCGCGGCCGTCACAAAGCCGGCGGGTAGGCCGCTTGCGCAGTATCCAGCCGACGATGGCCAAGACAATGCCGAGCAAGCCGAGACTCGTGGGTTCAGGTACTGTCGACAGCGAAGTAATATCCAAAGTGCCATCAAGAAAGCTAACACCACCCGGATCGGACGTAAATTCCGAAAACCCTAGAATATAATGCCCCGTGGCCATCGGAAGGCCGCCATTGATGCTCAGTAGCATCGCGGCGCCGGGCGGCGAGCCATCCACGCCAACGCCACATGGGTTAATTACCGCGTCCGACGCGGTACCAAACTCGAAACAGCCGAGCCCAGGCTGGGTGTTAACCGCCCCTTCGGTGAAGGTCCATAAATTAACACCGTCATTAACGGTGAACGAAGGGAAGGTGAGCGTGTCGCCGTCGGCAAGGAAAGTCGCTGACGGGATCGAGAAGGAGAACGCGAAAGAAGCCCCACCAAGCGACGCGCCGTTGAACTGGTATTCCAAATCCGCGCGTGCCGACCCCGCGAACAGACACAACGTCGCGGCACTTAGGGCGAGGATTCTCACGCGGGAATCCAACGCACTTCGCACGCCAAACCGGAACTATATGATTTAACGTTATCGTGGACGAAAAACCGATTAAGCGAATTCCCAATAAACAGCAATAGATGCAAGAATATAGGCCGAGTGTGCTTAAGCTAGCTGAATACTATGTAGTACGGCTTATCACATCTTCACTTCGCTATCCTTCAAACTCTTGCCGGCGTCCTCGGTGTTGACGCCTTCTTTTTCGACTGTGATGCGGCCGTGGCTGGAAAGCAGCGTGACCGTAGGCCCATTGCCCACGTTGCCATGGATGGTCGCGCGATGGCCGGAGTTATCCTGGTTGAGCGGCGCGCCGTATTCGTTGGCTGCTTCCCCGCGCTCCACCGTGCCCTGCAGTTGAAACTCCGCGCCGGCAGGAATGGCGAGATTGATTGCGCCGTTCTTCGTCGTGGCTTCGATCGCCGAAAGTGGAACCTTGCCGGGGTGAAGCTCTATATCGCCGCGGTCGGTTTCCACCTGGATCGATTGCGTAAACTGCTCGAGGCGAATATCCCGCGAACGCGCGACAAACCGCAGCGGGCCGGTGACGTTCGTGGCGGTGAGCGAAGAAAGATCCAGGTGGATGGCGCCCGGGATTGCCTCGACACGCAGTTCGGTTCCACGCACGCCTTCGAAATCGAGCGGCTGGGCGAGATTCTTGAACTCGAGCGTTCCGCTGTAGGATCCGTTAACTGTCACGTGTCCGGCGATATTTTCGAATGACAGATCGGACCCATGCCCATCCAGATCGACTTTGCCCTTGAGGTCTACCACGTTTACTACATCGCTGTGTCCAATGGAGAGCTTGGCGTTGCCGCCGATGCGGGCAAGGCGCACATCGCCGCGATTGCTCGCGAGATCGACGTCGCCCTGTACGTCGGAGACTTCGTCGTCGCCTACGTTATTGTGCGATTCCACAGCCATGGAGCGAGGCACGGTGACTTCGATATCGTCGTTGATGCGTTGGTTATCCGGCGCGCGGTCCTGATTGGTGCGGACGACGATGCGGTCGCCCTGCGGAAGAATTTCGACCGGCGTGTTCTGGCTGGTGCGGTCGGCATCTTCGCGCTTGTAGGCTTGAATGGACTTGTGGCCGGAAACGGTAACTTCGGTGTACGTCGCCCCCGGTTACGCGGATGTTGCCGCGCGGGTTCTCGAACACAATGCGCGTCATGCCCGCGGCGGAGGCTTTGGCGTCGATGGGATAGTCGTAGGAGTTGCCGAAAATATCGAGGCCGCGTCCGTCAAAATGAATGCCGAATTCGCGTGCCTGCCATGCGCCGGCGCCGAGTCATGCAGAGGAAAACGATCAGCACCACTTCGCCGCCGCTGAATCCCGTGCGCCACTGTCCCCGGTAGACAAAGCCTTCTACGAGCCGCATGAGGCCCCACAGGATCAACAGGAAGGGCCAGTATTGCGAGAGCAGGTCGAAAACCGGCACTTCCGGATGGAAGTTACGCCACAGAAAAAGGCCGCCAATCAACAGCATGATCAACGGGCCGGTGATACGATCTTCTCATTGACGGCCTCCCTGGTTTTGCGGATCGTTCGTTTGGGCATAGGGCGTCTGGCGGTATCCGCCCGGAGGCGCGGTGGGCGGGTTAAATGGCGGCGCCACCGGCGGTTGATAGGTCGAATAGGGAGGCGCGGGGGGCTGCGCCGGCGGCGCTGTGCCCCGTCCCAGCAGGCTGATCAACCCGGCGACGATGATGAGCACCGGCCACGTCTCGCCGAAACTGTACGGCGTGAAGTTGTTCAGCGCGAAGAGCACCCCGACGGTGATGACCATGATGGGACCCCGAATGGCGCGCAGGTTCCCATAATCGCGCCTATCGTTCATGGCGCGCCTCCGCGTGCCGCGCTGCCGGAGAGTTGTTGTGTCCGCTAATGCGGCCCCATAGCAGCCATGCGCCGCCGGCGATCAGCAAAACCGGCCAATAGCGGGCCATCAGCTCATCGATATCCAGCACGTTAAGCGTCCGCAATAGGAGAATTACGCCGAGCACTACCAAAATCACGCCGGCCACCACCGCCTGATCGCCGCGCCCGTTGAGGCTGACGATGCTCGAGAACTCGTCCACCGGTTGGCCGGAAGCGATCAACTGCGCGGTGCGGTGCGCTTCAATGGCCATATAGGCCCACCAAACGATCACCAACATGACGAAGATAGGCTCCAGGCCGTGGGCGGCGCGCGAATCTGCGATGCTCATCAGCAGGCCCCAGACCAAGCCATGCACGATCCCTTTGGCGTATTGCCCGTTGTAAATGGCGCCCACGCCGGGAATCAAGCCGAGGAAGAACGCCAGCGCGGGCGAGACGGAGCCCGGGCGCGCCGCAGGAGGAGGCGCGAAGCCAGGCAGGCGGCGCGTAACCAGGGGGCGGAGGAGCATAGGCCGGAGGCGGAGGCGCGAAACCGGCATCGGTCATCGGTGGCGGGGGCGCCGCAGCCACTGGGGCCGGAGCGTGTTCGGCGCAATAGACCGTTCCGAAAGCGTCGCGGCGGCAGGCGTCGCAAACGGGCATTCCGCACGTACGGCAATAAGCAGTGGCGGGGGACTCGGGATGATTCTGGCAATTCATTTTTTTCCTCTTACTGTGATCTTTCGGGAACGGACTTCACCGGCAGGCGGTGCGGATCGGTATCGGCCGCCGGCTTTGCTGCCGGCTTCGATGCCGCCGGCTGTTGCTCTTCGTCCTGCTGCTGCCACTCGTGCAGCAGGCTTTGCACCTGATAAACCACCTTCAGGTTGTCGTAAAACTTGACGGTGCGCGCCCATGCGCGTTCTGCGCGGTCCTCGATCCCGGCAACCACCTTCGAAGGCTCAAGATCGGAGGGCTTCAACTGGCGCACATTGTGAAAAAACAGCGAAAGCGAAAGCACCGACATCGCCATTCCCATCACCAGCCGCGGCTGCAACAGGGGCGAGAAGATCCGGTCCAGCCAGCCCCGCGCGCCCGACGCCCGGCGCGCCCTTGCGCCACGGGGCGTCGAAAAGGATTCTGCGTAATCAACTGAGGCGGCGGCTCGACATCGGCCGCGCGCTCCATGAAGCCGACCGCGTCGGCGGCATCGGCCGCCAGTGCGGCGCAGGCTTCACACCCCGCGAGATGGTTCTCCACCACCATGCGGCCGGCATGATCCAGCGTGCCGTCCACATAGTCGCAGATGAGAATCTCGAGGTCCGCGCAATTCATAACGCCAGCTTCTGCTTCTTCAGGCGGCGCGCCAATTCGGCGCGGCCGCGGTTGATACGGGATTTCACTGTGCCCTCGGGAATCTGGAGGACATCGGCGATCTCGCGGTATTCCATTTCCTGCAAATCGCGCAAGATTACGGCCTCGCGCAGATCCGGCGACAGCGTCTGCAACGCCGCCTGCAAAATTTCGCTTGCTTCCCTTCCCGCCACCATCTCATCGGGCTTGGCGGATGCGACCGGCCCCTCCTCTTCGATAATGGGGAGCTGCCCTTCGATGGAATCGGTCACGCGCTCCTGACGTGTTCGGCGATAATTGTCGATCAATAGGTTACGCGTCACCCGCGCAAGCCAAGTGGCAAAGGAGCCTTCGTTCGAACGGAAGGTCTTCAGCGTGCGGAAGACGCGCAGGAAAACCTCCTGGGTCAGGTCCTGGGCTTCGGATCCGCTGTTGGTAAAGCGGAAGCAGAGGCCGTAAACCCGTCGCGAATGGACGCGGATGAGGTCTTCCCAGGCGGATTCATCGCCGCCAAGGCAGCGGGAGACCAGGCTTAGGTCGGGATTGTCGGTGCGGCCGGTTTCCAAACGCTCTCTCATATGGCCGCCAGCGCCCACGGTGAGTACGCTGGTGGCGTGTTCTTCCAAAACTCCCCAAGTTGGCGCGGCGGCTGCCATGTTCCTCGCTCTTTCCATACTGAGAAACGAGGCTTTATCATGATAGGTTCAATCTTCCGTAAATTGGGAGCGAAATTTGACGCAGAGACGCAGAGGCGCAGAGACAAGCGCGGAGAAGACTTTCTGAGGAATTTGCTCTGCGCTTATCTCCGGGCCTCTGTCTCTCTGCGTCGAAAAGGCCTCTCTAAACTATGAAGTGTCCTTTTTGCAATCACTTAGAAGATAAAGTCGTGGATTCGCGCGAGAGCAAGGAGGGGGACGCCATCCGCCGGCGGCGGGAGTGTCTGGCCTGCGAGAGGCGCTTCACCACGTATGAGCGGATCGACGAAGTGCCCTACATGGCGATCAAGAAGGACGGACGCCGGGAGAAATTCGACCGCCAGAAGGTGCTGGGCGGGCTATTGAAGGCCTGCGAAAAACGTCCGGTCAGCATGGGGCGGCTCTCGGAGTTGGTGAACAGGGTGGAATCGATGGTGAGCGATTCGCCGGATCGGGAAATCGCCACTGCCGAAATTGGGGAGTACCTGATGGAGAACTTGAAAGGGCTCGACAAGATCGCCTACGTGCGATTCGCCTCGGTTTATCGCGATTTTCAGGACGAAGAGGCTTTCTTCAATGAGCTCAAAACATTGATGCGACACAAGTTGTCCTGAAATTGTCGCCCATCCATGTAACCTTCGGCGTTTTTTCGCATCAATTACAATAGAGAGCCTAGCGTCTAAAATAGCGCTTAACTTTGCATCTGAAAGATGGTATGATTGTTCGAAGTCGAACCCGCGAATGCTATTGAGCTTTACGCCCGAGGGCGCCGGATCGGCCGTTCATACAATTATCCCATAATTTTTATTTTGGAGCTATGCCCGTTGTGTCAAGGCCTGTCTTTTTGGGGGAGGTGATGCTGAGTGGATCAGTTCGAAGATCAATTTTTAGCTGAAAATCCGGAAGCTTTAGGGCTTAACGTTCGAGGAAGACGGTAAATTCTTCGACCCCGAAGCCGCACACGAAGCAGATTTTCTGCACCAGCCGCCGGTGGAAGAGTCAATCTACACCGACGACCCGGTGCGCGTGTATTTGCGCGAAATGGGAGCTGTTCCGCTCCTGACGCGCGAAGGCGAAGTAGATCTGGCGCGCCGCATGGAGCGTGGCAAGCTGCGCATGCAGAAGGCGATCAGCCGCTCGGCGCTGGTGCAGGGCGTGGTTGTGGAGCTTTCCGAGCAGTTGAAAAAGGGCGCGGTGGAACTGGATGGCGTCGCTGACTTGGGCGATGTCGAGGAAGGCAGCCCGCAGGACTTGGCAATACGCGCGGACGCATCCGAACGGTTCGCGGACGTAATTGTTCAACAGAAGAAGCTGCAGCAGATGGAAGAGAAGTTGGAGGCCACTCCGGTCGCCAACAAGAAGCCGCGCAAGCGAATTTGCGCCAAGCTGAACCGCGCCAAGGTGGAACGTCAATAGCGATCCGCCGCTGCCCGTTCCGGCCGATCAAATGGAAGGAATTCTCGCGCGAAATCGAGCGCGCGGTAGACGAAATCAATCATCTGGATGGCGAGATCAAGCGCCTCGAAGCGCGCAATCTCGCCGTCAATCAGCCTCGCCTGCGCGAACTGAAGCGGGAGATCCGCAAGCGCGAAGCCGTCGCCGGCGCCACGCTGCCCGAGTTGAAGCATAGCCTGACGGTGATCCGCCATGGCGAAGCCGAAGCCGAGCGCGCCAAGAAGGACTTGGTGGAGGCCAACCTTCGCCTGGTGGTTTCGGTGGCGAAGAAGTACGTCAACCGCGGTCTGCACCTGCTCGACCTGATCCAAGAAGGCAATATCGGGCTGATGCGCGCGGCCGATAAGTTCGAATACCGCCGCGGCTATAAATTTTCGACCTACGCCACGTGGTGGATCCGGCAGGCCATTACGCGCGCCATCGCCGATCAATCGCGCACCATCCGCATTCCCGTACACATGAACGAAAGCATGAACAAGTTCCTGCGCGCTACCCGCGAACTGGAAAAAGAGCTGGGCCGCACGCCGACCAACGAAGAGATCGGTCGGCGGATGGACATTCCGGTGGAGAAAGTTCAGAAGCTGAAGACGATTTCGCGCGATCCGGTTTCCCTCGAAACTCCGGTAGGCCGTGACGGCGAATCGGCGCTGGGCGATCTGATCGAAGATCGCTGGGTGGGATCGCCGGTGGATGCGGTGATCGAATCCAACGTCCGCGACGAGACGGCGGGCATTCTAAAGACGCTTTCTCCGAAAGAGGAGAAGGTAATCCGTATGCGTTTCGGCATCGGCTGCGAGCGTGAACACACGCTTGAGGAGATCGGGCAGGAGTTCGACGTTACTCGTGAGCGTATCCGGCAGATCGAAGCGAAGGCGCTACGCCAGTTGCGCGCGCCGGAGCGGGCGCGCCGCCTGCGGGCGCTAATGGCGGCAAGGTAGGCGGGGCGGTAGACCGGTGTTCCTAAGTGAAAATCCGCTCGCGCAAGTTCAACGGCCGCTGTAGCAAGCACAAACGCTACAATCCGGCCGTGGACGGCGTGGGCGGCATTCGAGGTGGCTGCCCGCGCTGCGGGCTGTTGTTCGAGATTTGGGAGACCTCACTCGCCCTGAACCGCCTGATCCGCAAGTTCGATCCTGGTCACGACGATCTTGGAGCGCCCAAGCTGACGTTAGGACCGGACCCGCGCCAGATGACGCTGATTTAAGCTAGGCATTGGTCACCGCCGTGCTCGAAACACGGCATGCAAAGAGCGCTTACCCTCATCTCGCTCATTGGCAGTTGCGCGCTTCCCGCCTTGGTCCAACCTTTATCATTTGGCATCACAGGCGGCGTGCCGCTCATTTACCCAGCGCCGTCTCCGTGTTGTTCGATTCGAAATTATACAGACGAGTCCCGTCCCTACACACTCGGGCCATCGGTTGAATTTCGCCTGCCCGCCGGCTTCGCGATCGAAATCGATGCGCTCTACCGCCGGTTAGGGCTCCGCGATTCTGGCGTGACCGCGTTCACAGCCTACGACGTATTTAGCGACCGCTGGCGTGGCAACGCATGGGAGTTTCCGGTGCTCGCGAAATATTACTTTCGCACGCGCGAGAGGTGGCAGCCGTTCGTGGGCGCGGGTATGGCTATGCGCTACCTAAGCCGGCAACACCAGGGCAACGAAGCAGGCCTCTTTGGTTCGTTTTACGAAGTCCACCAATCCAACCGGCAATTAATCGCCGGAGAAACGGGTGCGGCCGGAATCCGCTTTCGCACTGGGCGCATTGAATGGCTCCCGCAATTTCGATACAGTCGCTGGAACGCATCCGGAATTCTGACGGAATCGAACGAAGCCGAAATCCTTGTCGGCATCGCATTCTGAACACAATTTAACCCGCGCCCCTCGCCGCGACAATGCTTAGCGCAGCCAAGGATTTTTCGTAAAACCACTTATTGATCGGATCCATTTCGACCAAAATCGTGTGGATGTCACGCGGTTGCGGGTTCGGGCTGCGGATAGCGTCGGTGAGCCGCTTGACCAGCGGAGGGAAATCGACAGTCAGCAGTTGCTCCAGTTTCTCCTGCTCCGCGCCTGGGAACGCTCTGCGGAGCTGCATCGTTCGGTCAAACCCGCGAACCTGCGAGTCGGCTTCCAGCGCCTTCAGGTCTATCGAGAGACAGCGGATGACGGCGTTTAACTCCTGAGCAAATTCCTCCAGGCGACCCTCCCGCCGGCAGCGGTCCTGCAGGTCGGCCATGCTCTCCATCTCCCACCTATAATGCTCAATGAAGCGCCGCCTGAAATGCCACGAAAGGTTGAACAGGTGGTAAAGCATGGTCTCCCGATCGTCTTCGGATGCCTCAAAGGGCATGCGGATTCGGTTCAAGACAAAGGCAAACTCGAAATCCTCCTCAAATTCCGACACTCGTCGCAGCCCGATGCGGTAAATGTCATTCTTGGCGTCATCGATAGAGATGCGAATCGCAATCGAAGGATACTGCACCGAGCGCCGCTTGACCGCCTCCGCCATCATGGTGGCGAGTTGGAATTCCCAAGCTGCGCTGTGCTTGACGCCTTCGGTGAGTTCCGACCAAATCCATCCCGCCGTCCCTTCGGGTTTGCCGAAGACAGCCTCCCAAATCCCGTCCCCGGTCACCGGGCTCGATGGTGGAATGACTCCTTCGGCCAGTCTTGGGAGCTCCGATCTCTTCACGCGGATATTGATCAAAGGCGCGATCTGCAGGTTGGATTTCGGCCCGGCGCCGACTGAAGAGGCTTCACAAACCCGGCGGACCGCATCCGTCACGGCCTGGTCGTTGTCTTTGAAAATGGTGGGACTGAGCTTCCAAGGCTCATTCAGATAGATGTCCTCGAACAAGCCAAGGACCTTGTCTTCGGTTGCGGGCACCGAAACCAGTCCCCGCAGCGGCGCCGGTACCGGATGTCGCGGGTCGTGCAGGCATATCAGCCGTCGCTCCGATTTCCCCGATTTCCCATCCTCCATCAAGGCCCTGAAAAACCCGGTCTCATAGAGGCACCAGTCCCACTCCACATTAGGGCCGGTGTAAAGCAGGATGAGCCAATTCGCTTTCGCCAAGCCTTCCCGAATCTTAGGCTCCCATTCTTCCCCTCGTTCAAAATTCGCCGAATAGGTGACCCTGACATTCTGTCCGCCAAATAGCGCTAGCGCACCCGCCACTCTGCGGGCGTTCTGCTCAAAATGTCCCAGCTTATGGCTAAGGAAAATGTTCAGTACCTCGTTCACATCATCCCTTCGGTGCCTAGTCTATTAGCCCTCCAGCTCCGGTGCATGCGTAAGGCAACTGCAAGCTTCCGCAACGCTAGCCTTGATGCAGGATTTCCGATGCCGACTCCTGAATTTCATCGTTTGCACATTGCATGGCCTTGGCGCCACGTTTCTGGCCCTACGCTCGCCAGCGCTATTCAGCTACTGGCCGCCCTGCTGGTCGATGCGGATCGCGTCTCCCGCGCTATTTGCCGACGGCCATGCCGGACGACTAAAGATCCCGGCAGCCGCCGCGATGGCCAGGGTGGTTGTGTTGTGCCCACCATAGCTGCCGAAAGGATATGCGGTAATTCTCGTAATATTAGCGCGCTTATAAATGTAATTGAGCAGCGACCGCCTACCAAGAAAAAATGAGCGTGCTCATAATGTAAACGTGAGTTCTGTCTTCCGCGTCCCAATATCGGACACTCCAGCGCCGCGATTTGCTATCTAACACATTAGGTATCAACCAAATCGCCATTGGCCCCGCAAATGCCCATTGATCCCGCCCTGACGGTCCAAATGAAATCATCCGATCACGCCCCGCATCCTCATCGCCGACGATCAGCCCGACGTTCTCGAAGCCCTCCGCTTCCTGGTGAAGGGCGAGGGTTATCAGGCCGAAACGGTCAATTCGCCAGCCGGCCGCTATCGATGCCGTCGAATCGCGCGATTTCGACGCCGTTCTGATGGACCTCAACTACACGCGCGATACCACCTAGCGGCCAGGAGGGTCTGGAGTTGCTCAACCGCATCCAGACGCTCGATACCACTCTGCCGGTGATCGTGATGACCGCGTGGGGATCGGTGGAACTCGCCGTCGAAGCCATGCGCCGCGGCGCGCGCGATTTCATTCAGAAGCCTTGGGACAACGCGCGGCTCTCCGCGATTCTCAAAACGCAGATCGAGCTCGGCCGCGCGCTGCGCAAGGGCCAGCGGCTCGAAGCCGAGAACCGCGCTCTGCGCGCCGAGCGATTCCCGCAGCTGATCGCGCAGTCCGGCGGCCATGCGGCCGGTGCTCGACGTGATCTCGCGCGTGGGACCCTCGGATGCCAACGTGCTCATCACCGGCGAGAACGGCACCGGCAAGGGACTGGTGGCGCAGACGCTGCACTCGGTTTCGCTGCGCGTCCACGCGTCCGCTGGTCACCGTCAACACCGGCGGACTGGCCGAGGGCGTCTTCGAAAGCGAGCTCTTCGGCCACGTCAAGGGCGCCTTCACCGACGCCAAGGTCGACCGCGTGGGCCGCTTCGAAATGGCCGATGGCGGCACGCTGTTTCTCGACGAGATCGCCAACATCTCGCAGGGGCTGCAATCGAAGCTGCTGCGCACGCTCGAGACCGGCGAGTTCGAGCGCGTCGGCTCTTCGAAGACGCGGCGCGTGGACGTGCGCGTCTTCTCCGCCACCAATGCCGATCTCAACGCCGCGGTGGCCGAGGGCCGCTTCCGCCAGGACCTGCTCTTCCGCCTGAACACCATCGAGATCCGCCTGCCGCCCCTGCGCGACCGCCGCGAGGATATTCCGCTGCTGGCGGCGCATTTTCTGCACCAGCACGTCGAGCCACTACCGCAAACCGATTACCGGCTTCGACGAGGGCGCCGTCAAGGCGCTGCTGGCGCATGCCTGGCCCGGCAACGTGCGCGAGCTCGATCACGCCGTGGAGCGCGCCGTGCTGATGGCGCAGAGGCGAGACCATCCGCGCCGCCGATCTGGGCCTGCGCGCCGGCCGCGAAGGTCCGCCGCGCCTGGAAGAGATGAGCCTCGAAGACGTGGAAGCGCTGCTCATCAAGAAGGCGCTGGCGCGCTTCAACGGCAACGTGAGCCACGCCGCCAATGCGCTCGGGCTTGAGCCGCAGCGCGCTTTACCGCCGGCTGCAACGATATGGACTGTAAGGCGCGCTACGGGTTGTAGCCGGCCGGTCTCATGAGTCGCCGAATTAAATCCGCGCCGCGTGGGATACGAGAAGCCGCGTGATCCTGCTCGCCGCTCCTCGCGGCGCTGCCCGGCGTCGGCGTGCGCGCTCTATCTCATTTGGATCGGCGATTGGCAGCGGCACACGCAAATCACCTTGACGGTTGTCATTGTTGGCGCATGGATTGCTCTGCGCGATCGCTTTGCGTGAGCGCGTGGTTTTCCCGCTGCAGACACTGGCGAACTTGCTGGGCGCGTTGCGCGAAGGCGATTATTCGGTGCGCGGCCGATCCTACCGCGACGACGATGCGCTGGGCGAAGTGATGCGCGAAGTCAACACCCTGGGCAGCACGCTGCGCGAGCAGCGCCTGGGCGCGCTCGAGGCCACCACCCTCCTGCGCACGGTGATGCGCGAAATCGACGTCGCGATTTTCGCCTTCGACGAGCATCGCCGCCTGCGCCTGGTCAACCGCGGCGCGGAGCGCCTGCTGGATAAGCAGCAGGAGAACCTGCTCGGCCACACGGCGGAGGACCTGCACATGGAAGCCTGCCTCGATGGTCCGCCGCAAACTACTTTGCAAGCCTCATTCCCGGGAGGCGCCGGACGGTTCGGCCTGCGCCGCACGGGCATTCGCGAGCGCGGCCTGCCGCTCGAACTGGTGGTGCTTTCCGACTTAACCCAAGCTCTTAGCGAACAGGAATTGCAGGCCTGGCAGCGGCTGGTTCGCGTGCTGGGCCATGAGCTGAACAATTCGCTCGCGCCCATCAAATCGATTGCCGGCAGCCTGCTCAGCATCATCGCGCGCGAGGAACTTCCCGACGATTGGCGCGACGATATGCGCCGCGGCCTGGGCGTGATCACATCGCGGTCGGAAAGCCTCAGCCGCTTTATCGGCGCATACGCGCGTCTGGCGAAACTGCCGCGTCCGCAATTGCAGCCGCTCGATGTGGCGGCGTCCGTACTGGGCGCGCGGCCAGCTTCGAAACGCGTATTCCCGTCGAAGTGGTCTGCAGGACCGCGAACTCACGATTCAGGGCGATCCCGATCAATTGGAGCAGGTGCTGATCAACCTATTGCGCAACGCCGCCGATGCTTCGTTGACCACCAACGGCCGCGTGAAGACCGGATGGCGGCGCGACGGCGCGATGCTCGAAATCTGGATCAAGGATGAAGGTCCGGGACTTTCGAGCACCGCCAATCTCTTCGTGCCGTTCTTCACTACGAAGCCCGGGGGCTCGGGGATCGGACTGGTGCTCAGCCGTCAGATCGCCGAAGGACATGGCGGCGCGTTGACACTGGAGAATCGCACCGATGGCCCCGGCTGCATCGCCCGCTTGAAACTGCCCGCCGATAGCGCCGCGCAGCGCGCAGAGGCGGATTGAGCGCACTATCCTATGAATGCATCGCCGCCACCATGCTGATCGGTTTCGAGGAATTCGAGCGCGTGGATTTCGGCGCCGATGACGTGGAGCTTTTGAAGGGGGTCCTGATCCGGAAGCCACCTCCGTTCCACGATAAGATAGATTTCTGCGAGGACCTTTACAAGAAGTTGAAGGCTGGTGTGGAAATCCTGCGCGCCGCGAACCCGGCTCTGGGACTGGGGAAAGTTCACATAAGGCGCGGCTACCGGTTTTTAACGGATCCGCCCAGCTGGCTCAGGCCAGATGTAAGCCTCACTCATCCCAATCAGGCCGTTGGCCGCTTTTACCTCGGCGCTCCGGTGATTGCTTTTGAAGTGGTCTCGCCATCCGAGACGGCTGCCGATCTCGAGGAGATAGTAACCGAGTATCTTGCCAACGGCGCAGCCGAGGTTTGGCTAATCTATCCCCGCAAAGGTCACGCCTGGGTTTATGACGCCTCCGGCGCCGCTCGTCTCGAGAGCCGGTCGATCCATACCCCGTCCCTGCCGGGCGTGGAAACCCGTCCAGTGCGATAGGCCTCCGGCGTGTCGATGCGCCGTAAGGCGCAGGTTTGCCGCAATACCGGAAGACCCTCGCCTTCACCTGAAAGGCCGGACGCCCACCGCACCTGCGTTATCATGTGTTTCATTATCTATGGCAGCATCATCGGTCTCTTCTTCGTCGCGTTTTGACGCTTCGCGTTTTCTTATCGTCCTCCTTATCCTATTCGCCGGGAGCGGTTGCTCCGCGCTGATCTACGAAATCGTCTGGTTTCAACTTCTGCAACTTGCTATAGGATCCACCACTGTCAGCATGGGCTTTCTGCTGGCCAGTTTCATGGGCGGCCTATGCATCGGCAGCATCGGATTTTCGAAGCTCAAGCTCGATGGCTATCATCCTTTGCGGATCTACGCCGCGCTAGAAGCAGGAATCGCCGTCTGCGGATTTCTAGTGCTCGTCTGCCTTCCGTTTCTGGCCCGCATCTACATCGCCGGCGCGTCGTTCGGCCTCCCTGGCATGTTAACGCGTGGATTTCTGTGCGCTATCTGCCTGCTTCCGCCGACGATTCTGATGGGCGCTTCACTGCCCGCGATTGTCCGGTGGATTGAGACCACTCCCCGCGGCGTCTCCTGGTGGGGCCTGCTCTACGGGGGCAACACCGCCGGCGCTGTCCTCGGATGCCTGCTCGCGGGCTTCTATCTGCTTCGCATCTACGACACGGTAGTGGCGACCTATTGGGCGATCGCCATCAACCTGCTGGTTGCGGCGGCCAGTTACCTGGTAGCCGGACGCGTGCCCGCGCACGGCGCGGCCGAATCTCAGGCTGAAGCCGAACGGGAAGCCGCCGCTCTTGCGGAACCCGCTGGGCCGCGGTGGCCGGTCTACGTCACCATTGGGCTTTCCGGCGCAAGCGCGCTAGGGGCCGAAATCGTCTGGACCCGGCTCATGGGGATGCTCATGGGCGCAACCGTGTACGTGTTCTCCATTATCCTCGCCGTGTTCCTGATCGGACTCGCGCTGGGCAGCGGTATCGGGGCCCGCATCGCGCGCAGCGCTCGCGCGCGAGTGGCGCTGGGATGGTGCCAGGTTTTGTTGGCCATCGCGACCGCGTGGAGCGCCTATATGATCGCCGGCGGATTGCCTTACTGGCCTATCGATCCGTTCCTCGCGCCCAATCCATGGATGACGTTCCAACTCGATATGGCGCGCACGCTTTGGACAATTCTGCCACCCGCGATCCTGTGGGGCGCGAGTTTCCCCTTGGCGCTGGCGGCGGTGGCGACGCCCGGTGAGGACTCTGGCCGTCTGGCGGGCGAGGTCTACGCGGCGAATACGCTCGGATCCATTTTCGGAGCCCTCATTACCAGCCTGATTCTGGTGCCATGGATCGGAACTACGAATTGCGAGACGATGCTCATTCTGATTCCCGCCGTAAGCTCGCTGTTCCTGCTGGTTCCTTACATTAAAGAGGGCAAATCGCAGGCGGTTACGGCCGTCTTCGCGGTGGCGATGGTAGTGATTCTGTTCCTGGCGAAGGATGTAAAGCCGATTCCCGGCGAGGTGATCGCCTACGGACGGCGCATCGCTACGTATGTGAATAAGGCGCAGATTCTCTACACGGTCGAAGGGCGCAACTCCTCAGTGGCGATTTCAAAATGGGGCGATGGCGCCACCGAAGTCGACGTCAACGGGCACGTGGAGGCCACTACCGAACCCTATGACATGAAGCTACAGCGCATGGTGGGCCATTTGCCGGCACTGCTGCACCCGAATCCGAAATCCGTGCTGGGAATCGGGTTTGGCGCAGGTGTATCGGCCGGAACCTTCACGCGCTATCCCGGCATCGAGCACATTACGGTTTGCGAGATCGAACCAGTGATTCCGCCTACGTCGACGCGTTACTTCGCCCAAGCAGATTACGACGTCTATCACAATCCGAAGACGCATGTGATCTTCGACGATGCGCGCCACTACCTGCTCACGACCACTGATAAGTACGACGTGATCGCTTCCGATCCGCTGGACGTCTTCGTCAAGGGTACAGCCGCGATCTATTCCAAGGAGTACTTCGATTCGGTCAAGGCGCACTTGAATCCCGGCGGCATGTTCACGCTCTATGTACCGCTTTATGAAAGCGATGAGCGCACGGTGCGTAGCGAGCTAGCGACGTTCTTCGAATCATTTCCCACGGCTACGGTTTGGGCCAACAATATCGATGGCCGGGGCTACGACATGGTGTTCATGGGGCAGGTGGAACCGCTCGAAATCAATGTTGACGAGATCGCGCAACGGCTGAACCGGCCGGATTATCAGCCTGTCATGGAGTCCCTGCGCGGCATCGGCATCAATTCGGAGATCGACCTCTTCGGTACCTATGCGGGCCAACACAACGATCTTGGCACTTGGACAGCGGGCGCGGAAATCAATCGCGATAAAGACCTGCGCCTGCAATATCTGGGCGGCTGGGGCATCAATTCCCGCATGGAGGACTTCATCTACCATCGTATGTTAGCCCACCGTCAACCGCCGACCAACATCTTCCGCGGGTCGCCGGATCACGTGATGGCGGTGTTTCAGGCGATTCAGGAAGGGCGCTAGGCTTTGTGCGATAGGCCTCCTGGCCTGTCAATGCGTCGAAGGCGCAGGTTGGTCGCGATACTCGGGGAATCCTGCGGCCCCATACCACTTACGGCATCTGCGGGCTGGCGCTCCGAAGCATTTTCGCGACCCAATCTGCGTGAGGCAGCCCACAAGCGGAGAGGCCCTTGATTTCGCGCTCGACGTCGTAATCGACGCGCCGTATGGTCGGTGTGGAATCACCCAGCAATAGGTAGGCCGCGCGGCGATCCCCGTCGTATGAGAGACTCACGCTGCCGGCGTTGACCACGGTCATTCCTGGAGCGCGCCGTATAAAGGAACGATGGATGTGACCGTAGACGGCGATGGGCAATCCGAGGGGTCTGTAAACGGATCCCAGTTCCGCATCGCTCGCCTCTGGCCCCGGCGCACGCCATGTGCTATCGGGGCTCGCATGAACCAAAGCCATCGAGCCGTGCGCCTGTGTCCTCGGCAGGCCGCGCAGCCATTCGATGCGCGCTTCCCCTAATGCCTCGCGAGTCGCCGCCGCCATTTCTTCGATGGCGGTCCACATAGTTTGCAGCTGGGGCGAGCGACTGGCGAATACCGTCAGCGATTCGGGATCGAAGAGCATCTCGTCGGTGTTGCCAAGTACTCCGGGCCAGCCGAGATCGCGAATTCGGTCCACAACTTCCGCTGGGCTCGATCCGCCATGCGGAAGATCGCCGCCGTGGAGGATTAAGTCGGGCGAGGTTTGCCGAAGATCGGCGAGGACTGCTTCGAATGCTGTGAGGTTGCCGTGGATATCTGACACGACAGCGATGCGCATCACGCTTCCGCGACGCGCGGCTTTAAACCCACCGCTTCGAGCAGCCCCTTCCACTTGCGCACGAAGAGCTCCGCGAGATTCAACGCGATCGCCAGCGCCAGCAGTCCCGGCCAAAGGTCCATCGTTGTCCGTATGCTGCGGCCGCTCGCGTCGAACACTTGCTTCGGCGACGGATTGAAACGGCCTCCCGTGGCTGCGGCGATCTGTCTCAGCAGAGGTTCGTTGTTGCCGTACTCCTGCATTTCGTCTTCCTGGCGATAGAAGCCGACTTCGGGGAATGCGCGCGAATCCGCCACCGGGCGCACGCGGAACAGCCCCTGCGCCTGCCCGATTCCGACCTTGCCGCGATAATGTCCCGCCGTCACTTTGGCGACTTTGAGCGGCGCCTGGAATCCATTCGGCCCCACCACGAAGATATCGGGAATCGTCGCCGGGTCGTCCACGTTGCGCGACAGGCGATAATCTACCACCAGCTCATTTGACGCGCGGTCGAAATCGGCGGACGTTTCGCTCTGCGGCGCGTGCGGCAGAAGATCGCGGAAAATGTTGGCCCAGAGCTTGTCGAAGCCCGGCCAGGTAACCCAGTTCGCGGCCCAGCGGTTCTTGGCGTCCGACGTGAAAACGGCGGAGCGGCCCAGTCCGTATTGCCAGCGCACCAGCAGCGGGTCTTCGCGATCGGCCGATAGAATGGTGTCCGCCGCCGGACGCGATTGATAGCGCACATAGCCGTGCAGGGCGGGCGCTGTCTCCATTCCCACGCCATCCAGAATCTCGGCCTGCTTCACGACCTTTGGCTGGATGTTCTTTTCAACGGCCGTGACGCCGGTATGCTCCTGCACGTCGCGCAGCAGAATCTGCTCCAGGCCTTCCGGTTCGTTCAGGAAATACGATTTGCCCTCGGCCGATGAAGCGACCTTTTCCAGAAACGCGCGGTTCACGTCCTGCCCCAACCCCACCGTCGAAATGGTGACGTGGTTCGTCACTGCTTCCTTGGTGAGCGTCATGCTGTCGCCCTCTTCGGAGATACCGTCGGTGAGCAGCACGATGTGCTTGTAGACGGCATTGGTTGGCAGAACCTTTTGGTACGCCTCGGTCAACGCAGGCGCGATCTGGGTGCCGCCATCGGGCGTAATCCCGGAGATCAGCCGCTTGATGGCAGCTGCGGTCGTCCGCCTTGCGTAGCGTCACCGCCCACTGGAACGAGTTGTCGAAGATCAGCACGCCCACCGTATCGATATCGCGCAGATTCTCCACCACGCCGATGGCCGCCAGACGCGCCAATTCGATCTTGCGCCCTTCCATGGACGACGACTTATCGATGATCAACACCACGGCCGTGCCTTCGGGCGAACGCGGCGGCGCGAGCTTCGCTGGCAGCGTGCGTTCCAGCGCGTCCTCCTCCTGGCCCTTCTTATCCTCGTAGACGTTGTGTTCGCCGGCGATCCAAGCCAGGCCGCCGCCCTTCTTTACGAAATCTTCCAGCGCGGCTTTGCGATCGGCCGGAATCGATTCCGCATTCCAGTTGTTGACGATGATCAATTGATAACCGTCGAGCTTGTCGGGAATGCCGTCGGCTGCGCGGTCGATTTCGAACTGGTTGGATTCGAGCACCCGCTGCAGGTGCACTTCGCTTTCCGGGGGATCGTGCGATATCAGCAGCACGCGCGGATGGCGCAGCGTCACGGCGTCTTCAAATCGCGCTTCGCCCAGCGATCCGGCGGAGATCTTCCCGGCCAGCGCGATGGCGCCCGCCGAATTCACGTTGGCCTGCAGGCGCAAATGATTCGCGCCTGCGGACAGTTGCACCTGGTTCGCGCCGATCGGTTTGCCTTCCGCGCTCAGCTCCACTTTGGCTTGCGCCGATGCGGGCGATTCGAGCGTCACTTCGACCGGGAAACGCTCGCCACTGAACACCTGGCCCGGAAACGAAACCGATTCCAGCATCAGGCCCGGCTTGGGACGGCCGGTCAGCGTCACGGTGTCGATGGGGATGCCGAGTTGCTGCGCCTGCCAGATGGCGCGCGCGGCGCTGCCCAGGTTTTCGTTGCCGTCGGAGACCAGCAGCAAGCGCGGCACCATGCCGGCGGGCAGCGACGCGGCGCCATCGCGGATGGCCGTTTCCAGATCGGTTCCGCGTCCGCCGGCGCCGGCGGTGTAGCGGAGTTGCCATCCGTCCTTCGGCTGCTCGGAAAGCAGGGCGTCGCGCGTGGACGCGCGCAAACGGAATGACGCGCGTCCAATGGCGGCCGCGCGCTTTCTCCAACCGATCGGCAAAGTCCGATTCGCGTTGCAGATCATCGGGCGAGACGCTGGCCGAGGTATCCGCCAGCATGGCCACGGCCACCTTGCTTTCGAAAACCACGAGCGTGGGCTGCGCAATGGCAAAGATGATAGCCACGAAGGCGCCTAGCCTTCAACGCCAACCCGAGACGGCGGCCTGCAACTCGCCACTCCCACGCCGGCCAGGCGCCGGGCAGCAGCAATAAAAAAAGCGCCCAAGGATGTCCGAAACTCATCGCCGGCCTCCCCCTTGCATCGAAACGGCCTTACGCCGGAAGAGCGTGGGGCTCACATGAACCAGTCGCAGCGAGCGGCGGAAGCGGCCATAGAGCATCCACTCCGCCAGCAAACAGAGCGCGCCCAACAAGGCGAGCCACGGGCCAGACGTCGCGCGCTGCCGCAGCTACCGGACCGAACGCCGGAATGCCCTTCATGCGCATTCGCCGGCGGCTTCCACTTGGCATCGGAAAGCTCGGGCAGCGTAAGGGAATACATGTATTCGCGGTCGCCCGCCGCTACGCGCACCGCGCCGGGCGCGCCCGCGAAGAAATCGATGGCGTTATCGTGCACCGTGAAGGGCAGCGCTGTGCCATCCTCGGCCGTCACCTTCACGTTCGCCTGTTCCTTGCCGCGGGCGGATCCATCGCGAGCTTAACCGAGCCGACGCTGCCGCCGCTGATTTCCGAGCGCTGGAAAATCTCGGGCGACATCCAGCGAAGCAGGTTCGCGAACAGCAGCGGCGTCGCCAATTCATAGCGCATCGCCGAAAGCGCCGGATGGAAGCCCAGCACCACGATCTTCGGCTTTCCCGCGCGCGCCACGATCACCGGGCCGGCCTCCACTTCGACCGATCGGCCATCGCCAGGCGCGGCTTCGAAGACGGAGGCACTGTTCGAGCTTGAAATCTTTGGTGCGAAGACCCGCCGCGGCCGATTGGGTGGAATCCCATCCGCGCGAACGGCACATCCGAAACCTGCGATCGTACAGGGATGGGCGAGCCAGTTGCGGGCGGGTCGATCCAGATGGAATCGGCCGCCGGCCGCTGCGGCGGAATGAAGCGGTCGAGAATCACCAGGCCGGCATCGTTCGGCGCGATACTCCGCGGGCTTGCGGTAGACCGCCGTCACGCGCGGCGTGGAAGCGAGCACCGGCTTCAGCAAATCGGGCTGGTTCGAATAGACGGTGACGGCGAGCGATGGGCTGCGCGGGCAGTTCCAGATCGGCATGATCGTCGGCCGGAAAGGCGTCGTGCGGCGTCAGATAAACGCCGAGAATTCCGGCAGACGCGGTGCGGTATTGAAAGGCTGGTCTCGGTGTCGGAGCCGCGGCGCGATGGTGACTTGCTCCGAGCCGCCCGGGAGTGCGCGTCGCCGGATCGTGCGTGCCGAAGTTGAGCGAGATGGTGACCGTGCTGCGGCTGCGCGCCGTAGTTGTGCGCCGAAACGTAGATCTCCCACACGTCGGGATCGGTGGCCGAGCGGCGCATGCCGATCTTGCGCAGGCCGCAATTCTCGATGGCGTCGGGAATGAGGATCGACGCGCAGGTTGCGCGGCGCGGGCGCGCGACGCCGGAATCGCGCTCGGCGGTGCGGCCGGTGCCGATGAAGGCGATTTCGCCGGCGCGCCGGCCCTGCTGCGCTTGGATATGTCGCGCGAAGGCCAGCGCCTGATCGAGATTGAGCGCGGTGGAGCCGGGCTGCGGATGCCTGGATGGCGGCTTCGACTTGCGATGGTCGGGCTCGAAGGCGGTGGCGGGAGTGGCCAGCGCATCGGCGCGCACCAGCATCACGCGGTCGCGCGGAGGGCAAGGCGCGCACGTAGCGCGCGGGCGCGTTCGCGCGCGAGGTCCATCAGGGTGCGGTTGCCGGAGCGCGCGCCCATCCAGGCGGAAGTTTCGAGAATCACGACGTGATCGCGGCCGGCCTGATCGCGGCGAGCCGAAACGCAACTGCGCGAGCGCGAGCAGCAGCAGACGCCATGCCGAGCAAGTTGCAGCATCAGCGACCACGGCTGTTGATATGCTTGCGCCGCGCCGCCGCCGCCGGGTTTTCCGCCGCCACCCAGAAGCGCAGCGTGGAGACGACCTGCTTGCGGCGCGAGCGGTCGAGCAGATAGAGCGCGACGGAGATGGCCGAGATGCCGCCGAAGACGGCCAGAACTTGAAACAGCGAGAGGTTCAGAAAATACATGGGCCTTCCGAATTCAGGGTCAGGAGTCGGGGGTCGGGGGTCTGGGAAGGCGCCGCCCACCAGGGGTTCGCTATATGCGTTGCTTTCGGCCTGCAGGCCCGCGACGGCGCGCAGGAAGACAACGCTTCCGCACCGCCGACCTCCGACCCCCGGCTCCCGACCCCCATTCTCACGCGATTCCCCGCATGCGAATCAATTCGCCGAAGATCACGCTCTCGAGCGACTGCTCGGTGGAGAATCCCGCATAGCGCCCGCCGCTGCGCAGCGCCATCGATTCGCACCATAGCAGCAATATTCGTCGAAGGCGTGCGGTGTAGCGCTCGCGGGCGTCGTCGTCGAAATCGAGCTTGAGGCCGGCGCCGGTCTCGGCGTCGTGCAGTTCCAGTTCGCCGGTCCACGGCGGCGTGCGGTCTTCTTCGGCCCAGATCTGCAGCAGCATCAGCTCGTGGCCGAAATCGGCGAGATATTGCAGGGCGCGCTCACAGCTCTTGTCGTCCAGAAAATCGGAAATCACGATCACCAGCCCGCGCTGCGGATAAGAGCCGATGAATTCGCGAACCACCGCCATGATAATCGGTCTGGCCGCCGGCTTCGAGCGCCATCAGGCCGTTGGCGACCCCGTTGAAGCGATGCCTGCCGCCGGAGGACAAAATGCGCTGCCGTGAGATGCTTGGAGAATCCGTGGACCTCAATGCTATCGAGCCGCACCAAGCCTACGTAGCAGAGCGATGCCGCCAGCTTGCGCGCATAGTCGAACTTCGCGCCGCCATACGCCGTCATGGATGCGCTCGAATCCACCAGCAGCGGACCGGCACGCGCGGCTCCACCTGGAACATCTTCAGGAAGAGCTTTTCCAGGCGCAGATAGGCGCGCCAATTGACGGCGCGCAGGTCGTCGCCGTGATGAAAATTGCGATGGTCGAGAAATTCCTGGCCGGATCCAGCGAAGCGCGAGACGTTGTGCCCGCCCACCAGGCCGGGGAAAGACTTCTGCCAGTGGATGGTGAGCCGCTCGAGCTTTTCCAGAAACTCGCGGTCTAACAGCGGGGCCGCCGGCATATCGATCCTACGCGGCGGATGCGTGCGCGGTTACGCCTTCCACCACCGCGTTGAGAATGGTTTCAGGGGTTTGCCCATCGGCGTGGGCGTCGAAGTTCAGAATGATACGGTGCCGCAGCACGGAGTGCGCCAAGTGCTTGATGTCTTCAATCGAAGATGGAAACGTCCGCGCATCAGTGCCAGCACGCGCCCGCACTCCACCAGCGCCTGCGCGCCGCGCGGTGAGCTGCCGTAGCGTACATACTTGCGCGCCAACTCGTGCGCTTCCTTCTGTTCCGGCTGCGTGGCCATGACCAGCTCGATGGCGTATTCCTGCACGTGCGGGGCAACCAGCACCTCGCGGCAAACGGAGCGGACCTCGAGAATCGCATCGCGATCCATCAACGGCGGAGGGCGTTTCCTCTTCGCGCTGGATGGTTCGCTCGACGATGCGGCTGAGTTCGGCGCGTGAAGGGTACTTCACCAGAATCTTCATCAGGAAGCGATCGAGCTGCGCTTCGGGCAGGGGGTACGTGCCTTCCATTTCGATGGGGTTCTGCGTCGCCATGACAAGGAAGGGACGCTCCAGTTCGTGCGTCGTGGTGCCGCTGGTTACGGTGCGCTCTTGCATGGCTTCGAGCAGCGCGGACTGCGTCTTCGGCGTTGCGCGGTTGATCTCGTCCGCCAACACCAGGTTCGCGAAGATTGGGCCGTGCTGGAAGCGAAGTTGCCTGGTCCCTTCATTGCCTTCGAGGATCATGCTGCCCACGATATCGGCGGGCATGAGATCGGGCGTGAATTGAATGCGCGAATACTTCAACTGCATCGTGCGCGAGAGCGTGCGCAGCAGCGTAGTCTTGCCAAGGCCCGGTACGCCTTCAAGCAGCACGTGGCCGCCGGAGAGAAGACAGATCAGGACGCCTTCGACTACGTCGTCTTGGCCGACGATGATCTTGGCGATTTCACGGCGCACCGCGCCGAGACGCTCGATTGCTTGCTTAAGGGAGGATTCGGATGCCACTTATTAATTGTAGAGCAGACTCGAGCCTAAAACTCAGCCTGCGAGGGTGGAAAATTACGATTAGCGCCAAGCAAAACAATGACGCAACTCGACAAGGATTGCATCAGGCTTCGGATGGCGTCCCAGCTTGTTCGCCAAGGTGGTAAACGAGAATACCGAGCACAGTGGCCATTTCCACTAACGCCTGCCGCGCTTGCCTGGGAGCGAACGTTCGTGTCAGCCGATAGACCCGCCGCATGATCCAATAATCGAGCATCAACAACCGGTCTTCCAAAGTGGCCAGTTCAAGGCCCGCGGCATGTTCAATCAAATAGGTGAGAACCCGGTAATCGCGGTCCAGCGCGACTCGCAACGGATCAAGCTCGTCTTCGCCTTTGAGACTCTCTTTAACCTGCCAGAAGCTGAACCGAACGTCCGCCGCGTTTGACACCGGCGCGGCCTCGGCAGCCTGGTTGCGAAGGATGAGTATGCAACTATATCGAAACCAGTAGATCAAAAGCGCCAACGAAAAGGCAATGATCAAAATTCCCGATAGCATACTGCTCCGTTCCGTCTCAATGGTGTCATCGGTACTAGTCGAGCTATGACGAGTCTATCACCGGCCTTAGTGCCGTGCAATACCTTATTTGCCGGATATTAATCTTTTTTCAAGCAAAATTCTATCCTTTCGATACTCTCGGAATAAGGGAGATCGCCGGGTACTGGGACTTCCCCCTAGTCCCGTATTCCTATCGGGTTTTCGTACGGCGTTCCCTCACGCGGAGGCCGTCGGATCCACCCTGCGCAGGCGCCGCGGCAAACCGCTGCGCCGGTAAGCCGAGCGGATCGTATTCGCGCTCCACAAATTGCGCCGTGAAGGCGATAAACCGCAGGCGGGCCTGGAGTTGTATCGCCGGATCGCTGGTCCCCGTGATGCGGAAGGAAGCAAAGAAGCTCGCCAAGCTCGAAACCGCCGCCAGGTTTTCGAAGGTGCGGAACTTCATGTACCCGATGCCCAGTTCTTTATCGGTTCCATCGGGCATCTGCTGGTAGAGATGAGTGTAGAGGGTAGTGTAGTCTCCGAGCACATCGGCGATCGCCTGGTTGGCCGAATTCTTTTGCATGTATTTCACCCCTTCCAGCGTGTAGCGCTGGCCGGCAGCGTCCGCAAATTCGAGGTGATACCGCATCTCGGCCTCGCCGGTTTGCGGGTTCACGCGCAGGTAGTTGAAGCTGCTATTCGAGGCATCCATGGTGAAGGTGGCCGGTGAGTGCCCGCCGAATGCGCCGAACGTGACCGGGCCTGACATCTGCGCCTCATGCTCGTAGCCATCCACGAACTCGTTGACGTCGCGTATCGTCATCTCCGCGGTAAAGTTGCAGGCTACAGCGCCGACGGGATCCCCGGAAGCCGGAATGCGCGCGGCAATGGCCGAGATCGCCCTCTCGTCCCGGCGCGGACGTGCTGGCGCCCGGAAAATACCAGCCGACCATCTCTTCATCGAAATTCATCCCGACGCCATCGGGAAGTTGGACGTCGAGGAACGGACTCAATAGGGTATTCGTCGGCAGCGCCGCCTGCGTGGCGCGCGTCAACATATAGTAGAAGCCAAACTCGCCGCCGGTTTCGGTGTGGAACAGGCCTAACGACGAGTTGCTTACTAGCGGAGCGATTGCGGGCGGCAACTGCGTCAGGTATTTCCCAACCAGAAAATCACCCGTCACGCTGCGAATTTCATCATGGAAAGGGGTGAAATCGTTCAGTTGAAAGTGGTCTTTGAGAAACGAGGGCGTTACCAGCCCTTCCATCAATCCCATGAGCTCGTAGTTCGCCACAAAGCGGCCGTCCGGCAAATTCTGAAATTGAAGATACGCGATACCGGTGGCATGGTTGGCGTTCGAGATGGTGTCCATGCGCCAAACGCCATTTAATTCCTGTGGCGTGGGCGCGGACCCGGCGGCGTAAAGCGCGGCGTGATCGTCCACCGTCATGTCGGCGAACGTATAGCGCCGGGACATAGGGAATGTGAAGAGCGCGAGCGCCGTGGGGATACTCGCCAAGATAGGCGCGGCCGATCAGGAGATCGTTATTGATGATCTTGAACACGTCATAGAAGCCCTGCCATGGCGGATCCAGATACTTGAGCAGAATGTATTTCCCCGGCTCGAGCGTGCCCGAATCGTGCCCCACGTCTACCTCTACCTCCTCAGTACTATTGCGGGCGTTAATCCGGCCATCGGTATCGCTGGTGACTCCGATGTATTTGCCGCCTTGTTTGGAAAACCGCTTGCGAAAGCCGGTGAAAATCGCGGCGGACATGGCGTTCAGTACATGGCCCTCCGGAAAGAAGCCCTTCCAGAAGTCGTCATTGCGAATGGTTTGAGTCGCAATATCGATGGTTGGGGCGCCGCCCTGATTCACCAGGGTATCGATGCCCATGGTTGGGCAACGGCGGAAGAGCGCCTCCAATTGTCCTTCGTTATAGGTAATCACGTCGAGCGCATCGATGCCGGCCATACTTACGGACACCGGGGGCGCCGGATACGCCTTGCCGCCCAATTGCTCGATCTTGCGTTCCACAAAACGTTCGGTGAGCGCGGAAATGGTCATCAGCGGATTGACGCCCAAAGCGCTCGGAATCACCGACCCATCGGTCACATGCAGCCCGTCATGCACGCTGCCATCACCTGCGAAGACGCGACCATACGGATCAGCGCGCCCTGCAGGTAATCGTCGCCCAGCGGACAACCGCCCAGCGGATGCGCCGTGATCAGGTGGCCAAGTTTGAAGATGCTCCAGGTGGGGTTGGGAATGAAGTTGGCCTCGAGAGCGCGCGCGTGACGCTGCAGTTCCTGGTTCATTCGAGTGAATATCTGCTGCTGGCCGGCCTGGTCCCAGGACACCCGGATTCGTCCATCGGGCTCGGTCCACGGCGCTTCGAAGAGAATCGTCCCGCGCGCATTGTCCTGTCCCATCACCAGGTAAAGCATGGTGTGATCCATAGCGCCATTCGGGTCGTGCAGTTGGGGCAACGGACCGAGGTCGCGTGCCATGCGGTCGCTCTGCGCCTTTTCGTTGCCGGTCACTGTGTCTTCGCCCCGGAGCAAGCCGAACGCGATCTTGCTCGCCTCAACGTAGGCGCGCGGAAAGGAAAAATCCTCCACTGAGATGCGGTGCGCTTCGGGCAAGCCATTCTCATAGCGAACAATACCTACGATGTTCGGTCCGGGCTCGGGCGACTCGCCGGCCTTAGGCGAATCGGCGCGCGCATAGCCCAATACGTCGGTCTCGAAGCCACCGTTGTAAGCCAGGCCGAAGAAATCTCCGTTCCCGCTGAACTTTGTTCCCAGCGCCGGCGAGACGCTAAGCCCGTGCATCTCCGAGCGCAACAGAATCTCCGTGGAATTCAGGGCGCCCGCCGAGAGGATCACCTCGCGCGCATCGAGCGTGAACGAGTGGCCGCTCATATCGTCATTTACGTGCTGTCCGTGGATGCGCCAGCCGCCGCCGGAGAGTTTCTCCAGCCACTCGACCTTGGTTTGGGTGAAGATCGTGGCCCCGGCCTTGGCTGCCATCGGCAGATAGTTCATGTAGAGCGGTATTCTTCGCACCGACATTGCAGCCGGTTACGCAGTTCCCGCAATTGATACAGGGCTTCTGATTCACGCCGAATGCGTTCGGCCCATCAATCGTAAAATTGACGACGATGTCCAGCGCCTTTACTTCCATTCCCAACTGTTTTGCGCGCCGTTCGAGCGCTTGTACCTTGGCCAATTGCAGCGCGTGCGGGTGAGGATTCGCGGCGAGCGCCTTATGAGCGCGCTGGTAGTACGGCGTTAAGGCATCTAGGGTAATCGAGGCGGGCCAGTGGAGTTGCTCGAACACGTCCGGATCGGGCTCGATCGCCACATTGGCGTTAATCAGCGAAGTGCCGCCCAATCCCGAAGCCTTTGATCACCGAGATGTCCGGGTAATTCAGCAGCTCATATAGTCCGAGCGGATTGAGGTCGCTGCGCGTCGCGCCCAACACATCCGTCAGCAGTCTCGGGATAGTCCCCCGGCTGCCATTCCTTGCCCCGTTCCAGAATGCAGATCGAACGCTTCGGGTTCAGATCGGCGGTTGCCAGCCGGGCGGCTGAGATCGCGCCCCCGTAACCGGAGCCGATCACGATGAAATCGTAAGACGTCTTGCGTTGTTCCCAAGGTGTCGCGAGCATTATTCCTCCTGTACGGGCCGCGGCCCGGCTTGGCTGTCTAATTCGAGGCGCTCAACATCTCGCGGAAAAAAGCGTTCAGCAAGCGCCCGTTGGGATCGTAATTTTGCCGCGCCGCGGCGAACGTTTTCAGGCGATCGCCCAGTGCCTGCTGCACCTGAGCCGGCGTGATTTCATCCGTCTGATTGAACAGCGGAATCGCCGCCATGCGTTGAGCAGAACTGGTTGTACGCGGTGAGAAAAGCGGGCCATCCGGGATTGCCGGTCGATACGGGATCGATGGTCATCACGCCGCCGTCGTAGGAATAGGAAAGCAGCGAGTTGCGGTCCTGGGCAATCCAGTAGCCGACGTTCAACATATTGGTGCGATATCCCTGCTTCGCGTAGTACTCCTTGCAAAAAGCGAAGTAATCCGTAAGCACAGCCGCATAATTCGCTTCCGGAAACGCCGAGAGACTGAAGGTGTAGCGGCTATCGCCGCCCACGGGCGGGTAGCGGATAATCTGATCGGTGGCGATGGTGTAGTCGCTGCTCATCGAGGTTTTCCAGCTTGAAACGCCACATGGCGCAAAAGCCGTCGATGATGCCATAGCGAATCTCCTTATCGGCGATATCGGCCTCCACCTGCGCGCAGAAGAGCGGCCCCGCGCTGGCCCACATATAAGTTGCGCAGCGGCCAGGCGATGCGGTTCGGTTCGCCCGTCGCGCCGGGATTGTAATGGCGGAATTCGACTGTAATCAGGTTGTCGAAGGGAAAGATGTAGAACATCATCGATTCCCCGCGTGCCTTTAAGGCGGGGAGTTGAGCCGTGAAATCCTGCAGCGTGAAGGTCTCGTGATGCACCGCCATCGGCAGGATCGGCCGCACGCGAAAGGTGGCTTCGTAGACGATGCCGAACGTACCGTAGCTCGAGCGCACCAACTGCATCAGATCGGGCTGAGCGTCCGTGACCTCCAGCAAATCGCCGGAAGGAAGCACCATCTTGATACTCGTGACATAGGAGTTCACCTGCCCGTATTCACCTGGCATGGAGGCGTCCTTCGTGCCGCAACAGGCGGCGCTTCCCACCGAGAGGTTGCCGATTTCGGTGTTCACATAGAATTGGAGTCCGTGCTTTTCGAGTTCCTGCGCGACATCGATATAGATTGCGCCGCCTTGCGCGGTGACCGTGTCGCTGGCGATTATTGACAATCGCATTCATCTTCGACATCTGAATCAACGTGCCGCCATCGGCGGCGCCGCAGGCCGACGTGGAGTGATTCGAGCCGACCGCGCGAACCGGCGAAGGATACTGGCCGGGATTCTTCAAGACCGCGACGATGTCGTCGACCGAAGACGCCTCTACAACGACAGCCGGGTTGGACGTGATGTCTCCGAACCAGTTTGTGACGGTCGGCATGATTAGAGTTGCTCTTTTAAAAGACCGATATTATTCGGCAGCCGAAAAATCTCCGTCACCGAATCGCCGTCGAACTGCAGAAAAACGTAGCCGTGCGGACTGAATTGTTCCGGCGCCTTGGTAATCCAGAAATTCGGCCCATCAAGGAGACGCGCCTGCGGAGCGAAAGGCTGTGGCGGCAGTTCCAGCCATTTGTACACATCTCCCCCACCGTTGGGAAGATCGTCGCGGAACTGAGGGAACCCACCGTGGCCGATGCAGCGCCCTTTAAAACCCCATAGCGGGTGCGGATCGTAGATGACCAGCCGGTGCTCGTGGCCCCAGTACCACGCGTGAATCCTTTGTTGTTTCAGCAGATCCGCTAGCGCCACTTGCAGTTTAGGACCTTGATCGTCGAGCTGCGAAAACGGCTGATGATGCGAAAAAAGAATCAACTTGCGCGTCCCGGCGCCGTTCACTATGCCGGTGAGCCAGTCCACCTGCTTCTCATCCAAGTCGAAATCGACATAAGCAGTGTCCAAACCGGCCAGTATCCAATTTGAGTTCTGCATGGCAAAGCAACTGGCGGGCTGCTGGAAGAAATCACGAAGCGCCTGAAAATAGCCGCCGCCGCCAGAATACATCTCGTGATTTCCGTTGAGAGAACGTTTCAATGTTCCGGCGGGGCGCTTCGGCCAGTCGCCCACCAAACGGGAATGGACCTCGTTTCCTTCACCTGAATAATAGGTATCGCCTACGTGAAGCACTACATCGCATCGATCCAGGCTGGCAATGGTCGAGGCGATGGCAGGCGCGCCGTAAAGACCGGTTCCCCAATCCCCGAACACTGCAATCCGCGCATCGTCCGGAATGGTCTCCGGAACGGGCAGCGGATCGATCCACGTCGCCTTCTTCGGCTTGAAGATCAGTTCTGGGGCCATATTTAGCCAGCCTATGAGGTCGGCATCGTCGAACTTCACAAACAGTACGCTGGGCGCGAAGCTGTCCCCGTCGGGCGTTTTGACAACCTGCGCTGGTTGGAGAGAGCCAACCTGGCCAGCGGCTGTCGCTTGATTTACGAGAAGGGACTGCAAACGGGACGCCATGTCGTTTTGCGGAGTATGCAGAATACTCGCGCCGTCCGCGCCCATTGCCATTACGGGTTTGGCGCTATTGGACAGTTCCGCGACGGCCGTGTGCCAATCGGCCAGCATCTGCTGCTGCAACGCCGGGTCACCCCCCGCCGCGGCCGCGGTGGCGGACTGAACCGCATCGTGCACTTGCGCGGGGTTCTTCTGGAAAGCTTCTTGAAAGGTGGAATAGGGTACGACGGTCTGCCCAATGCCGGCTTGGGATGCAGGTTGTCCAGCGCTCATGTTTCCTCCTGTGGCCGGCCGCACCGGCGGGACCTATTGTATCAGCGCCCGAGGCTCATAAATTGAGGGGGTTTAGCCAAAAGATGTTGGCGCCAGCCGCCTATCTCACACCGCGTGATAAACTTGTTCTTACGGTTCGCATTGGATGTTCCCGCGGCGAATCGCTTCCCGAATGAAAACCTCCAACGACTCTATCCGCAACATCGCCATCATCGCGCACGTCGATCACGGCAAGACCACTCTCGTGGACGCCATGCTCAACCAGAGCGGCATTTTCCGCGTCAACGAAGAGCACGCCGAACGCGTAATGGATTCGAACGAGCTTGAGCGCGAACGCGGCATCACCATCCTCGCCAAGATCACCGGCGTGCGCTATCACGGCGTCAAAATCAATATCGTCGATACACCCGGCCACAGCGATTTCGGCGGCGAAGTGGAGCGCGCCCTCAAGATCGTCGATGGCGTCATGCTGCTGGTGGATGCCAGCGAAGGCCCGCTGCCGCAGACGCGCTACGTCCTTCAAAAGGCGCTCGAAGCGAAGCTTCCGCCCATCGTGGTGATCAACAAGATCGACCGGCCCGACGCGCGCGTCCCCGAAGTGCTCGACGAGATCTACGACCTCTTCATCGATCTCGACGCCACGGAGGACCAACTCGATTTCCCCATCCTCTACACCATCGCCAAGACTGGCATCGCGCGCACCAGCATGGAGGACCCATCCAACGATCTGCGCCCGCTGTTCGATTCGATCGTCAAGAACATTCCGGCTCCCATGGGCGATTCTGACGGCGTACTGCAAACGCTGATCGCCAACCTCGATTACAGCGATTACCTCGGCCGCCTTGGCATCGGCCGCGTCTTCAACGGCACGCTGAGGTCGGGCGATACGGTGGCCATCGCCAAGCGCGATGGAACCATGCACACCACGCGCATCACCAAGCTTTATTCGTTCGAAGGCCTGAAGCGCGTGGATGAAACGGTCACACGCCACGGCGACATCCTGGCCATCGCGGGCGTGGAAGGCATCACCATCGGGGAAACCATTACCAGCGCCGAAAATCCGAAGCCGCTGCCGCCGATCCACATCGACGAGCCCACCATCGCGATGACGTTCACCATCAATACCTCGCCCTTCGCGGGCAAGGAGGGCCAGTGGGTCACGTCGCGCAACCTGCGCGACCGTCTCGATAAAGAGCTGCTCACCAACGTTTCCATCCGCGTGGAAGAGTTGGGTCCGGACACGTTCAAAGTGATGGGCCGCGGCGAATTGCAGCTTGCCATTCTCATCGAAATGATGCGCCGCGAAGGCTACGAACTCATGGTCGGCAAGCCCGAAATTCTCACGCGAACCATCGATCACAAACTGCAGGAGCCGCTCGAATTGCTGGTCATCGATTGCCCCGAGAACTTCCTCGGCGTCGTCATCGAAAAGCTCGGCAGCCGCAAGGGCAAGATGTCGAAGATGATCAACCACGGCTCCGGCCGCGTGCGTCTCGAATTCCTCGTGCCCTCGCGCGGCCTGATCGGTCTGCGCAGCGAAATTCTCACCGATACGCGCGGAACGGCAATCATGAATTCGCTTTTCCACGGCTACATCGATTGGCAGGGAGAGATCACCTCGCGCCCCACCGGCTCGCTGGTCGCCGATCGCGCCGGGAAGTCCACCGGCCACGCGATCTTCAACCTGCAGGAGCGCGGCGAGATCTTCGTCGCCCCCGGCACGGAAGTCTATGAGGGCATGATCGTGGGCGAAAACGCGCGCGACGCGGATCTCGACGTGAACATTGTCCGGGAAAAGAAGCTCACCAACATGCGCGCTTCAACGGCCGATGAAGCGATTCGCCTGGTCCCGCCGCGAATCCTGAACCTGGAGCAGGCCATCGAATTTATCCGCGAGGATGAGTATGTGGAGGTAACCCCTCAGTCCATCCGTCTGCGGAAGAAGATCCTTAAGGAAAATCAGCGCTAGCCGGCGAGCGAGCTACCCGAAGAACTGCATTCCCGCGGTTAAGGTTTGCGCCCGAAGGGCGTTACCCAGCTCGCTCATAGCGCCGTCAGAATCCGCAACCAGGGCATCGATCTCGAATTTCTTGCCCCCAACGCCAGCCCATACGCCGTCCGACAGGCGCAGTTCGAGCGTGTCGCTCAATTCGCGCACGCTAACCCGCATCAGGTCTCGGCCTGCGGCCAATACGACCCCTTCCGTCTCTCCACCAATTTCGTTCTTGAGGATGATGTACATATAAAGTCCTCTCCTGGTTGCATTCTCCTCTGCCACATGGCCGCAAAGAAGACTAACTTTGGATATGAGCAGGACTATAAATCACACTCACCTTCGGTATGGGGTAAAAATCCCTAGCGTCCGCCGCGGCCGGCGGGCGCCGGCATCTGGTCCTTCGGCAGTCGCGGGATCATATGATCGAGATTCGCTACGGTCCAAACCATCGACGCGATCTCCGTCGCCGCCTGCTTGACGTCCTCCGGCACGATCCGTTCGTAGGTATCGAGCTGCGTATGCCAGGTGAAGCTCTGGTATTCGATCGGGTCCTGCTGTAAGCCGATGCCAGGCAATCCGGCGGCGTTGAAGTTGGTGCTGTCGGTGCCTCCGGTGGCGCGGCTGGTGGTCGCGTTCGCCGTTCCCGCCGCCCAATCCTTGAATGGCTCCAGGGCGGCGGTGATGATGCTGGCGGCTTCCGGAGGTCCGAAGATGCTGGCGCCGCGCACGCGGCCGGTGCCGGAATCGATGTTGAAATAGCAATCGAGCTTCTCGTATTCCGGCTTCGGATCTTCGAATGTGCCGAAGTGCTGCTTCACGTAAGCCGCCGAGCCCAGCAATCCCTCTTCCTCGCCCGACCATAGACCTACGCGGATGGTGCGCCGCGGCTTCAACCCCAGCGCCTGAATCAGCCGCGCCGCTTCCAGCATCATGGTCGATCCGATGGCGTTGTCGGTCGCGCCCGTCGCCGAGTGCCACGAATCCAGATGTCCGCCCAGCATTACGATCTCATCCGCCTTATCCGTTCCCGGAATCTCGCCCACCACGTCGTAACTGGTCTTGCCTTTCGGATAGGTCTCGTTGACGATGGTGAATTCCAGCTTCACCTCGTCGCCATCCGCCAGCAGCCGCTCGATGCGGCCGTAGTCGTCGTTGCGCAGGACCACTGTCGGCACGGCTTTGGTCACGTCATAAGTGCGATTCTGGAACGCGCGGATCAATCCGTGATCCATGCCGGCGTCGTTGACGCGCACCAGCGCGCCCGCGGAAACCAGGAACTGGTCGAACGCTTCGGTAACCTGCGCAGCAGTCATACGGTTCGGGTCGGGAGCAGGCGGCGTGCCGCGCCCGCCGCGTCCTCCGAATCCGCCGCCTTCACCGCGCCGCAACGGCGGCGGGTTGAAATTCACCGGCACCACCGCCGCCTTGCCGACCAGAACAACCTTGCCTTTCACCTTCGACCGGATCTGCGCGATGCCGGCATCGAACTCGGCGCGCGTAGGCTGTTCGAAACGCGGCCCAGCAGGTCCGCCACGTCCGCCCGCATCTTGCGCGGGGGGAGCGGGCGGTCCGTGAGGCACTTCCACTTCAACGGCCGGCGCATTTACGGTTCCCTTGGTGGAGGGAGTCCAGCTCAACACGCGAAACGTGAGATCGCCGTGCAGCGGCGTCACCATGTAACCCTCCGCTCGCTTATTCAGCCACCCCGGATGGCCGAAATCCCACGGCTCTAGGTGCGCGTTCTTGAATCCCCACTCCGTCATTTGCTTGACCACCCAATTGGCGGCGTCCTCGAAATTGGGCGAACCCGGTCAGCCGCGGCCCGTACCGGTCGGTGAGCACGTGCAGCGTGTGCATGGTTTGCGAATGCTCCAGCTCTTCGGACTTGATCCGGGCGTAAGTGGCGTCATCGAGCTTGATTTGAGCTGCCAGAGGGCAGGCAAGGAAGGCGAGGGTCAAAAATCTTTGGTTCATGTTGGAACAGGTATACCAGTCTTCGACGTCGATGGCTATCCCCAACTCGCCGAACCGCGATGGCCGGCAAGAGCCCTTCCGTGTTTTTTTTCCTTGCGGCCCCGCCCTTCCATGCGCCATATTGGAATTGGCGTCAAACAGCCGTGTAGAGCGCATATGTAGCACCCAATTTCGGCAGCCGTCCGGACTCGCGCGCTCGATCTGTCTGGCCCGAGGACGTTTGGATGGCGGACCAATTCCTCTATTTCACCGAATTGTTGGGCATGCCGGTCTTCGACCTGAAGGGCCGGCGCATCGGCCGCGTCAAGGACGCCGCCCTGGTCCCGCTGGTCCACGCTTCCCGCATCGATCGTTTCCTGGTCGGCGGCGGCGCCACCTGGCTCACCGTCCGCTACGATCAGGTCCGCTCCATTGTCCTCGGCTATGGCATCTCGCTCAGCGACGAACAACTCGTTCCCTATCACGACGACGAATACATGCTGCGCGTCGCGCGCGACCTGCTCGACCAGCAGATTATCGATGTCAACGGCCGCAAGGTGGTGCGCGTCACCGATCTCACCCTCGAAATCGAGCGCGCCGAAGCCCGCGACGCCTGTCAACGTGCTCGAAGTCGATATCGGTCTGCGCAGCATTGTGCGCCGCCTCTTTCAGGGCGCGCTGCCACCCCGTTGGATCCGGAGGCTGCAATCGCCCATTCCGCCCAATTCCATCCGTTGGGATTTTTGCAACGTGGTCGAGCCCGATCCGCTGCGCCGCCTGCGCCTGAATATTTCTTACTCCGGCCTCGAAGAGATGCATCCCGCCGATCTCGCCGATATCGTCGAAGATCTCAGCCCGGCCGAACGCGAAGCCATTTTCGAAACCATCGATAGCGAAGCTGCGGCCGATGCGCTCTCCGAAGTCGATCCCAAGATGCAGGCCAGCATCCTCGAATCCCTCGAGCCCGAAAAGGCCGCCGACATCGTCGAGGAAATGTCGCCCGACGAAGCCGCCGACGCGCTTTCCGAACTGGAAGACGAGACTGCGGAAGAGATCCTCGAAGAGATGGATTCGGCGGATACGAGCGAAGTGCGCGAGTTGTTGGAATTCGACGATGATACCGCCGGCGGCATGATGAACACCGAGTACGTCGCGCTGCACGAGAACGCCTCGGTCCATGACGCGCTCTCCGCCCTGCGCGGCAACGAAGATCTGCTGGAAAACCTGAACACGCTCTTCTTGGTGGACGCCGATGGGCGGCTCACGGCGTCGGTGCCGCTGGCGCGTCTCTTTATCGCCGCTGGCAGCGCGCTGCTGAAGGATCTGGCTTCGGAGACGCTGTTCATGGTGAACCTAGACGAACGCCAGGACCGCGTCACCGAGACGTTCGACAAATACAACCTGCTCACCTTGCCGGTGGTGGATGAAGACGGCAAGCTGGCCGGCGCGATCACGGCCGACGACGTGATTTCGGTATTGAGGGACAAGTGATCGATGCCGAAAATCTTCAGCCGGTTCCGCTATCAGATCGCCGTCTTTCTGGCCGTGCTCGGCCCGGGATTTATCACCGCCGTCGTCGATAACGATTCCGGCGGCATCATCACTTATTCGGACGCCGGCGCGCGCTTCGGTTACCTGCCGCTTTGGACGCTGATTCCCATTACGCTGGTCCTTATCATCACGCAGGAGATGTGCTCGCGCATGGGCGCGGTGACGGGAAAGGGGCTCTCCGATCTCATCCGCGAAGAGTTCGGCCTGCGCATGACTTTCCTCATGATGGCGCTGCTATTGATCGTCAACCTGACCAACGTCACTTCGGAATTCGCGGGCATCGCCGCCTCACTCGAAGTCTTTCATATCAGCCGGTATATCTCGGTGCCGCTATGCGCCCTGGCGGTGTGGCTCCTGGTGGTGAAAGGCAACTACCGCAGCGTGGAGAAGATCTTCCTCTTCGCGTGCGTCTTCTATGTCAGTTACATCATCTCGCCGTTCCTGGGTAAGCCGGATTGGAAAGAAGCCATCATCTATAGCGTCAAGCCCAAGCTGTTACTGGAACCCGACTATATCTACATGCTGCTCGGCATGATCGGCACCACCATCGCGCCCTGGATGCAGTTTTATCTGCAAGCCGCCGTAGTGGAAAAGGGCGTATCGGTGAAGGATTACGCCGCATCGCGCGTGGAAGTGATCTTCGGATGCATCATGACGGACGTGATCGCGTTCTTCATCATCGTGGCCTGCGCGAGCGCGATCTACAGCGTGCATCCGCATAAGATCGACGACGCGGCGCAGGCAGCCGTGGCCTTGCAGCCGCTCGGCCAGTATGCCGTCGTCTTGTTCAGCTTCGGTCTGTTCAACGCCTCGATCTTCGCGGCGTCTATTCTGCCGCTTTCCACGGCTTATTCGGTTTGCGAAGGCTTGGGCTTCGAATCGGGCGTCGATCGCCGTTTCGGCGAGGCGCCTATCTTCTATTTCCTCTATACGGGTCTAATCGTCTTAGGAGCGGGAGTCATCCTGATTCCGGGCTTCCCGCTGATTCCGATGATCTTGTTTTCTCAGGTTCTCAATGGAGTGCTACTTGCCTTCGTGCTGATTTTCATGCTGCTGCTGATCAATAAGCGCGATCTGATGGGCGAGTGGGTGAACCCGGGATGGTTCAATTGGGTGTCATGGGTATCGGTGGTTTTGATTATCGGGCTGACGCTCGCCTATGTGGGAGTTAGTGTTCGCGGTTCGTAATTGCGCCGTACTTCTTCAGAATCTCCACCGTTCTATCGATCGGAAGCGCCTGGACGGTATGGCCGTTACCGGTCACAGTGACCGCGCGCAGCAGTGAATTATAGATCGCCTCCTCCGTGGCCTCGATCACCGCCAGAAACAGCGGCGACATCTCGTCGTTAGTCAGCAGCTTAGCCGGGCTGCGCTGCGTGGTGAATGCGATTCCGTAATCGCCGCTTCCGTTCGACCCGGAAGAGCCCGTCCGCGCCAAACCGAAGATCGTCCGCGCCGCCATGCGCCTCAGCTCGCGCGCATCCACCGGCGCATCCGTGGCGACAATCATCATGCAAGAGCCATTGCCCGAATTCGGGCCGCTTGCACGCAATTCGCGGCCCACCGGCGCGCCAGCCATAGTGAGCGTGCCGCCGAAGTTGCTCTGCACCAGAGCGCCTACCGTATACGCGCCCGCCTTACGGGATGCGGTTCCGATGCCGCCTTTGAATCCGAACGCCACGGTTCCCATGCCCGCGCCCACGGCGCCTTCTTCCACCGCGCCGCCATGCGCGGATTCGAGCGCCGCCATCACCTGGTCGTGTCCGACGTGGCGTCCGCGGATATCGTTCAGGAATCCGTCGTTGGTTTCGCCCACCAGCGGATTCACCGATTGGACGCGTTCATTGCCTGGCAGGCCTAGAATGTAATCCAAAATCGCATCCGCCACGCGCGGCACGTTCAACGTAGACGTGAGCGCAATGGGAGTTTCGATTTCTCCCAGTTCCTCCACTTGCGTCGAGCCCGCCAGCTTCCCGAATGCATTGCCGACGAACACCGCTCCCGGGACCTTTTCGCGAAACAGGTTGCCGGCGTGAGGCAGAATGACGGTCACGCCAGTGCGGATGGCCTCGCCTTCGTTCAGAGTGACCTGGCCGACCAGGACGCCGCCGACGTCGGTGATCGCATCCAGCGGCCCGCGCTGCAAACTACCGGATGGGATGCCGAGATCGGCCGCGCGCGGGCGGGCCGGGGCGCTTTGAGAGTGCAGCGGGGCGCAAAGAGAGATGACGCCGAGGGCCAAGCCAAGTTTCATCCCACGAGGATAGCGCGCCCGCCACTACGATTCGATCAGCTCGACGATCTGGCGCGTGATCGATTCCGTGTTCTGCTCGATGGCGAGCTGCGAGAAGATGCCCTCGAGCGTCGGCAGCGACATCAGCGTACGGAGGCGCTCGATGGAATCGTTCGCGACCACTTTGCCTTTGTGCAGAATCACGATGTGGGAACAGACGCGCTCGACGGTGTCCAATTCATGCGAGCTGAACAGGACCACCTTGCCGCGCGCTGCCAGTTGCTGAATCAAGCCGCGGAGCACTAGCGCCGAATTCACGTCGAGGCCCGAGAATGGCTCGTCGAGCAATACAAGGTCGGGATTGTGCAGCAGCGCGGCGGCCAGCAGAATCTTCTGCCGCATGCCTTTGGAATAGGACGAAATCGGCACGTAGCGATCGCCCCATAACGACAGCAGGTGCAGGAAGCCTTCAACCTTTTCGACGATCGCGGCGCCCGGCATCCCGCGCAACTCGCCCACCATCACCAGATACTCCGCGCCCGTGAGGTGCGTGTAAAGATGCGGTTCTTCGGGGACGTATCCGAAGCGCTGGCGGTAATGGATGCGGTCACGGGAGATTGGTTTGCCGTCGAAAAGAATCTCGCCTTCGCTGGGCTCGATGAGGCCGGTGATCATTTTGAGCGTGGTCGATTTGCCGGAGCCGTTCGGGCCTAGATAGCCTGTCACTTCACCCGCGCGCGCGATGAAGCTGACGTCCCTTACCGCTGGGATGCCGGAATATAGTTTGCCGACGCCGCGCAATTCGAGCATGCGGATCTCTCCTCGTGATGAAAAATGATCGGCTCTTCGTAACTTTGCTCGGCTGTATGCAGCAGAGGCGGACGCAGCATCAGGAGGCTGAAGACCAGCCACAAATGCAAAACGCCGCCCAGGAATGCCGCCGCGATCTTCCAAGTCCCGCAGCCGATCACCCACTGCCGTAGTACGGAGAGGATGGCGTCCGCAAAGAGCCGCGGTACACTTCGCCAAAGAGAGTGCGCCGCGGATTCGTCGAAGATCCAGAGCATCTCATCGCCGAATTCAGCGCGAAACGGACGCGGATGCAGGCGTACCAATCCGGAATAGAGCGCGCGGGTCATGTGGCCCTCCGCGAACGCAGCCGGCCTTTGGCAGCGCGGACGAGTTCTTCCAAACGCTCGACATCTGCGGCGAGGACTTTGCGCCCGAACGACGTCATCCGATAGTAGCGGCGGCGCGGGTCGTCGTCCGCCGAACGCCGCGGCGCGTCTTCCACGATCCCCTGGTTCATCAGCTTCTGGAGATTGTCGTACAGCGTGCCCGGGCCGAGCTTGTACTGGCCGTCGGATTGGCGCGCGACTTCCTGCATGATGCCGTAGCCATGGCGGTCTTCGGCGGCAAGCGACAACAGGATATAGAGGTTCGCCGGCGAGAGCGGCAGGAAACCTTGGATCTCTTCGTTCATTCTCGGATATCGTTATATCGGATTCCGAGTGTTTATGTCAAGGGCACATTCTCCTGACGCTCGATCTGGCGGCGCGTTCACGCAGCCGCTTTGCGCTGCCCCACGCGAATAGAAGCGTCCAGGATAGCGGAAAGCGGAATGAGGCCGCCCAGTTTAATGCCGGCCACGGCATGCATTCCCGCAGAGGCAATACAACCGCACTCCGCGCAAACCGGCTTGCCGCCAAACTGGCATGGGGAGATGCGCGTCTTCAGGTCGGCCGAAATACACGCGCTAAGCCGCGCGAACGTACATTCCTGTGGTGACCGCGGCGGGTTCCGATAGCCCTCGAGTACGACCCGTGGCAAATGCACTTTCGGAAACTCCGCGGCTGTGGCGGAGAGTTGCTCGAATAGCGTTTCCCGATCTTGAGGCTGCAGCCGCTCCTCCGAGCGGTCCCCTTCTTGCGGCGTGTAGATGCTGAACCAGATCTTGTGGACCTCGGGCCGCTCCGACCAGAATCTGCTGAAGTCCGCGAGGCACGCCTTTCGCAGCAGCATCTGCCGGGTAACTGTGCAGTGCACCGTGATGCGATGCCCGGCGATGTGCTTGAGGATGCGATCGTAGGTCGCAGGTGCGCGCCGCCGGTCGTGCTCCGGAGCGAGTCCGTCGATCGAGACCACCAAGTGCAACGCGCCGATGGACTTCCATTCCGCGGGAATCGGACGGACGGCACTGGTCACGAGCTGTACCTCTATTCCCATACGATCGAGAATCGGCAACAGCTCACTAAGTTCGCGGTATCGCACTAGAGGTTCGCCGCCCACTATCGAGATGTGGACGGGTTTGACGCGGCGAACCACTGCCACTACGCCCGCGATGAGATCGGCTCCGCGATAGTCGGAGAGCTGTCGAAGGGTCGTCAGCGACCCAAGATGATCGGGCGAATAGGCATAGCAGCCGGGGCAGCGCAGGGGGCATTCGCGGGTGATTTCGATCGACAGAAACGGGGTGTGCCCGCGCAGCACGCCGCCCCATACGCGGAGTACGTCCGATTTTCTCATTGCCGCTGGTGACGGATGGCCCCCTCCACGCGTTTCGGAACCGCAGACCTCGATGTAGCTACGTGTACAGAGGGCCTTGCATTGCAACGTGAATCCAATCCCGCCCGTTATAGATCTGTTGGAGAGAGGACAGGATGAACTATAGACTACTCGGACGCAGCGGACTGAGAGTGAGTGAGCTTTCGCTTGGCACAATGACGTTCGGCGAGGAGTGGGGATGGGGCGCGGCTAAGGACGAGGCCAGAAAGATCTACGACGCCTATCGCGACGCGGGCGGCAACTTCATCGACACTGCCAACCTTTACACAAACGGCGCGAGCGAGCGGCTTGTGGGCGAATTTATGGAAGGTCACCGGGAAGAGCTCGTGCTGGCTACGAAGTACACTAACGCAGCCCCCGGTAAGGATCCGAATGCCGCGGGCAACCAGCGGAAGAGTATGATGCAGGCCGTCGAGGCGAGCCTCAAGCGCCTCAAGACGGACTACATCGATCTCTACTGGCTGCACGTCTGGGACAAGATCACGCCAGTAGAAGAAGTGATGCGCGCGTTCGACGATTTGGTGCGGCAGGGCAAGATTCTCTATGCCGGCGTATCGGACGCTCCCGCTTGGTGGGTCGCGCAGGCGAACACATTGGCGTCGCTGCGCGGCTGGTCTCCGTTCATCGGGCTCCAGATCGAGTACAGCCTGACCGAGCGAACCGTGGAACGCGAGCTTATTCCCATGGCAAAGGCGCTCGATCTGGGGCTGGTCGCGTGGTCGCCGCTTGGCGGCGGAGTCCTCACCGGCAAGTACGATGGCGCTCAACCGGCGGAAGGCGCACGCTACTCAAGCGAGATGATGCGAGCATTCTTGCCGGAGCGTCAACGGCAGGAACGGGTGGTGGCGGCGCTACGAAAGATCGCCGGCGAATCCGAACGTTCGCTTGCGCAAGTTGCGTTGGCATGGCTTCGTTACAGGGACACTCCAGTGATCCCCATCATCGGCGCCCGCAAGCTTTCGCAGTTCGAAGATAACCTGGCGAGCCTTTCCCTCTCGCTGACGCCGGAGCAGGTGAAGAGCCTGGACGAAGCAAGCCAAATCGAGCTCGGCTTTCCGCACGATTTTTACCGGCGCGAGATGGTAACGGGCTTCATCTACGGCGGCCTGCGCGATCGTATTCTGGCGTAGCCGCTTTAGCGCAAATCCCGTTTTATTCACGTGACTGGGACGCTAAGCCGTGGCACACTCAGGTATGTATCCCCGGCGGAGTCGGTTGCCTCGGCCCTATGAAAGACGCAGGCTTGGGCACTCACCGCTGTTCGTCAGTCCTATCTGCATCGGCATCAGTGGCAGCCCGGAGACGGTCGAGGCCGCCTATGAGGCGGGCGTCAACTTCTTTTTCCTGACCTCCGATCTCCATTGGCCACTCTACGAGGCTACGCGAAAGGGTTTGGCGAACCTGCTCGCCAGTGGCCGGGCCAAGCGGGATGATATCGTGGTCGCCGCTTGTTCCTATTTGGATCAGCCGCTGTTTGGGGGGCTGCAGTTTCACGAGGTAATCGATGCCGTCCCCGGGCTGAAGCGCGTCGATGTAGTGATCGCGGGAGGAGTATCTCACCCGACGAGTTACTACGCCCGGTTGCCTTCGCTACACGTTGGCAAGATGTCCGCCTACCACGGCATCTCGGCCATAGGCGCCAGTTTTCACGACCGGCAGTGCGCGCTGGCTGCGCAGAATTCCAATCAGCTCGATATCGCATACATCCGCTGCAATCCGGCGCATCCCGGCGCTCGCGCCGATATCTTTCCGTTTCTGCGCCGCGACCGCGTCGGATTGACTTATAACTTCAAGAGCCTGCTGTTTCGCGTAACGGAGAAGGAGTTGGCGCGTGCGGGGCTGCGCGGAATAGAGCCTCCGCATGCTTGCGATTATTACCGTTTCGTACTTGGCTCGCCGGAACTGGATGGCATTCTGTGCGCCCCGCAATCGCCAGCCGAGGTGCGCGAGTTGGTGATGGCCCTCGATAAGCCGCCGCTTTCGGCGCAAGAGGAAGAATATTTGATCGGGCTTTCCACTCTCGTTTTCGGCCGGCGGTCCAAGGCCGCCCAATGGTCGGCTGCTTAATCGACTAAAGTGCCCGCGCGCAACAACAGTACCGATGGCGCGCGCGCCGCGTCGTGCAAGCGCAGATAAAAGTAACCGATTCCAGCGAGGCCAAGCATCAGGTTCGGAGTCTCGCCGCCGCCCATCACGCCGCAAGGCCAGGGCAGACCCTGCGCGTGGAACGTATTGATGCCATTTATTCCCACGGTGCGCGCGGCCTCTTGGTATTCAGGATGCGCCAGCACTTCCGCGCTCTCGATCAGCAGCTCCGCGTTACCTGCGGCGCCATGGCACAGACAAAAATTGCCTTGGCCAGGGATCATGGGCGTAGCGAAAGAGTTTACGGTTGCTTGCAACGAGCGCTCGAGATCGCGCGCCACCGGAGCGTCCCCGGGCATGAGTTCCCAGGCGCGTACGCGCGAGAGGCCAATGCCCGGAGCACCGTGGCACCACGCCATCATGAACGAAGGTTCGGCCGGCGGCGCTCCGGGCTCCATCAGCCGGTAATCCGGCCAATTCGAATTCGCCTCGCGGTAATGCGCGCGTTCATAGCGGAAGGCTTCGCGCGCCGTTCCGATCAAGCTGGAATCATCCGCCAGGGCGCCGATGTCGAAAAGCGCGCAGCCGATGCCCGCGGCGCCGTGCGCGTACCCCAAGAGATTGTGCGAGCTCTGGCCAGGCATGGTGTTCCAGGAAACTCCGTCGTCTGACTTCTCAGCCTGGCCCGCGATGGCAGTTGCATACGCATGCGCAGTCTCCACCAGTTCGCTTCGAGCGAAGCGCCGCGCCGCGTAGGAAAGAGCTTGCACGGTCCCTGCGCTTCCACCGACCAGATCCATCGCCGTAGCGTCCGGCCGCTCTTCGCGCAGGCTGCTCAGTTGGCCGATCCCCCAGTCGATCAGCTTTTGGCTGCCCATCACCCGGCCAACCTCCAAGCACACCAGCGCGATTCCCACCGTTCCGCCGTAGAGGCTGGGACGCGCGGCAGCGGGGATATCGGCTGCGCCGGCGATGGAACGGTTGATGGCGCCGGCGATGGTGGGCTTCAATCGGGCGTCTCCCGTGAATTGAAAGAGCCGCGCCAAAAACAGGCCGATGCCCGCTGTGCCGTCATAGAGCGTAGGAGGCTGCGCCTTACTGGCGAGGCGCCACGCGCCGGCGTCGGGGTGCATTCCCCAGCCCAACCAGTTGCATTCGCTGCCCGACCATAGGGCATCGCGGCACAGCACCCGGCCGATGGAATCGGCGACTTCCAGAAATTGCGGTTGGCTCATAAGTTGAAGTCGACTTCCTCGGGGACATCTTCCAGATCGGAAGATCCGGGCGAAAGATGCGGCCGGTCCAGGTTGAGTTGGGCGGCGCGGAACCGGGCCTCGATCGCGCGCAGGCGGGCATCCACGGTTTGCAGTCCGGTAGCCCACGCATCGAGTACGCCTTCCGCTGTAAGCCGGCACCGGTGCATGCCGAAGCTTTCCCCTGTGTTGGGGTCCTCCGCAATACCGACGCCGGGGCGCAGTGTGCGCGCGAACAGCGGAGTTTCCGGGCGAAGGCCATCGGCGACATCCGCGGGCATCTGCAACGCCAGGCGTGCGGCCAGCGGATGATATCGCCGCGCGAAATAGAGGACCATGGCATCCGTGCGGGTGTATTGCGCAACCTCGGTCAGCGTCTTGAGCCGGAAGGGAACGCGAAAACGGTTCAGCTCGGTAGTCCAATAGCGGATCAAGGCCGGCGCCGATTTCGCCGTGGCGTGAAAGTAGTAACGCAGCAGCTCGAACTCATCCCAGGCATCGGTGGGAGTTTCGCTATACACGAAATAGAAGCCAGGCTGTGCCTGGGCCGATTCCCGCTGGATCCACAGATTGACGTACGCGCCCGGTTGCAGCGGAGCGCCTTGCGAGATATATTCGCCCGGCATCGCGGTGTGCTGGAATTCGCCCTTTTGCAGGAACAATTGTCCATTCTGGCCAACGGCGTAAATACGCCAGTTGAGGTCCCATCGATTCTGCGTCAGGTTGTTGCTGGAAAGCGCCTGGGCGAACGGCGTCTCACTTGGCGCTGCGCCGTCTTCGGCCCGCGCCCGGCGCGGGAACCGCTTGACGTAGCATTCGTTGTACAGCGTGGCCTGGATTCCGGTGGCCAAAGGCCACTGGGGAACTGTTTGCGTGGCGCCGGGAGCTTGCGGCAGGGTTGCCGGCATGACGACGGGTTCGCCACCGGCGAAAGAGAAGCTGTTCCACGAATAGACCGCCAAAGCTTGCAAGGCGGGCGCCAGTTCGTCGCGGATAGTCATGCGACGGCCCCCAATCCGAACAGGCTTGTGCGCGCATTTTCGGGCGCTTCGAGAATGCTCGAGGCAAGCTGCAGCATGGCCATCATGAGGGTCGTCATCTGAGGAGCGGAGTAGAGATACTCGAGTACCGCAACCGTCATGCGCGCGGAGCAAAAGCGGATGGAGCGATCGAGATAGACGGCCCGGCCGGCCGCATCGAAACCGCGTTTCACGGCATAAGCGTTCCAGAAGCTTCGTACCGCGCTCTGCATTGCCTCCAATGATACGCTGGCCGGCGAGGCAAATGCGCCTATGCCAGTCGAATTGGCGAGCAGCCAAGCCATAACGAATTCTTTCAGAATGGTGGACACATCCCATGCGCCATCTCCCAGGTCAACTAACTCCCAATCGATGATGCGAAGGTCCTTGGGCGCCTCGGTTTCGGCGCCCGCACTCACCGGCAGCATGCAGTTATCCCACTTCATGTCACCGTGAGTGAGGCTATCGATCTGCCAGAGCGCGCGCAGCGTGGAGAGGCGTTCGACCAATCCCGGAAACTGCTGCAGCGCCGTGGCGAGTTGTGTTCCCACCGGGCCGTAATGGTGCAGAACGGCGTACCCGGCATCGCGCAGGCTCATGACCCACGGGACATCGCACGGAAAGAGTTTGCGGTCGACCAAATCGGGACGGATGTGTTGCGCGGATGCGTGGTAGCGGGCCAAGCAATCGCCAACCAGCGCAGCAGCTTGGATGGAAACACCGCCAATGCGGCGGTGATATTCGGCGATGCTTTCGTACCCATCTAGAAGATGGACGATCAGCGCGTGGCGCCGCGCGTCGTAATCGACGAATTCGGGAGTGATGGCGCGCAAGTGCAAAGACGCGGGGTCGGACCGCAGACGCGTATAGAAGAGCCCTTCGCGTTCGATGGTGGCTATGGCCTGGGGTTCGGAACTCTTGATCTGCTTCACGAAGAGTCCTGGACCGGAGCGCCGCAGCACTTTGAAATTGCGGTTTCGCCTACCGGTTTCGATGAGGACAAAGTCGCCGCTTACCACCGATTGAGTGGTAATGAGCCCGCGCGAGATGAGGTAATGCGGAAGATTCGAAGCAGTCAGATACATGACGTCCTTTTGGAACCAGAAAGCGAGCGGCTGCCGTGTGGCAGCCGCCCAATGAGCGCACGATCGAGCCGCCTGCGCTAGCAGATGGGTCGACTGTGAAGTTGGCCGACCTCTAGGCGCCTTGCGGGCCGACCGTCGTCTGGATAGTTGCTGGAGTGGTTTGGTGAATTGTCTGCAGGCAGACCGGGGTTTGCGTGTGGAAGCAAAGCGCCGGTAGCGTGCAAACTGTCGCTAGCGTGGGGTGGCACACCGGGGGCAACGAGGGGTGGCACAGCGGTGGCAGCGAAGGATGGCACTGCGGAAAAACGGTTGGGCAGTGCGGCGGATGCGAGAGTAGCACGGTGGGCGTCGGTTGAATGGCCTGAGGAGCCGCGGCTTGCGGAGCGGCTGCCGGCTGTTGCGCTTCAACTGGCGTTCCCGTTTGGATAGTGGCCGGAGTGGTTTGATGAATCGTCTGCGGGGGAGCGGTCTGCAGACAGATCGGGGTTTGCGTGTGGAAGCAAAGCTGCGGCAGGGTACAAACCGTCGCTAGCGTGATGTGGCACACGGGCGGCATCGTGGGATGGCACTGCGGAAACACGGTTGGGCAGTTCGGTGGATGCGAAAGCAGGGCCGTCGGCGTCGGCTGGATAGCCTGCGGAGCGGCGGCGGCCTGAGGCGCAGCGGCAACGGGAGTAGCGGTCTGAACGGTCGCCACAATCGTTACGTGGCACGGTGGCAGCAGCGTCGGCGGCAGGCAGTGCGGCGGATACGTGGGCGGCGGGCACATTGGCGGCAGCGTTGGATGGCACAGCGGTGGCAGCGAAGGATGACACTGCGGAAACACGGTTGGGCAGTTCGGCGGATGCGAAAGCAACGCCGTCGGCGTGGGCTGGATAGCCTGCGGAGCCGCCGCGGCCTGTGGAGCGGCCGCTGGCTGCTGAAATGCGACCGGCGTAGTGGTCTGAATGGTCGGCGGAATGGTCTGCGGAATGGTCGGCAGGCAGACCGCGATTTCCGTATGGAAGCAAATGCCGGGTAGAGTCGGCGGAAGGCAGTGCGGCGGATATGTCGGCGGCGGGCACATTGGCGGCAGCGTTGGATGGCACAGCGGCGGCAGCGAAGGATGGCACTGCGGAAACACAGTGGGGCAGTGCGGCGGATGCGAAAGCAGCACCGTCGGCGTGGGTTGAATGGTTAGTCCTTGCGTCGCGGCGCCCGGGCCCGCCGGTGTTACTCCAGGACAGAGGGGTGGCAGCGTTTGTGGCATCGTTTGTGTTGGAAACATAGCTTCTCCTTGTGTTTGCTGGGAAATGACTTTCGCGTCCCTGGAGATCCAAAGGTATTCTGTATCGAAGGGATCGTCAGAAACCTTTTGGGAGCGCTTGATGGCTTCGTCGGGAATCTCTACATAGGAACTGAGATCGGGCGTCAGATAGATACGGGTATGTTCGGGCTCGGTGGATTCGCCACGGATTCCCGTGATCATTGTAAGTGAGGGCGGTTTTGTGGGATCGTCCACAAGTTTGGAGGAGAAGCCGTAGTCAACCTTTGGCTTCGGTGGTTTCTCTGGCTTCTCGGTTGTCTCCGGATGCTCCGGTTTCTCTTCCGGCGGTGATTGTTCCATGAGTGCTCCTTTCGTCTTTTCAGCCTTGCGGCTCTCTGCCGGCGATTTCTTCGATGTGGAAATCGCCGCCGAGTCCTTTGCGGATTTTTTCGATCGCTTTATAGGTGGCATTTTGCTGCACGCGCGGCGGCGGCGCCGCGATGTCGAAAGCGGAGTCGATCCCGGCATGGCGCCGCTGCCAGCCGGCTTGACTCGGTTTATCGTGTAATTCAACCAAGTAGCGTTTCACTTTCATCGAAAGTAAATTACCCGCTATGGGCAGTCTGCGGAAAGTCTGCCGTTGCCATCTGTAGTAGTTCGCGGCATGCATACCGGCATGAGACAAACAATTGGCTACGGATAAAGCGAGTCAATGTTACTTCATTTCCGCTAAGTGTAATTCGCGCAGGGGTAACCGAGTTAGTCCGCCGCCATTCGCTACGGTCGAATGGTCCAGGAAATAAATATACCTCATGGACTGATATTTTCAAGATATTTCTCGTGAAGAATACATTACTCTTTCCGCACATCCTTTCGGACTAATTCCTCGATTGAAAGATAGGGCGACGATGCATCGCTATTTGTGGGTGAACTAACCAATTGCATTACGGATAGGGAAACTTCCCGATCCTCCATGAAACTGCCCGCGCCGCCGGACCGTCTATAGGAGAGTGAAGGTTTGTCTCATTGCAGCCGCTCTCGCCGCATTGGCATTCGCCCCAGTGGAAGATTACTCTTCCGCTAAACGAAAACTCGACCTGATCGATGGCGACCGCCTAAGCCCCGGCGCCAAAGTGACGCTCACAGCCCGGGAGCTTAATGCCTATGTGGCGCACGAAGTTCCGCCGGGCGTGCGCAATACTTCACTCCAAATCGTCAGCCCCGGAGTGGCGACCGGCTCCGCGCTCATCGATTTCGGAAAGGTGCGCCGCGCGCAGGGGCATCCTCCAGGCTGGCTAATGTCGAAGCTGCTGGATGGTGAGCGGCCGGTTAAGGTTACGGCGCGCGTCGTATCCTCGAAAGGGCGCGCGACCGTCGAAGTGCAGCGCGTTGAGGTCTCAGGCGTCGAGATCGATGGCAGAACTCTGGATTTCCTAATGCAAAACCTGGTGCTGCCCATATATCCCAATGCAGCTGTCGACCGGCCTTTCGAATTAGGCCATCGCATCGAGCGGCTGGAACTCGAGCCGCCGGCCGTGGGCGTCATCATCGGCCGCTAGGCGGCTCGATTTCAAGCGCCGGAGGCCGCTCGTCGGGCTCCAGCACGATCGCCTTTCGTCTCGGATAATACTGCTGGAGTTTCGCATCCTCTTCCGCGCCGAGATCGCGTGCCCAGACAATACGCGAATGATCGATATCCGCCGCGTTGTAAACCCACTCGTCTTGAAATGGATGCTGCGGGTACTGGTAGCGGACAAACACCAGCAAATCGCCCGGTATCTTCGCCAGCTCGCGGTTCACGTAACTCCGCCGTTGGGGATTCTGATGATTGATGGCATCCCAAGTCTCAAAAGGCAGCGTTGCGCGCGCGATGGGCGTGTTCTCGAATAGATGCAGGCTGTACCAAAAGAGAAAATGCGCCGCGCACAAAAAAAGAACGATACGCGCGGCCTCCCGGCGCACGGCCGCGAGCTTTTGCAAGCCTGTTACCGCCGCCAGAATCATCAGGCAAGTACAAGCCGCCGCGTAATGCAGTTGATACGCCGGGAAGAAATTGATGCCCAGCGCGAAGAGCGCGAGCGTCAATGCCACCCACAGAAGCTTCCACTGCCGGATTGAGACCAGAAACAACGGCAACACCAGATACAACGCGGGCAGGTAGAAGAAGCGGTAATAGCGCACGCGAAATTCAAGGCGCAGCAGATAGCTCGAGAGCGTCTCCGCGCTCGCGCCGCGGAAGGAACGCTGCATGCGGTAATCCATCTGCTGTTCGGGAGTCAGCGGCGCGTGGGGCACTGGGTCGGTTTGGAACGTAAAACCGGCCGGCACGCCGTACTGATACTGGCTGAGTTGGTATGGAAGGGTAGTCCAACTTTCCGTCACTGCTTTGTTTTGCACGAGCGTAATTCCAATTGCCGCCGCGATGAAACCCCCCGCCACCGAAGCCACTCTTATCAGCGCACGCAGTTCCGTGGACCGCCGCAGCATTGGCGCAAGGTAGAGAGCCGCGGCGACAAACAGAAATATCGCCTCATAGGGCCGCGTCAGCAAGTGGATCGCGCAGCCCAGACCGAGCAATGCCGCATCGCGCTTTATTGGACGCGCCTTCAACCGCGGGAGCGCGCCGAATACGAGGCATCCCGCACAGGCCGTTACAGCACCGCCCCAATAGCTATTCATCCATTGGCACAGCGGACCGAATTCCATCACCGCTAATACGCCGCCTACCAGCGCCCATAACGGGGGAACCCACGCCCGCAGCATCCAGTAACAGAGCGCGCAGAACGCGGCGGTCGCGAGTATCACGCCCGCCCACGGCGTCCCGAGCAGCGTCCAGCCGATCGCCAGAACCAGCCCTTGTCCCACGGGATAAATCGAACTATAGGTAGGCCGCTGCAGCACGAAGAATGTTTCGAAGAATTGCGGCAGCGCGTGCGGCGGATTCGCCAGCCGGAAATGTCGCAGCGTATCGGCCACTAGCAAGTGTCCGAACTCGTCATAAATATCTGGCGTAGGTACGGGATGATTCGGCAGTAGCAAGAGCCGTAGCGCCACCGGAGCCGCCGCTAACACAACCATGCACCATACCGGGCGTTCCGCAAACCGCCGCGCCCACGGCTCCACGTACCGCCGCGAGGTCAGCGCGAAACAGACCAACAGCGCGGCCAGACCTAGTTCGAAGAAATCGCTCGCGCCAAAGCCCAGCGGGTTAGTGATCGGCAAGAAGGAACGCAGCGGATCGAGCGGCGGCATTGGGAAGTCCCATTTTGGCACGGCGGCGGCTAACCAGTTCATATGTGTCGCGTCCATATGTATACTCGATACATATGGCGAACCCGGATACCACCGAAATGATCCTGCTGGCGCTGCTTGAAGACCGAGCCCGTCACGGCTATGAGTTGGCCAAGCTGGTGGAGAGCGAATCCACCGGCAAGCTGCAGTTCCACGTAGCCTCGCTTTATCCCATGCTCTACCGCCTGGAGCGCAAGCGCCTGGTGGAGGGCAAATGGGTCGAAAAGGCCGGGGAGCGCCGCCGCCGCTTCTATCGCCTGACGGCCGCCGGGCGCAAAGCGCTGATTGCGCATCGCCGCAACTGGCGCGAATTTGTCGAAGCGTTGAACGGACTTACGAGGTTCCACCATGCCTGATTCACTCGCACGCGACTGGCGTAAATTCGTGGAGGAGCGCCTCCCTACCGCTGCCGCGGATGTCCAGGCCGAACTGACGCAGCATCTCGAGCAGGCCTATGCGGAGGCGCTGGACGCCGGACAGGCTGATGAGGAAGCCGTCGCTTGGGCGGAGTCGCGCTTTGCCGATTGGCGCAGTCTCTCGCGCGAGATCGCGGAATCGAAACGCCGTTCCGGCGCCTTGACCGGCGGCATGCAGGATCTCCGTCAGGCCCTTCGCTTCTTCCGCGTCAATCCCGGCTTCGCCGCGATTGCGATTGCGACGCTAGCGTTCGGCATTGGCGGCAACACGGCTATCTTCACCATGGCCGACGCTCTCGCACTCCGTGGACTGCCTTATCCCGCGCCGGACCGGCTCATGGCGATCGAAACCAGTTGGCCGCGTCAGCATGAGATCGAACCATGGACCTCCGCGCTCGATTTCTTCGACCTGCGCGCTCGCGCCCATTCGTTATCCGCTATCGCCGCGGTGACTCCGGTGTGGAGCGACATCCTCACGGGCGCCGGGCCAGCCGAACGCTTGGAAACGCTCTATGTTTCGGCAAGCTTCTTTCCCATGCTAGGCGCGCGCGCCGAGTTGGGCCGCACCTTTACTGCGCAGGAGGACGCCGGCTTAGGCGGGAAGCCCGTTGCAGTTCTATCGCATGCCTTATGGGAGCGCCGCTTCGGCGCACGGCACGACATTCTTGGAAGCGCCATCACTCTCAACGGCTCTCCGTTCACGGTGATTGGCGTGCTCCCGCGCGATTTTCGATATCTCGGCGCGCCGCTTGCCGGAACGACATCCGAAATCGCCGTCTGGATGCCCCTCGCCGATAACCAGCTGATTGGCACGCCCCGCGGCGTGCGCTTTCTCAAGTTGATCGGACGTCTTAAGCCCGGCGCAACCTCTGCGGCTGCCGCCGCCGAGGTTCGCGGCATTGGCCAGACGCTTCAACACGAATATCCCGCATCGAACAATGATGTCTCGATGGATGCACTGCCGCTCGCAGTGCGCATCTCCGGCGCGCATCGTCTCACCGCGCTGCTGCTGTTGGGCGCCGTGGCGTTCGTGCTGTTGATGGCGTGCGCCAACGTAGCGAGTCTACTGTTGGCACGGGCTGCCGGGCGCCGCAAAGATGTCGCGGTACGGGCAGCGCTGGGCGCCTCGCGGTATCGCATTCTGCGCCAGTTGCTCGCCGAAGGGGTTGTCCTCGCGGTGGCGGGCGGCGCCGCCGGCTGGCTGCTTGCGTGGTGGGGCGTTCGCGCTCTAACTGCCGCCGCGCCGCCAGGATTGTTGCCCGGAGCGCTCCATCTCGATTGGCGCGCGCTCTTCTTCACTGCGACTGCGGTTCTGATCTGCACACTTGCGGCAGGGCTGCCACCTGCTCGGAACGCGTTGAATGGCGATCTCCACGATACGTTGCGTCAGGCTGGACGCGGTCTTACACGGGTAAGCCATCGTCTGCGCGCGGCGCTCGTAACGCTTGAGGTTGCCGCCGCGCTTGCTCTGTTAACTGGGGCCGGCCTGCTCATCCACAGCTTTGCGCGCCTTCTTGACGTTAGCCCCGGCTTCGATCCGCACAATCTGATCTCGATCACCACCCAGACGCCGCCAACGCTGGCAAAGCCGGAGCAACGCGCGGCCCTTTACCAGCGCATACGCGATGAACTCCTCGCTGTGCCCGGTCTCGAATCGGTGGACGCCGTCAGCCGCCTCCCGTTGTCTGGTTCCACTCTCGGCTCATCGGTCCTGGTGGAGGGACGAACACCCCGCCAAGGCGAAGGTCCCAGCGTGGAATTCCGCCGCGCCACGCCCGGATATTTCGCCACGATGCGCATCCCGCTGCACGCCGGCCGTCTCTTCGACGATCACGACGGCGCCGCGCAGGTGGCCGTAGTCAGCGAGAGCATGCAGCGTCGGTTGTGGCCCGGCGAAAGCGCCCTCGGCCGCCGCATCAAGCTTGGACCCAACCCGGCGCAACTTCCATGGGTCACCGTGATTGGCATTGTGGGCGACGTCCGGCATTACGCGCTCGATACCGAAGCGCCGGCGACCGTCTATGTGACGTACGCGCAGAGTCCGCTCTATTCACCAATCCTAGTAATTCGCACGCGCGCGGACGCTGCCTCAATGCTCCCGACGCTTGCCGCGAGGATACGCGGCATCGACGCCGCCCTCCCCGTATACGAGATGTACTCGATGGAGACGCTGATCGATCGCTCTACCGCCCAGCGCCGTTTCGTGATGTCGCTGCTTACGGGCTTCGCCTTGGCCGCGCTGCTGCTGGCCGCGGTGGGAGTGTTCGGCGCCGTATCGCAATCGGTGGCGCAGCGCACGCGGGAGATCGGGCTGAGGATGGCGCTGGGCTCCTCGCCTGGCGAGGCAGTCGCGATGGTGTTTCGGGATGGCATGAAGCTGGCGCTACTTGGCGCAGCGATCGGGATAGCAGCAGCCGCGGGTCTAACTCAGTTACTACGAAACCTGCTTTTCGAGATACAGCCACTCGATCCGGTTTCTTTCGTTGGCGCGGTTATTACGCTGCTGGCGTTCGCCGCGTTGGCCTGTTATCTGCCGGCGCGCCGGGCAACGAGGGTAGATCCGCTGATGGCTCTGCGCCAGGAATAATGCGGCGAACGGCGCGACAATTAGGCAATGGGCGCAAGCGGAATGAACTTCGAAGATCGCATGGAGCTTTTCTTTAAGGGGATCGAATCACTCAAGGAGCGCCACGACGCCTTGACCATGAACCTGGAACTTTTGCACCACGATATACAAGACCTCAAGGCGAAGTCTCAACGGGACGGCGAAAACATCGCGGCTCTGGCCCGCATCGCCGAGATTCACGAGCACCGTCTTTCCGATCTCGAAGGCCAATAAAGGGCATTGACATACCTAACACAACCCGTCTCTCATTTCGGCCTCCGGCCCAGAAATAGATCAAGAGCCTTGAGCGTTGAGGGCTTAATCGTCTCCTTTCATGAATCATCCATCTGGCTCGATTTCATCAATCCTTCCTTGCCGACTTGCTGCGCTTGTCGCCAAAGATCGGGGGACTCGCCCAGAAGTCGGCCTTAACTGCAAGGATGGCGTTGAGTAAGTCGCCCTCGTAAAAGTCCGCTTCAACCAATGGATCAGCCTTAAGCCGCTCAAGTGTAATAGGGATGAGTACAGGAAGACTAAACCGCTGGCCGATTGCCATCCTCAGTTCACTATTCGTCAGGTCGCCAATTGGCTTGTACCTCATCCGATGACAAGAGACGACGAGATTTGATGGGAAGCCAGGCTCACCCCAGTCGGAGTCTTCAAGTTCAGTTAGACTTTTCCGAAGATCCACTTTTGCCGATTCTATCCGCGGTTGTGTCATGTATATCAGTGCTCAATAAAGGCCCTACACCCGCTCCATCCGCCTCAAAAACCCGCGCACAATTTCCGTCTGCTCCCCACATCCAGCAGAAACGAATCGTGCCCGTAATTCGCTTGCATTTCCGTGTATGACACGTCGCCGCCCGAGCGCCTGCAGCGCCCGCACCATCTCTTGCGATTGATAACTGGGATACAGCCAGTCCGAGCTGAAGCTGATCACTTGAAAGCGCGCACTTCGCCCGACGCCAATGCCTCCTCTAGCTCACCCGTCCGCCGGTAAGATCGAAGTAATCCATCGCCTTCGTGATATATAGATACGAATTCGCATCGAAGCGCGATTGACAAACTGGACTGCCGCGATATCGCAGATAACTCTCCACTTCGAAATCCACACCGAAGCTCGAAACCAACATTCTCCTTCTCGCGCAACCGGCGGCCGAACTTCTCGCGCATCGATTCGTCGCTCATGTAAGTGATGTGCCCCACCATGCGCGCCACCGAGAGGCCCGCCGCGGGCGGATTGGGTGCTCGTAATAATCGCCGTTATTCCAATTCGGGTCGGCCATGATCGCCTGCCGCCCAACCTCGTTGAATGCGATCTGCTGCGCGCTGTGCCGCGCCGTCGAAGCGATCGGAATTGCCGACACGATCCGGTCCGGATAGCGCCACCGCCCATTCGAGCGCCTGCATCCCGCCCATCGAGCCGCCGGTCACCGTCAGCAGGCGCGGAATGCCGAACCGAGTCGATCACCATCTTCTGCAGCCGCACCATATCGGCGATCGTAATCACGGGAAACTTCAGGCGCATAAGGACATGCCTGTCGCGGGATCGATCGAACCCGGTCCCGTGGTCCGCGGCATCCACCCAGCACGTTGGTGCAGATCACGAAATACCGGTCGGTATCGAACGCCTTGCCCGGCCCGATCATGTTGTCCCACCAGCCGGGCTTGCCGGTTTCGGGGCTGATGCCGGCCGCATGCGCATCGCCCGAAAAGGCGTGCTCGATCAGGATCGCGTTCGATTTCGCTGCGTTCAGTTCGCCGTAGGTTTCATAAGCGGCACTCGACCGGCGCCAGCTTGGAGCCGTTGTCGAGAGAGATCGAATCGAAAGTGTATACGCCGCGTTCGACAATCATCGGGGAAACTCCATCATAGCGTTGCGCGCGCCTTGCCCAAAACGCCGCCGAAAAAGGGCTGCTGAATTGCACTGATAGTGCCGATACAATATGCAAATGCAAGTCGCTGGCGGCGGCTATTACCTCTTCGCCGCACTCGTTTTCTTCCTCTATTGGATGGCGGCCGGCTCGCGGCGCGCGCGCCTCGGCGTACTCCTGCTCGCGAATTACGTCTTCTGCGCCCAATTCGGCGTGTTTTACGCGCTTCTACTGCCGGTTTGCTCGCTAGTGGATTACAGCATCGGCCTGGGCCTGATGCGCTTCTCCAACGCGGCGCTGCGCCGCGCCTCTGGTTAGCCGCAGCGTCGTCTTGAACCTCGCGCTGCTCATCGGCTCGCGGCACATGCCGTGGTTCCTGAAACACGCCGGCGTGTCTCAATGGGACTGGGTCTTCCCGCTCGGCCTCTAGCTTCTACACCTTTCAGGCGCTCACCTACACCATCGACCTCTACCGCCGCGACGCCGAGGGCACGCACAGCCTGCTGGCACATTTCGCGGCCGTCTCGTTCTTCCCGACCATGCTGGCCGGCCCCATCACGCGCGTCAGCGACCTCGTCAAGCAGTTCGCCGCGCGCCCGCGCTCAGCCGCGCCGATGGCGGACGCGCCTTCTTCCTCATCGGCCTCGGCCTGATGAAGAAGGCGTCTCATCGCCGATTACCTCGGCGAGAACCTGGTCAATCGCGTCTTCGATACGCCCAACCTCTACAGCGGCGCCGAAGCGCTTGATCGCCGTCTACGCCTACTCGCTGCAGCTCTATTTCGATTTCTCCGGCTACACCGATATCGCCCGCGGCGTCGGGCTGCTGCTGGGCATCCGCCTGCCCATCAACTTCGACCGGCCTTATCTCTCGGCCAACGTGACCGAGTTCTGGCGGCGCTGGCACATCACGCTTCTCCAACTGGCTGCGCGATTATCTCTATTTCTCGCTGCCCGGCAAGCGCACCAAGGTCATGCCGTACATCAACCTGGTCATCACCATGGTGCTGGGCGGCCTGTGGCACGGCATCACCTGGACCTTCGCCATCTGGGGCCTGCTGCACGGCGTGCGCGCTGGCCGCCACCCGCCTCTGGCAATCGCAGCCGTGGGCGCGAGCCGGAATGCGGAGTCTGCAATCGGCCACGCCGCTCGCCGTCTTCCTGCACCTATCAATTCGTCTGCCTCACCTGGATGTTCTTCCGCGCCGCCAGCTCGCTGGCCGACGCCCTGGCGCTGCTCGGCCGGATCGCTTCGCTGACCTTCGGCCTCGAGAACGTCTCGTGGCCGCTGGCGGCCGTGATGCTGCTTGGCCGCGGCCGCCATGTTCGTCCGCAAGAGACTGCTATACGCGCTGTCATCGGAGACCTTCGCGCGGCAGTCCGTTCTATGTGCACGCGGCGGCCCTCGTTGCTGGTCGCCGTGGCCCTGCAGTTACTGGGCGGACGCGGCAGCGCGCCCTTCGTCTATTCGAGGTTCTGATGCCATGCGACTTCCCCACTCTGACCGCCCTTACCATCGTCACGCTCGGCGCGCTGCTCGCCGCTCCTGCCGCGGCTCGCGCCCGCGCATCAAAGGTCCCGCGCCTCGCTGAACTCGCCGCGCTCGTCGATTTCACTCCCGAGCGCACGCCGCTCAGCCCGCTTGACCCGCCACGTCGAGGAGCCTCCGCAGCCTGTCTTTCATCTCGCTTGCCGGGCTGCGCCTCCGCTGCTTGACGATTCCGGCGGCGGCCTCGACCACTTCTACGCCGCCCTCTGCGCGCACCGAAAGCCGCGAGCCCGGCGCCATCACCCGCATCGTCCACTACGGCGATTCGCCCACTACCGCCGACCTCATCACCGGCGATATCCGCGCCATGCTGCAGGCGCGCTTCGGCGATGCCGGCCACGGCTTCGTCCTGCTCGCCAAGCCCTGGGCCTGGTATCAGCACCGCGGCGCGTGGCTCTCCGGCTCCGGCTGGGAGATCTTGCCCGCCACGCACTTCGAAACCCACGACGGCATCTTCGGACTGGGCGGCGTCAGCTTCACCGGCGGCGCATCCGCGCGCACCGCATCGACCTCGACGACCCGCGGCCAACCCGCTTCGATGCTCTGGTACCTGATGCAGCCCGGCGGCGGCGCGGTGCAGCGTCTCTGGCCGATGGCGCCCGACTCGGGCAGCGTTCGATCCACCGCCGGCGATCCAGAATCCCCGGGCTTCGCCTCGTTCAACGTGCCGGGCGGCGCGGCCTCGCTCGAGCTGCAAACCCGATGGCCCCGTGCGCGCTCTTCGGAATCACCGCCGAAAAGCCCGGTCCTGGCGTGGTCTACGACAGCCTGGGCCTCAACGGCGCCTCCATCACGGTCCTCTCGCGCATGTTCAACGCCGCGCACTGGACCGCGGAATTGCAGCATCGCGATCCCGAACTGGTGATCATCAACTACGGCACCAACGAGGCCGATTTCGCCGACTTCATCGACAAGCAGTACGAGAGGGAATTGCGCGAAGCCATCCGCCGCGTGCGCGCGGCCCTGCCCGATGCCTCGATTCTGGTGATGAGCCCCATGGATCGCGGCCATCGCACCGGCCCCGGCGAAATCGAGACCATGCCCACTATTCCGCGCATCGTCGACATGCAGCAGCGTGTCGCGCGCGGATACGGGCTGCGGCTTCTTCGACACGTACGCAGCCATGGGCGGGGAAGGAACCATGGCGCGCTGGTACACCGCGCAGCCGCGCCTGGTCTCGGCCGATTTCATCCATCCATATCCCGGCCGGCGGCAAAATGATCGCCGCCATCTTCGTGAAGCAGATCGAATCCGGGCTGGCGCGCTACAAATTACGGCGGCTGCGCCGTTGATGTCGCGTTACGCTGAAGGGATGCGCGAGGCGCCATCTCGAATGGCTTGGCTTGCCATCGTTGGCATTGCCATAATCGCCGGGCTTTTCTGCTTTGCCGAACCATTCGCAGCCGCGCCTGCGGCCAAGAAAAAGCGCGCGACTGTATCGGTCACCGCCGCCCAGCGCGCCGCCGCGCTGAAGAAGGTCGAAGCCAACCTCGAAGCTTCCGCCAACACTGCCTTACACCAGCCCGGCGCGCTCGCGCCGGTGTTCGAACAGCTCTTGCGACTGAACGGCGGACAATCGCGCGATCCCGTCCATATCCTCCACTTCGGCGATTCGCACACCGCCGCCGACGAGTGGACTGGCGCGCTACGCGACATGTTCCGGCAACGGTTCGGCGATGGCGGCTCGGGCTTTTCCGTCGCTGGCCATCCGTTCCTCGGCTATCGCCGCTTCGATGCGCCAGAAGCTCAGCCTCGCCCGGTTGGAGCAGTGCGGGATTGCGAACGGCCCGCGGCGACGGCTTCTTCGGACTCGGTGGCATCAGCGTCGAAACCACGCGCATGGGTCAGTTCGTCACCCTCGACGCCGATTGCGACCGCGTCGAGATCGATTACCTGCAGCAGCCCGATGGCGGCCGATTGGGGCTCTACGACGGCGACTCTCCGATCGAGCAATTCTCCACCGAAGGCGAATTCGGCCCTGGCTTCGCCACCATCGAAACCCCCGCCGGTCCGCACCATTTCGTGCTGCGGACTCTGGACTCGAAACCGGTGCGCCTCTTCGGTTGGGTGGCCGATCGAGATGCCGGCGTCACTTACGAGGCCTTGGGAATCAACGGCGCCGAGGCGGCCGTGATGCTCAAGTGGAACCAGGAGATGCTGGCCACTTACTTGCAGCGGCGGAATCCAGGATTGATCGTGTTAGCCTACGGCACCAACGAAGCCACCGACCCGGCATGGGACCCATCGAGTTACCAGAGCCATGTACTCTTCGTCTGCTCGAAAAACTGCGCGCACGCGGCGCCGGCGGCTTCCATTCTCGCCGTTGGTCCCGGCGATCGTTGGGTGCGCACACATGGCGCGTGGAAGCTCGTGCCCGGCATCGATTGGGTGGTTGCCGCCGAGCGGGCCGCGTGCAAAGCGAACGGCTGCGCCTTACTGGGACACCCGCGCAGCGCATGGGCGGCACCGGGTCGATGCGCGAGTGGGTGACGTCGGGCCTGGCGCAAGCGGACCACGTCCACTTCACCTCTGCCGGATACCATCGTCTCGCCTCTGCGCTCTTCGACGACCTGATGCGCCAGTACGCGACTTACCAAAAGACACGAACCGAACCAGACAGATAGGATATGGATCAGCAAGCTAAGATTCTTGAATATTGTCCGCCAAGTGGCGGGAAAGCCAGTGGACCCAACGCCCGAGGAATCGCTTTTCGAATCCGGCATTGTTGGATTCGTTTTCACTTACGGACCTGGTTTCGGCGCTCGAAGCGAATTTAACATCAGCGTGCCCGATTCCGACTTGAATCCGCGTAAATTCGATTCCATCGTGCGCATCCAAACCTACTTGGAAAGAAGTGAGTCTCGCGTACCTGCGCGGATTCGGCTCTATACTGCCATCGCGAATCGTAACCAACGCCGAAATCGCGCCTATGGTCGGCGCGGACGAAGCGTGGCTGTTGCAAATGACCGGCATTGCCGAGCGGCGGTTCGCCGCGCCGCAGGAGACGGTCGCCGAGTTAGGGCTCTTCGCCGCGCGCGATTGCCTTGAGCGCGCCGGAATGCAGGCGCAAGAGATCGGCTTCATCCTCGCGGCTAGCGGATCGAGCGAGCGGCGTTTTCCGGGACCGGCGTCCTCCATCGGCGCCGCGCTCGGCATTCCCGGCGTTCCCGCCATCGACCTGCCGATGGCCAGCGCCGGATCGCTGGTCGGCATAGCCATGGCGTCGCATCTTACTGCCGCGTACGGCAATGTGCTGGTGATGGGCGCGGAGATCATGTCTCGCGTTGTGCAGGTGAGCCCCCTGCATCGCGATACCGCCATCCTGTTCGGCGATGGCGCCGGCGCCTGCATAGTGAGCCGCGAGAAAGGATTCGCGCGCATTGTCGATTCCGTGCTGCACACCGATGGCGACTACGCCGAATCGTTGCAGCTTCATCTCGATACGCCGCTTTTCATGGACGGCCGTTCCGTAATTCTCCACGCCACGCGCAAGCTGCCGCGCGTCATTCAGGAGGTGCTCGAGCGCAACGGCCGCAAGGCGGCGGATATCGGCGCGTTCCTGCTCCACCAGGCGAATCTCAACTTGCTCACCAAAGTGGCGCAAACGCTTGGCGTGCCGGAATCGAAATTCTATACGAACATTCAGCGGTATGGAAATACTTCGTCGGCCTCCGTGCTCATCGCCGCGGCGGAATGGCGCAACGGCGGCGGAACATTCGATGCGCCGGTAGTGATGGCCGTATTTGGCGCTGGGTTGAATTGGGGATCGGTGTTGCTCGAAGGCGTATCAGGCAAGTAACTGCGCGTCTTCTTTCAACGCTACTCCCGTCAATTTCCTTACCCGCGCCTCGCGCATCAGAAAGTGCAGCTTGCGCGCCGCCAATTCGTAAGATAACCCTTCCGTTCGCACGTTCGAGATGCAGTTGCGCTCGGCGTCCGTGCGGCCCGGGCGCGGATCCCACGTGAGATAAATGCCGAGACTGTCCGGCGACGTCAACCCGGGCCGCTCGCCGATCAGCATCACCACTTGCCGCGCGCCGAGCCGCTCGCCGATTTCGTCGCCGATCGCCACGCGCGCCTGCAGCACTACGGTCAGGGGCGCCAGCCGCCATTCTTCCGCGGCGAGCAGCGGCGTCAGCGCCTCCAGCAGCGGCACGGCGTGGCGGTGGACGGCGGGCGCCGAAAGCCCGTCGGCGATCACGATGGCGGCATCGTAATCGCCGAGTGCAGCGCGCGCCGCGATTCCGCGCTCAGCGTCCGGCCCAGATCGGGCCGCCGCAGGTAGACGCCGCGATCGCGCGCCGCGCTGCGCACCACGACGTGCGGGCGCGGGCAAACTGCGCGGATCGAGCTCCGCGTACACCGCGTCGCGCGCGCGGGCATGGTCCAGTTGGAAGCGCAGCAGTTCGCGCGTCGGCAAGCTGTGGCCGGTGCGGCCCAGGGCCACGCGCGCGGGGGTGAATCGGTCAGGTCAATAGCCATTGCTCGGATAGCAAGTCGGGGCCGCTGTTCGAGCCACGCTTCGAATTCCGGCGCGGGTTTCAGCCCCAGTACCGACCGCAAATAGAGCGCGTCGTGAAAGCTGGTGCTCTGGTAATGCAGCATCACGTCGTCGGCGCCCGGCACGCCCATGATGTAGTTGCAGCCCGCCACGCCGAGCATCGTCAGCAGCGCGTCCATATCGTCCTGATCGGCCTCGGCATGGTTGGTGTAGCAGACGTCGCAGCCCATCGGCAGGCCCAGCAGCTTGCCGCAAAAATGGTCTTCCAGGCCCGCGCGCATGATCTGCTTGCCGTCGTAGAGATACTCCGGCCCGATGAAGCCCACCACGGTATTCACCAGCAGCGGCTGGTATCGGCGCGCCACGGCGTAGGCGCGCGCTTCGCACGTCTGCTGGTCCACGCCGTGATGCGCATTGGCGGAAAGCGCGCTGCCCTGCCCGGTTTCGAAGTACATCACGTTCTCGCCGCGCTTCAACTCGCGCGCCGCTTGGCAGGCCTCATCGAGCATCGCAAGGTTCACGCCGAATGCGGCATTGGCCGCCTCCGTTCCCGCGATCGATTGGAACACCAGGTCGACCGGCGCGCCGCGCGCCAGCGCCTGCATCTGCGTGGTCACGTGCGCCAGCACGCAGATCTGCGTGGGAATCCGGTAGCGCTCGCGAATCGCGTCGAGCATGCGCAGAAGCGCTTCCACCGTCTCGACGTTGTCCGACGCGGGATTCACGCCGATCACCGCGTCGCCGTTGCCGTAGCGCAAGTCCGTCGAGGACGCTCGCCGCGATGCCCTTGAGATCGTCGGTCGGATGATTCGGCTGCAGGCGCGTGGACGAGGCGGCCGGGCAGTCCGATGGTGGAGCGGAAGCGCGTCACCACGCGGCATTTTGCGGCCGCCGTGACCAGATCCTGCAGGCGCATGATCTTCGAAACCGCGGCGGCCATCTCCGGCGTGACCCCGGGCGCAAGCGCCGCTGAGCGCTCCGTCGTGGCGTCGCTCGGAGAGCAGCCAGTCGCGAAACTCGCCCACGGTCAGGTGCGCGATGGGCGCGAACGCCGCGGCATCGTGCGAATCGCAGATCAGGCGCGTGACTTCGTCGGTTTCGTAAGGGATCACCGGCTCCGCCAGGAACGCCTTCAGCGGCACATCGGCCAGCTTCATCTGCGCGCGCACGCGCTCTTCGGCGGTGGCCGCGGCGATGCCCGCCAGTTCATCGCCCGAACGCGCGCGGCGAGCCTTCGCCAGCAGTTCGCGCAGGTTCACGCCCGCTCCTCCTCGCGATGCCGAATGGCCGCTGCTTCTTCCGGCGCGAGCACCAGCCGCTTGCGCGCATGCAGCGCGAAGTACGCGATGCCCAGCGCGAACCAGACCGCCGCGCCGATCACGCCTTTGTTGTAATCCGGGTTGCGAAACAGCGTGGCCAAGCGTGACCAGCGCGATCACGCCGGCGACCCACGCACCCGCTGTGCCCAGCCGGGCTCACGTAGGGCCGCTCCATCCGCGGGAACCGCCGGCGCAGCACGAGGAACGACGCCATCTGCAGAACGTACGCCATCACCGCGCCGAACACCGCCATGTTCAGCAGCATCGCGCCCACCGGGCTGCCCTGCGGCGCCAGATGGATCGCCAGCGCCACCGCATAGCCCAGCGCCGAGCCGGCCATCAGCGCGCGCTGCGGCGTCTTGCGCCGTGCCGTGAGTCACCGAAAGCCAGGTCGGAAAATAACCCGCGCGCGACAGCGAATAGATCTGCCGGCCGTAGGCGAAGATGATGGTGTGAAAGCTGGCGATCAGCCCGGTGCAGGCGAGCAGCGCGAGTACGCGCGTCGCGATTCCGCCGCCGAAAATCGTCTGAAAGCCCAGAAACAGCGGCTCGTTCGATGCGCGCCACTTTCGCCGCGCCGGGCGCGATGCCCGCGCTCAGCACCACTGTGAGGAACGAGATCGCGATCAGCGTGACCAGTCCGGAGAGGATGCCGCGCGGCATGTCGCGTTCCGGCGTGGACTCTCTTCGGCGGCCAGCGGAAGCTGCTCGATGCCCAGATAGAGCCACAGCGCGAAGGGCAGCTCGAACAACCCCGGCGCGCAACTTGCCCGCGGCCGGCGGGAAGTAAGGCGTCGCCCAGCGTGCCAGGTCGAAGTGCGGCGCGGCGCCGATCCAGAAGACCGCCAGCACCGCCAGCGCCATCAGCGTCACCACCACCGAGACCTGAAACGACATCTCCACGCCCCAGATATTCAGCGCGACGAAAGCCGCGTAGCAGAGCGGCCACCAGAGCGGCTCCCACGCGCTCGAGACTCCGAAGATGCGCGCCCAGGTATCCGCCGATGCCCACCACGATCACCGCCGGGCGTCAGGATGTACTCCATGTTTTCGGCGAGGCCGGTGATGTAGCCGCCCCAGGGTCCCATGGCCGTGCGCGCGAAGGAATACGCGCCGCCCGCGTGCGGCAGCGCGGCCGACATCTCCGCGATGGAAAGACACAGGCCGAGGTACATCGCGGTCATCACTCCAACGGCCAGCAGCATGCCGCCGAAGCCGCCGTCGCGCAGGCCGAAATTCCAACCGAAGAAATCGCCCGAAATGACCGCGCCCACGCCCATCGCCCAGAGGTGCCAGAGCGCCTGCGTACCGGCGCAGTCCGCGCTTCTGCATGTAGCCGGCATCGGCCGGCGTGTAGCTGGTTTTCAAGATTCGATGCTACCGCAGCGTGGGCGCTAACGCGTGCCTACGGATGCGCTGGCCCTTGCGCTCTTTAACTTGGCGACCGCTTCAAGCGTTTTGCTCCACTCTTTGGAATCGTGCTTGGTGGCGAAGGGCAGCTCGACATCGCTGAAATAGGCGACGATATCGTCTGTGATTTGGGGATCGGCAACTCCGCCGCGATCGGCCAATTTGAGCGCCAACTTCGCATACGCATCGTCCGCCAGTTTGTAGGTAGCAGGCTTAGTGGGCTTTCCGGTATCGAAATTGGTGTTGACCAGCTGCAGGTTTCCGCTTCCGGCTTGCGCCAGCAGCCGGCGGTACATGTCCAAGGTCTTGTCGAAGCTGTCCTCGAACCATTTGGCGGTTTCCGGAGTCGGCGGTTTCGGCTTCGCCGCCTTCAGAGGACCAATCTTGGGCAAGATACGAAAGAAGAATGCCAGCACGCGCGCTCCGGCCCCGGCTTTCGATAGTGCCCGTCGTATTCCTTTTGGTAACTCGCGCGGGATAAGTTATAAACGAACTTAGCCCGATCGACGCGCGGCGTTGCCTTCATCAGCTTTTTCTTATTCAGATCCCACGCCACCCTGGTCATCTCGGGAATGACGGCGCTTACCGCATGGCGATAGGTGCCCAATGCCAGATCAAGATCCGTGAATAAGTCCTTCATCTCGATGCCATAAGTGGCGAGAATGGCTCGGTTCAGCAAATCCTTCGATGTTTCAAAGCCAATGAAATCGTGGTAGGACTGCGGCGCATAATTCCCGCGAGCTACCTGCAACACATCAAAGCCGAATTCGACCCGGAGGTGCGCCGTGGGGTTGTCGGCATAGGTAACTGTCGGTCCGAACTCATTAGCGAGCTTTGGATACTCCACACCTACGGATGGATTTACCGCGACGGAATGGCCCTCATTGTCGGCCGCGTAATGCGCCAGCGATCCCAACGCAAATGCATATTCATCTAGATCCTGCGACGCCGCGATCTCGTTGACAATGAAGTCGCCGCTGCGGACGTAATGAAGAAGATCGCTGAACAGCTTGCTGCCGAAAGGATAGTAGCCCATGTCCTGGATAATGCAGCCGCCGTACGCATATGCGTGCGCCTTAATCAACTCTTCCGGCGTGGAATTTGGGAATCGCTTCAAGAGCAAAGGCTTGATATTTTGATCCCAAGCGCTGTCGATGATCGCCTCATGGGCCAGAACCGAATAGGCGTGGAGCACAGGCGCCATGGGCGCAATAAGGAACAAGCAGGTAAAAAAGCGGCGCACGGACAGTCAAACGGCACTTCGAGGTCCTAACGACACCCCTGAGGTGTATTGGATCGTACCTATACGGTCTTCGCTGAAAACGTAACGTAGGGAAATATCTCGGGAATATGGGAATCGTAATGTCCGTGGCGATTCCATGTCCAGCCCGCGCACGGGTCGAGCGTCTCCCCATCGCGTCCGATTTTCTCGAAGCGCGAACAATCGATCCGCCACACATCGCCGTCCCGCGGAGGCAATGACCGTTCGTCCGCCAGCAGTTCGAGCCCGCGCCAAGGCAGCGCAATTTCCGCTGTCCATCCACGGTCGGTCTTAGTTCGGCTATTCACCATGCCGTCTACGTGTACGCCGGTGCGCAGACCCGGAAAATCCCAATCGAGAAAACCCCAACGCTCGCCGCGCGGGTGGACGTGGCCGCCAACCCCATCGAGCGTCATGGTGCGCTGCGTGGCTGGATCGAACTCCTGTCTGCCGTAATAGGGCGACCCTGGTTTAAGAATATCCTTCCATATCCAGAAGACTTCGTAGATGGTATTCAACGCATTGACTTCGAATTCATAGTACGCGTCCCGCCCCGCGATAAAAATCTCCAGATCGTTCTCTTCATAGATCTTGGAATCGCGCTCGGTAAGCGTGCCCCAAACGTCGTTTTCTTCCGCCCAGAAGCCGAAGTACAGGTTATCGTCGTCCCACAACAAGGCGACGCGGGTATCGAACCATGCCGCCTCGCCAGTCACGATATCGACGAAGGCATTCGATTTCGGCGCGCGCTGCCATGGGGCCTCGTCGAGTTTCCCATCGACGAGGATTGGTTCGGCCGCGCGATAACACGTGTAGGTTGCGGGCGTCATATTGTCTCGCCGCGGATCAAATCAGAGTAAGTTTCGCGGGCGCGGATTACACGGAACTCCGCGCCATCGACTAGCGCCTCGGCTACCCGCGGACGCGAGTTGTAATTGGAAGAGAGTGCGAATCCATAGGCTCCGGCTGTCATGACGGCTAGATAGTCGCCGGGCATCGCATTGGCCATTTGGCGGTCGCGCGCCAGAAAGTCGCCGGTTTCGCAAACCGGACCTACCACGTCGGCGATCACAAGGGGCATTGGGCCCTTGCGCACCGGCAGAATCTCGTGGTGCGCGCGATAGAGTGACGGCCGCAAGAGATCGTTCATGGCCGCGTCGACAATGATGAATTCCTTGGCGCCGTTGCGCTTCCGATAAAGCACGCGGGTAATTAGCGCGCCGGCTGGCCCAACTATGGAGCGGCCTGGCTCCACTTCGACGCGGAGTCCGCTGGCGCGCAGCCGTTGCGCCATCTCGCGCACAAATCCGGCAATCTGCGGGGCGCGATCGCCTTCGCGATACGCCACTCCTAGCCCGCCGCCTAGATCGAGGCGGCGAATCGGATGACCCGCCGCACGTAATTCCGACGTCAGGCGCAGAACCTTGTCCACCGCCTCGTAAATCGGCGCGGGGTCAAGTATCTGTGAACCGATATGACAGCTCACGCCTTCGGCCTTCAAATTGTGAAATCGCCGCGCTCGTTCATATACTGCCGCAGCTTCTGCCAGCGCCACGCCAAACTTATGTTCGGTGAGACCTGTGGAGATGTAGGGATGCGTCGAAGCATCCACATCCGGATTCACCCGAATCGCGAAGCCCGCTTCCACGCCGCGGCGCGCCGCGATGGCATCGATCAGCGCCAGTTCGCCTTCCGACTCGCAGTTGAAAGCGTGAATGCCGTTGGCGAGCGCGTAATCCACTTCGTCGGCCGTCTTGCCTACGCCGGAAAACACTACTTTCGCAGCATCACCGCCGGCCTGCAGCACGCGGAATAGCTCTCCCCCGGAAACGATATCGAAGCCCGCGCCGGACTGCGCGAGGAGATGAAGCAGCGCCAGCGACGAGTTGGCTTTTACCGCATAGCAAACCAGGTGCGGAATGCCGTTAAAGGCGTTGTCGTACGCGCGATAGTTATCCAGAATGGTCTGGGTGGAATACACATAGACGGGCGTGCCCGCGCGGGCGGCGAGGTCCGCCAATGGCGTTCCTTCGCAGTACAAGTCGTTGCCGGAATAGGTAAACAAATCACGAGTATGGCATGGGACGCTGCGGCGATGCAGCCGTGCGGACGGTTGACCCGAAGGTCTCCGGCTACGGGCGAACCGCTTGCTTGCGCGCGCGGCTCGGTTCGGGCCGGCCGCCCGCAAGTGTGAGAATGCGGGTGGCCGGGGGAGAGACACTGCGGGCTTCCAGGGCTTGGAAGTTCTATAGGTTGTCAAAGATCTGTGGGCCGTGGCTCCGAACACCTTGCGGCGAGGGATGGCGGCGCCTTGCTCGCTTCGCGAGCGGGGTCAGGGGTCAGGGGTCGGGGACTGCTCGCTTCGCTCGCCAGGATCGACTGCCACGTTAGGCAGCAGCCAGGAAGCGGGCATTGGCCTCCGCCAGGCGGGCGGCGCGACCGATGAGGCGAGCGATTTCGGGCAGTGAATAAACAAAGCCACCGCAGAGTTCAGGGGACGGGAAGTCTTTCGCGGCGTCCACCGTTTGGCCTTTGGCGTGTGCGAGTTGGGTGAGTAAGATGGCTTCTGCCTCAGCCTTGGAGTAGGCAGACTTTCGTTGAGCCTGCATGGCGTTCAAGGCGGCGGTGCTCTTTTCGATGGCGCGTTGAATGCGTCCGGCTTGGACGGTGATGTTTTTCAGCTCTCTAGTCTTTTCCACCCAGGTTTCGTCTTCGGGGGATGCGTTGCTCGATTGGTCCAACATGATTTCCGTAAATAGTGCGTGCTCGAGCGCGTGAGCACGCTGCAGCCTGAAATGGTTTTCAGCGATATTGCGGGCCAGATCCCGCTCGGGTAGGCCGACCGGAGCGTAGGCTTGAAGGTAGCCTGCGACGTGCTCTTCGAGGGCGTCTTCCTCGCCGGGCGGGGCGATGTGAAGCTTGGCGCAGAGTCCGTGTTTCCAAGAATTTTGGCTGACGATTTTCTTACCGGCTTCGGTGGTGGCGCCGGTCGAGAGTTTGGAATTCGCCTGGTTGGCGGCGATTTGAGCTGGGGTGGACATATTCGTTTTTCTCCTGTTCGTATCAAAAATAGAAAGGGCTGTCTGACGCGCGAGGCGCCGACAGCCCTTTTCGATTTCAGAATAACAGGAGGGCTCCAAATTTCGGGGGTGGGGAGGGGCTCAAAATCTGGCGTAAGTTATAGAAAGTATTTAGTTTAAATTTATTTTCAAAATCTGTGACTGGCTTCAGATCATCGCCGCATAAACTGGCGCGGCATTGATGTGTTCCAATTGCATTATCGTCGCCTTCATGCCATTTTCACCGGGATTTCCAACGATAATTCTTATAATTAACTTTTGGTTGTTGGGATTTCCTTTGACGTGGCTGTAATGTTTAGCCCATATCTATGGTTAACGTTCAAGAATCTCGGTTTGATGCCGCACAAATCGGTTTTGACTTATTTTTTTTAAAGATGTATCACTGGGTTTGTAAAAGCTTTCGGAGGACAGTTCTGCTTGTCAACGCAACCAATGTCACCGCTGCCCGTTTCGGAATCGATAGCCGGCGATTGCTACATTGGAGAGTCTCCTAAAGGGATCTCCAGGAGGTGTCCCTCCTGCAGTCGTGGCTGCATGCATCGTGCGCATCGCGCATCGTACATCGACTTTTTCGTTTCCATTTTCGGGGTTTACCCGACTGTCTGTTGCCGTTGCAAGGCGCGAGGCATGCGTCTATATCCGGAGCGTCTGTTGATCCGGCTCTGTGCCGCGTCTATCGCCGTTGGGTTCATCGTGCTCTGCGACATGCAGCGCGCAAAACCCGTAATTTGGGACAGCGAGTTGCCCTCAAAAGCGGTCACCCTGAAACCTCAGGCAAACTCTACATCCTTGCCATCCCCGCCCAGCAAGAGATACGCCTCGCCGAAAGCGCCGAATGGCGACGTAAGCCTCAATCCCCAGGCGCCACCGCTGATCAAATAGCAGGCGCCATCGCCGGAATCGTCGATCGGGGAAGCGAGGGCGGCGCAAGACGTGCCCGTCTCTGTCAGGCCGGTGATTTCGCACCATTCCGTTACGCCATCTCGCGAGACCCGTACGCGCTTCACCTCGCGCGCGGGCGCTCTCGGCTGAAACACCAGCCCATCCATCGCCGGGCAATTCGGGTTCTCATCGATCTGAATGAAGAGAGGCGGTTCCATAGCGAGCATCTCCGTTGTAGCGAAGGCGTTACCCTCTAATCATGACACTCCATCGCCGAAGGTTCCTCGCTCTCGCGAGCGCGGCCGTGGGCGTGGGCGCCGCACCGTTAGCCCGGTCCGCCGATTCCCCTGCCGCGCCTTCGCTCATCCTTCTCGATCCCGGCGCCGCTACGCGCGTGCAAGACTTCACCAAACGAGACCGTGCCGCAATCGTCGATAAACTCGCCACGGATGCGCTTGCCATCGGCCCGTGGAGCGTCACGGCACACCGCCCGTCCGGCCTAGGGGTCACCGCCGGCCCGCACGACTACGTGAGCGAAGGCCCATACTGGTGGCCCGATCCGAAGAACCCCGGTGGTCCCTATATTCGCAAGGACGGCGTAAGGAATCCCGATCGCTTCATGGGCAATCGTGACGACTTGGGCAAGATGACGGATGCGGTTCTCGCCCTGGGCATGGGCGCGTTCCTCATAGGCAAGGCCGGATGCGCCGATCACGCCAACCGCGTCCTCTCGATGTGGTTTGTGGATGGGGCGACGCGCATGAATCCCAACCTCGAATACGGCCAGATGGTCCGGGGCATCAATACCGGACGCGGCACTGGGATCATCGACACTGTGGGCCTGATTCACGCCGCGCAGGGCGTGACTTTGCTCGAAGCCGCCGGCGGCCTGGATGCCGCCGTCGGGGTTGGCGTGCGCCAATGGTTCGCCGATTATCTGAAATGGCTGAACACCAGCCAGAAGGGGAAGGACGAAAAGAAGTCCGGCAATAACCACGCCACCTGGTGGACGGCGCAAGCCGCCACTTACGCCGCATTTACCGCAGACAAGGCGGCTCAAAAGATGTGCTGGGATCATTACCGGAATTACTTAGTCCCAACCGAGATAGAGCCAGACGGTAGTTGCCCGCGCGAGGAGGAACGCACTAACTCCCTGAGTTACTCTTCGATGAACCTAGATGCATTCTCTACTGTCTGCCGTTTGGCCCAACTGGATGGCGTGGATCTCTGGCATTTCCGCACTCCGAAAGGCATTGGCGTGGAGAAGGCGTTCAACTACCTGACTCCGTTCGTTGAGCACCCGGATCGGTGGAAGAAACAGGAGATCGGAAAGTATAGCCCTGATGGCTACGTGTTTCCGGGACTCGCGGGCATCGGCATACCGTCGGAACCGTTGCTGGCGGCGTATTTGAAACTGCCGCGATCACAGGGCGCGTGGATTCAATGGGTGGATATTATGGTGCGCAGCGATGAGCTGTAGCGGGTCAGTTTGCTAGCAAGGGTGCGCAATGCATCTCGGCGGCCTGGGCGTTTTCCGTCAAAGTCGGCGGCGGCCCCAAGGCGAATTCCCATTCCTAATCCGGTGAGATTTTCACCGAGCCGTTTCGAGCCAGTCTCAGCATAGGGGAAATAAACCGGCCAATCTGTTTGGACCTATGCCTTCAGCGCAAGCGCCCTATGATTAAACGGAATGGCCGGTTTATGTCGCCTTATACGGTCCAATCTGTGCACGCGCCACATTCAGGAGAAGTTAACGCCTCGCGGGCATCACGATTGACCATATAAGGCGACAATACGTCCAAGGGGGTTGCTTCCGATTTGCCGACCATACGGACGGAGCACTTCAACGGATAGGGCGTTTCCCAGCCAAGTGGGCCCGACTCTTCCAAATACGTTCCTAAACGCTACGCGACTTTGTGGGAGTTTTATGCGGGTTTCGTCTAAACTCCGCGTGGACGGAGCATCCAGCACAATCCCGGTCCTCGAATCACGCGCCCGGCCCTCGAAGAATAGGGGATTGCGACGAAATTGATCCCGGCGCTACAGCCTGCGGAGTAGTCCGTTGATTGTCTTGCGATACCGCTGAAGCGCCGCGCGGCCCGAAGCTGTCAGCCGCACAACCGTGAGCGGGATTTTGCCGCGAAAGGTTTTCTCAATTTCCACGTACTCCGCTCCCTCCAACTTCGCCAGGTGATTCGATAGATTGCCCTTGGTCAGTCCCGTCTCGCGCAGGAGGAACAGAAAATCAGCCTCTTTCGCCCCCGATAGTAAAGCCAGGATCATCAAGCGCGCCGGTTCGTGAATGATTCGGTCGACATCATTCATCCTTTGGCTCCGTCGGTATCGGGTTCGCTTTAAGAAAACGCGCCAGGACGACGGCGCCTGCCCCTGCCATCAGAATTCCGGCTGCAAGTTGCAACGCAGACATCCTCGCATAGGCGTTCCCAGGCATCCACCACAACAGTGCCGCAATGCCCGCGAAATATACGCCGGACCACATCCGACCCGTGCGTCTCTGGCGCAAGCCTTCCACTATCAGAAGGACCGCTATGCAGATGGCAAACCCAGACGGGAGGAATCGGCTCTCAACCGGATGCAGACGGCCGGGGTAAGCGATTGCGAAGATCATGAGTCCAATTGCTGCCGCAAAAAAGCCCCATAAAATGGCACGAGAGCTGGGCGAAACGCGAGGTACCACGTAGCCGCCGCGAGGGAATACGATCCGCCGCCTCAATGCCTTGGCCCACAAAAATACTGCGCCGCAGCAGCAGACTCCAATCCACTGCAACACCAACTGCGCAGCTCTCGGAAGCAACTGCTGAACCAGAACGCTGCCTCCCAGGATGATAATGACCAGTCCCGCGCTAAGCTGGGGCAAACCCGTCCCCGACAGGTAATCGTTCGGTCGCCTCGCCATCTTCTCGATGTCTGCCATAGGCCTCCATAAACTAGTCTCTCACGCAGACCAGTCTCTGTCATGGAGACTCTGGCTTGATGACCTGGAGTGCGGCGATGGCTCTGGCCTGACGGCGTAGCGTTTACGAATCCATATTGACGTATAGTCGACCCGCCGAAGTGCCGCTCCGGCCGCATTACGCGCCAACCGTCCTTTGGCTCTGGGCATCATCGTTCTGCGGTCAAGGAGGGCCGCAGTGGATGGCAAAGAAGTCGGGCAAAGGGAAAGCGCGCGTTCCGAAAACGGTGTTGCGGCTGCCCGACCTGGACCAGGCGAAGTCGGCGGTGTTGAACAGTCTCAGCTCGATCGATGCAACGAGGGTACCGGCACGCTATCGAGAAGTTTATTGAGTGGTATTGCTCGGAGCCGCGGCTATCGTTCAGCAAGACTGTGGTCCTACGGTATCGCATACACCTGGAATCTCGGCATCTAAGCCCAGATCTGGCCGCCGGGATACGGCGCGTGAAGGGAGTTAAGAAGATCGGCGTCCGACTTGGGAATTGGCTAACGTCGGAACAGTCCCAACGACTCTGGAACACGCCTGGCTGTCGATTATTGAAGGGCAAGCGAGATCGCGCACTCCTGACGGTCCTGCTCGCCTGTGGCCTTCGACGTCACGAAGCGCTGAACCTGAACTTCAGTCACATCCAGCAGCGGGAAGAGCACTGGGCCATTGTCGACTTGAAGGGCAAGGCCGGCCACATCAGGACAGTACCGATGCCAGGCTGGGTCAAAGGTCTCCTCGATGATTGGATTCAGGCTGCGAATCTGACCAACGGAAAGGTGTTCCGGCGGGTAAACAAAAACGGGAGCACCTGGGGTGAGGGCTTGACGGAGAAGGCGGTTTGGCACGTCGTTCGGGAGTACGGCCGTAAAGCGGGCATTGACAGGCTCGCGCCGCACGACCTCAGGAGGACATGTGCTCGACTCCGCCATTCGGCGGGTGGCGAGTTGGAACAGATTCAGTTCTTGCTCGGGCACGTCTCGATTCAGACGACCGAGCGGTACCTCGGCTGCAAATAGCATTCGTGCGGCCGTTAATGACCGCATTGGCATCGAGCCGGGCACCTGAACACCGAACATCGCGTCTGGATCGCCGACCATCCGGCCGGTGCGGCGTGAACGGGCGCGGCTGGGCGACAGGCCGCTGGTAGTCCTGGCTGCTTCCGGCGGACCGTCCAGAGATCCGAAGCTGGGCTGCTGGTGACACGCCGGCGATCCTATCAGTTCCCCGCAGGCTTCTCTATGTGATCGATCACGAACGTTTCAACCGGTCCTTTCGCCGGTTCTAATTTCAGGCCGAGTTCTTCCTGGAGCGCAGCGAATATCGAACCTGTCGGGTCGGATGCCGGGGAGCTGCCGTCGGCGGGCTCCGTCGGCCGAAGAGGGGAAAACCTGGTTCCCTCTCGCGAGAACTCGATACGAATATCGAATCGGCCTGCGATTCCGGTCTTGTTGAATACCGGGCGGCCTAAGATTGCGAAAAGCATTCTGGAAAAGTCATCGAGTGTCGTCCCTTGAGCTTCGATGGAGGCGGGCGATCATATTGTCTTTGCAATAGCTCTGTCCCGGCGGGAGCGGGTCTTGCGGAGCCGTGTCATGGGGCGTGCAGCTTCCTGCAACGAACGAGTGCAGCTTCGGCCCTCCACGCGCGACCGTTAAGAAAAAAACAGGGCCCTCGGCGATTTGCTGGTGGATCTTCAGGTGAAAATACTCTTCCAAGAGCCCTCGCATCATTGGGCCGTTCATCGTCCTCACGCTCGGACTTCCTTCGGCCCTGGCATTGATCTCATAAGCGGCGGAGTGGATCCAGGATGGACCTCCGTTGATCGGAGTAAATGGGTTCGATGCATATGCGCCCCGAATCAGGCCCCTGCCACTCGCATTGAGCAAAGGAAAGCAACCAGTCCTGAGATTCCCGGGCGTTGAATTGCCCTGAGGCGCCATATCCGAGATGGTGTTCTGCCGAAACTCACACGGTTTGATCGAGACTACTTCGAATTTCGGCGTAGCCGCAGGCGCGCTTTGAGCGCGAATCGCAGGCGCGTTCAGAACGCCGATCAGGATGGGCGCCGCGAAACTGCCAGACCGATCGCCGTCAGAGTCATCTTTCTCGCGGCGCTTAACTCGTCTGCAATGCTTCCCGCAAGGATCGCGCGGAGACGCCTCTTCACATCCGCGCCCGTTACTCCTGAAATGCAGGGTAACGGGGATTCCACGTAGAAGCGGCAGACCTTCAATATGCCTTCCACGTAGTCCGATGGTTCGCAGCCCATTCGCAGAACTTCTTCGTCACACGCCAGTTCGCGCTCCTCAACCATGCGCGATCCGATCCACCACACCAGCGGATGGAACCAGAAGATCGCCTCCACCATCATGTGCACGCCGGCGAAGAGATTGTCCCGGCGGTGCACGTGGCAAAGCTCGTGCGTGAGAATCGCGCCAAGCTGCCGAGGATTCAGGTGTTCCAGGAAGTTGGCCGGCAGAACCAGGACCGGACGCAGAAAACCCACGACGCCCGGTTCCTCCGCGCCAGGCGTGATCAGAGCCGGTACGGGGATCGGGAGTTCAACGGGCGTGCTGGTTCGCAGTGCTGCTCGAAATCCTAGCCAACTGCGGCATCGTGCCAGCATGATTGCCAAAAACCCGAGGACCCACACGACACCGATCGCAACCGGCGCCCAATCGAGTGGGGTATGCACTGAAACAGTTGGCTGGAGAGCCGGCGAAAACGGTTGCGCAATTTGAACGAGAGTGTTCGGGAAAACAGGAGCCGCAACGGACACCGGGCGCCGAGTTGGACGCGGAACCACACCTCCGAGGCTCACCAGCAACGCGAACGGTATGAGAAATTTTAGCGATGCGCTCAGCCAAACCCAGTAGCGTACCTTCGGCGAATTCTTGCGCAGGACGAACGCTAGCAATCCCGCCAAAAGCGCGAAGCATGATGACTGCCACAGATGGTTGACGATAAAAGATGTAGTCATTTCGATTTCCGCATCCTTTCCGCCTTCCGTTGGCGGTCCGCTTCCGCCGCGGCCTTTTCCATCTCGCGTATGTCGTCAAGCGTTAGCTTGCCGGACTCGATGAGTTGCGCCATCATGGGTTGCGGCCGTCCCCCGAAAAAGCTCAAAATCTCATCGAGCAGCCCATCCCGCGCGGCGTCCTTTGCGATCAGCGGCTCGAAAATATCGGCGTTTCCGATCTTCCTTACTCGCCGTACGGCGCGTTTGGCTTCCATCCGGTACACCGTGTTCGTGATGGTGGTATAGGCAGGGCGAGGTTCTGGAAACGTCTCCTGAATCTCCCGCATAGTGGCCCTTCCCTGGGCCCACAGCGCTTCCAGAATCCGAAGTTCGAGCTTGGCGAGTTTGGGCTTCTTCATATGCCGCTTCTGATCTTACTACTGCATAGTAAGGTCGTCAAGAGGAAAGCTGGAAGCCTCGCGGGTCGCCGATAATCCGGCGTTTTGTCAAATTGGCGGCAAAGTCGTCATCTCGCCAATTTGCCAGTGCGGGTGGACTGCCTCGGTCGGATAACGCGCATACAGGAAACTGAAGCTAACGGGGGTCGAGGCCCAAGTTCCTGTTTGCCGACTATCCACCCTGAACGAGGCTCATCCGCGGGCCCCTCGAAGCGCCGCTCACGCGCAATTGAGCAGTCCAAGCAGAGGCCGACGCCACTTGCGAACACCAGCCTAATCGAGCCGGCGAAGCTGTACTGCCAGGATTGAACCTCGGGGCGGGCATCTGCTTCGAGACTCAATTTCGGATACCTTATATGTTGAGAGAATGAACCGTTTCCAGACGCGATTAAGTTTTGGTGGCGAAAAGGAGACTAAATGTCTACAGACGAAAACGCAATTGGACGACGTACGCTTCTTGGCACGGGCGCGGCAGTCGCGGGGCTTGGCCTCTTGGCTGACCTCGAAGCGTATCCCCAGAATGTCAACCGGAATTCAATTCCGTCAGACTTGAAAATCACGGACATGCGCATCGCCGTTCTGAGAGGGCCGGGAGGCCAGGTGGGCGGCGGACGCGGCGGCGCCAGGACATCGCTGCCTCCTGCGACTCCCGGTGCGGGAGCGGCATCGGGCGGCACGATCGTCGTCCGAATCGATACCAATCAGGGAATTTCGGGTTACGGCCAGACGATTGGCGACGGCCCCCAGCCGAATTACGTGCTGACGCATAAGGCCCGAGTGCTCGGCGAAAATCCCTGCAACGTTGACAAGATCTTCCGCAAGATCAAGATCCATGGCGCGTATAACCGTCGGGGGAGCGGCGTCAACGCGATTGAGAACGCGTTGTGGGATCTGGCCGGCAAAGCTTATGGCGTGCCGATCTATCAAATGCTTGGCGGGAAATTTCGCGACAAGGTCCGGATGTACAGCGAGGGCGACCCGCGCTCGAACTCCATCGCAGACATCGCCGCCGATTATAAGGAGAGAGTCGCCGCGGGATTTACGATGCTCAAGTATGATCTGGGCGTAGCTCGCGTTCTTCAAGGCAAGCGGGGCACGATGTCCGCGCCTGCAGGCTATAACGGGGAACCGGGGGAGAACCCTGAGAACTTTTATCAGGGATTCGAGATCAGCGTCAAGGGAGCTGAACTCGTAGCCGACCATGTCGCTGCGATTAAGGAGGCCATGGGCGACGCCGCCGACATTCCCATGGCGCACGACCATTTCGGGCACCTCACCGTGAAGAGTTGCATCAAGCTGGCCAAGGCGCTGGAAAGGGTCACCCCCTCTATGCTGGAAGACATGGTCCCGTGGTTCCGGGTAGAGGAGTGGAAGCTCATCAACGACTCGATCGATGTGCCCACCTTGACCGGCGAAGACGCCTACCTGGTGGAATCGCTCGAGCCGCTTTGCCAGGCGCGTGCAGTCGATTATATCCATCCGGATCACCTTGTGATCGGCGGCTGTCTCGAATTGAAGAAGACCGCCGACATGGCGGCCAAATATTCGGTGGGGATGATGGTCCACAGCAACGCTACCCCGATTGGTTATGCAGCCGGCGTGCACGCGATAGCCGCCTGCCAGAACTTCCTCGCCATGGAATGGCACCAGCCGCAGCCAGCCTGGCACAAAGACATAACCGACAAAGGGGACTTGGTGGTTAAAGGTTACATCCCGGTTCCGACGGGGCCAGGCCTGGGCATCAAAGTCAATGAAGACGCGATGCGCCCCCTCTGCAGGCAGGGTGAGTTCTTCACCGATCCTACGACGTATTGGGATTCGCAGGTCGGCGGAGACAAGGCGTATACGTAAAGGGAGGGTGTCGAGGCGAGCCTTATACATTCCGATTATGACTGAAGGTATATAGGCTTAATTAGCCTGTTGGGCGCCGCGGGCCGGAATACCGCACAATTCCCGATCGCCGGCGCCTTCGCGGCGCCATGCCGTGTAACTGACCACGCACGAAAAACCGGAAACGCGGGCGCCCCGAGAGTTCATAGCGCCATCAATCGTTGGCCTGGACCTCGATGGTCGCGCCACCAGCAGACTTGCGGCACGGTTTCTGCGCGGATCGGCCACTCGAAGCGGATCCACCTGTCCGAGTTGTCGTCATGTCGGACGTGTGCTCTGTCCGGATTTGCTCCTGGATAACGGCGTAACCGGAAGTTGACGGGCTCCCAGAATCCGTCTTTCCACACGCCCTGGTGTTCACCAGTCTCGGCCCACTTGACGTGAAGTGGACCTTCCATTGAGCCGCCCAATCGGGGGCCTCGTCGGGCCAGTTTCCAAAAACCAGTTTCGCAGCCGTTATTGGAAAGAAGTCCGGGGAACCATCGGAAGCCCCAACTTCCGTATTGCCGACCATCCGCTCCTGCCTGGCGCAGGCACTGCGAACAATACGCTATGGGGGGCCGTCAGTGTCGCGGCAAACGCTGACGGGGGGGCTGACGCTTTCGTGCTGCGGGGCGGCGGTCCCCGCGCGACACGCTGCCCCTAAAGAAACGGAGCTGGCGTTTCCATCTGCAAACAGCGAAAGCGGGTCGAGGTCTGAAACCACCTCGACCCGCTTTCGAGCCTCCGGATGGATCGTCTCCACACGATCGAGAGGAGGAAGTTACTTCTTTTGCCTTCTTGGCTGGTTAAGGCACAAAGCTGCAGGCCGAAACGCTGAGCTTGGCGGGGCCAACCTTCATCTCCTGCAGGCTGTTTTTGACCAGCATCGCATTGAAGTCGGTGATCTGTTTCCGGGCGTCGTCCCAGGCAGTTTTGGTACGGTTCAGGTCGGTGCAGTCTTTCTCCCAGGTATCGATCTGCGTGGGGGTGGGCTCCATGTCGAGGCCGACCTGCATCATGCTGACCATGGTGTTGAATGCGTTGTTCAGTTCGGAAAACGATTGCAGCGCCTTACGGTCGGCGCCCCGACCCCGACCACCCCCGCCGCCGCCGAATCCGCCCGTCGTGGCGCCGCCGATTTTGGTCAGACTGGCGTCCAGCGTCTTGGCCCGCTCGGCCACATCGGCGGGCAGGTTGCCCTTCATCAGGGTGGCAAGCTGGTCCTTCACCGCGTTGACTTCATCATGGCCTTCGAAGCTATGTTCCATCCCTTGCACGGAAAGCAGAGTGAGCTTATTCTGGGTGCGCAAGGCGGCCATGAGCGCGGGACTCTCGCCGGCGCGCGGATCGTTCATGACGGTTACTTCGCGCGTATAGACCTGGCCGTCCACGGTCAACTTGAGCGTATAAACGCCGGGAATCACCTGCGGCCCATGCGGGCCGGGGGTGGCGGAGCCCTCCACCATGTTCATTTGATTCTCGAGGTCGTGCCGCAGGGCGGGCGGGTCGTCATACTGCAGGTTCCAGTTGACGCGGTTGAGACCAACATGCGTCGAGAGGGTGCGAGTCTCGGGAGCGGCCAGCCAGTAGTGGGGGTACGCCGCGCCCTCGATGGGCGGTGGCAGGGTGCTGGACATGGTGCGGACCAGATTGCCCTTCGAATCGAAGACCTGGAGTTGGATGGGCCCGCTCGGCTCGTGGCTGAGGTAGTAATCCACGATCGCTCCGTAAGCCACATTGGGCGCATGAGGCACTTCGACGGAGAAGGGCTGATCCCAGTTGCTGTTGATGCGTGCGCGAATGGCCTCCTCAGGCTTGAAGAGATACACGGACGATGCGCTGATGGCTTGGGCGCCGGCTGCGATCTGGCGCAGTGGCGTGATGTCGTCGAGAACCCAGAAGCCGCGGCCGTAGGTGCAAATCACCAGGTCGTTCTCGTGGTGATCGGTGTGGACGTCGAGGTCGCGGATGGAGGTGCTGGGCAGGTTCTGGCGCAGCGACTGCCAGTGATCGCCATTATCGAAGCTGACATACACCGTGGTCTCGGATCCGGCGAAGAGCAAGCCCGGCTGCTCGGGATCGACCCGCAGACTGTTGATCCAGCTTCCGGTGCGCTCGTCGCGGGGCAGGCCGTTGACGATGCTACTCCAGGTCTTGCCCGCGTCGGTGGTGCGCCAGATGAGCGGCACGTCGGGGCTCGCATCGGGGCTCGCGTCGGCGGGCGAAGTTTGGCCGCGCCCGCCACCAATGCGAGCGGCCACGAATGCGGTATTGACGTCGTCGCCTGCCTCGATGCTATTGAAAGTCGTGCGGGGCGGAAGGTTGGCGATGTTGGTGACGTTCGTCCACGTTTTGCCCTGATCCATGGTGTTGTAGATCTGTCCGTTGCTGCTGACCGTCCAGATGACGCCGCGCTTGACCCTGGATATCGAGAATTCCGTGATCGAGGGCGCCATTGCGGCGCCCCTCCCCCTTGTTGCGCGTCCGGTTGCGCCCCCGCTCCCGGCGGCGCGGGGTTCGGCTGCGGAGGCTGCGGGGGCGGCGGCGGCTCCGGCGGCGCAGTGCCGCAGGCCACCTGGGGCTTGCCCGTGGGCGTGGTCAGATCAGGGCTCGCGGCGGTAAAGGAATGGGCGCCGTCGCGCGAGACCAGAAGGCATTGGTAGGCAACGTACAGAGCACCGGGATCGAACGCGAGGTCGAATTTTTTCTCGAAATCGCGTCCGGCGTGGTATTTGTCCGCATCGGCTCCGAAGTTGGGCGCGACGTTCTCCCACTGGCCGGTGCTCATATCAATCTTGATCAGGCCGCTGCCGCCGCCTCCCGGACCATATCCAACGCCATAGATGATGTTTGGATTTTTAGGATCGGGCGTATCGACGCCGAATTCAGACGACGGCACCGGGCTCCAGTCAGTGAAGTTCACCTGTCCCCAGTTGCCGCGGCTCGAGATCATTACGGCGCCGGTGTCCTGCTGCGCACCCATGATGTGGTACGGATATGCGCTATCGGTGGCTACGTGGTAGAGCTGCGAAATGACCTCGGTGTACCAGAGGCTCCAGGTGCGGCCATCGTCAAGCGTGACGCTCGCGCCCTGGTCGGAGCCGACCAGCATGCGGTGGCCGTTCGTGGGGTCAATCCAGAGCTTGTGGTAGTCCTCACCGCCGGGCGCGCCCTTGAACGGCTGAAAGGTGGCGCCGCCATCGGTCGAGCGGTACATCGCGGTGCTCATGGTGTACACAATGTCCGGATTCTGCGAGTCCACGAACACGCCGCTGCTATAAGCGCCCTGGCCGTTGCTGATCCGCGTGTCCTTCCCGGCCATGTGCTGCCAGGTGGCGCCACCATCGTCGGAGCGATAAAGTCCCGAGCCCTGTTCAATGGTATTGCCGACGATGTACATGCGCTGGCCTTTGGTGTGCATGGCGATGGCGACCGAAACGCGGCCCGGGAAGGGCGGAATCTTGATCTCGGTCCAGGTCTTGCCCTCGTCCGTGGACTTGAACACCAGGGGCGGCTTGCTTCTCGGCCCCGCGACCGCCGCCGCCGCCTCCTCCTGGTCCTGCTCCTCCGGTTCCCTGCGTGGCGGCCAGCATCACACTGGGGTCGTCGTATGCGTACTCGATATCGCGCGCGCCGTCGTAGTCGGCCGGCTTGAGCACGTTGGTCCAGGTGTGCCCGCCATCGGTGGAGCGGTAGATACCGCCACCGTGGCGGATGGTATCGCCGAGCGCGGAGACAAGCACCAGGTCAGGATCGGCGGGATCGACAACGATGTTGGTGACCTTCACCGTGTCTTCGAGGCCAATGTGCTGCCAGCTCTTGCCGGCATCGGTCGACTTCCACATGCCGTTGCCGAGGCTGCCCTGAATGGGATCGCCGGCGCCTGCATACACGATATCGGGATTGGAGGGAGCCACCTGGATGGCTCCGACACTATCCACGCTCTTCTCCTGGTCGAAGATGGGGAACCAGGTGACGCCGCCGCTGGTGGTTTTCCAGATGCCGCCCACCGGCGTGCCTGCATAGAACGTGCCCGGTTGGCCTATGGCGCCGGTGACGGAGGAGATTCGTCCGCCATGGAAAGGCCCAACGTTTCGCCAGTTGAGGCCCGCATAGAGATCGGGATTGACCTGCGCCGTTGCAGGGAAAGTTGATGCCAGTATGCTCGAAACAGCAAGCGCCCAATATGCCGTCCGCGACATTCGCGTCATGATGTAGAAACTCCTCGTGAGAAACCTCGCTGCCATTGGGGCAGTATACAACGGCGTGGATAGGGTACTCTCGCTGTCGTCGACGCTGGTCTCCTCGATGGGATCGTTTACCGATCCAGCAAATGACGCTCTCTTTCGAGGGATCCTGAAGACCTACAGGTTCCCATTCATCTGAAGCCGTGGGACTATCATCTCATTGGCAAACTGAAGAGCTGAAGGTCTATGCCAGCTTCCAAGGCGCCCGATAGGGCTTGATCAGCCACCGATTCGCCTCGGCATCCCCTACGATCTGCTCGTTCGCCGCATCCCACGGCAGCGTCCGGCCCAGCCGCGTCGAGATATTGCCCAGGTGGCACATCACTGGCGCTCCGGTGTCCCTCTTCCACGTCCGCATTCGGCTTCTTGCGGCTCTTCACGCAATCGAGGAAGTTGCGAACGTGCGGCACGTTCAGATCGGCGCCCTTCACTTCCATCGCGTCCATCAGCGGCATCTTGTCTTTGCTGCCGGGCTTCGTCGTGGTCTCCGGCTTAATCTTGAAGCCGCTCCGCAGCAGCGTCATCATGCCTTTCGTGCCGTAAATATTGAGCGTCAGCGGGTCGCCCTCGCCGATCTCGCTGATGGTCCACGTACACCACCGTCTTCGTGAAGCGATACGTCACCTGCTGCATGTCGGGCGTCTCGCCGCCATCGGTCAGGGCGAAGCGGCCGCCGGCGCCGGAGACGGTGGCGGGCGCGACTGTCGTCGACAATCCAGCGCGCGATATCCAGATGATGCGCGCCCCAGTTCGTCATCTGGCCGCCGGAATAGTCCCAGAACCAGCGGAAATTGTAGATGCAGCGGAATGGGTCGAACGGGCGCTTCCTGCGCCGGACCGAGCCACATATCCCAATCGAGCGCCGGGGTCAGGCCGCCCTGCAGCGCCGTCGGCTTCAGGCCCGGGAAAAATATTGCGCTGCATGCCGGCTTCGATGCGATGCACTTCGCCGATGCGGCCGCTCCGAATCAGCTCCACCGCCTGGATATAGTGCGCGCCGGAGCGCTGCTGGCTGCCGGCCTGCACCACGCGTTTGTTGCGCCGCGCGGCGTCCACCATCTTGCGGCCCTCCTCGCGCCATCAGCGAGAGCGGCTTCTCGCAGTAAACATCCTTGCCGGCGTCGCAGGCGGCCACGGTCATCAGCGCGTGCCAATGATCGGGCGTCGGCCACAATCACCGCGTCGATATCTTTCTCCTCCAGCACGCGGCGGAAATCCTTGTACGGCTTGGCGCGGCCCTCGGTCAGCGCGATGCCCTGTTCGCGGAAGCGGATCGTAGACGTCGCAAACGGCCACCGGCTCGACTTCCGGCTGTTTGAGAAAATTGCCCCAGTCTTCGCGGCCGCGTCCGCCGGAGCCGATCAGGCCCATGCGGACACGGTCGTTCGCGCCCCACACGCGGCTGGCGCTCAGGGCCGTGCCGGCTACGGCGGCGATGGTGGTTCGCGAAAACGCGCGGTCTGGTGTCTCCATGATTCGATAGTATAGTTCACAGTGGGACAGAAACGCAGCCCGATAGCGGTAAAGTAACGCGCCGCCGCGCCATCGGCGCCTGCGGAGGCCTGATCGCTTGGCGGTCCGCATAGGCTTGGCGGTACCTTTTGACATGACATGCAGGTGCTCGAAGTGCGCACCTCCTATGAGGATTTCCTCTACCGCACGCCCGATCAAGTTCGGCGGCAGTGGTGGTGGATAAGCGTCACGCTGCTCAACGTCAACATGCAAGGTTCGCGGGCGGAACGGGCAAGACCGCGGAAGGCTTCGGCTCCATGCCGCTGGGCAACGTGTGGTCGTTCCCTTCGCACAAACTGACGTATGCACAGACGCTGGCCGCGATGAAAGAACCTGGCCGGAGCGAATCGCCAAAATCACCGGAAGCGCATGGCGAATGGGGCCATCCCATCGATCTTGTATCTCGACGGCTCGAACCCGAGTACTTCAAGGCCGCCGCGGAAATATCGCGCGAGCATGGCGGAGCCCATTCCGCCGCTCTGCACGGTCGTCACCGCCAGCCCGTTCGATGCCGCCATGCACGATGCCTACGGCAAGCTGCACCGGCTGAACTGCTTCTCACACTCTGGGCCCGAGTTTCATGCGCAACGATCTGGCCATTACCTGGGCCCGGAATTCCGCGGCGAGAAGCTGGACCTTTACATTCCCGCGAGTCCGAAGCCAGCAGTTGCCGCTCTACCATCTGGTGGGCGCGGTCGGACCCCATCACTGCGCCGACGATATCCAACATAAGGTTGGCGACGGGCTGCCCGAAACTCTGCCCGGAATGGATCCGCTACAACGGCATCACCCACATCAAGATCAAGCTGAATGGCGACGACCGCGACTGGGATATGGACCGCGTGATTCGCGTCCACCAAGCCGCGCTATGGCGAGCCGGCCGCGCGGACTTCGTCTATTCGCTCGATTTCAACGAGAAGTGCCCGAATGTGGCGTATTTGCTCGATTTTCTGCACGATCTGAAGCAGCGGTCGCCCGATGCCTTCGCGCGCATTCAATACGTGGAACAGCCAACGGCGCGCGACTTGAAGGCGCATCCGAACGACGATGTGCACGAAGCGGCGCAAGATCGTGCCGGTGGTGATCGATGAATCGCTGACGGGCATCGACGCGTTCCTGCTGGCGCTGAAAATGGGATATTCCGGCGCGGCGCTCAAGGCGTGCAAGGGGCAGAGCATGTCGCTGCTGATCGCGGCGCTGGCTCAAAAGCGAAAAGTGTTCCTGTGCGTGCAGGATCTGACCTGCCCCGGCGCGTCGCTGGTGCATTCGGTGACGCTGGCCGCGCACGTACCCGGGGTGAAGGCGATCGAAGCCAATGCGCGCCAGTACGTTCCGGCGGCCAATGCCGGCTGGGAGAAGCGGTTTCCCGGAATCTTCATCATTCGCGACGGCCAGGTGCGAACAGATTGGAACCGGCGGACCGGGTTTGGGAGTCATACCTTCATGAGCGTTTCCAGGCGAATGTTTCTGGGCGCGGCCGCGTCCGCCCTTGCGGCGCAGCCCCAGGCGCAAGCGTTCAAGCCCCAGTTGGTATTGTTCTCCAAACACTTGCCCAATTTGAACTACGAAGACCTGGCGAAGACCGCGAAGGAGTTGGGATTCGACGGCGTCGATCTCACGGTTCGTCCCAAGGGCCACGTGCTGCCGGAGCGCGTCGCGGAGGATTTGCCGCGCGCCGTCGATACCCTTCGCAAACACGGTCTGACCGTTCCTATGATCACCACCGAGACTCACGTCGGCTACGGACCCGGCTGCGATTCCCACCCTACGCACAGCGGCCTGCGCTCGGCATCCCATTCTTCAAGCCCGGATATTGGAAGATACGGCGCGGGCCCGGTTGATGCGCAGCGTGAAATCGACTGGCGCGGAAGTGCATCGCCTTGCTATGCTTGCCGGCGAGCATAAGATCGCCATGGGCCTGCACAACCACTCCGGCAACTACATTGGCGAAGCCGTGTGGGACACCTGGGCGATGATCTACGATCTGGATCCGCGCTGGACGGGCTTCTATTACGATCCCGGCCACGCGGCTATCGAAGGCGGTCTTGGCGGACACGACGTCAGCTTGCGCCTCGCATTGCCACGCTTAAAGATGGTCGCGGTAAAGGATTTCTTCTGGCGCAAGGATCGCCGCTGGGTGGAAATCGGTGTGGTGTCCCATGGGCGAAGGTGCGGTCGATTGGAAATCCGTCATGGGCGCGCTTCGCAATGCGGGCTATAACGGTCCGATCTCCCTGCATCAGGAATACACGGATTCCGGATATGCTTGGCGGGCTCGCGTAAAGATCTCGCGTTTCTCCGTTCCGCGCTGGGGTCGGCGTGAAGCTTGGCTCCGCGATCTTACTATTATTGACGGCGAGCTTGACCTTCGGGCAGGACAACTTGCCCGGCAAAGGACTGGCGCAACACCCGTTCTTGTATTGCGGCGAAGGCGAAGGCCGGCGCACCTCGCCACCATTTACGTCATCCAGGGGGGCAAGGTGGAGTGGAGCTTACCCTCTCTCGGCCCATGACCAATTGGGAGATTGCACCATGCTTTCGAACGGCGCCATCGTTTTCGCTCGCGGCTCCGGCGCGAGCATCGTGCGCCAGGATAAGAAGATTATTTGGAACTATAACGCGCCGGCTGGAACGGAGATCCGCACGGCGTCTCCCATCGATCGCGACCGCGTCATGGTGATGCAAAACGGAGACCCTGCCGTAGTCATGGTGATCAACACTCTGAGCGGCAGCATGGAGCAGCAGGTTTCGCTCGACACGGCGAACCCGAAGAACCCGCGCGGCCAATTCGGCCATGTGCGCCTAACTCCCGCCGGCAGCTATCTCGTCCGCGCACATGGATCTCAACAAAGTCGTCGAATACACCCCCGATGGCCGCCCTGTGTGGGGTGTAAAAGCGGAATCCCCGTGGGCCGCGGTTCGTCTGCGCAACGGCGACACCCTCATCAGCGGCGGTGAGAGCGGCTATGTACGCGAGATCGATAAGGCCGGCAAGACAGTGTGGGAACTGAATAAGAACGACCTGCCCGGCTTTCCGCTGGAAGACGTTCGTGAGGTGAGCCGGCTTTCAACCGGCAATACCCTAATCAACAATTACGCCCCCGATGGCGAGAAGCGGAATATCGCCCAGTTGATCGAAGTTACGCCGGATAAGAAAGTGGTTTGGGCGCTGCGGGATTACCAAACGTTAGGAGCGGCGATCTCCACGCAGTTGCTCGACGATCCGGGACTGCCCGAACGGCGCGACTTACAGCGATAGATCTCTGCGTGACCAAGACTGCCGTCCCACACTTTATCCGACGTCGCTAACTTCTATTTCGCATCCGCGCCTTGAAGATACTGCACAATTACCGAGATCCGCCGGTTGGCCGGGCTATACGGATTCTCCGGATGCCGCAACTGCCGGTCCGCGTAGCCGCGAACTTGCGAGATCTGCGCTGGATCCAGTCCGTGCGCGGTCATCAGCTTTCGGGCGGCGTTCGCCCGGTCCACGGACAATTCCCAGTTGCTGTATTCGTCGCCGGCGTAGGGTTTCGAATCCGTGTGACCCTCGATTAAGATCTTGTTCGGCAGGCCGCCCAATTGTTGCGCCAGATTGCTGAGCAACTCGTTCCCATCAGCGGTCGGCTCGGCCCTTCCAGAAGGGAAGAACATGCCCGCCTCGTTCTCCGAAAGTTCGATGCGCAGACCATCCGACGTGACCGTGATCTCGACGTGGTCTTTCAGATTCTGGAAATTGGGAACCTTCATGAGCGCCTGCTGGATCTTTTCGCGCAACCTGCTCATATCCTGCTTCTGTAGCTGAATCGAGTTCCCCTGTCCAGCCGCGGCCGTTCCGGTCAGTTTGCCGGGTCCCGACGGATTGCTGAAGAATGAGGACACGGCCTTTTTTACGCTGTCGTCGGTATTCATCAGCCACAGCACGATGAAGAGCGCCATCATAGCGGTCACAAAATCGGCGTACGCCACCTTCCATGCGCCACCGTGATGTTCGTGGCGCCTTTTAGCTGGGCGCTTAATGATGATGATCGTCCGGGGCTTCTGTTGAACCGGCTCGTTTTCTGTTGTGGGACCCATAGACTACGCCGCCGCTTCCTTCGCCGCATCCGGCATACTCTTGGCGCCGCCTCGGCAAGCGGTTTCCATTTCCTTGAACGAAGGCCGCAGCGTCGACGGAATCGCGCGGCGCGCCATCTCGGCCGCCATGATGGGGCTCAACCCTTTCACATATCCGAGCGCTGCCATGCGCAGGAACCCGAAATACGCCCCCTCCGCCTCGTTCTGTTTGCCAATTGCCCCGGCCAGCGGACCAAAGATGCCGTAACAGAGCAACACGCCAGCGAACGTACCCACCAGAGCGGAGGCCACTTTCTCCCCAATCACCTCCTTGGGACCGCTCAGCGCTCCCATTGTCATCACGATCCCCAACACAGCCGCCACAATGCCCAGACCTGGCAGGGCATCCGCCATTGTGGTAAGCGCCGCCGTGGGCTCATGCCCTTCGCGATGGTGAACCTCCAGATCGATCTCCATCATTCCGTCGATGTCCATCTGGTCCACGCCACCCGAGACGGCCACCCGCAGCGTGTCGCAGAAGAAATCCAGCGCGTGATGCGATTTCAGGAATTTCGGGTATTTCTTGAACACATCGCTCTTCTCTGGATCGTCGACATCCGCCTCCAGCTTCGCCGTCCCCATCTTGCGCGCTGTCGTGAACAGATCGTAAATCATCCGCAGGTTTTCCGTGTAGTATTTCTTGGTATAGGGCGACCCGCCCAATAGGCCAACCATCGCCTTCGCTGTCCGGATCAGCACCGGCAAAGGATTCGCGGCGATGACGGCGCCCACCGCGGACCCGAGAATGATCACCAGTTCCGCGGGTTGGATCAGCACCAGAAGCTTCCCATGTTCCATGAGATAGCCTCCAACAATACACGCGAGAACGATTGCAATGCCTAAGATGGAAATCATGCTTTAAAAGTGAGAAGTGCTCCTAGATTCTTTATCGGCGCCAGAACGCCTTGGCTTTACCAATTTCCGCTTGCCAAAATGGCGTGCGCCCTGGAAGAATAGGCATGGTTCAATCGCTATGCGCATACGCGTCCTGGGAATCGTGCTGGCGGGTGGCAAAGGTACCCGTCTTTTTCCGTTGACCAAGGAACGGGCCAAGCCGGCCGTCCCTTTTGGCGGCAAATACCGCATTATCGACTTCGTGCTCAGTAACTTCATTAATTCCGGCATATATTCCGTTTACGTGCTGACCCAGTTCCGCAGCCAATCTCTGCTACAGCATCTCAGCGAAGGCTGGCAGTTCGGCAGCATGTTGAAAAACCAATTCGTCATTCCCGTGCCGGCGCAGATGCGGTCGCCGGATGAGACCTGGTACCAGGGAACCGCCGACGCGATCTATCAAAACATCAACCTGGTGGAACAGTCCGACCCGCATGTGGTCGCCATTTTCGGCGGCGATCACATCTACCGCATGAACGTGATGAGCATGATCGAATATCACGTGCAGAAGGCGGCCGAGGTCACCGTCGCCGCGATTCCCGTCGACCGCAAGCACGCCGCCGAATTCGGCGTGATCGAAACCGCCGAGGACGGCCGCATCCTGGCCTTTCACGAGAAGAATCCCGACGCGCCAACCATGCCCGGCGATCACGAGCGCGTTCACGCTTCCATGGGCAATTACGTGTTTTCCACCCGCACCTTGCTCCGCCTGCTGCACGACGATGCCGCAGAGGCCCACAGCAATCACGATTTCGGGCGCGACATCCTGCCCAAGCTAGCCGGAAAAGCCGAGATGTTCGCCTACGATTTCCAGAGCAACCGCATCACCGGCGAACCGGTCGGCGCCGTTCCCTACTGGCGTGACGTGGGCACCATCGACGCTTACTATGAGGCCAATATGGACCTGCGCTCCATCAGCCCCGCGCTCAACCTGTTCAACCGCGAATGGCCCGTCCGCACAACCGGCTATCCCGACCCGCCGGCTAAATTCACCTTCGACGAGGAAAACCGGCGCGGACAGGCCATCGATTCAATCGTCTCCGGCGGCTGCATCCTCTCCGGCGGCATGGTGCGCAATTCCGTGCTGGGCCGTGGGGTAAAGGTTCACTCCGGCGCTGTAGTGGATGAGTGCGTGATCCTCGATAACTGCGACATCGGCCGCCGCGCCCGCCTGCGCCGCACCATTTTAGATAAGAACGTCCGCATCCCCGAGGACGCCGTGATCGGCTACGATCTGGAGGCGGACCGCCAGCGCCATCATGTCACGGAAAGCGGCATCGTAGTGGTGGAAGGCGCCCGGACGCTGGTAGGGATCAGCGAAACGGTGGTCTGAGGTCGCTGCGCCTGCGAAAAGCATAATGGAACAGGGCGTCCTCGCGTGGATCACGCACTATGGCTACCTGGCCGTGTTCACGCTGCTGATGTTCGGCATCGTCGGCCTGCCGGTTCCAGATGAAACGCTGATTACCTTCTGCGGATACCTTGCCTACAAGGGCAACTTTTCCCTGCCGCTCGTCTTCGTCGCCGCCTGGGCAGGAAGCACCTGCGGCATCACCATCAGCTTTTATTTGGGGCGAATATTCGGCTTGGGGCTGATTCATCGTTACGGAAAATACGTGCATCTCACTGAAGAGCACATTCTGAAAGCGCACGCATGGTTCGACCGCGTAGGCCACTGGGGACTCACGTTCGGTTACTTCATCCCCGGCGTGCGGCATGTCTCCGCATTAGCCGCTGGAATGAGCGAGGTCACGCCGGCACAGTTCGCGCTTTTCGCCTACAGCGGTGGATTTCTCTGGGTCTCCGCCTTCCTGTCGCTTGGCTATCTCCTCGGCGAGCGCTGGCAGGCCGTCGAGGGTGAAGTTCGCCAATACGCCATCCTCGCCACCATCGCAGGCGCCGTGGCGCTGGCGACGTACCTGGCTTGGCGGAAGTGGTTTCGACGCTAGTTGTCGGCCGGCTGGGATGCTGGGCGCGTCTAGTGGTTGTTTCCCGCTTGGCGGCCGGCATCCTTCGCATTCGGCGGATAGATTACGATGTCAACCTTATTCGCCTCGTCGGCATTACCAGCTTTGCCAAAGCCAATGGTGCCCACGCGTGTGTCGTCGAATTTGAAATTCGACGCCAGGTATTCGCGGACTACGGCGGCGCGGGCTTCGGTGAGCGTCTTTTCTTTTCCGGTGTCGCCTTTATCGCTTCCGTAAACCGCGACTACGGCCGTGCCAAATGGCGTACCTTGCAGATACTGACCGGCTTCGTTCAATACTTTCTCATGATCGAGCTTGGCTGCCTCCGGCTTGGCGAAGATTTTCGCGGCATTGTATTCGAAGACCTTGCTATACGGACGCTCGGGCAAGTTAGGGACAGCGTGCGCGGTCAAGTCAGTGGTGTCTTCATAGCCGCGATTTTTGAAGAAGCCGCGGGTCAGGAAATTGTGCTTGAGCGCTTCCATATCGTCTTGCAACTCGCTGGCGGCATTATTCACGTGCTGATAGACAGACTTATCATTGATCAGGGCGCCGACCGTGCCTGTCCCACTATTGATCTTTCCGGTAATCGATTTCAGATTACCGGCGGCCTGGTCCACGTTTTCGACGGCCCCCTGCGCAGAACCCAGGATCTGATTCGCCTTTTTCAGCAGATCGGCGATTTCCAATGGAGGTTCGCTGCCGATGGTATCGCCATCCTTCACGCTGGCGGCTTGCGGCGAACCGAAGGTGATCTCAACATATTGATCGCCCACGAGCCCTTGCGAGCGGATGGCGGCCAGCGAGTCCTGTTTGATGACATTGCGCGTCGCCTGTTGGAGATCCATGACCACCGTAACCTTCCCATCGGAACGGTTGGGCAACAGAATCTTGTGGACCGTCCCCTCGTGTATTCCGCCAACACGCACCTCGGCGCCGTCGCTTAAGCCAGCCACAGTCTGGAATTGCGATCGCAATTCGTAAGTGTGCTGGAAAATGAGATGCTTATCGCCAATCAGGAAGACCGCGCCGGCGAAAATCAGCAACGCGATCACAATGAACAGCCCTAATCGAAACGCTTGTGTCATGTTACGCCACCTCTTGCGCGGCGGGCGCCTCTTCGCCTCTCATGAACCGGACGACGAACTCATCCCGGCTCTTCTCGAACTTCTCGTACTCACCTTCCATCACGATCTTGCCGTCGCGCATCAACACTAGCCGATCGGAAAAGGATTTGGCACCGTGTACGTCGTGCGTGACCACCACCGAGGTCATCTCGCGCTTTTCCTTCATATCGAGAATTAGCCGGCCGATTTCTGCCGCGGTAATGGGATCGAGCCCGGCCGTCGGTTCATCAAAGAGCAGGATGTCCGGGTCTAGAGCCAACGCGCGAGCCAGCCCGACGCGCTTTTGCATGCCGCCGGAGATTTCAGAGGGCGCCTTACCAAGGTCCTGCTCATTCATGCCGACGCTAGTTAACAGTTCGCGCGCCTTTTGCTTTCGTTCGTCCTCGGACATCGATGTGTGACGCGCCATGGGGAAGACGACGTTCTCTTCGATGGTCAGCGAATCGTAGAGTGCGGATTGCTGGAAGAGAAAACCAATCTTGACGCGGATCTCATTCCACTGTTTTGTATTGAAATTCGAAACATCCTTGCCGTGAATGCAAATCGAACCACTGTCGGCTTTCTGAAGGCCGATCAGGAGTTTAAGCAGAACGCTTTTGCCCGTTCCGCTGCGGCCTAGCACAGCAACCGTTTCCGAGGGCGCCACGCGGAGATTGATGCCGTCGAGCACTTTCTGCTGCCCGAAACTCTTGCGAAGCTCTTGGATAACGATGACAGGCTCGTGTTTTTCCATTAGGACCTCATGAGAAATAGATCAAGATCAATCGAACCAGTACGACGTCGGCGAGGATTACGAAGAGCGACGAGAGAACCACCGAACTCGTGGCGGCGCGTCCCACGCCCGCCGTACCGCCGTGCGTGCGCATACCTTGAAAGCAAGACACGAGGCCGATGATGAAACCGAAAACGGCGGTTTTCAAGGTTGGTGGAAGGAAATCGCTGAATTCGACGTTTTGGAGGCCGTTGTTCAGAAACCAACGAAGGGACACAGTCTTGGTTAGAGTGACGGCGATCCACCCGGTAAAGATGCCCGCGAAATCGGCCGCGAGAGTAAGAAGTGGCAACATAAGGACGCAAGCCAGAATGCGCGTAGCCGCGAGGTATTTATCGGGGTCGACGGCGGAGGCTTCCATGGCGTCGATCTGTTCGCTCACCTTCATCGATCCCAATTCCGCGCCAATGCCGGCGCCGACGCGTCCGCTGACTACCAATCCGGTAATAATAGGTCCGCTTTCCTTGATGATGGAGAAGACAATCACGGCCGGAAGCAAGGCCTTCGCACCAAATTGGGTGAGCGCGCTGGAGGTCTCCAAGGACAGGACGATGCCGGTCGCCGCTCCAGCGAGTGCGACAAGGGGTAGCGATTGGGAGCCGATAGAGTCAAGCTGCCGGATGAGTTCGCGCCATTCGTAAGGCGGGGTCAAAGCGGCCCGCGCCATACGGCCGCAAAACAATCCTAATTCACCAAACCATTCGAAAAAACTCGTCAGCAGCCCTTTCGCGCGAGTACTGCTCGGAGCTTTCGGTGCAACGCCTGTCCAAACCCCAATGCCAGCCATACCGAATTCCTGTATATGACTTGCCACTGAGTGGCCACGCACGACCCCGCGCGACTCCGAATGGTAATTCGAAGTACCTGGTGGGCGATTGACCGGTCGATTCCAGCTCGCGCAAGACGCCCACTGTGTTTGTCGCAACATGGCATTCAGGTTGCGGCATTCAATTTGAGGGATCTATATGTCAGCACGCGAAACCGTTGACTACAACGGTGCTAAACGTTACACGAGGTTCGAAATGCCGAAAGGCCAGCGCGACCAAGGCGACGAGGGGAGAAGCTAATGGCGGCTACCGTCTGGAAGGGCTATTTGAGTTTTGGACTTGTCTCCTTCCCTGTTCGTCTTTTTTCCGCAGCGCGCGCCGAGGCCGTGCATTTCCACATGCTTCACAAAAAGGACCTTTCGCGCGTCAAGGAGGTCTGGTATTGCGCCGAGGAAGACAAGCCCATTGAGCGTTCAGAGATCGTAAAGGGCTACGAGGCAAGAAAGGGCGAATATATTACGATCGACGACGAAGAATTGAAGAAGATCGCGCCCACCACCGCATCGACTATGGAGATCTTGCAATTCGTGGCCAGTGACGATGTTGATCCGCTTCTCTTCCAAAGCTCCTATTACGTCGCTCCGGAGGAGAAGGTCAGCAAGCCATACGCATTGTTCATGTCCGCACTTACAGAAACGAAGCGCGACGCCATTGCGAAAGTGGCTATGCACAACCGCGAGCATGTCGTTCTGATTCGGCCGGCGGAAGGCGGCTTGGTTCTCCACACGCTTTACTACGAAGACGAACTTCACAAGGGCAATAAGGCGGAAGCGCCAAAGACGAAGTTTTCAGCCAAGGAACTCGATATGGCCAAGACCCTCGTCCAACGCCTCACCGCAAAATTTAAGCTCGGCGAGTTTCACGACGCTTACCGCGACAATGTCGAACGCCTCATCGAGGAAAAGAAGAAGGGCGAGAAGATAACCGCCGTCAAGCAGCCGCGAAAAGCTCCGGTCATCGATCTCATGGAAGCGCTAAAGAGAAGCCTGCAATCTAAAGGAGCTCCAGGAACCCAAGACGAAGCTGCGCGAAAACGCAGCCCATCGAAAAAGACGGCGCGCAAGCGCAAGGCAGCTTGATTGTCCTCGGATTACTGCTCTACGCCGCCTGCTGGGCCAGCACCTTGTTCACTTGGATGCGGGGTTGAATATCGGTGTAGTTCGGAATGTCGGCCATGATCTCGGCTCCCTCGCTCGCCAGCGCGGCTTCCATCGCCTCGACGCTCTCGAAGGTCAGATGCCCCTGTATCAAGAACTCCGCCTCCGAACCCGGCATGCCGCCGCTGAGCCCTTGGTCTACGGTCCACCCAGTCAATCCATGCCCGCTCAGCTTCGCCTCTACCAGGGGCATGTGCTTGGTCAGATAGTAGTCGAGGTCAAACTTCGCCCCAGCCGCGTTTGGATAGCTCACCGTCACTCGAATCATGCATCGAACCTCATGGAACATTCTACCTGGAGGATTCGCGCCCGCGATCAGTTGCCGGTGGGAATCTTTTCGCAGTGGTCCACCACGAGCATCTCCACTGGGACTTTGCGCGCTTCGAGCTTCAGCCCGAGCTGCTCTTCGAGCGCCGTAAAGATCGAAGGCCCAGCGTCCGTCGAAAGCTTCCCGCTCTCGCCGCGATCCGGCGTATACGTTAGCGTCACATCGTAAACGCCCTGCATGCGCGTTTCATCTACTACCGGTTTGGATAGCTTGTGCCCGAGCGTCTCCGCAAAGTTATCGATAGTCGTGCGCAGCATCTTGATATTGCCGTCGCGCTGATCGTTGATGTGACCGCCCGCGTCTTCCACCGGATGGATCTTCGGGCCGTTCTTCGACGTCACCAGCGCGAATCCGGATCGTATCTTGGGTTCGCGGTGTACCGCCAGTCCGAAACGCTCGAAAAGCAAAGCCTGCAGCATCTGTCTCCGTTGCTCGAACGTCGTCGATCCCGGCGGAACCTTGCCCGTGATATCCACGCGCACTTCGTTTAGCCACGCCGGAGCTTGAAGCGATTCACTATCGACGAGAAACGCGTTCATGACCACTCCACGCAGCACGTAATTCCGGAACGTGACATAAGCCGCCCCGAAGTCATTGCTCGACCCGGTACTTTCCGAATTATTCAATTTGACCGACGCCACTTCGAAATGGGGAAGATTAGCGGCGGACTGGGCGAATGCCCCGACGGCGCCAAGCGATGCGATCAGGGCAACAAGCGATCTGCGCGACATGATTTTCATTAAACTACGCCCTTGCCGCCGTCATTCAGTTCTCGGTCGGGACTCTTTCGCAATGGTCCACCAAGAGTATCTCAACTGGTAGTTTGCGCGCCTCGAGCTTCAATCCGAGCTGCTCCTGCACCGCGGTGAAGATCGAGGGGCCGGAATCCTGCGCGCTCTTTTCATCCAAGCGGCGATCGGGAGTGTAAGTCAGGTTGAAAGTGAAGACGCCTTTAAGGCCCGTCGCATCGTCTACGGGCTGGCCCAGCCGGCTAGTGAGTTGGCCTGCGAACTGCGCCATGCTCACCTGCTCCATTTTGAACCGGCCCTCGCCGGTATCCGTGTTGCGGCCGCCGGTGTCCTCCACTGGCCGGATTTTAGGTCCGCTCCTGGCGATTGTGATTGTGTAACCCTGCAATCCTTTCGTTTCGCGGTGAGCCTCCAGCTTGAACCTCTCGATAAGCAGTTGTTGCATCATCGCTTTACATTGGGCACGAGACGTGTCGGCGGCGAATCTGGCCGTAATGTCGAAACGCGCGCTGGAAAGCCAGTCGGGCGCCGCGAGGCCATAGCTTCGCGTGCTGAAGGCGTACTGAACAATGCTGCGAAGCGTGCTGTTGCGGACGAAGATCTCCACGCGATCGAGGTTGATACTCGAATTTTGATCATTGGACGTATTCGGCTTGATCGAAGCCACCTCGAACCTTGGAGCCGCGCCGGCGGATTGAGCGAGAGAGTTGGCGGCGGCGAACAGCGCCAGGGCTGTAACCCACAAGGTTCGCGGCATGAAACCTCCCAGGGATTATACTGCGCCGCACCCAAAAAGTTACGCCGGAATATTGCTTACGCCCAAGCCTCCGCCGCCATCCGCACAATCTCCGCGCCGATCGCCAGCGACGCCGTCGCCCCCGGACTCGGAGCGTTCAACACGTGCAGCGCATCCTTCCGTGCAATCAATCGAAAGTCCTGCTCCAGTTCGCCGCTTGGCGTGATCGCCTGCGCGCGCACTCCTGCGCCGCCTGTCCCCAAGTCGTCCACCTGGATCTCCGGAACCAGCCTCTGCAGCGACCGGCAAAACAGTTCACGGCTGAACGACCGGCGCAGCTCGAACCAGGCCATGGAAGGATATCGGCGCAGAAACCGCCACAAGCCCGGGTAAGTCAGCGAATCGAAAAGATCGGCCGCTTTGAAATCGCTCTTGCGATATCCCTCTCGCGCAAACGCCAGAACCGCGTTCGGTCCTGCTTCGATTCCCCCGCGGATCATCCGCGTGAAATGCACCCCCAGAAACGGGAAGCTCGGGTCGGGTACCGGGTAGATCAAGTTTCGCACCAGATATCGCCGCTCGGGCTTGATCTGGTAATATTCGCCCCGGAAGGGCAGGATGCGCATGTCGCGCCGCTCGCCGGCCATCTCTGCTATGCGGTCGCACTGCAATCCCGCGCAGTTGATGATGAACGCCGCTTCGAAATCGCCAGCTGTGGTCGCGGCGATCCAACCCGCCGCGCGGCGCTCCAGCCGAGACACCCGCGCACCAAGCACAACACGGCCGCCGCGCTCTTCGATTTTCCGCGCCAGCGCGGCGCACACCGCTGGAAAATCGGCTATGCCTTCCTGCGGCACGCGGAGCGCGGCCACGCCGCCCACGTGCGGTTCGATCTCGCGCATCTCCTCACGCCCCAGCCAGCGCAGCCCTTCGAGCCCGTTCGCCGTTCCGCGCTCGTGCAGATTTCTCAGCCGCGGGACCTCGTTTTCATCCGCCGCTACCACCAGCTTGCCGCAGATCTCGTGCGCAATTCCGTTCTCCGCGCAAAATACGGTCATCTGCCGGATGCCCTCTACTGCCATTCGCGCCTTCACCGATCCCGGCTTATAGTAGAGACCGCAATGCAGCACGCCGCTGTTATGCCCGCTCTGGTGCCGCCCCACCGCGCCCTCTTTTTCGAGAACCGTGACGCGCGCCTGTGGATACCGCTCCAATAGACGATAGGCCGTGGCCAACCCTACGATGCCGCCGCCGATAATTGCGACAGACCCGCCTTCTAACATTTGAGGTTTAACGCGACCAGCAGGTATATACCGTCGCCGGCAGGAAATTCCGCAGCACGTTATGCAGTGAAACGCGGCGGAAGTGTTGGCGCAGGAATCGCTCCTCGCAGAACGCGTCCACGCCGAAGAAATTCAGGCAACGGGGGGCATGACGCGCGTGCAGGTATTGAAATTGCGAGAACACTCCGCCAGGGCGTAGGTGCTGCTTCATCTCGCGCAGAATCCGCTCGCGGAGCGGTTTCGGCATGATGCTGAGACCGAGCGACGAGACGATCGCATCTGCCTGCAGCACGCCGCGCTCCGCCAGAATGGAACCCAGGTCTTCGGCGGATCCGGCGATCGGTATCAGCCGTTGGTCGTCGATGGCAGAGCTAAGGTAGTCGATAAAACGCGGATTGATATCGAGTGCGTAAAGGCGCGCGTCCGGCCGCATGCGCCGCAGCAATTCGTGGGTCACGGCCCCAGTTCCGACGCCTACTTCGACGATCGAAGTGGCGCGGCTGAAATCGATTGAGCGCAGCAGGGCGCGCGCCAGATATGGCGAACTCGGAACCACCGAGGCCGTCGTTGAAAACGACCGGATGGACTCGTTCAAAAAAAGGCCCCAATCGAAATTCGTATTGCGGCGCGGCTCGAAACTTTGGCGACTTGGCAAATTGACTCTGTTCATTATTTCAGAAGCTGACCGGCGATTTCCAGCCCACTGCGCTGTTCAAGAACTTAGGACACTGCGGCGAGCCCGGTTTCCAGTTCCGGCACTTCAATCTGAATGCGCGTACCGCGGCCGGGCTGGCTTTCCACCCACATGCGATATTCGCTTCCAAACAGCACCTTTAAACGTTCGTTGACATTGGTGACGCCGATTCCGCTGTCCAGAAGCATGTTGAGTTTCGATTCCGGAATTCCGGCGCCATCGTCTTCCACTACCAGTTGAAGCTTGGATCCGCTGCGATGCGCCGCGATACGAATCGATCCGCCTTCCACTTTGTTGCTCAGACCGTGCTTGATGGAGTTTTCCACCAATGGCTGCAGGAGCATGCTGGGAACCAGCATATCTAGAGTATCCAACGCGACGTCTTTCTCGAAGCGCAGTTTCTCGCCGAAACGCACCACTTCAATGGAAACGTAGTCGTCGATAAAGCTCAGCTCGTCGCGCAAAGGGGTGAAGTTTTCGTGTTTGCGCAGCAGGCGGCGCAGCACGGTGGACAGGCGTAACACCATTACGCGCGCCTGGTTAGGGTCGGTGCGGATCAGCGACGAGACCGAATTCAGCGTATTGAACAGGAAATGCGGATTGATCTGGCTGGTAAGCGCCGCCAGACGGGCTTCCGCCAACAGGCGCTCTTGCTCTTCCAGCTTGCGCTCGTTGCGGGTGTTGTTCCATATCTTGAGCGGAATGGTAACGGCTAAGAGCGTCGCTGCGTAGATTGCCACGGAGACCCAGGGATGCGTTTCCTGAGTATCCTGCGAAAGGGAGAAGACTTCGGTGCGGAACGCGGCATGCAGTTGCTCGCGGACGAATTCGGCGAAAAGGATCGAGGCGCCGAAAAGAAGCTGGAAGGCCATGGCGCGCGGATTGCGGCTCTTGAAAAATCGGACGATATCGAATAGAGGAGTGAAGCGCCAGATCTCCTCCGTATTGGGAGCGATATCCCGCAGAAGAGCGCCCAACACGCCGATGCCGGCCAGCAGCGGCATGGTGGCGTAGCCGCCGAGGATAAACGCCGGCAGCGAGATCATCACGCCAGCTGTCAGGCCGGTAACATATCCGCCAAGAATTCCCGCGAGCAGGCTGCCTTCCAGACCGAGATCCGCCCCTTGGTACGCTGTCCCGGCGATTCTGATGGCGACGCTCGCTCCGAATACCACGGAAAGCCAAAGCGCCAATTCGAAGCGCTGACCGAGATTGCGCTTTTCCTCCAGCAAAATCGACTTAAACCGGTTCGAACGGGCCAAAATGCTGGCGATGGAGGCCATGGCGGCCAGCTTCACCAACATCGAGACGACGTATGATTCGGTGGGCACGAGTCCGGAACCCATTATAATAAAGACGTTAGCGGCATCGATAGTTAAACATGAGCGATTTTTCCACGTTTCGAATTGGAAAAGCGGCGGAGGCCGATTTTCCTACGCAATTCGGCCTATTCCGTATTCACGGCTTCGAGGGGGGCGCCGAAGGCCGCAGCGAAGAGGCGGTGGCGCTCGAAATGGGAAATGTTGCCGACGATCCGCCGCCGTTGGTACGCATCCATTCCCAGTGCCTGACCGGCGACGTATTCCACAGCTTGCGCTGCGATTGCCGCGCGCAGTTGGAAATCGCTCTGTGCGCCATCGGCCAGGAAGGCCGCGGGCTGCTGATCTATGAACTGCAGGAAGGGCGCGGAATTGGCCTCCTGAATAAGCTGCGCGCGTATGAATTGCAGGATGGCGGGGCGGATACCGTGGAAGCTAACGAACAGCTCGGATTCGATTCCGACCTGCGTAATTACGATTTGCCCGGCGCGATCCTGCGGCATTTCGGTGTGCGCGCGGTTCGCCTCCTGTCCAATAATCCGGAAAAGGTGGACGCCGTCGAACGGGCGGGAATTCCCGTAGTCGAACGTATACCCTGCGTTGCCGAGGTAATCGGCTCGCGAGAGGGCTACCTGAAAACAAAAAGAGAAAAGCTGGGACATTTGCTTTAAAGAGGCCGGCGGCCAGAGGCGCGCCGGCCTTTCTTGTTAAGCAGCCATCAGTTCGTCGAATAGCTCGCTTTCCTCCTCTTCCAGGCGAAGGGCCAGCCGTTCCCGCGAAATCACCCCGCCAAAATATTCGTTCAAAGGGTACAGCGGATACGGTTGAAGCGTGGCGAAAACTCGCCCTAACAGCTGCTCGATGCGATAGACCTCATGGAAAAAAGTGCCGCGGTCTATTTTTAGACGGCGGCAACAAAGTTTCCAATCCGCGCCCAAAAGAAAATGAAACTTAAATAATTGATATTCGGAGGGGCTGAGATGGCGCCGGCTGACGAGGCAAAAATCGGCCGCATATTCCTCCCGCTTGCGGCCATAATTGCGGCGGGTGTCCTGCCCCTTGCAAAACTCCAGCGCGACCGATCCGATGTGGTCGGCAGAGGCCGAACACGAGCGGAAACGGTTATAGCAAGCCCGGAAGACTGCCCGAAATACGCAATTACAAGGGACTTCCTTGTCCTTGCGCACGATGCGGATCCCCAGACCCTGACACGCGAAACAGGTTGCCTTGGCTAAGCCAAGTGCGTTCGATCGATTCCATTGCATGGTAGAGAATGTCCTTTTTTTGACTCGCCCCTTTCGGTAAGGGCCAGTCTTCAGTTCATCTGCCATCACTTTATCGTTTGGTGTGAAATCGTCAATCGATAATCAAAGTTTTTTGAGATTATTTGTGGTTGCGTAATCTAATTTAAAACGTTAAAATTATGAAAATAGAGCGCATGTATTAAATAATACGAATATTTCTTGCGCGGATTTACTCACAAAAGCTGGCGGATATCCGAGATTTTCTGTACTTCAGTATTTCTATGAGAAATAGGCTCAAATGAACTTTCAAGACTTGCACGAGCGTCTCACGGATCACATCGCTGGAAAGGTCAGCCACGGAGAGCTGACCGAGCGGGGTTTGGCGCGCCGCGCCGGCATTTCCCAACCGCACCTTCACAATGTATTAAAACGCAAGCGCTTCTTATCCCTGCAAAGCGCCGATCTGCTGATGGACGAATTGGGAATGAGCGTTGTCGATCTGATCCGGGCGCGGGAGGAATCGCGGCGTTGACGCGATATGCTGTCAATGTGAAGTCCACCGACGCAGCCTCCACCGTAGACACGCGGTTGAAACGCCTGGCGGAGAGGATTGAGGCCCTGGCGGAAAAGGACGAGCGAACCCTCCAGACCGCCCGTGAGATGGCAGGGGTGCGGCATGCAGCGGCGATGGAAATTTATAATATCTGTGCGGACTTCGTAGCCGGCTTGAACCGCATCCTTCCGCGGCATGAGGTGATGCTCGATCCCGCGGACTGCGGGGATGAGAGTTTTAGCGACCTCACGATGTGCCTGATTCAGATCAACGTGCGCGGCCGCATTCTGCAGATTGAATATGGAGCGGCCGATACTCTGATCTCCACCGAAGAGTTCCGTATTCCCTACACGCTGGCCGGGTCGGTGCGGGCATTCAATCAGGAACTGCTGGAGAAAGACATCATCGAGGAACAACTGATCTTTTACACCGTCGAGAAGCATCGCCGCATGTGGCGCTTTTTCGATGCGCGCACCTATCGCTCAGGGCCGGTGGACCAGGCGTACCTGATTTCTTTAATGGAGCAGTTGCTGTAAAGAGCGGCGATGGCCTGAAAATACGCCAATTTGCGGCGCCTATCCACTAATGGGTAAACTGGTTGTCTTACATGAGCTTAGGCAAGCTAGGACAAGCCTTCACCGCGAGGGAGATTTTCGATCTGATCCAGGAAGACCTGGAGTTGGTCGAACGCAAGATCACGGCCGAATCCGTTGCCTCGGTCGACGCGGTCACGGCGATCAACCAATACCTGCATTCCAGTGGGGGAAAGCGGCTGCGGCCTTCGCTGCTGCTGCTCTCCGCCAAGCTTGCCGGCGGCGGAGGCCCGGTCGCAGTTCAACTGGGAGCGGTGGTGGAAATGGTTCACGCCGCGACGCTGGTGCATGACGACGTAATCGACGCGGCGCAAACGCGGCGCGGGCGCCCCTCGACCAACGTGAAGTGGGGCAACCACACCTGCGTGCTCGCCGGCGATTGGCTCTACATGCAGGCGTTCCAGATTGCGCTGCGCGAGCGCAATTTTCAGATTCTGGATCTGCTGATCGGCCTGACGCAGATGATGGTGGAGGGGGAGCTGATCCAACTCGAACGCATCGGCCGCATCGACGTCACGGAAGCCGACTGTATGGAGTTGGTGGATCGCAAGACGGCGTGCCTGTTTTCCGTGTGCGCACGTTTGGGAGCGGTGGCCGGTGGCGCCGGCGCGGCTTTTCAGGAACGGCTGGGCGAATTTGCCTGGAACCTGGGGATGGCGTTCCAACTGGTGGACGACGTTCTGGATTTTACGTCGCGTGAAGTTACGCTGGGCAAACCGGTGGGCGGCGATTTGCGCGAGGGCAAGGTCACGTTGCCGCTGGTTTATGCGCTCGAATACGCAACGCCGCCGGAGCGGCGGATGGTGGAAAATATTTTACGCCAGCGCAGTTACGACGAGACACCGTTTTCGCAGATTCTCGCGCTGCTTAAGAAATACCGGGGCATCGAGCGCGTCAAGGAACGCGCACAGACGTTCACCGATAAGGCACGGCGGATGATTGGCGAGTTTCCGGATTCGCCTTATCAGCGGGCGCTGATGGCGGTGACGGAGTTGATCACGGAACGGGATCATTAGGTTCTGCCGGCAAGCTGTCAGCATTCAGCATTCAGCGGTCAGCTTACAGGCTGGGGCCACTTTCGCCGGGGACGATTCGATCGAAACAGTGGTATACAAACCGAACAGTTTTCAGAAGTTTTCCCTCGGTCCTCTCCGAGTGGTGGTCTTGACACCATGAGCAATTCAGCTAGAGTCGCGCTGTGAAAGACTTCCACGAGCTGAAGGTATGGCAGAAGGCGCATCAGTTGACCTTGGCGGTCTATCAGATCACGGCCACCTTCCCACGCGAAGAGCGGTACGGATTGACCAGTCAACTGCGGCGATGCAGTTCTTCGATCCCAGCCAATCTGGCTGAGGGATGCGGAAGAAATGGCGATGCCGAGTTCGCCCTGTTCTGCTCCATCTCTATGGGCTCGGCGAGCGAGTTGGAGTACCACGTGCTGCTGGCCAAAGATCTGAAGCTCATCCAACCCAAGGACCATGCCGAATTGTCGCAGCGCACAACCGAGCTCAAACGCATGCTGACCGCGCTGTTCCAAAAGCTGAAAGCTGACCGCTGATCGCTGAAACCTCGCGTCCTTTTAGCGCACTCTGCGCCAAAACAACGCGATCATCAGCCCAACAATCGCGGCAAAGCTGATGGCGTGACAGATCCACCATTCCCACCCGCCGTTGTATTCGAGCACGATCTCGCACGCGCCTGTACATTCGGGACGCAACCACATGAGTCCCAATCCGTCCTTGAACACTTCGCGTTTACGCCCGCCCACCAAGGCGCGCCAACCAGGATGATATCCCTCTTGCACGGAGATCACTTGTCCTGGCGAGAGGTTTGCACGGATGCGCATGCGCTCGCTCCCTTGCCATTCGAGAACCGGCAAGGGAATCGACGGGTCTTCGATTGCGGCGACATAGTGCGCGGCTTCGGTGGAATCCTCGGGAATCCTGGGCCGATGTTTCGATATGGCCGATTCGGGAACCACATGTGCAAACGACTGGGAACGCGCGGGTACGCCGCGAATGGTCACGCCGCGTGCGCTCCAGAGTGCGGGCAGAGAATCGAACTTGGTTGGGTCGCTGAAGGGCTTCCAGTATTCTTCGCTGTTCGGTCCGGCCACCGCGATTGCGCCCACGCCATACGCCTTTAACCACGTGAGCGAAAGCTTCGCGCCGGCATCCAAGGCGCCGGTTTCGAAAAGGACTGCGGCGTCGGCGTTCTGCTGGCTCTGGTTGGTGGCCATGCTCCAGGAGCCGCCTGTGAACTGAGGCACATCTGTGAACGCGTTGGCCCACTGCGCGATGGAGCCGGGAAAGAAGACGCGCACGCCGGGGAGGTTGCGCGCAGTCCACGTGGAAGCCTGGTATTCCACCGTTTGCGTTACATTGCGCGGAAATTGATAAGACTTCTCCAGCTTGCGATACGCCGCTACCTGCTCGGCGGCGAGAGCCAGCAGGACGAAAATGGCGGCTCGCCGCACGGAGATGGGGAATCGGCACAGGAGCGCTCGTCCACCAAATGCGACCACAAGCGCGAGTCCGAGTTCCAATTCGAACTTGTACCGGACGGGCTGCGGCATGATGCGGCGGTGCAGATATGCCGCGGCAAGCGGAACGCTTCCTACGATCCAGGCGAAGTAGGCGAAAAACTCAACGCGCGAGTTGGCCCGGTAGCGCCGAAGCAGGTGGCGGAGAAGGGTAAAGCCCAGGACTGCGGCCGCGATGGCGGTGATGGAGCCTAGCGACCATTTCTCTTCGTCGCTCACGGACGTCGATTCGCGGATCGCCTGCAACACCGAAGGCGGCACAAACGCTATCACCATCAAGTAGGCATACGCGCCTATGCCAGCAATTAAGAGCGCGCCGCGCTTCCATCCCGTGCCCGGCGAAACTGACGGCGCGGCTGCCAGGAGGGCCGCTGCAGCCATCGCCACCATTACCGGACCAAACGCGCTGGCAGCGGCCATCAGGGCGATGCATAGCGCAGCGGCCGCATAGTAAACGCGGCGGCGGCGTTCAATGGAAAACGCGAGAAAGAGGGCCGCCAGCGGCAGAAGCGCAAGCGCCGTAAGGTGCGGCGTATCGTCCCACGCGGCCACTAGAAACAGGCGGCGCGCCTCCCAGATGCGATCCCAACGGAATTCGCCATCGGGAACGATCAGTTGCGTCGGCGAGGCCAGTGAATAGAAGAGCGCGGCGAAGAAGCTGGTTCCGGCTGCGCGCGTCAATCCCCAAGCCATCAGGAACAGGGAAATCGGAGCCAGGCAATAGGCCACGCCGGTCACGGAGGAGAACGCCATGTCAACGGGGGTGCGGAAGACCGCGGCCCATGCGGCAGTGAGCCAGGGAACCAGCGGCGCGTAGGCCGCTTCGAAAGGGATGCCGCAATCCCAATACGGCCACCAAGAGGGATGAAGCCATGCGCCCGCGCCGCGCTTCGCCATGGCGATCCAAAAGCCGTGCATCGAATTCATGTACGCTGTATGGCCGCTGAAGAAATCGCGCGCGATGTAGAGGTTGACCCAAAGCAGGATGGCCACGTAAGCCGCAGCCCGCAGCGTTTCGCGCCGCGTCATGGGTGTCAACTTGACGTGCGTATATTCCGGCATCGGGTGGAATCCAGGATATCAACCGGTGGGGCGGCTATAATGCCAGTGTGTCGCCGCAAGGGGAGTCCATTCTCGAGATCTTCAAATCCACCGGAGCGTACCTCCAGGGGCATTTCAAGCTGACTAGCGGATTGCATAGCGCGGAGTACCTGCAATCCGCCCTGGTGTTGCAGCATCCGGTGGCAGCGGAAAAGCTGGGACGCCTGATGGCGGAGCAGTTGCGAGAGTTCGCGCCGCGCGGTGTGCGATTCATTGCGTCTCCGGCGATCGGCGGATTGATCATAGGGCACGAAGTGGCGCGCGCCATGAACGCGCGTTTCATCTTCACGGAGCGCGACGCCGAAACCAAAAGGATGATGCTGCGCCGTGGTTTCAGCGTGATGCCCGGCGAGACCGGCCTTGTTGTGGAGGACGTGATCACCACCGGCGGCAGCACGCAGGACGTAATTGAAACGCTGCGGGGCTTGGGCGCCAAGGTGCTCGCGGCCGGCTCGATCATCGACCGTTCGGGTGGGCACGTGAACGTGGGCGTACCGCGCGTGGCTCTGGCGACGCTGCAGGTGGCGGCGCACTATCCGGAGCAGTGCCCCATGTGCGCGCTCGGCATCCCGGTTGTGAAGCCGGGGTCACGCCCGGCGTGACTCGTCACGGCGTTGTTATAAGTTGATGCGACGCATCAAAATCACGCTGGCATACGACGGCGGTGGATTCCACGGATGGCAGGTGCAGCCCGGGCTGCCCACTATTCAGGGCACGCTCGAAGAGATTCTCAGTGGCATGGAAGGCAAGCCGGTACACGTGGCGGGGTCGGGGAGGACAGACGCCGGAGTGCACGCCCTCGCGCAGGTCGCGGCATTCAGCATCGAGAATCCGATTCCGCCGGGCAATCTTCAGCGCGCGGTGAATCGCTTGCTGCCCGCCGCGATCCGCGTGCTGTCGGTGGAGGAGGTTGCTTCGGAATTTCACCCACGCTTCGATGCAAAGGCGAAGACGTATGAGTACCGCGTTATGCGTAGCGAGATTTGTTCGCCGTTCGAGTGGCAGTACGCGCACCACTATCCTTATCCGCTTGAGGAATGCCGCATGGTGAAACTGGCGCGTGCATTCGGAGGCGAGCGCGACTTCACCGCGTTCGCGGCGGCAGACGAGAGCGATGCTGAAGGAAAATCGAGGGTTCGAACTGTCTTTTCGTCGGAGCTGTGGCGGGAGGGCGATCGGCTGATCTATCGCGTACGGGGCAGCGGGTTCTTGAAGCACATGGTGCGCAATATCGTGGGGACGCTGATTGAGGCCGGTAAGGGGAACATTGCGAATCTGAACGCGCTACCGGATCGTTCAGGCCCAACCGCGCCGGCTAAGGGCCTGTTTCTTGTAAGTGTCGAGTATTCGTAGGACGGGCCTCTGGCCGGTCCGCGCGCGGAGCGCGCCTTCGGCGCGGGACCGGCCAGAGGCCCGTCCTACAAATACCTTCCCGTGTAGGAGCGCGCACACGCCGCGATCGCTTCCGGTGGCCCCGCGGCTACAATCTCACCGCCTTTATGTCCGCCCTCGGGACCCAGATCGATTACCCAATCCGCAGCGCGAATCACGTCGAGATTGTGCTCGATCACGATCAAGCTGCCGCCGTTATCGATCAGCCGCTGGAAAGCCGCCAGCAGCTTGGCGATGTCGTCGAAATGCAAGCCGGTAGTCGGCTCGTCGAAGATGAACAGCGTACCCGCGCAGCTCGCTGCCGCCAGATGCGAGGCAAGCTTCACGCGCTGCGCTTCTCCGCCCGAAAGCGTAGTCGCCGATTGGCCCAGCCGAAGATAACCCAGACCCACATCGTCAAGCACTTTGAGCTTCTGCACCAGACGCGGGCTGGCGCTGAAGAAGGTCATCGCTTCGCGCACCGTAAGCTGCAGCACTTCGTGAATGTTCAGACCGTTGTAGCGGATCTCGAGAATTCCGCTCTTGTAGCGCGTGCCTTTGCACTCGTCGCAGATCAGTTCCACGTCGGCGAGAAATTGCATCTCCACGGTCACCGTGCCATCGCCCTGGCAGGTTTCGCAGCGCCCGCCGGGAACGTTGAACGAGAAGTGCCCGGCCGTATATCCGCGCTTCTCCGCCTCGCGCGTGGAGGCGAACAGGCCGCGGATCATGTCGAACGCCTTGATGTAAGTCACCGGGTTGGAACGCGGCGTGCGACCGATGGGCGATTGATCGATCATTACCACGGTCGAGATGCGGTCGGCGCCTTCGACTTTCTTGCAGGCCAGCCGCGTGGTTTCGGCGGGCGCTTCGGCGCCCTCGAAGAGCGTTGGCTCCGGCGCGCTCTCGCCGGCTTTGTGCAGCGCCTCGAGCGAGCGAAAGATCACGTCATGCACCAGCGTGGATTTGCCGGAGCCCGAAACTCCCGTGACCACCACCATCATGCCGAGCGGGATTTCCACCTCGATGTTCTTCAGGTTGTGTACGCGCGCGCCGGAGAAACGCAGCACGCGCTTTCGGATTCACCTCGCGGCGTTCCCGCGGCGCTGAAACCTTCATCTCGCCGCGCAGGTACTTCGCCGTGAGCGATTGATTTCCATTCGCCATGAGCAGGCCCAGCGGCCCTTCGAAAACGATGTTGCCGCCGTGCTCACCCGCCCCGGGGCCGAGATCGACAATGTGGTCGGCCGAGCGCATCACGTCGGGGTCGTGCTCCACCACCACGATGGTGTTGCCCAGCCCGCGCAGTTCTTCGAGAATGTGGATCAGACGGCCGGTATCACGGCTGTGCAATCCGATGGATGGCTCGTCGAGCACATAGCACGCGCCGACCAGGCGCGATCCCAGACTGGTGGCGAGTTGGATGCGCTGCGCCTCGCCGCCCGAAAGCGTGGACGCCAGCCGGTCAAGCGTCAGGTAATCGAGCCCGACGTCGTTGAGAAATTTCAGTCGCTGGCGGATCTCGACCAGGATCTTATCGGCGATGGCGCTCTCTTCCGGCGAAAGCTCCAGCCCGTTGAAGAACTCCTGCGCCTCGGCGATGTTCATGCGCACGATTTCGGCCAGGTTCTTGCCGCCCACTCGTACGTATAGCGCTTCTTTGCGCAGGCGCGCGCCCTTGCAATCCGGACACGGCGCATAGCCGCGATAGCGGCTGAGAAAAACGCGCACATGCAGCTTGTACTTTTTGGTTTCGAGGTGGTCGAAGAAGCGGCGGATGAATGCGCCGACCGCGTCGCGCTCCTCGTCAGTCAGATCGCAATACGGCACGCGAAACCGCACGCCCTTCGCGGATTTCTTGAAGTTGCCCAGCCAGGAGCGGTACTTCGGCTTGGTCCACGGCTCGACCGCGCCCTCGTCGAGCGAGAGGGTCTTGTCGGGAATGATGCGATCCATGTCGAAATCGATGGTGTTCCCGAAGCCCTGGCAGCGCGGGCAGGCGCCGAAGGGCGAATTGAAGCTGAAGAGGATCGGCTCGGGCGGGTTAAACTCCGCGCCGCAAGTCTTGCACTGGAATTTCTCGTTGAAGCGAATCTGCCGCGAGCCATCCGCGGCTTCGAAGATCACTTCGCCGGCCTCGCGGTAGCAGGTTTCGATAGTATCGACCAGCCGCTGGTGCAGGTCGGGCGCGATGGCAATGCGATCGACCAGAATGAACACCGGCTTCGCGAAATCGATCTCGAGCAGCGATTCGGGCGTGGAGAATTCGAACATCTTGCCGCCCTGGAAGAGCCGGTTGAAGCCCTTTCTTGCGCAGCTCGAAAAGGTGATCGCGCAACGAGGCCGCGCCCGCGTGTTCGCCCACTGCGAACAAGCGCGTACCAACGCGATCCCTCGGGCAATTCGAGCATCCGGGCAGCGGCTTCATCCACCGTGTCGCGGCGCACGCGCGTTCCGCACGTCGGGCAGAACGTCTGCCCGACGCGTGCAAAGAGCAGGCGCAGGAAGTCGTAGCACTCGGTGGACGTCGCAACGGTCGAACGCGGATTGCGGCTGGTATTTTTCTGACGGATGGCGACGGCCGGCGCGATGCCATCGATCTCATCGACGTCCGGCTTTTCCATGCGCTCCAGAAACTGCCGCGCGTAAGCCGAGAGCGATTCCACATAGCGCCGCTGGCCCTCGGCGTAGATGGTGTCGAATGCCAGCGACGACTTGCCAGAGCCCGAAACGCCGGTCATTACGGTGAGCTGATTATGGGGAATAGAAAGCGAAATGTTCTTTAGGTTGTGTACACGCGCGCCGCGAATCTGGATGTAATCTTGCACGGGAAGGGGATGCTTTTAGTATAGCGGGTCGGGCTAGCGGGGCTTGTAAGCGATGCCGAGTTCTTGGGCTAAGGCGAGCAGTGGGGCATCGGCCGTCCAGATGGGCATATGCGCCACCAGGGCCGACGCAACGAGATGCATGTCGATCCACCCGGCGCCCCGGCCATGGAGAGCACGGCCTCGAACAAAGTGGACCACCTCATCGTGAGGCATGAGCGCCAACCGCGGCATTAGCTCGTAATCCGCAAGCAACTTCTGGCGTCCGCCCAAGTCGCCGACGAGCAATTCTCCGTAGACCAATTCATGACCTACGACCTTTCGGGCCAAAGCCAGATGCCGTAATTCATCGACGTATGGCGAGCGGTTCGCGAAAGCTCGAATCCAAACCGAGGTATCCACCAGGACCATCAGGCGGCCCTGCGCTTGCCCTTCACGGCCGGCTCCCGGCGGCGAGGCACGTCTTTCGCATCGGGCTCGGAGCCTAAGTAGGCTGCAATTCTCTTGTATGCTTCACGGCGAACCAACTCTTCGAGACCTAAACGAATCGCTTCCGTATCGGTGGAGGCCCCGGTAGCCTCTCTGGCGGCCCTGAGCAGCTTGTCATCGACGTTGAAGGTTTTCTTCATACAGACAATTATGCCATACTCGTATGGCCTTAATGTCTGGCTAAGGAGGAGCTTTCGTTGAGTTTGCCGCCGGAATTCGATTAATTCCGGCTCGGCCGTTCCACGGACTCGACGACCAGAAATTCGCCGGAACCCTTAGCAGGCTCAAGCTTCAAACCGAGCTGCTGCTGTAGAGCGGTAAAAATCGATGGACCAGCGGGGTCCGTCGCCCCAGGCACGGGATCGGCTCGTTCGGGCGCATACTCCAGATGGACGTCAAACAGCCCCGCGACGCCGGTCTTGTTGATGACTGGGCGGTCCAGACTCCTGAACGCGATCTTGGAGAATTCATCGAGACTCGTTCCCTGCGCCTCATAGGTCACTATCCCACCGTCTTCGCTGCCGGCGTTGCGACAGTAATGTACATCGGGTTTTAGAGATTCGAGCGTCGACATCTGAAGGTTCAGAAAATCGATAGGAACGCAACTGCCTTTCTGAAACGCCTTCAGCCTGAGGCCGCCTCTGGCCAAGGTCAACGCATACACCGGGATCTCTCTGGTTTCACGATCGACCGTCAGATGAAACCGGTCTTCAAGAAGCGTCTGAAGCATGGGTCCGTGCATCATTTCCTGGCTTTGAACGACCTCCGGTTTCGCGTCGATGGTATAGCGGTCGGAACTGATCCATGCCGGCCCTCCCGAGATCGGAACAGGTACTGTGTTGAGATGATGCCCATCCGCAAAGATGACATAGGCCATTCGGATGAGCCCCATCACGGTCTGGCATTCGATATTTAACCTTCCGGGAGACGAGTTTCCGCTCCCGCTTCTCGCCCCGGGGCCGATGTCCGCCCGACATGGCTTGACAGAAGCGACCTCAACTTCGAACGGACCACTGTTTCCGTCCGTGGCTGTGCGAGTCCTACCGAGATTGCCAGTGCAAAACCGACGGCTGTCTGAAACCGCCCAGCTCCGCATGGGTCAATGGTTGTGGGCATGGCGGGATCAGTGCAATTGGCGTGCCGTGAAGCTGATGTACCTACCTCGAAACTCTCTCTGCAGCGCTGGGGCGCCGCTCGCCCACTTGGGCGTTGCAGGTTCACAACCGGTTCAGCGTTAACGGATCTTCCACACCATCGAAATACTTTCGCAAAGCATCCCGAAACACCTGCTCATCCGCCCCCGCATGCGCGAACAGCGTCATCGAAGACCGGAACTTCAAATCGTCCGGATATCCCAGAATCTGATCGATGGATCGATGCTCGACATCCACCACCAACTGCGTACACTCCCGCAGCCGAAGCCCGAGGACCGGATGTTGCAAATACGCGGCAGCCTCCGCCAGCGACGGGATCGCATACCGCCTCGCCATCTCGCTATGCCCTAAGCCAGCGATCTGCGGAAAGATAAACCACATCCAGTGGCTGCGCTTCCGCCCGGCGCGAAGCTCGCGGGTCACCTGCTCGAAGACGCCCTTCTGCGCCTCAACGAAGCGCTCGAGATCGTAACCCTTCTGCAAAACTCCCCCCACCCTGCTAAAATAGCTGATTCAAGGACATCTCATGCAGAACGCGTTGTTGACTAAGTTTATTCAGAAGAACCAGCGTACGGATACGCCGGTATTTCGCCCCGGCGATACTATTCGCGTCCACGTCAAGATCAAAGAAGGCGACAAGGAACGGCTGCAGGCGTTTGAAGGCACGGTGATCGCCCGCAATAATACCGGGCTCGGCGAGAGCATCACGGTGCGCAAGGTCAGTTTCGGCCAGGGCGTGGAGCGCATTTTTCCAATCCACGCACGCGTGATCGATCACATCGATGTCGTCCGCACCGGGCGCGTGCGCCGCGCCAAACTGTACTACCTCCGGGGTCTGAAAGGCAAAGCCGCCCGTCTGCGCGAGCGCGTGTAATCGCGGGGCTTCCCCATGCGGCCCGCCAACTCTGCCGCCCCATTCCGCTGCGAAGCCACTCTCGAACGGGAGTTGCAGGCGCGCGGGTTCCGTGCCGTCGCCGGCGTGGATGAAGTGGGCCGCGGCGCATTGTTTGGACCAGTTGTGGCCGCCGCTGTGATTCTCTCGCCCGACCGGCCCGTGCGCGGCCTCAACGACAGCAAACTGCTCGAACCGGAAGAGCGTGAGACCCTGGCGGAGCGGATCCGCGAGCGCGCCGTTGCATGGGCCATTGGCGGCGATCGACGCGGCCACCATCGATGCCGTCAACATTTATCAGGCCTCACGCCTCGCGATGCGTCTCGCTGTCGAGCGCCTGAATCCCGCACCCGATTTCCTGTTGATCGACGCCGTACCCATCGATCTCGCCCTGCCGCAGCGTCCCCTGATCAAGGGCGACGCGCGCTGCCATGCTATCGCGGCCGCATCCATCATCGCCAAGGTCTATCGCGATGCCTGCATGCGCGTTTGGGACGAAGTCTTTCCCGCATACGGTCTGGCCTCTCATAAGGGCTATTCGACGCCGGAACACTGCAAGGCCATAGAAGAGTTCGGAGTCACGCCGCTGCACCGCTTGAGTTTCGAGCCGGTGCGAGCGCGCTCGCTCTTTCCCATCATCTACAATTTGCAAATGGCGTTGTTTGAAACGGCGGACGCCGCATGATGCCATCCGGCCCCCAACGGCCCGGCGAAGAAGCCGCGCCGGCGCCGTACGAAGCGCACAGGTCCGTCGCGCTCGGACGCCGTCCGCATCGCTGGTATAACAAGGCGCTGGCGATTCTGCTGGTGGCGTTCTGTTTTGAAATCGGCATCTTTTTGGTGATCTTCCCCTGGACGCCCTATTGGGATAGCAACTATATCGGCGCCGTGATACCGCAGTGGCATCAGCTTTGGGATAACTTCTATCTTCGCGGCGCGGTCAGTGGGCTGGGCGCCGTCAACCTCTATATCGCCGTGCTCGAGCTGTACCGGCTTCGCCGGTTCGCCGGACGCTAGTGCTCCAATTCCTGCTGCTCGCGATCGCGATCATCGCCTACGGATCGCTTTACCCTTTCCACTTCGAATTCACCCAGCGGGCGGCCAACCCGCTGCTTACGGTCTGGCGGGGCTGGCCGGCGGAGTTGAACCGCTACATCGTTCGCGACGTTGTCCTGAACGTCATCCTCTACGTTCCGCTCGGACTGGCCGCGGCGATGGTATTTCTGCGGCGCCGTTCACGTACGGTTTCGGCGGTCGCGGCGATCGCGCTGGCATTCGGAGTATCGCTGAGCATGGAGCTCCTGCAGGTTTATGAACCGCGGCGCGACCCTAGTTCGCTCGATGTCCTGACCAATGTCTTGGGTGGCGCCATGGGGACTCTCATCGCTCTTCCGAGCGAGCATCGCATCCGGGCGTTGGTAAAAACTCCCGAACGCGGTTGGCGCGGCGCCGGCACAATTCTGTTGGCCATCTGGGCGGTGCAGGCGTTTTACCCCCTCTTCCCCGATATCGGCCGCGCGCACCTCTACGACAGCCTGAACACGCTGCTGCACACGCGCCATCTGCCCGTAGTGGAGACCTGGCTCGGCGTGGCCGAGTGGTTCGCGGTTGGGGTGGCGCTCCAATCGGTGTTCGCACAAATGCAAACAGCATGGCTGGCGGGGCTGATGCTGTTTTCGCTCGCAATGCAGATGGCCATCGCCGACCGCGTCTTATCGGGCGAAGAAGTGGTTGCCGCCGCCATCGCGCTGGGGCTGTGGCATTTTTCGCGGAGCGCATACCGAGCGCGCTGGTGCGTGTGGCTGCTCGGCTCGGCGATTCTGCTGTACGAGCTGCGGCCGTTCTATTTTCTCTCGGTCCCGCAGGCCTTCTCGTGGATCCCATTCGCGGCGACTCTGGAATCGGGCCGCGATTCCGCCGTGATCGTGATTGCACGGAAGGCGTTCGATTACGGAGCTATGGTGTTCGCGCTTCGTATCGCAGGCTGGGCTTGGCTGCGCGCGGGGTTCGCTGTCGCCCTCGCGCTTGCCGCCACCGAAGCGATTCAGACTTACTTGCCTGGGCGATCGCCGGAAATTACCGATCCACTGCTGGCGCTGCTGGTGACGGCGATGCTGATGATAGCCTCTCCGCGAAAGGCGGCCAGGTAGGCATGCGCACAGCGCGCCACCGTTGGCTCGCGGTTGTGTTCTTCACCGCATTGATCTTAGCCACACGATTGCCGCTCGCGCCCGGCCAGCTCTTCACATTCGACGACGTGAATTTGGCGTACTCCATCGGCCATTTCGATATCCGTGTGAGCCAGCCGCAACCGCCGGGCTATCCGCTCTTCGTGATGGAAATGCGCGCGCTGTCATGGCTGCGATTCCGCCGCGTGGAAAACATCCTGCTCACGCTCGCGCTGCTGGGGAGCATTGCCGCACTGCTGCTGCTGGTCGCCACCGGCAATCGAATTATGGGGAGGCAAGCGGGATTCTACGGCGCGCTGCTGCTGGCGTTGAACCCGGTCTTCTGGCATTCGGGTATCGTCTCGGCGCTACGGATTCAGTTGGCCATCGCGTCCCTCGCGGTCGCGGCGTCGTGCTGGCGCGCCTGGGAAGGCGATCGCTTCTGGGTCCCGCGCAGCGCTATCGTGCTGGGGCTCGCCGCGGGTATCCGCCCCGAAATCGGCCCGCTACTCTTTCCGCTCTGGGCCGTTTCGGCGTGGCGCGCACGCGTCAAGTGGGAGGATCTCCGCTTCGCCCTCGGCGCCATGACGATTGCCGTGCTGGCGTGGCTCGCGCCCGCGATGTGGGCGTCGGGGGGACCTGCCGGTTATGTGAAGGCGTGTATCGATTACTTGAGCGACCAGGCGTCCGTGACATCAGGCCTCTTCGGATCGGAACACGCATACGCCACGTTCTGGCATCTTGTCGTATGGACTCTCGCGATTTTGCCGGCGTGCGTGCTACCCGCCGTGCTCGCGTGGCGCTGCGGCTGGGGAATTAGGAGAAGCCGCTTCGCCTTTCTCGCGCTCTGGTTCGCGCCGCCCTTCGTCTTCGCGTGCTTCGTCCATCTGGAGGATCCGGGCCAGGCGTTGGGTATGACAGTCGTCGTAGCGTTGTTCGGCGGGTATCTCATTCAGCGCGCCCTCGACGAAATCGGTGCGCGCATCTCGCGCTGGCACGCGCTGTTCTTCGCCGCGGCAACGCTAACGGAAGCTTGGATCGTCGATCGTCACGACGCCCCTTTCATCGTGATCTGGACGCCGGTGCTGGCGCTGGCGCTGGGCCTGCTCTTGAAGTTCGATCGGACAAAAACGCAGGCCAATCCTCCGCGTCTCGCCGCTGCCCTTTTCCTGCTCGCGCCGGTGGCGCTTCTCAACCTGACGATGTTCAATCATCAGGGTTGGTATTATCGCGGCCCCGGTTGGGGCGCCGGAATCCTCGAAGACCTCAACAGCGGCCTCGCGCTCACGTCGCTCGAACACATCAAGAACACACTCGCCATCGACGATCACGCTATCCGCGATGTGCAGCGTCTTGCCGCGGAGCGCCCGGGCGCGGTCTTCGTGATCTGGGAACACGGCCTCGCAACCTGGCGCAAGCTGGCATATTACGCGCCAGAGATATCCATAGCCGTCTTGGAACATCGTCATATCCGCAGCGGCTCGCCCGCGGTAGCCGCGCTTTGGAAAGGCGCTCTGCGGCGTCCGGGTTCGAGTCCGCGCGTGGAGGCGCCGGCGGGCGCGCGCATCGTGTGGCTGCTCAATCCGCGAACCGAATTCTATAACATCGTGCAAGCCACCTTTGCCCCGCGCGGCGACGGGAGCGTACTCTATACCGATCTGCCCACGCAGCATGGATCGCGCACCTTGGGAGAATACGAACTGGCATGGTGAAGCCGCTTCCCACGTGGTTTCGTCCGGCAGTGCTCGCGGTGGCCGCGGTTGCTCTGTTGGCGTTCTTTACGCGTGAGATATCCGATTACGATTTCTGGTGGACTCTAAAGAGCGGCCACTACGTCGCCGAGACGCACCGCTTGCCCGTGCCCGACCCCTTCGCGTTCACTACGCCGCTTGCGCACGACGTCTACGCGGGCGAATCGGTTGTGCGCCGCTTCAATCTGACATTCGAATGGCTGGCGCAGTTGATCTTCTTCGGCGTTTACCGCGCAGGCGGATTCAGCGGCATTGTCCTTTTCCGCGGCCTTCTGCTGGCCGCGTGTTGCGCTCTGACAGGCTTGGTCGCATGGCGGCGAAGTGAAGGATTCTATCGAGCTATCGCCGCGGCATTCGCGGCAGCGAGCGTGCTCGTGATTTATTCCGCCAGCGACCGGTCTTATCTCTTCACGTTCTTCTTCCTTGCCATGACGCTCGCGATCCTCGAGTTTCGCAAATGGCTTTGGCTGCTGCCTGCCATCGCGCTCCTCTGGGCCAATTGCCACGGCGGCTTCTTCCTGCAATGGATCGCAGTGGGCGCGTACTGCGCGGAGGCGGCCTGGCTGCGTTATCGCGGGCGGCCAGAATCCGGCGAGCGCACACTGTGGATCGTCCTCGCAGCCTGCCTCCTAGCAAGCGCGGTCAATCCGAACGGGTATCGCGTGTTTCAGGTATTGGAATACTTCCGCACCAGCTTTCTCCAATCGAAGCTCCTGGAATGGCGGGCGCCCGTTCTGTGGCCGCTCACCGCATTTAGCGCGCTGCTCTTCGCGGCGACTGCCGCACTGTTTCGGGCGCGCAAGCGCGTACGTCCGGTGGATTGGCTGCTATTCGCCGCTTTTGCCGCGGCCGCGCTGATGGCGCAGCGCAACACGTTTCTGATAGCGCTCTGGTCTCCCGTGATTCTGGTGAGCTACATTCCGTGGAAACGTACCCTTTCCGCGGTGGCGCACTACGCGGCGGCGGCTGCGGTCTGCGGCGTGCTTGGTCTCGCCGTGGCGCGCGGCGGCGCGTTCCAGTTCCGCGTGGCCGATTGGCGATTCCCTTCCGGCGCGGCCGATTTCCTCCTCGCGCATCACGTGACCTCCCCGATGTTCAATACCTACGAATTCGGCGGATACCTGATGTGGCGCTTGTGGCCACAGGAGCGCGTCTTTATCGATGGCCGCGCGCTCAGCGAATCCGTATTCAACGACTACGCGCGCATTCTCTATAACCATTCGAACAAGGATGGCGGCCCCACCGCGGAGGAGTTGCTCGACCAATACGGCATCCGGACCATTCTCATGAACGGCTTCGAATACTCCCAGGGCGGCACTTATAATCTGATGCTCTCTCTTTCGCTGGATCAGACCAAATGGAAGCTGGTCTATAGCGATCCGCAAGCCGTTGTGTTCATGCGCGACCCGCCCGCCGGCGTTCAGCCGCTGCCGAATTCGGCGGTCCTCGATCATATGGAAGCTGAGTGCGCCCTGCACATCGATCGTGAGCCGCAATTCACGCTATGCTCGCGAGCGCTGGGGCTTGTGTTTACCTTGCAGCGCGACACTGTCCGCGCACGCAAATGGTTGGGAGTCTATCTTTCGATGCCGCACCCGAACGACCCGGACGCACAGGAGGCCTATGCTCGGATGCTGACGCAGGGACAGTAGCCGGCCGCGCATTCCTGCTAGGCGATGAAGCCCATCCGCCATGCGCCTAATGCCGCCAGCGACGGAAACCATTCGTGTCATAGCCGCCGCCGGCATATCTACAGAAAAGACCGCCGAGCTAACCCGACCACGAAGGGTCCAGGTATAGCCAACGCTGGTCCGCGTAGCAGCTTGTGCGGATCTCCGGAACGTGCAGAAACCCATGACCGCGCGTGCAAACCAGTTCCGTGCCATACCACGCGAGAAATGTGTGCGAGGCCTCGCCAATGCGCACCGGATGACTGAGGCTGCGTAGGCATACCGGGCAGCGGCGGCGTTGATCGTCGAGCGCCCAACGCAGCGCCAGCATGACACCGAACAGGCATCCCTGCGCAGTCGGAGGGAATACGGTAGCCAGTCCGAACAATCCGCAAACAACGATGGGCAGCAAAAGCGCGATTTTCAACGCGAGAAACATCCACCGGCGAACGTTGACCCTTGGAGGCGAAAAGCGATTCGCGGGGTAATCGCCCATGCTGAGCGGCGCCGTCGCGGCGAGAAGCAGCAGCACGCCACCGATCATAATGAGAATAACGAGCAACGGATTGTCGTGCGGCAGGGGCGCCGTGCCGATGGTGTCGAACCCGCCGCGCTCGTTGGGTACGGACATGGTCCACCGAGACTTTGTCGTCGATGCGTCCGTTCGCAGCCGCGCCACCATGAAGCCCTTGGCATCCGCCGGCAGCGCATCCAACCGGCTCTCGTCCAGTAACCACGCATCCACAAAACCCGGCAGTTGCCATGCGCCCTCGGAGACAATGCCTCTCACCTCGGCGCGAACCCCGGCGATTTCGATGGCAGAGCCCACAAGATGCGGATCGCCCTTAAAGTGCCGCCGCCAAAAGCCGCTGGTCAGCACCAATCCAGGCGCGGGTGTTTGCATACCCAACACCTCGAAGAGATTCGGACTCGCCACCCCAAGCACAAATCGCTTGGAATTGACCACATTCACCTTGGTCGCATAAAACGCAACCGCCTCCACGCCGGCGCGGCTTTGCTTCGCGGACAGCCTGTATTCCTCTACCGGTATCTCGGGAAATTGCGGGGCATGGCTGCGATGATGCGAAATCATCGCCAGCTTTTCCGCATCGCGATAAGGCGCAGGCCATGTCGGCGCGCTGTCTCGCGCCCGCCACGCCGCGAAGGACACGCTCGCCGCGGCAAGAATCGCGAGCACGACGAGGCAACGCACGGGAGATTCGAGGGTAAAAATCGGGTGCGCCGTCGATTGGTTTCGCCGCACCCAGAGTGCGTCCGGAAAGGCGCCGAGACAGAAGGACATCGAACGCGCGCGTCCGCGGGTATGCCGCACATAAGCCGCTTCCCCGCCCCACTCCGCCAGCCACTCCTCGCGCTCCTCGCCAGGAGCAATCCACGCCGCACAGCGCAAAATCGGCGAAATCTTCATAGCGTGCTCACCTCGCTGGCCAGCTTGGCCAATAGCGGATAGCGCTTCTGCGAAGCTTCCAGCGTCGCCCTGCCCCGAACGCGTGAGCTTGTAGTATTTCCGCGGCGGACGCTGCTCCGCGTCGGCGATCGACTGCCGCTCCCACTGCGAGCGGATCAGCCCGTCGCGCTCCAGCCGCCGCATCGCCGGATAGACCGTGCCGCTGGGCAGTCCGGTCATCTCCATCACGCTGAATCCATATACGTCGCCCGCGCTGATGGCCTGCAGGATCATGCGCCGCCGTATGCGAAAGTTTGGCCGTCTGCCGCCATCGCGAGAATTATACCTATGTAGCATGCTACTTGACAAGGTTGCAACAGTAGTATGCTACATAGGGTCAGATGCTGGAACTTCGCAATGTCTCCAAACGATTCCCCGGCATCGCTCGCCGTCGATAACGTCAGCTTTCGTCGCGCGCGCCCGGCGAAATCACCGGCTACCTGGGGCCGAACGGCTCCGGCAAATCCACCACCATGAAGATGATCACCGGGCTGATCGAGATGACCGCCGGCGAGATTCTGTTCGACGGCGCAGCCCATCCAGCGCGACCTGATCGCCTACAAGCAGCGCATGGGCTACGTGCCCGAAGAGCCGCATCTCTACGCGCACTTGAGCGGCCTCGAATACCTGGTGATGGTCGGGCAGCTGCGCGGCCTGCCGGCGCAAACCGACCGCCGAGCGCATCGACGGGCTGCTGCGCCTGTTCTCGCTGCACGGCGACCGGCACGCGCCGATTTCGGCTTACTCGAAAGGCATGCGGCAGAAGGTGCTGCTGTCGGCGGCGCTGCTGCACAATCCCGATCTGATCCTGCTCGACGAGCCGTTCTCCGGGCTCGACGTCGGCACGGGGCTGGTGCTGCGCAGCCTGATCCAGGAACTGGCGGCGCGCGGCAAAGTGGTGCTGTTCAGCTCGCACGAGCTCGAAACCGTGGAGCGCGTCTGCTCGCGCGTGGTGATTCTGCATCGCGGCAAGATTGTCGCCGACGATTCCATCGAGCACCTGCGCACGCTGATGTCGCTGCCGACGCTGGAAGAAATCTTCTCGCAACTCGCCGTGGAGCAGGATACCGCGGCGATCTCGCGCGAGATCGCGGATCTGATTCGAGCCTGAGGCTCGCATGACGACAGACTGCAATTCCGCGTGCTCTATCGCGAGTTCCTGTTCCGCATGGTGGATCTGGAGATTGCTATCGGCGCATGCGCAGGGCGACATGAACAAGCTGTTCGGGACAGTTCGCCTCGCTGCTGATCTGGTCAGCATCGGCTTCGCGGTCGGAGGCTTGTCGTCATTCGGGACGCGCGCCTGCCGCCGCATGGAACGCGTGCTTGTTCGGCTGGAGCGGCGAACATTTTCTGATCGCCACCACCATGCTGGTGGTCGGCCTGTTCGCCGTGCTGAGCTGGGATTCCACCTTTCCCGATCGGCGCGACGTTATGGTGCTGGCGCCGCTGCCTATCCGTTCGAAGACGCTGTTCTTGTCGAGGATCACGGGAGTTGCCGCCGCCCTTAGCGTTAGCGTGATCTCGCTGCACTGTCTCTCCGAACTGACATGGGTCCCCGGCCTGGCCGTGCAGCCCGCGGTTACTCTCGCCGGACAATCGATACCCGCCGCTGGAGGCTTTCTTAGTTGGATCCGTACCTTTGCCGCTTATTGGACAACCATGTTCGCCGCCGGTGCATTCATCTTCTGTTGCGTGCTGGCCCTACAGGGCATCGCCGCGCTAATGTTGCCGCGCCGTCTCTATTTGCGTGCGTCGTCCCCGATGCAATTGGCCGTGTTCTGCTTGTTGATTTGCGGGTATCTCGTACTGCCGACAGTCGCAACGCCAGACAAGCTCGCGGCGGCGCAAGGCGGCGGCCCGGCCGCGTGGCAATTTTCATTTTGGTTCCTGGGTCTGTTTCAGCAACTCAAAGGGTCGCCGGCCCTTCCGGTGTTGGCGCATCGCGCGTGGCTCGGCTCGGCGCGCTCTGATATTGGTGACGGCCTTGGCTTACGTGCTGTCTTATTTCCGCATGTTGCGCAAGATCGTTGAAGAGCCGGATATCGTGCCCAGCGCTCGCGGCGCGCGGTGGCTGCCGCGTTTCGGAGACGCGCTTCAAACGGCCATTGGCCAATTCAGCGTGCGTAGCCTGCTGCGGAGCAGGCAGCACCGAATCATCCTTGCGTTTTACCTGGGGATCGGTTTCGCGCTCAACATTCTCCTGTTCAAGGCGCCGGCCGCGCACGCGAACGCCGAACCATCGAGCCGGGTGAGCCCGCCATTGCTCGCCTCCACGATTCTGCTGATGCTTTTGTCGGTCGTTGGTATGCGCATTGTCTTTGCCATGCCACTCGACCTGAAGGCGAATTGGATCTTTCGCATCGCGCCGGTTCAAGGCGGTGGCAGTTGCCTCGCCGCGCGGCGGCGCGCCCTGCTCGCGCTTGGCGTTCTGCCGGTTTGGCTCGGCCTCGCGCCGCTGCTGTTTTCCCTCTGGCCCTTGCGCCTGGCGGCGACGCACCTCGCCATTCTCGGCTTACTAGGCGCCATTGTCGCCGAAGTCTGTTTGCAAGGATTTCAAAAGATTCCCTTTACCTGCTCGTATCTGCCGGGGAAAACGAACATTCACGTAACATTTGTGTTCAGCGTCATGGTATTACTCCAGTTTCTCGCCTACTGCGCGGGCTTGGAGTTGAGGGCGATGGCGCATCCCGTGCAGTATCTCACTGCGATCGCCGCTCTCGGCGGCGCGCTGCTATTCGCGCGCTGGCGCACCGCGGCGCAGACGGATGCCGACGATATCGGCATTCAGTTCGAGGACGAGGGCTCGCCCGCGATTCAAGGCCTGGGGTTGAGTTAGACCGCTATGCGAAGCGTAACGGGAATTTGATTCTCGTTGCGCAGGGATATCAAGTGCCGATTCGACTTGGAGATCTGTTCGCCAGAGTTAAAATGGCTTTATGCCGCTTCCACGCCTGCTCATAGTCGAACAGAAGTTCCCCAGCCGCCGCATTCCCGATGTCGCCGCCGAGGTCGAACACCAGCTTGCGGCGTCCAACTTCGCGGCGCGGCTGAAGCCCGGCTCGCGCGTCGCGATCGGCGTCGGCAGCCGCGGCATCCACAATATCGCCACCATCGTTCGCAGCACGGTGCAATATTGGAAGGATGCCGGCATGCAGCCGTTCCTGTTCCCGGCGATGGGCAGCCACGGCGCCGCGACGGCGCAGGGACAGGCCGACGTGCTGGCGCACTACGGCATCACCGAGAGCATCGATGGGATGCCCGCTGGTCAGCCAGCTCGAAGTGGTTTCGCTGGGCAAGACCGCCGACGGCATCGAGGCCTTCATGGATAAGCTGGCCTACGAGTCCGACGGCGTGATGCTGGTCGGCCGCGTCAAGTGGCACACCGATTTCGCCGGCAAGATCGAGAGCGGCCTGTTCAAGATGATGGCGATCGGGCTCGGCAAGTTCGCCGGCGCGCAGCGCTATCACTCCTATGCCTACAGGCTGGGGCTCGAGCACGTCGTCGTCACCGTGGGCCGGCAGGTTCTGAAATCGGGCAAGATTCTGGGCGGCCTCGCGATCCTGGAAGACGCCAATCACAACACCGGCAAGATCGACGCCGTTCCCGTGGAAGCCATGGAGACAGCGCGAGGAGGAGAACCTCGCGCTGGTGAAATCGTGGATGGCGAAGATCCCCATGGACGCTCGACATCCTGATTCTCGACGAAATCGGCAAGAACATCAGCGGCGCCGGCATGGATACCAAAGTCGTCAACCGCGGCGTCAACGGCGAATACAATCCGTGGCCCGATACGCCGCGCTTCGAGCGTGTGTTTCGTGCGCGATTTGAGCGAGCTCACCTACAACAGCGGCGTCGGGCTCGGCATGGCCGACGTGGTAACGGACCGCCTGGTGAACCGCATCGATTGGACGCCCACGCGCATCAACTCGCTCACCGCCAACACGCCCGCCGCGATACGCACGCCGGTGCATTTCCCCACCGATCGCGAATGCCTCGAAGCGCTTCGCGCCCACCGTCGGCAAGCTCGATCTGACCCAGGTCACTTATGGCGTGGATCCGCAACAGCATGGAGTTGACGCGCATCGGCCTGAGCGAAAATCTGCGCGCCGCAGGTGGAAAGCAATCCGCAATCTGGAGATCGAAGCTACAGTCGATTTCGACTTCGACGGCAAAGGAAACCTGATCAGCCCCTTCGCTCCCGTGGAAGAGACGGCTGGAGCGCATTAAAAGGCGCTTTTTCTGGCCTTCGGTGGGGCCTGCTCGGCCCAGCGCCGCCGCATCTATCTTTTAGTCAAGCCTCGCAATCAAGCGTTTAATGGCCGCCATTTATCCTTGACCGCCCCGAGGGCCGGTGATAGGATGTCTGACGTGTAACGCTTCCCTGTCGAGGTATGACGAATGACATCCAGAGTTGCGCTGGCTCTTTTGACCGGCTTCGCCTTCTGCTACGCGCAGTCCGATAGAGGCAACATTACCGGATCGGTCCTCGATCCCTCGAACGCTGCGGTGGCGAATGCGCCTGTCACGGTCGTAAACACCGCAACCAACGCCGCGACTCATGTGGTTACTTCTTCTACTGGCGAATACAACGCGGCGGATCTTGGTCCGGGCGAATATCGCGTCGAAGTTTCCAGGGAAGGCTTCAAGAAAGGCATCGTGCGCGGCGTCATGCTTGCCGCGGGAAACACGCTCCGCGTCGACGTGCACCTCGAAGTCGGCGGCGCCACACAGACGATCGAGGTTCAGGCGCAAAGCACCCAGATACAGACGGAAGATGCGAAGATTACCACCAACGTTCCGAACACGATGGTGGATGAACTGCCGCTTGTGGTCAGCGGCGGAATGCGAAGCGTCTTCGGCCTCGAAGCCATTGCTCCCGATGCCAGAGGCGGCGCCAGTCTGGTACTCGGCGGCGGTCAGGGCGGCGCGTCGGGCGCGACGCTGGATGGCATTTCAGTCAATACCAATCGGCAGGCCAGCGGAACCGAGACGGCGTTCCTTACGCCGTCGGTGGAGGCGATTACCGAGTTTGCCGTCGATACGGGCGGATTCAAAGCCGAGTATGGTCAAGCCGGCGGCGGCGCCATCAGCTTCGCTTCCAAATCGGGTACGAATACGGTACATGGCTCTGCCTACGATTTCATCCGCAACGACGACCTGGACGCCCGCGGATTCTTTGCGGCCAGCCCCGGAGTCTACAAGCAAAACGATTACGGCGTCTCTTTCGGCGGCCCTGTCTGGATTCCGAAGCTTTATAACGGCAAAAACCGAACCTTCTTCTTCATCTCCTATGAGGGCTTCACGGACCGAATCGGCACCAACGGAGTCTTTTCGAGCGTCCCGACGCCGCAGATGTATCAGGGCGATTTCTCGCAGTGGGTGAATAGCAAGAATCAGCAGCTTGTCATTTACGATCCCGCTACCACGCAGCAGCAGCAGAACGGAACTTACACGCGCATGCCGTTTCCTAACAACATGATTCCCGCCAATCGCTTCAGCGCGGTTTCGAAGCAGTATCTGGCGCTTGCGCAATCTGTGTTGCTGCCCAACCGCCCGGGTATAGTGTCAGGCACTTTCGGATACATCAACAACAACTACGTTTCCGCGGGTGGAAGCAACGCCGAGCAAACGAACAAGCTCGGCGCCCGGTTCGATCATGCAATCAGCAACAATCACCGGCTCTCCTACGTATTCAACAGGACCACCGACTTGGTACAGCCCGGGCCTAGCGGGCCATCGGGAATACCGCTTCCGTTCAACGGATTCTCCGACTCCACTTATACCGCTTACTTGCATCGCATAACTTACGATTGGATCGTCACGCCGGTAATGTCGAATCATCTTTCGTTCGGCATCAATGTCTTCAACAAGGACGCATTCTCGGCTAACGTTCCGGTTGGCAACTGGAAAAGCAAGGTTTGCATCATCAACTCCGTCAACTGCAACGTGAACATGGGAAATGTGACGTTCACGGATCTCTCGAGTTGGGGCACAGCCGCCGATAACGGTACGAAGCAGCCAAGCTGGACGTTGAAAGACGATCTCAACTACATCCACGGGGCGCACACGCTTAAGTTTGGCGGGACCTATGATCATCAGGAGGCCAACGGCTTCGGCCAGCAGAATATCGCAGGGCTAGCGGGATTCAGCTTCCTCGAAACGGCTGTGCCCGGCGTAACTACAAACACCAGCGGCGCGGCCTTCGCTTCCTTCCTGCTGGGCAACGCCGACTCGGGCGCCACCGAGACCGTTCGCTTCGTGAACGACATTTATCGGTATTACGGATTCTACGCGCAGGACGACTGGCGCGTAACTCCGAAGCTGATGTTTAACCTTGGCCTCCGGTACGAATTCACCCTGCCGCCGATCTCGGGCAATAACGAGCTTTCCGATTTCTCACCCACCACGCCAAATCCGGCTGCGAACGGCCGCCCGGGAGCATTGATATTTGCAGGCGACGGAGCGGGCCGCACTGGAACGCGCGGACTCGTACCCGGCTATTACGCCGCCGTGTCGCCGCGTCTGGGCGTAGCGTACAGCCCGGATTCAAAGACTGTGATCCGTGCGGCCGCCGCGCGCTCCTACGGGCGCGTTTCCGCCTTGGCGTCGAGCAGCCACTACGCGGGATTCATCGGTCAGTACGCGTTCACATCGCCCAACCAGGGAATTACGCCGGCGTTCAATTGGGATGCCGGCATGCCTCCGTATCAACTGCCGCCGCAGATTAACCCGTCCTTCGCGAATAACCAGAACGTGGATTACTGGTACAACAACGCAGCCCGTCCGAATACCTATGACAATTGGACGCTTTCGGTGCAGCGCCAGATCACGAGCCGCTTTACTCTCGAAGCCGACTACAATGCGACCATCGGCGAACGCCTGAACGCCGGTCTCATGAACCTCAATCAGGTGCCCATGCCAATCGTCAATACCCTAATCGCGCAATATGGCGCTTCGCAGGCAATCAGCTTGCTCAATTCCAATATCCTCTCGCCCACGGCTGTAGACGCAGGCTTCGCGCCCCCCTACCCGAGTTTTACGACTCAGACCAACGACACAGTGAGCCAGGCTCTTCGCGCCTATCCGCAATACCTAACGGTGGACACTACCAGCGGCGGAGGTGATCGCTCGGGGCACTCCTCTTATCACGCCGGAGTCTTGAAGGTAAATTACAAGGCTAGCGGTTCGCTGTTGCTCCAGGGCAGCTACGTCTTCTCGAAGATCCTCACCAACGCGGACAATTTTGCGGCGGCGGCAGGATCCGAGGACCAGGCCAATCCGGCATTAGAAAAGTCCGTCGGATCCTTCGATCAAGCACAAATGGTTCGTATGAACACGGTCTACCAATTGCCGGTCGGCGTAGGCCATCGATTACTTTCCCACCCTGGGTTGGCGGACCGCGTGCTCGGAGGATGGCGAGTTAGCGCCGTTCAGTCGTACAACTCCGGTACGCCGATTGGTGTTACCGTGAACGCGCCGCTGCCGATCTTTAATACCGCCAATCGGCCATATGTGACCAGTTATGACTGGAAGACGTCATATACCGGCTCGTTCGACCCGAATAAGGATACTTACTTGAACGCCAGCGCGTTTCCGAAGCAGCCCATTGGGGTTCTTGGTAATGCTCCTCGCCTGAACTCGCAAGTGCGCAACTTCGCGTCTCTCAACGAGAACGTGAGCCTGGCGAAAACATTTGCTTTGAAGGAGCGGCTCCGCCTCGACTTTCGCGCGGAGGCCTTCAACATCTTCAACCGAGTTCAGTTCGGCGGCCCAGTGACCAATCTGAACAGCGCCTCTTTCGGCATCGTCTCCAGTCAAGCCAACACGCCGCGCCAATTACAGGGAGGTTTGAAACTGTATTGGTGAGCAACGGAACACCTTCGCGAAGAGAGAGGCCCAATGCTCGTCTGCGTCTGTTGTATGCAGGGATCTTGGAGTCACTCGGGTTATGATAGGTACAATGACCGACGACGCGCCGGCGTTGAGGACGCACCGACGGCCCAGACGGCTCGCGACGGAGTTGGTAGGCGCACTATCCGACCAAATTCGCAGCCAGCGTTTGCGGCCGGGCGATAAACTGCCAACCGAATTGAAAATCATGGAGGAGTTCGGCGTGAGCCGGACCGTCGTGCGGGAAGCAATCTCGGGACTGCAATCCGCCGGCCTTGTCGAAACCAAGCATGGAATCGGAACTTTTGTTCTGGATTCGCCCAGACCGCTGGTGTTCCGCGTCCCGCCTGGCGGCATCCCTACCATCCGCGACATCCAGGCCATGCTGGAAGTGCGTCTCGGTCTCGAGTCCGAGGCCGCGGCATTCGCAGCCGAGCGCCGGACCCAGTCTCATCTCAAAGAACTTCGCAAGGCGCTGGTTCAGTTACAGACAACGCTGCAAGCGGAAGGGTATGGAGGCGAGGCGGACTTCATCTTTCACCTTCGAATCGCGGAAGCGACTGGAAATCACCATTTCGCCGAAGTTCTACACCGCTTCGGCAAGAGCATGATTCCCAGAACGCGAATTACCGTGTTTCAGTCCGCGCCCGATCTCCAGAATTTTCTGAAAGTCCTCAGCCGCGAGCACGAGCAGATTTTCCGCGCGATCGAGCGAAAAGAACCGAGGCTTGCCGCCAAGCTCATGCGCACTCACCTCTCGAACAGCATTGAGCGGTTTGCCAAGGCCCAGACTCTCAACGGAAACAGTTAGGCGCCTGCCATTCTGACTTCCTCGTCTTCTAACTCCTGACTTCCATATCCCGCAGGGATATCAAGGGCAAGGCCTTCGGCTGTGCGTTGCTTCGTGACTTTGATTTTCGATAGCGCCGTTTATCTGGCGTTATCTGAAAATGCATGCCACATCGGCGGAGTCAAACACGAGCCCGTTGCGGACGTCCTCGATTCAGCGGCGCTTCCGCGGCGCGCCCTGGATTCGCGATAGTAGTTGTTTTGCAGACGATGATTGGCCCGGTCCCCACGTGGTGCCATCCTCAAATACAACCAGATCGATATTGAAGGAACAGTTGCCCGGCGCGCCATACGCCGTGATCGGCACTGGATAGGGTTTTGCCACCTCTTGTTTGGCTCCGGACGCAAGTGCTACTCCGAGCGACGGCTGTTTATATGTGCTATGGGATCTGTGCGGGCCGACACGCTCACCGCTGGCGGGATCGGTGAATATTGTCTCAAAGGCATAACCCTGGATGCCGCGACCAGAGACGTTTCGCACCGTCATGAAAAGACCAGGTCCTTCACTGAAGCCCTGCCACACTTGAGTATCGATTGCAGAAATCTTTCCAGTGACTTCAATTGGCGCCGGATCTGCGGATGGCGTCTGCGCACTGATGATGGGCAAAAGCGCTAGGACAGCGACGCAGGGTCGAAGCATTCTCTCTTTACCTCACTGGTGGGAAGTTTATCATAGTGGTGGATTACCGGAGTCGTGGCCGCCATGTGGTGTTACTTTCCATTTGGCCGCCATATTGCAGACCTGGCGGCGGCGTTTGATGGTGCGTAGGCAGTGGGCAGGACCGGCAAGTTCATGGTCTCGATGATCCCCAGCTTGGTGTGCGATGATTTTGCTTGCCTGCCAGCTGGGCGCCGCCGCCGTGGTTGTAGTCGCTCAAGCAATTCGAAGCCGTTATCGTCGAATCCGGCTGTTGTATACTATCCACGCTTAGCGGGGATAACCAGTTAATAAGTTCGCATGGAGGTGGACGATGACACGTCGCATTTTGTTCCTTGCGCTGTTCGCCTGCCGAGCCTTTGCGCAAGGGGAGGATCACGAAGCGTTCGAGGCCGTTTCGATCAAGAAGTCGCCGCCGCCGGAACCAGGATTCATGCCGCATCGTTGGGTGCAGGGGCGGCCCGGAGAGTAAAGATCCTGGGCTGTGGACATGCGAGAACGAAGCGTTACGGATGGTCGTGCAACACGCTTATGACGTGAGGCCATTTCAAATCGTCTGGCCGGGAAGGCAACCCGGGCTATTCCATATCAGCGCGCGGCTGCGTCCTGGAATCAGTAAAGATCAGTTTCATCTCATGTTGCAGGATCTTCTAAAGGAGCGATTTCATTTCGCGTTCCATTGGGAGGCGAAGGAGATCCCGGTTTATGAGATGACAGTTGGAAAGGGCGGGCCGAAGTTCAAGGAGAGCGTCGAGAATACGGATACCGAAGCGGGCGCGGCAGGTCCGGAGCGGGGAATGCCAATTCCGAAAGTAGTAGTGGGTAAGGACGGTTGTCCGATTGTGCCGCCGGAATTCGCTGGCGGTATGTTTAAGGGCTCGCGCGGCCTGATGCAACTGCCTCACGGGACGTTGGCGGATTTCGCGGCCACGCTTACGCTACGCCTGGGAAGGCCGGTGATTGACGCCACGGGTTTGCAGGGCGCTTACCGCATCACGGTATGTTGGTCGACGGACGCCGAGACGCCGTTTAGGGACCGCCACTTCGCCGGCGCCCGCGCCAGAGGCGGACCTGGGTCCGACGCTCGAGGCTGCGGTCGAACAGCAACTGGGGCTGAAGCTAACGGGCAAGCGGGCAACCGTGAAGATGCTGGTGATCGATCACGTAGACAGTTCGCCAACCGAAAACTGATGTGGAACGACGCGCACGGAAAGACGGCGGAGATCGTCACGATATTCCGGCGAACTCAGGGGATGCGCTCGGCTGGATGGGGGTCTTGTGCTGGCGAGTGGACTGCTGGCACCAGCTGGGTCGGCAGACACTCGCCGGAGCGGGCCACTCCAGCCAGCTCTCCCTTTAACGTCCCTATATGTGGGGTTATCTTCCATTAAGCGCCCAATGGTGCAGCTTTAGGGGCGAGTTTTAACGCCGTGTTTCGACCGGAATCGTTACGCGATTGGCTGGGGTTCACATTTTCTGAGCATTTTGTTGGGGCCGCCGCTCGAGCCATCCTGATAACAATTGGAACGGTTATCTTGGATTGATACTATTGACGAGCTGCGGCCTGACAATTTTGGTCAGTGAAGGCGACAGTTATGACATTGTCACGGCTAAACAACTGGCCCGCGTTGAACTGGCTGATTGTGACGTGTTCGTATTCGATAGTTTGAATGGAGGGCGCTCCCATCGATGAAATCATTTTTCTGATTTCCTTCCCCCGCATCGAATCGGGTACCAGCTCCGAGAGAAAGTCATACATTCGTCGATTCATCACATCGCTATTCAAGACTTGTTCGCTGGTGGGCATCAACGCAGGTACCTGCAACCTACATACCTGACCGTTCTGCCCATAATCTACAACCAAGTCGAACCCGGCTGGCATATGGAAAGTCTCCCTATCAAGGGGGGCGCCATACTTTGCGTGCAGAGCAGCGGAATCGAGGTTTCCCACCGTCTGAACCACAAGCTTCTTGGCTCCGAGCTTTCGCCTAAGCTCGCCTCCCCCAAGTTGGGCCACCGCGGGCAGAGCGAATAGAGAACAGCAAACAAACAATTGAGCAAAACGCCGTCTCGAACTCATGTACCCAATATACTCTCGCTTCCAATCCCAAGGTGCCGTCGCTTCAGTCACCCACGCTTCTCCTAGAAGCTGTCTGATGCTGTTGGTGGCTGCGAGGTGGGATTATCGCCGGAGTGCCGCAGCCGCACCAGCCGAAATCCACTTCGGCGGTAACGCGCGTTTACTGTCCACACTAACCGCCCCCCGCTCTGTGCCAGGCCGTCGACCGATTGCGGATACCGATGGCCACAGTGTGTCAATCGCCCTTGCGGAAATGCGGGAGAACTGTGTCGTTCCAGGCCATGAGCATGAAGACCGTCTGTTTTTCATCGGGCGATTGAGGGAATCTGCGCCGCACCGCAAAGTGGAAGGCCAACGTCTGGAGCGCTGCTCTGCGGAACTCCTCTTGTGAGGCGCCGGGATTACGGAACGCCAAGTTCATCGGAGGATGTTCCGGGGCGGGGCCGGTCGCTCTTTCGATTTCAGCAAGAATCTCCCCGGGAGGCAGGCCTTTGTTATGGCCTTCCAGTGCAATTCGGGCGACCATTAGATGAGCTTCGGCGTCGGCCACGGTCTGCTCGAACAGTTTCTCGGCGTTCGGCCCGACGAACTCTCCGTCCGAGAAGAACACCCCGTCCAGCACGAGAGTCACTTGCCCGATTGGATCGCGGCTTTTCCCGCCACCACCCCGTCCAGTTCCTCCGATGATGCCGACGCGCCACTTCTCGTCGGGCGCCGGTGGGCGCACGTCGGTGTTATCGCCGACCATACCGGATTTGCTCAGGTAACGTTTCGACCCGGCAAGGATGGTGTGCCAGTAGCCGTACAGCTTGAGCTGAGCGTCATCCGATCTCCCAAAGTGGAGGAGTAGCCCCTGAGGCGACAGCATACCCTGGGAATGGCGATACGACCGACCTGCCTGCGTCTCAAAACGCCAGACGACTTGCAGTGCGGCGATGGCCTTCGAACTTCTATTGAGCAGAATCGCGGAGGTGGGGCGGTCTTCTGGAGAGATGCGTGCCGGAGGTGCTCGGGGAACGGCGGCGAGCCGTCTGTGGGGTCCGCCAGCCGACGCTGGATATCGGACAGAAGCGGATCGTAGTCTTCCGATTCCGGCGGGACCAGCACCAGGCCGTGTTGCGGCAGGTCTTCACACAGGAAGTTCACGAAGTCATCGTCGCACAGCGCCCCTACTGGTCGAAGAGTGGGGTTATCGGAGACCTGCCGGCCCTACTGGATGGTCACGGAATCTGCACAACTCGCGTTATCTTAGCCCGGTTTCTTCGTTCATTGATCCCCACACCCTGCCTCAAGCGGTCGCGGCTGCGGGCTTCGCTATTTCAACTCCCGCCATACCCTCGAGGAAAGTCACAATAGCGGAATGATCCAAGTTCCCTTTGCCGTTATTCATGAGCGCAATAAGGATCTGTTGAGCCAGGCTCGTGAACGGCAGGGACACCTTCATGGATTCGGCAGCCTGCAGCGCGTTGCGCAGATCCTTCTCGTGCAGAGCGATTCGGAAGCCCGGCTTGAAATTGCGGGAAATCACCATGGGCGCCTTTGCGTTCAAGACGGTGCTGCCGGCCAGACCACCTTTTACGGCATTGAAAACCACTTCCGGGTCAAGCCCAGCCTTGGTTGCGAGCAGCAGCGCCTCTCCCATAGCGGCGATGTTGCAAGCCACCATGATCTGATTCGCCAGTTTGGTAACGTTGCCGGCGCCGACATCGCCAGTCAGGGTCACGCTCGCACCGAGTTTCTGAAGTATCGGCGTTACCTTTTCAAACACGGCTCCCTTGCCTCCGGCCATGATGGCCAGAGTGCCGTCGACGGCCTTGGGCTCGCCGCCACTGACCGGCGCATCGATGAAATCAACGCCCTTCGCCTCGCAAGCGGCCGCCATTTTCTGCGACACCATCGGGTTAATCGAACTCATGTCGATCACCACCGTGCCGGGTCGCGCTCCTTCCAGCACGCCGCCCGGGCCGGTGATAGCCTCTTCAACCTGCGGTCCATCCGGCAGCATCGTAATTACAACATCCGCTTCCGCTGACGCAGACGCGCACCCATCAGCGGCTTTGGCTCCTGCCTCTGCCAGTTCGGCAACGGGAGCCGCCACTACGTCATATACCGCTACGGAGTAGCCCGCGCGCAATAAATTACGGCACATGGGCTTTCCCATAATGCCGAGTCCGATAAATCCGATATCAGCCATAAGGTCTCCTTGAGTTCCCGCCGTTATGTACTGGGGATGAGACGCTGCCGCTACCGCGACGCCGCCGGCCTCGGCAGCAGCTTCTGAATCTCCGCCCGGATATTCTGCTCCTGATTCGGACTCGATATGAAGTCATCCGCGCCCTGGTACTCTGCGCGGATCATCCCCTTGCGGTCGATGAACACCAGTATCGGCATCGAAGGCGTCTTATCCTTCGGAAGCTCCAGGAATGGCCCCAGAATGAAATCCACGTCGAAGTTGTAGCCCACCGGGAAATTCGTCTTATAAGTTTTCACGAAGTCCGGAACCAGCGCGTCCGCGTTGCTGTTCACCGCGCATTCGATCACCTGCACGCCCTTCGCCGCGAATTCATTCTGCAACTTCACCAGTAGCCCCGTAGTGTGTTGGCAGTGGCAGCAGGTGGTAAGAATGAAGGCCAGCACCACCGGCTTGCCCTTGTATTGACTTAACTGGATGGGCTTCCCGGTCGGAACCTGAATTTGAATATCGGGCGCTTGGCGCGGCGTTTGCGCGCCGGAAAGAAGCAGTGACAGAGGCCAGGAGACACGAGATGGCGGCAAGGGGTTTTCGCATACCCGTTCAGTTTATCGCAGGAGGAAGCCCTTCCACGCTGGTGACGATAGCTCCATCGCGGCGCAATTCAAAGCGGCCGTCGTCGCCTTCGCCGGTCACGGCGCCTGGCGAATCCGTGGCCACCGTCATCTTCTTCCACTTCTTCTGCATCGACACGCGGTAAGCGGCGAAGTATTGCTGCGCGGCCTCTTCGGTATCCCATTCGGATGCGTAGAGCAGCACCACTGCGCCCAGCCGCTTTGTCTTCCACCAACTCGAAGTTTGCGCCGCGCCAGTGGGGCGCGATCTCGTCCGCCCGAGCCGCGCTGGTGGCTTGCTCGATCAGAATGCGATGCTCCAGTTCGCCCAACACTCCGCCCACCAGTCCCTTATACGAATGGCCGAGCTTGACTTCGGGCAGCTTGGGATCGGTTGGCTTCACTCCCGAAAAATACTTCTCCGGGTGTAGAATTTGTTGCGTCGAAATCGGCGCGTTCTTGAAGACCTCGCCGAAAGCATTCTTCGCCGTCGCGCTGCGTTACCGCGTTTTGGAACAGCATGCCCTTGGTGTAGGGAAACACCAGCGTCGCCCGCAGATACAGCGGTTCGTTTTCAAACACCGGATACTGGCCCCCGCTGGAATCGCTCATCTTCGCCATCATGGCCACCAGCTCGGGCGAAGTTTTCAGCGATTGCCCGTTCTTGCCGCGCCAGAAACTCGGACATCAGCCAGGTCGCCTGCCCTTCCATCACCGCCAGGCGCGCCGTGGAACCGTCGTCGCTTTTCCGCCCCTGCCGCACAAATTTCGCCAGGTTGTAGTTTTGATCGGCCAGCGCGTGCCCCAATTCGTGCGCCAGCACCGGCTCCTGCGATTCGGTCGAGTCGGATTCCGTGATGAACAGCTTCTTCTTGTTGTAGTCGTAGAATGCCGCGGCCTGCTCGGTCAAAAGATCGACCGTGTTTTTCGCCAGATCGAAATCCGCCGGGACGAAATTAAACTTTCTTCAGTGTCAATTCCTCGGCGCGGATATCGTCCGGTTTCGCCACTTCGTTTACACGGTCTTTGAGAAATTTATTTACGTCCGCCTTGGTAATGAATGCGCACGGCACGGCGTGATGCACTTTCATCCCGGTAATTTCGGAGAGCTCGCTGCAGGATGGAGGGTACTTCGGCTGCACAGCGAACTCTGCGAAAAGGCGGGCGCGGCGAGCAACTAGAACGCAGCAGCGAGCGAAATGAGGTGACAGTCAACTGTTATCCAGGATAATATGGGGAATCACGATTATGGCAGACGATAAATTATTTAAAGCGGAATATCTGGGCAGCGGAACGTTTGTGATCAGCAAACCCAAACGGAAAAAGCAGAAGATGCGGCAAAGCCAATTGAGAAATCCGCGCCGGGGCTCGCGCAAGTAAGCGCCAGCCCGGCTCGAATTTACTGGCGGGCGCGGCGGTCGACGTTCATCATGCGGAACAGCCCTTCGAGCGCAGCTTTTTGCAGCGCGAAGGCTCCCGCGAAACTTCCAACCACCGCTCCGATTATCATTACCGCATCCATGGCCCGTACCTCTCGGCCTTAACATAGCAATCCGCGTGCCAAGTCGCGAAGGGGCGTCCATTGCACCTCGCCCAAGCACCTGGAAGACTACCGAAGACAACGATAGACGTTCGGTTTGAGCCTAAACGTGTTTCAATTTGGTCTCGACCGTCCCAGCCACATTCACCATATCGGCACATTCGGCGTTTCAAAGTAGAACGAGCTGCCGGTTCGTCGTATGGTAAGAGAGCCGGGTAGGATGGATCGCTCATTCCGAGCGGGAAGGCTGAAAGGCGGGAAACCGCGAGGAGAAACGTGTTGGTGGGTAAATTGGCCGGGCTCTCTTACAATTTCACGTTATCCCGCGAGTTTCAGGCTACGGCCTCCATTCCCGCCAATGCATTGAAAACAATCGGCGAAATTTTTTCGAAAACCTGTGACTGCCTTCCGCGCTGTCCCACGCACACTGTGCGGACCCTTCACGGATTGACCGCCGCAACTTTCTGGATCTAAAATAGATGACAGCCGATTCCAATCAGCCAAGCGAGCCGTTGCCGTATGAACGCTACACGCCTTTCGATCTTAGGTATCTCCGTTTCCATCCTGCTTGGGCTGTCCATGGCGGGGCCGCAGCAGGACGATACCAGCAAGAAGAAGACCTCTTCGCAGAGCGAAACCATCGCCCGTCCCATGACGGAGAAGGAACGCAAAGCCAAGGAAAAGAAGCAGCGCGACGAGCTGGCCACGCCCTATAAGAAGTGGCTGAACGAAGACGTCGCCTACATCATCACCGACGAAGAGCGGGCGGCCTTCAAGAAGCTGAACAACGACGAAGAGCGCGAGACATTTCATCGAGAACTTCTGGCTGCGCCGCGATCCCACGCCCGACACCGAAGAGAACGAGTTCAAGGAAGAGCACTACCGCCGCATCGCCTACGCCAACGAGCATTTCGCCTCGGGCATTCCCGGCTGGAAGACCGACCGCGGCCGCATCTACATCACCTTCGGCCCGCCGGACGAAATCGAAGACCACTCCTCGGGCGGCTTCTACGAGCGGCCTCCGGAAGAAGGCGGCGGCGAAACCTCCACGTTCCCGTTCCAGCAATGGCGCTATCGCTACATCGAAGGCATCGGCAACAACATCATCATCGAATTCGTCGACCCCACCATGTCGGGCGAGTTCCGCATGACTAGCGACCCGTCGGAAAAGGACGCGCTGCTCTACGTTCCCGGCGCCGGCCTGACCCTGATGGAGCAGATGGGCATGTCCGACAAAACCGCGCGCTTCAACAATACCGATGGCACCCACTTGGGCGTTCCCTTCGGCGGCCAGCCCGAGAGCATGAACGAATTCAACCGCATCGAGCAGTTCGCCAAGCTGCAGAAAGCGCCGCCGATCAAGTTCCCCGATCTGGAATCGAAGTGCATTCGAAGATCAGCTACAACCAGCTTCCGATGAAGGTGCGCGTCGATTATTTCCCCGTCACCGACGCTTCGGTGATGACCACCATCACCGTTCAATTCGACAACAAAGACCTGCAGTTCAAGATGAAGGACGGGGTTCAAAAGGCGGAACTGGAAATCCTGGGCACGCATCACCAACCAGACGCACCGGCGCGTGGCCACGCCCTTCGACGATCCAGTGACGATTCCGATTCCGCCGTCGATGCTGGCGGCCGCGGCCCAGAACAAGTCGATTTATCAAAAGGCAGTCCCCTTGCAGCCGGGCACGTATCGCTTGAACGTGGCAGCCAAGGACGTCGTCGCCGGCAATGTCGGCGCTCGAGAGCAAGCTGCTCACCGTGCCGCGCATCGACCAGGACCACCTTTCGCGCCAGCAAGCTCGTGCTCGCCGACTATATGCAGCACGTCGATACGAAGAGCATCGGCCTCGGCATGTTCGTTTTGGGCGATACCAAGGTCCGGCCGCGTATGGCGAACTGCGATACATGCGCCCCCTCCTTCAAGCCGGACGAGAGCATCGGCATCTACGTGAAGCTCTACAACTTCGAGCCGGACGAGAACACGCACAAGGCGGTCGGCCAGGTTGAATACGAACTGGTGAAGACGGGCACCACCGACAAGTTGGTCGAGCGCCGTCGAGGACGTGAATCAGAATCCCGGAGGCCTCGCGCTAGCCAGGTCACGATCGAGAAATACCTCGATCTGAAGATGATGAAGCTGGCGCCCGGATCGTACACGCTGCGAATAAAGGTAACCGATAAGAAGCGGAATCAATCACTCCCCTTGACGGCCCAATTTACGGTAACCTATGAGCCGTAGGGCCGCATCCGGAGTTGTTGCGGATGTTGGAGAAGAGGACGAACACGACGCGTTGGCTGTTGCTCGCGGGTTTTGTCTGCCTGATCGGAGTCGATCAGGTCCACGCCGCGGTGTCGGTTCCGCTGTCTGGCGCTATCGCGGGAACCGTTCGTGGACCCGCCGGAGCGCCTCAAATTGGCGCTTCCGTTACTCTTTACAATCACTTGCAGCAGCCGCTGGGCAAGGTTCTCACCGATGATCACGGCGAATTCAAGCTCTCGGGCTTTTCCCGCCGTCTACTCCGTCAAGATTTCGCTGGCCGCTTTCATCCCCGCTACTCGTCAGATTCTCGTGCAGCCCGGCATGCGAAGCATGTTGAACGTGAACCTTAGCACGCTCTTCAGCACCATCCAGTTCGCTTATCCGGTCGGTCGAGAACGGCAATATCATGACCGAGGACTGGAAGTGGGTGCTGCGCAGCGCGCCGGCAACGCGACCGGTGCTGCGTTATTTGGATATCGATGCCGACGCCGATCCTGCTCAGAATGCCGCGGCCGGGACACAATCGAAAGTGGCCGCGTCTACCGTTGGACACGCCGCCGTGTTCTCGGACACACGGGGTCTCGTGAACGTTTCGGCCGGCGAAGGATCGTTGAACGCCGGCGTAAGTAACCAGGCCGATCTTGGCACAACGTTCGCGTTGGCTACTTCGCTGTACGGAAACAGCCTGATCCAGTTCGCGGCAATCTAGGATACGGCTCAACCAATGGGACTCCCGCCACGGCTTTTCTCACCAGCTACAGCCGCGAAATCGCCGGTGGCACGCCCGAGGTTTCGCTGACCATCCGGCAGTTGATGCTTCCTGGCCGCGTTGCGACGGCATTCGCCAGTCCGGACGGCGCGGGGCTTGCGTTAATGCGGACCATGTCGGCCGGGTTCGATGACCAGAGCAGGATCTCGGATAACCTCACGCTACAGTACGGCTTCACCATGGACTTGGTGTCGTTCCTCGACCATTTGAACTACTACAGCCCCTACGCCCGCCTGACCTACGCGGTGGATCAGAACGACGATTTGATCGTCGCGTACACCTCCGGCAACGGCGCGTCCCGATCTTGGTGGAAGCCCCGCTGCCGATCCTTCGGCCCCGCCCGCCGACGATAGCAGCCTACGCCGTGACGTTGATGCTTTGGGAGTTTTCCCGCGCATGTCACTGCTCGATGGCCGCGCACAGATTCAGCGCGGCGACGAATACGAGACGGTATACGTGCACCAATAGCGGTTCGCGCACCTATCGCGCGTCGCTCTATCGCCAGGATATTACCAACGCAGCCATGACGATGGCCGCTCCGGCCGGATTTTTCTCGGGTGGCGACGTTCTGCCCGATCTCTTCTCGAACAGCTCGGTTCTCAACGCCGGCACGTTTCAAAGCACCGGTGTAGCCGTATCGGCCACGCAGAACCTGGGCAGCAACGCCAGCGCCACTTTAATTTACGGCGATGCGGGCGCGCTTACGACGGACAAGAACGAGTTGGTGAGCCACAGTCCCGACGAATTGCGCGCCATGATTCGCGAGGGCCGGCGGCAATCGGTGACCGCGCGAATCTCCGCCACCGTGCCGCACTCGGGAACGCACCTCATGGCAAGTTACCAATGGATGGGCGATCAGCCGCGCTCTGATGGCAGGAAATCTCTACTCCACCGCGGGCATGCAGCCGCTTGCCCGGGATGAACGTCTGCGTACGCCAGCCAATACCGGGATTCGGCGGACGCGTGGAGGCCACCGCTGATATCCGTAATATTCTCGCGCAGGGCTATCTGCCGCTCACCACGGCCGATGGGCAGCGCATTTTGCTGGTGCAGAACCCGCGCAGCGTGCGTGGAGGCTTGAGTTTCACTTTCTAGTCGCGGCACGCAATTAGCCTGCCCGGTTTTTCTCTTCTTCCCTGAACGCTTTCATCACTCTGCGGCTTTTCCATTCGCAATACATCGCGCAGATGGCATCCATCGAAGGCGCGTTCATCGGCCTCGCGCGTTACATTCGCGACCATTTTCCCCACTTGAGCTGGATGCCTCTCTGGTATGGCGGCATTCCGTTTCCCGATAGCTACCCGCCTCTCCTGCACGTCACCGTAGCCGCCGTTTCGGCACTTGCCCACATATCGGCGGGACTCGCCTATCACGCAGTCACGGCCGTGTTCTACTCGCTCGCGCCTGTCGCCCTCTATTGGGCTTTGCTTCGTTTGGGGGCCACGCGCTCGGCTTCCTGCCTGGCCGCCGCCGGATATTCGCTCTTCTCGCCCACCATCTGGTTGGTCCCATCGTTCCGCCGCGACATCGGCGGCTGGTTCGCGCCCTGCCGGCTTGACGCCATGGTGAGCTGGGGCGAGGGCCCGCACATCAGCGCCCTGATGCTGCTGGCCCTGTCGATCGGGGCTCTCTACTTAGCAATCACACGACGGACTTCCGCCACCTATTTCGCCGCAGCGCTGGCCATGGCGGCCACCGTGCTGAGCAATTGGATCGGAGGTTTCGCGCTCGCCCTCGTTGGGGCGTCGTTCCTGCTTGCGAATTTCGATGGCGCATGGCGGCGCTTGGGCCTCATCGCCTGCTGGGCTTATGCCATCGCGGCCCCGTTCGTCGCGCCCTCCACTATCGCCACCATACAGGCCAATGCGCCACTGGTCGCCGCGGGAGGCTTCAAAGCCAAGCCTGTACTCGACGCCGCGGTCGCCACGGTCGCGCTGGCCCTCGCCTGGGCCTTGGCACGACGGCAAGTGGATCGCCCCATCCGCGTCGCGGCCCTGTTCTTCTACTTCACCGCCTCCATTTCGCTGCTTGCCATGTGGTTCAAGCTGAACGTGATCCCGCAGCCCGAACGCTATCACCTCGAGATGGATCTCGCCTTCTGGCTGCTCGCCGGTCTAATCGCCGCCAAAGTGAGAGTGGCCAATCCGCGCATCCTTATCGCCGTGGCCGCGACCATCTGCCTCTTTGTCGCCATCCGCCAACACCGCCGCGCGCAAGACCTCGAGCGACCCATCGACATCGCGTCCACCGCCGAATTCGAAATCTCCCATTGGCTCGGCGCACACAACACCGGCCAGCGCGTGTTCGCGCCAGGGACCATCGGTTTCTGGATGCAGGCATTCAGCGACACTCCCATGCTCACCGGCGGCTTCGACAATGGCGAGCGTAACACCTTCCTGCCCGATGTCATCTACCAAATCTACGCCGGCGATCGGCAGGACACGATGCTCGCCTGGCTGAAAGCCTTCGGCATCGGCGCCATCGTGGGCGGCGGACCCGAGAGCCGCGAGTTCTACCATCCCTACGCGCATCCGGAGAAGTTCGATGGCCTTCCCGAAATCTGGCGCGATGGCCCTGAGGTAATCTACGCCGTTCCGCGAGGCCGCTCCTCGCTGGCTCATGCCATGTTGCCATCCGATTTGCCCCAGGAACGCCCGCCGGCCTACTACGCGAAGCCGCTCGACCACTATCTGGCCGCGCTTGACGATCCGGCGCTGCCCGACGCATCGTTCACCTGGCGCGGCACGAGCGCTGCCTCCATCGCTGGGACCTTCGCCCCGGAGCATATACTCTCAGCGTGCAGATCACGTTGGATAAAGGTTGGCATGCCTTCGTGGCGGCGAGCCGCGTCCCATCCTGCCAGACAAACTGGGACAAATGGTCGTCGAGCCACGATGCAGCGGCGCCTGCGTCGTCGAACTGTCCTACGATGGAGGCGTCGGAGCAGCAGACCGCGCGCTGGTTGAGCGCCGCGGCGCTGCTGGTGGGAATCGTCGCAGTAGTCAAGCGGCGAACACGCAAGTCACCGCAATGATTTCACCTCGAAATCCGCAGCCTGGCTTCCCGGCCGCCCCTTCGACTCTCGCTATCATAAAAGTATCCGGGGAGGTTCCGAAAGAGTGAATAGACTATCTGGCGCGCTGCTGCTCGCCGTTTGCGCGGCATGGGGACAGAAGGCGGTAACGCCCGTTGAACCCGCGCTCGCCGAGATCGCCGCCACGCGCTGGTTCCCGCAGGCCGTGATCTCGCCCGACGGATCGCATGTCGCCTACGTGGAATCGCTGCCCGGCGGCAAGTCGGCCATCGAAGTCTCCACCCCGTACGCTTCAGCCACGCCCATCCACATCGGCGCGGGCGAGGGAAAGACTGCCTGCGACGAAGAGGCCATCGCCTGGTCGCCGGATAGCTAGCAAGTCGCCTTCCTTTCCGACTGCGCCAAAGCCGATCAGTTCCAGCTCTACGTCGCCCCCGCAGCCGGCGGCGCGGCGAAGCAGGAGACGCATCTCACCGGCCTGCTGGCCGATCCGCGCTGGTCGCCCGACGGCAAGCGCATCGCGATTCTCTTCACCGAGAACCTGCCGCATCGCGCCGGACCGCTCGACCCTGTTCCGCCCGATTCCGGCGTGCTGGAATCGAAGATCTACGAGCAGCGCATCGCCGTGATCGATCTTGCGGCCGGCTCGTCGCGCCAGATCTCGCCCGCCAACATGTACATCTACGAGTACGATTGGTCGCCCGATGGCCGCAGCTTCGCCGTCTCCGCCGCGGCCGGCATGGGCGATAACAACTGGTGGATCGCGCAAATCTACACCGTGCCCTCGGCCGGCGGCGAGCTGAAAGCCGTCTACAAGCCGCCGGTCGAGCGCCAGATCGCCGAGCCGCGCTGGTCGCCCGACGGCAAATCGATCCTCTTCATCGGCGGCATCATGAGCGACGAGGGCTCGACCGGCGGCGAGATCTTATCAGTGTCAACGCGGCGGGTGGCGAAGCCGCGCAGCCTCACGCCGGGCATCACATCGTCCGTCGCCGATATCGCCGCGCCCAGGAATTCGAAGTACATCTACTTCAGCGAACACTTCGATGGCGGCAGCGCCGTCTCGCAAATCGACCCGGCCACCGGCCAGATCGAGCGCCTCTGGAAAGGCGACGAAACCATCTTCACCATGGATGGCGGCGGCGTGTCGCTCTCCGACGACGGCAAGTCGACCGCCGTGACGCGCAACTCCTGGCAGCGCGCGCCCGAAGTGTGGGCCGGCCCGGTCGGCGATTGGCGCAAGCTGACGCACGCCAACGAGGATCGCTTGCCGCTCTGGGGCGAACCAAAAGCCTGCACTGGAAGAGCGACGGCGTTCACGCGTGCAGGGCTGGCTGATCTACCCCAAGAACTTCGACCCGGCAAAGAAATACCCGATGGTGGTGAGCGTCCACGGCGGCCCCGCGTCGTCGATGAAGCCCGCGTGGCCCAGGCCCGGATTCAACGCGACGCTGCTCTCGCAGCAGGGCTATTTCGTGCTGCTGCCCAATCCGCGCGGCAGCTACGGGCAAGGCGAGAAGTTCACCGCGGCCAACGTGAAGGATTTCGGCGGCGGCGATCTGCGCGATATTCTCGCCGGCGTGGACGAAGCCGTACGCAGCGCGCCCATCGACGAAAACCGCGTCGGCATCACCGGCTGGAGCTATGGCGGCTACATGACCATGTGGGCGGTGACGCAGACCAACCGTTTCCACGCCGCCGTGGCCGGCGCGGGCATCGCCAACTGGCAAAGCTATTACGGCGAGAACTCCATCGACCAATGGATGCTGCCCTACTTCGGCGCCTCGGTCTACGACGACCCGGCGGTCTACGCCAAGAGCTCGCCCATCGACTTCATCAAGAGCGTGAAGACGCCGACGCTGGTAGTGGTGGGCGACCGCGACGGCGAATGCCCCGCCGCCGCAATCGTACGAATTCTGGCACGCGCTGACGCGATCTGGGCGTGAAGACCGAGATGGTGGTTTATCCGAACGAAGGTCACCGGTTCCGGAAGCCGGCCGATCAGAAGGATGTGCTGGTGCGGATGATTGGGTGGTTCAACGAGAATTTGAAGTGAATGCGATAAGTTGCCCAGGCCGCCTTTCTGAACCTACAGAAGCACTTTCTGTCCCTGGCGGCACGAGCGATACACCGCATCCACAATCTCCAGCGCCTGATATCCTTCTTCGCCCGAGCACTTCGGCTTCCTGCCGGTCTGTATCGCTTCGCCGAAATCGAGGAACTGCCGCTCGAAGGGCTCGAGCGAAATCGCCATCGGGTCGGACGCGCCCGACGCGACTTCCTTGGTTACCGGCGCCGGTTCGCCGGAATCGTTCTCCACGTCCCAGGCGGTCAGCTTGTCGCCCGAGATGATGGCCGTGCCTTTCGTGCCGTGGAATTCCATGCGCTCGGGATAGCCCGGCCAGAACGCCGTCGCCGCCTGGATCACGCCCGTGGCGCCGCTGGCGATAGCGCACCACCGCGTTCACCACGTCTTCCGATTCGATCTTGTGCAGCGCGCCCAACTGCCACGCGCCGAAGACTTCGCTCACCGGCCCCGCGAGCCAGCGCAGCAGATCCACCTGATGAATCGCCTGGTTGATCAGCGCGCCGCCGCCTTCGGTCTGCCAGCTTCCCTTGATGGGCCGCGAATAATACTCGGCCGAGCGATACCACTTCACGTAGCAATCGCACTGCAGCAGCTTGCCCAGCCGGCCTTCCGCGAGCGCTTCGACAGAAACAGGCTGGCATCGTCGAAGCGGTGCTGGCTCACCACGCCCAGCACGATGCCGCCGCGCGCCGCGGTCTCGATCATCTCGCGCGCCGTCTCGAGATTGGTTGAGATGGGTTTCTGCACCTGCACGTGCTTCCCGGTCTGGGCGCAGATCTCGATCGGCTGCAGGCGGAAATCCGGGAACGTGCAGACATCCACGTAGTCCACCTCGCGGATGGCGGCAGACCTCCTCGTAGGTGGGCACGAATTCCGCGCCCCACTGCTCGGCGAACTGCGTCCTACTGCTTCGTTGACGTCCGTGCAGACCGTCAACTCGTAATCCGATGTTGCGGTACGCCTGCGCGTGTTTATGGGAGATCGCGCCGGTGCCAATGATTCCGACTCTCATAGGACGCGTCCATTTTACCGAACGGCTCAAGCTACAATGGGAAGTTCAATCATGAACCGTCACTTGCTTTGTTCGCGGCGGTCTGCCGCCTGTCTGGCGTTTGTCGTCATGCAAGCAAGGCGCCCCGGCCGGAGTGGCGGCCGCAGTCAACGGCCGTCCGATCACCTACGACGGAGCTCGAAAAGACCTACCAGACCCAATATCCCGCAGGTCCCCGAAGACTCCAACGACGATCTGGTGCAGTCCCAGAAGCTGGAACTGCTGGGCAGCCTGATCACCACCGAGATCATGCTGCAGCGCGCCGAAAAGCTGGGCCTGCAGGCCGTCGACGCCGACGTCGAAACCGAGGTCAACAAGATGAAAGCGCCTACACCAAAGAGGAGTTCGACAAGCAGCTCGCCGACCGCCACATGACCCTGGACGACCTGAAGACGCAGATCCGCCAGAACCTGACCGTCGATAAGCTGATCGCCAAAGAGATCACCTCGCACATCACCATCACCGATGCCGACGTGGCCAATTTCTACAACGCCAACAAGGCCAGCTTCAATCTCGCCGAGCCGCAGATCCACCTGGCGCAGATCCTGGTGACCCCCACGCCCGACCCCAACGTGCGCAATCTGAAGAACAGCAAGGCGCAGAACGAGACCGAGGCCAAGCAGAAGATCACCGATATCGAGCGCCGCCTCAAGCAACGGGCGAGGATTTCGCCATGCTCGCGCAGAATTACTCCGAGGACGCCAACACCGCGCCCAACGGCGGCGATATGGGCTTCATGCCGGAATCGACGCTCGAAAAGGCCAATCCCGATCTGCGCCGCATGGTGATGTCGCTGCAGCCCGGCGCGGTCTCGCCCATCATCCACACCAGGATGGCTATCGCATCCTGAAGATGATCTCCAAGGAGCCGGCCGGCCAGCGCGATCTGAACGACCCGCGCGTGCAGCAGAACATCCGCGAAAACCTGCGCAACAGCGCCGATCAGGTATTGCGCAACGCCTATTACGAAGTGGCGCGCAACCGGTCGAAAGTGGAAAACTACTTCGCCGAGAAATTGTCGCGGCGGCCGGCAAAAAATAGGAAACTCGTTCCATCGCGGTGGCGCCGCTTCAAAACGGTATAGTGGCAAATAATGAAGATCGAAACCACCGCTGTCCACGCCGGACGCCATATCGACTCTGCCACCGGCGCCGTTGCCTTGCCTATCCACCTCTCGAGCACGTTCGAACGCAGCCCTGAAGGCGATTACCCGCGCGGCTTCAGCTACTCCCGCGAGAATAATCCGGTGCGCCGTTCGCTGGAGCAGTGTCTCGCGGCGCTGGAAGCCGGCGCACGAAGCCATTTCATTTTCCTCCGGACTCGCCGTAGCCACGGCAGTGGTGCAAGGCCTCGAACCGGGCGACCACATCGTGGCTCCCGACGACGTCTAGTGGGGATTGCGCAAGGTCATCGGCGAACTCTTCGCGCGCGCCGGCATTGAAACCACTTATGCGGATATGACGCAGCCCGAGGCCATCCGCGCCGCTATGCGCCCCGCCACACGCTTGGTCTGGCTCGAAACCCCTTCGAATCCCTTGATGCGCATTACCGATCTCTCCGCCATCGCCGCTATCGCGCGCGAACCCGGCCGCCGGGCGATTACGGTTTGCGACGGCACTTCGCTACGCCTGTGCTGCAGCGCCCGCTCGATTGCGGTATCGACATGGTGGTCCACTCTACGACGAAGTACATCAGCGGCCATAGCGACGTGGTGGGCGGCGTTCTGATCGCGCGCTTCAACAACTACCTCTTCGAGCGCGCCAGAAAGTCGCAGCGCTACGGCGGCGCTGTACCTTCACCCTTCGATTGCTGGCTGTCGCTGCGCGGCATCGAGACACTTCCATGCCGGGTACGCGTGCATTCGGAAAATGCGATGGCGCTGGCGCAATTTCTCGAGCGGCATCCGAAAGTGGAAGCCGTGCATTATCCCGGATTGCCGCAGCACCCCGGCCACATGATCGCGCCGGCGGCAAATGTGTGGTGGCTTCGGCGGCATGTTGTCGTTTCAGGTGCGCGGTGGGCGCGAGGAAGCCATGAGCGTTGCCGCGCGTTGCGAATTGTTCATCCGGGCGACGAGCCTGGGCGGGACACACAGCTTGATCGAGCACCGGGCGTCGATAGAGGGTGCGGATCACCGAGACGCCGCAGAACCTGCTGCGGGTTTCCGTGGGACTCGAGCATATCGACGATCTGGTGGCGGATTTGACTGCCGCTTTGGGGTGACGCAACGGCGCACGAGCCACCTGCGGTTCTCGCGGTATAGAGCATGGTGGGCTATTGCTCTCGGCCCCTCAAAATCG
>CAVXPE010000014.1:0-113502 GCA_963763545.1 Bryobacterales bacterium
AATCATCTGAAAACGTAGTTTTCTGAATATTGGCCCCAGGCCAGCGACATCATCGCGCCGAAGGCGCAATCATCGTCCGATCATCCGCCAGAGGGGCCACAGGAAGTATCTTGTCTCAAAGGCGAGAAATAGGTGGAACCCTGCCGTTAGCGCGGCAGGGTTACGTGTTCGGCAACCATTGGACAGGTAGAACCAAACAGAGCTGGTTTTAAGCTGCCACGAGACCACTGCCGTTGTCCAGTCCCGCCTGCGATGACGCATGGCGGTGGTTCATGGCGAAGCGGTTCTGCGGCAACGAATTTGCCTTGGTCAAGGCTGCCACGCGGTTTTCTTCATCTGCACGCACTGCGACCGCGGACACCGCTACTGCAGCCACCAATGCCGCCAGCAAGCCCCCGGCAGCAGCGGCAGCGCGCCAACCGACGCCACCAACAGAGCCCCGAAGGGCAGCTCGATCATCGCGATCGCCAGCACGCGTACCGATGCCGCCTGCGCCAAAGCAATCGCCCGTGACGGATCAAGGTTCCCTTTCGATCGTTTCCCCGGCATCATTCGATTGTGGACCGGCCGATTCGGTAGAGCATCCTCCGGCGCCGCAGTCCGCACACAGATCCGGCCCTATTTGTGGCTGCGCTGCCGGATCTGCGGACGTACCGGACGCTTCATCGATCCCTTCCCACGCATTCCACGCCGAAGGTGAGCCATCGCATGATCAGTCCGGAAATCCGCGCGCAGATCCGCCGCTACTTTTACGCCGAACACTGGAAGATCGGCACCATCGCCAGTGAACTGGGCGTCCACCCGGACGCCGTTCGCAACGCGGTGGAAAGCGAACGCTTCAATAGTTCCAAGCCGCTGGGAGCGTCCGTCGTCGACCCCTACATCGAGTTTATTCGCAACACCCTCAGCCAACATCCGCGCCTGCGCGCCACGCGCATTTACCAGATGATTCGCGACCGCGGCTACAGCGGCAGCGTGGTGCAGCTGCGGCGTACCGTCGACCGCTTGCGTCCCCGAGCCGCGAGCCGTTCTTGCAACTCCACACGTTTGCCGGTGAGCAAGCGCAAGTTGACTGGGCCCACTTTGGACATGTGATGGTGGGCCGCGCCAAGCGAGCCCTGTCCTGCTTCGTGATGACGCTTTCGTATTCCCGAGCCTTGTATCTGGAGTTCTTCTTCGATCAAACCATGGAGAATTTCCTGCGCGGCCACGTGCATGCGTTTGAGTATTGGCACGGGCAGCCGCGCGTGATTCTTTACGACAACCTCAAGAGCGCGGTGCTGGAGCGCCGCGGCAATCAGATCCAGTTTCATCCCCGGCTGATCGAGTTGAGCGCGCATTATCACTTCGCTCCACGGCCCTGCCAAGTGCGCGCCGGCAATCAGAAAGGCCGCGTGGAGCGCGCTATCCGCTATGTCCGCGACTCGTTCTGGGCAGGCCGAACTTTTACCACGCTCGCCGAATGCAATCGCCAGGCTTTCCTCTGGCGTGACCAGGTCGCGCACCAACGGCGCTGGCCTGGCGGCGACGACCGCACGCTCGCCGATGTCTTCGCTGAAGAACAGTCCCGTCTGCTGCCTCCTCCGCTGCACGCCTTCTCTACCGACCGGATCGAGGCCGTGCGCTCGCGCAAGACCATCTACGTGCGCTTCGATCTCAACGACTACTCCATCCCGCCGGAAGCCGTCGGGCGGCAACTCACCTTGGTTGCCTCCGATGTTAGCGTGCGCATTCTCGATGGCTCATTCGAGATCGCCAGACATAATCGCACTTACGATCGGCATCAGCTCGTGCTCGATCCGGCGCATCAGGAAGCCGTCCTCAAGATCAAGCGCAAAGCGTTCCACTCCACGCCCGGCGGCCGGTTAGAGCAAGCTGTGCCGGAGAGTAAAACGCTTTTAGATCTGGCCTTCGCGCAGGGCGAATCGGCTGGCGCCCAGACGGCTCAACTGATGAAACTGCTGGAGCAGTATGGCGCCGCCGCATTGCGCCGCGCCATCGCCGAAACGCTGCAACGCAACACACCGCGCGCCTCTTCCGTGGCTTTCCTGCTGCGCCGGCAACCTCGCTCTTCGCCGCTTAGCCTCGATCTCAGCCATCATCCGCAAGCTCAAGCGCTCGACATCCGACCGCACGATCTGGAGACCTACGATGAACTCGCCCGCACCAAAGATGACGACAATGACGAACCATAGTCTCGCCACTCAACTCAAGCAGATCGGCTTGTGCGCCGTGCCCGCGCAGTTGGATGACTTCATCGCGCGCGTCACCAAGGCCCGTTGCTCGGCTCATCAGATTCTCGAAGAGCTCGCTCAGGCGGAAGCTTCCGAACGCTCTCGCCGCAGCCTGGAGCGGCGGTTGCGGATCAGCGGCATCAAGCGATTCAAGCCGATGGCCGACTTCGATTGGTCCTGGCCCGCCAAGATCGAACGCGATGTCATCGAGCGCGCGCTGACGCTCGATTTTCTTGGCGAGACACGCAACCTCGTCCTTGTGGGCCGCAACGGTTTGGGCAAGACGATGATCGTTCAGAACATCGCTCACGCCGCCGTGCTCGCCGGCCATACCGTGCTGTTTCGTTCCGCGGCGGCGCTGCTCGAAGAACTGCACCGGCAGTCTCCGGAAGGCCGCCGCCGTAAGCTGCGCGGGTACGCCAACGTTGGACTTTTGTGCATCGACGAGGTCGGATATTTATCCTTTGACGACAAGGCCGCCGACCTGCTCTACGAAGTCGTCAACCGCCGTTATGAACGCAAGCCAGTGATCCTGACCACGAATCGTCCATTCAAGGAATGGAACGAAGTCTTTCCCAACGCTACCTGTATCGTCACGCTGCTGGATCGTTTGCTCCACCACGCCGACGTCACCGCGATTGAAGGCGACAGCTATCGAATGCGCGAAAGCGAGCAGGAAACCGCGGCGCGCCGGAGAAAGAAATGACTCCCGCTTCGTCGATTCTCGATCCGAACTCCGATCCCGCGCTTTATGTCGCTGCAGTGCTGACGCTCTACGTCGACCTATCGGACACGCCATTGCGAGCCAGCGTTCCAGACCAGCGCCAGGCCCGCCTCTGGTTTGACCGCGGCGTCCCCCTGGAAGTGGTTGAGACGGCCCTCCTGCTGGCCTGTCTCCGTCGCACGGTGCGGCCTGTTGACGTGCCGCCACTACCGCGAGTCCGTTCCCTCGCTTACTTCCAACCCGTCATTGATGAACTCCAGGAACATCCAGTTACCGCCGGTTATCTCCAGTACCTGCGTCTCAAACTTCGTGGGATTGTCGACAAGCCCGCGTCGGCGAAAGTCCGAAAATCTACGTTTTCCGATGAGCGCTAACATGAAAACTTGAGTGTGATTCCGTAGGTTCCGTCAAGAGCAGTTCGATCGACCACGGGGCGGCCGGTCACGTCGGACAGATATGCCGCGAGGCGAGGCATCGTCCATCCATTCGGCCATTCAGGTCGTCCTGGCGCCTCCTCTTGCACTGATCCGTTCAGCTTGACTCCCCCGCCCTGAGGAACCTTCGGCCCGCTCTTTCCGATCTTCAATAAGTAAACGGTGGTTTCCTTCATCTCGTGATGCGCCACCAAATTGAACCGATCGGCGAAAAGCGACTGGAGCATCAGCCGGCACACTGCGTTATCCACCGGACGGGACGGTTTGCCCTCAATGTCATAGGCGGAATCGAAAGCGGTGATCCACCCTGGCGCGCCGACGATCTGATAGTCCTTTAACCCGAAGGCATATTTCAGGGACCAGAAGACCGGCGTGCCTCCGACAACAAACCTCCCGCCAGCGCCGCAATAGTCCATACGAAGTTGGTTCTGCCGTTCCGGTGGAGTGGGCTTAACCGAAGCGACTTCGAAAGCTGGTCGTCTCATTTCGGACTGACCAATAGCAGTGACACAGGCGAGAATGAACTGGCTCGCCAGGGCGAAGAGTGCCACGATCGAAGACCTGTAGCGGATCATGATTCCTATTATGCTCGTCACCAGATCAGGTGGGAAGCAGGTTGAAGTGGCGTTTCCGGACAGGTACTGTCAACCGATCTCGGCGGAATCCACTTGTACGATAACGCCATATCTTGCCCAGAACCAATGGACTCAATGACCATCGCGTTCGACTGCGCTCGTTGGACTGGGCGATCATAGTCAGAATATGAGATCCACCTTTGTCATGCAAATGCTCAGTCTGCTCGCTGTTGCCGCTTACGCGCAGAAGATGAAAGAGGGCGCACTGAAATCCGCGCAGTCGATAACGGAGCTGCGTCAACAACTGGGGAAAATCCTCAATGACTCTCATACGCCGGGTCTGTGTGTAGCCATCGTGCGCCGCAGCGGCCCTGAGTTGGTGGCCGGACTTGGCGAATCTAACGTAGCTGCGCATCAGGCCGCCACTAACGAGACCCTGTTCCGAATCGGCTCGATTTCGAAAGCCTTCGTTTCGCTTTCCATCCTCAAGCTTGTAAATGAGGGCAAGGTATCGCTTCAGGACCCCGTGCACAAACTTGTACCCGAGGTCTCGTTTGGGAACCGATGGGAGGCTACTGACCCGGTACGGGTCGCTGACCTCCTCGAACACACTACCGGCTGGGACGACATTCACTTAAGGGAATCTGTGAAGGATGCAAAAGGGATGACGCTGCGCGAAGGGCTCGATTATGACCGTCCCTCCCGTATTTCGCGCTGGCGACCGGGAACGCGAATGGCATATTCCAACTCCGGGCCGCCGGTCGCCGCCTATATAGTCGAGAAGATTACCGGCCAGCGCTTTGAGGACTACGTCACACAGAATTTCTTTTTGCCCATTGGCATGAAGACAGCCACCTATTTCGAGCAGCCCTCGCCGCCGTTGACCTTCCTGTATCACAGCGATGGCAAGACGCCGTATCCCTACTGGAACATGCCTCTTCGTCCGGCCGGTGCGATTAACGCCTCCGCTGCAGATATGGCGGCGTTTATCCAATTTCTTCTGAGCCGCGGCGAAGCGGATGGAACGCAGGTCATGTCACCAGCCTCCATCGATCGAATGGAATACCCGACCCGCACCTGGGAGGCGCAACAAGGCCTGAAAGCCGGGTATGGATTGAGCAATTACACAAGCGTTCACGACGGATTTGTCTACCACGGCCACAACGGAGGTGAGGATGGGGGGCTGGCAGAATTGGCATATCTCCCCGAGTACGGCGTGGGCTGTTTCTACAGCATCAATGCCGGCAATGGACGCGCCTTTGAGAAGATCGGCGCTGCGATCCGCGCCTACATTGAGCGCGGACTTCCGAGACCGGTCGCGCCTTTCCCGGGATCGCTACCAGCCGATGCGGCGGACTACGAGGGGTGGTACGAGCCGGTTTCGCCGCGCAATGAGTTTATGCACTACTCTGAACGCCTCGTTGGTCGGCATCGCATGTGGTTTGAGCACGGTAACATGGTGTTCTCAAACCTGATCGGGACAGCAAAGGAAGCGTTCGTCCCGGTCAGTGGCGAGCACTTCCGCTATTTGCCACAGCAAGGCCCCCCTGAGCCGGTTGCAACGGCTGAACTAATTGCACTCAATTCCGAAGGGCGATTTGTCGCCATCGACGGCATCACCTGGAAGCGGGTCCCCACTTGGATGGCCGCTGCCGAGATCGCGGTCATTTCATGGTTCTGGTTTGCGTTCTACGCGATCCTTCTCTATGCGCCGTTTTGGATCTTGGGCGGCCTAATCATAAAACGCCGCCGATCGGCCGAGCGGGCGCTGAGAGTATGGCCACTGGTGGCCGTGCTGAGTTTGATCGTGTATTTCACCCTATGGGCATCAGCTGGCAATAGCGAACTGGGACGCCTGACGACCTGGTCCCTCGGCCTTTTCTTTTCCACGGTGGCCTTCGGAGTGGCCTCCGTGGCCAGCGCTCTTTCCCTGTGGCTCGCGCGGAAACGGGAAATCCGCAGGAGCGTTCGCTGGTTCTCGGTCGCGGTTACCTCGGCGCTGCTGATCGCGGCTTCGTACCTTGCGTATTGGGGCATCATTGGTATCCGTACGTGGGCCTGACTTCTTCCAAGATGGAACTCTGGGGTTGACTCCAGACCGGAAGAGCCCAACAGTGCCTAATTCATTTGTGACTAGCGCCCGACGAACGGTTCCAGGAAAGTAGGGATAGCGTACGCTGGCCCGGAGTCGATCACAGATTTTCAAAATAAATTTTCAACCCTGTCCCTTCAATAACTTACACTCGATTTCGAGCCCGTCCCCACCCCCGAAATTTGGTGCCCTCCTGTTATTCTGAAATCGAAAAGGGCTGTCTCACGCGCCTCGCGCGTCAGACAGCCCTTTCTATTTTTGATACGAACAGGAGAAACGAAAATGTCCACCCCAGCTCAAATCGCCGCCAACCAGGCGAATTCCAAACTCTCGACCGGCGCCACCACCGAAGCCGGTAAGAAAATCGTCAGCCAAAATTCTTGGAAACACGGACTCTGCGCCAAACTTCACATCGCCCCGCCCGGCGAGGAAGACGCTCTCGAAGAGCACGTCGCAGGCTACCTTCAGGCTTACGCTCCAGTTGGCCTACCCGAGCGGGATCTGGCCCGCAATATCGCTGAAAACCATTTCAGGCTGCAGCGTGCTCACGCGCTCGAGCACGCACTCTTTACGGAAATCATGTTGGAGCAATCGGCCAACGTCGATTCCGCGTCCGCCGACGAAACCTGGGCGGAAAAAACCAGGGAGCTGAAAAACATCACCGTCCAAGCCGGACGCATCCAACGCGCCATCGAAAAGAGCACCACTGCCCTGAACGCCATGCAAGCCAATCGCAAAGCGGCCTACTCCAAGGCGGAGGCAGAAGCCATCTTACTCACCCAACTGGCCCACGCCAAAGGTCAAACGGTGGATGCCACGAAAGACTTCCCGTCCCCCGAACTCTGCGGTGGCTTTGTTTATTCACTGCCCGAAATCGCTCGCCTCATCGGTCGCGCCGCCCGCCTGGCCGAGGCCAACGCCCGCTTCCTGGCTGCTTCGTAGGACAGGCTTCCAGCCTGTCCAGCGAGTGTCCACGTAGTCCTGTTCCAGCAGCACGGCGCCGCCATCCCTCGCCGCAAGGTGTTCGGAGCCACGGCCCACAGATCTTTGACAACTTATAGAACTGACACGCCCTCGTCGCCCGCAGTGTCTCTGCCCCCGGCCACCCTCATTCTAAAATGGCGGGTAGCCGGGCCGAACGGAGCCGCGCAAAGCAAGCTGTTCGCAAATAGCCGGAGACCTTTCGGTCAACCGCGCTAACCCGCTTCGGTTTTTATCGGCGTTAATCGGCGTTCATCGGCGGCCCATTATTCTTTTCTTCCCTGCCAGCGCGAGCACCAAAACTCATATTGGCCGCCGCTGAACGCCGATTAACGCCGATAAAAACTCTGGAGGCGCGCCCGATGCCGCATGAATAGTGCAATCGGAAACGCGCGAAGACCTAAATCGGGCCAGCAGCCGGCCTCCCCGCGCATTCACACGGGTCCTGAAGTATACAGCTACTTCACTCGGATTCTTGCGCCTCTTTGCGCGCCGATTGGGCCGATAGGGAGACACTTGGGACGGCCCCGCTCCCCGCATGCTATGCTGCCCGTAATTTGAAAGTGATAACCATGCAACGAAGAGAACTTCTCAAATCGGCATTATTGGCGGCCGGCGCGCGCCGCCTCTGGTCTCAAACGGAACCCACGTGGGGCGGACCGGTCATCGACACCCACCTCCATCTGCGCCGCGATGCCGACGCTTGCTACACCCACATGCAAGGCTGCGGAGTCACTCATGCCGTCCTCCTGACGCCAGCCAGCCAGGAAGAGAGTGCCAGGCAGGAGATGGAGAAACGGCCGGGCCATTTCGCGCGTTCCGTGGCGGCCGATCCGGCTCAACCCAACGGCGCACCCAGCATCCGGGAAGCGCTGCAAGGCGGCGCTGTCAGCATCGGCGAACTGAAGTATCACCTGGCGCTGGATTCACCGGAGATGCGTCGCGTCTACGATATCGCCGCCGAAATGAAGGTGCCCGTAATGATGCACATTCAGAATTTTCCGCACTTCGAAGGCGAGCTTCCCTACAACACGGGCTATCCTCAATTCGACAAGATTCTGCGCGCCTATCCGCGAACCAATTTCATTGGACACGCCGACCTCTTCTGGGCCCACATCAGCGCGGACGTTCCCACCGATCGCGGTTATCCCACCGGGCCAATCAAACCCGGAGGTCTCACCGACCGTTGGCTGTCCGATTTCCCGAACCTCTATGCCGACATGTCGGCGAATTCCGGAAACAACGCTCTATCGCGCGATCCGGACTTCACTCGCGAGTTCATCATTCGCCACAAGAGCAAGCTGATCTTTGGCAGCGATTGCAGTTGTACCGACGGCAAAGGCGCAGGCATTTCGCAAGGCAACAACCCGGAGGCCAGCAGGCTGGCCGGCAAGTGTGTCGCCCGCGCCACCTTGGGATTGTTGAAAGAGTCGGCCTCGCAGGAGATCTTCCACCAGGTCACTTGGGGAAACGCAGTTCAGCTTTTCAAGCTTCGGTTTGACGGCTGAAGGGCGTAATGTCGGCGCGGCGTGCTCCCGCGGATCGCTGGACCATTGAATAACCTGTAGAACAGGTGATAGACTGTCCTCCGTATGTTTCGCTGCGCCCGCTACCTGACAACGCTCGCGATCGAACCACGTCTGGCCACCGCGACGCTCATTTCCTGCCTTCTCGTTTCAAGCCTGCACGCTCAAGGCGAGCGGCCGGAAAGCATGATCAATCCGTTGGCTGGTAATCGGCAGGCCATTCAAGCCGGACAGTCGTTGTACAACCAGAACTGCGCCGTCTGTCACGGCCCCTCGGCGCAGGGCGATCGCGGTCCCTCGTTGGTCAGCGGAGTTTTTCCGCATGGCGGGGCGGACGGGGAGATTTTTCTGTCGATCCGCGCCGGCGTTCGCGGAGGCCAAATGCCTGCTTTTGCGCAACTCTCCAGCGATCAGATCTGGCAAATAATCGCTTTTCTGCGCGATCTTGGAGGAACCGCCGCGCCGTCCGCTTCCGCTGCAAGCGAGCGAGTCGCGGGCGACCCGGCGGCGGGAAAAATCGTCTTCGAAGGAAAGGGTCGTTGTCTCGATTGTCATGTGGTGAACAACGCCGGCAGAGCGGTTGGTCCCGATCTTTCGGACGCAGCGAAGATCCCCGCACAACAGCTGAAAGCGAAGATTCTGAACCCGAATGAGCCTACGCCGGGCGCGGGCGGCCGTGGTGGGCGCGGCGGCCGAGGCGGACGCGGCGGCAGAGGCGGTCCGCTGCCGCCGGCGACCGTAGTTGTCACAACCAAGGATGGCCACGAGTATCGCGGCGTCCGCAAGAACGCCGACTCTCTCGAGGTTGGGCTGGTCGACGTCAACGGAAACTATCGATCCTTTGAAAAGACCGCCGTGGCATCGGTACGAACCGACGACGTATCGCTTATGCCCGCCGATTTCGGAAAGCGTCTTACGCCCGATGAAATTCAAAATACGGTCGCGTACCTCAAGACGCTCGATGGAGGCGACGTCGCCAAGCGAGCCGAGGGTGCCGGTGTTCTTTCCTGGGACCGGCTACGCAACTCCGCCAAGGAGCCGCAAAATTACATGACCTATTGGGGCAACCTGGCGGGAACGCACTATTCGCCTCTGGCTCAGATCAACGCCGCGAATGTGAAGAGCCTGCAAGCAAAATGGGCCCTTCCACTCACGGGAGAGGGCAGCACGGAAGCGATTCCACTAGTGGTCGATGGCATCATGTACACTCTGGGACCGGTGGCGGGAACGCTTGAGGCGCTGGCCGTCGACGCCAGGACGGGCCGCGTGCTTTGGCGCTATCAACGTAAGCAGAAGATCACCAATCCGAACGAAATCAACCGTTCGAATCGGGGCGTCGCGGTCCTCGGCAATCGCGTATTCTTCGGTACGCTCGACGCCTTCCTTGTGGCGCTGGACGCAAGAACGGGGGCAGAACTCTGGGAGGTCAAGGTCGCTGACACCATGCAGGGCTACTCCATCACCGCGCCGCCGCTGCCGGTGAAGGACAAAATCATCACCGGCATTGCCGGCGGCGAGTTCGGCATTCAAGGATTTCTCGAGGCTCGCGATCAGGCCACGGGCAAGCTGCTCTGGCGATTCAACACCGTCCCTCAACCCGGCGAGGCGGGCCACGACACTTGGCAGGGCGATAGCTGGAAGCGCGGAGGAGCGCCTACATGGCTTTCCGGCAGCTTCGATCCCGATCTGAATCTCCTCTACTGGAGCGTCGGCAATCCGGGGCCGGATTATAACGGCGATGTGCGCATGGGCGACAACCTTTATAGCTGCTCCGTCATTGCTCTCGATCCCGATACCGGGAAACTCAAGTGGCATTACCAGTTCACGCCGAACGATACGCATGACTGGGATTCCACCGAGGACATGGTGTTGGTGGATCGGATCTGGCACGGCGTGAATCGCAAGCTGCTGCTGCATGCTGATCGCAATGGCGTTTTCTACGTGCTCGACCGGACCAATGGAAAATTCCTGGCCGCGAATCCGTTTGTGCGCGTTACCTGGGTTAAGGGCTGGGATGAGAGCGGGCGGCCCATCACAGTTGAAAACTGGCGCGCGAATGATAAGGGCGAAAACCTCTATCCGGCTGTTGGAGGGGGCACCAATTTCCAGGCGCCGTCTTACAGTCCGAAGACGGGATGGATGTACTTCATGTACCATGACGGTCCGGACGTCTACGTTAGCGGCCCCACGCCTTTCGAACCGGGAACGCAGTATACCGGCCGCGGAACCCGGCGCGGAACGGAGACGCCATCCGATGAAGCGCCGCCTTCTGACGGCATCCAAGCCTTCGATCCGGAAACCGGCAAGACGCAATGGAAATTCCAACTCGCGCAGGGTGGTCTTGCTCCTGGATTAATGGCGACCGCGGGCGGAGTGGTATTCGCAGCAACTTCGGAAGGAAATTTCCTTGCGTTGGACGCCACCTCGGGCAAAGCGTTGTGGCACTTTACCACGGGCGTGAGAATGGGTTCTTCGCCGATGAGTTATTCGGTAGATGGCAAGCAGTACGTAGCCATATCGTCCTCAGGCACGCTCTACAGCTTCGGTTTGCCGGATTAGAGCGATGGCGATGGTGAAATAGCCATGGGAGTCAAACTCAAACCTCGCGAGGAGTGCAAGTGGGACGCCGCGGCGCTGGGTGAAGTCATGCTACGGCTTGATCCGGGCGATGGCCGCATCCGCACAACGCGGAGCTTCCAGGTATGGGAGGGAGGCGGAGAATACAACGTGGTCCGCGGACTGCGGCGCTGCTTCGGAATGCGCTCCACCGTGGTGACCGCCATCGTGGACAACGACATCGGCCGGCTGTTGGAAGACCTGATGCTCCAAGGCGGAGTGGATCTCTCGCACATCAAGTGGACGCCGTTCGACGGTATCGGGCGCACGGCGCGAGTAGGCTTGAACTTCACCGAAAAGGGATTCGGCGTGCGCGCGGCGGTGGGTTGTTCGGACCGCGCCTGGTCGGCGGCGTCGCAGCTCAAACCCGGCGACGTGGATTGGAAACAGCTTTTCGAAGAGGAAGGCGTGCGCTGGTTCCATTGCGGTGGGATTTTCGCGGCGCTTTCGGCGTCGACCGCGGATATCACCATCGAGGCAATGGAAGCGGCCAAGGCGGCGGGCACGGTGGTTTCCTACGATCTGAATTTCCGCCCGTCGCTATGGAAGTCGCAGGGCGGCACGGCGCGCGCGGTGGAAGTGAACCGCAAGATCGCGTCGCTGGTAGACGTGATGATCGGCAACGAAGAGGACTTCACAGCGGCGTTGGGATTCGAGGTGCCCGGACTGGATGAGTACATCTGCAAGCTCGACCCTGCGAACTTCAAGAGAATGATCGCCGAGGCGGTAAGGATGTACCCCAATTTCCAGGCAGTGGGCACGACGCTGCGTAATGCCAAGACAGCGTCGGTAAATGACTGGGGCGCGATTTTGTGGACGGGCGGCCAGTTCTACGAAGCGCCGCTACGCGAGAACCTGGAGATTTACGATCGGGTGGGCGGCGGAGACAGTTTCGCCTCCGGGCTGGCTTACGCGTTCCTGGCCGGCAAGACGCCGCAAGAGTGCGTAGAGTACGGATCGGCGCACGGCGCCCTGGCAATGACCACGCCGGGCGATACCAGCATGGCCACGTTAAAGGAAGTGGAGTCCGTGATGAAGGGCAAGGGCGCGCGGGTGGCGCGGTAAGGCTAGGAGCCTGATATGTTCACCATGCATAAACTAATTCTGATTCTCGTGCCGGCCTGCGTGGCGCTTGCGCAGAGCAATTCCGTTGCGCCCACCACTTTCGAGGGCCGTCCCGGCATGCTGCTCTCGAACGACAAGCTGGAACTGACCGTGATGACACAGGGCGGGACACTCGCGCACCTGGTGTTGAAGGACGACCCGCAACATCTCAGCCCATTGTGGGACCCCGGCCAATTTCCGCCGGCGGCAGCGACTGCCCCGGCGCCGGCCGGGCGGGGAGCGCAGGGTGGCCGCGGCGGTGCCAACGGCGTCCAGGGCCATTTCGTGGCGGTGGATGGGTTTGGCCAACCATCGGCCGAGGAGCGCGCCGCGGGCATGCCCCAGCACGGCGAAGCACACATCACGCAGCTGGACGTGCAATCGGGGCGCGAGGGGCCGGTTGCGTCCGTATCGATGACCGGCAAGCTGCCCATCGCGCAGGAGCAGTTCACGCGTACGTTCCGCATGGTAGACGGTGAGAACGTAATCTACGTGGACAGCCAACTCGAGAACTTGTTAGGCTTCGACCGCCCGGTATTTTGGGCGGAACACGCGACGCTGGGTTCGCCATTCCTGGCGCCGGACGCCGTGGTGGTGGATTTTTCGGCTTCGCGGTCGCACACCCGCAACGTTCCGATGACCAACAATGCAGGCGGACGAGGCGGCGCCGCACGCCGTGTGCGCCCCGACCAGGACTTCACGTGGCCGGACGCGCCAGGGCTGGATGGATCCACCGTAAATCTGCGCATCGTGCCGGAGAACCCGCACTTCACGGATCACTCGGCCACCCTGATGGATTTGTCCAAGCCGCTGGCCTGGGCGACGGCGATCCACGTGAAGAAGAACCTGATCGTCGGGTGGATTTTTCGCACGTCGGACTATTTTTGGATTCAGAACTGGAACAGCTTCGGGAACGTGGAACGGTTGGCGCGCGGACTGGAATTCTCCACGCAGCCCTATGACGTTCCGCGCCGCGAAGTGCTGAGCACTCCCGCTCTGTTTGGCGCGCCCACTTACCGGTGGCTCGCGGCGAAAGGCAAGATCGAATCGCATTTTCTGATGTTCTACGCGCACGCGCCGGCAGGGTTCGCCAAGGTCGATGAAGTTCGGGTGGAAAACGGCAAGATCGTATTGGAAGATAAGACAGCGGGAAAGACGATAACGCTGGCTGCGTCGCGGGGGCTATCATAGGCCGCAGTGGCGCCCTTTGTCTGAGGGTCGGAAGATGTGGGGCCAGCCCTTCCGGGCTGCCGCCGGGCTTCTGCCCGGCGCTCCGCGGGCGCAGTGAACGCTTGCGATCGGGGGGGTGGGCGTCGCGAATAGAGGAATCGAAAAATGCATTCATACCCATTCAACCGCCGCGATTTTATACGCGGCGCCGGTTCCACGCTTGCCGCGGCGGCGGCCGTCAATAGCCTCGCCCCTAGCACCGCCGCCGCTCCCGTTGAGCCGATGAAGGCCGGCGTGTTCGGTCTCGACTACTCGTTCTGGAGCATTTGGGCCAATCTTCTGAGCCCCAAAGGCCGTAGCCCCGGTACCAGCACTCTGCGTCTTACGCCGACCCACGTCTGGGACAAGGACACAAAGAAAGCCCAGGCCTTCGCCGCGCAGTGGGATTGCGAAGTGGTGGACCGCTACGACGCCATGCTAGGCAAAGTGGACGTGGTGCTGAACGGCGAGCTAAATAGCGTCCCCTGGCAGCACCTTCTGTTGCGGCCCTACATCGAAGCCGGCGTTCCCTGTTTCCTGCAGCGTCCCTGGTCCGATAGCCTTGTTCATCTCGACGAGATGCTCGATCTTTCCGCGAAACACTCGACGCCCATCATGGCCACCGTGCCATTCGAGCACTATAGCGATGCCGAGACCGGCGCAGCACGGCTCAAGAACATTGGCGAAATTCAAGCCGCGTTCGGTACTGCTCAGATATCGGACGAACCCCACTTCCATTTGCCTTACATGATGATGAAGATCCTGGGATACGATGTCGAATCCGTCAGCATGTCCACCGACGATGTCCACAAAGTGGGCTACCTGAACGTCAACCATTTCTATCCCAAGACGGACAAGCGGCGTCCGTTCGTGAATTCGATGAGCGCCGCCCGGCCCGATAACTACAGTTTTCTAGTCATGGGCGAACATGGCGTGGTCTCTGGCGCTATGCCATCCCAGGCGGATAACCTGACGCGATTTTGGGGCACCCTTCTCGACATCCAGAGGTCATTCGAGAAAAAGGCCCTCTACCAGCCGCTCGACGTGATCCGCAAGAAATTCCAGTGTGTGCACGCCGCCTACTACTCGCAGTTCGAACGCGCCAGCGCCCCGGTGAAGATCAGCGCGGTTCCCGCCGCCTGGCAGATCCCCGCCTGGACGCCTAACTGGTACGACGGCTCCGAATTTCGTAAGTAAAGGGGGCTAGTTCAGCCCCTCCGGCAGACGGAAGCCCTTAACCTTCGTCTGGATAGACCAGACCTGCTTTTCCCCGACGATATACATCACGTCGCCGTTCTTTCCGCCGAATGTCACGCTCACCGGGAATTGCGGCAAAGTCACGGTTCCCACATATACGCCAGTCTTATCCCAGATCTGCACGCCCATCAGAGTCGCCTCGTAGATCCGGCCGTCGGTATCCACCGCAGATCCATCGGCGCGCGAGTCGAAGCGGTTGGCCGGGTCCGGCGCGCTCAGTACCGATGCCAGCAGGTTGTATCTGGCGAACTTGCGCTTGTTAGTAAGTGAACCGTCCGGCTGGACGTCGTAAGCGTATAGGAAGTCCTCGCCGGGGGATAGATATGTGTTGTTCACGTAGAAGGTCTTGCCGTCCGGAGAGAGTTCCACGCCGTTAGGCATGGCGTACTCGCCAGGTCCGATCACGACTTTGGCCGATCCATCCGGCGCGACATAGTATACCTGCTTGCCCGGTTGAGTCTTGGCATCTCCCGTGAATTGCGGGTCGCTTACGTAAAACCCGCCTTTGGCGTCCATCACCAGGTCGTTGGGCCCATCGATCCGTTTCCCATCGACCTTATCGAGCACCACCTTCAGAATCTTCCCAGTGTTCGGATCCATCACCACCACCCTGTGCCCGAACATGTCGCATACGAGGAGGTTTCCGTCCTTAGTGGCGATGGTGCCGTTCGTCTGCGCTCCATGCGAAACCACTTTAAACTTACCGTCGGGGTCCATCGCGATCAGGCGACCTTTGGACGGGTTGGCGGTCCAATCGTTCTTATCCGGGTCTTTGAACCACATGTCAGAGAAGTACAACTTGCCCTTGAGCCATGTGGGGCCCTCGGTGAAAGTGAAGCCATCGGTCACCTTCGTGGGTTTAGCATCGGCCGGAATCACCTCCTCATACAGGGCTTGCTGCTTCTTCGCGAAATCCGCGTAATCGGGCCGTACCGGCCAGAAAACATCCAGTACATCGGCGCCGAGATCGCCCATAGTCGCGCCGTGCACTAATCCGCTCGGCATATACACCATGCTGTTGTCTTTCTCCGACATCTCCTGTGGCGAATCGATCAGCGTCTGCATCAGCGAGCCGCGTAGCGTGGTCATGAATTGATCTTCGGGGTGAACATGCATCGGGAACGGGGTCTTCGGATCCATGCGAAGAAAACTCAGCATCACATTTTTTCCCCAGACGAGGCGCGAGTTGGCGGCGGCCCGCTTGTAAGGGAGCGACGGATCGGGCGCGTTGACGGGCGAGAGTTGAATGTCGGTTAACGCATAGACCTGGCCCGCCTGCAAATTCGGCGTCACGCCCTGGTCGGGGAACGAGACCTTGGCATCCGCCGGCAGCGTGACACCTGCCAATTTCAGCAGGTCAGGCCGCACCGGCGAATAAACCTCGATCACCTTGGCGCCATCCGGCCCAGCCTTCAGCGATCGAGTCATGCCCGGAGTCATATAAAGGACCGAATCCTTGAACAATTCCAGACTCTTGCCATCCAGCGTGCAGGTGGCCGATCCGTCCGTAACTGCCGTGAACAATTCCTCGCCGAGTTTTTGCTCAGGATATGCCGCGCCTTTTTCCATATCGAGCATCTCGTTCATCATGCCCTTGCTCCACACAATGTGAGCCGTCACTCCCGGCGCGATGTTGATAGCAGGCAATGAACTCCGGCCGAACACTTTGCCGGCTTCGACTTTCACCGGAACATCCGTCTGCGGTATTGTCCGCTCCCGCAGCTTGATACCCTTCTCCTTGACGACCTCGGCGTTCTTCGCTCTCCACGGTTCGTTGCCGCCGTTGTTTGAGCATCCAGTGAGAGTCATCAACCCCGCAGCCAGCAGGGCGAGGCCCGATTTACCTACGAAGTCCCGGCGATTCTTGCTCATTCGTTTTCGTCTTCCTCTGTCCTGTGATCTACTTTACAAAATATATAAAATGGACCGGCTTACCGGACGTATTGATATTCGCGTGCGCGGTTATTCCTGTTGAAGGGACGCGATAAGCAGTGCCGGCTGGAAGTTTCCTTAATTCTTTTCCGAAGAGCATATCGCTGTCGCCATCGGTCGCAATCCAGATTTCCTCAACCCCCTCGCCATCGCTATATGGCCGGGACATCGTCATACCATTCATTTCTACTCGGGTTATAGCGCCGTATTGACTCAAGCCGTCATCCTTTGTGATCAGCGGGTGTTCTTTGTCAACCCACGCTTTGGTAACTGGAGCTCTTCCACGGTCGTCAACTACCTGAAGAGTTGTTTTTGGCATAAAACCTTCAGGGATCTTTTCGCTAATGACATAGAATGTCATGTATTTATCGCCGGTTGCTGTAAGGCGGAAATCAAGGTCCGGAGTTATGATAAATGCCATATCTTTTACCAGCTCAACTGTTCTGGAGCCTGAAGTAATAACTCCAGTTCCGGAGTTCACAACAAATGTCTCCTGAATACCTTTCAACTCGCCATCGATTTTATGCGCTGTCGAGCGAGGTTCAAGCATCGCATAGCTGACAGCTTCGGCATTTACCAGAACGGCGCCCTTCCGCGTAGGATGAAGGCTGTCAGGGCCTTGGAGCGCGGTGAGCATATCCCGGAAATAGAGATTGCCATGCTTGATTTTCGGGAACGCATCGTGCCAATTGCCCATGAACATATCGACATCTTGTTCTGTCGCCGGGTTAATCGGGCTGTTGTCAAGCCGGGCGTAATCCCGTGAGGGTTGCCCGCCGCGCCCGGCTTGTCCGCCCCGACCGGCTTGTCCAGCTTGTCCGCCTCCGCCGCCTCTTCCCCCTTGCCCACCTCTTCCGGCGGGTCCCAGGAAGATCATCTCAACGGGCTCTTCGCTCAAATTCAGATTGCTGTGCGCCGTAACTCCCGTGGGAGGAATTTTGTAAGCTTGGCCTGGGGTCATATGCCTCAGATTCTTCCCCAGCGAGAGCACTGTTTCGCCCTTGACCATGATCCAGCACTCTTCGCCAGGATGGCTGTGAGGTTGTGGCATGGTAAACGGGGCTATGGTGCATAGATTCATTCCGCTAGGGCCTCCATCACAGATATGCACCCAGTGCGCGCCTACTCTTCTGTCGTTGTCGAAACGGTTTACTACCGCGAAGGTTTCGTCAGGCGCGGAAGTTTCGGGAATCGGCTCGGTTCTGACGTAGAAGCCGAGCGGTTCTTTCCCTGTGCTGGTTAGTTTGAAATCGAAGCCTGGCGTAAGTGTAAATCCAGTGCCGTCTTTGACGTCGTAGGATTTGGAATTGACCGTAATTTGTCCGGCTCCCGCGGTGGCGAGGAATGTCTGCCGCTCCCCCTTCTGCGCTCTTCCGCTTGCGGTTGCGCCGGGGTCAAGCGTGGCGTAGCTGATCGCCGTTATGGCTGTGAGAACCGCGCCTTTTCTCGCGGGACGAACCGGATCCGGAGCATCGAGCCGGGTGAGAATATCGTGGAAGACAAGCTTGCCGTACATAGCGCGGGGCTTGGCATTTCTCCAGTCGTTGATAAACATATCAACATTAGGATCGACGGCTGGGTCAATCGGCGTCGGGTCAAGCGCATCTTCGCGAGCCGTCGCTTGCTGAGCAGGAGGCGCTTGTTGCGCATGACCAGGTATGGCCGCAAAACAAAATGCAATTAGCGAAAATACGATGGTTTTCATGTTGTCCTCAATGCAATAGAACTTCAACGCCCAGCCGACGGCAGTGAGTAGAAATCGTATGTCAACCGCCAGGAGAATTCTTTGGCAGGATCGGCTTTTACCTCCACGTACGCCTCGGGGCACACAGTAGTGCGGGTGGACCAGAAGTTGATCCGCCAGAGCGGGCGGTCGCCGGTGATCCGGACTCCCGCGCCGCTCTTGTGGTTCTCGACGCGGATGTCGAAGTCCTTCGGATCCGTCAGGCTGAACCCTTCGATAACCGAGCTCGCGCCCGTTGGCGACCCGCCTGGAGCGCCACGCGACGCCGTTACCGCGCGCGGAGCGCCGGCCTGAGTTGCGGCGGCAATCGCCCTCGGTTGGAGTTCCTGCAGATAAACGATCTGGTTGCCCTTCACATCTGCCGCCGGGCTCATCGAGCGCACCGCTTTCGCATCGAACGGAAACGTCACCGTGATGTCAGGACCCGTCGGCTGTGAATCCAGCATGAAGAATCCGTGATTGTAAACATTGGTTTCGATCGCCTTCGTACCCGTGTTCCTGAGGGTGTGGTCGATCGTCATTTGCTGTTTGCCCGCTGTCAGCCGGACCGTCTTCGTATAGATGTAGCCGTAGCCGGACTTCGGATCGGTCACTTCGTGCCGGTACTCCACGAAATCGGGTCCCGTGCGTACGGCCCACTTACCGGTGTCCAGGAGTTCGTAAATCGTGCTGAACCGGTACGGCTGGTCGTCGATCTTCTTGAGCACGCCGACGCCAATCTTCAGGAATGTCTCACCGGGTTTCGCCTCCGTGTAGTTCAGCGGAGCGTAGTCCTCCACCGGCCCGGTGATGGAATCGTGCACGAGCGGGTCATAGCGCGGGAACCACTGGCCAAAGTAGGAATGCTTGCCGGATTCCAGACTCCAGATGGAACCCGACCAATCGAAACGGGTGCTCCGGTAATAGCCGTCCTTTACGTCCGGGAGCCACAGCTTAGCCGTCACCACGCCGTTGCTGATGGAAGCCGAAGGAGGTTCCGCGGCGACCGCCGCGAACCCTGGGCTTAATACTCCAGTGCTCCATAGAAGGGCCGCTGTAATTGCCTTGTTGGTCATGGGATTCTATTGCGGCAGCGCGTATGCGACCAGCATCGATCCCTTATTTTCCGAGTTCCGCGCGCGTCCACTGCTGGTTGCGAACGCCACATACTGGCGTCCGTTCACCATGTATGTCGCGGGGCTGGCGATGCCTGGAAATGGCAGATTCGTCTCCGAGATCATTTTCCCGGTCTTCGTGTCATAAACCTTAAACTTGCTATCGGTGATCGAGGACGCGATCATCAGAATTCCGCTCGCCGTGACCACGCCTGCGCCATAGTTTTCGCTTCCGTAGTCTTTCAGGCCCTTCGCCGCCAACTCCGGATATTCGCCGAATGGGATGTTCCAGATGAATTTCCCGGTATTCAGATCCAAGGCGGTCAGCGTGCCCCACGGCGGCGCAGTCGCGGGATAGCCATCCTGATCCACGAACCTCCGATAACCCTGGGTGCTGAAGCGTGAGTGCGGTTCGCGGTCCGGCTGTCCGCCCGGGGCAACCATTCTGCGGTCCATGACCGACGTGTACCAGGCGATCCTTAAGGAATTAAAAAACGCGACATGATTGACGGGGTCAGTCATAAGGCCGCCCCATTCCACGCCGCCGGCAAAACCCGGCGCCACGATCGTCTCTTTGCCGAAGGCGGGAGGCGTAAACGGCGGGCCGGACAGCATCTTCTTGAAGTGCTCCAGCGCAAAAGCGTGCGCCTCCGGCGTGCGATTGGTCAGGTCGTTTTCGGTGATGGTGGTCGACCAGGAAAGAGACGGCGTCACCCGCGGAATGGGCTGGGTCTTTGAGGCGACATCGCCGGGCGCCGTGGCGGGCGGAACGGGCTTTTCGTCGATGGGGAAGATCGGTTCGCCGGTCTCGCGGTTAAAGATGTAGATGTAGCCGGTTTTAGGAGTCGCTATCACGACATCCACGGTCTTGCCGTTGCGCACCATGGTTGACATCGTCGGCGGGCAGGCGAAATCGGCATCCCACAGATCGTGATGGACCACCTGGTAATGCCAGAGCTTTTTGCCCGTCGTAGCATTCAGCGCGATGATGCTGTTGGCGTAGAGATTGTCACCGAGCCGGTCGCCTCCATAGAAATCATCGGAGCCCGAACCAGTGGTGACAAAGAGGATGCCGCGCTTCTCATCGAACGAAACGCCGGCCCAGGCATTCGCGCCTCCCGCTTTCTGATACGCATCTTTGGGCCAGGTGTCATAACCCTCCTCACCGGGGTACGGAATCGTATGGAAGGTCCAGAGAAGTTTGCCGCTGCGGACGTCCCATCCGCGGATATCGCCCGGAGAGGCCGGCGTCGTCTCGCCCACCCCGCCATGGGTGATGAGGATGTCCTTGTACAGCCCGGCGGGGCTGGCCATACCGACTTTGTTTTCCGAGGCAGGCCCGCGCAGATGCTCGTTCAGATCCACCGAGCCCTCGTTACCGAAACCAGGAATCGGTTTGCCGGTGTCGGCGTTTAGCGCGGTCATGACGTTGCCTTTTGTGACAATCAGGCGCCGCTCTTTGCCGTCGGTCCAGAAGGTTTCGCCGCGCGGGTTGCGTCCGGAGATCGGCGGGAATGTATACTCCCATTTGACTTTGCCGGTCGCCGCATCCAGCGCATAGGTAGTCTGCACTGCCACGCCGTATATGATTCCGTTGACCACGATCGGTTGATTCTCGATGGTCGCCGGGCCGCCGAGATCGTAGCGCCAGACTTCCTTCAGTTGACTGGCGTTCTGCGCGTTGATCTGGGTGAGGGTCGAATAACGCATCGCCCCCGGATCGCCGCCGTAGTAAGGATAGTCAACGTTCTTTAGCGGCGCGGCGCCGAAAATGATCCACCCAGCGAAGAACACACTCAGAGCGCCGAATACGACCCTACGGCCGGAGCGAACGATGTGCATTTGCTACTTCCCTCCCGAATTACCGCATCATACTACAGATCAACCGATCCTGTTAAACAGGTACTGGAGCAGAAAAGCCACGGCCGCCATCAAGTCGCGACGGGCGCTTCAAAACCGCGCGGTCACGAACCTTGGGCCGAAAGTGGCTTTGAGTCCCGCCTATTTCTTGTTATAGACTTCTTTGTACTTCTTCTCCACGGCCGGTATGGTGCGCGTTGTGGCGATGGTCAGAGTATTTCCGTCCGGCGAGAGCGACCACACTTCTTTGGCGTGAAGCGTCACATTTCCAGGCATCCCGCCATACGGCTCCACGCTCGAAATAACAAGCGTGTCTCCCTGCCAAGACGCGGTGATATTGGCCTTCTGTACCCCGGTATCCATCATCGTGATGTGGGCCTTCCCATCCAGCGCGTACTTACGCACCCCGCCCTGGGGATCGGTTACCTGCAGACTGTTGCCTTCCTGCGCGACGACCATGGGCATCGGCCCACCGCCTCGCCCTCCGGGACCTCTTCCTCCACCACCACCACCTCTCCCCTGACCTCTCCCTCCACCACCTCCCCCTTGGGCATCGTCGCGGAGCATCAGTGGATTGGGGACGGGATCGCTGTTGGCGGCATCCTTGAACCATGATCCGCTGAAGTTAGGGGCGGCAGCTGTAGCTAGAAACGGCAAGCCGAAGTATGCCATGCCAAGAACCATCAAGATATGTCTTTTCATATGAGTTATTCTCCTGGCGCACAAACTAAGCAGCGGGCTGTGTGCCGTGTATCTTTACTCCCGTCTTGGCTGCGATAGCCCGAATATTCCTCTGCGCCTCCTGGTACTCTTCTTCAGCATTCAGGAATTCGACGAGAACGTTCACGTGATCTTTTTTCAATCTACTGATGTGAGTCAGGAAGACTTCATAATCCATGCTGCCGGTGGCATTCATCGCCCAGTTGAGACCGGCCATCATCCCGTTCCACACGAAATCCTTGGCATGGATGTAGGCAATCTGGTCACCGATGAGATCAAAGGTCGTATTTAACATTTCGGTCATGCGGAAGGCGCAGCCGGGATAAGCAAAGTTGGTGATATCGAGGCCGGACGAAATGCGGGGATCGCCAACGTCTTCTCTCAGTCGCTTCTGCGCCCAGGGATTGTTAATCGCTTCCGAATTGACCGGCTCAATAGCAATCTTGACTTTGCCGCCCGCAGTATCCTTACAGATACGTTTCAGCGCATTCACCGATCTCATCCAGGCTTCCCGGCTCCAGTTCAAAGGATGCGGCGTGTTCCGGTTGGGATACATACTGCCGGTATGGGTGAGAATCAACTCACAGCCCATCGCTTCCGCGGAATTAACTGCCTCGATAATATGTCTCTGCCAACGATCCGCCTCCGGATCCGGAGCGATGATATTGCCGGCGCAATGAATACCATAGAAGATCACGTCATTCGCCTTCAATGCCGTTTTAATTTCTCTGGTTTGTGAGTCCGACACCTTGTTGGCGAGCCATTGGGCGGATCCAGCCTCGCAGGCGGTCCAGCCGCCGGCCCGCATGGATTTGAAGAGCTTGTCATAATCCGTCCCCTCTGCGCTGACCATCTGAGGATGGCTTAGCCTGAGGAGCGCATTGCCAGCGGTAAGATCCCTTTTGATATTCTCCGCCGGGCTCCATTGATACAGGAAATCCTGCCCCCATACATCGGGTAGCCCTACCGCCTCAACCATCTTGTTTGTTTGCGCGGAAGCCAATTGGGGCGCCGCGCTTGCAGCGAGTCCGGCCAAAGCTCCACCAAAAACTTTGCGTCGGGAAATATTCTTAGCCATCGTTTAATCTCCGTTGTAGAGTTTGCTTCTTACCAATACGTGAATCGCGTTTCCTTGCGCCATGCGCTGTTGACTCTCGAGCAGGCGTCAAAACCCGCTCGGATGTATCCAAAAGCTCTCCTGCCAGATTTGCCCGGGAGCGATGTACTGCAGATCCTTATATAAGCCCTTGTGAGCAAGATTGATTGCATCGGTCGGGCCAACCATGGGCTCGATGGCGATGAAATTGCGGTCCTGCGGACCACGCCCGCGGCCGCCCGCACCTCCCGGGCCGCCGCCTGCCACGCCCGCGCGGCCCCCCGCCGGTGCAGTAGCGCCTGACGCAACTGGCGCGCCCGGCGCCGCGGGTCCTCCACGGCCTCCGCCCGCCCCCGGCGAGTAAAGCACCACATTGCGATAATTGGGCCCGAGCGCGATCTCGATCCTCTGAGATTTTCCCTGTACGGAAACCATCGCGCGGCCGGAAGAGTCGCGGATCAAATCGCCGAAGACATCGTCCAGACTGAAATCCTTCAGCGCAACCGCCTTCGGATTGGGGAAGAACTTTTCGATCTGCTCCGTCTCTCCGGTGGGGATTTTATTTGGAGCGAGGAGCCAGTGGTCGCGAGCGCCCACGTTCAAAGTCCATTCTTCACGGGGGGAATCGGTCAGATGATAGTAGGGATGAAAGCCGATGGAGAGAGGCATGGGTTCGGCACTGAGGTTCTGAACCTTGGTTATAACCTCGAGCACGCCATCCTTTAGCCGGTGCGTCATCTCAATCGTATGAGCGAAGGGAAACTGCGCCATATAGTCGGGATAGCGGTAGAACACAAGCTTACTCATCACCCACGCGGAATCGCGGTCCGCTTTCGCCTCCACTACTTCCCAGTGAGGGGAAGCGCTCAAAAAACCATGGATCGGGATGGCGCCGCGCACGTTTCCCAGCTCCATATTGAACGTGTATTTCTTGCCGTTGGCGTAAAACGCGTCTTCATCAAGCCGGTTCGCCCACGGACCCAGAAATGGTATTCCGCTGAGCGACGGGCGGCTTTTGAATTCGTCCAAAGAAGCGTAGGGGAAAAAGAGAACATTGGTTCCCCTGACTTTCATCTCAAAGGTCTCGTTTCCGACGGAGGTGACTATCGAGACCACGGTCTGACTCTTGGCGTCCTCGAGCCGTACTACGTCGCCGTTTTGTTGGGTGGTGTACTGTGCGGACGCGGGGAGCGCCCAGCAGAGAACGGAAGCGATCTTAGCGAATCTCATAGTTCCTTCTATCACGCCTGTGCGGACGCCTCAATTCGGGTATGCGTCTCCCTTTCTCACGATTCGGATGTCATGATCGGTGAACTGATAATGCAAGCCCGGGATTTCTACCTTCGGCATGTGACAACTTATGCAGTTCGCCGAAGCGACTGGGCATGTTTTCGCGGATGTTGGCGCTTTATGTTGCGCGATGGCTTCAGGAGAATGGCATTCCCGGCATCGCGATTCGTAATACGCCGAGTCGTTCGACAGCTTCCCGTGCGGATCGTGACAGGCGGTGCAGGAAATCCGGCGGTCCGCCGAATCATAACAGCGGCTATTGGTCAGACGGTAAAACTGCATGCGGACATTGAGAACGCCCTGCGGTCCTTTGGCGGCGACATCGGCCCAACTGGGATGGCACTTCGAGCAGACAACGCCCAGATCCTCCGGCGAGACCGAGCCGAGATGCTGCATCTTTACAGGCTGCCGATTGGTTCCCGCAGTCAACGCCGCAGCATGCTGCGATGCTCTGGCGTGACACTGCGAGCACTGGATGCCGGACGTCCAAGACTCCGGATGCGCTCCGCCTTTCCAGACGGTATCGGTGGCGTGACATCCGAAGCAGAGTTTGGCCTGAGCGGAATCGAGCTTTCTGCCGAACGCTTCTTCGAGCGTATTGCGCGGCAGTTCCGCGTGGCCAGGAGTGAGATCCAAAGCTTTCGGCCCCGGATAGTAACTCACCGCGCCTTCATATAGCACGCCGCCTATTTCGACCAAATAAGTCTGCCCGACAATGCCCTTGCCGATAGCCCAGCCTATGGGCGCGGAAAGGGTGTTCGTCCCGTCGGTGACGGAATAAACCGAACGGCCACTCTGCTGCTTTACGGAATACGCAAACTTTCCGATGTGAAACGTGAGTTCGGGATTGTCCTTCAGAAAAGGGCTGTCGGCGGGTCTCTCGGAGGCGTGGGTCATCGGAGAATCGCCGATCGTTGCCGCCTCCCGCGCATGACACCTTCCGCATTGTGCGGCTTGCACCGTGCCGCGAGCGACAGCCTGCGTGGCGAAAACAAGCAGAGGCAGGATCATTTCTTTGTTACATCCGGTTTGAGTGCGCCCGATGGGTTCACGCCCGGCTCCACCGCCTGCGACGCGGCGTTCAGTTTGCGTACGATGGCCCGTTCACGGTCGCCGTCTTCTTTTCGTTTCAGACGGTAGTATACAGTCGCCAGGTTGACGTGCGCCGCAGTGAAATCGGGCGATTGCTTGACGATCGCTTCCAGAGCGGTGCGGGCCTTCTCCACCTGACCTTCGGCAAGGTCCAAAGTAGCGAGCTGATAACGGACGCCGGGATCGCCGGGGCGCAGGCTCAAACTGCGCGTAAACAGTTTTCGGGCCTCCGCATTCCGCTGTTCCTTTGCCGCGAGGACACCAAGTTCAAATGTGGGGAGGAAGCTGTTGGGGTCGAGAGCCAATTCGGCGCGAAACGCCGCCGTGGCTCTTTCAACGTCGCTCACACGTGCGAGCGCAAGACCGAGATAGGCGTGGGCTTCGGGCAGCTTTGGATTTAGAGCTAGCGCCTTCTCAAAATCTTCCCGCGCGCCAAGGTAATCGCGTACATCCAGTTTTGCCGTACCCATCAGAAGCCGCGCCTGTGCCGAATCGCCACGGCGCAGAATCCGATCGATCAGGATAGCGCCTCTCTCGACCTGGTTGTCACGAAGCAGCGCGGTGCCGAGAAGGTAGTCGAACGTATCGTTATCCACGAGTGATTTTTCGAGTGGTTCCAGAATGGCAATAGCGGCTTTGTACTCGCCGAGGCGAACGTCGCAATCGGCGACCAGGAAGTTGAGCTGCTGATTGCCGGGCATCGCCCCAAGAGCGGCTTGGAGCTTGTCTCTGGCTTGCGGAATTTGCCCGGTTTTATAATATGCCAAACCCAGATTTGCCAGTGACTGCGGATTCCCAGGTTCGATGGCCAGGGATTTTGTATATTCGGCGATCGCTTCCGAATATCGTCCCTCATGCGCGAGCGCCGCGCCAAGATTGGAGAGGACGCCGGGTGAAGAGGGGTGAATCTTCAGGTATTCCCGATAGAGCGGAATCGCTTTGGCGGAATCGCCAGCCTGCTGGAGTTCGCTTGCGCGCCTGAGCGTGGATTCGGGATCAGGCGGAGACTGCGCGAAGACTGGGAAAATCGTGAGAGCTACGACGAGCGGGATGAGAATTGGACGGCGCGGCGTCGTGGTCGGAAAGAGGAAAAGCATAACCCGGGTAAGAAACCGTGACAGGACGCGATTGATTCGCACCCTGCCACGTTGCATTCGGCCGCTGATGTGGCCGCGCCAGCGCTTCACTGCTACCTCACTTAGAAGTAGAACTTCACCGCGAACTGAAGGATTCGGTGATCGGTCTTGGTGGTTGCGGTTCCAAACAGAGCATTAGTCTGCTGCCCTGCCAGGTTAAACGCCAAGGCCAAGTTATTGTCCAGTCCGAACGTCGGATTGGGGTGATTCAGGAAGTTGAAGCCTTCCGCACGGAACTGCAGGCTACGCTTCTCGCCCATTTGGAAACTCTTGAACAGCGACATATCCGTGTTGAAGTAGCCCGGCCCAAACGCTTCCGGCTCAATGATCGATCCATCGTGACCGGGCGTCGGCAGCGCGAAACAGCTCGGATTGAGGTATTGATTGGGTCCCAGGTTACTCCGGGGATCGCATGTCAGCACCGGGAAAGCGCCCATATTGGGCGTTCCCGTGATGCCTATAGCCGCTCCACTTACGTACCCTGCCGGCAGCGTCAAACCGAGAGCGCCGCCCGCCTGCAAAAACGCTCCGGTCTGGTACTGTACAATTCCCGAAACGCTCCAGCCGTTGACGGCGCCGCCCACAATCTTGTTGCGGAATGGGGCGCCAAGTTTCAGCACATAATTCAAATTGAAGCTGCTGCGGCGATCGAAGGACAGAGGACCGTAGTCATTGGCCGGATTAAACGGATCGGCCTGATTCACGTTTCCAAGAACCTTGGAGAAAGTGTAATTGCCGCCGATTGAGTAACGAGTACCTTGGCGCCTGAATGTAATCTGAAGCGCATTGTAGTCCGAATTAGTGTCGAATTCGTTGATCGTAATATCCGTGTAGTTCGGATACGGGCGGAATAACTGGTTATTCGCCGTAGGCGTCGCCAACATGGCGCCGAAAGGCACTATATTCACGTTGTGAAAGCCAGACTCCGCGAGATGCCGGGCCTTCGTACCCACATACGCCACTTCCAGCGTGGTATTCCATGGCAACTGTTGAGCGACGGTGAAATCATACGTCCACGTCATCGAGAGTTGGGACGAATTCTGGTTGGCGATCGCGCTCACCGCCGAATTCTGTCCGGTAAAACCGGGCACGGAAAGAGTCGGGATCAGCGCAAGCGTGCTTCCGTTGGAATTCGGCAGATTGTAGGCATACGAACCGGTGGGCGGGCCGCTACCGGAGCCGCCCGTGGGACCGCGATAGCGATATTCTCCGATTCCGCCGCGGAGAACGGTCTTTCCGTTGCCGAACAGGTCGTAGGCTTCGCCAAAGCGCGGCGTGAAGAACGCAGCACGCGTGGGGTAGCCTTCGTTCGAGATGGCGGAATCGCGGGCCATCCACTCGATGCCGGGTAGCACCGCCGTGGGGTTATTCGACCACATAGAGGGAACCCAGACGGCGTGGCCGAGGTGCTCCAGATCTTTCGCCTGCGGATCATGCTGGATACGGACGCCGAAGTCCAGATTCAGCCGCCTAGTGACCTTCCAACTGTCCTGGATATACCCCTCGAAAATCGTCGATTCGGCCTTGATTATGGCATTGGCGTTCTGCTGCGTGTACGCCGACACATTACCAAGGAACAAGTCGGCAAAGGCGTTCCCCGAACCCGTAGGATCGTTCACCGCGGTAGTGATTGTACCGTTGGCTGCACTGTTGCTCGGCTGATAGTTGCCGTAATATTCGCCCCAGAAGCCGATCCTGATCGTGTGGGTCCGCCACGATTTGATTACGTTATCGCCAATGCTGGAGAGCGGCTTATTGGCGAAATAGGGATAGGCAACGTCGAACCCGCCTGCACTCTGTAGCAAGGCTACACCTCCGATGTTGACGTTCGGCAGGTACGGATCGTTGTTGTGGAACGCGCCCGGGAAATTAAAGCCGTAGGTGGCCATTTTCGCGGCTGCCGGGTTGGTGTAGCTGTTCGGGAAACCTACATAGGTGTAATTGACGACGAATTCGTTCGTGAGAGTCGGATCGAATACGTGCGTCAGATTGGCCGCTACCGACTCCGAGTGGTTGGCGCCAAGGATCGGCGAGGGATAGGGAACCTGGTCGGAAGCCTGCGCCCACAGGTTGATGGGAAAATGTTGCGCTTCCTGCTGATGGTAGTAACGGACGAACAGTTTGGTGTTGTCGCTGAAGGAATAGTCGATGCGATGCACCATCTGCCAACCGTTCTGCTGGAAAGGAACCTGCTCGACAAAATTGTACCCGCCGGTGACAAACGGGTTGGCGTTCGCCGCCGGGAAAAGATTCGCGAGAGCAATGCCGGTCGGGTTCATAAGCGAGACCGGAATCTGTCCGTTCGGGTACTGCGCCGCGTTGGGCGGCTTGATACCGCCACCGACGCCGGCCGCCGGATTCAGCGTGTTGATGGAAGCCTGTGAAAAGTCGCCGGCTTTCATTGCCGCGGTGGGAACCACGGCCAAAACGGGATTGGCGTTCAGCGCCTGATAGAAGTACTCAAATCCGCTGAAGAAAAACAGTTTGTCGCGCTTCTTATTGAAGTGAGGAAGAAGGACGGGGCCGCCGATGTTGCCGCCGGGGAAGTAGTAACGATTCTGCGGACGGGGCGCCGCCTCCGCGCCAGCCAAGTTAAGACCCTTGGCGTTGCTGGAGGAATCGTTGGCATTCAAGACGTAGTTGCGGGCCGAGAGATAGGCCTCGCCGTGGAACGTGCTTCCGCCGGCTTTGGTCGTCGTGTTGATGACCACCGGGCCGTAGGAGTTTTCGGCCGAGAACGCAGCTTGAAGAACTTTCACTTCCTGAATCATCTCGGCGTTCGGATTGACCGGCGTCGCGCAATTGCATCCGGGATCTGAGACGTGCGCGCCATCCGACATGATTTCCATGGACGCCGTCGGCGTGCCGTTCGCGGAGAAGTTGCCAAGCGCGCTCTGTTTTCCCGCGTTGCCGTTACCGTTAATTCCGATGACCTCACCTGAGTACCCGGGAGCATTAGTCACGCCGTTACCCGTCTGAGTCATTCCGGGAAGGATCTTGAGAAACTCCGCGGCGCTGCGGCCCACAACAGCGACGTTCTGCAGAACTTGAGTATCGAGAACCTGGGCTTTTTCACCGGATGAGACCTCGACCTGCTCAGCGGAGGCGGTAACCGAAACCGTTTCCGTAACCGCACCGAGCGTCATGGTAACGTCGATTTTGCGCTCGTCGGCGCTGTTCAGAGCGAAGTCTTTGACTTCCGATTTCTGAAATCCTTTGGCCTCGACGGTAAGCGTATAAGTGCCTGCCGGAATGGCGGGCACCGCATAATAACCTGACGCATTGGTCACGGTTTTGCGAACGTTGCCTGAGAGCGCGTTCGTCAGAGTCACATTGGCGTCAGGAACGGACGCGCCTGAGGCGTCTACCACCGAGCCTGTTAATGTTGCAGTAACGGTCTGGCCGAAAGCCGCCTCTGCGGCCAGCAACAAGCCGAAAACAATCAGAACGGCTGTTGAAAAGATCCCCACGATTCGTAGCTTCATGGCCCACCTTTGACGCGCGATCATGACGCGTCCCCAATTTGAGATTTCTAAACTAGGAAACCTAACCTGTTAAACACCTCTACGGACGTGTGACGAAGCTATCACGTGTCCCGAGATGAAGTCAAGCGAAAAAATAGCCGCTCGCTTATGCATGGCCTGAGCTCCGTCACCCGTGGGCACTGCAAATCGAAGATTTTAAGCAACTTTTAAAAACTCCCGCGCTCGAAGGTATCGTTCGTCCTTATCGGGTGATAACCGGAGGGATTGCCATTCGTCATCACCCGCGATTAGATTGGTTGTAAATGAGCGTGACCCGCCGCCAATTACTCCATGTAGCTTTTGGCGCGGGGCTTTGCGGCTCGGTCCGAAGCGCGGACTTGACGGCCCCGTTGTTTGTGGAGGTTCCGCCCACCCGCAGCGGAATCTCGTGGGTTCACGAAAACGCCCGTTCGGATAGCCGGTATCTCCCGGAGACCATGGGTCCGGGTTGCGCGTTTTTCGATTACGACAACGATGGATGGATGGACATCTACCTTGTAAACAGTGGCCCGTGCGATTTTTTTCGACCGCAAAAGCCGCTGCGAAATGCACTCTACAGAAATAACCGCGACGGAACCTTCACAGATGTGACCGAAGAAGCGGGAGTCGCGGGCGGAACTTTCGGCATGGGCGTCGCGGCGGGCGATTTCGATAACGACGGTTGGCCCGATCTTTTCGTGACGGCCTACGGCAACTGCATCCTCTACCGCAACAACCGCAACGGCACGTTCACAGACGTCACGGAAAAGGCCGGGGTCCAAACGCCCGGCTGGACCACCAGCGCGGTCTGGTTCGATTACGACAACGACGGCAAGCTCGACCTGTTCGTCTGCAGTTACGTCGACTACAGCAGCAAAGAGCACTTCAAGTGCGGCGACAACAAGACCACGCTGAATTATTACTGTCCGCCACGCATCTTCAACGGCGCCCTCAGTTTCCTTTATCACAACAATGGCGATGGAACCTTCACCGAGGTCCGCAAGGGAACGGATCTGGATAGATCCCTCGGCAAGGGTCTGGGCGTTGTAGCCGCCGACCTCAATAACGACGGCCTCATGGATTTATTTGTCGCCAACGACACAGCTCCGAATTTTCTGTACATGAATCGCGGTCAGGATAAAACGGGCAAATGGGGATTCGAAGAGATCGCCCTCCCCGCCGGAATCGCTTACAGCAAGGACGGCGTCGCGCGCTCCGGAATGGGCGTCGACGCGGCCGACGTATTCGGTTCCGGGTATCAGGATTTGTTCGTCGCCAACATCGACGAGGAAATCTATTCGCTCTACCGCAATCTGAAGGACGAAACATTCCGCGACGCGGCGGCGGAGAATGCGCTCGCTCCCCTTACGCGTTCCATGAGCGGGTGGGGGTTGAAATTTTTCGATTACGACAACGACGGAGCGCTCGATCTGATCATCGCCGACGGCCATCCCGACGACCGCATTGGCGAGCGCTCCGCTTCCAGCGTCAGCTACAAAGAGCCGCTTTTGTTGTTTCATCAGGAAGGGGGACGACTGCGGCATGTCGAGAGCGGCATGGCCGGTCCGGCGTTTTCCATTCCTTACGCGGCCCGCGGACTCGCAATCGGCGATTTCAACAACGACGGACTCGTCGATGTCCTGATTACGACCAACGGCGGCGCCCCGGTTTTGCTGAAAAACCAATCACGGCCGGCGAATCACTGGCTGGGCGTGAAATTAGAAGGCGTGAAATGCAATCGCGACGCGATCGGCGCGAAGGTTCGCTGGTCGGCAGGAGGTATAGTGCGATCCAGGTCCAAGAACGGAGGAGGCAGTTATCTCTCGGCGCACGATCCACGCATGGTGCTCGGCACGGGAGCTGCCCCGAAAATCGACTGGCTGGAAGTCACGTGGCCAAAGCCGAGCGGCAAAGTACAGCGAATTCTCAATCCACGCATGGACCGATATATGACGATTAAGGAGGAATGACCTACCCGGGCGGTTACTTCTGCTGCATCCGGGAGAAATCGACGGCGGCGATCGTTGTCTCCCAGGCCAATTCCAAATGACCGCGGTTGCTCTTGTCCGGACGTGAGAGCGTGATGCGAAAACGTTCGATCGGCTTTGCCGATTTACTCATCTGCATGGGCACGCGGCCGAGATCCTGCTTTTGGTCGTATTGCAGGCCGGATTGCCCCGTCTGCTTGTTCACGATGAGCTGCCATTGCTTGGGGTCCACCCAAACAAAGAGAGTGTAATTGCCCTTGGGAAGGTCGAGCCCGGGCAGCTTCAGATCCACATCGGTCTGCAAGGATGTCGCGTCGTTGGCGCCGGCCCGCCAGACCGCGTTGAACGGCACGAGTTCGCCGAAAATTACGCGCTTGCGCATGGACGGGGAACTGTAAGCGATAGTGATCTTGCCTCCATCGAACTTTACAGAAGTCTTGGCCGGAGGACTCGGTACGACGTGGGGAGGGGTGAGGCCTCCCGGCGGCGCATCGCCAATGGCCGGCGGCCCCCCCTGGAACGCCGCAGCCGGGTAGGCAGCCATGCCGAGCGCGACAACCGCGCCGACGATGAAAATCACAGGGAATCTATTGTCCATTGAAAGATTCGGGCCATGAGTTCCCGCCTCGTGGTATATCATAATCGATCTGGACCTATTCAACAGGAGACTCTTATGGGAAACACCCGAAGCCTTGCCCGGCGATTCACGATTTTCGCCCTGTTAACGGCCGCCGTCACCGCAAGCGCCTTCGGCCAACAGCGATCGTGGTCGGATTACGGCGGCGGTCCCGAGAACAGCCATTTTGTTGCGAGCAAACAGATCACGAAAGCGAACATCGGCCAACTGGATGTCGCGTGGGCGTACCCCTACGCCGACACGGGATTCAATCCGCTCGTGATCGATAAGACCATGTATGTGACTGGCCGCGGCGCGCTCATCGCGCTCGATGCGACCACCGGTAAAGAAGTCTGGATTCATGAAGGGCTGCGCGGTATCAATAGCCGCGGCATCAATTACTGGGAAAGTAAAGACCGGAAAGACCGCCGGCTGATTTTCTCCGTTAACAGCTATCTGCAGGAAATCGACGCTGCCACGGGCAAGACGATTCTCAGTTTCGGGACAGACGGCGCGGTCAATCTGCGCGACGGTCTCGGCCGCGACCCGAAACTCATCAGCAAAGTGCAGTCGAACAGCCCAGGGAAAATTTTCGAGAACCTTGTGATTCTGGGCTCCGCGCCGGGTGAGGGCTATGTCTCTCCGCCCGGAGACCTGCGCGCCTACGACGTGATAACTGGCAAGCTGGCATGGACGTTTCACACAGTGCCTCATCCCGGCGAATTCGGCTACGAGACGAATCCCAAAGGCAGCTGGAAGTACATGGGCGGTAACAACACGTGGGGCGATATGACGGTGGACGAGAAGCGCGGCATCGTCTATTTCCCCCTCGGTTCACCGACATACGATTTTTATGGCGCGGACCGGATCGGTAACAACTTATTCGGCGACTGTCTCCTCGCTCTCGACGCGCGCACTGGCAAGCGTATCTGGCATTTCCAGATGATTCACCACGACCTTTGGGACTACGATGAAACGGCCGCGTCCCAATTCGCGACCATCAAGCAAAACGGCAAGAACGTAGACATCGTGGCGCAGGCGGGTAAGGACGGGTTCCTTTATGTGTTCGAACGTGTGACGGGTAAGCCGATCTGGCCCATCATCGAGAAGCCGGTTCCGCAGAGCGACGTTCCAGGCGAGCATTCTTCGCCGACGCAGCCTTTCCCCACGGCGCCGCCGCCTTTCGTCAGCATGAAGTTCACGACGGACGATATCAATCCTTATCTCACTCCGGAAGAGCGCGCTGTCATCAAAGATCAGGTACTGAGTTCGCGCAACGATGGGATGTTCACGCCGCCATCTCTCAAGGGCACTGTGCAAATGCCGGGTAATCCAGGCGGCGCCAATTGGGGCGTAACGGCATCCGACCCGCAGAAAGGTCTGGTGTTTGTCCTGGGAACCAACGGACCGGCGCTGCTGAAGCTGGAAAAATCTGAAGTGGGTGGACGGGGAGCAAGTGCGTCGCTCGGCGTTCCCGCGGGGCGCGGAGGACGCGGGGGAAACAACCAGGCCGCGGCCGGACGCCAGCTTTACATGGACAATTGCCAGAGCTGTCACGGCGGCGACCTTAAGGGCGGCGCGGGACCATCGCTGCAGAACATCACCACAACGATGGGCGCGGACGCCATCAAGGGCACGATCGCGGGCGGCAAAGGCATCATGCCCCCGTTCTCCGGAATGACACAGGGGCAGTTGGATTCGATCATCGCGTTTCTGGCCAACCCGGCGGCGGCGGCAGGTGGACGCGGAGGCCGCGGCGGACGGGGCGCGCCTGAGCCCGACGGTCCGCTGACGTGGATGGGAGGCAAGGTCGTGGAGTCAGGTCCGGCGCCGCCAGCGCTTACGCCGGCAATTGTGATCCCGGAGGAATCGCGCGCTAACTATGGCGGAAATGGTGGCACGGTTCCATATCCGCAGGGCGTAGAGGCGCCCGACGTGCGCTATAACAGCGGCTATGGATTGTCGCCCAACGCAGTTAAGCCGCCATGGTCCACCATCACTGCCTACGACTTGAACACCGGCACGATCAAGTGGCAGGTTCCCGCGGGCGACGATCTTGCGCTGGTGGCGCAGGGCGTTCACAACACGGGGGCGCGCGGCTTGCGCAACGGTATTGTTCCTACGGCTACAGGCCTGGTGTTCCTGGTGGGAGGCGATCACAAAGTTCGCGCTTACGATGAGGACAATGGCAAGGTTGTCTGGACTCACGATCTCGCGGGTAACTCGCTAGGGTGTCCATCGATGTACGAAATCGATGGCCGCGAGTATTTGGCGGTAACCGTGGCCGCTCCAGGGGCGCCGGGACGCGGCGGCCAGGTGGATGTTGTCGATCCGAGCGCCGCTAAGCTCCCATCGGGAATTGTGGTCTTCGCTCTCCCTGCTGCAAAGTAGCGGTTTATCTTGGTTCCAATGCTATCGGGAGCGCCTGCCATCCATGGAGTTGCGGCCTCGCGAAACGATAACAGCCTGCACTCCCTGGGCCCGGTTGAACGAGCGAAGAGCTTCCCGGAAGTGAATGACCATGTACTCGCGCGCCTGGATTGCGTCGCCGTCGGCAATGGCGTCAGCTATACGTTGGTGCGTAACCACAACCTGATCCAACTCGGATAGAACGACCCTGTTGCGAAGTCCGGCGCGGATGGTGGTTTTCAGAGCGCCCCGAAGCGCGCTTGCAATCAGTTCGAAGAGCGGGTTGCCGGTCGCGCTACCGATCACCTCATGAAATCGAGCGTCCGCTTCCGCAAATAGATCCTGATTCGCGATATTCACGCGCATATTCGCCGCTTCCTTCTGCAAGGCAGTCACATGACGGGGAAGCCGGTTTTCAGCGGCAAGCTCAGCCCCGCGCACTTCGATAGCCGCGCGCAAGTGCAGGGCCTGTTCCGCAGTCGCCTGCTCGGTTGACAGCGCGTGCTCCAGCAGGTGTGCGAGAACTCCTTCATTGATGCGTCCGACCCTTGGCGGGCGGCCGTTACTGATGTCCAGAATGCCCGCCATACGGAGTCCGCGGTAGGCTTCGCGAACGATGCCGCGGCTGATGCCGAGTTCGGAACTAACGCTCAGTTCGGAAGGGACTTGCTCACCCGAGCGGAGCTTCTTCGCACGGATCAAGGAAACCAGATGCTGAGCGACACGGTCGGAAAGGTTGGCGGTCGAAGGATTCTGGTTGAGCATATCTGAGGTATTGTACTCTGGGGTCGATTGGTGCGTGTTGCGGTTTCTTGCTGACATCAATGGGTCCTGCGGATCTCGTCCGCCTTTCTTACAAATTCTCCCCTGTGACGGAGACCGTTGCTTTTTTATGGCGAAGACCTGTAAATCAAGAATGCCTTATCACGCCCTCTCGAATAGTTTTACACCGCTCTTGAGCGCAGCATCTCGCATTCCGCCGTCCAGAGTGGCCAGTTCCGGGCTCTTGCGGGAGCCAACTCAACGTGTGCCGCAGGATCGGCACTAAGGACGTCCGTAGTTGATGTAATCCTTGATCGCCCAGCCTTCGGGGTCGGGCTTAACGCGCAACCGAAGCTCACGCATTTGCTCCACGAAGCTGCGGCTTGCAGGAGTCTTCGCTTCCACTATTTCAAATAGCGCGGCGCTCTTCGCCGAAATTTGGATCGTCTGCCTCATCTCGGGCCGGTTCCTTCTATCTATTTCAAGGATAAGCTAACGGTGATCAATCTGAAAGTCCGAAGGTAGCCGGCCATTTCGATGTCGGAAAGCAACCCGAGAGACTCCGTGTGCATCCGTGTCCAATTCTACGGCTATTTATGAGAGTTTTTGTGCCCTGATGCCACTCATTGAATGGGCCACGGATGGACACGGATGCACACGGATCGGTGGGGTGAACCCCTTCAGTGAGACACGGGGGAAAGACGCACTCTCCGTTCGATGATAATTCGTTTGCCGGTCGCTGTCCAGAGCTTATTCTGACGATACCGGTGAAGCGGAGACGGGCTCTGCTGGCGAGCAACCCGATCAAGGAATAGCCGGTGCGGAACTCATCGCGGACGATGAGGAGAGCGTGGTCCTCCCGACGCGTTCTTTTGCCTGGCCCCGGGGCCGACCAGCGGGAGGCGGGCGGTCCCGGCCCAGGATTTGGTTTTGACTTTGGTTTTGGTTTGAAACCACATCGGACCGATAGATTCCGCCCTGCCTTGAAAAACGCATACTGAGGCGCCTCAGTATTCATCGAAAGCGGAGTGGCAGTGGCGGAGAAGGGATCGTCGCAAACTCTCCTATAGCGGTTAAGAAATCACCCGAGCTTACCGGCTCCGGCCCTGCGGAGAGTTTCCCTGTTACGGGCGAACTTTGCCTTCGCCCCCCTGCCTTTCCGCCTCATCGCGGAGACAGGCTAATCGGTCACGTCTCCACGTTGGCAATGATCGGAGGCGAGAAGAACTTCATGCTCGCCGCATCCTGGCTTGCGCCCGGCGACGGCGCGGCGGCGGCGTCACGCTCAAACTCCTCCGGCGTGCGATATCCCAGGGCCGAATGCAGCCGCAGGCGATTGTAGTAGGCGCCGATGAACTCTTCCAGATGTTGGGAAAGCTCTTCGAAATCCGCGTACTGATTGCAGTAGATTTCCTCCTGCTTCAAGGTCTTCATGAAGCTTTCGCAAAACGCATTGTCATAAGGATTACCCGGCCGGCTCATGCTGGGCATCATCTGGCTGGCCGTCAGCACCGCGATGTATTCGGCGCTGGCGTACTGCGTGCCCTGGTCGGAGTGATGCACCACGCCCGGCGGCGGCTGGCGATGCGCGATGGCATGCCGCAGCGCCGCTATCGCAAGCCGCGCCGCCAGCGAGCGATCCAGCGCCCAACCGATCGCCTTGCGCGAAAAGCGATCGATGACTACGGCCAGGAAAACAAACTCGGTCCGCAAACGGATATAGGTAATATCCGCGACCGAGAGTTGTTCGATCCCCGTCAAGGTCATACGCCCCGCCAGATTCACATATACCTGGCAATCGTGCTGAGAATCCGTAGTCAAGACGAATTTGCGGAACCGCACTGCCAGTAGGTTGTCGGTCCGCATCACGCGTAGCGCGCGCTTGTGGTTGACCGCCATGCCGCGGCGATGCAACTCGGCGGTTACGCGACGGTAGCCGTAACGGCGATGGTGCGCCAGCACGATTTCCTGAATGGCCGTCCGCAGCGCCATTTCCGCCTCGTCCGGTTGGCTCTCTTCTAACTGCCGGTAGTAGCCGGCGCGGCTCACGCCCGCCAGACAACACATCCGTTCGACGGTCAAACTGCCTTGCTCTTGCGTCCACGGCCGGATAGCGTCGTAGATGCCGAGGCGCCAGTCGCGATGCTCTGCCGGCGTCCTTCCTTGATTCTGAGCAAGGCACTTCTGAAAAAATCGTTCTCCAGCGTTTTATCCGCCAGAGCCGATTTCAGCTTGGCGATCTCCTCGCGGAGTTGTTTATCTTTGCGTTCTTCTGCGGTCATTCCCAGATTCGCATGCCGCGGTTCGGGGCGGCCTTCGAACTGGTACTTCCAGGTGTAGAGAAGCTTCCGCTCGATCTTGAGCTCGCGAGCTAAAGCGTGAATGTTTTCGCAGGTCTTCATCCGTTCGACGACCTGCCGCTTGAACTCCACCGTGTGCCGGCGCCACTTTGCCATCTTTGCCATTTTGGCCTCCATTCGATGCAAAGTGCGTTCATTCGGCGTGTCTCACTTTTGGGGTTCACTCCATCGGAATCGGAGCTGACAGCAACCGTAATTGGGTTCGCCTTCGAGATCGGGAATGTTCTCGGCGCTGGGTTCTTGGAGAAAGTCTATCGACAAAACGAGCCTAAGCAGTCGCCAAATGCGCCAGTTGCGCCGCATCCGGCGCCTGCTCCAGCTTCCAGCAGAACTCGATGAGCCGGTCGGCGCGGCTGCCTAATAAAACGCCATCCACCAGACCTTTGAATTTGGTTTCCAATTGCGCATCCGTCATTGGGTTCCCGGCGCTGCCGATCGCGTGCTCGATGAATTTATCCAACTGCCGGCCGTCCTTCAACAGCACCGCAATGCGAACCTGATCTTCGGCAATGGCGGAATCCACCGTGGCGCCGACACGTCCGCGGAGGGCCACCACGGCCGGATCGTGTACCGCCTCGTCGCTGAATGCAGGTTCGTCCAGACGGCCGTAAACCATCGCCGCAGCCACTGCGTGAAATATGCTGAACTTGGCATCGAGACCAGTTCGCGGCGCCTTCTTGCCCGTAAGCTCGAGGACCAGCGGATGCACGCGCAGATCGATGCGATCGATACGATCGCCTGTCAGGTGGTTCTCCGTGCGCAATTGCAGGGCGCCGTCGACAGCCGGATGGATCACCACTCCACAAGGAAACGGCTTATAGCTGTTGAACGCGATCTGATACTGTTGGCCGAGTTTATCCGTAATCTGCCCGTAGTTACGCGCCGTGCTCAAGACATTTGCCCAGCCGCGCGTCGCTTCGATCGGTTGGTCGGAGCTCGTGAAATTCTGCGCTGCCAGAAAGGCCGCCATCAGACCGTTCTGCGACGCTCGGCCGGGGTGGAAGCTCTTGGTCATCGTGCCGAACATCTCACGAAGCCCAACCGGCTGGGTCGCCGCGAGCCCGAGGGCCCAGACCATCTGCTGTTCCGAAAGACCGAGTACTTTGCCCGCGGCTGCGGCCGCGCCGAACGGCCCCACGGTGCCGGTAATGTGCCAGCCGATGTCGTAATGCTGCGGATAGACAGCGTTGGCGATTCGGCATTCCACTTCCACGCCGACAACGAGCGCATGCAGAAAATCGGCGCCCGAGCACGGGCGATACTCGGCGAGCGCCAGAAGGGCCGGCGCGACGGGCGCGGCGGGATGAACGATGGTGCGCAGATCGGTATCGTCGAAATCGAAAATGTGTGAGCTGATGCCGTTCATCAGCGACGCGTTGAGCACGTCAAGGCGCTCTTTGCGGCCGAGCACCGATGCCTGCGCGGGACCGCTGAAGGGTTTCAGGGCACGAATCGCGATATCGACCGTTTCGTGCCGGCTCCCACCTACCGCGCATCCCGTCCAGTTCAAGACCGTTCGCAAAGCCTCGCGCCGAATTGCCGCCGGCACATCCTCTTTCCGCGAGGAAACGGCCCATGCTGCAAGGCGACGAGTGACATCGCGCGCTGGCGCACCGGCCGATTGTGGAGGTTCAGCCGAGGAAACCGATGCCGCCGCGCCTCCGACCACCGAGGCACGGAGAAAACGTCGCCTGTCGATCCCGCCTTTCCTCATTCCACAATTATGGCTTAACCATGGGCGGCGGCGCGTGGTTTACGGCCTCTCACGCAATTTATCGAGGAAGTGGAAGAGCGACACGCCTATGATTGAGTTCAACAGCGCGAGTATGAGTGTCCGCTGCCAGTCAAATGCCATTGGGCGACTCAGCAGCGCGCGAACCATCACCCAGTACAACACCTGGTGGAAGCAATAAAAGAAGAAGGTAAGCGGCAGGCGCACACCAGCATGATCGACATCGATCTTCAAACCTACCGAGGCTGCGAAATAGCCTACTAAAGTGTTGACGATGCCCAACATACCTACCGGCGTCTTATTCAACGAATCCTGCGCCAGACCGACCAGCGCTCCAGTTAGCAATCCAGCAATCTGACTGCGGCGCACTAGGGCGAAGTAGATCACCACCAGGAGCGGCATCTCGATGAATCCGAGAAACTCGAAGAAGCGGGGAACGAAAAGTTGAAATAGAATCGCGGCCAAGGGTATGGCCAAGACGATCCAGGCGCGGAAGCGCGAGATCTGGCTCTCCCGCTGATTGCTGAGAAGGACTGGGCCGCTGGAATAATCCATTAGCGGGGCGGGCCTCCCGTGGGACCACTTACGCCAGTAACAGGCGGAGCACCGGTCGCGCCCGAAGGGGCAATCCGTTTCGGAGCGGTCGCGGGCGAAGGGCCCTTGACGGCGCCGGCGACGGGTGCGGTGCGCTGCGTTTCGGTAGTGCTGGAAGCACCCGATGCTGGTGCGGGGGCGACGCCATCTTCCAGTTCCGTGATGGGTGAAGTGGCTTTCGCAGCACCGTTTGCGCCGGAGGGGGCCGCGCCACCCTTTACGCCAGTAGCGGGCGGAGCGCCTTTTGCGCCCGAAGCAGCGGGAGCCGCATGGCCGCCAGGAGCAGCCGGCGCAGTGGCGCCCGTCGCCCCCCCTGCGGGCGCCGCGAGATTGAAATTCGGCGGCTTCGAACCGGGCAGCCCTTCACCGAAAACATGATTCTGGGCATCGCCGATCGCTTTATAGCGGGCGCGAAGCCGGTCGGCTTCGGTACCGGTGGCCGAAGTCGCGCCGGTTGGGCCGGTCGCGCCGGCATCCGGCGAAGCGCTAGCCGGTGGCGGCGGCGCAATATATAGCGGCTGGTTCGATGGCGGCGTTTTGGGAATCTCCTGGTGCACGCCGGAAAGAACGATGAGGACATCCTCTAATCCCCGGCTCAGGCCACTCGGCTCGACCAGGATCTCCCTGAAGGGCTGGCCGTCGCGAACTTCTTTCACCACACCCGCGGGAAATCCGCGCGGAAAGATGCGGTCGTCGCCCGACGTATAAAACCATTCGCCAATGTCGACCTTGTCGCCCGACGGTACGTAATCGACTGTGCAATAGTTTTTTCCGGTACCTTTGAGATCGCCGCGCGCCTGGTTCTTCTGCGAGATTACGCCGGCGGCGAAATCGGGATCGGTGACGAGCAGTACCTGAGACGCGGTGGGATATGCCGCAAATACCTTGCCTACGATGCCGTCGGGAGTTACTACAGCCATGCCGCGCTGTACGCCGGCAACAGAGCCCCGATCGACATAGACCATCTTGGCGCTGGCGGCCGCGCCGACCCCGAAGACTCTCGCCGCGAGGGTTTTCGATTGCGTCTCGGCTTGGAACATCTGCAGAGCTTTCACGCGGTCGGCCTGACTGAGCTCGTTGCGCAGAAAAATGTTGTCCATTTTCAGCTTGCCGATCTCGTCGCGCAGTTGGCGGTTTTCCGCGTCCGCGTCGTGCAGGTGTATGTAATTGCGGAAGAAGCCGACGCCGCCGCCGCGTACCGCTTCCACGAAGCGCGCGAAGGGAGTAACCGCGGTTACGGTCCAGACACGGACAAACGGAATGTCGCGATCGTCCTTAACTTGAACCGCCAGCAGCACCAACTGCCCGACGACCACCAGCAGCAGGACGGTGATATTCCGGTAGCGGTTGAGCAGCGAATCCATTACGCCAACCCCGGCACTCTGCCCTTAGTCTATCGAAATCTTCCGCAACAGCCGGAAATCGCTAAGCATGCGGCCGGTGCCGAGTACCACGGAAGCCAGTGGATCGTCGGCGATGGAGACAGGCAGTCCCGTCTCTTCGCGGATGCGCTTGTCGAGGTTCTTGATGAGCGCGCCGCCGCCAGTGAGCACAATGCCGCGGTCACTGATATCGGCGCTGAGTTCGGGGGGAGTGCGTTCGAGAGCCACGCGGATCGCATTGATGATGGTCGCAATGCACTCGGACAGCGACTCGCGAATCTCGTCGTCCTGCACGTTCACAGTCCGCGGAACGCCTTCGATGAGATTGCGGCCCTTGATCTCCATGCTCAGAGGCTTATCGAGCGGGTACGCGGAACCGATCTCGATCTTGATGGCTTCGGCCGTCCGTTCACCCACCAGCAGGTTGTACTTCTTCTTGAGGTACTGCATCACGGCGTCATCCATCTCGTTGCCGGCCACGCGTACGGAGCGGGAGTAGACGATGCCGGAAAGCGAAATGACGGCCACATCGGTGGTGCCGCCGCCGATATCCACCACCATGTTGCCGGAAGGTTCGGTGATGGGCAACCCGGCGCCGATGGCCGCTACCATGGCTTGCTCGACCAAATGGACCTCGCTGGCCTTGGCGCGATATGCCGAATCCATCACGGCGCGCTTTTCGACTTGAGTGATCTCGCTGGGCACGCCAATCACAATGCGGGGGTGGACCAGCATTTTCCGCCCGTGCGCCTTCTGAATAAAGTAATTCAGCATGCGCTCGGTGACCTTGAAATCGGCAATGACGCCGTCTTTCATGGGCTTGATGGCGACGATGTTGCCGGGCGTGCGGCCTAACATTTCCTTGGCCTCTTTGCCGACGGCTTCAACTTCGCCGGTGTTCTTGTTTATGGCGACAATGGAAGGCTCGTTGACGACGATGCCCTTGCCCTTCGCGAAAACCAGCGTATTCGCGGTGCCGAGGTCGATGGCGAGATCCGACGAAAACAGACTGAACAGCGAGCGCGTTAGATTCATTCTGTGCGATTGGTCACTTCGGGACGGGACTAACTAACGAGACCCGGAGGGTCCTAATTCGAATAGTAGCACAGCACAACTGAATGCACGCGCAAAGTCACGCGTCTTAGGAAACTGCTTTGTGGTGATGCGCGTCCAGTGCCGCTGAGGAGAACGTATGCGGCCTTACGCTGTCGCGTTGGCATTGATCGCTCTGCCGCTCTCGCCTGGGATGGGACAACAGCCGGCGGAACTGAAACATTTTTCCATCGTCTACAAGGGGGGCTGGGGAGTTTCTTTGAACGCCGAAAACATGGCGCGAGAAGCATCAATATTCCGCCTCAAAGGCAATGTCGAGGTCAAGACAGCGCCCCGACCCAGCGAGCATGGCCAGTTCCTGCTTTTGCACGCCGACGAAGCGGATTTCCACATCGACACGGGTGCGATCGAGCCGCGCGGCAACGTAAGCCTGCGGCCACAGCCCGACGATAAGTAAAGACCGTCAGGCCACCGAGCGCGCAGCTTCGGGCGAGAGCCAGCGTCGCAGAGCCCGTTCGAGCGCCGCCATGCGGAAAGGTTTTGAGAGGTAATCGTCCATGCCGGCCGCGGCGCAGCGCTCGCGGTCGCCGTCCACGGTGTTGGCGGTCATGGCAACGATCGGAGTTCTATGGAGGCCGGCCTCGCGGCGGCGGATCTCCGCGGCCGTCTGGTACCCATCCATTCCCGGCATCTGGCAATCCATCAAAATCAGATCGAAGGGATGCTTCAACAGGACATCGAGAGCGGCTTCCCCGCTAGAAGCGACATCGGGCGCGTACCCCAATGTCCGCAAGGCGCGCGCCGCCACTATCTGATTCACGGGGTTGTCTTCAACGATCAGTATGCGCCAGCCCGCCTGGGCGGTCGCGATCGTACTCTGCGCCGGCGCGGGCGAGGACACGGAAGCCGGCTCCAAATGCTCGGCGCGATCCGTCGCAGGGGCCGGGACGATAAACCAGAAGACCGATCCCTGGCCCGGTTCGCTTTCCAGGCCGATGGAGCCTCCCATCAGGGTAACCAGGCGGAGCGAAATCGCCAGTCCCAAACCCGTACCGCCGAACTTGCGCGTCGTGGTGGAATCGGCCTGGGTGAAGGCGCGAAACAGCTTGCTCGAAGCTTCGGCAGGGATGCCGATACCGGTATCGACTACACGAAAAAGAAGAGCGGGACCTTGTTCCGGATTCCCGCCGCGGGCCAGTTCCACACCGATGCCGCCGGCCTCGGTAAACTTGATTGCGTTCGATAGCAGGTTCATCAGAACCTGTCGGATACGCAGCGGATCGCCAACAATCATGCGGGGAACATCCGCGGCGATGCGGCACGCGATCTCGAGCCCCTTCTGCTGCGCACGAGGAGTGAATAGCCGGACAGCGTCTTCCACCGTGGCGCGAACGTCGAAAGCGATCTGTTCGATGCTCATCCCTCCGGCCTCGATTTTGGAGAAATCGAGGATGTCGTTGACGATGGTCATTAACGATTCGGAGCTGTTGAGAATCACAGCCGCGATATCGCGTTGCTCGGGAGTGAGACCGGACCGCCCCAAGACCTCGGTCATGGCGACAATTCCGTTCAGCGGCGTGCGAATCTCATGGCTCATGTTCGCAAGAAATTGAGACTTGGCGCTGTTAGCCTTCTCAGCCGTACGCCGCGCGTCGCGGACTCGTCCCACCTGCCAGACCAGAATCACAAGCGCGAGAATGAGGCCACCCGCGCCAAATTCGAGAGCTTGCGTACGGCGCTGGGCATCCATCAATTCGTAAATATCCGCGGTCTCTGCGATGGAGTAAAGCGAATACTTGCTGAAGAACTCCTCGAGGGCGCCTTGCGCGGCCATGCGGCCGATTTCCATTCGCAGTTCATCCGCCTCCTGAGCGGCCTCGAAAGTGGACCCGATGCCGAGCTTGAGAGGTTTGCCACCAGCCGGGGTGATATGGAAATCGACGGTTTCGCAGCCGGTGGGTTTGCGCAGAACGAACGCACCGAGCGACTGCATCAGCACGTAGGCCGCGCGTACGCCGCCGACACAGACGGCGCGAACCGCGGCCACGTCGCCTTCGGAATGTACCGGCTTCGACGCCGGGGCCGCAGCGAGAAGCTGACTCTCCGGACCAAGTCCGTACGCCACCGACACTCCGGCCCAATGGGTGGGCGGAGGGCCTTTGGTGACCAGACATCGTTCCGCGGCGAGCCACGGCTCGGTGATGTGAAACTGCTTCTTGCGCTCGGGCAGATCGAGCGTCATGGGCCAGAGGTCAACCTTCTTCGAGCGCAGGGCGCTGTCCGGGCCTTCCGGACATTCCACCCACTGGAGGCGCAACCCCGATCGGCGCGCGGCGGCGGCCACCACCTCGACAGCAAGAGCATCCACTCGGCCTTCGGGATTGAGATCGGTGGACAGCGAGTGATTCCGTATACCGGCGCGAAGGATGAGGCTTTGGTGATCGTGATGCCAGAAAAGATAAAGGACTGCAAGAGCGACGAAGCACATCACGGCAATAGACACGTACGCGAGGGTGCGATGCCGCAGGATGGTCATCCTGTTACACGTATCGGCTGGAAGCGAGAAAGCATTAGGAGGCGGCGACGCCTCCGCGGCGAGCGCTTTATTCCATAAGGCATAACGGGGGCGCATGGAGAAAACGATTCGGGTGTTCCACAACCATGAAGAAGCCCGACGTCACAACGCGTGGGAGATGGCGCGAATCAGCCCCGACGACCGCGTGCGAATGGCGCTCGCGCTTCACGAATGGTATTACCGCGATGATCCCGCCGCTCAACACGGGCTGGCTAGAGTTTATCGAACCGTTCGACGCGAATCGCGTCGAGTATCTGATCGTCGGCGCCTTTGCGGTCGCACATCACGGGCGTCCACGACTTACTTGCCATCTGGACTTTTGGGTCGAACAAAGGACGCAGCGGATGTCGAGGAGCTAGCGGACGTTTGACGCGGCCACTCAGTTTCGTAGCGGCTTGCCCGTCTTCAGCATGTGCTGCATGCGTTCCTGTGTCTTCACATTGCCGCATAGACTGAGGAATGCTTCGCGCTCGAGATCGAGCAGATATTGCTCGGTTACCTTCTGTTCGCCGCTCAAGCGGCCGCCGCTCAGAACGTGCGCGAGCTTTTCGCCAATCGTGGCATCGTACTCGCTGATATATCCGCCCTCGCGCGCGAGGAACACGCCCATCTTGAGCAGGGCGAAGCCCGCTTCGCCTGCGACCGCGATGTCTTCGCGCGGCGCGCCGGGCGCATAGTTGGCGCGCATTGCGAGCGCGGCCGCTTTGGCGTCGGCGATCAGGCGTTCAGGGTTCATCGAAATGCCGTCGGATGCGCGCAGGAGGCCCAATTCGCGCGCGTTGGCGCCGCTTGCCGATACCTTGGCAAAACCAATGGTCTCGAAAATCGTCTTCAAATCGCCGCCACGGGCGAGTCAACTCTTTGCAGCCGCCACCGGCCGGGATCAGGCCGACGCCCACTTCCACCAGGCCCATGTAGGTTTCAGCCGACGCCTGCACGCGCGCGGCGTGCAGCGCCACTTCGCATCCGCCGCCGAGCGTCATGCCGAACGGCGCGGCCACGACCGGCTTGGGCGCGTATTTGAGCGCCATGTTGGCCTGCTGGAAGCGCCGGACGGCGAGATCGAGATCGTCCCACTCGCCTTCCTGCGCGGCCAGCAGGACCATCATCAGATTGGCGCCTGCGCTGAAATGCTCGCCCTGGTTGCCGATCACCAGCGCTTCACAGCCGCGGCCCATCTCTTCGATTCCAGCAGCGATCATCTGGATGGAGTCCTCGCCGAGCGTATTCATCTTGCTGTGGAATTCCAAGCAGAGAACACCATCGCCGAGGTCCACCAGCGATGCGCCCGCATTGCGCTTCACTACTCCGCGCGCGCGTTTGAGATCGCCGAGCACGATCACGCCGGGACGCGGTTCGAGATCGCGATACGCCGGCCGAGCCGAGATCGAAGTAGCGCGAGCCAGGTTCGTCCGCGCGGTCGGCCGTTTCATAGAACGAAGTGGCCCCGGACGCCAGCATGCGCTCGATATTCGCGGGCAGCGAACGAAGCCATCCTTCTGCATGCGCTCAGCTGTTTCGCGAAAACCGAGCGCGTCCCAGGTTTCGAACGGCCCGAGTTGAAACGCGAATCCCCAGCGCATGGCGCGGTCGATCTCGACGATGCGATCGGAGATTTCGGGAATCATTTGCGCCGAATAGAGGAAGAAATCGCGGTAAAGACTCCAGAGGAACTGGCCGACGCGATCCGTACCGGCCACCAGCGTGCGCAGGCGCTGCGGCAGGTCCTCAATGACACGGACGGCTTCGGCGGAGGGAAACTTCACTTTTTGCGCGGGATGATATTCGAGCGTCTTGCGATCGATGGCGTGGATCTCTTTTTCGGCGCCTTTGCCCACGCGCTTGTAGAAACCCTGTCCGCGCTTCTCGCCGAGCCAGCCGCGCTCGATCATCCGCTCCATGAAATCGGGGACGACGAATCGCTCGCGCGCGGGGTCGTCAGGCACAAGCTCGTGGAGATTGCGCAGAACGTGCGCCCACACGTCGAGGCCGATGATATCGACAAGGCGGAAGCTCGCGCTCTTGGGCAATCCAATCAGAGGCCCGGTGATGGCGTCGATCTCTTCCACGGTGAAATCGCCCTCGACAGTCAGCTTGTGGATGGTCGAGCCGAAGAAACAGCCGAGACGGTTGGCGATGAAGTTCGGCGTGTCCTTACATGGGACGACGCCCTTGCCCAGGTGCAGGTCGCAGAATTCGGAGACCCAGCGGAAGACCTCGGGCGCGGTCTCCGGGCCCGGGATCATCTCCACCAAGTGCAGATATCGCGGCGGATTGAAAAAATGCGTGCCCAGGAAGTGCTGGCGAAATTCGGAGCTGAAGCCATCGGCGATGCTTGCCAACGGAATGCCGCTGGTGTTGGTGGAGAGGATCGTGCCAGGAGTGCGCACCCCGGCCACCCGTTCGAGCAGACTGCGCTTGATAGCGAGGTTTTCTGCGACGGCTTCCACGATCCAATCGCAATGGCTTAAGCGGCCAAGATCGTCTTCGAAATTGCCGGGCGCGATGAGCGATTTTGACGGAATCGGTGAAGAAGCCAACGGGCCTTTGTTTGGCGGCGTTCTCGATGCCGGTGAGCGCGGCGGCATTCCGCTTGGGCTGATCGGGTAAGACGATATCGAGCAGGTCCACCGGATATCCGGCATTGGCAAAGTGGGCCGCGATGCGCGAACCCATGGTTCCGGCGCCCAGAACCGCGACACGGCGAAGGGGCTTGAGAGGCATGCCTCTCCTTTACTTGGTGAGTTTCAGAGTTTGAACAACCACTTTATCGGCGCGCATGCGGCCTTTGATCACGACATCGGGCTTCAAGCCCTCCGCCGTTGCCGTTCAGCATGGCGCGTCCGGCTGCACTGCCCTGTATGGCTACCGTGGCGTAGGTGTTGCCGCCATCGTCGAGGTTTAACATGCGACCTTCCTTGAGCACGATGGAGAACGCGTGAGTGGCGCCGGTAATGGCACAGGTGGGATCCATCTGGCGGCTATGCAGATCGGGGACTTGATGTTCCAGCACGTCGGAGCGTTCTGCGGCTAACGTTTTCGGATCGACATTGATGCCAGAGGCCGAGATGGGCGGATTTTGCTGCTGCGCCGGCTGGGTGGCGTTCGCGTAACCCTGCGCGGCGCGCATCTGCGAACCGCTCTGCAAATCCGCCGGCGTCTGCGCAGGCGCGGCGACGGCGAAGGGCAAAGATGGCAGCGACATGTTTAAAGCCGTACGATTGCGGCATCCTGCATCGACCAGCGTTCCATAGAGGGTCACTGTGGGCGCGGGACCGGTGTACAACGGAGTGGCGCCGCGGTCGCGGTCTTCGTTGGCGTTCTGGGCAGCGGCCAGAAACGCCGCGAGCGCGAGGGTGGCTGCCGTGCGTACGAGAGTTTTCATTCGCTTGGTCCTGAACTGCCAAGTTATCATAAAACAGTGCCACCGCTCAAAGGCCGGGAATCCCCAAGACACGCAAGGCCGGAAATGTTCTATTCGCGTTTCTGAACGCCATGCAGCCGCGCCCAACTTTGTCCCGCTTCAAACTTCCGTCATGGGCGCCGCCGACCGCAGGTTATATTCTTTCGGCCGCGTGCCTGGTTTGGGTGCTGCACGGCTATCCCATAAAAGAGGAACTGTTACCCGCGCTTCACGAGTTGGACTGGAAGTGGATTGCGCTGGCCGTCGCTTGCGAGGTGGCCGTCTACTTCGTTCAAGCGTGGCGATGGCGTACGCTGCTGGAGCCGGTGATCCGGCTGGGCTTCTGGCGCACGGCGCAAGCGATCTTCGTCGGTCTTTTCGCCAATGAAGTGCTGCCGCTGCGTACGGGCGAATTGATTCGCTGCTACCTGCTGGCGCATTGGAACAATCTGCGCATCTCGCTGAGCTTCGCCTCGGCCGCGGTGGAGCGAGTGATCGATGGCGTAGTGCTGGTGGCCTGCTTCCTTTTCACCGCGGGCATGGTGCGCGGCATTCCGGAGGACCTCACTATTCTGGTGCGAATCCTGGGCGGATGCCTCATTCTCTTATCGTTCGCGCTATTGTGGCTCATCCGGCGCAAGCTGGATTCACATCCGGTGTTTCAAGAAAGCAAATGGTCGGCGACCTTCCGCCACGTGGTGGAGGGGTTGCACCTGATGGGCAATCCACGGACGCTCGCCAGGACGTTGGGAATCAGCCTCCTCTATGTCGCGCTGCAATTTGTCTCGTTGTGGGCAGTGATGAAGGCCTACGAGTTGGATCTTTCCGTCTGGGCCGCGGCGGGCGTTGTGACCATCATCCGCCTATGGACAGTTGTGCCGAATGCACCGGGGAATCTCGGATTCCTGAACGCGGCGTGCGTGGTTGCGCTGAAGGGTCTCGACGTGGAACCGAAAGTGGCGACGACGTTTTCGATCATTCTGTTCGGGGTTTGGACACTCCCGATCGTGTTGCTCGGGGCGATTGCGACGGCGCTGACCGGGTCGAATATTACGGAATTGCGGAGGCGGGCAAGAATGGGGATGGAAGGGTGAACCGTTAACGCCGTTCTTCCTCGATGTGTCTCAGCCGGGCGTCCAGCACTTCTTCGACACGATGCAATTCTGCGCGCCACAAGTCGCGCATATCGTCGAAGCGCTGATTCATCGAAGCGAAACGATCGTCCATTCGCTTGTTGATCATTTGCGTAAAGACGGTGAAGAGGATGGCGTTAAACGCCATCGGAACTCCGATTGCCAGATAGAGCTGCAAGTCAGTCAAGAACCAATCCTCCTTTAGCCTAGCATTTACATAGTGTTTTCGCGGCTCCATTCCTCGCTATAATTTTTTTATGCTGACGCCCACCGAAAAAATCTGGCACAATGGCCGCTTCATTCCCTGGAACGAAGCCACCGTTCACGTCCTCGCGCACGTTGTGAGCTACGGCAGCTCAGTGTTCGAGGGCATTCGCTGCTATGCAACCAAGAATGGTCCCGCGGTCTTCCGTCTGCGCGAACACGTCCGGCGCCTCTACGATTCGTCGAAGATTTACCGCATGGAAAACCTCGGCTACTCGCAGACCGATCTCGCCGAGACGATGCTCGAACTGGTGCGCGTCAACCGCATGGATTCCTGCTACATCAAACCGATGGTGATGCGCGGCTATGGCGACGTTGGCGTGAACGGCATCAAGAACCCCATCGAGATCTTCATCGCCTGCTGGAACTGGGGCAAGTACCTGGGCGAAGAGGCGCTGGCCGAAGGCGTGGATGTGTGCGTTTCCAGTTGGACCCGCATGGCGCCGAACACGCTCCCCGCGCTGGCGAAGGCGGGCGCCAACTACATGAACTCGCAGCTCATCAAGATGGAAGCGGTGACGAACGGTTACGTGGAAGGCATCGCGCTCGATAACACGGGCTACGTCAGCGAAGGCTCCGGCGAGAATCTCTTCGTGGTGCGCGACGGCAAGATCATGACGCCGCCGCTCGGCGCGTCGGTGCTGCCCGGCATCACGCGCGACGCGATTCTCACCATCGCTCCGACCTCGGCATCCCAGTTTCCGAGCAGTTGATCCCGCGCGAGATGCTCTACATCGCCGACGAAGTGTTCTTCTCCGGCACCGCCGCCGAGATCACGCCGATTCGTTCTATCGACCGCATTACGATCGGCAAGGGCCGGCGCGGACCTGTCGCTGAACAGTTGCAGCACGAGTTCTTCGGAATCATCGACGGCTCACGTCCCGACAAGCACAATTGGCTTTCGCCGGTGCATGTCGCGCAGCCCGTGGGAGCAAAGTAGACCTCGAAAATGAACTTAGGCGGCGCGGGCAACGGATGACCACCTCCCCCGAGATTTGCCATCCCAAATGCCCGGCCGCCTAATGGTCTATCTCTTTTTAACGCGATGGCCGCGGGAATGCCACAAAGAATCTCAGGCGTGCATCGCTTTTTCAACAATTTTTTTGCGCATATCGTCGCATGGAGTTAGCGGCACACTGGTGTGGCAAAGTTGTGAATAAACCGGAGTCCACTTGAACTGTTTGGGCATCGACGCGCTGAGCGGCGCCGCCATCGAAATCGAATTCGGCGAAACGATTCACGCAGTTCGCGCAGCGAGCGCGCCCGCGGAGTTTTACGTGGCGCCGGGATGGATCGACATCCAGGTGAACGGCTTCGCCGGAGTGGATTTCAACGATCCACGCGCTCCCCATGAAGAGATTGCGCGAGCCATCCGCGCGCAATTCGCGAGTGGGGTCGCGCGCTTTTATCCAACTGTGATCACCGGGGCGCCGGAGGACATGGTGGCAGCGCTCCGCAACCTCTCACGCGCGAAGGACTCGCTGCCGGAAGGCGCGGCGATTGACGGCTTCCACGTGGAGGGACCGCACATCGGAATCGAGGACGGCCCGCGCGGCGCACATCCGAAACGTTGGGTCCGCAAGCCCGATTTCGACGAGTTCCGCCGCTGGCAGGACGCCACGGAGGGCCGCCTGCGTATCGTAACGTTCTCGCCGGAATGGCCTGAGGCCCCGCGGTATATGGAGCGAATCGTGGCCGAAGGGGTGGTGGCGTCGATCGGCCATACAGCCGCAAGCGCCGAGCAGATCGCCGATGCCGTTTCGGCAGGCGCATCGCTATCGACGCACTTGGGTAACGGCGCGCACGCGGTGATGCGGCGGCATCCAAATTACATTTGGGACCAGTTGGCTGAAGACCGGCTGATGGCCGATTTTATTGTGGATGGAATCCACATCGGCGCCAGCTTTTTGAAGACTGCGCTGCGCGCCAAGGGCATCGAGCGGTCCGTTTTGGTCACAGATGCATCGGCGCCAGCAGGCGCGGCGCCGGGTCGTTATTATCTGGGTGAGCAGGCCGTGGATCTTACCGAGGATAACCGCGTGGTTCTCGCGGGAGCACAGAAGCTTGCGGGCAGCGCGCTGCGGATGGACCGCGCGGTGGAGAACGCGATACGGATGACGGGGGTCTCGCTGGCGGATGCGGTTCGCATGGCGACGGTCAACGCGGCGAAGGCCGGCAGCGGTCCCAGGCCGCGAGAACGGCATCGCCGTGGGTGATCGCGCTGACTTCGTGCAGTTCGTATGGGATGGGCGGCGGATAGACGTCCGCGGCGTCTGGGTGGGCGGACAGAGCGTGGTCTGACGCCCTCCACTTTCGGATCAACAGGCCAGCCTGGCGCACTTACTCCGCAGGGTGATTTACGGTGAATGCGTACAAGCTATCGCCGGCGGCGACTAATACATATTGCTTGCCGTCGAGCATGTAAGTGATCGGACCCGCGCTGGGCGCGGCCATCAGTGTAGAGTGCCACAGTATCTTTCCGTTGGCGGCGTCAAATGCGATCAGGTTCTGCCCGTTGCTGGTGAATAGCAGCTTCCCCGCGGTCGAGAGGTGATTCACGACGCCGCCGCCGCTCGGCCAGTCATGCTTCCAGACCACTTTGCCGGTATGATAATCGAGCGCCTCGACGGCGTTGCCTTCGTTGCCTACGCCGCTATCCAGTCCGCCCCAGCCTTCCGGATGGTCGTCGGTATCGATGAGATAGAACATGCTCCACGACCGGCTGGTTCCCACATAGAACAGGCCCGTCTGAGGGCTGAAGCTCGGCGCCTGCCAATTGGTGGCGCCGTTTGAGGATGGCGATACCAGCGTGCCATCCGTGGAGGGAAATTTCTTCGGATCGCCGATCGGCTGGCCCTTCGCGTCGAATCCCTTCGACCAGTTCAAGCTGTCGATGAACGGCGCGCCAACGAGCCGCTTCCCCGTGACGCGATCGAGGACGAAGAAGTAGCCGTTGCGGCTGGCTTGTGCAACCAGCTTGCGCGGCTGTCCATCGATGGTTCCATCGAACAGAATAGGCGTTTCGACGGCGTCCCAATCGTGTACGTCATGCGGCGAAGCTTGGAAGTACCACACGATCTTGCCGGTATCGGGATTCAGCGCAACGATGGAACACGTATACAGGTTGTCGCCCTTGCGGCTCTGCTGCGCCATTACCGGATTCGGATTTCCCGTGCCGACGATATATAGGTTGAGTTCGGGATCGTAAGTGCCGGGCATCCATGCCTGACCGGTGCCGTGCGCGGCGGCGTATTCGTCCGGCCAAGTATCCATGCCGGGCTCGCCCTTGCGCGGCGTGGTATTCCACTTCCATTGCAGCGAGCCGGTTTCGGGGTCGCGCGATTGGATGAAGCCCGGGTTATCCAGATGGTCGCCGCCGATGCCGGCAATGACGTGATTGCCGATGATGACGGGCGCGACTGTCGATGTGTAATCGAGCTTCGGATCGGCGATGGAGACCTTCCAACGCTCTTTGCCGGTGCGCGCGTCGAGACTCACCAGGTTGCTATCGGGCGTTTCGAAGAAGAGCCAGTTCCCATACATGCCCAGGCCACGATTGCCGATAGTGCTGCCGGTGTTAGGCGGATATTGGTAATGCCACAACTCGTGTCCCGTGCGCGCGTCCGTAGCCCAGACGTTGTTGGGCGAGGTGAAGTAAAGGATGCCGTTCACCATGAGCGGCGTCGATTTGATAGTCACGGGAGCCCCGCCGCCTCCCCCACCACGTCCTCCCGCTGCGCCGCCACCCGCGCTGAATCGCGTGGCCCAAGATAGCGATAAGGTGTGGACGTTCGAGGTGTTGATATCGGTGAGTGGGCTAAATCGTTGGCCGGTGTAATCGCCGTTGTAAGTGGGCCAGGAATCGGCCTTCGGCTTGAGTAACTCCGCCTGAGTGAGGCCTTGGGCGAAAGTCAGGCCCGGCGCCGCGGCCAGGAATGCGGAAAGGAGAAATCGTGGGCTGTTCATTTTAGGGTAACCAGATAGGCGGTTATGTTATGCACATCGGCGTCGGTGTACTTGGAGAGAAGATCGGTGTGAGGCTTCAGTGGATCGTTGATCTCGACCTTGGGAACGGCGCCTTCGCGGGTGAAGGAATGGTATCCACCGGCGGAATCGCGCAGGGAGACGCTGAAGTCGTCGACTCGGTCGAGCGCACCGGAGAACTTCTGCCCGGATGGTAGCGTTACCGTTACGGTCGTAACGCCGCGGGTGGACGATGCGGCATCGCCGCTTCCACGTCCACCTCGGCCGCCGCCACCGCCGGCGCCTCCGCGGCCTCCGCGCGGTTGCAGCCAGCGCGCTTGCAGCGCGAAGCCGTCATAGCGCGCGCCAATGCCCTTCAGGTCGCCTGTCGCTGAATGGCAGCCGCCGCAAGTGACCTTGAAGTATGCCTCGCCTTTCTTGGGGTCGCCGGTTAGAACGTCCTGGTAAGCATACGTAGAGCGGTGGTCGGCGGCGTAAGTCTGCACGTGCAACCAATCCACCAGGTCGGAGATCTGCGCGTCGGTAAGGCCCAGCTTTGGCATGCCCGCGTCTGGTCGGCCGTCGCGTAGGACGGGCGCGATTAAGATGCCCTTTTCGTCGTCGAGGACAACCAGCGAACGCACCAAATCCGGCGCGCCCGGTCCGCCGTGACCCGTGGGGCCATGACATCCGGCGCAAAAGGACGCATAGAGCGCCGTGCCGCGTTCGTAAGCCTTCGGATCGACCTTCGCGCCCGCGATGGCGGCGGCGGTGACGGCTTTGTCGTTGGCCGCTCGCGCTCCGGCCCCGGTAGACGGCCGGCTCTTGAGCGTACAAAAATGCGGACGGAGCGAGCAGCAACAGCAGCGGCAACGCGGTCCGGTTGCGATCGAACATGGATACCCCCGAAAAGGATAGTTTACGATAACGGCAGCGTGCCGGGGTTAAGACTTGCTACGTTTCAGCTCTTCGAGGGTGCTGCGCAGCGTGGGAAGGACGGCTAAATCTTTCTCCGAGCCGATCTTCTCCTTGATGGAGATTATGGTTCCCAAGTCCAGGACACGAATCCGCAGGGAGTCGTCGATCTCAATTTCAGGTGAATTCGGAAGCAATTCCTCATATCCAAGTCCTTCGCCAGCAGTTCCGAGTAGATCGACCGGCCCATACACTGTCAATAGATTCAAATGCTTTCCCGCTGCGACGTGGCTCTGGTTCGGGCGAAGCTTTCGATCCGGTTGGATCCGAAAAATCGCATCTGACCGCTCCAGCCATCGCAGGATCCGCGTGAGGTTTTCCGAAGCGCGGGAAAAGACAACATCGACGTCTCGGGTGACTACTGGAGCGCCCTGTATGATCGCAGCCAATCCGCCGACCAAAATGAAGTCGATGCCCGCATCGCTGAGGCTCCTCAGCGCTCCGTAGAATCTAGCGTTTTGCATTCCGTTCGCGAATCGCCAGTATTTCGTTGATTAGCTCTTCGGCGGATGCAAGCCGTTCGAATGGCGTAAGCGAAATGCTCCACCGAATCAAGGAAAGATCGACGCCGGCGTCATCATAATCCAGGGGAGGCGGCCCAACCTCTAGCGCAGCTTCCGGGTGGTTCACGCCTTCATCATATCGCGCTTCGACTACCATATCTCCATGGACGCCCACCCGCCGCTTGGCTACAACACCTACTCCGTACGCGCCATGCGCTGGCACGACGTGCAACTGCTCGAGTACGCCGCGAGTCTCCAACTCGACGCCGTTTATCTGCAAGATTCCATCGACCCCGCCAACAACGAACCCGCGCATTGGAAAGAACTCAAGGACGCGTCGGCGCGGCTCGGATTGCGGCTCGACGGCGGCGATGCCGGCGCCCTTCCGCGCACTCCTGACGGCATGCCCGCGACCTTGCAGCACCTCCGCGAAGGCATCCGGCACGCTGTGGGCATCGGATCGAAGCTGGTGCGCTTCCGCGTGGCCGGCGACCGTGCCAGCCTTCCGCCCGGTCCGGTCGAAAAGACGATGGAGACCTTTATCTCCACGCTGCGCAGCGTCCGTAGCGAGGCAATGGACGCTGGCGTGAAGTTCGCCATCGAGAATCACAAAGACCTGTACTGCTGGCAGACGCGCCAATGCATCGACGGCGCCGGTAAGGAATTCGTCGGCTCATATCTCGACACCGGCAATCCGGTCTTCGTCATGGAAGATCCGCTCTCGACCGTGGAAACGCTCGGCCCGGTTGCGGTGATGCTGCACCTGCGGGATTCGGTGGTCTACGAAACGCCCGACGGCGTCGCGGTGCAGTGGGTCCCGCTGGGAGAAGGCGTGGTCGATTTCAAGAAGATTATCGCCAAGGCACGTGAGGTGTGTCCCTCGATTGCGGTGTACAACAAGCCGATCACCGGGCGGCCGCCGCAGCATCTGGCAATTTACGATCCAGCGTTCATGAAGAGTTGGGGTGACATGCGGGCCTCGGACTTGGCGAGATTCCTCGCGTTAGCCAAGCAAGGTCATCCGTATGAAGGCCACATGGTAATCGAAGACGTCCCCGGCAAGGCGCCCGAGGCCATTGCGGCCGCCCTCCAATTTCAGCAGCAGGACCATATGAAGCGCGGCGTGGAGTATGCGCGGAAGACACTCGATCTGGGTGTGAAGTGGCGTTAGGCGGAAGCTCCATCGGTTGACCTTTACAGGCGCGGGGTGATAGTAGAGACAAGAGAAGATATTCTTGACGATCACGTTTGACCTTCAACCCGATGTCGAACGTGGCCTTGTTAGCGAAGCTCAGCTTCGAGGCGTATCGCTCCAGGACTACGTGCGGGAGATCGTCACGCGTGAAGCTCATCTTCCGCAACAGGCGCTGGCGCCACCTCGCACCGCGCAGGCCGCCTACCTGGTGGAGCTTTCCGAACCAATCCGGGGATTGCTCACCGATGACGAAATTGATTCACTACCCTGCCGTAACTGATTGATAAGCCGCCCAATCGATCGATGATCCCGTTGTGGCTTGGGGAGCGGGTTATTTCCGTGACGCAGCCTATCGCCGAGCGCTGGGCGTACTCGATGCCGAAAGGCAGGCGGCAGCCCGGAAAGCCGCAGTTATGAAACATTAAACCTGAAACATTCAATTTCGCTGTTTGCGGGCCTCGCGGCGTGTTTCAGGTTCTACCCATGATGAAACGGTGGCGCGCGCATTTATACGGGGCTTTCATTGTTGTAAGCTGCGTTTGGGAGATGGTAGTGAGGCCTCTGATTTTTGCTCTCTGCTTTGTGTTTTCGGTTTCTTGCCTGAACGCACAGAAGGCAGTCTGGCCGCCGGAGCCGGGACATATGCAAATCGCGATATGGCCAGGGGCGGCGCCCGATGCGCAACCTTTGGCGGGGCCGGAATACTCCACGACGACGACAAAGCAGGAAGACATCATTGCGGGCCGGCCGTTTGTATATGTGGAACAGGTCTCGCGGCCGACCATGACGGTCTATTCGCCAACGGGAACGAATACGGGCGCCGCAGTGGTAGTGTTTCCTGGCGGGGGGTATTGGGATTTGGCGATTGATCTCGAAGGCACAGAGGTCTGTGACTGGCTAACGCCGAAGGGCATCTCATGCGTGGTGTTGAAGTACCGCGTGCCGGGTGACGGACTGAAGCCGCGATCGGGGCCATATCCAAAATCGCCGATCGCGTTGGAAGATGCGCAGAGGACGATGGGGCTGGTCCGCTTTCATGCCGCGGAATGGCATATCGATCCGCGCAAGATCGGAGTGCTGGGGTTCTCAGCGGGCGGGCATCTGGTGGCAGCGATTAGCACGAATTTTGAAAAACGTCTATACCCGATTGTCGACGCGGCCGACAAAGAAAGCTGCCGGCCGGATTTCGCGGTCGCCCTTTACCCCGGACATCTTTGGATCGGGTCCGAAAAGTGGGAGTTGAATCCAGCTGTTCCCGTTACCAACCAAACGCCTCCTACCTTTTTGCTGCAGGCCGAGAACGATAACGTGGACACGGTCAACAACTCGCTGGTTTACTACATCGCCCTGAAAAAGGCCGGGGTTCCAGCGGAAATGCATTTGTACGCTGAGGGCAAGCACGCCTTTGGGCTGCGTCCGACAGAACTTCCGATTACGCGATGGCCAGAGCTTGTGGAGACGTGGATGCGGGCGCTCGGGATGCTGCCGAAGTAGAACGCTTAAATCTTGGCAGTTTACGCGAAGCCTTCGAGATGATTTCGAGGACAACGAATGCAACCTCAAAAAACAAACGGTCGTTCACGAAACAGCGAATCTTTCTGTCACACTCATCCATGCGCGGCAATTCGCGTGTCGGACAGGGGCCCGAAAACTCGTGTGGCGCTTCGCCCCGAAAACAAACACGGGCGGGGCTACTTGAAAGGAATTTCTACCTCTGCATAGCTGCCGGGCGTCGCTGCGTTCACCGCCGCTGCCACCCTGTCAAGATGGTTCCGCACCACGCGCCACGCTGAATTTCCAAGCACCACAATGGCAATTCTTCGACCTTTCAAATTTTGCTGGTAGCGGATGTTCTTGTCAGTCGTCACCAACAACTCGAACCCCGCGGCCTCTGCCGTCGTCAGCAACTCACCGTTGGAAATTCTGTCCCAACCGCGTTCTATCGCCTCTGTTACTTCGTGCCCGGCAAGTGACCGAACTATGCCGCTTGGGTGCCGTGGTCAAAGAGGATGCGCATCGTTGGATGTAGACGCGCCTACAGGAATCGGCGGCGCGTCAAGACTGCGGGCCGCGAATTCCAGAACCGCCTGAACCTGCTCGCGCGTCACATGAAACTGCTCGATGATTTCCTCAATGTCCGAACCGGCTTCGAGGTTTTCAAAGACCGTAGCGACCGGCATACGGGTATTCTTGAAAACCCACGCGCCGCTACGCCGGTCCGGCACGCTCTCGACGGCGGGGCATTGTGACCAATCAAGGGTTGCTGTTGCCATGATCTGCACTCCTTCTTTTAGAGTACGTCAGATAGTACGGGAAAATGAGCCGGAGGGCAAAGGCGGCGGGACGTATGGCAATCAAGGTCAGATCTGGATAGCGCGGATTTTTCCGTCGCAGTTTGACCGTCATGGCCGATTGATCCACTTCTCTATTACTGCGCCCCCGCGACCGGCAGCCATACCGCGCTAGCCCGATCCCCCGTCCGAAATACCGACAGCGTCGCCTTCACATAGTCCGACGGCTTCGCAAAAAAGATATTCGCCACATAACTCTGCGGATTGCGGTCATACAGCGGAAACCAGCTCGATTGAATCTGCACCATGATCCGATGTCCCGGCAGGAACACGTGGTTCACCGTCGGCAGCGCGAAGCGATAGCGCTGTGGCTGGCCGGATGGAATCGCGCGATGGACGTTCGAAGCTCTCGCGATAGCGCCCGCGGAAGATATCCATCGCGATCGGAAGTTCGTAGCCGCCCATTTCCGGCTGGTCCGGGACTTCATCCGGGAAGACGTCGATCAGCTTCACCACCCAATCGGCATCCGTGCCGGTGGTCGCCGCGAAAAGATCGGCGATGGGCGCGCCGCCGACACGCACGGGCGCGGTGAGCACGGCCGATTGGTACGTGAGCACGTCCGTGCGATCGGCCACGGTGCGCTGATCGGAGACCAGCCAGGTTCGCCAACGGTCGGAATCGGCGAAGCGCACGGGGCGCGGAAGATATGGCACGGGCTTGGCAGGGTCGGACACGTAGGAATCCGCGGCAGCGCCCGATGCCGCGGGCTTATCGAATCCCAGGCCGAAATCGGCCTGCAAGTAAAGCGGCTTCAGCGGCGCGGGGCAATCCTTTTCGCAGGCCAGCGGCCAATTGCGCAGGCGGTCCCAATGATTCTCGCCGGTGTTGTAGATGAGCACGGGCGGGGTGTCGGCCTTGGGCGCTCCCGGTCTTTAGATATTGATCGAAGAAAGGCTTCAGCACATCGCGGCGGAACTGCGCGGTGGTGTCGCCGTCCCAGCGCAGCGGTCCCAGATTGTAGCCTTCGCGATTCACCTGGCTGTGAAACCAGGGCCCCATCACCAGATAGTTGTGATCCGTCTGGTTCTTGGCCTTGAGCGCGAGATAGCAGTGAATCGCGCCCCACATATCTTCCTGGTCCCACAGCCCCTGCAGCCACATGGTCGGGAACTTGCGGCGGATGCTGTGCGATCAATTTATCGAGCGCCTGGCCCTGCCAGAACGCATCGTAGCCGGGATGCTCCATCATCTTCACCGCCCACGGCAATTGCTCGAGCCCGTGCAGACGCGCATACGCGCCAGCGGAACCGGCGCGGCGGAAGGCTTCGTAATCGTCGTAGGCGTCGCGCTGAATCGAATCGCCCGCGCCCTGTTGGGTCGTCTGCTCGTTGGTGTAATCGAAATTCGGTTGGCGGAAGGCGCCGTAGTGGAACCAGTCGTCGCCCATCCAGCCATCCACCATCGGGCTCTCCGGCACGGCCACCTTCAGCGCCGGATGCGGATCGAGCAGCGCCATGACGACCGTGAAGCCCTCATAGGACGAACCGATCATGCCGACGCGGCCGTTCGATTCCGGCGTGTTCTTCACCAGCCAGTCGATGGTGTCGTAGGCATCGGTGACGTGATCGGCTGTCGTAGGGTTTAGATCGGGCCGCGCACCGGGCGCGTCATCACGTAATCGCCCTCGGATTTATACTTGCCGCGAACGTCCTGAAACACGCGGATGTAGCCGTCGGCGCCGAACACTTCATCGGCTAGCGGCAACACGGCCAGCATGTGCGGGCTGTCGTTGCGCGCCAGGCGCTTCGACGCGTTGTACGGCGTGCGCGTGAGGATGATCGGCGCATTGCGCGCGCCCTTGGGGATGACCATGACGGTGTACAGCTTCACGCCGTCGCGCATGGGAATCATGACCTCGCGCTTGACGTAGTCGTAGCCGACGTTGGGAACCGTGAACGTCTTGGGGATATCGCTCGATTGCTGCGGAGCGGCGGCGAACGGATACGCGGCGAGGGCGCACAAAGCTACGAGCACGAACGAAGCGTGGCGAAATTGCATCTTATAATTCTAGCGGTTGCAGACGCGCCGCCCGCTTCCACCGCTATAATCGATTTATGTTCTTTCGCCGCGAGCGCCCTAAGAGTGTCACCTTCGCCGACCGCCTGGACAACCTTCGTAAATCCGGCTTCACCGTGACCTCCGTTCCGAACGGCGTCACGCGCGTCGTCCGCGGATATTGCGCCGTCGATTTGAAAGAGAACGGCCCATCCGTAGATGTAAGCGACCGCGCCGGCATCCTGATGGGCAATGAAATTGGCGTGCTGGTGGATGGCGGCTACCAGAAGTTCTTCCAGACTCCAAGCGGCAAACGAAAGCCCGCGCTGGCGGAAGAATTGAAGGCCTTGCACGAGTTCGAAGAGGATGTAAAGGAAGCGCTGGGACAGGTGAACCTTTATAACGAAGCGCTGGGAACAGTCTCGACGCTTTACCTTTACGATCGTGTTGCGAATCGCGACCAGGGCGTGCCGAAACGCGCATGGGAAGGCTGACTCACTATTACGGTGAAATAAGGCCCATTCGCGCGCGGCGATAACAAGCGTACATCCGGAGGCGGCAATTGTGAGGAAACGTGCCTCCGTGTTCGGTACCGCGTGGCCCGTGGCGTCAGCTTCCACGCATCATAGATGCATGGCGACAACGCAACCTAAACAGCCCTTTCTCTCTGACATACAGGAGATTCGCAAACGGGCGCGGAAACATATGGAAAAAGGCGCGGTGACCGAAGGCTACAAGGCCGATCTGGAAACCGTGCTCAAAGTTTTGAATGAGGCGCTGGCCACTGAGATTGTATGCGTGCTGCGCTACAAGCGCCATCACTATATGGCCAAGGGATTAAGCGCTCAATCGGTGGCGGACGAGTTCGCCGAACATGCAGCCGAGGAGCAGACCCACGCCGATAGCATCGCGCAGCGCATTACGGAACTGGGCGGCGAGCCCAACTTCAACCCCGAAGGGCTCGCAGGGCGGAGCCACTCAGAGTACGTCGAGGGCGATTCACTCACCAGCATGATCAAGGAAGACCTCGTCGCCGAGCGCATCGCCATTGAATCGTACAGCGAAATCATCCGGTACTTGGGAGAGAACGATCCGACCAGCCGGCGCATGATGGAAGAGATCCTCGCCAAGGAAGAGGAGCACGCGGAAGATATGCTATCGCTGCTCGATCGGGTAGGTAAAGCGGGGCTTTAGTCCCCGCTTTGCGGGTATACTGGAGGACTGCCGCGCTTTCGCGCGGCGGCCGTCGCCTATTTCTTAAGTACAAGAGGATAGCTTCGGTCCCACGCAGCCACATCGCCGATCGGCCCGCCGGAGATAACGATCTCGATGCGGCGGTTGGCTTCCCGCGATTGCGCGGTATTATTCGGGCCGATCGGTCGCGTATTGCCCAAGGCCCGAACGCTGACGCCCTCCGCCGGGATGCCCGAGCGGATTAACGCATCGCGGACGGTAGCGGCGCGAGACGCGGCTAGACGCTCAGCCTCGGGCTCGGGGGTGTCGCTATTGCCATCTACTTCAACGATCAATCCTGGATGCGCTGCCACCAGCGCGGCCGTCTGAGAAATATTACCTAGCGCCTGGGAATCGAGCGTGGCGCCGCGGAAATCGAAGCTCGACACCGTAGCGACCAAGCCTCGCGGCGTATCGTGCGACGGGAAGTACGCGTTGAGACGCTGAGTTAGAGACGCGCGCAATTCACGCTGCGGCCGATCGTCGGGTTGCAAGGGTGGCGGAGGCTTTAGCGCGGAGTAATCGATTTGCGGCGCGGCCGTAGCCTGGCGCTGTTCAAGTTGCATGCGGTCGGCGGAAACTTCGGCTAGCGCAACGGACTGAGCCGCGGCTTGAGCCTGAGCGGCCTGCGCTTGTGCTTGCGCCTGAACCGCCTGTTGCTTGGCCTGTACGGCCTGTGCTTCGGCCGCTAACCGCAATTGGCGCTCACTCTCGGCGGCATTATGGGCGCTCGCTATCTCCGCATCTTTGGCGCGTTGGCCGGCCAAAGCGCGCGCATCTTCCGCGGTTTGAGAAGCCTCGCGCGCGGCAGCGATCACGAGGCTCTTATCCACTTTCCGATCATGTAACGCTTGCGCGCTTTGCAACTGGGTTTGGGCCTTACTCAAAACGTCGCCGGCGTATTGACCGGCGCCGGAGGCCTGAGCGATCTGCACGGCGTTCTGCGCCTGGTAGAGCTCGAGCAGCGTTTCATATTCGCCCATCGAGACCTTTGGGCCCTCGTTTTCGGAGTTGAAATCGACCGGCTTGTTATACGTGTATCCGTGACGCGGCATCAGCTCATAGCGCACTTGCACAGGTTCGATGGAGCCGATTGTATCGGGACGTATTTCGTTTTCCATCACGACGACGTCGCCAGGCTGACGGACGGCGGCATAAGGCTCCGCGGTTACGATCATGCCGAACGCTTGCAGATCTGTCGTGACGTGAGTTTTGGCTTTGTCGGAAGAACCGGGAATGATCTCGCCCAGGTTTTTCGGGTGACCTTCGGGCGTGATTGCCCACAGTACATATGTCAAATATTCATTCCCGAAGCGGCTGGGCGCTGGGAGATGGTTAAAATTGGCATCGATTTCAGTGCGTCCAGCCTTCGATTCGACCGCGGCATCGCCCTTTGACTCGGGCAGAAGCACCGTACCGCGGAAATCGATAGGGGTGGGGCCGCTGCGGTACTGATAATTGACTGCTCTAACCGTGCGTTCGACGACGGTTAGGCGGTAGATTGGAACGCTTTGCGCCGATGCCGAGACTGTGAGAGTCAGTCCAAGTATCGCCGTATGAAGTAGTTGGCGAATCATAAAGTAAGAGCCTCCAGTCGAGTTATGACTGGCAAGCCATTGGCCAAATTGCAGCGCCCACCGCGGCGCTGGAAGCGGCAGGGATTGAGCGCCCGAAAAATTCGACTTGCTTTTCGCGGCGAGTTCAGGCAACCTAATAAGTTTTCCCCATTTTTCAAATGCTTGTACGAGTGCTATATCACGACCACTGCTTCGACGGCGCGGCCTCCGCCGCGTTCTTCAGCCGATTTATCGGCAGCGCCATCCATCCGGATGCGCGCTTCGAATATACCGGCATGGCGCACAGGGCGGCGCAGCAGTTCGACCCGGCATTGTTTGTCGGAGACGAAAACGCAATCGTCGATTTCAAGTATTCGAACGATCCCCAGGCTCACGTGGTGGTTCGACCATCATCAGAGCGCCTTTCTGAGCGCGGAGGACGCCGAACATTTCCGGCGCGATACGACCGGGCGGAAGCTCTACGACCCGAGTTACAAATCGTGTACCGCGTTTATCCGCGACGTGGCGTGCAACCAATTCGGATTCCGCGCGCCGGACCTGGACGACTTAGTGGAATGGTCGCTAGTCATCGATGGCGCACAGTATCCGGACGCGAAGACGGCCGTGGAACTGGGCGCGCCGGCAATGAAACTGACACTGGTGATCGAAGGCGCGAAGGGGTCGGGGATTGTACAAAAGATAATCGGATGGATGCAGCGGCAACAGTTGGCGGAGATCGTCGAGGAGACCGAGGTTCGGGAGTTATACGAGCCGCTATACCGCAGGCATCTGGATTCGATCGGATTGATCGGGACGCTGGCGAAGGAAGACGGTGGAGTGGTGTACTTCGACTTAGCGGGGCACGAAATCGAAGGATATAACAAGTTTATTCCGTATTATTTGTTTCCGGAATCGACTTACACGGTGTCGGTGATGCCATCGAGCACCCGGACGAAGATCTCGGTGGGATCGAACCCCTGGGCGCCGGTCGAGCCGAAGCACAATCTGGCGACAATCTGCGAGCGTTATGGCGGTGGCGGGCATGCGCGCGTGGGCGCCATCAGCCTGGAGCCGGGGGCGCTAGACAAGGCGCGGGCTGTGGCGGCGGAGATCGTAGCGGAGCTAAAGCGGTAGCCGCGCCGCCGAAACAGAAGCCGGACATCGAACCACGGGGCGGGCGCTCTGCAGCGTTCCGCTCCGCCTCTACTCTCAAGCGTGCGGGGAAATACTGCGCCTGAGGGGTATGGGAGCCCGGCGTCCTTCGGCGTAGTGTGAAATGATGAAGGTGATTATGGGCATGAGGCGGCGGCTTCCCATCTTCCGCATAGGGATCGTTCTCGTTCCCTGCCTGGCGCTCGGCTTGGCGCAGCTTTACGGAAATCCGCCTCTTCAGCTTTACGGGGATAACGCCCCGCCGCGCGAACCGCAGATGGTGGAACTGAACGTCGTAGCGATTGACGCCAAGGGACAGCCCGTCACCGATTTGACGCGCGATGAGCTCCGCGTAACCGATTCCAACAAGCCGCAGACCATTACCTTCTTTCACCATCGCGACGACGCGCTATCGGCGCCTCCCACCCTCGGGCCTAATGAGGTTTCCAACCGCGGCAGGGACAACGTGCCGCGCGCCACCATGATTCTCTTCGATCTGTTGAACGAAAGATTCGGCACGCGCGGCGGCACGGCCAACCGGTTGGTGCATGATCTCGAATCGCTGGAATCGGCGGATTACGTTTATCTCTATTGCCTGACGCTCGACGGGCGCTTGATCCCGGTCCACGGCCTTCCCGGGCCGGAGGAGGAAGCGCAGCCCGCGGGAGGCGCTCCTTGGACCCGTCAGATCAAGCCATTGTTGGATCGCGCCATGCGCGCCTTCACGCAGCTTCGTCCGGTAGACGACGTGGACCCGACATACCGCATCCAATTGACCTACGCGGCTCTGAACGCGGCAGCCGGCGAATTGGCGCGCGCCCCGGGACGCAAGAGTCTCGTGTGGCTTACCGACGGCGTACCCATCGAGTTGGGCCCGAACCGCACCTGGAACGGCCAAGCCCTCGATTTTACGCCGCTGCTGCGGCAGATGACCGAAACCTTTGATCGCGCCGGAGTAGCCATCTATCCTGCGCGCCAGGTAATGATGGGCAGCCCCGAAAGTATGGGCGGACCGGGTACGACAGGTATGGGAAGCATCGACACCCTCGCACAATTCGCGGAGTCTGACGGGCGGCCGTCCCGACGCCGGTAAAGACATCGGCGCCGCCGTCCGCCAGGCAATCACCGACGCGCGCACCAGCTACCAGATTGGATACTACCCGCCCGAATCGAATTGGGACGACAAGTTTCACAAGCTCCGGATCACCTGCACGCGCAAGGGCGTGAAAATCCAGGCCAAGACCGGTTATTACGCTTGGCACGAACCGGCGGGCGCGCGGTCTCAGCAGGCGATCGCCTCGGTGATCGCCACGACGTTCGATGCAGCCGAAATCGGTCTGCGCGCCAGTCTGACGCGCAATGCGAAGGATCCGCGCAGGGTGCGCCTCGACGCGCACATCGACGCCCACGACGTTGCGTTCGTTCACGAGGGGGACTCGGATAGCGCCGAACTGCGCTACTCCGATCATCGGATTCGCTCCGGGTTCCCAACCGATCGTCGGGCCCGTGACTCCTCTCGACCTGCGCCTTAGCCAGCAGAATCGCGACAAGGCCTCCAGGAAGGCATCGCCCTTCAGCAGGATCTGAGCCTCGCCGCCGAGGTCACGAGGGTTCGTTTAGCCGTTTTCGACCGCGGCTCAAACGCCATCGGATCGGTGACGGTAGCGGTTCCGGCCCTCGCGCGGCGGCCGAATTGACCAATCGAATCAGTTGCGGCAGACGAGATTGCCATTGTCATTGTCGAGCCCGCCCCCGAGCCGGCAACCGCCGGTAGCTGAGTTGGGTTCTGCGATAGTTTCCGCCGCCATCTTTGCACTGCGCGGAAATGCTTTTCTGGTCGCCGCTGACAATGACGTCCTTGCAGGTATCGATATAACTTCCGCGCGGGATAGCGCGGCCGCTGCCCCAGCCTTGGGGCGTGTAACATTGGAGGCCCCCGTCGCGATTAAATACCTCTGCACCACCGCAGGGCCGGACATCAATCTGAGTGGTTCTAAAGTTGGGACCGTTCTCCGGCTGGCAATAGCGCGGTTAGCACCGAATTCCTAAAGCTATCGACAGCGCACGTCTTTTGATAGCTCCCGCTGGGTGGGTTGGCCGCATGAGCGACGGCCGGAAGGCCCGCGGCAAAAGCGGCCATGGACAAAAGCACTAAAGTATGTCTCATAGTAGTCAATCTCCTAACATGACATTTCGAACTGTTTGCGGCATGAATCCCGTCCCGCTCGAACCGCATCAATCCTCCGATTGCGTTGAGATAACTCTATAGAGAAAGTGAGCACGCGGGTAGTCGCATAAAGATGTGGTTGCACCGCGTCGCCCATATCTATGGTGACGGCGGCGCCTGTTTGGCGCATCTCGGCGCATCGTCAATCGGCTTGGCCCCTCGGCGCCATATCAATGCGGGATTTACCCATCGCATGTTTATGCGAATTGAAACAAGGGGGCCGCCAGCCTAATATAAGTGAGCGCCGGAGAGGTGCACCGATGCGGAAGGGACTCCTCAGACCGCGGCGGCAGAGTCTCAAGGTCTGATGATCCGATATGAATGCTTGCAGGGTTGCAGGTTTAAGACACACTAACTCGGTGACGAGAACCTACGACGGGCGCCCCAGCATTGCCTTGGATCTCGTCGGGCTTGTAGCGCTGATGGAGCTTAGCCGGGGATCTCCGGAAGTAGGCATAGGCCTCATTGACGGCCCCGTTGCGGGGGATCACGCGGACTTGGCGGAAGCCCAATCCGGGAAATCCCCATCAAGAAAGCCGCCTCGTGTCGCAACTCTACGAGTTCCGCCTGCGCGCATGGCACATTTATCGCTGGAATGTTTTCTGCAAAGCGTGGCGCGGATGCGCCAGCCATTTGTCCCGCCTGTACTTTGCTGGTGCGGCCGATTTTCAGCGAAGGCGCCTATTGGCGGAATGTACCGAGCCCAGCGCCAATCCCGACGAACTCGCGGCCGCTGTTTTCGATTGCATCGACGCTGGCGCCCGCGTCATTAACTTGAGCCTGGCGCTCGCTCGGCATTCGACCGGAAGCCGAAAGAGCCTTAAAGTCGGCTCTCGACCACGCTATGCTTCGCGGCGTCATCGTCATTGCCGCGGCGGGAAATCAGAATATCGTTGGCAGCAGCGTCATCACCAGCCATCCCTGGGTTATCCCAATCACGGCATGCGATCGCGAAGGTTTTCCTTCGGCTTATTCAAATGCCGGGCTCTCCATCGGCGGCCGGGGTCTTCGGGCGCCGGGCGATGGCGTAATCAGCTCCGGCGCCCACGGCGCGTCAATCTCTTCCTGCGGAACCAGCGTCGCGGCCCCCTTCGCTACAGGCACGATCGCGTTGCTGTGGTCTATATTCCCTGCTGCAACAGCCCAAGAGATGAAGCAGGCCCTGACACAAGCGCCGGTGCGGCGAACCAGCATCGTCCCGCCGCTGCTCAATGCATGGACCGCATACCAGACATTGGCGATGCGATATCGATGAGAACCAACGTTATGACAACGGAGACACCTCAAATCGAAATCTCGCCCGATAAGACTTCCCGGATTTTTGAACGAGAACGAAATCGGCATGGGAGATGCGATCAAGCGTGCCACTTCGTATCTTGGCATCGCTCCGTGCGGCGGCTGCCAGGCCCGGGCCGCGGCATTGAACCGCTGGTTCGTGCTTTCGGCAAACTCCCGAACCGAACGCGCTTCGTCTCCTATCGGAAATAAGGAGCCTTCCGTGGATACCCCTGAAACAAACGAGCAATCGCCTCTACTCGCCGAAGCCTACGGCAGCCGCGCCAGACCTCCGTTCAGCCGTTCCGAAGCGGTCCTGTCGCCGCAGGCATGTGCTACCTGTCAAAGCGCGGCGGGGCTTGATTCGGGGGATGCGGACGCAGCCCCTTCTTATGTATATGCCCTGGGCCGCGTGGAAGCGCGCTTTCCGCGCGTTTCTGTAGAAAAGGAATTCGCCCAGGCGGCCGGTCGTGCCGATACTACGCGGACAGACGGATCGGGAGATGTTTCGGGAAGTTCTGTCGCAGCGGGAGAACCGTTATCTGGTGCGGCAGTTGTGCTGGGTGTTGACGATACAAGGGCTGGATACTTATCTCTTACAGCCGCGAGACCCGGCCGATTTCGATCTGCTGCAGGGGACTCTCCGGCCTGCGCCCGACCCCCTCGAAATTGACGTCGTCGTCGGCCTGCGTGGGCCGATTGCCGGGCCGGAAGTCTGCAACGGTCTGATGATACCCATCGTGGCTTTCGATCAGATCTATTCCTTCGGCCGTGACGCGTTGATCGGCGCCATTCCGAGACCGGACAAGGCTCCCAAAGGATTCGAAGCCACCGCGCAGGAAGTATTCGATCGCGTGATGCAACTCACCGATAATGCAGGCGCCACCGACGAACACCGGGCGTTGAATTACCTGGTAATGCGCTATCCCGCAATCTATGCCACCGTCGCCGATGCTCATGGACGGAATGCATCGTTGACAGGCGTCGATGTTCGCCCTTCACCGCTTAGCAGCTCCCGCAAGATCGTCGACGTGATTCTTTCGTTCACCAATCGAAATAACGAGTTCACTGAGAAGTTCTTTACGCGCGTAGACGTCACAAAGAATTCCCATTCCTGGTGACCAGAATGTCGCCATATTACGACCGTTGAAAGGAGTTATGAAATGAATACAGTCAGCATGCCGGGATTTAGCTGCCGAACGTTCGCATGCAACCGGCCCAGGGCCAATTTCGAGCAGTCGTATTTGACGCCTATGGCCCCGGTGCAGAGGTAATACCACAGAAGATTATCTGCACCCGTCAAAATGGCGTACTGATGTGCATAAATCCCACGTGCCGTCAGCATTGCTACGTATCGAAAAAGGGTGCTGCTTTGCAGGCATGTCTGGACGACTGCTAGGTGCCGCTGCGGCGGATTAGAAGGCTGAACAAGTAGAAGACAGGAGAACTGAAATGAAAAGGACGATGAATACGCCAGGATTTACTGCTGAAGCTACTCTGTATAGCGGCAAGGGGGGCTACCAAGCCACTCCAGGCGCTGTTGTTTACGGCTGGAACTGTACGAGCAGCGACTCTGCTTCCGCGCCCCGGGCTGTATTGCTTGAAGTTTCAGGAGGATGTGGCGGAGACCCATCCGATCCGTACAAATTGCGTATGGCATACATCGGTAGGTCGAGTGAATCCGCTCACCGGCGCATGTGAATAGCGGTGGCTATTAACTCGATAGGCAACAGGCAGCGATGTTAGGCTGACAGTTCGGGCAGGGAAAATTGCCGCCCGTGACGTCGGCCCATTCGTGACCCGCCGTCAGATTTGCGCGTCTTGATCCCGCACGCGCGCGGCTTCGCGAAGAGGAGGCGGCCCGTTCGTCACCCCCCGTCTCGCCAGAATCCCCACGCCACCCATATAGTTTGATACAACAACAAAGATGACCTCGTCCGCCAAACTAGCCCTCGGGTTGGCCTGCGCCTTGCCCCTCGTATTCGGGCCTCACGCTCTCGCCCAGACGCCGGTCTACCAGAACCCATCCGCGCCCTTCGAAACCCGCGTCGACGACCTGCTTTCGCGCATGACGCTGGAAGAGAAGATCTCGCAGCTCATGAACGATTCGCCCGCCATCGATCGCCTCGGCATCCCCGCCTACAACTGGTGGAACGAGTGCCTCCACGGCGTCGCCCGCGCCGGCCGCGCCACCGTGTTTCCCGAAGACCATCGGCCTCGCCGCCACCTGGGATCACGGACCTCATCTTCCGCGTCGCCACCGCCATCTCCGACGAAGCCCGCGCCAAGCATCACGAATTCGTCCGCCGCGGCAAGCGCAACATCTATCAGGGCCTCACCTTCTGGACGCCCAACATCAACCTCTTCCGCGATCCGCGCTGGGGCCGCGGCATGGAGACCTACGGCGAAGATCCGTACCTCACCGGCCGCATGGCCGTCGCAGTTCATCAAGGGCCTGCAGGGCGACGACCCGAAGTATCTCAAGACCGTCGCCACCGCCAAACACTACGCCGTCCACAGCGGCCCCGAATCCGAGCGCCACACCTTCGACGCCGTGGTCGACGAGCGCGATCTCCGCGACACCTACCTGCCGCAGTTCGAGGCCGCCATCAAAGAAGGCGGCGCGTATTCCGTCATGTGCGCCTACAACAGCGTCGATGGCGAGCCCGCCTGCGCGAACCCGCGCCTGCTCGAACGAGATTCTGCGCAAGCAGTGGGGCTTTCAAGGCTACGTCGTCTCCGATTGCGGCGCGATCGGCGACATCTACCTGCATCACAAGTTCGTCGCCGACCGCGCCGAACGGGCGTCGCGCAAAGCCGTCAAGGCCGGAACCGATCTCAATTGCGGCGTGGAGTATACGAACCTGCTGCCCGCCGTGCAGCAGGGCCTGCATCGCCGAAGCCGAGATCGATCAAGCCGCTGCGCCGCCTGCTGCCGGCGCGCTTCAAGCTCGGCATGTTCGATCCGCCGGCGATGGTGAAGTACGCGCAGATTCCGTACAGCGTGAACGACAGCCCGGCGCATCGCGAACTGGCGCTCGAAACCGCGCGCAAATCGATCGTGCTGCTGAAGAACGAAAACCACACGCTGCCGCTCGAGCAAATCGCTCAAGACCATCGCCGTCATCGGCCCCAACGCCGACGATGTCGAGGTCGCTGCTCGGCAACTACAACGGCGATCCCGACCGCTCCCGTCACTCCGCTCGCAGGGCATTCGCCGCAAGCTCGGCGCGACACGCGCGTGCTCTACGCGCGCGGCAGCGACCTCGCCGCGAACATGCCCGAACTTCGAAGCTGTCCCGGCGTCGGCGCTCTTCACTTCGAACGCCGCGATCGCCGCAACGGACTGACCGGCGAGTATTACAACTCGTGCAATTTCGACGGCAAGCCGCATCGCCCGCGCGAACTGACCTATCCGAACTCCGGCAAGATGGTCGGCGAGATTCCGCGCGACCTGAAGCCGCTGTTCACCCGCGTCGATCCACAAATCGATTTCCAATGGTGGGACGGCGCGCCGCGCGCCGGACATGAACGACGACGATTTCGGCGTCCGCTGGACCGGCTATCTCACCGCGCCCGTCACCGGAACCTATCAGCTCGGCGCCATCGGCATGAACGCGTTTGAGCTCTACCTCGACGGCAAGCCGATCGTCAATTTCAACAACATCCACGAAGCGCTCCTATCGCTACGAGCAGGTCGAGCTCGAAGCCGGCAAGCTTTACGCGATCCGCCTCGATTATCACGAGTTCTCGAACGACGCCGACATCCAGCTGGTCTGGTCGCGCCCCGTCGATCCCGCCGCGCGCTCGAGCGAAGCCGTCGCCGCGGCGAAAGCAGCCGATGCCGTGGTGCTGGTGCTCGGCCTCTCGCCGCGCCTCGAAGGCGAGGAGATGAAGGTTCCCGTCGAAGGATTCTCCGGCGGCGACCGCGTCGATCGCTGGACATTCCGCGCGCGCAGGAGGATCTTGATGGAAGCGCGTGGTCGCGCTGGGCAAGCCGACGGTCCTGGTGCTGATGAACGGCAGCGCCGTCTCGGTCAATTGGGCGCGCGATCATGTTCCCGCGATCGTCGAAGCCTGGTATCCGGGACAAGCCGGCGGCGACGGCCCTCGCCGACGTTCTGTTCGGCGATTACAATCCGGCCGGCCGCCTGCCCGTCACGTTCTACAAATCCGCCGATCAGCTTCCGCCGTTCACCGATTACAACATGAAGGGCCGCACCTACCGCTTCTTCACGGGCGAGCCGCTCTTTCCCTTCGGCTACGGCCTGAGCTACACTACGTTCGCGTACCGCAATCTGCGCGCGCCTTCGCAATCGAATGTCGGAGACGGAATCACAGTGACGGTCGAAGTCGAAAACACGGGCAAGGTGGCGGGTGAGGACGTCGTGCAACTCTACCTCAAGCCACCCGCGCGTCCTGGCGCTCCGTTGCGTTCGCTCGAAGGCTTCGAGCGCATCGCGCTACGCCCGGCCGAGCGCAAAACCGTCACATTCCACCTGGAGCCGCGCCAGTTCTCGTCCACCGGCACGAACGGAAAGCGCACGGTGCAGCCCGGCGAATTCGGCGTAAACGTGGGCGCCGCCACCGCGACCATTCGCCTCAACGGATCACCCCGGGAGCTCAATTGATCGCAGCGGCCCGGCGCGTGCTTTGGGCCGCTCTAATTCTGAGCGCGCTGGTCTTGGCAGCGCGCGCCATCGCGGGCCCGTTCCATTTCATTCTGCCGGTAACCAGCCCGATGAACGCAGAAGGGGTGTTTGCCGTCGCCGCACTCTCGCTTCTCTTACTTGCGTCCGAGTATCGCGCGTACTTCGGATCCAGTCGGCGAACTGCGTGCCTCGCAGGCGGCCGTCATCGTGATCGTCGTAGCTTTCATCGCTTACTCCTGGACCTTCCAGTTCCCGTTCCTCGCCGACGATTACGACCACATCCCGCACGCCATCCACGCAACGCCCGCATACCTCGCGGCGCTCTTCACCCATCCCGCCGCCGATCGATTCTTCCGCCCTGCCGCATTCGTCCTCTACGCCGTCGAAGCGCGCGTTGCCGGGTTCAGCCGCGACGGATGGCATGCGCTGTCGCTCGCGTTACACGTCGGCGTAAGTCTGTTGGTCTATGCCTTCGCGCGCGGCCGCAAAATCGCGTCGATGGCCGGCGCTCGCCGCGGCGCTCCTCTTCCTGCTTCACGGATCGCGGCCCGAGGCCGTCACGTGGATCGCCGCGCAGTTCGATCTCTGGGCGGCGTTTTTCTTTCTGCTCGCGCTGCTGGCCTTCGAGAAGCGATGGTACGCCGCCTCGCTGGCGCCCCTGCTGTTGGCGCTGCTTTCGAAGGAATCGGCGTACGTTTATCCGCTGGTGTTAGTGCTGATGTTGTGGATCGATGGCGTACCGCTGAAGCGGTGGGCGCGCCTCGCCGGTCCATCGTTCCTCCTCACGGCTGCCGTCTTTCTCTACCGCTGGCGCCTGCTCGGCGGGATCGGAGGCTATCGAGACATCGGAACGGGACGGCCCTACATCCTCACCTTCGATCTCCTACGCACGCTCAAAGCGCTCACCGCCCGCCTTGCCGCCGCGCTCGATTTCCCCATCAACTGGAGCCATCCGCTCGAATGGTGGTTGATCGCGACACTACTGGCCGCGATGGCCGCATGGGCGGCGCTAGCCACGGTGAAAGGCGACCGGTTGAAGCTGTTGTTCGGCTTCGGATTTGTGCTTCTGGCGGCGCTCCCGGCGCATGAGTTCCTGTTGATCGACGCCAACCTGGAAAAATCGCGCGTACTCTATCTGCCGTCGGTAGGATATGCGCTGATCTTCGCGGCCGCGCTCGAAGCCGCGCCCGCCCTCGCGACTAGCGATCGGCGCGGCTGCCGCCATCCTTGCATTTCAGACGGCCGCGCTGGAGCACAACCTGATCATCTGGGATCGCGTCAGCCGCCTCGCCGAACGCACCTGCGCAAGCGTCGCGGCCACGCAAGGGCCAGCCATCATATCGGACGTCGCTAATACGGTTGACGGCGTGTACTTCCTGCACACCGGCTTTCGCGGCTGCATCGAATCCGCCGGCGGCCGGCCGCGCCCGGATCTACGCCTCGCGGGCGAGCCCTCGCCGCGCTAAATCTTCGCCTTGGGATAACGTTTCCGCATCCACTGCACGAAGTGTTCCGGCGCGCTCATGGTCGATAGCCTGCCTTGCCGCACCAGCGCCCAGTCGTCGAACAGCTTCGATTGCTTGATTTCGGCCAGCGTCGTCGGCGGGTCGAGCTTGCCGCCGAACTCGAGATCCACCACCGCCGATTTCGGATTCTTCGCATCGTCGCGCGGCTCGGAGCGGACGTTGGCGATTCCCACGATGCTGGAAACGCCGCCGCTGTGATAGATAAAGACGCCGGTCTGCCCGGTTTCATTTCGCGAATCGCACGGACTGCCTGCGGATTCTTCACGCCGTCCCACGTGGTGCGCTTGTCGCGTTCGAGATCATCGATGGAGTAAACTTCCGGTTCGCTCTTCGCAAGAAAATAGGCCATCGGCGTAAGTATAAGCTAAGAAACGTGCCCGAACTTCCCGATGTGGTTGTTTATATCGAAGCGCTGCGCGAGCGTATCCTCGGCCGGAAGTTCATTCGCGCTCAGATTCGCGGCCCGTTCCTGCTGCGATCGGTCACGCCTCCGGTTTCGGCGGCCGAGGGGCAGCGCGTTACCGAGGTGCGGCGGCGTGGGCAAACAGATCGCAATCGGATTCGAGAATGGCGTTTGGCTCGTGTTCCATCTGATGATCGCGGGCCGGCTGCACTGGAAAGCAGCCGCCAAGGTCGGAGCGGAAGAATCTGGCTGCATTCGAGTTCGAAAACGGCTTCCTGTTGCTGACCGAAGCCGGCACGCAACATCGCGCGGCGATTCGCATGGCCGAAGGCGAAGACGGATTACATGCGCTCTTCGCCGGCGGAATCGAACCGCTCGACGCGACCCTCGAGGAGTTCGCCGCCGCGTTGCGATCGGCCAATCACACGCTGAAGCGGGCGCTCACCGATCCGCATCTCTTCAGCGGCATCGGCAACGCCTATTCGGATGAGATCCTGCATCGCGCGCAAGCTCTCTCCCATCGCAATGACGTTCAAGATTGACACGACGATCAGGTAGCGCGGCTCTACACCGCTACTCGCGAATCGCTCGTCGAATGGACCGACCGCCTCCGCGCGGAAGCAGCCGGCAAGTTCCCGGAAAAGGTCACAGCGTTCCGAGATGGAATGGCTGTACATGGACGCTACGGCGAGCCCTGCCCGCGTTGCGGGGCGAAGGTGCAGCGCATCCGTTACGCGTCGAACGAGACGAACTACTGTCCAACCTGTCAGACCGGCGGGAAACTGCTCGCCGACCGCGGCCTGTCGCGGCTGCTGCGCGAAGATTGGCCGCGGACGCTCGAAGAGTTGGAAGCGTTGAAGAAACGTTAGGCGCGCGGCAGTTGCACTTTACTTCTTGCGGTCGGCTGACGTTTCACTCGCCTTGGGCCAAACCGGAGCAATCAATTGCGTGCGCAGGACTCACAGCCTTCGCAGGAGGGGCCTTCCGACTTCAAGAAAGCGGGCGCTGATGCCGCCCAGAATCCAGACATACGTATCGGGCGGCTGTTTTCCGACTAACGGAGCTATTACCCCTTTGACGCCACCTATATCGATCTTCACCGTGTATCGCGTAGCCTTACGGCGCTCTCCGCCGATGACGAAGGAATCATCGCCGGTCGAACCAATTTCTAATTTCACCAATTGAGGTTTGGGCGCCGCGACCACCATAGACGCTGTCAGTGACTGACCCTGCGAAGATTCTTGAGTAAGACGGGAACCATCCCGTTTGCGATGTCCGGCGGCAGCGTCAAGCGGACGGTATCAATCTTCTCCTTACCATGATCGTCACTGTAGCGCGCCGTTGAGACCCCGGTCGCCCCATTGACCGAAAGGTCCATCTGTCGTTTAAACGCCGCGCCCTTCTGTACAAGGTGGTCGCTCACAGGCGGAAGTGGCCGCTTTGCGAAAACACGGTAGTTTCGTCTTGCAGGGAGCCGTCTTTGAAGTGGAACACTAACCGGCTGGTGACGCGGCTGCCATGTGCCACTTGTTCCAAATCGCCGTTCGCAACCACGTCGCCATCTAAGGAGCTCAGCGTGAGGAAGCCGTGAACGGCTCCTTCCGTCTGGCGAACCGTCACAGGTTGGGCTTTCAGGTAGGATCCCTCAAAAGCTACGGCGCAGAGCATAAAGGCCGCCACCCTATGCCGACGCATTACCAGCGCCCTATTTCATGACGGTCGTATGCCTCGCGCATCTCGCGAAGGTGATCCACATCGCTCGACAGGGCATCGCGTTCCGCGCCGGCAAGGTGGTTGTTGTCCAGAACATGTTGAATCGTGGAAATGGAATCGTCGAGATCGCCTTTGTCAAATTTTGTGTGACGCCAACCTTCGGCGAAGGCGCGAAGCCGCTTCTCCGCTCTATTAAGCCGATCGCGGTCGCCGTTCGAAAGATGCCAGTGGTCATAGCCTTGATTCAGGTCCGCGTGGACCTTGTCGACCAACGCGCTTACCGAATCCGGCTGATAAGGACCGCCTGCCGGCCCATATTGCGCCAAGGCCGGAAGCCCCAGACCCATCAGAGCGCCACCTACCATCCAAACACGTAAAATTCGCCGCATACCCACCTCCTGGCGGGGGCAGATGCAAGCGATCGGCCAGAATTGCCCTTGTGAGAGGCGGAGAGTGTGGTAATGACTACTTTTGAATCATGAGACGCAAGCGTTCGATCTCACGCCTTAACTTGCGTTGGCGGCCCACCATCATAACAACGTAGACTGCAAGAACAATCCAGGCGGCAATCAGGCCCCGCCACATGAATTCCCAATTGCGATGTATTCTTTCGATCTCGAGCGAGACGTCTTGCGGTGAAACCTGTGCGAGGAATGGCGCCAACATAAGATCTCCTAGAAGGCGTGCGCCATGCGGCGCAACGATTCGATTTCGCGCTGCGACTCTTCATCGCGCAAACGCAACAGCGTAAGGGCCGCGCCAAGCAGGATCATGGCGAGCACGTTCCACCAGAAGAACGGCGACCAATCGGCCGGGAAAGCTGCCTTCGCCCCAGAATACGGGTTGGGGATGCTGCGTGCGCCACCATTTGATGGAGAAGATCACGATGGGGACGTCGATGAAACAGAAGATGGAAAACACGGCGGCGAAAGTCGCGCGCTGGGTCGGATCGTCGATGGAGCGGCGCAGCATCAGATACGATGCGTAGAGCACCCAACAGATCAGGGCGGAGGTAAGGCGGGCGTCCCAGGTCCACCAGATGCCCCAGATGACGCGGCCCCAGATCGATCCCGTGATCAGGTTGGCGGCGAGGAACGCGAGGCCGACTTCGGTGGCGGAAACGGCGAGCGCGTCGAACAGGAAATTGCGGGTGATGAGGAAGAGGACGCTCGCGATCAGCGATACGCCGCAGGCCGAGAGCGCGGTGAAGGCCACGGGGACGTGGAAGAAGATGATCTTGAAGGCGTCGCCTTGCATCCGTTCACCGGGTAAGTTGGCGATGTGGTAGATATCGCGGGTTAGTAGCGCCACGGAGGCGAGCACCAGCGCATAAATGATTTTGTCTCTCACAGTTCCCTCATTTCTTCGCCTTGTAGCGCAGGGCACGTGGCGCAGGCCTCCCGGCCTGCGCGGGCGCTTGACCAGCGCCAATCCTCGGGGCTTTCGCAAAGGTTCACGGATACCGGGTTGCCCTCGATGTATTGCACCATCTTGTCCAATTCCCGATCGGTGCGAACCCAACGGTCGTGAGACTCCTCTAACCAGAAAGAACCAGTTCTCTCAAGTATCGCGTTTGCGCGACGTGCGCTGTAACTCTTAATGCTCTTCGTGATGCGAGAAAGCGGAGCATCGGGAAAGATCAGGATGTGCACGTGGTTGCACATGATCACCCACGCGCGAAGAGTGTACAGCTTCAGGTTTTTTTCGCCGTATTGCAAGGTCTCGGCTACCACCGTCGCAATGCGTTCGTCGCTGAGCCAACGGGGACCTGTGGCAGCGCGGTCCCATTCGCGATCTTCTAATAGGAAGGCCCGGCCTGCCGTGAGGCTGGCGCCTTTCGGTGCATCGCAGTTTCTTGGCTTCGATCCGTGCAGCCGCCATGTTACAAATAGGGCGGCGCCTTCCGGGTGCCAGTGTGGCAGATCGCGTTGGTAATAGGACATAGCTTGCTTAACTCTCGCCGCGCAGGCCGGGAGGCCTGCGCCACTTAGCCGACCAACACAAAATCGACTAGTACTAATGCTGCCGCGGTGTATACTGCGTCGAAGCCGACTAAGAGCTTTAGCCAGATTAAGGTGTCTTTGTCCAAGGCTTGCCCTTGAATCAACGCGGCTGTCAATCGCATCGCGCCCATCAAGGCAGGCGAGAGAATCGGATAAGTCATCATCGGCAGCATCACTTCGCGCAGCCGGATGTTCACGGTCAAGCGCGCTGAACATGGTGCCGATCACGGTCAGCGCCCACGCGCCCAGCGCCAAAATCAGCAGCAGCTTCGGCAGGAACGGCATCCAGATTCAGCGAATAGAAGATGCCGAAGACCGGCAGCGAGATCAGCTCCACCGCCAGCACCAACGCGTAGTTCGCCAGCGCCTTGCCGAGAAACAACGCGGCGCCCGAAATCGGCGCGGCGATCAAGCCGTCCAGGCAATCGTTGGGCAATTCGCGCGCGAAGCTGCGGTTGAGCACCAACGCGCCGGCGAACGCGAACACGATCCACAGCAGGCCGCCGGCGATCTCGCTTCATGGTCTCGCTCTCGGGATCGAAGGCGAAGCTGAAGAGCAGCAGGATCACCAGCGCGAAGGCGAGCGACGCGTTCACGGCTTCCTTGGTGCGCAGTTCGGCGCGCACGTCCTTGTGGGCGATGACCAACACCTGCCGGAGAAACTCCATCAAGCCCTCGCCGTAACGCGCATAGACATATCCCGGGTCGTCGACCATTTCGGTTGTGCGCTCACCCTAGAAAGCCACCTTGCCGCGCACCAGCAGGGCCACGTGCGTCGCCAACTCCAAGGCTTCGCGCAATTGATGGGTGGACATCACCACGGTCTTTCCCGCCGCTAGCGCATCGCGCAGCAGGCTTTGCAGCACCGCGATGGCGCGATCGTCAAGCGCGGTGAACGGCTCGTCGAGCAGCAGCACCTGCGGGTCGTGCAGGAACGCGCGCGCCACCGCCAGGCGCTGCCGCATGCCGCGCGAAAATTCGCGCACCAGGCCGTCGCGCACGCGGTCAAGGCCGGTGCGCTCCAGCCACTCCATCGCGGAGCGGCGCGGCGTTGGGCAAGCCGTAGAGGCGCGCATAGAGCATCAGATTTTCCAAAGCGGAAAGTTCGTCGTAGACCGAGATGCCGTGGCCGATGAAGCCGATCCGCCGCCGCGCAGTTGTGTCGCGCGGCTCATCGCCGAGAATGCGCACCTTGCCGCGCATGGGCCGCGAAAAGCCGGCGACGATGCGCAGCAGCGTGGTCTTGCCCGCGCCGTTGCGGCCGATCAGCGCCAGGCACGATCCGGGCGCGGCTTCCAGCCGGACGTCGCGCAGCGCGGGGAAATCGCCATAGAACTTCCAGACGCCCTCAACGGCAACCGCGCTCATTGGCGTCCGTGCGCCTCCTTGCGGTAAAGCAGCGCGAAGCCGAGGCCGAGAATGCCTAGCGCGATGGCCAGAATCGGTTTGACCTGCGTGTAAATGCGCGGCATCATCGGCTCGATTTGCGGGCCCGATTCCTGCTCTTGCTGGCCATTGGCGGCGCCGGCGGCCGGCATCGGCCGGCCCCGCAACCTCCGCGCCGGTTAGCTGGATATTGTAGGTGGCTCCGTGTAAGTCCGTAGATATGCGCCTGCGTGCGCGGCTCGACGCCTAAGTCGTTAACGTGCTCGGCTGTCAGCGTAACTCCGTTGGGGACGATCAGGTAAGTGTTTTCGTCTTTAGTAACTATCTTGCCTTCGAGCTGGTCGCCGATCTTATAAGGAAAGCTGTAAGTCAGATCGAAGCGCGTCTCTCCCGGCTTGACGGGGAAATCGGTCTTATAGACATTCGGCTTGGCCGATTTCGTTACTGGCGCGGCGACCGGCATGCCTCCCGGCGCGGTGGCGTTAATCTGCAGCTTGGAGGCGGCATCCGGCGGCAGGTAAAAATGCAGCGTGCCGTTGGCGGGGTCGTTCCACGAGGTCTTGCCGTCGTTGCTGTAGAGGATGGTTTCGTTGACCGACATCTGGCCGCCGCCCGGCTCGAACAGGATCATGTGCTTTGAGACCTTGGCGTCGCCGGGGGCCTTGGACGATTGGTAGACGTCGACGGTCAGGTTGGTGGAGGGCGTCCCAGGCGGCAGGACTTGTTGTAGGTAACGCCGTCCCATGCGGCGCGTACCAGCGTCGGACCTTGAACAGAATCGTTGAAGGCAAATTTGCCGTCGGGGCCGGTTTTGGTTTCGCCAACATTCTGCGGGCCGGCGGCGGTCATTCTGGTGAGCGTCACGGCGGCGTTGGGCTGGGGGTGGCCGGTGGTTTGGTTGACGATGACGCCATTGATCTGGGCGGCGGCGGGGAGGCGCGAGGAGGAGCATACAGAGGGCGCCCACGCCTTCGGCGCGTCGACAGGCCGGGAGGCCTATCGCACGGGGACCTACCGCACTGTGTCCTACACTGCGGCTATACATTGGCATTGCCTTTCCGCACTCGCCGCAGAATTTTAATTCGCGCTCGAACTTCGCGCCGCAATGCGGGCATTCTCGGCCCAGCGCCTTCGCGACCGGTTTCGGCACGGTCTCGGGCGGGGCGCCGGCCCTTATGCGATCTACTTCCGCCAGCACCGCGGCTAATTGCTTTTGCAGATCGGTCTTGGTGCTCTGATAATCCGAATCGGAGAGTTTGCCCACGCGGTACTCGAACTGCAGGTCGCGCAGGTTTTCATAGATCGCGGCCTTGCGCTCGTCGAGATGCGCGAAGGGCGACGGCTTTTCAATCGGCGGCAGATCCTGAGGACGAACGCGCAGTACGAATGCAATAACGGCGATCGCAAGCAGAGAAGTTAGGGCGATGATCACCGTCGATTCACTCAAGGTTCGCGAGATCCTTCTCAATCTGGTCTTTGTATTTGGCGAGCGCCGGGTCGTCCAGTTCCATCGGCCCGAGCTCGGCAAGTGGCGCCGGTTTGCGGTAACGCCGGATGAACCACCAGATGACGACCAGCCCGGCCGCGACAGCCAGATAAGGAATCAACATGCCGAACAGATTGGGAGGTCCCATATAAATGTTGGGGTACTCGCGGATGAAGCTGTCGATGATCTGGCGATCGCTCATGCCCAGCGCCTGCATCTTCGCGATGTTCTCCTTGGCCGGCTTCGAGAAGCTGCACTCGAGCATGCTGCAACTAGCCACCGAATCCGGGCATCCGCACTGGCACTTGAGACGCGCACCCACGCGGCGGGTATCGCCACTGGGTTTTTCGGAGGCGGTTTGGGCCCAGGTAAGGCCTGCGCTTAGCGCTAGCGCGACAATGAATAAGATGCGGGGCAACGTAGAACGCCGGGCAGAAGCCCGGCGGCGGCCCAAAAGGGTCCGCCCCACAAAATCCTTAGGAAACCGGCGCATGCGTCCTTGCCACTCCGATCACTTCCGTGCGGGCGTATTGCATCTTGATCTTGCTCGGAATGAGACAAATGAGCGTGCCGCCGATCAGCACCAGGCCGCCGATCCAAATCCACGAGACCAGCGGAAAAACGTATGCCTGAATCACCGCGCGCTGGTTGTCGTCGGACATGCCGCCGAAGTTGATGTAGAGATCTTCATTGGGCCGCATGCGCATGCCTACTTCGGAAGTCCCCTGCCGGCTGGCTTTGTAGAAGCGCTTTTCCGGCTCGAGCGTCGCGATTTGTTCGCCCTTCGAGTAGACCGCCATGGTGGCGCGATGCCACGCGTAGTTTTCGTTTTCGCCCTGCTTCAAATCGACCATCTTCAGGTCGTAGCCGCCGATCCGCATCGAATCGCCGGGGTTTAGTTCTTTCACGTCGCTCTGATTGAACGCGTGCCCTGTGAATCCGATGAACATCAGCACGATGCCCATGTGAACCAGATAGCCGCCGTAGCGGCGCGTATTGCGGTGCGTCAACTCCACTGCGGCGCGCAGCAGGTTCTGTCCCGTCTTGCCGGAGATGGCGCGCGAGCCTTTGTAAAACTCCGACAGCACCGTCAGCGCCACGAACAGACACAAGCCCGAACGAAACCAGCGCATAAAAGCTGCGCATCCCCGCGGCGAAGAGCGCGACGGCAAGCACAAATCCGGCGATGCCCGGAATCTGGAAATTCCGCCGCAGGCTCTCGAGCGAAGTCCGCCGCCATGCAAAGAGCGGGCCCACTCCCGTGAGGAAGAGCAGGAACAGGCCGATCGGCACCATCAGGCGGTTGTACCAATCGAAATCGAGAGAGATTTTGTTGTTGGTGAAATATTCGGAGATCTTCGGAAACAGCGTGCCCCACAATACCGCGAAGCAACTGGCCAGCAGGATCAGATTATTGAACAGGAAACTGGATTCGCGCGAGACCACGCTTTCCAATTGCGATTCGCTCTTGAGATATTCCAGCCGGTCGAGAATCAGCCAGACCACTGCTACAATCGCGAGTACCAGGAATGACACGAAATACTTCCCGATCGACGACTGCGCGAAAGCGTGTATGGAATCGACAAGCCCGCCGCGCGTGATGGAGGTGCCGAAGATGCACAGCAGGAACGTCGCGGAGATCAGCACGATGTTCCATACCTTCATCATGCCTTTCTTTTCCTGCATCATCACCGAGTGCAGAAACGCCGTGCCGCTGAGCCACGGCAGCAGCGAAGCGTTCTCCACCGGATCCCAAGCCCAATAACCGCCCCATCCGAGCACGTGATACGCCCACGCCGCGCCCAGCATGATGCCGCAACTCTGAAACAGCCACGTGACCAGCGTCCAGCGGCGCGTGGTGTGGATCCAAGCCTCGCCGGGTTGTTTGGTGAGCACCGAAGCGAACGCGAAGGCGAAGGGGACCACGAAGCCCACGTATCCCAGGTAGAGCATTGGCGGATGAATCGCCATGGCCGGGTATTGCAGCAGCGGGCTCAGCCCATTGCCATCCGGCACGGAGGTGATCAGCTTATCTACGGCCAGCATCTGGAAAGCGTTCGCGACGAAATTGTTGACCAGTAGGAAAAAGGTCTGTACGGTTGCCAGCACGGCGACGACGTACGGCATGAAATCGCGATGCTTGCGCCGGTTGGTAAAGACCACGACCATGGCGTAGGTGGAAAGCAGCCAGCTCCAGAACAGCAGCGAGCCTTCCTGCCCGCCCCACCAGGCGGCGAACTTGTACATGGTGGGCATGGCGCGGTTGGAATGTTCGGCTACATAGGCGAAACGGAAATCGCTTATCAGGAGCGCATGGACCAGAATGGCGGCCGCCAGCGTCATCAAGCCCCAGACCGCATAGACGGCACGCGCTCCCGCTGGCCACCAGGAACGGCTTATGCCGCGCGCGGCCGACGGCGGATGCAATCGCGGCGTAGATCGCCATGCAGAACGCCATCAGGATGGCGAGTGCGCCTATATTTTCCATTCGTTACCTCTTCGATTCCCGCGCCTTCGGCGCGTGGACAGGCTGGAAGCCTGTCCTACTAAATCGTGCTCTTGCCCGTGGGGGCTACGCCCGGCTTCGCTTCATACTTAGACGCGCACTTGGCCTGAATCTTCCCTGCGCGAAACACGCCGTCCGGCCCCAATTTTCCATCGGCTAGCGCCTGCGCGCCGTCGCGGAACGTATCGGGCAGCGGGTCCGACCCAGTGTAGGCCACATTCAGCTTGAGTTTGTCCTGCACCAGCACGAAGTGAATCTCGTGCCCGGCGCGCTGGATCGATCCGCTGGCGATATCGCCGCCCACGCGCACGCGCTTTCCGTAGCCATCGTGGCCCATCTGGCCGAGTTCAGAGATCGACTTATAGTAGGTCTGGTTCCCGCTCATCCCGCTGGCCGCAAGCCATGCCAGGGTCCCGATCACAATGACGATCAGAGCCGCGAACTTTCCATATTTTTTCATACTGGTCTTTTTGTAGTATAACGCTCAAAAAAAGCTGTCAGCAGTCAGCTTTCAGCGGTCGGCTTTTAAAACCCCGCTTTGCCCTCGGTCACACTCGCCCCTTGTCGCCTTTTGCTGAAAGCTGATCGCCGACTGCTGAAAGCTTGCTTTCTTCATCTTTGAACCATTAGACGTTGGTAGATGGCATTTGCTTCCGGATCGGGATCGACGGCATGCTGTAAATAGAATTCCATCCACATACGGGCTCGCTGAATATTGCCTATTTGCTGATACAACAAGGACATGCCGCGTGCGCACCGAGGATGATACGGGTCATGCGCGACGTAATTCTGGCACATCTCCTCCATGCTGTTCATGGCGTACCTGTTGTCAACTGGGGCAACCCCCTGAGGCAAATGACGCATAAAGACAACAGCGGTCGCATCCCCATACACCAAATGCCACTCGACGGGCGGGTCGAGCGCCAGGACGGCAGCCAGCCGGAATGGCTCGCCCGACGTGTATTCGAACCCATCCAAAACGATGGTTTCGATGCCGTATTGGTCCAATAGTTTCCGCGGGTCGCTTCCGGCAATGTTGTACACGATCTTTGTAAAATCCTCGAAAACGTTGTCGCTGAGCGCGCGCCCGTCGATAAAAACCTTCTCCTGCGGCCAAAGGCGCCACATCAGGAAACCGCCATCCACATAAGAGTTCAGCATGGGCGACGTGACGTGGTGGTCCTGCAGGAACTTGGCCGCGCCCCACGGATATTTCCACTCGGCGGCTCGGAACTGCAAGCCCGAACCCTGCGCCACGGCCGTTCCGATTCCCAGAACCAGCAGCGCCGCGGCCGCGAACTCCGCGATGGGCGGCAGAGCGCGCTTCCATGGAAAATAAGTCGCGATCAGAAACGGCGCTACGATGGCAAAGATCATCACGTTGCGCACGGCCCAAACGGCGGCGAAGGCTAACCCGAGGAAGAAGATCCAATCCGTAAAGCGCGCGCGGCGTGCGGCAATCAGCATAACGGCCAGACACACGAACAGCATGATCTGAAACGGCTCGAGCGGCCATAACGCCGTATGCTGCCATTCCCACAGCCTGACCTGCAATTTGCTCTGGCGATACAGCATGGTCATGCGCAGCGGCTCCAGGAAGTTTGGATTGATGGTCGAAACCGCTACCGAAATCGCCGAGATGAGAAACAGCTTGCGGTCTTCCGCAGTCAACTTCGCGCCTCGAAAGATCACGGCATCGGCGCAATAAACGCCCAGGACGACCCATCCCAGAAAGAATCCGCCGTGGACGTTCGCCCAGAATAGGAACATCGGCGGCAAAGCCCACATCCAGCGGCGGTATTCGAGAATGGCGAAGGTTGCCGCAACCAGGAAAAACGAGAATAGGAACGGCCGGTCGGACACATAGCGATTGGCCACCGTTCCGGTTGCGATGGCCGCGGCGATCGCCCAGTAAAAGCTGCCCGTGCGGCGGTGAGCCACCAGCCCCGAGAGCGCGCAAACCCCCATCAGCAGGAGCGCACGCAGGATTATGAGCCCGGTAAATCCTCCCGCGGCGTAGGCCAGATAGAAGACGATCTGCGACAGCCACTCATGCGTAAGATTGAAGCGCCGCACGATGGGCTCGTCCGGATAGGCCGCGCCGGCGTTCTTGGTAGTGAATGCGAAGGGATCGGGATCGGGAAGGTGGTGCGTCTGCAGGATGTACTGGCCGGTTTTGAGATGCCACCAAGTATCGCTATCGGCGACCTCTGGCGAAAACCAAACAAAGAGGAGCGCGGCGGCCAAGAGGACTAGAGCGGGTTTGAGCCAGGCTGGCACGACAAGCGGGGGAGCGGCGGGGGCCGAAGTCACTGGAGGGGGAACCGGCTTAACCGTGCGATTGGCGGAACGCTGAGCCATGAGGAACTTCGATTCTAGCAGTGGGGGCGGTTGCGGAGGTGTTTGATGATGCCACTCATACCCCTCACGTCCGTGGGCAGCTGTCCGGTAGGGGTCTTGTTCTACCGCCAGACCTTGACACGCATCGTCGTGAAGTGTCGATCAAAAGTCCAGACGGGCATTCCATGCCGGCTCGCCAGTAATGCGCAGACTCCATCTACCAGTGTGATCGCCTGGTCCGCAAAACGCCCGAGTTGCGACGCGGCTACCACTTAGTCCACGACCTCCGGGTTAAGCAACACGGCGGCGCCCAGCAACTCGGCCAACCATTCACCGGCATACTCGATTGGGAGACGTCGAAGCACAACAGTGTGGGCTTCGCAGACCGTTGGGTAGCTGACTGCTACCGTCAGTCCCCGGTTTTCAATGGATTCAAGCTCGGCCTGTGCGCGGATGTGATATTGATCGGATGGATCGGCAAGAGCGTATAGGGGTCGTGTATCGGCAAGGACGACGGTCATCGGCCAGCGAGATAACGGTCATGCTCGATGCTTACGTCGCGCGTTCCGCTGCCCTTCTTGGCAGGCGTGATCTTCGAACTTCCCGACAACGGGGGCGAAGCCTCTCGCGCGCCAAGTAGTCTTTCAGGGCAGCATGCGCCACTGTCCTAAGGGGAAGCGCCGAATCCTGCTGACGGATATATGTATCCAAGCAGGCCTCGATATCATCGCTAATGGTAATCGTTGCTCGCCTCACGGCTTTAGAATAGCACCCGCTCAAGTTGCGCAATCCTACGCACCGCGGCCAATCCGCCTCCTCCGCGGCCACCCACGGACTTGCGAATTGTGAGTGGCGGAGAAGCGAGACACTATGGGCGCCGGCAGCACGTCAATTACATAAATTGTCAAAGATCCGTGGGCCGTGGCTCCGAACACCTTACGGCGAGGGAGACCGGTCCCGAGGCGATGGCGCAGATTGAGCGACGTAGAAAAGCTTTCGCTCGCAAAGGCGCTAAGACGCCAAGAAAAAACACTGACTCAGGTTCGCCAGATTAGATCAATGATGCTTTCGGGGCTCATGCGGCGGCCGCGAAGAGGATTTTGGCATCCCCAAGGCGGCTGGCGCGAGCGATGAGGCGAGCGATTTCGGGCGCTGAATAAACAAACTCCCCGGCGGCTCCGGTCGAGGGGAAATCGGGCGCGGGGTTGTAGGTTTCGCCGTTCGCTTCAGCGAGTTGGGTCAAGAGGATGGCTTCTTCTTGCGCTTGGGCGTGAGCGGCTTTGCGTTTGGCTTGCAGGGCTTCCAGATACGCGGTGTTCTTTTCGACGGAGCGCTGAAGGCGATTGGCATACGTGGCGACGCTTTTCAGGCCTTGGGAGGCGTCGAGCCAGGCGTCGGCCAGGGCGGCGGCTGGATCTAGCGGGTCGGGCTGCTCTTTTGCGATGCGTAAAAAGAGGGCATTTTCCATCGCGCGAGCGCGCCTCAGGCGCCAGCGGTCTCCGGCTATGTCTTCAGCGACGGACTCCTCAACGATGCCGACGGGTGCGAGGGCCGCGATGAATTCGCGGCAGAACTGCTCAAAGGGGCCTTCTTCGCCCGGAAGGCAGGCGTGAGTGCGACCGCTCAAGCCGTGAACTAATGCATTTTTGCTGACGGTTACCTTACCAGCGGCGCTGGTGGGTCCCGTGGATTTGTTTTCGAAATGGCGTGGGGCCATCATAGTTCTTTTCTCCTTTGCTTAGCGCTGAAAATGGAAAAGGCCGCTTCACGGTTGCCCGCGAGCGGCCCTCTTCTGACTCCAGAGTAACAGGCGGACGTATCGGTTTCGAGGATGACGGAAGTGGGCGTTGGCCGCAAGTGATTGAATCCAATGGGCGAAATTGAGGCAAAAATATTTTTCGAAAATCTGTGACCCACTTGCAGAACTCGCCTCTCAGGGCCTTGACAAGTGACTTTCAGGATGCTCTTCGGCTTATGTTCGCCTATTTTTGTGTTCTGATAAGTCGAGTGAACCAGATAGTGGCCTGAGCTAACCCACTTAGACTATGTATCGGAGCACGGCTCCGCTCGCCTCGGCTCGAGTTATCTAACTGATTCGGTTTTGATTATTCTCGGATCGGCTGTTTTAACTGGGCGCCGCTAAGCGAAGCCATTGGTCGACCGTCAGCGCCAGTACTCCGAACATCAGGTGCGCCATCACCTTCACGGCTCCTCTCACCCGAATCTGCCTGGCTCCAAACTCATCCTTCAGCCGCGCGTTCACTCGCTCGCTCATCGTGCGTAGTTTGTATCGCTCGGCTTGCGCTGGGCTCAGTTGCGGCATCAGTTTGCCGGGGAAAACCTCTTGCAGCTCGATCGGTTTCTTGGTCGTCGCTCGTCGTGAATGCGGCGCGATAATCGGCACGTGGTTCAAATGCAGGCTGTAACCGTGGATCGCCTCCGCATCGTACGCCGAGTCCAGCAGGTCATAGCAGTAACAGATGCGCCGGCTCGTGATTTCCATGAGGGGGATCGCCACCTGCGAGTCATGCACGCTGGCGCTGGTCAACACCGCTCCCACCGGGATCTGTCCATCGGCCACGCTCAGGTGGAGCTTGACTCCGCGCCAGCCATCCTTAAAGCCCTGGCTGCCGATCTTGGCTCCGCAATCGCAGTTCTGCGGCAACTCGTGCAGCATCTTCTCTAAAGTTTGATGCCGCTGCCGTTGAATCCGCGTTCCGCGTTCGGCGGCTTTGGCTCTGGCGTGCTTGCCTTTCCTGCTCTTCTTCCCCTTCTTTTTCGCCTTCGCCTGCTTCATCGCCTTGGCCGAGTCGGGATAGCGTTCGCGCAGCGGGATTGCGGTGGCATCGTGAGCGACGTGCCCCATCAACTGGTCTTTCAGCGTCAGTTCGATTACGGCTGCGTGTAACTGCTGCGGCAACTCGGTAGCGGCGAACTCGGCGAAGGCGCGTGAGAACTTCGCCTCATGCGGTAGTTTGCTCGCGCTGCTCCACCCACAAAGCCGCCTTAGGGGTTCATCGACCTTAAGGCGGGCGATCAGATCGCGCGTCGTGCCCAGGTTGAGAATGGCTTTGGCGATAAAAGCCGTGGCTAGGGCGGCCCGGTCTTTGGCTGGACGGCCGGTGAGGGCGCGCCGGGCGGAGAGGAGTCGCTCGAGAGGCGCCATCGACAGGATGGCCGCCAGCAATTCTAATTGCGATGGCAGGGGGCCCAGGTCCGGCTCCAGAGCGAACATGCTTTGCTGCAGGCAATGAGCGAATTGCAATAAAAAGTAGCGTGGGGTAAGCTGCATATGGGGTTGGGTTTGTAGTTACTCTTATGTTTTGGCGAACAACAGTTTAACTTACTCCAACCCTCTACCCCAACAAGTCAGACTTGAAATTGTTCCTATTTTCGTCGCGCCGTGCGGCGGGAGGCGCCACTCTATTTCTGCAGGCCCGGCGAGTTTTGCAAGAGCCTCCTGTCACTGGGAAATTGGCCCAAGCCATACCGTTTCAAGACCGAGGAGGCCCGGTGTTTGAGGCAACTCAGATGGCGGCCTGGTAAAGGGTTTCCACGCGCTACCGCTGATCTCGCGCGGTCACCGCGCCGTCACCCAATCCGAGGCTGTCCCGATCGGAATCACGAAGTCGTCTTTCGCATCCTCGAACCGCGCGAACCAGAGATTCGCTCCCAGCGCCGAAAGCGGCCCCAGGTTGACTCCGCGTTGCGCCAGCGCTCCGCGCCGGTTCGGCTGCGGCGCCGGCCGGGCGATGCGCGCCGTAATTGGCTGGGGTCCACTCGCCGACGCCAGACTCTCCAGCCGCAGCACGATTTCCACCCTTGCTGCCGGCTCGAACGCTCCTAACTCGATCCGGTCATGCACGTTGTAATAGCGCCGGATTCGCTGGATGCGGCAGGTGAGCGCCGTCCCCTTCGGAGCGAGGATCTTCCGGCCGTCAGCGAGATCGGTCGCCAGCACTGCCTTCACCGGGTCTCCGGCGGCCGCGGTCGCAACCGCGATGTCCTGGGCCAGTTGCACCGTGAACGGCAGCCCGGCCGGAACCGCTGCCGCGGCCGGCGCCTTCCCCGCCTTCGAAGAGCCGCCGCTCTCGCGCTCGCCCGGTCCTTCGAACCGCAGCATCGATTCGCCTAGAAACTCGCGGCATCCGGTGTAGACGGACTCGTTGCGGAATTCCATTCCATTCACCATCTGGATGTCCATCCGGGTGCGCTCCGGCAGCAGAAACGTCGCGCCGTTCACCCGCCACCCGCTGTACTTCATGCTGGTGGCGACTTCGCAGGCGCCGGTCTTCGTCGAGAGGTTGCGGGTCCGCACCGTCAGTTCCATCAGGTCCGCCGTCTCCGAATCGGCGGTGAGCGTACCCTCGTAGGCTGTCGTGTCGGGGTGGCCATCGCTTCCAAACTCATAGTGGCTCTGGCTTAGCGGCACTTCGAACCGGTATTCCATCAGCTTCCGCCCGTCTTCGGCCTTCTCGCCCACAAACGAAAAGTCGGCATTGTCCACGCGGAATACCAACCCCAGAAATCCGTGAAAATTGCCGGTGGAGAGTGCGCCTTCCTTGACGATCTCGAAGAGCGTCCGGTCGCCGAACCGGTTCTCCCCGACCCACGAGTACGCCTCCTGCCCCTGCGCCACCCCCACGTCCAGCCGCAGCCGGTCTGCCGTGGTCAGCACCATCGGGAACTGCTTGCCGCGCTCCCGCTCCATCGTCTCGCAGTCCGGCATCGGCCGGATCCCGCCCGGTTCGTACTGCCACCTGTCGATCGTCTGGGTACAGAGATATCGCGGCAGCCGGTCCGCCTTATTCAGCACGCGATCGCGCACGCGCAGCAGCAGATCGGAGGGATCCGGCTGCGCGCGCAGCAGCGTTGCCGGCGACAGGCAGGCGAACGCCGTCAGGGCCCCGGCAAGAGATCGGAGGAGCGCCGTGCGGGGCCCGGTCACTGCATGAGTAAGGATTTCCATTGTCGGCCCTGCGGGCGCGTTCAAGTATACACCGAATGGTCTCGGCCCGCGGCAATCGAACGCCGGCATTTTTGATGCTCGTGCCAAGAGATTGAGCATGAGATGCGTCGCGGCAACGTCCAGCAGAGATCGGACATTTGCACCCAATACTCGTAGTCCCTGCTGAATCAACGTAAGCGTCTGACGAACCCTCACTGAACCGCTTAGGTTATTCCGATAGGTGGATGAATTAGGAATAATCCCTAATTTTCTACAGGCCCGCGATCCATGCGATCAATGACGAAAGTGTTAACCATGCCCTTTTTTGATCGTAGTTTTAGCCCAAGCCGATCCTGTAGCATCCGCTCTATATCGGGACCTTGAAACGGAGGAGCCGAATGGAAAACCTCAATTGGTCTCTGCTGCCAGTAAATGTCAATATCATATTTGCCATCGAGACCGGTAGCATCAACCACTTCGGCATTTAGATCACGCTTGAGGACCCAAACAATATCCGCAATTGTAACGTTGGATGAACGCCACTTCTTGTGGCCGTTAACGCCCATTAAGCCATTGATGCCATTTGGAAATACGGGGAAGCCATCTTGCCCGATAGTCGCACCCTGCACTCGAGACCACGATGTTTCCGCTGGTGCGGCATCACTCGAAGACTCATGCAACTTAGCGCCTGGATTCGAGGCTGCCAATTCGTAGAGCGTCATCGCCCTAGCTTCCCAATGAGATGCAAGATGGAAGCGATCCTGAAGCAGTTGTTGCTGCATTTGGTGAAACCGATCCTTGGTTGTGTCGGGCGGAAGCTTTGCAGTAACTTCGAGGAACAGTTGTGACATCCATTCGGGCGGGTTGAACTGATAGGGAGCCAAATCGTAGGCCACGGTTAGCAATTCTGTCAACGAAACACGTTGACAAATCCAACTCCCGGGATCTATGGAGCCGGGACCGCCCATGCATCCGGATCGCTGTCCTGGAGACCTCGGTCCTGCGAGTTTGACAGATTCCACGTCAAACCGACTCGTTATATCCGGATTTACCTGGGCTACAGCCGCCGAAATGATGGCGAATACGATGAAATATCCGAAGAGTTGCATTCGGTTCCTCCTCGTCCGTGCCTTCTCACAGTTAGCACTATTGCTCACTGGAGCAGACATTTTTGCGCTCTGGAAGGCCAGCCAAAACGACTTCCCGGAAGCGAGCAACCGCCAAATTAAACCCTGCCTCTTGAGAAGAAGAAGCTCTTAACGTTGGCTTGCAATCCACCACCGTCACACGATTTGGGTCCAGTCCCGTTTCGCTCTAGCATATACCTATTGGAACTATCTGACGAACGCCCGTTTGCCGCCTGTGACCGATTCTAAGCCCGCAGTACTCGGCGGTGGGGTTATCGTACACTAACCCACGACGCTGGACCGCCGCAGTCCACTGTCGCGGTAGGGACGCCATCGCTGACCGCCCCCCGCACAGATCCGTACAGGCGCGTTCCCGCATACGGCTCTTACCTTGGATGAGTGGCGTCAAAGCGAGCCTGGGATAAGGATGCAGAACCCGAGGGAATGGAATCCAGCGATCGAACAGCGGGTCAGCGCTGCCAGGTCACTCGCGCCGCTGGCTGCGGCGGCGAGAACCGCCCGCCACAGCCTAACGAGCCGATGCCTGAAGATACTGTAGCTGACTCAAGTTTCCCGGCACAGCGTGGTATTGGTAGAAACCCTGAACACGCTTCGCAGCCATTCCCCGACTTGCGCTGAGCGGCTCGTGCATCCGGCGGCGCAGCTCTGCTTGAACTGCTGCAGCTTCGCCACCATCCGCTTCTTGGCCGTCTTGCGCCAGACGAGAATGTCCCGTTCTCCGGCGCTTCCCACATTAGTGTGTGAATCCCAAGAACGTGAAGGTTTCCGGTTTCCCTCTCCACGCCGTTTCCGGGTTCGTCGGCAAACCGCCCGAACTCGATCAGCCGCGTCTTCTCCGGATGTAGCTCCAGCCCGAACTTCGCCAGCCGATCCCGAAAATCCTCCAGAACCGCTCGGCTTCCGCCCGGTGTTCGAAACCCACCACCAGATCGTCGGCGTAGCGGACGACAATTACGTCGCCCTTGGCCACCTTCTTTCGCCAGGCTTCCACCCACAGGTCAAAAACGTAATGCAGGTACACGTTCGCCAGCAGCGGCGAAATCACCGCTCCTTGCGGAGTGCCCACTTCGTCTCCGACCATTGGCCTTCCTCCATACTCCCGCCTTCAGCCATTTATGGATCAGACGAAGAATGCGGGTGTCGGCCACGCGATGCTCGACGAACTTCATCGTCCATTCGTGGGTCATGTTGTCGAAAAAGCCCCGAATGTCTGCGTCCAGCACCCAGCTCACTCGCTTCCGCTGGATTCCCACATTCAGCGCATCCAGCGCCTGATGCGGGCTGCGACCGGGCCGGAACCCATACGAAAATCCTTTGAAGTCCACCTCATAAATCTGATTGAGGATGGTCACCACCGCCTGTTGAACAATCTTGTCCTCCAGCGCCGCGATGCCCAACGGACGTTGCCGCCCGTCGGCCTTCGGTATATAGACTCTCCGCGAGGGCTTTGCCCGATACGCTCCCCGGTGCACCCGGCTGTGCAGATCGGTGATCCGATCCTCCAGCCCGGTCCATACTCCTGCCACGTCACGCCATCTACTCCCGGTGCCGCTTTCCGCTTCAACGCGAAAAAGCTCTCCCGAAGCAGGTCGACGGTCAGATGGTGCAGCAGAGCCGTGAACTGTTCCTGCTTCCTTTCCTTTGCTGCTTGCCGCACACCGCTCAATCCCTGGGACACGCTTTCCCCGCTCTGCGTCGGTTGCGTGTCGGATTGCGCGATGTTCTCCTTGGTCCGCGCTCTTCCCTCCCCAACCTCCGCCGCGGATTGCTCCTCTTTGTTCGGCTGGTTCATCGGTACTACGGCGCGGTCCGACTCCTCTGCGGCGTACATGTCCGGCGTTCGGCTTGCGGCCTTCGCGGACCGGCCTCGATCCGCTGGACCAGACGCCCCGGAGGTCTCCCGGTTCTCGTGCATGCAGTTTCTCAGCGTGCGCGGGGTCTTCGACTACGCAGGGCCGGCTGGCTCGCGAAGTACCGCTGCCGGCCGTGTTGCCTTCCTCTGCTGCAACAGAGTTCGGCGCCCCGATAGCGTTTTTCGAAGCTCAATACCCGGCCCACCAATGCCGCTGTCTACGCTTCACCGCACGCCTCGCGACGGTCGCGTGCAAGACTCGCGGCCAAGATGGATTCGCTTTCTCCTTTCCTGTAGGACTCTTTCATTCCCTACTACATGCCGGTTTATCCCGGCGCACTTCCGATAACGCCGTTTATCGTCCACGAGTTGTTTAGGCTCGATTCCCGCATAGCCGAGGACTCGGTGCGAATGGCAACAGCGATTTTCAGTCTGGCCGTTTGAACAGCCATAACCAGAACTCCTGCGTCCCTGCACCGAGCAGGTACCGTGCTTCGAAGCCCGACCGCTCAGCGATATCGCGGATCTGCTTCTCTGAAAGCGAAGTACCCAACCACGTGTCGTTCCTCGATAGTAAGCGCAACCTCCGCGGCCGCCCCAAGCATCCGTTCACCTGACACATAAAGACCGCACCGGGCTGGAGTCGGCGACCAACCTCACGAAAGTAGTTCTCCATGATGTCACGACTCGGGATGTGCTGGAAAACGAGGTAGGAGAAGGCGAACTCGAATTTGAGGTCATTCAAGACGCTTAAGTCCATGCCATTGTTTTGGTAGACGAAGGCATTCTTTTGGCCGCGCAGCAACATCCGGGCCGCATTAATCATCTCGCCGCTTACATCGACGCCATGGACTTCGCCGAACACCTCCGCCAATGGCTTCGTTAATCTACCGGCACCGCATCCAACCTCCAGAGCACGCATCTGCTTGGGATCACGTTCCCCGCAGATGTTCGACATGTCGTTCAAGATATTCTGTTGGATCGTGGCGCGTCCCGACTCGAGAAACTCCTCGTCGGTCCAGTCTGTGCGGCCCGTCGCGATGTAGTAGCGGGCATTCTCGCGTGCTCGTCTGTTCCAGTCGCGCTCCATCTTCTTAATCAGCCTGGGCCGCTTCATGTCTGTAGGCATCTTATCGCGTCAATGATAGTTGCTTGACGCGCAATCAGGATATGGACCGGATGGTCCAACCACGACGATCTATGCGTACTGTTGGTCATTGAGGGCGAAAAGGGGTTCTCGTCCATTTGCGAAATTTATAGTGGCAGCGAACGCTGCTAATGGACGACAATGCCGTCTTTCGACCAAAACTACGCTTCTCACCAGTCGCGATCATTCGATCAACATGGCCGCCGCACGGGCGGGCCGCTAGCGCGAGAAGCGGATCGCAACCCCGACAGTAAACTCGTCCATCATCCACATATGGTTGCTAAAGTGCTTGTCGAACCAGCGCTTGTATCGCAGTTCGGGAGCGAGCGTTACGTTTCCAAAACGGAAAGGGAACTCCATCGCAGCGGCCGCTCCCACCGTCACTTGATTTGAAAAGTATAAGAAAGCTGGTTCCACGTATGTGGAAGTTCCTAAGAATGGATCTACACGCTTGGCTATCGGTTCCGTGCCCGTTAGGAGTGAGACGGCAGGACCTATGCCAAACCGCAAATGCCAAAGGAAGCCCGCCTCAATCAGGCCGGTGACCTGCCACCGGTTCGCCGTGATCGACGCTTTACTTACAACCTCACCAATCGGGCTGTTCACGGCGGCGGACTGATAATCAAATGTGTAGCTCGAATTGCTGATCCCGATACGTTGATAGATTGGGTCGAAGCGAAGCCGCAGGCGCCGCGCAATCGGGATTGAGGCCGAAATCCCCATGGCAGGGTGGAAAGACGGTCCGCCATAATACCCGCATTGCAGACCGCCCGCACAAGGCTGCGGATCAGCGTAAGCAGTAGACGAAGTCCATGGCCCTACCAGGGGCGCATCGATTCGCACGCCCATTTCGAGTTGCGGTTGGGAAAAAACGATTAGAGGAAGAAGGAAAAACGGAACCAGTAGTGTACGATTCACATCTCTAAGACCGTTTGGTCGTTCGAGGCAACTACATTATCTTTACACTACGATTTTCGGCCCACTCTCTTACAAACGAAACCTCCCTCGGTCCGTAAGGTAGTGGAGATGGCTATTTAATGGCGCACAACGCTCCATTCCGTGCAAACTGCGCGAGTGCGTTGCGAGTTGTGGATGGAAAGTGGCGTTCCCGTCCATTACCGGAATTTATAGTGTCACCGAACGCCATTAATGGGCGATAACCCCTGTTTTTCGTCCGCGAATCGTCGGGATCGTGAAAAGCACATCTCAACCACGGCCACAACCCCAGCCAAGTATTCCAGGGATGGAAGGGCGCAAGTGCTTCCTGTTACTCAGCCGTCTTTAATTAACGCTCGGCTTTTCGATGTGGTCGATCACGAAAATCTCGTCATCACCTCCTCCCACAAGGCCGATGCTAAGCTGGGATTAGCCGCGTCCAAAGGACCTCCGTGAACTTCCTCAGGCTATCTGCATTGATTCGTGTGCCCTCTCCGCGGCTGCCGCGGATTTCCCTACCTACATCGGCGACTCGTACGCTTACACCGTCACCGCTATCGCCGCCGATTCAAGCGGAAATACCTAGACGGGCTATCGTACGGTAATCGTTTCGCCGCCGGCAACACCGCGAATGATGTCTTCGTGACCAAGATCGACGCGTCAGGCAACGTCACGCTGCTCGCTACGCTGAGCGGCAAGGGGTGTCACCAGGGAAATGGCATCGCCGTCGATCCCGCCGGCAATATCTCTGTCGCGGGCTCGACCACGTCGCCCGATTTCCACTGCTCAACCCCTTGCAATCCGTGATCGGCCAAGGCCTCGGTTCCGGCAGCGGCTGCGGCTTTCTCACCAAGCTGGCGCCGGATGGAAGCATGATTTACTCCACTTATCTCGGCGGGGCCATGGGATCGAGCGACATGACCGCGATTGCGTGGATGCGCAGGGCAACGCCTACGTCACCGGATCGACCTTCGCGTCCGATTATCCGCACACGCCGGGCTTGCCGACGGATAGCGCGTTCAGCACAGTCAGCGATGTTTCCGTGGCCTTCTTCGCCAAGAAACCGCCCGCGGGGAACAAGATTCTCTACGCCGGAGGCATCGCCGGCAAACGCCATGACTGCGGCTCGGGAACAGTTGCTTCACCAGCACACTTTCCACTTCGGGCGTCGCCATCGCTCTCGACCCGGCGGGCAACGCCTACATCGCCGGCAACACTTACGGCTTAGGTACCAACTACCCCAGGGCGCTGACTAGCACCGGCATCGGCGCGTTCGTGTTCCAGGTGAATGCGGCAGGCACGGCGCTGGACTATGTCACGCTGCTCGCTTCGGCAAATCACGCGCCGCCGCCGGTGTCCACGAATTCGTCGCCGGGAACCATCGTGAACGCGATCGCCGTGGACGCCGCCGGAGATGAACATCACCGGCTGGACTCCAGTCCGAATTTTCCAGCCACACCCGGCGCCTTTGAATCGCAGCCGAAATACACCTTTCCGGCCAACAATCCGTTTGTCATTCCGCCGTGGGACGCCTTTGTGGCCAAGCTGAACCCATCGGGCACGGCCATGATCTGGGCGAGTTTTCTGGGGGGGAACGGGCACGGACGTCGGCACGGGCATCGCGTTGGATGCGGCGGACGACGTGTGGGTCGCGGGCACGACGCAATCGGCGGATTTCCCGGCAACTTCCGGCTTCCAAGGCGGCGGCGAATTTGTGGTGGAGTTCAACGCGGCAGGTTCGGCTCTGACATATGCCGCGCGTTTCCGGTGGGACACGGCGCAAGCCGGTTTGGCGCTCGATGCCAACGGCGCGCTGCATCTCGCTGGCGCCACGGGGCTGGTCTCGACGCTCACGCCCGGCAGGCTCAACGCCCGCCTCTTCGGCGTGGCCAACCGGCCGCAGGCCCAATGGCCGGTCGCGTCGCGCCGTCGGAAGTAATCTCGATTTACGGTCTGCACCTTGGCGTTTCCACTCCTGTTTCGGCGACATTCAATAGCGCAGGTTTCCTGCCGGAAACGCTCGGCGGCATTCGCGTGACCATCGGCGGCGTTGCGCCGCTCTTTTTACGTTTCGGATACGCAGATTTCAACGCCGTCGCGCCGTCGGAGATCACAGCGGGTTCGACGGTCGCCTTGCAGGTCTCGAACGGTGCAGCATCTTGCCGGCCTTGATGCTGGTGAGCAGAAGCATCATCCCCGGCGTCTTCTCCTCGAGCCGAATGGAACCGCGGCCAGGCCTGGATATCGATGGGGTGTGGCGCTGTGGATCGACATCGAACCCCGCTCCAAGCGGCTCGATTGTTTCCGTGGCGTTGGCGACCGGCGTCGGCTATGTCGCGAGCGACGATGGCGGGATGGCGACTGTCGCGCAGCAGACCTGCTCCTGCGTGATCTACGATGAAGTCGGGGGAACGAATTTGTTCGCCGCTCCCCTATGCAGGCCGCGCCGGCGCCGGGGATGGTCGTAATGGAGTGACCCAGATCAATTTCGCCCGTCCGCCGCAAGGCCTCCATCATTGTTCCCTATCAGTTATCCGCCGACGGCAAAAACAGCAACATATTTCCCATCTATATGAAGCCGTGACGCTTTTTCAGCGCGCGCTTTCCGCGCGTTGTCGACAGCGCTGCCCATGACAGTGACCCGCCAAAACCCGACCGATGTCGTCCAGTGGCGCGGATGTTCTGCGGCGCGAGTCTGTCCGCGGCCGACGCAGCGGCTGCGTATTACAACGTCGTCAATAGCTATATAGAGATCTAAGGAGTGTGACATCCAGGTCAAGCGACTGACGGGCGGGCGGTGGGACTGGGGGATCTGGTGGACCGGCCGCGCCACTAAGCGTTTTTGAGTCTGTCGCTAGGCCAGCGGTGCGGGCGGCGAGCCCGCAGGGGTGGTTTTGGAGGAGAAGTACCTTCTTTTCAACGGCTTAGCTAAGATGTATCACATGGGCTATGACGCGCGCCCGTTCCACGCGCATCGAACATGCATCGAACAATGCAACCTGTTGAAAAAACGGCAGTTATATGGAGGTGATAACGTCGAGCAAGCTGCGTTTCATGGGTTTGCGCCATATACCGCGAGTTGGCGATGGAGGGCTTGACGGCGACGTGGTGCGATGTTACAAATCGCGGGCGCGACGCGATGTGGGGCGTGCGGGCGCGATGCGGGCGTGTGGCGCACGCCGTGGCGGGCGTGTGGTGTGTGTGGCGCGGCGGGCGTGTGTGCGGTGAACTGGCTGGCGCACCGTGGCGCGCGCCGTGGCGGGCGTGTGGTGTGGCGAGGCGGGCGTGGTGTGGTCGAGGAGCTCCAGGAAGCGGTAGGCGCGTTGTGGCGCTGCCGTGGGGCGGCGGCGGGCGTGTGTGTGGTGAAACCGGTCTAGACGCAGAAACGCCCGCAACGGTGTTAGCCGTGGCGGGCGTTTGGTTTGAGGTTGTAAGTGGGTTACTACTGGCGCAGTGTAGGTTGCGGTGACCGTCAACCACTTCGCTGGTGACCTTGGGCGTCTGCCTAGCACACTGAAGAAACCGCACACGGTATCCCGTTGCCATGCAACCTCTTCATTAACTTGTCAATGGTTACGCCTTTTTCGCCCATTGCGATCGCCTGGAGGGGCTTGCTACCGCCTCTGGGGGAGAGCGCAGGCGGTTTTCTTGGCGAACCTGCGGCGCGCGCGGTTTTTGTTGCCCTTGTGCGCAGCCGTTTTATCTTGGCGGTTTTCGCTTTGCCCTTGCGCAGGCGCGGGCGCGGTTAGTTTAGCCTTACCCTTGGCGGGCGCGGCGGGCGCATGTGATGGCGTGCCGGTTTTGGCGGGCGCTGCGGGCATATATGGCTTCATTCGTTTTCGGTGTCATGTTGTTTATTTTCCTTGCGGCAAATTACATAGGTGTCGCGTTCATCGACATCCCACTTAGGCGCAAGGATACGCGAGGATAAGTGGAGGATGCGGGGTTGGCCTAGGGTGACATTGCCGGAATGGTCTAAAGAGGTCGCATAGGGATAAGCGATGCGCATCGGCGACAGACAGACGATCTACGACGCCTGGTGAGCGCGCTTTGAAATTGAAATCGGAATCTGGAAATGGTTCCCCCGCTTCGAAGCCGAAAACGGCCGCCGTGGTAAGTCAGCAGCACCACGTGCGTTTGAAGCGGTAAGTGTAAAGTGAGATTATCTCTGCGATTAGCCTCGCGTCCTTGATTTCGTAACAGTGAACAAACACATCCCAATCGCGCGCCGCGATAAACAGGGCATTGAAGAGCGCCTCGGCGTCTTCATCGGTTCCTTCGTGCGCTTGCCATCGCTGCTGGCGCACCGAGTACGGTGCGGGCCGTCGAAGCGCGGGATTCTTAGCGCCGTGTCACTCGAACGCTTCGCGCGCCACGTCGTGGGCGAGGTCAGCGATTACATGCTTCACTGAGCGCGCAGCTTCGCTTTGTCCGACTACAATAACCTCCATAGGCAGTCGCCGTGGCTATTGGATTGTGACCACCGGGCCAGGCGCGGTCTGCATACTATTTACAGTGGCTTGTAGGGCCTGGTCGCCGCTTGGCGCGTTCGGAACAATCACGTTGAATTGGTACGGTCCGGCCGCGGTAAGCCCCTCGAAGATGACCCTCGCCGCGACGCCGCCGATTGTGATCGTTACTGGGCTACCGGTAGGCGCGGCTCCGCTGAAGGTCACGCCCGCCGGTACTGGTGGCGTCGTCGGTCCGAAGCCGAATCCGAAAAGCGACAGCGTCTCGCCCGGCTTGACCGGACGCGTCGCGAAGGAAAAGGTGTTCGCGGGGCCCATCAGATCGTAGTATCCAAGGTCATCGGCGCCGCTTCCGTTTGGCGAAATGATCTCGGCCGCCACGTGCTTCCCGTCGCCCAGCAGACTGAACGCCGGCCCATAAGGCGCAAGCGTCGCCATCCCGTTCGCCTTTCCAAACGGCGTCGTGACCACCACGGTAACCGGTCCCGTTGTCGCATCGTCCGGCGCCTGTGCATTAATTTGCGTCGGACTCACAAACGACAAGTAAGCCTGCTTCCCATCGATCGTCACGCTCGTGCCTCCTAACGACATCGGAAAGTCCCCGTTCCACAGATACGTTCCATTCGCCAGATAGCTCCCATAGATCGAAATCCACGAGCCAGGCTGAATCACCGGAACCGAACCACCGTTGGGAACGATGCCGCCTGGCAAAATCGCGGGCGCGGGATTCGGCGTCAAGACACGGATGCGGTTGTTCCCCGTGTCGAGCAGGTGAAGGCCGAGGGAATTCCCTTCGCTGAGAAGCGCTCCGCTGCCGGAATCCGCCACGTATACGTTCCCCGCGCCATCCACGGCTACGCTCTGCGGCACATTCAATCCGGCCGCGCTCGCAGGACCATTATCGCCGCCGAAGCCCGCTAGTCCTGCTCCTGCAATAGTCGTGATCACGCCGTTCGAAACCTTGCGCACGCGGGCGAAGAAGCCACCGGCGGCGGTTTCCGGCGTCGAACTAACGGCATCCGCAACGTAAAGGTTTCCCGCCGAATCGACCGCGATGCTCTTTGGGAACGACAGCACGGCCTGCGTCGCAGGGCCGTTGTCGCCCAGATTGCCCGGCAAAACACGCCCGCCTCCCGCGACCGTGGTGATGACGCCGTTCGACACCTTGCGAATGCGGCCCGCGCTGTCAGGATAACCGGTATCGGCGATATACAAGTTGTTTTGCGAATCGATCGCCACTCCCACGGGGCCGTTCAGACTCGCGTCGATGGCTGGACCCCCATCGCCCGAAAAATAAAGCCCCCGTTGCCCGTTACCGTCGTGATCACCCCGTTCGAAACTTCGCGAATGCGCCAATTAAACGTATCGGCAATATAGAGGTTGCCGTCCGCATCTATCGCCAAGCCGCCCTGAAACGCTCAACTGAGCTGCGGTTGCCGGTCCGCAGTCGCCGCTGAACCCCGACATGCCATTCCCGGCGACTGTCGTAATCACGCCCTGCGTCACTTTGCGGATGCGATTGTTGCCCGAATCTGTGATGTAGACGTTCCCGAAGCCATCCACCGCCACGCCCCGCGGCTGATTCAACTGCGCACTCGTAGCCGCCCCGCCATCGCCGCTGAATCCCGCGGTCCCGTTCCCCGCTACGATACCCCTCACGCCGTGTGAACCTCGAACACGCGATTACTGCCTGTGTCAGCAATATAGACGTTGCCGGCCGCATCGGTCCGATGCCTTGCGGCAGATTCAACTGGGCGCTTGTCGTGGGCCTGCCGTTGCTCTGAGGCCCGGTCGTCCCATACCCTCCTGCGATGGTGGTGATTACGCCTAACGTCACTTTGCGGATGCGGTTGTTCATGGAGTCGGCGATGTAGAGATTGTCCGCCGCGTCGACCGCCACCCATTGGGCCCCGTTCAGTTCCGCGAGCGTGGCCGGACCGTTATCGCCGCTGTAGCCTGAAGTGCCGTTCCCCGCGACCACTGTCATGGTCCCGTTGGAGATTTGCCAAATCTCGTGATTCCCCACATCGGCTACATAGACTCTGCCGTTTGCATCCACCGCGATCCCCACCGGTTCGAACTTCGCTGGCGGCGGGCTCTGCGACACCCGGACCAGGAAACCGTCGTTCATCTGGTACACGTTGACGCTGGTGGAAACGTAGAGTGTGCCATTCGGACTCACTGCCACACCAGCGCACCCGATCGTCGGCGACAACGTAGCCACCGTGGCGATGCTGCCTTGCGAGATCTCGAGCACGCGGTCGTCGCCGGAATCGGCATAGACGTTACCTGAGATGTCGACCGCGATCCCGAGCGGCATATTCATCACGGCTGTCGTGCCGTCGCCCGCGATGGTAGCGATCACGCCGTGCGAAACCCTGCGAACGCGATTGTTCAACGTATCGGCGATATAAAGGTTCCCGGCCAAATCAACCGCGATGCCCGCCGGCTGATTCAACTGCGCATTCGTCGCGAGACCATCGTCGCCGCTAAACCCGGGCGTGCCGTTCCCCGCGACTACGGTAAGCTGCCCCGTGACGCGTCTACCCGCATGATGTCGCTGTAGAAATCCGCGAAGAACACGTCCCCTACGGCATCGACTGCCACGGCTTGCGGCTCCAAAGCGCTTGTAGAGGTTGCGGGAACGGCTGTGGGTGGGGCGCCTCCGGCGAATGTCGATATTCCGTACGTTTGGGCGTGAGCAGTGCAGCAGCCGATGATGGCTAGGGCAACAAGCGAGGGATCCGTCCTCACGAGGAGAATGCGAGCAAACTTCCGGCCAAACAAGCCCGCGCAGCAACGTAGAAAAACTCAAGGAGTCGCATTGTAGGGATGCAATTAGCAGCCGCAAAAATCCACTTGTACGATAACGCTGTTTTCGTCCAGAACGCGGGACCACACTTGATCGGGCTTTGGCCAGCATCCTGAATCGACTCGCTAGATCTCCAGCCTTAACTCGTATTGATGACTCCATGCCGTACTCGGACAGGAACTCCGCTAAGAACAGGGTGACCGCTGGATGGCCGTTTTCAGCACCGACAATTAGTTCGGGCTCAGAGAACGCGAACTCCAGAAGTTCCAGCACTCGGCGAGCAGTTGGGGTGGCCGTGAGATCTCTCGGGTGAACTTTCTTGGCAACTGCTAGCGCCACGCGATCACCGAGAATGCGACATGCCTGTACCTCAAAGCCTAGCGAAAAGGCAGGCGACCGTTCGATGTAGTCGCTCACGAGGCGGTCCGTCCCACTCGCTTTGATTTTCATCGTCCGGTTTCGCAGCATTCTGTCCGTTCCCGACGGTCGGGATCATGAAGACGAAGAGGAACAAAAACACTCGCAAGCTGGTGCTCTCCTGACTATGCTTAGACGCGGCCAGAGGCGTAAACGTTGAATCGGCGTGGCGCACTCTCCGAATGTTGGTAGCTTCCATCGACCCGGCATGGTGCACGCCGGTTTGGTCCAGTTTACGGTAACCCCGTCTTTCAACCGAGAATGCCTTGGGCCGAATAAACTATCCACGATCACGACCCTGTGCGCGTCATCTCTTCCAAATGACGTTGACGACCTATTCGATAGTGTTGCTGCTGGTTGCGACCGCCGTACCGGCGTGCCCGCAGATCCGCTTCGAGGTGGCCTCGATTCGGCCTAGCCAACCGGGGACGGCACAGGATGCGCGCGTCCGCATCAGCGGGGATCGCTTAGAAGTCCATGCCTATACAGTTAGCGATATTCTTGACTGGTTGAACGGATTCCAACTGCATCGCGTGGTAGGCGGACCCGATTGGATCGGGACCGACCGCTACGATATCGAGGCAAAGGCTGACGGGCCACTGCAGCGAGACGGGGAAGCCGGGAAAGCGGCGATAATGGCGCTCCTCGCAGAACGGTTTCAGCTTCAGTGGCACCGGGAGACGCGGCAACTCCCAGCGATGGTATTACGCGCGCCGGAAACGCCGCGAGCGCTAAAGCCGGCTAGCAGCGACGAAACCACATCCATCCGCATGGAGCGTAGCGATGTCGTGCTTACGGCTGTGCCGATGCCGGCGTAACGGAACTACCTGTCAAACATGCGGCGTGTGCCGGTGGTGGACGAGACGGAGTTAAAAGGAAAGTATGATTTTAAGCTGGCGACATCGCAGATCGAAGGCGAGCCGGAAATGAAGTTGGGCGACCGGGTCCGGGAGGCGATAATGGCGATCGGCTTTCGGGTGGAGGATCGACGGATGCCACTGGAGGTCACTGTTGTGGACCGGTGCGAGCGGCCAAGCGCAAATTAGGACAATTCAGCAGCATCATCGCTGGCACATCAAGCGGTCTGTAAGTGGGGTTATCGTACAGTGACCCCAAAACCCGACCGATGCTGTCCAGTCTCCGATATCGCCGTCTGGGCGTTTCCGAGTGGCGCACGAAGCGGGCGAGCGAGGTGCGGAATCCAATAGTTCCGCGTATCGTTCCGCTCCAGAAGTCGGTAGACGCTGCCCGGAAGGTTGCGTGAGAATCTGAGAAATCGGTACGCTGATATTCGACGGAAGGTCGTATGTGCCACTCGGTTCGCGCGAGCGTGGTCTGTTCCGGTATATTGCTCAGTTTTTGGCCCATCTTGTCTCAAGGGCAGACAGGCGCTGACGACTGGCGGCAGGAGCCCCGAAACCTGATGCCTGCCAAGGCCGACGATGTACCTCGAAAGATCAGAGCCGCGAGAAATAGATTCTTCGATCGTGTCTACGGCCCTCCGCCAAAAGGCTGGTTTTCGGACGGTCCAGATCTGGGGCCAATTTTCGAAGAGATTCCAGCTTATGGAGATCTGACGGTTGCTCTCGTTCAATTTGCCGGCTACCGGACGATTCTTTCTGCGTCAAAAAAGACTATCTACATTGAAGTGCGAATGAACGTCGAGCAGGTACTGCGTGACCCATCTGGAACCGCGCGGCCGAAGAGCACCGTGACCATAGGTATTGCGGGCGGATCAGTGATGCTTCCGTCTGGCCGGATAATCCAACAGGGTCTCAAGCAAGCTGAAATATGTGAACTTCGACCGCGCCATCGGTATTTAGCCTTCTTAGCTTATGAGAGCGCCTTAGAGCTTTTTGAATGCACCAAGACCTGGGATCTGTCCACGGGCGTGGCAGTGGCCACCTACCCACTTGACGTTTCGAAGGCAAAGGAAGGAACTTCTCGCTTTGCCGGACTCCCGGAGGATCAGTTCGTGGCCGCCGTTAAGGCCATGCTTCCCCCACAGAGGAAATAGTTCTCTGCGCGGGGCCGATTTTCGCCGCATAGCGCAGGCTCGGAGCATTCCGTATGCACCCGACCGCTTCGGGCAGAATGGCCGCCCGCTGCGCTTCAATTACTCACTGCGATCGTAATCTGGTTACTCGTAGTGATGCCGCCCATCTGAATCTGCAGCGGTATCGCATTGCCGGTGGGCGCACCCGCCGGGACGATGATGTTGATCTGATACACGCCTGGGAAGCCCGGGGCGATTCCCGAGAAGACCACCTGCGCGTTAACGCTTCCCACCGTTACGACGGGAGTTGAGGTCGTGTTGTGAACGGTCGTAGGATCGCCCGACGCCGTCTGCAATAGACGGACTCACTGCACCGAGGCCCGTCGTGAGAATCACCAGCGTTTGCGGATCTAGAATCTTGGCCGGATGCGCGTTGACGCCGGGGATGGATCCGGTGGCCGCCGCGAAAGCGAAATCGGTATTGCCGTATGCGACGGCTTGTCCGGTGCCGAGTAAAGAAAATACCGGGCGCCTGCGCAGCCAACTGCACGGTCTGCGGCGCGGACGCTGTTCCATTCGTTGACGACCACCTGCGCTGACGACGAACCCGGCCAGCTCGTACGGGACCTGAGCGTTGATCTGGTCGCCATTGGCGGCGCTGTGGCGATACGAAAACCAGCGGAGCGGCGATATTGTTGAAAGTGACGCTCACGCCGCCGAGCGAAGTCGAAAGCGGCACGCTGCTGGCCGAGGCCATAGTGGTGGCAAGATTGGTTCCGAAGATGGAGACCAGAGAACCGGCGGCGACGGCTTGGCCTTTGGTAAAGCTCGCGCCATTCAACACGCCGCCGGTTGCGATAGCGGGCTGAGCCCAAGCGGCGGCGCCGAGCGATAAGATTGCGGCAATAAAGATTGCGGGTTTCAAGGTTCTCTCCTTGCTTCGATCTTAGAAGAGAGAGCACGCCATCTCCAACAATCCGGCCGCAGAATTTACCTGTGCAACTGGGCGCGAACGTCCGCTAAGGTTTGGGAGACCTCAGGGTTTTTCCCGCCATCGAGGTAGAGGGCCCGCGCCGCTTCGGGCTCGGCATCGGGGGTGCGGGATTCAAGCAGCAGCAGGCGCGCGAGGGTCCAATGGGGCTTGAACCAGTTGGGGCGCGCGGCGATGGCAAGCCGGAGATGGCGTTCGGCGGCGGCGCTATCGCCCCGCAACGCGTCGAACGCTGCGAGGTTGTACCAGGCGTTAAAAGGATCGTCGGCGATTTGAGTGGCGCGCGCCGCGGCGGCTTGGGCCTGTGCATAGCCTGAATGCGAATTGCGGGATTGGCGGTGTTCTGCGCAAGCTCGAGCGAGGCCCGCGAATACCAAAGATCGGCGGCAAGTTCTCCGGGCAGGAGGCGACTGCGATAGCTTCGCGTAGCTCGCTGCGGCGCCAGCCGAATCGCGGGCTTTCAGCCGATTTTGTGCTTGCGCGAGAGAGTGATCGGAAGCGGCAAGACGGATCGCGAAGGCGGCGAAAACGACGGCGAGCAGGGATTCGCACGGCTGCATGGACAGGCGTAGCGCGCCCACCCCGCCTCATGATTAGCCCGCAAGTCACATAGAGCATCAGGGCCGTGGGGATCGTCATCGCCGAGAATTGCTGGCACACGATACCTGCCACGAGCGCCGCCGTTAACCCCGCAGTCATCGCTTCCCGTGGCCCGCGGAACCCAGCCCATAAGGCCGCCCCGCACAACACCGCAAGCGCGATCAATCCCGGCACGCCCTGCGCGGCCAACACGTCCAGGAACATATTGTGCGCCGATTCCCATTCGAAATCCGGCCGCTGGCGCGCCAGTTGCGCCGATTCGAAATGCGCGAATTGGGCCGTGAACGTTTCCGGGCCGAACCCGGCTAGCGGGCGCGCCGCGGGCATCCGCAGCGTATCGCGCCACAACAACAGACGGCCGCCGCCCGAGGGGTCCTCGGTGAACCAGCGCGAGCGACTGCGTAGGTTCCATCCGGCGGGTGAGAAATAGAATGCCGCGCCGGCCAACGCGATTACCGCCGCGGCAGTTGCAACGCGGCGGGCCATTCGGCGATCAAGCCTCGCACCACGTATGAACAGCCACACAGCTGCGCCCGCGGCCAAACCAAGCATCGCCGCGCGCGTTCCCGTAAGCAGCATGGCGAAAGTGCAAATCGCCGTAGAACCCCACGCGAGGCATCGCCACACGCGATGCGATTCGTCCTGCGCCAGCGCAACGCCAAGGAATGCCGCCATCGCTCAGCCACGTAGCGAAGTAACTGACGTAGCCCATCGTGCCCGGCGGCCGCACGATGGTCCAGACGCCCTCGCCGATATGATAGGCCGAGGCCGGCAGCAGCGGGTCCCATCCGAAATATTGCGCGATGCCGTAAGCGCCGGCGGCAATGCCCGCGACCGCCACTCCGCGCAGGACTACGCGCGCGCTTCCCAAGCCGCCTGCAACTGTCCACGCAAACATCAGCGCGGCCGCTTGCGGAATGAGCCCGAATTCGCGCCACGACGTCCCCATCAGGGAAAGCCCGGGGCGCGTGGAAACAGCCGTGGAGACCGCCAGTGACGCCAGATTCAGAAAGATCAGAACGGAAAATTCCCTAGGAACCGCAAGCCTGCGCCATAGCAACAATCGCCGCGGTTCCCATAAGTAAGACCACTACCTTGGGAGTAACGTCGAAGTAACAAAAGTAACCTGGTGTAATAATTAACGCGATCAGGCCAAGTAATACGGCCTGGCACAAAGCCATATCGATTACACTAACTCAAGGACCTTCTTGAGCGAGCCGATCAACGCAATTCGTTACATTAGTTACATCGCGTCGCGCTGGCGCTGGATTCTCGCCAGTTCCGCCGTCGCACTCGCGGCGGCATTCGCTTTCGGCGCGGCGATGCCCCGGCAATACACCGCCACCGCGCGAATCGTGATCGAGCCGCCGGCCGGCGGCGATACGCGCGTCGCCACTACCGCGGTGAGTCCCATCTACTTGGAATCGCTCAAGACCTATGAAGCGTTCGCCGCGAGCGACAGTCTCTTCCAAAAGGCTATCGACCGCTTCGGACTGCGCGCAACGTTTGGCGCGCGGCCCATCGAGTCGCTGAAGAAGAGCATCTTGAAGGCGGGCATCGTGCGCAACACCCGCATCCTCGAAATCTCCGCCACGCTACCCGATCCGCGCAAGGCTCAGGCGGTGGCGCAATTCGTAGCCGAATCCACCGCCGCGCTCAACCGGTCGCTCGCGAGCGAGGGCGATCTCGATCTGATTCAGGGCATCGAGACCGAGGAAGCGCAGGCGCGGAAGCGGATGGAAGGCTCGATGCGCAATGGGCGCGGTTGCAGCGCGCCGAGCCTGTGGCACAGTTGCAGTCCTCGGCGGAGTCCTCTTCGGAACTGCGCGCCAAGCTGGTCGATGAGTTACTCGGGGCACAATCGGAGATCGCCGGCGCGGCCGCGCGCCAAAAGCAAGCGACGGCGGAGGAATTGCCGCAGATCCACCGTGACGAGAGCGAGGCGCAGTCGCGCGTCGCCGAATTGCGGCGCGCAGATCGATGACCTGGATAAGCAGGCGGCCGAGCGCGAGCGGCTTTTGGGATTGCGGCATGGCCCATCGCGACCAACTGGACGCGGAGCGCAAGGCGGCGCAGGCCGCGCTACTCCACAATCGAAACCCGCCTCACCGCAGGCGCGCGGCGATGCCGGATACCGTGGCGAGCGGTTGAAGATCATCGACCCGGGCGTGATTCCCGAGCGGCCGTCGTCGCCCAATCTGCCGCTCTATCTCTTCGCCGCGCTGCTGGCCGGTTTGGCGCTGCCGGTTTTCTACTTCGCGGTGGAGATCAACTTTCGGGAGGCGGCGCTTTCAAGAGGGAAGGCCGCACTCGCGCCGCAGCTTCCACTCGCTGGCGCGACGCGAGTAGCAATGACCGCGTGGCTCACGTTTTTCTTCGCCTCCGCGCTGCTGCTGCCTCCGCTGCCCATCGCGCTGGGCGATTCCGGACCTCACGTGTGCCTGCTGATCGCGGGCGTGGGGCTCCTGCTCGGGACAATGTCGCTCGCGCATTGGCGCATCCGCCCGTGCGGGCTGAACGCCGCCTTCACGGCGCTTTTCGGCGCGCTGTTTGTCAGCGTCGCGATGGCCGCGCTTCATTCCGGCGGGGACGCCGCGGCGGCCAGCTTTGCGCGCGTCGCGCTGCTGGGCATCTCGGTTTACGTCTTCTTCTACGCGGCGTATGGCCCTGCGCCGCGGTTCGACGATTGGCGCGCGCGCGCGCCGCATCTATCTTTTCGCGGCGCTCTCCGCGCTTTTCGCCTGCGTCGATTTCTACTTTCAGTTTCCCGCCCCGGCGGGGTTCGAGCCGCAATTCGTCTGGCTCGATAGCGGAGTCTTTCGCCGCGCGCAAGGCCTGTTTTACGAAGCCAGCACGCTGGGCAACTTCTGCGCGTTTTTCCTGGTGATGATCGCGGTGGCGCTCTCGCGCCCGAAGGCAGGAATCGCCGGTGTCGCGCAAGCTGCTGATCGCCGGCGGCGCGGTGTTCTTTGGGGCGCTGGTGCTTTCTTTTTCGCGCGGCTCGGTGATCAACGTTTTAGTCGCCGGCGCGGTTCTTGCATGGATCAACCGCCGCCGCGTTCCCTTGCGCCGCGTCGTGGCAGTCTGCGGAATCTGCGCCGCGGCCGGAGCGGCTGCTTTGGTGGATACTTCTTCCGCAGATGGCGGCGATGTATTGGCTGCGCCTCACTGCTACCGGCCAGTATTTCTTTTCGGCCACCGAGCAAGTTCTCTCCGGCCGCGTAGCCAGTTGGCGGACGCTGTCAGCGTGGATCGCGGCTAACCCCTGGCAGCTCATCTTCGGCATTGGCTACAAGACGCTGCCGTATACGACTTATCTGGGCGAGCCGGTTGTCGCCGACAACATGTATCTCAGCCTGCTGATCGAGACGGGCATCGCGGGCCTGGCGTGTCTCGCGTGGTTGAACGCCGCGATCTTGCGCGCCAGCGCTCGCGCCTCACGCGCGGCCGACCCGCGCCGTTCGTTCTTCGGCGCCTGGATGCTCTGCTTCTGGTCCGGCGAAACGGTGCAGATGCTCTCGGGCGATCTGCTGACTTACTGGCGCGTCCTGCCGGTCTACTTCTTCGTGCTGGCGCTGGCCGTTCGCGAATGAACCCGCTGTTTCTCGATCAATTCAGCGAACCCGGCGGCGCTCAGCAGTGCCTGCTCGACCTGCTGCCCGCGATGCCGCCCTCGCTGGTCGCGATGCCGGGCAACGGCGCGATGTTCCAACGCGTGCGCGCGCTTGGCTATGAGACGGCACGCATCGATTGCGGACCATATGCATCGGGCGCGAAGACGGCGGGCGATCGCGCCCGATTCCTTTTCGAAACGCCGCGCCTGGCGCGTCAAATCCGCGCGCCTGGCGCGCGGCGCGCGATTTGGTCTACATCAACGGTCCGCGCCTGTTGCCGGCCGCGGCGCTGGTGGCAATTCGCGCGCCCGTGGTGTTTCATTCGCACAGTTGGATTCCGCCCGGCGCGACGCGCAAGACTTTGCTGGCTGGGCGCTGCGCAGGCTGAAGGCGCGCGTCATCGCTTCGTGCCGCTATGTAGCCGAGCCGTGGCGGCCGTGCGCACGCGACATCAGCGGTGATCTACAACGGCGTCGCCGGTCCCGAACGTCCGCTGCGACGGCGCGCAGGGGTCCATTCACCGTTGGCTGCATCGGCCGGATCGCGCCGGAAAAGGGCCAGCGCGAATTCGTGGAGGCGGCGCGACTTATCCATCGCGAGCGGCCGGATGCGCGATTCGCAATCTACGGCGCCACGATGTTCGCTTCCAAGACTTACGAGCGCGAAGTACGCGCCGCCGCGGCCGGGTTGCCCATCGAATTCCGTGGATGGGTGGAAAACGTATACGACGCGCTAGCGGAGATCGACGTGTTGCTGGTTCCCTCGGCGCCACACGAAGCGACAACGCGCGTGATTCTGGAAGCTGCGGTGGCGGGCGTGCCAGTGGTGGCGTTCGCATCGGGCGGGATTCCCGAGGTGCTGGCGGAGGCGAACCTGGCGCGGTCGGTCGAGGAGATGGCGCGCAAGGCGCTGGCGGCCAGCCTACAGGCGAGCAAGCGTGGAGATTTCGGCCTTTCGCGATACCGCGCGGAAATTCTTCGGGTGCTGCGGAACGTTGTCTAGTCGCCTTTCCAGAGCCGCGCATCCCATCGAACGGGCAGGGGCTGGCTGGTGCTTATGAGAGCGAAGTCGGGATGCTCCTGGTTCATCACCACGTTTCGCTCGACGCGAGTGACGATGGAGGGCACAAGCAGGACGGCCGTACGGCGCTCGTCGTACCATCGGTCGCCGAAGGCGCGTGAGGCTTCAAACGAGCGCGCATCCCAATGCAGGACGTCTTGGGGTTTTACCTCTTCGATGGAGACAGCGGCGGGAATTTCGATCTCGATATAGACCTGACTGCGCGGAACGCTGCCCGATGCGTGGACCAGGATCTCGAGCAATGCGCCAGCATAGGTTTCGGCTGCATAGATGACGCGCCGCCCGGGAGAATTCCAACGGGCGCCGTGAAGCATCGCGCCGCTGCCATCGAAAATGGCATGCCGCCTATCAGCAATGCGAAACGCGTGGAGCGGGCCGTTAGGCCGCATTTCTCACACACTTTCTGCTGCGGCGCGCGAGAAGCGCGACGAAACCGTGTGAGAAATGCGCGTTAGCAGCCTGTTGCAAAGACCGCTCCCTTGCGGTCGCGGCTCTGTAAAGTACTGAATCTACAGAGCCGTGGCTGTGGGTAAGCGGTTGGGCTTTTGCCACGGGCTGCTA